>JACFNC010000024.1 GCA_019455065.1 Rhodospirillales bacterium
ACCAGAACTTCGGAATGCGGTCTTCGCCAAGCAGGTATTTGGTGCTGTCGGTCATGCGCGGATCCTCCCTTGGGGTCTGTCGCCCAGCAGCCGTTTTATCCCCCCGTAGGCCCGAATTCCAGCCCGGTCTTGCGGTGTGGGCGGCGGCGGCAGGGCGGCGCGCAGCGATTCTGGCTAACTTCGCCTTTTGAGAGTACTCTTTGGGGGCGGTGCCGGGCAGCTTCCATCTCGGTCGGGCGCGCGCACCGGAGTGAAATTTGCCATGGACCGTCCCACCGTCGACAGAGAACGCGACACGGTGACCAAGCAGCAGGTGCTGGACGCGCTTGCGGCCAGGCTGGGTCCACAGGCCACGGCCACGCAACTGCTCGAGTCCGTGACCGAGGTCATCAACCTGTTTTTCGATTCCGACGAAAGGGCTCAACCGGGCCAGGTCGAAGCGATGCTGCTGTCGCCCCGGATCATCCGTAAGATCTTGCACAATCTCCACGATGGTATCGTGGTCGTCGACGGTGAGGCCCAAGTCATCTTCTTCAACGAGGCCGCCGAAGAGATCTTTTGCCGGCCCCGTGATCAGGTCATCGGCGGCTCGGCGATGGACCTCTTCTCGCCCGACATGTGGGCCGTCCTCCGCTCATCCGCCCAGGCGGAGCACGGGCTCACCCGGCTATGCGTGCGCCGGGAGGGAATCGCCAAGCGCGGCGACCAAGACGTCCCCGCCGAGATCAGCGCGGTTTCGATCGGCACACTGATCGTTCTTACCGTAACCGACCTCACCGAACGGAAGCGGCTCGAGGAAGAGGCGGCGCGTCGGCTACAGATACTGCAAAGCATCATCGACAACATTCCCGGCGCGGTAACCGTCTTCGACGGCGATCTGGAGATGACATTCTGCAATCGCACCTTCCAGAAGACCCTGGATTTCCCCGCCCACCTTTTCGAAGACGGCCTGCCCCATTTCAAAACCCTTACCGAGTTCAACGCTCGCCGGGGCGAATACGGTCCGGGCGACATTGACGCCATCGTCGCGGCCTCGCTCGAAAGGGCCCGCAATCCGGTCCCGCATGTGTATGAGCGCCAGCGGCCGGACGGCTCGACTCTGGAGATACGTGGTACGCCGCTGCCCGGTGGCGGATTCGTGACGATCTACAACGACATCACCGAGCGCAAGCGGGCCGAAGAGGAGGCGAAGCGCTACGCCATCTATCTACGAACGATACTCGACAGCCTGCCGCAGGGGGTCAGCGTGTTCGATGAGAATCTCGAACTCGCCTTCTGGAACCAGTCGTTTATCGAGGTGCTCGACCTGCCCGCCGATTTCGTGAGGGAAGGCATCAGCTTCGTGGATCTCATCCGGCACAACGCCGATCGCGGCGAATACGGCAATTTGAACACCGGGGAATACGTCCAGTGGCGCACCAAGATGGCCATGCGCTTCGAGCCACACAGCTTCGAAAGGGTGCGGCCCGACGGAAGGACGCTCGACGTGCAAGGGCGCCCGATCCGTATCGGGGGCAACATCGCGGGCTTCGTGACCACCTATACCGACATCACCAAGACCCGGCAGGCGGATGAACTCGTTCGCCGTGCCAGCGAGTTGATGGAGGATGCCATCGGCTACTCGCCGACCTTCGTCTGGGAGGTCGACGCCGACAACAGGCTGACCTTCCTCAAGGGCACGCCGAAGGTCCTGGGATACGAAGCGGACGAGTTGCTGGGGCGGCGTTTCGCCGAGCTCGAATGCGGCGGCGCGCAATGCCACGAGCATTCGTCCCTCCTGGAAATGGCCTTCGCGAACAGAGTGCCGTTCGAGCACATATTGACGTGCGCCCGCCACAAGGATGGAACGCATGTGTGGATATCGGTGAGCGCCCATCCGATCTTCGATGGCAAAGGCGGCTTCATCGGCTATCGCGGGGTCAATGTCGACGTCACGGAACTGACGCGGGTGCGCCAGGAACTGGAACGGATGGCGCTTCACGACCCGCTCACGGGGCTGGCCAACAGGCGCAAGTTCCTCGAGCGATACAAGCTCGAGGTGGCGCGCCAGAAACGGCATGGGCAAACCCTGGCACTGTTGGTGGCCGACATCGACCACTTCAAGACGGTCAACGACCAGTTCGGCCATCTGACCGGTGACATGTGCCTGAAATGCGTCGCCGACGTGTTGTCCATGGCGGTGCGCAAGATCGACATCGTCGCCCGGTTCGGCGGCGAGGAGTTCATCATCTTGCTGCCGGAAACCAGTCCGGACGGTGCGCTTACCACCGCGGAGAAGCTGCGTCAGGCGGTGGAGCGGTTGAACATCCCGATCGACACCCGGTTCGAGCCGCTGAACATCACCATCAGTCTGGGCGTCGCCTGCCTTCCGGCGGGATACGAGTTCTCGTTCGACGACCTCATGGCAATCGCCGACCAGGGCCTGTACGGAGCCAAGCAGGCCGGGCGTAATCGGGTGATGATGTATCGCCGCCTCGATGAGGAACCTCGGCCTCAGGCGCGGTAGGCGCGCCCGGCAAGCCAGCGCATCGCGCCGTTCAGGCTGGCCATCTGCGGATAGTCTTCTTCCGGCACCCGCACCCCCAGGCGCCGCTCCAGCGTAAGAATGAAGTTCAGATAGTCGACCGAATCGATGTCCAGTTGATCCCGGAAGGGTGTATTGGGGTCGATCGACTCGGCGTCGGCTTCCGGCACCACCGATTTCAGGCTGTCCAACACTTCCAGTCGGGCCTGGTCTTGGGTCATCATGTCGCTCGCCATCTATGGCTGGCCTCTCCCCTCGAGTGTCGACAGGTCGCCCGGCGGCGCCCCGGTTTCATTGGCCTTGAGCAGCCGCCTCAGCACCTTGCCGCTGCGCGTATGCGGCAACGCGTCTGCAAAGGCAAGTTCCTTCGGCGCGACCGCGGCGCCCAGTTGCCGCCGCGCGAAGGCGAGAATGTCGCGGCGCATGGCCTCATCCGCATTGCAGTCGGGCCTGAGCACGACGAATGCCTTCACGATCTCGAAGGCCACGGCATCCGGCTTGCCGATCACGCCCGCCTCGGCCACCGCCGGGTGGCGCATCAGCACGCGCTCGACTTCGAACGGCCCGATCAGGTGGCCCGAAGACTTGATGACGTCGTCGGCGCGCCCCACGAACCAGAAGTGCCCCTGTTCATCCCGGCGCGCGAGGTCACCCGACAGATACCAGCCATCCACGAAGCAGGCCCGGTAGCGCTCGTCATCGTCGAGATAGGCGCGGAACATCGACGGCCATCCCGCCCGCAGGGCGAGTTCCCCCAGATCACCGTCTCGAACCGGCATGATGCGATCCCCGTCCCGCCTTACCACCGCCGCCTCGATGCCCTCGACCGGCCGCCCCATGCTGCCCGGAACCGGGTCGGCGCCGGCCGCGTTGGCGACCATGATGGCGCCCGTTTCGGTTTGCCACCACGTGTCGTGGAATGGATGTCCGAAGGCGGCGCGTCCCCATTCCACGGCCTCGGCCGTGAGCGGCTCGCCGACGCTGGCCAGATGGCGCAGCGCTGGGTACCGCCAGCTGCGGGCGAACTCGGCGCCGGCCCGCATGAGCAGGCGGATCGCGGTGGGTGCGGTGTACCACACGGTCACGGCTTCGTCCTGGAGGATGGCGCACCAGCGGGACGGATCGAATTCGCCCTCGTCGACGACGCTGGTGACCCCGAGCGCGAGGGGGGCAACGATGCCGTAGGAGGTACCGGTCACCCAGCCGGGATCGGCCGTGCACCAATAGACGTCGCCTTTACGGAGGCCGAGAACCCCGCGGCCGGTGAACGCGTGCATCACCGCAGCTTCGTGGACGTGCAGGGCGCCCTTCGGCCGCCCCGTCGTGCCGCTGGTGAAATGGAGCAGGGCGGGATCCTCGGGACGCGTGCTGACCGGCGGCATCGGCGCGCAGGCCCCGATCGCCGCGCGAAAGTCCAGTGCCCCCTCCAGATCCGCCGCGCCGTCACCGACCAGCAGTACGGTGTCGAGATCGGGCAGCTCGGCGCGCAGCGCCGCCACCTTGGCCCGATAGGCCTGCGGCGTGGTCACCAGAACGCGCGCGCGACCGCGCAGCAACCGTTCGCGGATCGGTTCCGGTCCGAACGCCGCAAACAGGGGGCAGACCACGGCGCCCGCCTTCAGAGCGCCCAGGGCGGCGACGTGAAGTTCGGGAACGCGGCCCAGCAGGACCGCGACCACGCTGCCCGGCTCCACCCCTGCCGACGTCAGAAAGCCCGCGAACCGCCCACTCTGTTCGGCCAGTTCCGCGAAGCTGATGTCGCGCCGGCTGCCGTCCTTGCCGAGCCAGCGCAGCGCCGTGACGTCGCCGCGGCCGGCGGCGACATGCCGGTCGGCCGCCTCATGGCTGATGTTCAGCCCGCCGTCGGGCAGGCCCGCCATCAGCGCCCGCGCTCTCCGCCAGGGGTCCTCAACGCTGCCGTTTTCGCCTGCCACCACCCAAATTCTCCCCGAACGCGGCTGTTCATGGATGGCCGATTACGCTGTAGTGTGCAGTGCGAAAACGGCGGTATCAACCCTGAGCCGTGGGAGGCGAGCGGCATGTCGGTGCGTAATCTGGATGCCCTGTTCCAGCCTCGGTCAGTGGCGCTGGTGGGGGCCAGCCGCCAGGAAGGCTCGGTCGGCCAGGTGCTGGCCCGCAACCTGTTCAATTCGGGGTTCGGCGGCGCCGTGATGCCGGTGCATCCCAAGCACAAGGCGGTCGAGGGGGTGCTGGCGTACCCGTCGCTGTCGGCCCTGCCGGAGACGCCGGACCTTTGCGTCATCGCCACGCCGCCGGACACCGTGCCCGGCCTGGTCGCCGAGGCCGGGGCGCGCGGCGCCCGCGCCGTCGTCGTGATCACCGCCGGCTTCAGCGAGGGCGGCAGCGAGCGCGGCAGGGCCCTGGAGCAGGCCATGTTGCAGGCGGCGCAGCCCCACACGCTGCGCGTCGTCGGTCCCAACTGCCTCGGCCTCATGGTGCCCGGGATCGGGTTGAACGCCAGCTTCGCCCATGTGCGGCCGCACGCCGATTCGCTGGCCTTCATCGCCCAGTCGGGTGCGGTCCTGACCTCGGTGCTGGATTGGGCCCACGAACGCAACATCGGCTTCTCGCATCTCGTGTCGATGGGCGGCATGGCCGACGTCGATTTCGGCGACCTTCTCGACTATCTGGCGACCGACCGCGCGACCCGGGCCATCCTGCTCTACGTCGAGGCCGTCACCCACGCCCGCAAGTTCATGTCGGCGGCGCGCGCGGCCAGCCGCGTCAAGCCGGTCATCGTCATCAAGGCCGGCCGCCGCGCCGAAGGGGCCAAGGCCGCCGCCTCGCACACCGGGGCCTTGGCCGGGTCGGACAAGGCCTACGACGCCGCCTTCCGCCGCGCCGGCATGCTGCGCGTCGACGACCTCGGCGAGCTGTTCGACGCCGTCGAGACGTTGGCGATGGCACGCCCGGTCGAGGGCAACCGGCTGGCGATCCTGACGAACGGCGGCGGCATCGGCGTGCTCGCCACCGACACGCTGATCGAACTCGGCGGAGCGCTGGCCGAACTGTCGCCGGTCACCCTGGAAAAGCTGAACGCGGTGCTGCCGCCGACCTGGTCGCACGGCAATCCGGTGGACATCATCGGCGACGCCACCGGCGAGCGCTACGCCAAGGCGATCGACCCCCTCATTCATGACAAGGGCGCCGACGCCCTGCTGGTGCTGAACTGCCCGACCGCGATCGCCTCCTCGACCGAGGCGGCCGGCGCCGTCGTCGAGGCCCTGGGGAAGTCGCGCCGCTGCGTGCTGACGAGCTGGCTGGGCGAGACCACGGCCCGCGACGCCCGGCGGCTGTTCGCCAGCCACCGCATCCCCAGCTATCAGACGCCGGGCGACGCGGTGCGGGCCTTCATGCACATGGTGACCTTTCGCCGCAATCAGGAGATGCTGACCCAGACGACCCCGGCCATTCCCGAGCGCTTCTCGCCGAACCCGGCCGCCGTGCGCGACATTGTGGCGCGGGCGCTGGGCGAGGGCCGCGAGTGGCTGAACGAGGTCGAGGCCAAGGACGTGCTGGCCGCCTACGACATTCCCACCGTGCCGACGACGGTGACCGCGACGCCCGAGGAGGCGGCCGACGCCGCCGCCCGGTTCTTCGGGCCGGTGGCGCTCAAGATCCTGTCGCCCGACATCACGCACAAGTCCGACGTCGGCGGCGTCGCCCTCAACCTCCAGACCCCGGCCGCCGTCCGGCAGGAGGCGGCGGCGATGGCCGCCCGCGTCGCCGAGAAGCGACCCGAGGCCCGCCTCGCCGGCTTCACTGTGCAGCCCATGGTACATCGCCCTGGCGCATACGAACTCATCGCCGGGGTCACCGAGGATCGGCAGTTCGGCCCCCTGATCCTGTTCGGTCAGGGCGGCACCGCCGTCGAGGTGATCGATGACACGGCGCTGACGCTGCCGCCCCTCAACATGCGGCTCGCCCACGAGGTCATCGGCCGCACGCGCGTCGTGCGGTTGCTCAGGGGCTTTCGCGACCGCCCCCCTGTCGCCATGGACGCGCTGGCCCTGACCCTCGTCAAAACGTCACAGTTGGTCATCGATAACGCCGAGATCGTCGAACTCGACATCAACCCGCTGCTGGCCGACGAATACGGCGTGCTGGCGCTGGATGCGCGGGTCCGTGTCCGCGCCGCCCCGCCGGGACCGCCGGCCCAGCGCCTGGCCATCCGGCCCTATCCCAATTCGCTCGAGCGAAAGATGACGCTGCCCGACGGGCGCGAGTTCATCATCCGCCCGGTGCGCCCGGAGGACGAGCCTCAATTCCAGGAACTGTTCACCCATCTTTCGCCGTCCGACGTCCGCATGCGGTTCTTCGCGCCCAAGCGTTTTCTCAGCCATCCGATGGCGGCCCGAATGACCCAGATCGACTACGACCGCGAGATGGCGTTCGTGATCGCCGATCCCACCCTAGCGGGCAAGGCCGCCATCTACGGCGTCGTGCATCTGTCGGCCGATCCCGACAACGAGCGCGCCGAATTCGCCATCCTGGTGCGGAGCGACATGGTGGGCCTGGGGCTGGGGCCGCTGCTCATGCGGCGGATGATCGACTACGCGCGCGAGCGCGGGATACGCGAAATCTTCGGCGAGGTGCTGCGCGAGAACCAGCCGATGCGCAAGCTGTGCGAGGTCTTGCGCTTCACCCAGACGACGGCGGCGGACGATCCCACCCTCATCCACGTCAGCCTCCGGCTCGACGACGGCTGACCGGCGGTCGGCCATGCGTATCCACGAGTTCACCGCCGAGGAAGCGCTGGCCAGCCTGAGCACTGGCCCCGGTGGTCTGGACTCGAAAGAGGCGGCGCGGCGGCTCGCCGAGTACGGCGAAAACCGAGTCGAGCGTGTCGAAGCCACGCACTGGGCGTGGCGGCTTCTCGGCGAGTTCACGCATTTTTTCGCGTTGGTGCTATGGGCGGCGGCAGGTCTGGCCGCGTTCGCCGAATATCAGCGTCCAGGCGAGGGGATGGGCACGCTCGCCGTCGCGATCCTGTTCGTGATCGTGATCAACGGGCTGTTCTCGTTCTGGCAGGAATACCGCAGTGAACGCGCGGTCCTGGCGTTGCGCGGTCTTCTGCCGCACACGGTCAAGACCCTTCGCGATGGCCGACTGATGGATGTGGCGGCCGAGGCGCTTGTCCCTGGAGACGTGGTCCTGGTTCAGGACGGCGACGCGGTGCCCGCTGATGCGCGCATCCTTGAGGCCGTCGGACTGCAAGTCAGTCTCGCCGCGATCACCGGCGAGTCGCAGCCGGCCGGGCGGGACGCGCGCCCGTCACACGAGCGAGAGCTCTCGACGGCGCGCAATGTCCTTCTAGCGGGCACCGCAGTGATGGCCGGCGAGGCTCGCGCCGTCGTTTTCGCCACCGGTATGCACACCCTTCTGGGTGAGATCGCCCACCTGACCCAGACCGGGGGCCCCACATTGTCGCCGTTGCAGCGCGAGGTCGTCCGCCTGAGCCGCATCGTCGCGGCTCTGGCAGTCGGTCTCGGGGCGGTGTTCTTTGCCATCGGCCAAGCCCTGGGCATGACCCATTGGCATAACACCATGTTCGCCATCGGCATCGTGGTCGCCAACGTTCCCGAGGGGCTGCTGCCGACCGTCACCCTTGCACTGGCGATGGCGGCGCAACGCCTTGCGCGCCGCAAGGTGCTGGTACGCCACCTGGCGTCCGTCGAAGCGCTGGGATCGGCCACCGTGATCTGCACTGACAAGACTGGGACGCTGACCGAGAACCGCATGGCGGTTCGGGCAATCGTCGTCGGCGGCGAGCGCTACGACGATCCCGCCACCGCACTTGCCGGGGGAATGGTTGCCGAGCGCCTGTTCGAGACTGCGGCCCATTGCCATACGCTCAAGGAGATTGCCGCAGGCGGTACTGCCCGGCTGTCCGGCGACGCCATGGAATTGGCGCTGGTGGCGATGGCGCGCGCTGTAGGCGAGCCGGCTCCCTTGCCCCGAATAGACGAGGTGCCGTTCGACCCCGACCGCAAGCGATTATCAACGCTTCATCGAAAGGGCGGGGAACTCGTGTTGTTCACGAAGGGCGCGCTGGAGACGGTGCTGCCGCTCTGTGGGGCTGTCGCCACCGTCCATGGCGAAGTGCCGATGACCCGGGCAGAGAGGGAAACCTATCTGGAAGCCGAGGGGGAGCTGGCCGCTGCCGGACTGAGGGTGCTCGCCTTCGCGTCGCGGACGGGCGTCGCCGAAAACTATCGCAGAGAAGAGCTCGAGCAGGGGCTCACCATGATCGGGCTGGTCGGCATCGAGGATCCGCCGCGGCCCGAGGTAAGCGCTGCCGTCTCCAGATGCCGCCGGGCGGGTATCCGGGTCATCATGGTGACCGGCGACCATCCCCATACCGCGCGCGCCATCGCTGCCCGCATCGGCTTGGCCAGCGCCCCCGTGATCGTGACCGGGGAGCAACTGGAACGCATGTCGCGCACTCAGTTGCAGCTTTGCCTCGACGCGCCCGAGCTGATCTTCGCGCGCACCCGCGCCGACCACAAGCGCCGGATCGTCGTTGCACTCCAGGCCAAGGGAGAGGTCGTGGCGGTCACCGGCGACGGCGTCAACGATGCTCCCGCGCTGCGCAAGGCCGATGTCGGCATCGCCATGGGCCTTGCCGGAACCGACGTCGCGCGCGAGGCCGCCGACATGATCCTTCTGGACGACAACTTCGCCAGCATCGTCATGGCGGTGGAGGAAGGACGTGCGGTCTTCGACAACATTCGAAAATTCATGACCTATATCCTTACCTCGAACATTCCCGAGATCGTGCCCTACCTGGCCTTCGCCCTGTTCGACGTTCCGCTCGCGCTGACTGTGGTGCAAATCCTGGCCGTCGATCTCGGCACGGACATGCTGCCGGCCATTGCCCTGGCCGCGGAGAGGCCCGATTCCGAGGTCATGGACCGGCCGCCGCGCCGCCGCAACCAGCGGCTGCTGGACGGGCCCTTGCTGGCGCGCGCCTATCTGTGGCTCGGGCCGCAGCAGACGGTTGCGGCGATGACCGCATTCTTCCTGGTCCTCGCGGGCGGTGGCTGGCATTACGGCCGCGAGCTGGCTACGACCGATAGTCTCTACCTTCAGGCAACCACCGCCTGCCTCGGCGCCATCGTCGTCATGCAGGTGGCCAACCTGTTCCTATGCCGCAGCCCTACGCGCTCGCTGTTCGCGCAGGGCTTGGCGA
Source organism: Rhodospirillales bacterium (assembly GCA_019455065.1). Classification (GTDB taxonomy): domain Bacteria; phylum Pseudomonadota; class Alphaproteobacteria; order Rhodospirillales; family Magnetospirillaceae; genus JACFNC01. The sequence goes on from JACFNC010000024.1 coordinate 9,738, forward strand.
GCAACCCATGGCTATTGGCGGGCATCGGTTTCGAACTGGCCCTCACCGCTGCCATCGTCTACACGCCACTCGGCAATGTGATGTTCGGGACGGTGCCCCTTCCAGCGTCGGCTTGGGTGGGAGTGCTTCCCTTCGCCGTGGCGATGACCGTGTTCGAAGAGGCGCGCAAGGTTGCCTTCCGTCACTGGGGTACGGGGGAATGAGGTTGGTTCTCGCTGCGATCTTCATTCTGCTGGCCGGGTGCTCGCCGCTTCGGATCCACGAAGCGAGGCTGGTGCTGATCGACCTTGCCGCGGGCAGTCACGACAGCGCCCTCAAAAGAAGCACGCCGGCGCCCAATCGCGCCACGATTGCCTACGAGGTCGACGGACGGGCGCGCCAAGGGGATCTGTACCGGCCCGGGGAGTCGCACGGGGCGGCCGCGGTGGTGCTGGTGCCGGGCGCCGCCCGCACGGGCAAGGACGATCCCCGCCTGGTGGGGCTGGCCGAGACCCTGGCGCGGGCGCGCTTCAGCGTGCTGGTGCCTGAGATCGCGACGTTGCGGGAGCTTCGGGTCGGCCCCGGCGACGCAGACCATGTCGCCGACGCGGTCCGCAACCTCGACGCAATCGGTTCCGCGCCCATTGGGATCGTCGCCATTTCCTATGCGGTCGCCCCGGCGGTGATCGCCGCGCTACGCGAAGACGTGAACCCTCGGCTTGATTTCATCGTCGGGGTGGGGGGCTATTACGACCTCGAAGCGGTGGTGACGTTCTTCACTACCGGCTTCTATCGCGACGGCGCGGTCGCCCCCTGGCGATGGCGGGCACCCAACGCCTATGGCAAGTGGGTGTTCGTGCGCGGCAATGCCGACCGTCTCGACGACAGCGGCGACCGTGTCCTACTTGCCGCCATCGCCGAGCGGAAGCTCGAGGACTTGGATGCGCCGGTCGAGGACCTGACGGCCAAGCTGGGGCCGCAGGGACGGAGCGTTCACGACCTCGTCCAGAACCGCGATCCCGAGCGTGTGCCGGGCCTGATCGCCCGCCTGCCGGCCGGCATTCGCTCCGACATGGCGGCCCTTGACCTGAGCCGGCTGGACTTGGCGAATCTGCGCGCGCGACTGCATCTGGTGCATGGGCGCGACGACGCGATCATCCCGGTCACCGAGAGCCGGGCGCTGGCGCGCGCGGCCGGTCCGCGGGCCGATTTGACCGAGGTCGACAGCTTGGCCCACGCCGACCTTGGCGCGGCGGGCATTCGTGATGCCGCCGCGCTGTTGCGTGTCGTCTACCGCGTGCTGGCCGAGCGCGACCAGCCGCCGCGGCGGCTGGGCGGCGGCCGGCGTGCCGGCGACCGGTTGGAATTGGCCGCGCGCGCCGCCTCGGGGCAGTGGTAGGGGTGATCCTCGACCACCGGAACCGCCTGTCGGATCACCTTTTCGATGCCCCGCAGATAGGGCCGCTCGGTGGCGTCGCAGAACGATATGGCCACGCCGGTGGCTCCCGCCCTCGCCGTGCGGCCGATGCGGTGAACGTAACTTTCCGGCTCGTTCGGCAGGTCGTAGTTGATGACGTGGGTAATGCCGTCGATGTCGATGCCGCGGGCCGCGATGTCGGTGGCGACCAGGACGCGGATTCGGCCGGCGCGGAAGTCGTCGAGCGCCCGCTGGCGGGCGTTCTGCGACTTGTTGCCGTGGATGGCGTCGGCGCGGATGCGAATCTTCTCCAACTGCTCGGCGACCCGGTTGGCGCCGTGCTTGGTGCGGGTGAAGACCAGGGCGCGGCCGATGGCGGGATCGGCGAGCACCTCGCCCAGCAGGGCGCGCTTGTTCTCGTGATTGACGAACAGGACGCGCTGGTCGATGCGCTCGGCGGTGGTCGCCACCGGGGTGACTTCGACCCGAACCGGATCGCGCAGCGTCGATTCGGCCAGCTTGGCGATCTCGGTCGGCATGGTGGCCGAGTAGAGCAGGGTCTGCCGCCGGTGCGGCACCGCCGCCAGCACCTTCCGGATGTCGTGGATGAAGCCCATGTCGAGCATGCGGTCGGCTTCATCGAGGACCAGCACCTCGACGCGGTCGAGATGCACGAGTCCCTGGTTCTTCAGGTCGAGCAGACGGCCGGGCGTCGCGACGACAATGTCGAGCCCGCGCGAGATGGCGCGAGCCTGATTGTTCTGGGAAACGCCACCGAAAATCACCGTCTGGGTCAGTCCGAGGAAGCGGCCGTAGGTCCGGAAGCTGTCATTGATCTGGCCCGCCAGCTCGCGGGTCGGCGCCAGGACCAGGCAGCGCATCCGGCGCGGCCCGGCGGCGACCTTGTTGGCGGCCAGTCGCTGCAGGATGGGCAGCGCGAAGGCGGCGGTCTTTCCCGTGCCCGTCTGGGCGCAACCGAAAAGGTCGCGGCCCTCCAGCAGGTGGGGGATGGTCAACGCCTGAATGGGGGTGGGGGTTTCGTAATTTTCGGCCTGTACGGCGCGAAGCAAGGGTTCGATCAGCTTGAGATCGGCAAAAGTCGTCAAATTCGTCTCTTTTCCATAACGGGCGGCTGCCGTCGGCACGGTGCCGGACGGTCGGCTGCGGAGCTTTCCGCGCGCGTGCCGGGAAGGCTCGGGATTTTCAGGGATGTCTCGGGATGCAAGCTGCCAGGGGCGCGCGTCGCGCGATCACGAGAAAACGGGGCTGTTGCCTTGCCCGGCAGAAAGCGCCTTCGCCTTCGCAAAGTCAAGGACTTTCGCCGGGTGGGACCATGATACTACCGGAAGTTCAGAAAACCGAAATATGCTTTGTCGCTAATTAAAACAAGTCCTCGGGAGGGACATCATGCGCAGAGCATTTCTTGCCACGGTTCTTACCGCCGGTCTTGCCTTGGCGGCGACCGCATCGGCCGAGCCCGCCTACAAGCCGTTCATTCTCGCCTCCACCGGCCCCGGGGACGTCGCCGGCACGGCCGCGAAGGTGGCCGAGCAGCTTGCGGCGGCTGGGTTCGAGGTGGTCGGCAGTTATTCACCCTATCCGACCGCCCGCATCCTGGTCGTGACCAGCGCCGATCTCAAGCAGGCGGCGGCCCAGACCAGGTTCGGCGCCTACGGGGCCGGGCAGCGGGTGTCGGTCACCGAGATCGGCGGCCAGGTTCAGGTCGCCTATACCAACCCGCCTTACATGGCCGCGGCCTATCGCATGGCCTCGGATTTGGGCGACGCAAGTGCCAAACTGGCGCAGGCGCTGGGGCGTCAGCAGGAATACGGGATAAACGAGGCCATGACCAAGGAGGACCTTGGAAGCTACCGTTACATGTTCGGAATGGAACGGTTTTCCGACCCGCACGAACTGGCCTCCCATGCCAGCTACGCCGAGGCGGTGGAAACGGTCGAGAAGAACCTCGCGGCAGGTATCAAGGGCGTCGGCAAGGTCTACCGGATCGACGTCCCCGGCAGGGAGGAAACCGTGTTCGGCGTTTCGCTCAACGGCAGGAACGGGGGCGGCACGCAGCAGGACGACGCCTACATCATGAGCGAGATCGATTTCAAGGAGGTCCGCTCGACCGCGCATCTGCCCTACGAGATGGTCGTGTCGGGCAACAAGGTTTACGCGCTCTCGGCGCGCTTCCGCATCGCCATAAACTTCCCCGACCTGTCGATGATGGGGTCGCACAGCTTCATGAACATCATGGGGTCTCCCGACGCCATCAAGGAGGCCCTTACCAAGGCGGCCGGCGGGGGCGAGTCCTGACCGCGAGACTCATCACGAGCGCGTCACCACCGCCGGCAGGTTGGTAAGCAGCAGGTCGGCCAGCAGGCGGAACTCCGCGGCCCGCATCGAGGTCCGCCGCCAGACAAGGCCGATCAGTCGGGTCGGCGGCGGATCGGCGAACGGGCGCACGACGATCTGTTCGTCGCCCAGCGCCTCGGCGGCAACGTACAGCGCCGGCAGCAGGGTGACTCCCAATCCCGTCGCCACCATCTGGCGCAGCGAGTCGAGGCTGGTCGCCCGGAAATCCGGGTGTTCGCTGGCACCGGCGCGCTTGCATAAGGCCAGCGCCTGGTCGCGCATGCAATGGCCCGCTTCGAGCAGCAGGAGTTGCTGGCCGGCGAGATCCTGGGGGGCAAGGCTGGTCAGGTCACCAAGCCCATGGCCGAGTGGCAGCGCCGCCCAGAAGGGCTCGTGAAACAGCGGCAGGCTGACCAATCCGGCCTCCGACTCGGGCAGCGACACAAGGGCAAGATCGAGATCGCCACGCTCGAGTTCCTGGAGTGCCCGCATCGCCGGTTCCTCGCGCAGGTAAAGTCGAAGCTCGGGGTAAGCCCGCCGCAGGTCCGGCAGGATATGGGGCAAGAGATAGGATCCCAGGGTGGGCAGCACGCCCAGGCGCAGCGTGCCGGAAAGCGGGCGCGCACCCTGCCGCGCCAGATCTGCCAAGTCGTCGATGTCGCGCAGGATTCGTTTTGCCCGCTCGGCCACCTCCCGCCCGACCGGCGTGAGCAGGACGCGACGATGGCTGCGCTCTGCAAGCGCGACGCCAAGCGCCTCCTCCAGTTGGGCGATCTGTGCGCTGAAGGCCGGCTGGCTTATGTGGCAGCGCTCCGCCGCGCGATGGAAATGCAGGGTGTCGGCCAGCGCGGCGAGGCTTCGGAGGTTCTTGAGGGTGATCATGGTGCATGATCCAAAAACTGGATCAAAATGACAACATTAATCCATTGGACGGATTACGCGCTGGACTCCATACTCAGTCGCAGTGAATGAGCTGCCGAAAGGGCAAGGAGAAGAACATGACCATCCCCTCGTACACCAACCTCGAGAGCTATGTGGCGGCGGTGCGCGCCACGCCTCTGCTCTCGCAGGAGGAGGAGGGCGAATTGGCGCGCCGTTGGCGTGACCACAACGACATCGAGGCCGCCGATCGCTTGGTCGGCGCCCATCTGCGGTTGGTGGTGCGGGCCGCCTATGCGTTGCGCGGTTACGGCGTGCCGCTTGCGGACTTGATCGCCGAGGGCAATCTCGGCCTCGTCCAGGCGCTGCGCCGCTTCGACCCCGAGCGCGAGCTGCGGTTCGCCACCTATGCCATCTGGTGGGTACGGGCCGCGATGTATGAATACGTGATGGCGCAGTCGACGCCGGTGCGCATCGCGCTCACCGCCGAGCGCAAGAAGATCTTCTTCAAGCTGCGCATGCTCAAGGCCCGGCTGCGCCCGGGCGGTACCCACCTCACCGATGCCGATGCCAAGGAGATCGCCCGCGTCCTGGAAGTGCGGGAGGAGACGGTCCACGAAATGGACCGGCTGCTGGACGGCCAGGATCGTTCGCTCGACGCGCCGCGTGTGGACGGCGGAGATTCCTGGGGTGCAGTACTGCCGGATGATCGTCCCGATCCGGAGACGCTGGTCGGCGAGCAGGAGGAGATACGACGGCGGCGGCGCGTGATGGCCGAGGCGTGGAAGGCTTTGAGCGAGCGCGAGCGGACCATCCTTGCGGACCGCCGTCTACGCGACATTCCGCTACGCCTCGAAGACCTCGCCCAGCGCTACAACATCTCGCGCGAACGCGTGCGGCAGATCGAGAACGCCGCCGCCAACAAGCTCAAGAAACTGGTTGCGGTCGCGGCTCCGCAACTGGCCTCGGCTTGACTTCCCGGAACGGGCGCCGCGACGGTTTCGCCTCTCCCTCCGCCGTCGGCGTCCGTTCCACTTTTCCATCCCGCTCCGCGTGAGCGCGCCCCGCCGGTTTCGCCTGCCTTCGAGGATTAAGCTGCCGCCACGGCGCTTTCGCCGATGGCGCGCTCGATGGCGGCCAGTGCGTCGGCGGCCTTGGCCGCGTCCGGCCCGCCGGCCTGGGCCATGTCGGGGCGGCCGCCGCCGCCCTTTCCGCCCACCGCTTCCGAGCCGGCACGCACGAGATCGACGGCATTGAGGCGGCCCGCCAAATCGGCCGACACCGCCACCACCAGCGACGCCTTGCCGTCGGTCGTCGCCACCAGGGCCACCACGCCGGAGCCGACCTGCTTCATGATCTCGTCGGCCATGCCCTTGAGGTCCTTGGCCGGTACGCCGTCGAGCAGGCGGCCGGCAAAGGTGACGCCGGCCACCGTCTTGTTGGCGGTCGCGGCGCCGCCGGTGGCAAGTTGGCGGCGCGTCTCGGCCAGCTCGCGTTCGAGCCGGCGGCGTTCCTCCATCAGCGACACGATGCGCGCCGGCAGCTCCGCCGGGCTGCTCTTCAAGGCTTCCGCCGCCTTGACCAGCAGTTCCTCCTGCTCGTTGATCCAGCCCTCCGCGGCCCGGGCGACGACCGCCTCGATGCGGCGGACGCCGGCCGCCACCGCGCTCTCGGCGACGATCTTCAACAGGCCGATGTCGCCGGTGCGCCGCACATGCGTGCCGCCGCACAGCTCGACCGAGAAATGCTGTCCGCCGTCGTCGCCCATCGACACGACGCGCACCTCCTCGCCGTACTTCTCGCCGAACAGCGCCATCGCGCCGGCGCCGATGGCCGCCTCGGGCGTCATCAGCCGCGTGCCGACCTTGCGGTTGCGGCGGATCTGGGAGTTGACCTCGTCCTCGACGGTGCGGATCTCCTCGGGGTTCAGCGCCTTGGGGTGGCTGAAGTCGAAGCGCAGCCGGTCGGGCGCCACCAGCGAGCCCTTCTGCGTGACGTGCTCGCCCAGCGTGCGGCGCAGCGCGGCGTGCAGCAGATGAGTCGCGGAATGGTGCGCCCTCAGCGCGTCGCGGCGGGCGAGGTCGATGGTCAGCATGGCGTCGTCGCCCACGGCGACACTGCCGCCCTCGACGACGCCGGTGTGGACGATGAGTTCGCCCAGCTTCTTCTGGGTGTCGGCGACGCGCACCGAGCCCTTGCCGGGCACCTCGATGGTGCCGGTGTCGCCCATCTGGCCGCCCGATTCGCCGTAGAACGGTGTCTGGTTGAGGATGACCGAGACCTCGGCGCCGGGTTCGGCCCTGTCGACCTCGCGGCCGCCGACGACCAGGGCGACGATCTTGCCCTCAGCGCGGTCAGCGTCGTAGCCGAGGAATTCGCTGGCCCCGACCTTGTCCCTGACGTCGAACCACAGCGCCTCGGTGGCGGCCTCGCCGGAGCCGGCCCAGGCCCGCCGCGCCTCTTCGCGCTGGCGCGTCATGGCCTCGTTGAAGGCCGCGACGTCGACTTCGATGCCCTTTTGCTTGAGGGCGTCCTGGGTGAGGTCCAGGGGGAAGCCATAGGTATCGTAGAGCCGGAAGGCCACGTCCCCGGAGAGCGTGGCGCCGCGCGCCATCGTCTCGGTTTCCTCGTCGAGCAGGCGCAGGCCGCGGTCGAGGGTCTGCTTGAAGCGGCCCTCCTCGAGGCGCAGGGTCTCGGTGATCAGCGCCTGGGCGCGCACCAGCTCGGGATAGGCCTGGCCCATCTGGCCGATGAGCGCGGGAACCAGCTTCCACATCAGCGGCTCTTGCGCCCCCATGAGGTGGGCATGGCGCATGGCGCGGCGCATGATGCGGCGGAGCACGTAGCCGCGGCCCTCGTTCGAGGGCAGCACGCCGTCGGCGATCAGGAAGCTGGTCGAGCGCAGATGGTCGGCGATGACCCGGTGCGAGACGCGGTGGGCGCCGTCGGGGTCGGTGCCCGAGGCCTCGGCAGAGGCGACGATCAGGGTGCGCAGCAGGTCGGTGTCGTAGTTGTCGTGCTTGCCCTGCAGCAGCGCCGCCAGGCGTTCGAGCCCCATGCCGGTGTCGATCGACGGGCGCGGCAGATCGACGCGGTTGGCCGCGTCGATCTGCTCATACTGCATGAACACGAGGTTCCAGATTTCGATGAAGCGGTCGCCGTCGGCATCCGGGCTGCCGGGCGGGCCGCCCGGGATGTGCTCGCCGTGGTCGTAGAAGATCTCCGAGCACGGCCCGCAGGGGCCGGTGTCGCCCATGGCCCAGAAGTTGTCCGAGGTGGGGATGCGGATGATCCGGCTCTCCGGCAGGCCGGCGATCTTGCGCCACAGCGCGAAGGCCTCGTCGTCCTCGGCGTAAACGGTGACCAGCAGCCGCCCGGCCGGGATCGCGAAGTCGCGCGTGATCAGGTTCCAGGCCAGCTCGATGGCGCGATCCTTGAAGTAGTCGCCGAACGAGAAATTGCCCAGCATCTCGAAAAACGTGTGGTGGCGCGCGGTGAATCCGACATTGTCGAGATCGTTGTGCTTGCCGCCGGCGCGCACGCATTTCTGCGCCGAGGCGGCACGCACGTAGTCGCGCCTCTCCGCCCCGGTAAAGACATTTTTGAACTGCACCATGCCGGCGTTGGTGAACATCAACGTCGGATCGTTGCGGGGCACCAGCGGGCTCGATGGCACGATTTCATGGCCGTTCCGGGCGAAGTAGCCGAGGAAGGCGGCGCGGATGTCGTTGGCGGTCTGCATGGCCTCTAATTAAGCATCCATATGGGCGAGCCCAAGGGTCCGGACCGACCGCCCCCCGCGCCCCGCGAGCGGCCTTTTTAGCGCGGGGAGGGTGGGCTGTCCAGTTGACGGGCGGCGCGGTAGTGTCTCAGTTTGAAATCGGAACCGGGTTGACAGGGTGTCGCTTCCCAGGACGGGCTCCTATATGCTTATCGGCAAGCATTTTCAGGAGTAGGCATGCCCAAGGGACCGAAGGGCCAGAAGCGCCCAGCCGACGTGATTGGAGCCGCCGTCATGGTGGCGAAGATCGCCACGGGTGAAATCGAGGAAGCAACTGAACCGGACGACGGGAAGGACCCGGCCGCGAAGGCACTCGGTGCCAAGGGCGGGAAGGCCCGCGCGGCGAAGATGACACCGGAGCGGCGGTCACAGATTGCGAGGAAGGCGGCTGAAAGTCGCTGGAACCGCGATTGAGCGCCTGGACATTGTTAATTTTTTGGTCCACATTTGTGGTGGTAAAAATTAACAAGGCGAAATCGTGATGCGGCCAGAGCATGTTGAACCTACCATCCTTGATGATCCAGATGAGGTCGACCGCTTTCTGGAGGCGAACCATCTCACTCGGCAGGGTATCTTGGCCATTCGCGATGCCGCATATGTGCAGATGGTCGATTGCAGTCCCTTGATGGCCGCGAACGCGCCCGGCACCCTGGCCTATCATTATGGCGTGCTCGAAACGCGCGCCCAGTTCCTGGGGGAGCACTGGGAGCTCTCGCGCGAAGGCGGAATTGAAGCCATCTTTAACCAGCAACTGAACTCAAAGATTGTTTTCCAGAACGTTGATGTTGCCTGTTCGCGCGTGAATGACCCTAGGCCGAGATCAGAAAAGGGGTCGGGAGCCGAGCGCGAATGCCAGGCTAACCTCTTTGAGTTCTATGGCATGTCTACTCCTAAGAAGATCAGAATCCCGCAGAATCACATGGCCGTCTACTTTATCATGGTGGATGAACGCGGCGCCGTTGAGCTTTCGCGACCGGTGATCGAGGACAAGAAATTTACAGGGTTCATCGAGAGAGTTTTCGTGTCGGATGGCTCCGATATCGAGCGAGAGAAAGCGCTGCCAGCCGAACCGCTCGACCAGCCGGTGGACGACTTCGACGTGCCCGTGCGCAGACGAAGCTAAGGCCATGTTCAATCGGAAGCGACTGACCCTCGCGCGAGAGCGGCGGGGGCTTACAGGGATTCAACTGGCGGAGAAAAGCGGGATTACCGCCATAACGATCTCGCGTCTTGAGAGCGGGCAGACAAAACAGCCGGATGAGGACACTGTTCATCGGCTCGCCGCCGCTCTCGATTACCCCATAGCCTTCTTCTACAAAAGCTCACCAGAAGAATTAGACCCGGAGATTGTCAGTTTCCGCAGCCTGAAAAAGATGAGCGCGAAGCAGAAGAATGCAGCCCTTTGGGCGGGCTCTCTTGGGCTGGAAATTTACGATTGGGCGGATGAGCAATTTCATTTGCCTGACCCCGACGTGCCAGATCTAAGCAGCCAGAACCACCCTGAAAGTGCCGCGCGGATCGTGCGCCAGCATTGGGGTCTTGGTGATAGGCCGATTGGAAATGTGCTGCGCCTTCTGGAATCGAGGGGCATTCGCGTATTGTCCCTTGAGGAAAGCCATAGAAATGTAGACGCCTACTCATTCTGGCGAAGCGGGAAGCCGTTTATGTTCCTGAATACGTTCAAGACAGCCGAGCATACGATTTTTGATTGCGGGCATGAACTCGGACACTTGGTAATTCACAAGCATGGTGGTCCGAGGCCTACAAAATCCGCCGAGGTTGAGGCAAATAGGTTTGCTTCGTCTTTCTTAATGCCGGAGCATGATGTCCGGGCCGCTATTCCCCGTCGCCTGATTAGTGCGCGGCGCATTATCGACGCAAAGGGGCGATGGAAAGTGTCTGCCATGGCACTCACCGTGCGTCTCTACCAGATCGGCCTTATCTCTGATTGGCAGTATCGATCCTTGTGCATTGAGTTGGGCAAACTCGGCTATCGCGCTGCCGAGCGAGTAGGGATAGAGCGCGAGAAATCGGTAATCTGGCAGAAAATCTTGTCTGAACTCTGGGCAAGGCGATCAACGAAGGAGGACATCGCCAAGAGGCTTGCGTTGCCGCACGACGAGGTGGAGCGACTTGTCTTTCAACTAGCAGGGGACGCACCAAAGGCAGAGCTTAAAAGATTCATTCCCAGAGACGTAAATTCCGAGTGACATTCATACTTGACGCTAAGCAGAAAAGTTCAGATATTAGGGGCATGAACAAGTTGCCCCTCGCCAAGCGCGTCCAAATCCTCTCCATGCTGTGCGAGGGATCGTCCATGCGGTCGATCTCCCGCGTTGCCGATGTCAGCATCAACACCGTTTCGAAGTTGTTGGCGGATGCCGGCGAGGCGTGCGGCGCCGCCCATGACGATCTGGTGCGGAACGTCCAGGCGCGCCGCGTCCAGTGCGACGAGATTTGGTCCTACTGCTACGCCAAGGAGCGCAACGTGGTAACCGCCAAGGCCGCCGTGGACGGGGCCGGCGACGTATGGACCTGGACGGCCCTGGATGCCGAGTCCAAGCTTATCGTGTCCTACTACGTCGGCGACCGCTCGGGGCAGTCGGCGATTGCCCTGATGGACGATCTGTGCGGCCGCCTGGCTAACCGGGTGCAATTGACCACGGACGGGCACAAGGCGTACCTGGAGGCGGTCGAAGGCGCCTTTGGTGGCGATGTGGACTTCGCCCAGCTCGTCAAGCTCTATGGCGATATCCCGGAGAGCCACAAGGGCCGTTACAGCCCGGCCGAATGCACCGGGACGAAGAAGCTGCGGGTCGAAGGCGATCCCGACATTAAGCACGTCTCCACCTCCTACGTGGAGCGCCAGAACCTTACCATGCGGATGAGCATGCGTCGGTTCACCCGGCTGACCAACGCCTTCTCCAAGAAGTTGGAGAACCACTGCCACGCACTGGCGCTCTACTTCATGTTCTACAACTTTTGCCGGGTCCATAAGAGTTTGCGCATGACTCCCGCGATGGCCGCTGGCGTGACGGATCGGCTGTGGAGCATGGAGGACATCGTTGCGCTGATCGACGCACGGGCGGTCGCCCCGAAGCGCGGCCCCTACAAGAAGCGCGGTGCCGAGATTTCAAACTGAGACACTCCCGGCGGCGCATGTTCCCATTGTGGCGCCGCCAGCCGCAACGCTCATGCGCTGACCGCCACGCGATCGCGGCCGTCCAGCTTGGCCTGGTAGAGGGCCTTGTCGGCGCGCAGCAGCGCGCCGTCGAACGTCTCGTCGGAGGCTGCGAACTGTGTCGCACCGACGCTGATGGTGCACGAGACCTGGTGATCCCCGAGCAAGACCGGCCGCTCCGACAAGGTCTTGCGAATGCGCTCGGCGATCTGGCGGGCGGCGTCGATGGCGGTTGAGGGCAGCAACACCGCGAACTCCTCGCCGCCGATGCGCCCGGCGGTGTCGGTGCTGCGCAGCGCCTGGCGCAGCAGGTTTGCCACGTGCCTGAGCGCCTGATCGCCGGCGGCATGCCCGAAAGTGTCGTTGACCTCCTTGAAGTGGTCCAGATCGAGCATCAGGACCGCGGTCGGCTCGCCGTAGCGGCGAAAGCGGTCGAACTCTCCCTCGGCCTCGCTGAAGAACGAGCGTCGGTTGCGCAGATTGGTGAGCGCGTCTGTCGAGGCGAGTCGGTGCAGTTCGGACTTCTGCTCCTTCATCGAGCGCACGAAGATTTCCAGGCTGTGCGCCATGTCGGCGATCTCGTCGTTGCCGTCGGTCGGAATCGGCGTGGCGATGCCGGCGGCGTTGTCGGCCATGCTCCGCTGCAGGCCCACCAGACGGGCGACAACCCGCCCGCGCATGGTCAGGAACACGACGAGCGCGCCGAGCACCGCGGCGAGGGTCACCGAGACGAGCATCCCGCGCCCCCATGCCATCATCCGCTCAAAACCGTCCCGGTCGCGTGTATTCCGGGCGTCGAGATCGACGAACAGGTTGGTCGCGCTCGACGACAGCCTTCCCGACAACGCGTTGTTTTCGAGCAGCAGGCCCTGGATCTTGGGATTGAGGTCCAGTTGCCGCAGACGCAGGGCGAAGAAGCCCTCGTCTCCGTCGAGCGACGCCCGAATCGTCTGCCACGGCCCGGTTTCGCGGGCGTCGGCGCGCGCCGCCTCGGCGGCGGCGAGCAGTTCGGCCACCTGACGCCGGGCCGCCTCGATTTCGGCCGGGAACGTGTAGCCGAGGCTTTGCAGCACGATAGGCAGGGCGCGGTCGGCGGCACCGAGGGCCGGCGAGTGCGGCCGCGCCGCCTCGCCCCGGTTCACCTGCACATACGCCTCGCCTAGTTCGCGAAGCCTGGCGTCGAGCTTTTCGGACGTGGCGAGCCGCCGCTCGACAAGGCCCGTCAGGGTGGCCAGATTGTCCACCAGGGCGCTGCGAAGTCCCGTCAGGTCGTCAATGATCCGGCGATCGATGGCCCGGCCGCCGATCTGTTCAAAGGCACGGTTGTTGAGCGACAGGAGGTCGGCGATGTACTGCTTCTCCCGTTGCAGATTGTAGCGGTCGCGGATGGTGAGAAGGCGCGGCGCCGCCGCGGCCAGCCGTTCGGTGCTCTGCACCAGCCGGGTGACGTTGGTCATCTGGCGGTAACGGAGCAGGGCGAAGTCGTCGAAGCCGGCGCGGAACCGCTCCATCCCCCAGATTGCCGTTCCCGCCGCCAGCGCCGTAAGGGCTGCCAACGCTGCCAGGGCGAGGGTGAGGCGCCCGGACAGGCCCAGCCGCACCCGGCCGCGCTTGGGCGGGGCGGGCTCGGCCGGTATCAGCGGATCGGCGGTGCCCACAGGACGCCCCCGTTTTTCACCAGGGCGTTGCGCCCGCGTGCCATGCCGAAGGCGGTCTTCGGGCCGAGCGCCCGGTCGTAAACCTCGGCGTAGTTCCCGACTTGCTTCACCACCCGGTAGCCCCATTCCGGGTCGAGCCCGAACTCCTTTGCGACCGGTTCCTCGATTCCCAACAGGCGGCGAACCTCGATGACGCCGCTGCGGCGCATGTCGTCCGCGTTCTGTGAGGTGATGCCCAGTTCCTCGGCCCGAACCATGGCGAAGAACGTCCAACGCACGATGTCCGCCCAGGCGACGTCGTTGTCACGCACGACCAGACCGAGCGGCTCATGGCTGATGCGGGCGTCCAGCATACGGTACTGCGCCGGGTCCGGCGCGAGGGACAGCCGGACCGATCCCAGAATGAGGCTGTCCGTCGAGATCGCCTTGCACTGGCGATCGAAGAACGCCTGGAAGGCGCCCTCGATGGTCGCGAACGGCAGCGGCACGATGCCAAGGTTCTTCTCGCGCGCGAAATCGCGCAGGTTCTGGGGCGACGTGCCCAGGTCGGGCACGCACACCGTCTTGCCCTTGAGTTGGTCGACCGAGGTGATGCCGTCGGGCGCGTAGACCATGAACGCCTGGCCGTCGTGGAACGTGACGGCGGCGAATTCCAGGCCGGCCACGTCCCGCGTCATCGTCCAGGTCGACGCCTCGCTCAGCAGGTCCATGGCGCTGGCCCGAAGGGCATCGAAGCGCACGCCCGTGGACACCATCACGAATTCGACGTTCTTGGCGTCCCCGGTGACCGCCGCCGCCACGGCGCGGCAGAAGTCGGTGTAGAAACCGACCCATCGCCCGGAGGCGTTGAGGGTCGTCAGGGATTCGCCCAACTCGGTCACGCCGCAGCGGACGAAACCGCGCGCCCGGACTTCGTCCAGAGTGGTGCCAGCATTGGCGGGCGCTGGCGACAACGCGGTAATAACCACAAGTAGAAAAGCCCCCGCCAACCTCATGACGCCCCCCACTCTCCGTAAATCGCGATCCTAATTGCAACGAGATGCGACCGAAAGGCTTACTCTTCGCGCACCCGCAGCCGGCATCCCCATTCGGCCAGAACCGCGTCGATTGCGGTGGCGGTGAAGTGACGCGCCGACTCGTGATCGTACCCCTCGGCCAGCAGGTCGTCGTACTCGGTGAGATTGTGCCGAATCCAGGCCACTGCCGATAACCACGCCACGGCCTCCGGGCGTCCGCGACGCAATCCGTGCGAGGCCGCCGCCTGCTCGGCGATCGCGACGAGTTCGCGGGCCGGCGCCCGTGGCAGGAGATTGCGCAGGGCGTTGGCGATGGCGTCCGCGCGTGTAGAGCGTCGTCCGGTGCTCATGACTGGCATCCTGGAGCGTGGCAACGCCAGATTCAAACGCCGGATCAATGGACCGCTTGCGGGTTCCGGCCGGGTCGTTTGGTCGGCATGTCGCGCTCGCCGTCGAGCCGGTAGTTTCTGTCGCGGAACAGCCGCAGGCAGGCGTCGACGGCGGCGGCATCGTAGACGCCGCCGCGGTGATCCTCGATTTCGGCAAGGGCCGCGTCGATGCCGAGGCCGGCGCGATACGGGCGGTGCGAGGCGATCGCCTCGACCACGTCCGCAACCGCGATGATGCGGGCGCCCTGGCAGATATCGTGGGCCTTTAGCCCCCGCGGATAGCCTGACCCGTCCAGCCGTTCGTGATGTTCATGCACCATGCGGGCGATCGGCCAGGGAAAGGCGATGTCCTTCAGAATGTCGTACCCGGCGGCGGCGTGCGACTTGACCATCTCGAACTCGATGGGGCTCAAGCGGCCAGGACGGCTCAAGATTTCGTTGGGAATGTGGACCTTGCCGATGTCGTGCACCGTGGCCGCCAGATAGATCGCCTCGACCTCCCCCTTGGGCAGCCCCATCTCGGCGGCGATCGCCTCGGCCAGATCGGCCACACGGCGCTGGTGGCCGGCGGTATAGGGGTCGCGCATCTCGAGGGTCGCTGCGATGGCGGCGATGACGTCGATCAGCGTGGTCCGCAGCTTCTCCTGGTGGCCGAGGTTCTCGGCCAGGATACGGTCCCGTTCCGCGCGTGTCCGGTGCGCCTGGATGCCGAACGCCGCATCGAGGGCGAATTCCTGGAGAATGTCCATCTCGTCGGCGTCGAACACGTCGCCGTCGAGCGAGTAAACGGAAAGAGCTCCGATGGCTTGGCCGTCGACGATCAGCGGCACGGCGATCGCCGCGCTGATCCTGCACCGCACCGCCTCGTCCCGCCACGCCGGCGCCACGTCCGCCGCGGCGCAATCATGAACGACGTGGGGGGCTCGCGCGGCGATGGCCTGCTGCCATGGCACCGCGCCGTCGGTTTCCGACAACCCGGCGGCGACCTCCGGCAGGCGGCAGTCCGGCGGTCCCGATCGCGAGGCAACCTTGAGGTTGCCGGTATCGTCGAGCAGGCCGATCCAGGCGGTGACGTACCCGCCCTTGTCGGTGAGCACGCGGCAAATTTCTTCGAGAAACGGCCCCTCTTCGGTGCCGCGGACAAGGGCGTGGTTGCACTGGCTGATGGTGCGCAGGGCGCGGTTGCTGCGCCGCAAGGCCGCGTCCATCGCCTCGATGGCGGCGAGATTTCGCCGCAATTCCTCGTTGGCGTGTTCGAGTTGCGTGGTCCGCGCCCGCACGGTCTCGTCGAGGTCGTCGCGCTGGCGTGCCAGCGTCACCTGCAATCGCTTGATCTCCGTGATGTCCTGGTTGACCACCACGGCGCCGCGCACCGCGCCCGCTTCGTCGCGGATCGGAACCGCGGAGCTGAGCACCGTGACGCGGCTTCCGTCCGGCCGTTCGATCTGCAACTCGTCCCGCAGACAGATTTCACCCTTGCCGAAGGCTCGGGCGGCGCCCCATTCCTCGGGGCGCACCGGCTCGCCGGTGTCGGCCCAAAGCACGCTCGTCGCCTCGTCGGGAACCCTTCGCGGCGGTTCGCCGCCCCAGATGCGCCGGCTTTCGGCGTTGGCTTCGGTGACCCGGCCCGCCCGGTCGATCAGCCACACGCCCACGGGCAGGACGGAAATCACCGCCGACAGGCGGCGGTTCGCGGCTTCGATTTGACCGGCCCGTTGCTCGACCCTGCCCTCGAGTTCCTCATTGATGCTGACCAGTTCCCTATGCTTGGCCTCGATGCGCGCCGCCATCCGGTCGAATGCCGCGGCAAGCGATGCCAATTCGCCGGCGGCCGCGGCGGGCAGTTCGGTGCGCGCCGACAAATCCCCGTCGCCCAGCCGTTCTGCCGCGGCCACCACTTGGCGCATCGGGCGTAGGATCAGGAAATCCGACCCGCGCAGCGCGATCAGTGCGGATAGCACCAACGCAAGGGCCACGACCAGGAGGCTGGTCCGCAGCGGCCGGTCGAACGCGGCTTGCGCGACCTCCGGCGGAATCCCGACGTAGACGTGGATGGCTTGGTCGCGCTCGCCAAAGGCGAGGGCATGGCTGTAGAGCCGGCGTACGCCACCGAGGCCGACGGCCTCGGTGACGCGGGGCTCCGTACCACCCAGGACCGCGCCGATCCAGGGGTGGTCGCGAAAGGCCTTGCCGGTCAGTTTCTCGTCGTCCGGATACCTCGCGAGAACCCTACCATTACCATCGAGCACCACCGCGGAGGCGCCGTGCGGATACGCGAACTCCGCAATGTCCTGCCTGATACGATCGAGGTTGACGGCGGCCATGATGACGCCGCCGACCTCGCCGTCTTCCGCCATAAACCGGCGCGCGAAGTGGATCGACGATAACCCGGTAATCAGTCCGACGCGGTAGTCGCCGACCACCATGCGATCGACTTCCAAGGCTCTGCGGAAGTAAGCCGCATCCGCCACGTTGACGCCGGGCGAATAGGAAAGAGCCGAGCAGACGATATCGCCATTCATACCGACGACGGCGATGTTCGCGTAGTAGGGATGCTGGCGCTGAACGGCCGCGAGTTCCAAATCGCAGCGGCCGGTTGCCAGGTCGTCGGCATGGGTCAGGTGCTCGAGCGCCGACAGGAGATGATGCGTGCCGTCCGCGAGTTGGCGCAGCTTCCAGGCGAGAAGTACGCTCATTTCCTGGACGCCATGCTCGGCGCGCGCGGTCACCTCCCGCGACAACTCCGCACGCACGTGCAGTAATGCCGCGATCGTCGGTAACGCGGTAAGTAGCACGAGCATCAGAAGGCGTCCCTGAATGCTCGTGATCTTGGAAAAAACGCGACGCATAGCCGACTATCGTCGCCTGTGTTTACCCCATTGGCAATAGGGGAATATTACCTAAGCGCGAAAAACTGCGGGAAGCACTACTGTACATCACCCCGGCGACGTTTCTACCGAAGGTTCCGATATTGCCTGTTCTCTGCGAGCGGCGGCCGATTTCCTTTAGCCGAAACTTTGCACGAGGCTGCCGGCGATCAGATACCAGCCATCCACCAGCACGAAGAAGATGAGCTTGAAGGGCATGGCGATCATTACCGGCGGCAGCATCATCATGCCCATCGACATCAGCACCGAGGCGACGACCATGTCGATGATCAGAAACGGCAGAAAGACCAGGAAGCCGATCTCGAAGGCGCGCCGCAACTCGCTGATCATGAAGGCCGGGATCAGCGCACGCAGGGGCGTGGCCTCCCGAGGGGTGTCGGCCGGTGTCTTCGCAATCTCGAGGAACAGGCCAAGGTCCTGGTCACGGACCTGACGCATCATGAAGCCGTGCAGCGGCTGCACGGCAAGATCGAACGCTTCGGTCTCCTCAATCCTGCCGTCGATGAATGGTTTGATGCCCTGGTCGAAGGATTGCTCGAAGGTCGGGGCCATGATGAACCCGGTCAGGAAGAGCGCCAAGCTGACCATCACCATGTTCGGCGGGCTGCCCTGGGTGCCCAACGCGTGGCGCAGCAGGCTGAGCACCACCACGATGCGGGTGAACGAGGTCACCATCACCAGAATCGAGGGCGCCAGGCTCAGGACGGTAATGAGGATGACGAGTTGGACGATGCGGCCCGTCGCCGATTCCGGATCCCCCAGGTCGAGGCTGAAGGTCTGCGCGGCGGCCGGCGCCGCAGCCAGCAGCAACATCCCGACGACGGCGAGCAGCGGCCGGCGGATCATGGAGGCCCGCCTTCGGCCGACCCCTGGGGGTTTGGCTCCTGGGCCGGCAATCCGGTTTCGACAACGAGGTCGGAGGCGCCGCCGATCAGCAACAGGTGCTCGCGGTCGTCGCGCCGCACCAGCACCAGCCTTCGTTTGCCGTCGATCGCCAGGGTTTCCATCAGCGCCAGCCGGCGGCGGCGGCGCGTGCCCATGGGCGCGCCGCCCATCCCGAAGCGTCGCGCCAGCCATGCCAGGCCGAGAATGATGCCCAGGACGACGATCAGGGCCAGGAGAAACTGGAGGTAGGCAGCGTAGTCCATGTCAGCCGCCTTCCGTGCCCAGGCGGTGGAACTGGGCTCGCAGGTCGCCCGCCAGCCCGTCAAGTCCGTCGACCAGCGAGTCCAGGGTCGGCAGGAGCGCGCGCCCCTCGGCCGTCTCCAGCCCGGTGACGCCTTCGCAGACCGCCCGTACCTGGCCTTCCAGGGCCGAAAGGTCGATGGCGGCGCCGCCGGCCAGCAGGCGGCGGGCGGTAACGATCAACGCCGCCACCTTCTGCGCCTCCTCGCGAACGCGCTCGCGCGGCGTCATCGGTCGTCTTTCCGCTTCTGAGGAACCTGCCGGTTATTGACGCGGTAGACATAGGCGAGAATTTCGGCCACCGCCGCGAAGGCCTCGATCGGGATCACGCTGTCGACATCGACCGCACACAGAACCTGCGCGAGGTCCGCATCCTCGCGGACGGCCACGCCATTTGCCTCGGCGACGGCAACGATTCGTTCGGCCAGTTCGCCGCGCCCGCTTGCGACCACCCTGGGCGCCTCGGCAACATCAGGGTCGTAGGACAGCGCCACGGCCAGCAAGCGCCGCGCAGCCTCCTTGCCGCTGTCCTTGTCGTTCTCGGCCACCGCCACCCCCGTCGCTCGGCTGGCCTGATTGTCGCGACCGACGCTTAAGAAATCTTTAAACCGCCTCACTCCCGCCGCAGGGCTTTACGCTTTGTTAACGGCGGCGTCCCATACTGCGCGAATTCGGCGAGCCTTGATGGCCGTCTGGGCGGGGGCGCTCATGTTCGATGATCTTTCCGTGCTGGCGATGGCAAAAAAGCGCATGGACTGGCTTGCCGAGCGCCAGAAGGTGCTGGCACAGAACATCGCCAACGCCAACACGCCCGACTACCGCCCGCAGGACCTCAAGCCAGTGGACTTCCAGCAGGCCCTGCGCGAGGCGCAGCCGCCCGCCGTGACGGTGACCCATCCGCGCCACGTGGTGCCGGCCGGCATGGTGGGGGCGGGATTTGACGCCGAACGCATCAAGACGCCCTACGAGACGGCGCCGGACGGAAACGCGGTGGTGCTCGAGGAGCAGATGCAGAAGGTCGGCGACAACCGCGGCGCCTACGAATTGGCGGCCAATCTGCTCAGCAAGCATTTCAAGATGCTGCGCACCACGCTCGGCCGCAACTGAGGCGGGGATCGGTCATGGACGAACTGAAGACGAGTGCCGAGATCGCGGTGGCGGGGATGAAGGCGCAGACCCGGCGTCTGCGCGTCGTCTCCGAGAATCTTGCCAACGCGGACTCGCTGGCGCAGACGGCCGAGGGGCAGCCCTACCGCCGCAAGATCGTCACCTTTCGCAACGAACTGGACCGCGAGCTGGGCGTCGCAATGGTCAAGGCCGATCCGGCCCGGCCCGACATGTCCGACCTGCCCCGACGCTACGATCCCAAACATCCGGCCGCCGACGGCGACGGTTACGTGCTGGCGCCCAACGTCAACCCGCTCATCGAGCTGATGGACATGCGCGAGGCGCAGCGCAGCTACGAAGCCAATCTCAACGTCGTCAACACGTCCAAGACCATGTTGTCGCGGACGATCGAATTGCTGCGCTGACGGAGGGCGGAATGTTCAAGATCAGCGACGCCATCGCCGCCTACTCGGCGGCCGCGAAAATCCCCGCCGCCACCGTCCCCGCCCCAGCCGCCGAGCCGCCGGGCGGGACGTTCGGCGACTTGGTCAAGAACCTCGCCACCGATGCGGTGGAGGCCGGGCGCAAGAGCGAGGAGGTCGCGAAGGCGGCGCTGGCCGGCAAGGCCGACCTGCGCGAAGTGGTTCTGGCCGTCAACAACGCCGAACTCACCCTGGAGACCGTGGTCGCCGTCCGCGACAAGGTGATCAACGCGTACAACGACATCCTTCGCATGCCGATCTGACCGCGATGAACGAGGCCGTCATCCTCGATCTATCGCGTGAGAGCATTTTCGTGATGCTGAAGATCAGCGCGCCGCCGCTGCTGACCGCCCTGGCCGTGGGCCTCGCCATCTCTCTGTTCCAGGCGTTGACGCAAATCCAGGAGATGACGTTGACTTTCGTTCCCAAGATCGTCGCCATCTTCCTGTCGCTGACGCTGTTCCTGCCATTCATGATCGCCACGCTCAGCGATTTCACCCGGGCCGCCCTCGACCACGCGGTCGGCGGCGGATAGGCCATGCTCGCCGAGCTGGCCGCCGTCGACGTCTTCCGGTTTCTTCTGGTCTTCACGCGCATCGGCGCCGCCGTGATGCTGTTTCCAGGCATCGGCGGCACCATGGTGACGGCGCGCGCCCGCCTGACGCTGGCGTTGGCGGTCAGTTTCGTGGTGCTGCCGGTGGTGGCGTCGACGCTGCCGGCCATGCCCCGGTCGCCATTCGCCCTCGGCCTGCTGCTGCTGTCCGAGACCGCAATCGGGGTGTTCATGGGCGTGATGGTGCAGATGCTGATGGCCGCGCTCAATGTGGCAGGCAGCTACATTGGCTACAAGGCCGGCCTGACCAATGCTTTCGTCTCCGACCCGGTCACCGCCGACCAGAGCACGCTGATCCCGCGCTTTCTCAGTAATCTCGCAGTCGTGCTCATCTTCGCCACCGGGCTGCACGAGTTGTTGTTCCGTGCCGTCGTCGACAGCTACGCACTGTTCGTCCCCGGCGGCCCGCTCCCGTTCGGTGACATGTCGGAATCGGTGGCGCGGGCGCTGGCGACGAGTTTTCGTATCGGGCTGCAATTGGCCGCGCCGGTGATGGTGTTCGGCCTTGTGTTCTATGGCGGCATGGGCGTGCTCGCGCGTTTGATGCCGCAGATGCCGGTGTTTTTCGTCGCCCTGCCGATCCAGGTGCTGCTCGGCCTGTCGATCCTGATGGTGTCGCTGCCGCTGATCATGCTGTGGTTCCTCCGCCACGTCGAGGACGGTCTCATGCCCTTCGTGAGAGGGTTGTGACGGATGGCCGAGGAGAACCAGGACTCCAAGACAGAGCAACCAACACCGAGGCGCCTGGAGAAGGCGCATGAGGAAGGCCAGGTCGCGGTCTCCACCGAGGTCAAGACTTGGTTCATGCTGATGGCGGCGACGGCGATCGTCGCCTTCCTGGCGGGGCCGATGATGGCGCGGCTCAAGGTGGACCTGGTGCGGTTCATCGCCGCGCCGCATACCATTCCTGTCGACGCCGGCAGCTTGCGGAATCTCTTCGTCGACCTGCTGGCCCAGGTCGGGACGGCGATGATGCTGCCCCTGGGGCTGCTCATGCTGGTGGCGCTGGGAGCATCGCTGTTGCAGACCGGTTGGGTGTGGACGGGAAAAAAGGTTAAGCCGTCGCTGGACAAGATCAGCCCGCTTGCCGGCTTCAAGCGTTTGTTCTCGGCGCGATCGCTGCTCGAGTTCGTCAAGGGGCTGCTCAAGCTGGGGCTTGTGGGCACGGCCGTGATGGCGGTTGTCTGGCCGCACCGCGACGATATCCCGGCGATGACCGGCTTGCCGGTGCCGGCGGCACTCGATCACCTGCACGACACGATGCTTGCCCTGCTGGTGGCGGCGGTGGCGGTGATGACCGTGATCGCGGCCATGGACTACGCCTACCAGAAATACGATCATCTGAAGCGCCTGCGCATGACGAAGCAGGAGGTGCGCGACGAGCACAAGCAGACGGACGGCGATCCGATGATCAAGGCCCGCCTGCGGCAGATCCGCGCCGACCGCGCGCGAAAGCGCATGATGCAGGCGGTGCCGACGGCCGACGTGGTGGTCACCAACCCCACCCACTACGCCGTCGCCCTGAAGTATGAGATGGAGAAGATGAACGCCCCGGTGATGGTGGCCAAGGGCGCCGATCTGCTCGCCCAGCGGATCCGCAAGGTGGCCGAGGAGAACGACGTGACGATCGTGGAGAACCCGCCGCTCGCCCGCGCCCTGTACGCCAGCGTCGAGGTGGATCAGGAAATTCCCGCCGAACATTATCGCGCGGTCGCCGAGGTCATCGGCTACGTCATGCGCCTCAAGGGCAAGTTCAGGAACTGACGTGTGGGATGACCCGCTGATCTGGGGGCTGGCGGGGGCGGGGGCGGCGATGGCCGTCCTCGCGGCGGCGCTGCATGCCGGCCGCGAGCGTCTGCGGCAGGCGGCGGCGCGGGGCGAGGCGCTGGCGGCGGTGCTGGACGGCGACCGCGTCGCCCGCCTCGTGGTCGACGGCGGGGGAGGAGAGGTCTTCCGCAACCGCGTCGCGCAACGGCTGTTCGGGCCCGCCGCCGATCCCCTGGCCGACTACGACGGTCGCGCCGCCGACGACGAGCGGGGGGCGGAGGAACTGGCGCGCCTGCGCGCCGCCGCCGCGCACGGCCTGCCCCATGCCGGCGAGGTGGCGCTGCTGGCGCCTTCGGGAGAACGCGAGTGGTTCGCGCTGTGTGTGCAACCCCTCGCGCCTCCGGCCCGCGGCGTGTTGTGGAGTGCCGAGGAGGTCACCGCGCGGCGGGCCATCGAAGAGATTCTGCGGCGCGAGAACGAGGTGCTGACGGACTTCCTCGATTTCCTGCCGGTGGGGGTCTACTCGGCCGACACCGAGGGGCGGTTCCGCTATGTCAACCAGCGCCTCGCCGAATGGCTGGGCTGGGCCCCCGACAGGCTGATCGGCCGCGACCTGCGCGAGGTGCTGGGCGTCGTGCCCGACCCCGAGGACGACCGTACCGAGATGCGGCTGAAGGGGCGCAACGGCGAGGTTTTCCAGGCTTTCGTCAGCCACGCGGTCTATGACGACGCCGGCGAGACCCTGACCCGCTCGGTCGTCGTGCGCGACCTGATGCCCGAGCGCTCGCTCGAACGGGCGCTGAAGGCCGCCGAACGGCGCTTCCGCTGGCTGTTCGACGACGCCCCCGTGGGCATCGTTCTGGTCGATCCGGACGGTACGGTCAACGCCTGCAATCGCGCCTTCCAGGCGATGCTTGGCAGTGTCGGCGAGGACCTGGCGGGGCGCGCGGTTGCGGACTTCGTGGCCCAGGAGGACCGCGCCGACGCCGCCGACACGCTGTCGAAGGTGCTGATGGGGGCCACCCCCGGGGCCCATCTCGAGGTGCGGCTGCACGGCCGGCGCGACCTCGTCGCCTCGCTGTATGTCAGCCCCTCGGCCGAGGACGGCGACGTCACCGGCCTCGTGCTGCATTTCATCGACACCACCGAGCAGAAGAACCTGGAGATCCAGTTCGCCCAGTCCCAGAAAATGCAGGCCATGGGCCAGCTCGCGGGCGGCGTGGCGCACGACTTCAACAATCTGCTGACCGCCATGATCGGGTTCTGCGACCTCTTGCTGCAGCGCCACGGGGCGGGCGACCCGTCGTTCGCCGACATCATGCAGATCAAGCAGAACGCCAATCGAGCCGCCAGCCTGGTGCGTCAGCTCCTCGCCTTCTCGCGCCGCCAGGCGCTGCAGCCGCGCCTGCTCGACGTCACCGACGCGCTGACCGACCTGTCCAACCTGCTGCGCCGGCTGTTGGGCGAGACGATCGAGTTGAAGATGGTGCATGGCCGCGACCTCGGGCTGGTGCGCGTCGATCCCGGCCAGTTCGACCAGGTGATCATCAACCTTGCGGTCAACGCCCGCGACGCTATGCCGGGCGGCGGCACCCTGACCATCCGCACCGCCGCCGTCGAAACCGAACGCCCCATGCAGCAGGGCGCCGACGTCATGCCGCCCGGCGGCTATCTGATGATCGAGGTGGGCGACACCGGCACCGGCATTTCCAAGGAGAATCTCGGGCGCATCTTCGAGCCTTTTTTCTCGACCAAGGAGGTGGGGGCGGGCACCGGGCTGGGGCTGTCGACGGTCTACGGCATCGTGCGCCAGACCGACGGCTTCGTGTTCGTCGACTCCGCACCCGGCCACGGCGCCACCTTCACCATCTACCTGCCGCGCCTCGACGCCGACGCCGGCGCGCCGAAGCGCCGCCCGGCCGAGCCGGCGCCGGCCGGCGACCTCACCGGCGCCGGCACCGTGCTGCTGGTCGAGGACGAGGACCCGGTGCGCCTGTTCGGCGTGCGCGCCCTGCGCAACAAAGGCTACCGCGTGCTCGAGGCGCGGAGCGGCGAGGGGGCGCTGGACGTCCTGCACAAGGAGCCGGCCATCGACGTGCTGGTCACCGACGTGGTGATGCCGGGCATGGACGGCGTGACCCTGGCCCGGCTGGTGCGCATCGAACGCCCGGAGATCCGCATCGTGCTGATCTCGGGCTATGCCGAGGAGGCGGCGCCCGAGGAACTGCTTGCCGAAGGCGGCATCGACTTCCTGCCCAAGCCGTTCAGCCTGCAGCAGCTGGCCGGCAAGGTGAAGGAGGTTCTGGGGCGGGCGTGAGGGGCTGAAGCCTTTGCCCGCGTGCTCGCGCGGAACGCGGTGACGAAGCAAGCCAGCGCTGCCTCTTGTCATGGCCGGACTTGATCCACGGCTGTCCGGTTTAAATTTCTGGACTGAGTGCACGGTGTTGATTCTACTC
>JACFNC010000025.1:0-2525 GCA_019455065.1 Rhodospirillales bacterium
CCCACCTTCGTCAGTCATTTTTCCCTTGCGCCGCAGGGGCCGTCCACACATGACAGACTTTACTGCTTCTCGCGCAACATCATCCGCCCCTCCGCCCGGCTGCGGTCGAGGTCGGTTTCGGGCACCCGCTTATGCACCAGGTTCTGGTGGCAGTCGATGCAGGTCGCGCCCTCGGTGCGCATCTTTTCGTGCGCGGTGCGCGCCGACTTGCCGGGCGGGCGCGGGTCGCGGTGGCACGAGCGGCAGGTCACGCTGTCCCAGGCCTTGAGGTTCATGCGGGCGTTGTGGGCGAATTGCAGCCGGTGCTCGTCGAACTTCGCTGCCGTGGACAGGTCGAGCGCCGCCTCGCCGACCATGCCGCGCAGGCCGTCGACCACGTGGGTCGAGACCGCCAGGGCGAAGTTGCCCAGCCCTTGCGGGACGTGGCAGTCCTTGCACTCCGGATTGGCCCCGAGCGCGCCGTAATGGGTCGATTCCGCCAGTTCCTCGGCGGGGTAGGTCATCGAGTGGCAGGACGTGCAGAAGGTGGTCGACGACAGCGCGTGTTCGCCGCCCACGACCACGGTCAGCAGGGCCGCCGTCAGCCCGGCCCCGACCAACATTGGAACGACGTTGCCGCGCACGTAGCCCAGGATCTTGCGCATCGGCCTAGTCCTCGTCGCGCGACTTGTCGGCGGGCTTGGCCGCGGCCTGGAACTCGGCGTGGAACGGCGCCACGGGGTCGCCCACGAAGGCGCCCTCCAGGCGGAAATGCGCATGCATCGCCTTGTCGTCGCGCACCGCCTTGTCGAACGCGAACCCATAGCGGGCCTCGACCTTCGGCGTGAACGGGGTGAACGGCGGCTTGGCGTGCGTCCAGGGGGAACCCTCGTAGTTCATGTGGCAGGCGTTGCAACGCTCCTGGAAGGCGAATTCCTGGCCCAGCTCGGCCAGTTGCTCCCGCCCCGTCGTCTTGCCGCCGCGCTCGAAGCGGTCGCCCGCCTTGCGGTGCATCAGGCGATATTGCGCGCCGGGGCCGTGGCAGGATTCGCAGGTGACTCCCACCAGATAATCGTTCGGCTCCTTGGGGTCGTAGCCGCCGTCCTTTTTGTGGCCGGTGGTGTGGCAGCCCAGGCATTGGGCGTCCTGCCGGTAATCCTTGGCGGGATCGAGGCCGGCCTTGCGCTTGGCCTCGGCCTTGTGGTTCGGGGCCAGCGAGTCGAAGGCCTTGGCGTGCGCCGTGCCTCTCCACGATTCCGATTGACTGCGGTGGCAGCTGCTGCACTTGCGGTGCCCCTCATAGGCGAATTCCTCGGCCGCCGCGGGAAAGGCGGCCAGCGCCGCCGCCGCGTAAAGGCCGGCGACGAGAAGGCACTTGATCGGTGACATCACTCTGTTCTCTCCCTCCACGAATTTTCTCGTCATTCCCCGACTCCGTCATTGCGAGGAGCGCAGCGACGAAGCAATCCAGACGGCCGGCGTCCTGGATTGCTTCGCCTCCGGCTCGCAATGACGGACGCCCCCGGCTCGCAATGACCGCGCGTCAGCTCTGCGGTGGCCCCGGGGGCAGGCGGTAGACCCAGTAGTCCTCGTGCTGATAGACCAGCTCGAGGGTCGTCATCTGCACCGGGTTGGACGTCGGGAACGGCAGCAGCTTGGCGATCAGCGTCTCGGTGCTGCCCTCTTCGGTCAGGAAGTAGACCCGCGAGGCGTTGTGCTCGGTGGGGCGGACCACGTAGCTCTCGTGCTTTTCCGCCTTCAGCCATTCGCGCACGACCTTTGCGGTGCCGTGCATGTCGCCGCCGTTGGGGAAATCGCGAAAGCCGATGCTGAAACGGTCGGGATGCAGCGCCCCCAGCTTGTAGGCGTCGCCGATGTCGACGACGACGAACGCCTCCTTGCCGTCGACGAGCCGGCGCAGCTTCTCGGCGCCCGTCGCCTCGTCCGACAGCAGGGCGTCGGCCAGCGCGGCCGCCTCCGGCAGCCCCTTTGGTTCGCCCCAGAAGGCGCGCTCGGCCGCCGCCGCCGCCTCGGCCCGGCCGCGCCACGCCTCGGGCAGCAGGATCGGCTGCCCGGCATGCTCGGTGAGAAGCAGGTTGCAATCGCACAACAGGCGCAGCCGCCGCGAGGTGTCCCACCAGGCGAGAACGGGAGCCTCGGGCGGGGCGTGCTTCTCGATGGCCTCGGCCAGCTTGATCGTGTCGGCCAGCGGCCCGGCGATGGTCAGCAGCGGTTCCGCCAGATGGTTGCGCCAGTCGAGGAGGGCGGGGGTGCCGTCGGCGGACTGCGCGACGTACGCCTCGCCCAACGGCTGATCCACCCCCTCGGATCGCACCTCGTATTTGCGCAGCGACAGGCCGGGGCGGTCGCCCAGCGCCAGCTCGGGAAAGTCCGCGGGGCCGCCCTCGGCCACCTCAACGTAGGCATAGGGAGCCCGGGGCGGGGGGGGGGGGCACCCCGGGAGCCCCCCCCCCCAAACCCCCCCCCCCGGCCCCACGGGGGGACCACAAAAAGGGAGAACCCAATTTATTTGCCGTTGTTGCAAA
>JACFNC010000025.1:2535-34798 GCA_019455065.1 Rhodospirillales bacterium
CGCCCCGCGCCCGCTGGGGAATGTCCGCGGGGCCGCCCCCGCCCACCACCCCTTCGGCTTGGGGCGCGGGGGGGGGGGGGCTGCCCGCCCAGGCCCCCCACCCCAGCAAGCCCGCCCCGGCGGCCACGAGGGCTGCACCAAGAAGGGGAAGACCCTTTTTCATGGCCGTTTGCTCCTACCGGGAACGGCCTAGCGGCCGTCCCCTTCGTGGCGGCCACGCCGCCGCTGCCACCACAGGGCGAGGCTGCCGGCGAACAGCAGGCCGCCGCCCAGGCTGCCCACCGAGGCCTGCTTCACCCGGCTGTCGAGTTCCAGGAAGCCGGTCTTGCGGCCTTCCTCGAGCTTTGCCAGCCGCTGCTTGAGGTCGTGCATCTCGCGCAGCTTGGTGTCCTCGTCCATGATCCGGGCATAGCGCCCCATCATCGGCGCCCAGCCCTCGGAGTAGGTGAACCCGCCGGGATTGGCGTGGGCCAGACCCTTGTAGAGCTTGATCAGGTCGTGCTCCCACATCTCGACGAATTCGCGCTCGATGGCCGACGGGTTGTTGCCCTTGGCCCAGAACAGCTGGAAGAAGCCGCCGGGGGCGTCGACTTCCGGCGCCGGCGGGGCCGGGCGGTTGGTCTTCTGGCCGGTCAGGAGGCCGTCGGCATACAGCTTCTCGACCACCTTGCGCGCCTCCTGCTCCTTGGCGAGGCCGGACTTGGTGCCCTTGTCGACCATTTCGAGATAAGCGCGGCCGAAGCTCTCCGAGTGGCAGTTGGTGCAGGTCTCGACCCACGCCTCCTTGCGGGCCTCGAACCAGGGATGGTCCAGGTTGTCCGCGATGGCCGGCGTCGGGTTGAAGGCCCAGCGCACCTTGCGCACCACGTTGTGGCCGAACTTGCCCTTGTATTCCATGTGGCAGAAGGCGCAGGTCGGGGCCGTCTGGCCGCCCTTGGCGATGGCGTCCTTCAGCGGCACGTCCCAGTTCCAGGTGTCGCCCAGGGACTGATAGACGGCGCCGTGCTTGGACAGCAGGAAGTTCTCGTACTCGTTATGGTCGACGCCGTTGTGGCAGATGGCGCAGGCTTCCGGCTTGCGCGCCTCGACCGCCGAGAACTGGTGGCGGGTGTGGCAGGTGTCGCATTTGTTCTGGATGTGACACATCGTGCAGCCTTCGGCGATCTCGCGCTCCTCCATCGCCGCCCAGGTCGCCAGGTCGACGTTGGCCCAATAGCCCAGCGCGTGCGAAGGCTGGCCCTTCGGCCATTGGTTGTGCGGCCAGGTCTGCGTGTCGCGCTCGGATTCGCGCTCGGCGAACTCCTGCAGGTGGCAGGTGCCGCACACCGTCACGTCGGGCATGCGCAGATCCTTGCGGTGGTCGCCCTTCTGGGCGCCGACGTCGACGTGGCAGTCGATGCAGCCGACGCGCTGCAGCTTCTCGTTGGCACCCAGCTTGCCGATCGAGCGCAGGTTCTTCTCCACCTCCTCGAGCTTGGCCTTCTTGTAGGCGCGCGGGTCGCCGTCCGGCAGCTTGCGGATGGCGTCGAGGTCGGCGTGGGCGCTCTTCTTGTAGGCGGCCACGGCGCCGGGCGTCTCCTTGGCGTGGCACTCGTAGCAGGCCTTGCCGTCGGCCACTTCCTTGACGGTGGTCGGCGGTTTGTAGAACACCGGATCGAAGTATTTCGAGATCGGTATCGGCTCCCAATACTTGCCGTGGGCGCCCTTGCCGCCGGTTTCCTTGTATGGCGCGTTGTTGCGCTCGACCAGCTTGTCGTAGAGCTGCTTCGGCGAGGCGTCGGCCTTGATGCCCAGGCCCTCGTAGAGTTCCTTGGGTATGTCGGCGCGCGCCTCCTGCGCCATGGCGAAGGCGACGAGGATGCCGGCGACGGCACCAAAACGTCGCAGCCAGTGTCTGCCTGTCATCGCAGTACCCCCCTGCTCGTATGCGGCCGCCCAGCCCAAGGGCGGCGATGCTTCATAATTCCGGAGTCTGGGGATAAGAAAAGAGCCACATCACGAAGAATTCGTGGTGCCAGAGACCACAAACGAAAGTCCATATCAGTTTGGATTGCCGCTAATTCGTCAAATCTGGTCCCAACACTATTATGGCGACTGGACCTATCAATGGATGTCCGCACGTCGCTATAATGGAACCATCGGGGAAAAGGTGTCGGGGAGGGGCATTTGACCCTGCATCTTCCGCTGAAGCTTGACGCTTCCGCGGCCGCGTCGTTGCAAAGCCAGTTGTTCGAGCAGATCCGGGATCTGATCCTGCGCGGCCGTCTGCGCCCCGGGGCGCCGATGATGGCGACGCGCGCCCTCAGCCGTCAGCTCGGGGTGTCGCGCAACACCGTGCTGCTGGCCTACGAGCGCCTGATCGCCGAGGGCTACCTGCAAAGCCGGCCGGCGGTCGGCACCTTCGTCAGTTTCGACCTGCCCGAGGACTGCCTGCGGCTCAACGATCCGGTGCGCCGCGGCGAGGCGCAGGGGCGGCAGGCCGACCGGCATCCGGTGTCCTTCGTCGGGCGCGCCCAGATGGTGGTCAACCCAAAGCGCCACAAGCTGGCGATCGACTTCTGGGTCGGCCGTCCCGACAACCGCTCGTTCCCGCTCAAGGCTTGGCGCCGCCACGTCCTGCGCAGTCTGGCGGCGGCGGGGCCGGAGCTCACCGAGTACGGCTCGCCGGCCGGGTTGTACGAGTTGCGCTGCGCGATCGCCGAGTACCTGGGGCCGGCGCGCGGCATCACCGCCACGCCCGAGCAGGTGATCGTGGTCGCCGGCTGCCAGCAGGCCCTCAACATCGTCGCCCGGATGTTCGTGCGCCAGGGAACGCCGGTCGTCGTCGAATCGCCGTGCTATCAGGGCGCCGCCTATCTCTTCGAAAGCTACGGGGCGCGGCTGCTGCCGGTGCGGGTGGGGCCGGACGGGCTCGACGTCGCCGCCCTGCCGGCCGACCCCGTCGGCCTCGCCTACGTCACGCCCTCGCACCAGTACCCGCTGGGGGTGACGCTGTCGCTCGAGGGGCGGCTGCGGCTTTTGGAATGGGCGTGGCGCGTCGGCGCCTACGTGGTCGAGGACGACTACGACAGCGACTTCCGCTATCAGGGCTCGCCGCTGACCGCGCTCAAGGGGTTGGATACCCACGGCTCGGTGATCTATCTCGGCACGTTCTCGAAGTCGGTCGGGGCGGGCTTGCGCGTCGGCTACATGGTGGTGCCGCGCGAACTGGTCGAGCCGGCGGCCACCGTCAAGGCGCTCCTCGACAACGGCAACCCCTGGCTCGAGCAGGCGGCGCTGGCCGAGTTCATCATCGGCGGCGGCTACGCCAACCACCTGCGCCGCATCCGCCAGACCTATCTGGCCCGCCGCGACTGCCTGATCGAGGCGCTGCGTCACCATTTCGGCGGCGGCATCGAGCTTGCCGGCCTGGAGGGCGGCATGCACCTGGTGTGGCGGCTGCCCGCCGACTGGATGTCGGCGGCCGAGCTTCAGGCGGCGGCGCAGAGCCGCGGCGTCGGCATCTACTCGCTGCCCTCGGGCGCCGCCTACGAACCCCGGCCCAGCGAATACACCGACCGCACCATCATGCTCGGCTATTCCTCCGTCACCGAGCGCCAGATCCGCGAAGGCATCGCCCGCCTCGCCGACATCGTCGCCGACTCCCGCGCCCCGGCCAGGGTCCCAGCCGCCGTCGGCTAGAAAAAGGCGGTCATCTGCGAAAAGGCGCAGCCGACGAAGAGCAATTCCCCCCGCGAACGGCGCGGCCGTCATTGCCAAGGGGGCGCGGCCACCGTGGCTGGCTGGTTCCGGTCCGACTTCCACGTCACCCCCGGGCTTGACCCGGGGGTCTGACGCAATCCCTCCGGGCGCCGGCCCCGCGTCGTCGCGACGACCGCATTCGGGGCCTTTTCGACGCCTCTTTCGCCTAGCCCGTGTGGCATATGCCGTTCGGCCAGTCCGCCGCCGGAAGATTGCGACGATTCGGTAATTTGGATGCTGACAACTGGCCAGACGGAGGCATATCATTCACGTGTGGCTTGCACATGATGGAGGACGATGATGAGTCTGCAAGACCGTCTGGACTCGTTGAAAGCCAAGCATGCCGATCTCGAGTCGGCGATCGAAGTGGAAACCAGACGACCTTATCCCGACACGACCGTGATCGGTGATCTCAAGCGCAAGAAACTCCGCATCAAGGACGAGTTGGAACGCATCGTTCCACACTGATCGGCCGACCGAACGGCACCGGTTTCCCGGTTGCCGGGAAACCGGGGCCTAGGGTCCGGACGGCGACCGAGGCGCGCGGCGCGGCATATCCCCCGCTCGCGGGACGCCGGCGAATATCCCTTTGCAAATTCAATTCGTTGCCGCAAACTCGCCGGGTCGGCGGACGGGTGCGACCGTCCTTGGAATGTCAGCCAGGGGAAGCGATCCAACGATGACCAACGCTTACGAACAGGCCTATCAACGTTCCTTGAACGACCCCGAGGGATACTGGGGCGAGGCGGCCCGGTCGCTGCACTGGTACAAGCCCTGGGACCGCGTTCTCGACGACTCCAACAAGCCATTCTACCGCTGGTTCGTCGGCGGCATGGTCAATACCTGCTACAACGCGCTCGACCGCCACATCGAGGACGGCCGCGGCGGCCAGGCGGCCCTCGTCTACGACAGCCCGGTCACCGGCACGGTGCGCACCTACACCTACAATCAGTTGCGCGACCACGTCGCCCGCTTCGCCGGCGTGCTGGCCGGGCTGGGCGTGGGCAAGGGCGACCGCGTCATCATCTACATGCCGATGGTGGCCGAGGCGGCCATCGCCATGCTTGCCTGCGCCCGCATCGGCGCGGTGCATTCGGTGGTGTTCGGCGGCTTCGCCGCCAACGAGCTGGCGACCCGCATCAACGACGCCAAGCCCAAGGCGATCGTCACCGCCTCCTGCGGGATCGAGGTCAACCGGGTGATTCCCTACCAGCCGCTCTACGACGGCGCCATCGCCATGGCCGCCCACAAGCCCGACCACGTGGTGGTGCTGCAGCGGCCGCAGGCGGCGGCGCCGATGACCGCGGGGCGCGACGTCGACTGGACGGACGCCATGGCCAAGGCGACGCCGCATGACTGCGTGCCCGTCGCCGCCACCGATCCCCTCTACATCCTCTACACCTCGGGCACCACCGGCCAGCCCAAGGGCGTGGTGCGCGACAACGGCGGCCACATGGTGGCGCTGCGCTGGAGCATGGAGTACGTCTACGGCGTCAAGCCGGGCGAGGTGTACTGGGCGGCCTCCGACGTCGGCTGGGTGGTGGGGCACTCCTACATCGTCTACGCCCCGCTGCTCAACGGCAACACCACCATCCTCTACGAGGGCAAGCCGGTGGGCACGCCCGACGCCGGCGCCTTCTGGCGCGTCATTTCCGAGCACCGGGTGCGCAAGCTGTTCACCGCGCCCACGGCCTTCCGCGCCATCAAGCGCGACGACCCCAACGCGGCGCTGATGAAGAACTACGATCTGTCCTGCTTCGACACCCTGTTCCTGGCCGGCGAGCGCTCCGACCCCGACACCCTGAAATGGGCCGAGACCCACCTCGAGGTTCCCGTGATCGACCACTGGTGGCAGACCGAGACCGGCTGGGCCATCGCCGCCAACTGCATGGGGCTGCATCCCTTCCCGGTCAAGCACGGCTCGCCGACCAAGGCGGTCCCGGGCTGGGACGTCCAGGTGCTCGACGAGGGCGGCAAGCGGGTGTCGCCCGGCACCGTGGGCGCGCTGGTGTGCAAGCTGCCGCTGCCGCCCGGCTCCCTGCCGACGCTGTGGAACGCCGATGAGCGCTACGTCGAGTCCTACCTCAGCGAGTTCCCCGGCTACTACAAGACCGGCGACGCCGGCTTCATCGACGAGGACGGCTACGTCTACGTGATGAGCCGCACCGACGACATCATCAACGTCGCCGGCCATCGCCTGTCGACCGGGGCGATGGAGGAGGTGCTGGCCAGCCACCCCGATGTCGCCGAATGCGCCGTCATCGGCGTCGCCGACGAGTTGAAGGGCCAGCTGCCGCTCGGCTTCCTGGTGCTCAAGGCGGGGGTGGGCCGCGACCCGGCGGAGATCGTCAAGGAGGTGGTGGCGATGGTGCGCGACCGCATCGGCCCGGTCGCCGCCTTCAAGACCGCCACCGTGGTCAAGCGCCTGCCCAAGACGCGCTCGGGCAAGATCCTGCGCGGCACCATGCAGAAGATCGCCGACCAGCAGTCCTACAACATGCCGGCGACCATCGACGACCCCGCCATCCTGGCCGAGATCGAAGAGGCCCTCACCGCCATCGGCTACGCCAACGGCCGCTAACGGCCCCGTTCCCGTCACCTTCCCGTCACCCCCGGGCTTGTCCCGGGGGCTCACGGGAATGGCCGCCCGCCCACCGGCACCGCGCGGACATCGGCGCCTTCCCAGCCCCTGATCCCTCGGACTCCAGCGCCCTCCCAACCCCGTCATCGCGAGGAGGCGCAGCCGACGAAGCGATCCAATCTGCGCGGGCCCTGGATTGCTTCGCCCGCGGCTCACAATGACGCCGTGAAGCGGGACACTCGCCCTCGTCCCGACACATGCAGGTTGTCCAGCGCGGCGGTCATGCGCGCTCCCCTTGCCGAAGGTGGTGCCGCCCGGCATAGTCGGGGCATGAAATACACGGTCATCGCCTTCCAGGCGGCGCTCATCGTCCTGATCGCCTTGCTCGTCCTCGCCGTGGCGCTCCACTTGGCAGGCCTGCTCGTCCTTTCCGATCCCTCCGCCACCCTCATCGGCGGCCTCTTCGGCGCCGCCGCCGTCGGCCTCGCCGCAGTGGTCGGCTTCAACGCCCAAGCGCACGCCGCGAAACTGAACCGGGAAGCCGCCGAGGCGGCTCGGAAGGAAGAAGCGAGAGGCTTGGCAGGGATGCTTGCTAGCGAACTGCACGTCTGCGACCTCCGCCACAGCAAGCATATCGAGTCGCTGATTAGAACCGCGGAGCGAGCCCAGCCTTTCAGCCACCGATACTACCCGCGAATCGAATGCCCGGTATTCGAAGCCAATGTGGGCCGCCTTTATCTTCTGCCTCGGCTCCTTCAGATAAACGCAGTTATGGCGTATAGCCTGATTAGAAGCGGCGACTACATTGACCGTGTGATAACTGACGCGGAAACGGCCCGCTCGCTCGTCCGCAAGTTGGAAAAGGATAATAGGGCAATACGGTTGGCAAAGAAGCGGATCAGCGAGTTCGCTCTTGATGGCGATACATCCGACACCCTAAAGAACTGGTTCCGAAGGGACATTTATGTTGCCCAAGACCCCGCCTCCCCCGCGCCTGCCGCCGAACCTGTCGACTGACCCCGCAACACGTCGTTGGCGTCTTTCCACGCCTCCGGGACTTCCACCACGCTGACCCGCTTGCCCTGCCACAGCGAGTTGTCGACGGCGCGGTTGACCCTGGCGCGCCGCCGCCGAGCCGGGGGCGTGGTTCTGGCGCCAAAAGCGCAGCGTGCCCACCTGCTAGGCAGCGCCAGGCCGTCACGTTCGACAGGCTCACCCGGCACCACACCCGCACCTCGCGGGGCAGGCCACGGCCACGTGCAGGCCGTCCTCGATGCACTCGGGCGCCGTCACCGTAGCGATTCTCCCTTGCGTAAGCACTGGACGCGCGGCAAGGTTGCATGAATGGATACTTTTCCAATCGGGATTTTGTCCAAGGTAATCGGCCTGCTTGCCGTTGGGGTCGTGCTTGCGGTCACCGGATACGTGTTGCCGTCGCTGCGCCGCAATGCTGGCAAGATGGAATGGCTGCCCGATCCGGATTGGACCTTCGCCTTGTGGATTAGTTCCCTCGCCTTGGTCGTCTTTCTCGCGCTGGCGCTCGAGGACTTGGGAAAATACGGGCACTTATATACTTGACAAAGCATCATCGAAAGTGGCACTCTGGCACTCATAAGGAGAGAGCGTCATGGCCGATATCACCAACCCCATCTTTCAGGACGAAGACAAAGCCCGCCAGTTCCTTGAGGCGCAGCGCTGGCCCAATGGCCCGGTCTGCCCTCACTGCGGCTCCGTCGAATGCTCCACCAAGATGCAGGGCAAGGCGCATCGGCCCGGCCTCTACCAGTGCAAGGCGTGTCGCCAGCAGTTCACCGTGACCGTCCGCACCGTCTACGAGCGCTCCAAAATCCCGCTCACCAAATGGTTGCTCGCCACCTACCTGCTGTGCTCCAGCAAGAAGGGCATGAGCGCCCATCAGCTTCACCGTATGCTCGGCGTCACCTACAAGACCGCATGGTTCATGGCGCATCGCATCCGCGAGTCGATGCGCGAGTTGTCGGCACCCGAAAGCGGCCCGCTCGGTGGCGAGAACAAGGTCGTCGAGGCCGATGAAACCTACGTCGGCGGCAAGGCCAAGAACCGTAAAAACCACGTTCCGCCCAAGGAGGCCGTCGTCTCGCTGGTCGAGCGCGAAGGCCGCGTGCGCTCCTTCCACGTTCCCGAGGTCACGTCAAAGACCCTGCGCCCGATCCTCAAGGCCCAGATCGAACAGAAGTCCTACCTGATGACCGACGAGAGCGGCGTCTACCTCAAGCCCGGCAATGACTTCCAGGGCCACGGCCGCGTCAACCACTCCATCGAAGAGTATGTGCGCGGCGGCTTCTGGCACACCAACACGGTCGAAGGCTACTTCTCGATCCTCAAGCGCGGCGTCGTCGGCACCTATCACCACGTCAGCCAGCAGCACTTGAAGCGCTACCTCGGCGAATTCGACTTCCGCTACAACTACCGCCAGATCAGCGATACCGAGCGCGCCGTCGTCGCCCTCAAGGGCATCGAGGGCAAGCGCCTCACCTATCGGCGGACTGATATCGGGGCGAACGTCTAAGCCCCGTCTTACCCGTCAGCAGTTCCGCGACATGCTCACCGCCGTCGATTGGGCGGTGTGGTGGGAAGAACGAACGCGGAACGAATGACTCCCGCCGATCAATACGTTGTGTATAATAGAAGAGCCGCCCCCAGATTTTCCGGTCGAGAGGGCGGCTCTTTGTGTTCAACCCTCTAAGGTCAAACAGCCATGTACACCACCAATCATCTAACATCCCCAACACCCGAAGACCATCGCAAAGACGCGGTATGGGCTAGAGGTCGCCCCATCTTCGGCCACAATCCCGGCCTCTGGCGAATGGACGTTTTCGGCCGCTGGATGTACTACTTCGATTACGGAGACCGTGATTCAAACTACGGTTGGGAAATCGACCACATTATCCCCGTGTCCAAGGGCGGACCGGATACCATTGACAATCTCCGCCCTCTCCACTGGAGCGCAAACGTCGGCCTCGGCAACCGGAACGGTCTTCTGAGGTAGATCCGTAGACACGAGAAGGCTATCAATGCCTCGCTCATCAAGGATGGGGCTCACAAAGAGCCCCATCCCCTTGAGGGTCTGGTACAGGCGCTCGTTCCGACTCCAGCGGTCCATATGCTCGGGTTGGAAATCAGGCGTCATTTTTCGCCTCGTCATCCTTGGGCGCGGGCTTCTTGGCCGTCCGGTGCTTCGGGGGCGTGTTCACCAGTTTCTTGACCGCACGCTCGAAGGCTTGCCACTCCGCTACGGGATTATCTTTCTCGCCGCACATCACGCAGCCCGCCTCACGATCTCTCTCTCAGCGCGCGAAAACGGGACTGTCGTAGCGCCTACTTCTAACAGTTTGAGGTCGGCCGAACTCCAGTTCAACCTGTCATCATAGACAATAAGCTGATCGATCAACGGATTTCCCATTGAACGAACGTCTAAATTTGCAACCACCCTTGCATTAATAGAGGAAGGCTCATTAACTGCCGGATCAACCAATAATTTCCTTCCTCCACTCAAATAAATAACATGAGTGAATTTGTGCGATTTGCTGCTAGCGCCAACAACGTGCTCGTCGTTTTTCATCTGATCGTTAAAATGTTGCGCCAACAATACCTGCAAATCTTTTCTGAAGTTGCGCGGCCTACTTACGCTCAGATGGTCAACCCCCCACTCAGCCACTTCCTTTGCGGCATTCGCGACCAGCACAATGCCGGCAGGAATGGCGTGGACAGGTATGACCGGGGAATAGATCTCGCCTCGCTGTACAGCAAGACCTCGGTGCTTCACCAGGCGCTGCAAAACCCTATCCGCAGTAGCCAGCGTTAAGCCGGCCCCACTCAACTCACGCAAGGCCCCACGGTCATCAGAAACCACAAACTCGTTTGTCCCACCGCGAACGACTACGCTCACCGCCCCATTCGATGGGTAGAGGCAATGCGTCGAGATGCGCACCCCGTCCTCCAGCTCGGTTGCAACCACCATGCTGCTTAAGGACGCCGCAATCTGGTCTGCCGACATCATAGCAATCTTGTCCGCGAAGGCAGCGCGATCAACCCGTTGGGCGGTTGTTCAATGTTCAAATCAGCGCAAAACCACCTCAGCACGCCGTCAAAAGTGCGCGCTGTCGTTGGCAGAATCCTAGCATTCTCCAAGCGGGTTGGCAAGCTAGCGCGAGTACAAAATCGCCTGTTATCCGCCCATGAGTGGTAATGAGGCTCGCAAAACGTATACTCCACAAGGTCGGGCGGCCGATTAAATGAATTTGTGTGAGGTTCATCAAAAACGTAATCTACTCTTGCAACACACCTCTCGGCTATAAGTAACAACCGAAAACGTTGAGGCTTTGAGTTCGGATAAGAAATTATTTCGAGATGCGAGCCTGTGCTTACGCCGTCAATTACCAGT
Organism: Rhodospirillales bacterium; assembly: GCA_019455065.1. Lineage (GTDB taxonomy): Bacteria > Pseudomonadota > Alphaproteobacteria > Rhodospirillales > Magnetospirillaceae > JACFNC01. Next base: position 13,281 of record JACFNC010000025.1, read on the forward strand.
GGCGCAATTAATCGAAACTCAGACGGGTCGTTTTCAGTGGGCTTCCAGTCTGGAATGCCGCTGATTTGCTTGCGGGCGGCTATGAGTTCGTCGATCAGCGTGGCAATTGAGGGTGGCAACATGCAGTTGAGCATGCCACCAGCCGGTCAACCGATCAAGTCTGCTTTGCCAAGTATACAATTCCCAAAATACGCCATCCTGCTCGCCGGTATGTTTGCGGGAGTTTCCGCCGTCTGCGCCGCCTCGATCGCCTATGTCGGCGTTACCAGCAAAACTCGTCTGGATCGAAAACTCGCGCAAGATCGACTAGATCAGGAGAGGCGCAACCTCTTCTTGAAGACCGAACAGGTAGCCAGGATGCTGGAGGGGAAATTACTTCGTGCAAAATTTGAACTTTGGAATAACGCCTATAGTGGCGATCGCAAGAATTTTGCGAACATTGTCAACTTTGCTACCGATGCGCCTCTGCGCCCGTTGCCAGCATCGGAAATTAACCAATACCGCATCCCAGTACCTCCGCAGCTGAGCGAAATTTGGGATCATTTTTCTTTTTTTGATGAGCAGGCTGTCTCGTCCGTTAGAGAGTTGACCTACCGCCTCCAAACGTTGGACGAAGCCATAACCAACCTTACGATCGTTGCCACCCACCCATATACACGGCAAGAACTTTTCAGTTCGTCGATGTTGGCCGACCATTACAACGAGGCGCTGCGTGCCTCGCAGGACGTCATCGCGGCGCTCACCGGTCATGACGTGCTCCCTTCGGGCAACGAAGCGCGCAGGTGAGTCGTGCGCTGGTGCTTTCCACCGTGTGCACAGGAATGCGCAGAAATTGGCCACATCGACAGAGGCGCCTTTAGCGACGTGATGTAGCGGGGCCGCCCGCGCTGCGCCGGCCGGGAACGTTCCGTCCCACCCGCGCCCGCCTCTTTACATCAGCGTCTCTTGTGACCTCCGTCACCGCGCCGGGGTGCGGAAGGGCGCATTCTTCCGTCATGAAACGGAGGAAGCCATGCACGTGATCGGTGGAATGTTGTTCACCATGGGCATGTCGCAGTTCGGCTACCAGGTCTGGCAGTGGTTCGCCAGCGGCTCGTGGCCGGCCTTCACCGTTCTCAACGCGTTTTCCGAGCTTGGCCTGTGGCGGCCCTATTTCTCGCTGTGGCCGGTGCAGGTGGCGGCCGACTGGCTGCTCGACCGCGAGGTCAGCCTCGCCCTGCTGGCGGCGGGGGCGGCGGTGCTGTTCTTCCGCCCGGTCGCCGACGTCGTCGCCGAGCGGCGCTCCAGCCGCGTCGTCGCCCAGTCGCGCAAACAGCTTGCCGAAACCCGCGGGCGGCGCCAGCCCGCCTGCATCAGAATGGACTTCCGGCGCACCTCCTGAGCTCCCCACCCTGCCGGAAGTTCGGGCGCCCGCCATCACGGCGGGCGCCCTTTCGTTTGCGGGTCAGTCGTGGGCGACGGCCGAACCGGCGGCCAGGCCGCTGCGCGGCCGGGCGATGGCCACCGCCTTCTCCAGGTCGGCCTCCGAGCACAGCCCCAGGGTCACCGGGTTGCGCGGCTTGATGTTGGCGGCGTTCCAGTGGGTGCGGTCGCGCACCGAGGCGATGGTCGCCTTGGTGGTGCCGATCAGCTTCGAGACCTGCGCGTCGGACAGTTCGGGGTGGTGCTTGAGCAGCCAGGCGATGGCGTCGGGGCGGTCCTGGCGCTTCGACACCGGGGTATAGCGCGCGCCCTTGTGCTTGCCGATGGTCACCTCGCTCATCAACATCTTCAGCGAGGCGTCCGGGTCCTTCTCGCAGCGCTCGATCTCCTCGCGGGTGAGCTGGCCGTTGGCGACGGGGTCGAGGCCGACGATGCCGGTGGCCACCTCGCCGTCGGCGATGGCCTGGACCTCGAGCGCATGCATGCCGCAGAACTCGGCGATCTGATCAAAGGTCAGCGTGGTGTTTTCGACCAGCCATACGGCAGTCGCCTTGGGCATGAGCGGCAAGGCCATAATACCTCCTTGTTATTTTTTGCGATTTTCGACCAGCACGGTCGCGCCGGGGCCCGGAAGCGAGCGCTTCGCCCGCAACTTATACAGTCAGCCCGCGGCGACGGTCAATTATCGCGGCCCGCTACGCGATGAGGACGATCTTGCCCACATGCGCGCTGCTTTCCATCAAATGGTGCGCGTCTGCGGCCCTCTCCAGGGGGAAGGTGGCGTGGATCACAGGGCCCAGGCGCCCCTCGGACAGCAGGGGCCACACCGTGGCCCGCAGCTCGGCGGCGATCGCCGCCTTGCGCGCCGCCGCCTGCGGCCGCAGGGTCGAGCCGGTGAGGGTGAGGCGCTTCAGCATCACCGGCATGAAGTTGAATTCCATCTTCGCGCCCTGCAGGAAGGCGATGCTGACGTGGCGGCCGTCGGCGGCCAGGCATTTCACGTTGCGCGGCAGGTAGTCGCCGCCCACCATGTCGAGGATGACGTCGACGCCGCGGCCCGCCGTCTCCTCCTCGACCGCCTTCACGAAGTCCTCGCGGCGATAGTCGATGGCGCGGTCGGCGCCCAGCGCCTCGCAGGCCCGGCACTTGTCGGGCGAGCCGGCGGTGGTCAGCACCTTGGCGGCGCCGAACGCCTTGGCGAGCTGAATGGCGGTGGTGCCGATGCCGCTCGAGCCGCCATGCACCAGGAAGCTCTCGCCCGGCTTCAGGCCGGCGCGCTGGAAGACGTTGTGCCACACCGTGAAATAGGTCTCGGGCAGGGCGGCGGCCTTGACCATGTCGTAGCCCTCGGGCGGCGGCAGGCAGTGCGCCGCGTCCGCCACGCAGTACTCGGCATAGCCGCCGCCGGTGACCAGGGCGCACACCAGCTCGCCGACCCGCGGCGCCGTCACCCCGGGGCCCGCCGCGACCACGGTGCCCGCGATCTCCAGGCCGGGAATGTCCGAGGCGCCGGGCGGCGGCGGATAGTGGCCCTGGCGCTGGATCACGTCGGGCCGGTTGACGCCCGCCGCGGCGACGCGGATCAGCACCTCGCCGTCGCCCGGCCGCGGCACCGGCCGTCGCGCCGGCTTCAGCACGTCGGCGGCGCCGGGGGTGGAGATTTCGATGCAGGTCATGGACTCGGGCGGGGTCATGGCGTATCTCGCAATGCACAAACGGACGCCAGTCTGGTACGTTGACGCCAAGCTGGCAAGGGCGAGGGCGGCATGGACATCGACGAGCTGGAGCCACGAAGGAAGCAGCCCGAGAGGAAGAACCTCGAGCCTCTTTCCGTGGCCGAGTTGAAGGAATACATCGCTGACCTGGAGGCGGAGATCGCGCGCGCCCGACAGATGATCGCGGCCAAGGAGCAGGGTCGCCAGGGTGCCGAGTCGCTGTTCCGCAGGTCCTGACAAGGGAGGGGCAAGTGCTCAACGGTCAAACCGCCGTCATCACCGGGTCGACCAGCGGGATCGGCCTCGGCATCGCCCGCGCCCTGGCGGCGCAGCGCTGCAACATCATGCTCAACGGCTTCGGCAACGCCGCCGACATCGACGCCCTGGAGCGCGGGCTGACCAGCCATTTCGGGGTCGACGTCGCCTATAACGGCGCCGATTTGTCGAGCGCCGGCGCCTGCGCCGACCTCATCCGCGACGCCGAAACCCGTTTCGGCGGCGTCGACATCCTGGTCAACAACGCCGGCATCCAGCACGTCTCGCCGGTCGAGGAGTTCCCAGTCGAGCGCTGGGACGCGGTGATCGCCGTCAACCTGTCGTCGGCCTTCCACACCATCCGCGCCGCGCTGCCGGGAATGAAGCGCCGCGGCTGGGGGCGGATCGTCAACGTCGCCTCGGCGCACGGACTCGTCGCCTCGGTCAACAAGGCGGCCTATGTGGCCGCCAAGCACGGCCTGATCGGGCTGACCAAGGTGGTGGCGCTGGAGACGGCGCAGACCGGCGTCACCTGCAACGCCATCTGTCCGGGCTGGGTGCTCACGCCCCTGGTGCAGAAGCAGATCGAGGCCCGCGCCGCGGCCAACCATCTGTCGGTCGACGAGGCCGGCCGCGACCTCCTCGTCGAGAAGCAGCCATCGGGGCGCTTCACCACGGTCGAGCAGTTGGGCGCCCTGGCCGTGTTCCTGTGCGGCGAGGCCGCGGCCAACCTGACCGGCGCCTCGCTGCCCGTCGACGGCGGCTGGACGGCGCAGTAGCCCGCGTCGCCCCGCTCTACGAAGAGGGGGAGGGGGGCCCCGGCCGCGCGGCCGGGGCAGGATGAGACTTCCTCAGGCGGCCTGGCTTTCGGGCGCCGGTGCCGTCCGCTCGATGTGGATGGTGCGCCGGCGCATGGACTCGGGAATTTCCCGCACCAGGTCGATGTTGAGCAGGCCGTTGACCAGGCTGGCGCCGGTCACCCGCACGTAGTCGGCCACCTGGAAGCGGCGCTCGAACGAGCGGCCGGCGATGCCGCGGTGCAGGTAGCGGGCGCTGGGATCCTCCTTGCGCGCCCTGCCGGTCACCCGCAGCAGGTTCTCCTGCACCTCGATCTCGATGTCGTCCTCGGAGAAGCCGGCCACCGCCATGGTGATGCGATAGGCGTCGTCCCCGGTCTTCTCGATGTTGTAGGGGGGATACGCGTCGTCGGCGCGCGAGGCCACGTCCAGCATGCGGGCCAGATGGTCGAAGCCGACGGTGGAACGGAACAGGGGCGAAAGGTCGAGTGAGCGCATGCCATATCCTCCTGGCGAAGCAACATGGTTGGGTTGCCGGGACCCGTCCCATCGGACCGGGCTCGGCGCGGCCCCGGAGCGGCGGCCGTCCCTCATTAGGATGTTTGGCATTCGCCGGGTGTCAAGGCGGCCGGGCCGAAAGGCCGCCTCGGCGGCTCGACCTTCGGCGCATTGAAAAGCCCGCCCGCGCCGCTCACCTGCCTTTCCAGGGGGAGCGGTTGCGAGGACGCACATGGCGGAGCGCGCGGACCCGGTGTTCATCGAGCGGGCCTATGCCGAGACCCTGGCCCTCATGGTCGAGGCGCGCGACTATTTCACCCACGAGAATCCGGTGCGGCGCCGCGGCCTGTCGCGCGAAGACGGTTTGCGCGCCAGTTGCGAGGCCCTGCGGGTGACGTCGCGTCTTACCCAGGTCATGGCCTGGCTGATGATGCAGCGGGCGTTTCGCGCCGGCGAGGTTACCGAGGACGAGGCCTTGCCCGAGAACGACGCCCTCGACCGCTGGGAGGTTTGTCTCGACGAATGGGACGGCGACGCCGGCGCCCTGCCGCCCGGCCTGCGCAGCCTGCTCGCCCGCAGCCGCGCCCTCTACCAGCGCATCGCACGCCTCGACGGGCTCGCCCGCGGCCGGATGCACTAACCCTCGGTCGTCACCTCCGCGGAGGCGGGGGTCCAGAACCACGGACGTGTCTGGATTCCCGCTTTCGCGGGAATGACGTCCGTGTAGGCGCCCGTGGCGCCTTCTACGCCGCCGGCAACTGCTCCTGGCGCACCTCGTACAACCCGATCGGCTCCTTGAAGCCTTTCAGCTCCACGTCGCCCTTCGAGACGAAGGAATGTCCCCGCCCCGAACTCAGCTCGCGCACGACGTTGGTGCACAGGATGCTGTCCGCCTCGGCGGCGGCGCAGGCGCGGGCCGCCGTCTGCACGGTGGTGCCGAACAGGTCGTCCTCCTCCTCGATGGGCTCGCCGGTGCTCATGCCGATGCGTAGATGCAGCGGCAGGTCGGGGCTGGCGGCGTTGTGGGCGGCGACCGCCCGCTGGATCGACAGCGCGGCGTCGACGGCGTTGGTGGCGCTGGAGAACGAGGCCATGATGCCGTCGCCGGTGTGCTTGATCTCCTTGCCGTCGAAGTCGGACAGCGCCGTGCGCACGATGCTGTTGTGCCGGCGCACCGCCTCCTGCGCGCCGACGTCGCCCAAGGTCTGGGTCATCGTGGTGGAGCCCACGATGTCGGTGAAGATCACCGTCACGATGCGCGAACCGGCGGTCTTGCCGGTCGGCCGGTTCCAGCGGTCCAGGGCCTGGCGCAGCGCCTCGTGCGGGTTGTCCGCGTTCGCCAGGAAGTCGTCCATCGCCTCGCGCCCGGCCTGGATCATCTGCAGATAGCGGGGCTCGCGAAGGTACTGCTCGTACTGTTCGCAGAACGCCTCGATGGCGGGTCCCTTGGTGCCCAGGATCTCCATGGCGGCACGCAGCAGGCCGAACTGCGCCTCCGGATCGACGCCCTCGCGCTCGCCCAGCATCTCCACCGCGCCGGCCAGCATCAGGTCGACGCCGAAGGTGTTGTAGCGATCGAGCTGCGGGCGGTCCTTCTTCAGTTCCGCGATGGTGCCGTCCAGGAAGCGCAAAACCTTCAGTCGCTGCGCCTCCAGCGCCACGGGCACCGGGCTCGCGCCGCCGGCCGGCGGTTCGGCGGCCTGCGGAGCCTCCGCCGTGGTCGGCGCCGGGGCGGGCGGCGGCTCGGCGGCCGGCACCGGCGGCGCGGGAACCTCGACCGGCGCCGGTGGCTCGTCGGGAGGGGGCGTTGCGCCTTGGGCCGGAGGCGGAGGCTCCGGGAAATCGGGCCTGAATCCGGCGCGCGATATCCGGGGCGCGGCCTCGACGCGGCGCCAGCCGGTCAGCGCCTCGATGTCCTCGGCGTTGTTGATCAGGATCATGGCCAGCGGCACGGCGGTGATCAGGAAGGCCACGGCGAACACCACCATCAGCAGGCCGGAGAATTCCTTGGGCGAGGCCAGCAGGTTCCAACTCGACAGCTGGGCGATGACCAGCGAGATCACCGCCGACACCACCACGGCGACGACCAGTCCGGCGAGCACGATGCCGGCCACCTTGACGGCGAGCAGCAGGCCGCTTGTTCCCGAGGGCGGTTTCGGCGGCTGGTAGCGGCCCGGTCCGATGCGCCGCCCCGGTTCGGCGGTCGGCCGCGGCGGCTGCCGGTTGCGCGATGTCGCGGCGGCCGGCGCGGCGCCCGACGAGGGCCGCTGCGACGCGTAGACGGTTACCTCGGTGCTTGTATTGGTGGTGGGATCATAGGTTTCGCGGATGACCTTGGCCTTGGTGCCCAAAGTCTTCTCAAGATGTCTCGCCTCGCTGATGGCGAAATCTTTCTCGTCCGCACGGTATCGCATCTGCAAGGTCCAGCGATCCCTTTCCAGGGTGTAGACCTCGTAATGGGCGATCGGACGCACGTCTCTCGGCATGTGCCGGGTATTCTTCCCAAAAGCTTCGTCAGCCCGTCGCTTTGCTGCGACAGCCGAATATAACAGCAAGCGGCGGGCGTTGTCGCGCCCGTCGGCTCATCGATCGACGAATGATGGATGGGAAGGGCGGCCGCCGCGCGGCCGCCGCCGGGCGATCAGCCCTTGATGCCGAAGTTGGCGAACCGCTTCTTGAACTTGGCCAACTGGCCGCCGGTATCGACCAGGCGGTGCACGCCGGTCCACGCCGGGTGCGACTTGGGGTCGATGTCCAGGCGCATCACGTCGCCCGGCTTGCCCCAGGTCGAGCGGGTCTTGAACTCGGTGCCGTCCGTCATCACCACGTTGATCTCGTGATAATCGGGATGAATCTCGCTCTTCATGGCGCCTCTCCAGATTCGGAGCGGCCTGTATAGCGAAGCCGTGCCCCCGGTGCAAGCGCGAACCGCGCGCCGGCGAAGATGACGCTGCCGGCGATATGCGTTAGGGTTCCGGCGTTTCACGAGGGGATCATGCGATGTCCGTTGAGGAAAGCACCTTCCACGCCGCCGCCGACGCGGTGCTCCAGGCCCTGGCGCAGGTCATCGACGACGCGCTGGGCGATTGTCTCGACGTCGACCTCCAGGGCGGCATCCTCACCGTCGAGTTCGACGACGGGCGGCAGTTCGTCGTCAACAAGCATGCCCCCAACCGCGAAATCTGGCTGTCCTCGCCGCTCAGCGGCGCCTGGCACTTCGCCTGCGACCCGGCCGGCACCTGGCCCGCCACCCGCGACCCCGCGGTCCGCCTGCGCCGCCTCCTGGCCTCGGAACTCCACACCCTCACCGGCACCGCCGTCGTCCTCGACGACTGATTTTCCGGCGTCATCGCGATGGCGCCAGGAGAAAACCGTCATTGCGAAGAGCGCAGCGACGAAGCAGTCCAGCCCGCCGCCCTGGATTGCTTCGCCTCCGGTTCGCAATGAGCGTGTTGTTTCGCCCCGTCATGGCCGGACTTGATCCGGCCATCCACGCCGCGGGCGGCCCGCGACGAGCCCGGGGACGGGACGGGAAGGGGGCGGCCGCCTACCGCTGGTCGAGGCGCAGTTCGATGCGCCGGTTGCGGCGCAGGGCCTCCTCGCTGTCGCCGCGGTCGAGCGGCTGGTACTCGCCGAAGCCGGCGGCGGCGAGGCGCTCCGGGGGCAGGCCCTGGGCGATCAGGAAGCGCACCACCGAGATCGCGCGCGCCGTCGACAGTTCCCAGTTCGACGGGAAGCGCACGTTGTAGATCGGCACCTTGTCGGTATGCCCGTCGACGCGCAGCACCCAGTTGAGGTCCTTGGGAAACTGCTTCGAGAGGTCGAGCAGGGTCTTTGCGAGTTGCGCCAGCTGCTGCTGCCCGTTCTCGCCGAGATCGGCCGAGCCGGTGGCGAACAGGAGTTCGGACTGGAACACGAAGCGATCGCCCTCCACGCGGATGCCGGGGCGGTTGCCCAGCACCTGCCGCAGCCGGCCGAAGAATTCCGAGCGGTAGCGCGACAGCTCCTCGACCTTGCTGGCCAGCGCCTGGTTGAGGCGGCGGCCGAGGTCCTCGATCTGGATCTTCTGTTCCTTCGACACGCCCTCCGACGCGTCGAGCGCCGCCGCCAGCCGGGCCAGCTCCGCGCGCAGGGCCTCGAGCTGCTGGTTGAGCAGCGCGGCGTGGGCGCGGGCCTCCTCCGACAGCTTGCGTTCCGAGGCCAGCTCCTTGTCCTGCTCGCCGACCTTCGAGCCCAGCTTGGCGACCTGCGCCTCCAGTTCGGCGCGCAGCGCCTTGAGCGCGGCGATGTCGTTGCGCAGCAGGGCGAGTTCGCGCAGTTGCACCTCGATGGTCTCGCGGTCGGCTGCCACCGCCTTGTAGGCGTCCTCCAGCTCGGCGCCAAGCTTGGCGGCGCGCTCGCCGGCGGCCTGCGCGGTGGCGCCCACGGTGGCCAGCTGGCTCGCCAGGTCCTCGTTCTCCGACGCCAGCCCGGACAGGCGCTCGCGCTCGGCGGTCGAGGCCTGGAGTTCGGCCGAAAGCTGGGCGACGTTGAGGCGCAGGTCGGCGTTCGCCTGCCGCTCCAGGGACAGCAGTTCCGACAATTCGTTGATCTGCCGGCTCAGCCGGTTCAGCGCCTGGTCGCGCCCCGACAGCGCCTGGCCCAGATAGAACTGCGCCAGCATGAACACCATCAGCACGAAGATGATGACCATCAGCAGCGTCGCCAGGGCGTCGACGAAGCCCGGCCAGATGTCGGTGGCGCGGCGGGCGCGGCGGCCGATGGTCGCCATGGTCTCTCCCTCGGATCAGCGTTCGGTTTCGTCGGCGATGGCGGCGATGGTACGTGCGAGCAGCTTGAACTCGCTACGCATCTCTCGGATGACCTCGTCGCGGCCGGCGGCCAGGTCCTCGAGCGCCCGCGAAAGGGTGACGTCGAGATTGCGGATGTGGCCGCGCGTCGCCTCGTCCACGCCCTGGCTGCTGCTCTCGGCGAGGCGGGCGATCAGGGGCTTCATCTCGAGCTGGCTTTCCGCCAGCCGGATCATCAGGGTCTGCTCGGCCTTCATCTGGTCGGTCAGGGTCGACAGCTTGTCGGTCAGCGCGCGCATGCTGGCGTTCGAGGTGATGCGGCTTTCCTCGCCGCGCGTGATGATGCGTTGCAGGTTGTCCAGGCTGTCGGCGGTCTGTTCGAGCAGCGCCTGGATGTAGGCCGGGATCGGCTGGTCGCTGGCCTCGCCCAGGGTGCCGCCCGAGGCCAGCCGGGTCTGGCTCGACAGCCATTCCTCGAGGTCGTTGTAGAAGGCGTTCTGCGCCTGTCCGGCCTGGAGGTCGAGGAAGCCCACGACCAGCGATCCGGCAAGGCCGAACAGCGACGACGAGAAGGCCGTGCCCATGCCCCCCAGCGGCGCCTCCAGCCCGCTCTTCAGCCCCTCGAAGGCGGTGCCGAAATCCTCGCCGGCCAGCGACAGGCTGCGGATGACGTCGCCGATCGAGCCCACCGTCTGCACCAGCCCCCAGAAGGTGCCGAGCAGCCCCAGGAAGATCAGCAGGCCGATGAAGTAGCGCGAGATCTCCCGCGCCTCGTCCAGGCGCGACGAGATGCCGTCGAGCACCGAGCGCATCGCCATCGCCGACAGGCTGAAGCGGTCGCGGCGTTCGCCCAGCATGGTCGCCAGCGGCGCCAGCAGGCGCGGCGGATGGTCGGTCGACAGCACCGGCTTGCCGTGCCGCACCTCGTCGATCCACCCCACTTCCGGGCGCAGCATCAGCACCTGGCGGAAGTTCAGGATGATGCCGATCAGCAGCACCCCCAGGATCAGGCCGTTGAGCGCGGGATTGGCCATGAAGGCCTGCATCAGCCCGGCCCACAGCAGCGCGATGACCACGGCCACGGCGGCGAGGAACAGGCCCATGCGGAAAAGGAAGCGTCGTGGTTGGTTCATGGTCGATCCATCGGTGGGATAATGGGCGGCCTAATCCGGAAATGTGCAGATTTTAAGGCACAGAAATCGTTCGTTCTCAACGATTACGTCGAGGCGGTCGGGCGCTCCTGAGGGGGGCGGGGCGGCATGGAGGACCGTCCTTGCGAGGAGCGGGAGCGACGAAGCAATCCAGCCCGGCATCGCCGCCGCCAGGACCGCGGTGGGCCGGTGAAGGGGCATCCGCGTTGATCTCCGGTCGTGCGGCGCGCCGGCCGCAACCGCCGCTAGACTACCCGATGGGGAAAGACCCGGCAACCTCGGGGCACGGCACTACGGAAGTCAGGGAAACCGTCATTGCGAGAGCGGGAGCGACGAAGCAATCCAGCCTCCCCGCCGCCCCTGGATTGCTTCCCGCCACGCTGCGCTCGCGGTCGCAATGACGGCAGAGGGGTTCTGTCATTGCGAGGAGGCGCAGCCGACGAAGCAATCCAGCCCCTCAGAACAGCCCCGCGTAGAGATCCCGCCACCCCGGATTCAGACCCTCGATCAGCGCCAGTTTGCGCGCCCGCGAGCCGCCCTTGATCCGCTTCTCGCGGGCGATCGCCGCGGCCATGTCGTCATGGACCTCGTACCACACCAGCATCTTGCAGCCGTGGCGCGCCGTGAACCCGTCGCCCAGCCCCTCGCGATGCTGCCACACCCGCCCCGGCAGGTCGGAGGTGACCCCGACATACAGCGTGCCGTTGCGCCGGCTGGCCATGATGTAGACGGCGGGCCGTTTCATGCGATCCACGGTGGCAGCGAATCGCAAAATGCACAACCGACCGTCATTGCGAGGAGGCGTAGCCGACGAAGCAATCCAGCCCGTCCGCCGCCCCTGGATTGCTTCGCCTGCGGCTCGCAATGACGGAACAAGCGATGACAGAAGAATAGCAGCAATGACGGCACGATGGGTCCCGTCATTGCGAGGAGGCGCAGCCGACGAAGCAATCCAGCCCGTCCGCCGCCCCTGGATTGCTTCGCCTGCGGCTCGCAATGACGGAACAAGCGATGACAGAAGAATAGCAGCAATGACGGCACGATGGGTCCCGTCATTGCGAGGAGGCGCAGCCGACGAAGCAATCCAGCTTCCCGGGAGGCCCCCCTGGATTGCTTCCCGCCACGCTGCGCTCGCGGTCGCAATGACGGCGCGATGGGCCCCGTCATTGCGAGGAGGCTTGGCCGACGAAGCAATCCAGGCCAGCCGGAACGCCGCCGTCACCCGATCACGGCCAGCGCCGCCATCACCTCGGCGACGCGGTCGCGGCGGGCGCCCTTGAAGTGGCGGGCGACGGCCTCGGGCGAGGGGCGTTCGCCGAGGCGGGGCAGGACCGCGCGCACGGCGCGCACCTGGTCGGGCAGGGCCTTGGGCCAGGCGGCCTTGCCGGCGGCGGCGGCGGCCGGGGCGGCATCGACGGCGAGGCGCGCCTGGGCGGGGGCGGCGGCGGTGCGGCGGGTCTGGAAGTCGGGGCGCAGCCAGCGCACCCGGCCGGCGGCCTCCTCCTCGCGCCGCTCGCGGTTGAGGGCGACGAGGCGGGCCAGCAGCGCGTCCTCGGGCGTGTCGGCCGGCCACCCATAGGCCTCGGCCACGGCGCCGTCGAGGCGGTCGTGCAAATCGGCCAGGGTGCTGGCCAGGGCCTTGTCGTTGACGGCGCGCCCGGCGGCGTCGAGCGGCCGGCCGGCGCGCAGCCGGGCGACCACGTTGTAGACGCCGGTCAGGGTGAGGTCGGGGTGCCGGGCCAGCCGGTCCTTGCGCAGGGCGTCCAACTCCTCGGCCAGGGCGCGGACGCGTTCCCGCCGCTCCGGCGTGGCGTCGGGAAAAGGGAAGGTGTCGAAGCAGCGGCTCTTGTTGTAGCGCGGGTCGTTGCCCACCCCGAGCCGGCCCCCGGCGGCCAGCGCCCAGGCGACGTGGATTCGGCTGGACAGCACCCCGAGATGGAAGGCGTCGTCGCTGGCGACGCAGACCAGCATGTTGTCCGGGCGGATGGCGGCGTCGAGGAACTGGAAGACGCGGTGTTTGGCGGTCTCGACGGTCGCGATGTAGCGCGGCAGCCCGGCGAGGGCGCTACGAAGCTCAGTATTTTTTCGCCCAAACAGCCACCAATGAACACGGCGGTACTCTTCATTGTTATGGTCCCGCTCCGGCTTCACCCGCTCCAGCACCCACTGATAGACCTCGGGAAAACGCCCGCGCACCGCGTCCTCGGTCAGGCCGAACAGGTCGATGACCAGCACGCCGCGCGGCCGGGCGGTGAGGTCGCGGCCATTGCGGTAGGGGCGGACGTGCTCCTCCAGGCCGGACACGCGGCCGAGGCCCAGCGCCGCCGCCTGCTCCGGGGTGACGATGAAGCCGGCGCCGTGCAGCTTGACGCCGGGCGACGACATCCCCTCGTTGGCGCGCAGCGGCCGGGCCTTGGTCACGTCGGCGCCGATCGTCAGGTCGGCGTTGACGGCGCCCCGGCGTTCCAAGAACTCGACCTCGGCGGCGTCGCCGTGCCCGCGCCGCTCCGCCGCCACCCGCAGCAGGCGCCCCTCGGCCGGTCCGGGTACGCCCACGGTCATCGCCACCCGCACCTGGGCGGCGTCGCGCACCGCCTCCTCCGCGTCCTCGTTCAGCGCCTTGACCCACGGGTGATCGGGAATGGCGAAGGCCAGGGCGATAGGGTTGCGGCCGGCCATGTGGCGCTCGACGACGCGGCGGTTGAAGGTCTGCGGCAGGCTGTTGGTGGTGATGAAGCCGAAGCGGCGGGCCTTGCCGGCGCGCACGCGCTCGGCCGCCTTGTGCCACCAGTACATGACGAAATCGGCCGAATTGGGCACCTGCTTGCCGTAGACGGCCCACAGCGCCTCGGCATAGCCGTCGCCCAGCTCCTGGCGCAGGTCCTTGCCGCCGATGAAGGGCGGGTTCCCCACGATGAAGTCGGCCTTGGGCCACTCCGCCGCCTTCGGCGCCACGTAGCGCAGCACCTCCACCCGCTTCGTCTCGTCGGGCACCTCCTCGCCGGTCAGCGGGTCGCGCTTTTTCGAGACTCCGTCCCAGCGGCTGAGGGGGCGGCCTTGGTCGTCGCGGGCCAGCACCACCTCGCGCCAGGTCAGCAGGGCGTCGCCGGCGCGCACGTTGCCGTATTGGCGCAGCACCGGCTTCGGCCATCCGGCGGCCTTGGTCTGCGAGCGCGCGTACCATTGCAGATGGCCGATCCACAGCACCATCTCGGCGATGGGCACGGCGCGCTCGTTCTTCTCGATGCCCAGGAACTGGTGGGGATCGACGGTGTGCCCCGACAGCCCCAGGGCCTCCTGCCTTTCGCCCAGCTCGGTGACCAGCAGGTCGAGCACCTCGCCCTCCAGGCGCTTCATGTGCTCCAGCGTCACGTACAGGAAGTTGCCGCTGCCGCAGGCGGGGTCCAGCACGGTCACCGCGCACAGGCGGCGGTGGAACTCCCGCACCGTGGCGACCGCGGTCTCGGCGTCGCCGGCGTTGGCGGCGGCCAGGGCGGCCACCTTCACGTCGTCCCACTCGGCGCGCAGCGGCTCCATCACGGTGGGCAGCACCAGCCGCTCCACATAGGCGCGCGGCGTGTAGTGGGCGCCCAGGCGGTGGCGCTCGTCGGCGTCCAGGGCGCGCTCCAGCAGGGTGCCGAAGATGGCCGGCTCGACCTCGCGCCAGTTGGCCTCGGCCGCCTTGATCAGCAGCTCGATCTCGGCGCCGGTCAGGGGCAGCGCCTCGGCGCTGGCGAACAGGGCGCCGTTGAATTGCGGGATGGCGTCCTGGATGACGGGCGAGAAGGCGGTGCCGGCGTTCATGTCCCGCCACAGCGCGGTCAGCATCTGGCGCAGGACCGGCGGGTTGTCCTTGAGGTCGGTCAGCAGCTTGGTGAAGGCGCCCTCGCGCAGCAGGCCCACGTCCTCGGCGAACATGGTGAACAGGCAGCGCATCAGGAAGTCGGCCACCGCCTTCGGCGCGTGCTCGGCCTCCAGCGCCTGCGCCAGCCGCGCCAGCTTGTCGGCGATGCCGCGCGTCACCTTGGCCGACTGGCGCGAGGGGTCCAGCGACCACGGGTCCTCCCACACCGCCCGCAGGCGTTCGCGGATCGCCGGGTCGGCAAGGGCGTCGAGGCGGAAGCGGAACGAGCGGGCGTCGGGGAACTGGGTATAGTGGCGGCCGGTGCCGGTGAAGTCGGCGAACAGCTCGAAGGAATAGCCGACGTCCACCACGATCAGAAAGGGCGGCACGCCCTCCTCCAGCGGCAGGCTGTCGGCATAGCGCTTGGCCTGGGCGCGGGCGCGCATCATGGCGTCGTCCCACTGGCGCGAGCCGCGCACGCCGTGGCCTTTGCCGCCCCGGCGCGGCGGCGGCGCCGAAAGGCCGGGCAGGGCGGGTTGCTCGGGGGCGGGCTTGAAGCTGCCCTGCTTGGCCTCCAGCACGAAGCAGCCGCGCTTGTACAGGTCGATGCGCCCGCGCGAGACGCCGCCGTCCAGGTCGCGCATCTCGACCCAGCGCTCGAAGCCGTAGACCTCGCCCACCACGCCGGGCTTCTCGACGCCCAGCAGGTCGCACAGCTCGGTCAGGAACATCTGATAGGTGCGGTGCTCGCCGCCCTCGGACGGGCGCCAGCGCACGATGAACGCGGCCACCGCCGCGTCCGTCACCGCGCCCCCATCGCCCAAATGCCCCACCGTTCCACCCCCCGCCCGTGCCGCGCAACCAGCCTAACGGAGCCCGGCCCCGCGATCAATTTCCGGCTGCGGCCCTGGATTGCTTCGCCTGCGGCTCGCAATGACGGAACAAGCAATGACAGAACAATAGGAAACAATAGGTCCCGTCATTGCGAGGAGGCTTAGCCGACGAAGCAATCCAGCCCGTCCGCCGCCGTGGATTGCTTCGCCTGCGGCTCGCAATGACGGAACAAGCGATGACAGGAAACGAATGTCATTGCAAGGAGCGGAGCGACGAAGCAATCCAGCCAACGGCCGGCCCGCCGCGCCCCTCAGGCGGCGGCGCCGCGCAGCAGGGTGCCGAGTTGCAGGTGCAGATGGTCGTTGGCGGCCAGGATGTCGCCCGAGTGCAGCATGCCGTGGCCGCCGCCGATCTCGCTGACGTAGCCGCCCGCCTCGCGCACCATCAGGATGCCGGCGGCCACGTCCCACGGCTGCAGCGCCGTTTCCCAGAAGCCGTCGCAGCGCCCCGCCGCGACATAGGCGAGGTCGAGCGCCGCCGAGCCGAAGCGGCGCACTCCCGCCGTCGCCGCCATCACCGCGGCGAGCTGGCGCAGGAACGCCGGGTGGTCGCCGCGGCCGCGGTGGGGAATGCCGGTGGCGAGCACCGCGTCCTCCAGCCTGCGCCGCGCCGAGACGCGCAGGCGGCGCTCGTTGACGAAGGCGCCGGCGCCCTTCTCGGCGTGGTACATCTCGTCGGTCAGCGGCTGATAGATCACCCCGGCGACGATCTCGCCGTCGCGCTCGAGCGCGATCGAGATGGCGAAATGGGGGATGCCGTGCAGGAAGTTGGTGGTGCCGTCCAGCGGGTCGATCAGCCAGCGGTGGCTGCGGTCCTTGCCGGCGATCTCGCCCGCCTCCTCCAGCACCAGGCCGAAGTCGGGGCGCGCCTTGGTCAGTTCGGCGCGCAGAATCTTCTCGGCCTTGAGGTCGGCGGAGGAGACGAAGTCGCTGGTGCCCTTCAGCGACACCTGCAACTGCTCGACCTCGCCGAAGTCGCGCACCAGGCCGCGCGCCGCCTTGCGGGCGGCGCCCATCATCACGTTGAGAATCGCCGAGCGGATCACGTTGCGGTCCCTGTGGATTTGTCTCTGATGCGTCGCCCCCGCGCAGGCGGGGGCCCATAAACGGGGGCCGACGATGGATTCCCGCTTGCGCGGGAATGACGCCGACCGGCCGGGCGCGCCTGCGGTGGGCTCATGAGCGTCGTCACTCCTTCGGTTCGGCTCAGTCCTTCGCGCGTTCGACGTAGGTGCAGTCCGAGGTGTTGACCACGATGCGGGTGCCGGTCTCGACGAAGGGCGGGATCATCACGCGCAGGCCGTTCTCCAGCTTGCCCGGCTTGTACGACGAGGCGGCGGTCTGGCCCTTCACCACCGGGTCGGCCTCGACGATCTCCATCACCACCGTGGCCGGCAGGTTGACCGACACCGGCGAGCCCTCGACCAGGTCGACGGTGACCGCCATGCCCTCCTGCAGGAACGCCGCCGGCTCGCCGACCACGTCGCGGGTGATGGTGAACTGCTCGAAGGTCTCGCCGTCCATGAAGGTCAGGCTGTCGGCGTCGCCGAACAGATAGGTGCATTCGCGCTCCTCGGCGGTCAGCTTCTCGACCGTGTCCTGGGTGCGCCAGCGCTCGTTGGTCTTGGTGCCGGTGCGGATGTCGCGCATCTCGACCTGGATGAAGGCGCCGCCCTTGCCCGGCTGGATCAGCTGGATCTTGAGCACGCCCCACTGCTTGCCGTTGTGCTCGATGATGTTGCCGGGACGAATCGTGTTGGCCTGAATCTTCATGGGGGCGAACCCTGCTGTCGTGTCTCACGGGAAATTGGCGCGGAACCTAACAGCTTGTCCGGTTCGAGGCAACCCAAGCCGCAAGGGGGCCCGGGGTTCGCCGCCCCGCCTGCCCGAGTAGTGCGAGCGCCACCCTTATCCCCTACCCGTCATTGCAATTCCGCCCGCCCTCGGCTATGTGGAGGCCGAAGCCCCACAGCCCGGAGAAGGGAGCGGTCGAGATGAAATTCAGTCAGCGCGTCAAGGACATCCTGTCCGCCTATGAGAGCGACAACCCCGGCACCAAGGCCAACCTCGCCCGCATCCTGATGCAGGGCAAACTCGCCGGCACCGGCAAGCTGGTCATCCTGCCCGTCGACCAGGGCTTCGAGCACGGCCCGGCGCGCAGCTTCGCCCCCAACCCGCCGGCCTACGACCCGCACTACCACTTCCAGCTGGCGATCGACGCCGGGTTGAGCGCCTACGCCGCGCCCTTGGGCATGATCGAGGCCGGGGCCGACACCTACGCCGGCGCCCTGCCGCTGATTCTCAAGGTCAACTCGGCGAACTCGCTGGCCCGCAACAAGGAGGGCGCCACCCAGGCCATCACCGCCTCGGTGCAGGACGCGCTGCGCCTCGGCTGCGCCGCCATCGGCTTCACCATCTATCCCGGCTCGGACAACGCCTTCACCATGATGGAGGACCTGCGCGAGATGGCCGCCGAGGCCAAGGCGCACGGGCTCGCCGTGGTGGTGTGGAGCTATCCGCGCGGCGGCAACCTGTCGACCAAGGGCGAGACCGCCATGGACATCTGCGCCTACGCCGCGCACATGGCCTGCCTGCTCGGCGCCCACATCGTCAAGGTCAAGCTGCCGACGGGCGAGCTGGAGCAGCCGGAGGCGCGGAAGGTCTACGAGAAGCAGGGCATCGACATCGGCTCCTTGAGCGCGCGCGTGCGCCACGTCGTGCAGGCCTGCTTCAACGGCCGGCGCATCGTGGTGTTCTCGGGCGGCGCGGCGAAGGACGACCTGAACGCCGTCTACGACGAGGTGCGCGCCATCCGCGACGGCGGCGGCAACGGCTCGATCATCGGCCGCAACACTTTCCAGCGCCCGCGCGAGACGGCGCTGGAGATGCTGGGCACCATCGTCTCCATCCTCAAGGGCGAGGCGTAGGACGCTGCGTTGCTTCCCCTCTCCCGCCTGCGGGAGAGGGAGGGGCCCGCGTAGCGGGAGGGTGAGGGAGCGCGGCATCGCCGCCCTGGCGCGAGGCACCTCACCCCGACCCTCCCCCGCAGGCGGGAGAGGGAGAACCCCTTGCCGCCGCCCGGCAAAGCGGGCACCTTGTCGGCCATGACCGCGCCCGCCTGCCGCCTCTATCTCATCACCCCACCGGCGCTGCCCGACCTGCGGGGCTTCGCCGCCACCCTGGCCGGGGCGCTCGACGCCGGCGACGTCGCCAGCCTGCAACTGCGCCTCAAGGACGCCCCCGACGACGAGGTGCGCCGCGCCATCGAGGCCCTGCGGCCGGCGGCGCAGGAGCGCGGCGTCGCCTTCATCCTCAACGACCGCCCCGACCTCGCCGCCGAGACCGGGTGCGACGGCGTGCATGTCGGCCAGGACGACACCCCCTACGCCCAGGCCCGGCGCCTCGTCGGGCCGGAGGCGATCGTCGGGGTGACCTGCCACGACTCCCGCCATCTCGCCATGGAGGCGGCCGAGGCGGGGGCCGACTACGTGGCCTTCGGCGCCTTCTACCCCACCGGCACCAAGACCCCGAAAAGCCGCGCCGCGCCCGACCTCCTGGAATGGTGGGCGGAGCTGATGGAGGTGCCCTGCGTCGCCATCGGCGGCATCACGGTGGCCAACTGCCGCCCCCTGGTCGCGGCCGGCGCCGACTTCCTGGCGGTGTCGGCGGGGGTGTGGACGCACCCGGACGGCGCCGCGGCGGCGGTGCGCGAGTTCAACCGGATCATGGCCGAGGTTTGAGGGCGGCCACGCCGCGGGGCCGCCCCATCGGGACCGTCATGCGCGGGCTCGACCCGCGCATCCACGCCGCGGCCGCCCGCCCCCTCAGCGCGGCGGGTAGGGGTGGCGGCGGCCGTGGGCGTCCTCGACCGTGCCCGCCGCCTCGTCCCAGTGGCAGGGGCCGACCGGCACCTTGCCGTGGCCGCCGGGAATGTCGAGCACGTAGGCCGGCTGGCACAGCCCCGAGGCGCGGGCGCGCAGGCTGCGCGCCA
This sequence comes from Rhodospirillales bacterium, assembly GCA_019455065.1. Taxonomy (GTDB): domain Bacteria; phylum Pseudomonadota; class Alphaproteobacteria; order Rhodospirillales; family Magnetospirillaceae; genus JACFNC01. Next base: position 32,637 of record JACFNC010000025.1, read on the forward strand.
GTTCCCGGCCGGCCGCCAGCTCGGTGCGGAAATGGCCGGTGCCCGGCGCCAGGTCGGGGTGGTGCAGGTAGTAGGGCTTGACGCGGCTGGCGACCAGGGCGCGCATCAGCGCCTCCAGGGTGTCGGCATCGTCGTTGACGCCCTTCAGCAGCACCGTCTGCGCCAGCATGGGAATGCCGGCGGCGGTGATCCGCCGGCAGGCGGCGCGCGCCGCCTCGGTCAGCTCGCGGGCGTGGTTGCAGTGCAGCGCCACATACACCGCCTTGGCGGCGTCGAGCGCCTCGACCAGGGCCGGCGTGACGCGGCGCGGATCGGTCACCGGCACCCGGCTGTGCACGCGGATCACCGCGACGTGGGGAATGGCGTCGAGCGCCGCGACGATGGCGGCGAGGCGGGCGGGCGGCAGCATCAGGGGGTCGCCGCCGGTCAGGATCACTTCCCAGATTTCCGGCCGGTCGCGGACGTAGTCCAGTGCCGCCGCCAGCCCGGCCTCGTCCAGATGCGCGTCCGTTCCCCCCACCACCTCGCGGCGGAAGCAGAAGCGGCAGTACACCGGGCAGGCCAGCAGCGGCATCAGCAGCACGCGGTCGGGATAGCGGTGCACGACGCCCCGGACCGGCGAATGGGCGCCGTCGCCGATGGGGTCGGCCAGCTCGCCGGCCGCCGTCGCCAGCTCGGCCGCCGCGGGCACGAACTGGCGCGCCACCGGGTCGTCCTGGGCGGCGGGGCCGATCAGCTCCAGCAGCTCGGGCGTGATCGCCACGGCGTAGCGCGCCGCCACCCGGTCGATGGCCGCCCGGTCGGCAGGCGCCAGCACCCCGGCCGCGGCGAGGTCGGCGGCGGAGCGGGCGGTGCGCCTGCGGGTGGAGTCGCTCATCCCGCCCTCATAGCCCATCGCGCCCGTGCGAGAAAGCGCGAATCGGGCCGCCGCTTGCCGTGCCGGCCGGCGCCGACTACCTTGCCCCCGTGACGACGGAGGGGCGGACGATGGCGGACGGCGGGCGGTGGTGGCGGCCGGAGGCGGTGGCGGCAAGGCTGCCGGCGCTGCGCAAGCGCGCCGCGATTCTCGCCGCCACCCGCCGCTTCTTCGCCGAGCGCGGCTTCGACGAGGTCGAGACCCCGGCCTTGCAGGTCTCGCCCGGGCTGGAGCCGCATCTGCGGGCCTTCGCCACCGCGCTGCACGAGCCGTTCGGCGGGGCGGCGCGGCGGCTCTATCTGCACACCTCGCCGGAATTCGCGATGAAGAAGCTGCTGGCCGGCGGGCTGGAGCGCATCTTCCAGATCGCGCGCGTGTTCCGCGACGGCGAGCGCTCGCCCACCCATCATCCCGAGTTCACCATGCTCGAATGGTACCGCGCCGGCGCCGCCTACACCGACCTCATGGACGACTGCGAGGCCCTGCTGCGGGCCGCCGCCGAGGCCGCCGGGGCGAAAGCGTTCTCCTGGCGCGGGGCGAGCGCCGACCCCTTCGCCCCCTGGCGCCGCCTCACCGTCGCCGAGGCCTTCGCCGAGCACGCCGGCGTCGACCTGCTTTCCGCCATCGACGACCCGCTCGCCCCCGACCCGGCGCCGCTCGCCGCCGCGGCCCGCCGCCTCGGGCTGGTTCCGGGCGAAAACGACCGCTGGGACGACGTGTTCTTCCGCATCTTCCTCGAATTCATCGAGCCGAATCTGGGGCGGGGGGCGCCGGTCATCCTCTACGACTATCCCGTCTGCATGGCGGCGCTGTCGCGCCCCAAGCCGTCCGACCCCCGCCTCGCCGAGCGTTTCGAGCTGTACGTCTGCGGCCTGGAGCTGGCCAACGCCTTCGGCGAGCTGACCGACCCCGCCGAGCAGCGCCGCCGCTTCGCCGCCGACATGGCGCTGAAGGAGCGCCTCTACGGCGAGCGCTACCCCGTCGATCCCGACTTCCTCGCCGCCCTCGACGCCGGCCTGCCCGCATCGGCCGGCATCGCGCTCGGCCTCGACCGCCTGGTCATGCTCGCCGTCGGCGCCGCCGACATCGCCGCGGTGCTGTGGGCCGAGGTTGACCATCTTTGACCGTCATGCGCGGACTTGATCCGCGCATCCACATCTCCGCCGTGTTCCGTGGATGGCCGGGTCGAGCCCACGGCTGTCCGGTTTAAATTTCTGGACTGAGTGCACGGTGTTGATTCTACTCG
>JACFNC010000034.1 GCA_019455065.1 Rhodospirillales bacterium
GGTTGTCACCTATGTCTTAGGAACAATCTGTTACCTATGTATCCGGACTGGACAGGAGGAGGGGCATTGGCGGAGGGAGTGGGATTCGAACCCACGATACCCTTTAGGGGTATACACACTTTCCAGGCGTGCGCCTTCGACCGCTCGGCCATCCCTCCGGCGCCGCCTTGGGCCGGCGGCGGACGGGGCAAAATATCCGACCGCCCCGGGCATTGCAACGGCTTTGCCCGGCCGGGCCGGGCCGGCTTTCGCCCCTACTCGGCCCCCTAGCCGTCGCCCATCTTGAGCGCCGCCAGGAAGGCCGACTGCGGGATCTCGACCTTGCCGAACTGGCGCATGCGCTTCTTGCCCTCCTTCTGCTTCTCCAAGAGCTTGCGCTTGCGCGTGATGTCGCCGCCGTAGCATTTGGCGGTGACGTCCTTGCGCAGCGCGCTGATCGTCTCGCGCGCCACGACGCGCCCGCCGATCGCCGCCTGGATGGCGATTTGGAACATCTGCCGGGGAATCAGGTCCTTGAGCCGGGCGCAGATGGCCCGGCCGCGCGATTCGGCGTTGGCGCGGTGGGTGATGAAGGCGAGCGCGTCGACCGGCTCGGCGTTGACCAGGATGCTGACCTTGACGAGGTCGGACTCGACGTAGCCGTCCATCTCGTAGTCGAAGCTGGCGTAGCCGCGGCTGATCGACTTCAGGCGGTCGTAGAAGTCGAAGACGATCTCGTTCAAGGGCAGGCGGTACACCACCATGGCGCGGTTGCCGGCGTAGGTGAGGTCGAGCTGGATGCCGCGGCGCTCGGTGCACAGCCCCAGCACCGGTCCCAGATACTCGTCGGGCACCATGATGGTGGCCTTGATCCACGGCTCCTCGATGCGGGCGATGCGCACCGGGTCGGGCATGTCGGCGGGATTGTGCAGTTCCAGCACCTCGCCGCTGGTCAGATGCACGCGGTAGACGACGCTGGGGGCGGTGGTGATGAGGTCGAGGTTGAACTCGCGCTCCAGCCGCTCCTGGATGATCTCGAGGTGCAAGAGGCCGAGGAAGCCGCAGCGGAAGCCGAAGCCCAGCGCCGCCGAGGTCTCGGGCTCGTAATGGAACGAGGCGTCGTTGAGGCGCAGCTTCGCCAGGCTGTCGCGCAGGTCCTCGTAGTCGGCGGCGTCGATCGGGAACAGGCCGCAGAACACCACCGGCACGCTGGGCTTGAAGCCGGGCAAGGGGGTGGCGGCGGGGCGGCGGTCCTCGGTGATGGTGTCGCCGACGCTGCAATCGGCCACCGCCTTGATCGAGGCGGTGAGGAAGCCCATCTCGCCCGGTCGCAGGGCGTCGACCTGCACCATCTTGGGCGTGAAGTAGCCCACCGCGTCGACCTGATAGGTGGCGCCGGTCGCCATCATGCGGATCTTCTGGCCCTTGCGCAGCACGCCGTCCTTGACCCGCACCAGGATGATGACCCCGAGATAGGGGTCGTACCAGGAATCGACGAGCAGCGCCTTGAGCGGCGCCTCGGTGTCGCCGGCCGGCGGCGGCAGGCGGGCGACCAGGGCCTCGAGCACCTCGTCGATGCCGATGCCGGTCTTGGCCGAGATCATCACCGCGTCCGAGGCGTCCAGCCCGATGACGTCCTCGATCTGCTGGCGCACGCGGTCGGGCTCGGCGGCCGGCAGGTCGATCTTGTTGAGGACGGGCACGATCTCGTGGTTGTTCTCGAGCGCCTGATAGACGTTGGCGAGCGTCTGCGCCTCCACCCCCTGGCTGGCGTCGACCACCAGCAGCGAGCCCTCGCAGGCGGCCAGCGAGCGGCTGACCTCGTAGGCGAAATCGACGTGGCCGGGGGTGTCCATCAGGTTGAGCTGGTAGGTGCGGCCGTCCTTGGCCACATAGGACAGGCGCACCGTCTGCGCCTTGATGGTGATGCCGCGCTCGCGCTCGATGTCCATGGAATCGAGGATCTGCTCGCGCATCTCGCGGTCCTCGATGCCGCCGCAGCGCTGGATCAGGCGGTCGGCGAGGGTCGACTTGCCATGGTCGATGTGGGCGATGATCGCGAAGTTGCGGATGTGCGACAGGTCGGTCATGAACGGCGGCGGCTCCCAGGGGTTGGCGGGAAAATAGGGCGAAAGCGGCGGCCGGGCAATGGCTGCGTCTTCCGCCGCCCGAAGGCGCGCGCTACAGTGTCGGCAGCTCGAGAGGATCCGATGGCCAGGAAGGAAAGCAACCGGGCGCCGCGCGAGGGGGATCAGGAATTCGAGTTCATGGCCCACACCCGCCGCAACAAGCTGGTGGGATTGTGGGCGGCCGAGCTCCTGGGGCTGATTGGGCAGGCCGCGCACGACTACGCGCTCGACTTCGCGCGCCGCCACGGCCAGCGCCCCGGCGAGGAGGATCTCGTGCAGCTGCTCCATCTCGACCTCGGCGGCAAGGCGACGTTGACCGAGATCCGCGCCAAGCTGGCGCATCTGCTCGACGAGGCCAAACGCCAGCTGCACCGCGAACGCAAGGACTGAGGCGTGGCGCGTTTCCATCCCGCCATCGACGAGCGCCTCGCCGCCTTCATCGCCGCGCAGCGCCTGTTCTTCGTCGCCACCGCGCCGAGGCGCGGGCGCGTCAACCTGTCGCCCAAGGGCGGCGACGTCTTCCGGGTGCTCGCCCCGCTGCGCGTCGCCTGGCTCGACGTCACCGGCAGCGGCAACGAGACGGCGGCCCACCTCCTCGACGACGGCCGGGTGACGGTGATGTTCTGCGCCTTCGAGGGGGAGCCCAACATCCTGCGGCTGTTCGGCCGCGCCCGCGGCGTGCTGCCCGGCGACGGCGAATGGGACGGGCTGGCGGCGTTGTTTCCCGCCCAGCCCGGACGGCGGCAGGTCTTCGTCATGGAGGTCGAGGCGGTGCAGACTTCCTGCGGCTTCGGGGTGCCGCTCTACGCCTATCAGGGCGAGCGCCCCGACCTCGCCGCCTGGGCCGAGCGCAAGGGCGAGGCGGGCCTGCGCGCCTATCGCCGCGACAGGAACGCCGTCAGCATCGACGGCCTGCCCACGGGGATGAAGGTCGAGGAGGAGTGAAGTCTCGTCATCGACGAGGAGGCCTCGGCCGAGGGCGCGATCCAGGGGCCGGGCTGGATTGCTTCGTCGTGCCGCTCCTCGCAATGATGGGGTGGACGGCCCCTGCTCCCAGGCATCGCGATGTGCC
>JACFNC010000008.1 GCA_019455065.1 Rhodospirillales bacterium
AGTTTGAATCACAGCCGCGCCCCGAAGGGAATCGTTTTATGGGTACAGTACCTAGCCGGTGCCGGACGGCAGGGTGACGAAGCCATCGTCGCCGCCCCGTCTTAAGCGGCAGCAATGCTGGACGCTGGGATTGCCGCGCCCGGGCGACCAGGCACGCATGGCCGGAGTCAGGGCCGCCAGCGCGAGATCGAGGGGCGTGTCGGCATCCCAGGGTGTCCTGCTCCGCTAACGCTGCGCACGGGGAGCCGGCGCTTCACTCAGGTTCCCGATACGAACCTTGATGGGCTGTTGTTTGCCGTCGCGCCACACCTGGATAGCGACGGTGCTGCCGATCTCGCTGCGGGCCACCAACAGCGGCAGTCGGTTGCGCTCTCCGATGGGGGCGCCCTCGTAGCTCAGCAGCACGTCGCCGACCTGGATACCGGCGCGGGCCGCCGGGCCGCCGCGCGTGACCTCGGCGACCAGCACCCCTTCCGGCTTGTCCAGCCCCAGGGTCTCGGCGATCTCCGGGGTGACCGGCTGAACGGTGACCCCCAGCCATCCGCGGCGCACCTCGCCCGTGGTGCGAAGCTGGTCGATGACCGGCCGGGCAAGCGACGACGGAATGGCGAAGCCTATGCCGATGTTCACGCCGGTGGGCGAGAAGATGGCTGTGTTGATGCCGATCACCTCGCCGCGCATGTTGAACATGGGGCCGCCCGAATTGCCCTGGTTGATCGAGGCGTCGGTCTGCAGGAAATCGTCGTACGGGCCGGCGCCGATGCTGCGGGCGAGGGCGGACACGATGCCGGCGGTGACGCTGCCGCCCAACCCGAAGGGATTGCCCACCGCGAGGACCCATTGGCCGACTTCGACCAAACCCGAATCGCCCCATCGCACAAAGGGCAGCGTACGCCCCGCATCGATCTTGAGCAGCGCCAGATCGGTTCGGGGATCGCGCCCCACCAGCTCGGCCTGGTACTCGCTCTCGTCATGCAGAACCACCGAGATCGTCTCGGCGTTCTCGACGACGTGGTTGTTGGTGACGACGAACCCCGCTGGATCGATGATGAAGCCGGAACCCAAAGCCGTTCCTCGCGGGCGCTCGGCGTCAGGCACCATTCCTTCCGGACCGAAGAAATGGCGGAAGAACTCCTCCAACTGCGGGGGCAGGTTACCCGGCATGGCAACGCTTGGCCCGGGCGCGAGGATCGACGACGAGATATTGACCACGGCGGGCAGCAACGGCTTGGCCAAGGCCGAGAAATCCGGCGGCGCGGATACGGCCGTCCGATCCTGCGCTGCGGGGGGAAGGCGCGTGGGCAAGGCGAGCGAAACCGCGGCAATCACGGTCGCGGCGAGGGCGATGACGAAGCGGCGATGGCGGGCCATGGAATTCCTGGGGTTGGCGACCGGTGGGGTGCTTGTCATTCAACAGGAAAACAGCGCGTTCAGTTCCCCCGGCCCCAGTGCGCCGAGCGCTGTGGCGATGTTGCCTTCGCCGCTATCCGGGAGGAGCATTTCGGATGGGCAAGGCCTATCCGCCCGCTTTCTTGAATTCGTCGGATATGCGCGTAAATCGGCCTCCATAAAGAGGGTTCACGAGGGAGGGCCGCATGAATTTCCGACCGTTGCATGACCGCGTTCTGATCCGGCGCGTCGAGGAGGAGGGCCGCACCTCCGGAGGCATACTCATTCCTGACACCGCCAAGGAAAAACCGCAGCAGGGCGAGGTCGTGTCAGTGGGGCCCGGGGCGCGTGGCGAGGACGGCACGCTTCATGGCCTGGACGTCAAGCCGGGCGACCGCGTGCTGTTCGGCAAGTGGTCGGGGACGGAGGTGAGGCTCGAGGGCGAGGAACTGCTGATCATGAAGGAAAGCGACGTCATGGGGGTCCTTGAATAAGGAATTCGCCGCAGGAGAGGAGTTCGTCGATGGCAGCCAAGGAAGTGAAGTTCTCGGTCGACGCGCGCACCAGGATGCTGCGGGGTGTCGACATTCTGGCCGACGCGGTGAAGGTGACCCTGGGGCCAAAGGGCCGCAACGTCGTTCTCGACAAGGCCTTCGGAGCGCCGCGCGTCACCAAGGACGGGGTAACGGTGGCCAAGGAGATCGAACTGACCGACAAGTTCGAAAACATGGGCGCCCAGATGGTGCGCGAGGTCGCCACCAAGACGAGCGACATCGCCGGCGACGGAACCACGACGGCGACGGTCCTGGCCCAGGCGATCGTGCGCGAAGGGGCCAAGTCGGTGGCGGCGGGCATGAACCCGATGGACCTCAAACGCGGTATCGACCTGGCCGTCGAGGCGGTGGTCAAGGACGTCGGGGCGCGGTCGAAGAAGATCGAAACCAACGATGAGATCGCCCAGGTGGCGACCATCTCGGCCAATGGCGACCGCGAAGTCGGGGCGATGCTGGCGAAGGCCATGGAGCGCGTCGGCCACGAGGGCGTCATCACCGTGGAGGAGGCCAAGGGCCTGCAGATGGAACTCGAGGTGGTCGAAGGCATGCAGTTCGACCGCGGCTATGTGTCGCCCTATTTCGTGACCAATGCCGACAAGATGTTGGCGGAGCTGGACGATCCCTACATCCTGATCAACGAGAAGAAGCTTTCGGGCCTTCAGGCGCTGCTGCCCGCGCTCGAGGCGGTGGTGCAGTCGGGTCGGCCGCTCCTGATCATTGCCGAGGACGTGGAGGGGGAGGCGTTGGCGACCCTGGTGGTCAACAAGCTGCGCGGGGGGCTCAAGGTGGTCGCGGTGAAGGCGCCGGGCTTCGGCGACCGCCGCAAGGCCATGCTCGAAGACATAGCCGTCCTCACCGGTGGTCAGATGATCAGCGAGGAACTCGGCATCAAGCTGGAGAACGTCACCCTCGACATGATGGGCCGCGCCCGCAAGGTCACCGTGACCAAGGACGACACCACGGTCGTCGACGGCGCCGGAAACAAGGAGGACATCGAGGCCCGTTGCGCCCAGATCCGCGCGCAGATCGAGGAGACCACATCCGATTACGACCGCGAGAAGCTGCAGGAGCGCTTGGCCAAGTTGGCCGGCGGTGTCGCGGTCATCAAGGTCGGCGGCGCCACCGAGGTCGAGGTGAAGGAGCGGAAGGACAGGGTCGAGGACGCGCTCCACGCCACCCGCGCCGCCGTCGAGGAGGGCATCGTTGCCGGCGGCGGGGTCGCGCTGCTGTATTCCAGCCGCGCCTTGGATCGCCAAAATACGGCCAACGAGGACCAGAAGGTGGGCGTCGAAATCGTTCGGCGCGCCCTGCACTTCCCGCTTCGCCAGATCGTTGAGAACGCTGGGTTCGACGGCGCGGTGGTGGCCGGCAAGCTTCTGGAAAGCGACAACGTCAACTGGGGCCTGGATGCCCAGACGGGCGAATATTGCGACCTCGTCGCGGCGGGGATCATCGACCCCACCAAGGTCGTGCGAACCGCGCTTCAGGATGCGGCCTCGGTTGCCGGCCTGCTCATCACCACCGAGGCGATGGTGGCCGAAAAGCCCGAACCGAAGGCGACTGCCGCGGGTGGCATGGGCGGAATGGGCGAGCTGGGAATGTGACCGTTCGGGCCGCGTGACGCGGCCCGGCACGCCTGCGGCAGAAGTGCCTCGTTCGCTCGCCCCGCGGCCGACTACCGCGCCATCCGGCCGATGGTCGCGGTGGTGCTATGGCCGGGGCTGAGTTCGGCGAGGACCACGCGCCCGCCCCAGCCCAGCACCAGGTCGGCCCCGACCACCGTTTCCACCGAGTAGTCCGCGCCCTTGACCAGCACGTCGGGGCGCAGGGTTTCGATCAGCCTGAGCGGGGTGTCCTCGCCGAAGATCACCACCATGTCGACGGCGGCCAGCGAGGCGAGCACGGTGGCTCGTGCGGTCTCGCCCTGCACCGGCCGTGCCGGACCCTTAAGGCGGCCGACCGAGGCGTCACTGTTGAGGCCGACGATCAGGCGGTCGCACGCCGCCCGGGCCTGCCGGACCAGCGAGACGTGGCCGGGATGAAGAAGGTCGAAGCAGCCGTTGGTGAAGCCCACCTTGAGGCCCTTGCGGCGCCATGCGGCCACGGTGTCGGCGGCGGCCTCGAGCGCCGTCACCTTGGCCTCGCCCGAGGCCAGGTCGTGGTGGCGCAGCGCCGCCGCCACCTCGGCGGCATAGGCCACCGCCGTGCCCACCTTGCCCACCACGATCCCCGCCGCCACGTTGGCGAGGCGGGCGCAGTCGGCCAGCGGCAGGCCGCCGGCCAGGGCGGCGGCGACGGTGGCGACCACGGTGTCGCCGGCGCCCGACACGTCGAACACCTCGCGCGCCTCGGCCGGCAGGTGATGGACGGCGCCTTCGGCGGTGACCAGGGTCATGCCGTCCTGGCTGCGGGTGGCGAGCACCGCCGAAACGCCGCAGGTCTCGATCAGGTGCCGCGCCGCCGCCACGATCGCCGCATCATCGCCGACCGGCAGGCCGGTGGCCTCGGCGAGTTCCTTGCGGTTGGGCGTGAGCAGCCCGGCGCCGCGGTAGATGGTGTAGTCACGTCCCTTGGGATCGACCACCGACGGAACTCCGGCGGCGGCCGCCGCGTCGAGCAGGCCGCGGATCACCGCGGGCGTCAGCACGCCCTTGCCGTAGTCGGACAGGACCAAGGCCCGCACCGCCGGCAGCAGGGCGCGGGCGCGCGCCAGCAACTCGGCCTCGGCCGCGGCGGCGATCTGCGCGGCGGTCTCGAGATCGGCGCGCAGCAACTGCTGGCTGGCGGCGAGGTATCGCGTCTTGATGGTCGTCAGGCGGTCGGCCTCGACGATGACCTGCGGCTCGGCGCCCGGTTGGGCGGCGAGAAGGCCCGCCACCTCGCGGCCGGCGACGTCGTCGCCGACCACCGAGACAAAGGCCGGACGGGCGCCCAGCGCGGCGAGGTTGCGCGCCACGTTGCCGGCGCCGCCCAGCATGGCGGTCTCGCGGCGGATGCGCATCACGGGGATCGGCGCCTCCGGCGAAATCCGTTCCACCTCGCCATAGACGAAGCGGTCGAGCATGACATCGCCGACGCACAGCACGGGCGCGTCCTTCAGCGTGTCGATACGCCCGGCGAGAAGGGAATCCTGGGTCATGCCGCGCCTCGGGAGACTGTCCACTGGCGACGGCTAGCGCAACCCGGCGTGCCTGGCAAGCCCAAAGGCTTGGCCTAGGTCTGCAGAAAGGCCCGCCGGGTACCCTCGAGCGCCAGCGCGGTCAGGTGGCCGGTCGTGAAGGCGCCGGTGTCGATGCCGATGCGATTGGACCGTTCGACCGGCCGCCAGTCGATGGAATGGCCGTGAACCACCACCTTGCCGTGGCTGGTCTGGGAGTCCAAGAAGGGTTCCCGAATCCACAGGAGATCGGCCGGCGACTGGCGGCTGAGCGCCACCCCCGGACGGACGCCGGCATGGACGAACAGATAGTCACCCTCGCAGTGCGTCAGGCACAGGGTTTTCAGGAAGTCGAGGTGGCGCGTGGGCAGGGCGGCGATCAGCGCACGCTGCAACTCGGCCTGATCCATGCGCTCGGCCTCCGGCCCGAGATAGCTCGTCAACGTCGGCAGGCCGCCATTTCGCATCCAGGCCGGACCCAGCGAGCGGTCGGCCATGAAGGACAGCATCATGTCCTCGTGATTGCCCCGCAGGCAGATCCAGGCGAACCCGTCGGGCGGCCCGGCGGCAAGGCGGTCAACAACGCCCCGGGAATCGGCGCCGCGGTCGACGTAGTCGCCGAGGAACACGACGACCCGCCTGTCCGCCGCGGATGTCGCGGCGTCCTCGGCGATCATGGCGAGCAGGACATCCAGCAGGTCCGACCGCCCGTGCACGTCGCCAACCGCGTAGACCCGCATGCCGGCCGGCACGGCCGGTGCTTTGCCCCGCGCAAGGAGAGAAGAAAGCAACATTGCCCTTCGACTGGTAACTAGAGCCATTCGTGTGTTAAACAAAGATCGTTCCCGCGCTTTCGGGAACAAGCAACCAAAAAGGGGTGGCGCCGGAGGAGCCGATCGGATGAGTGCCTCACCGCAACGCCCGTCGGCCCAGGAGACGGAGACCCAGGAAAGCCTGCTGCTGGCCACCGCCCAGCGGGTGGGCAGGGTTCGCGAAGGAAGAATCGCGGTCCACCTGCACCTGTCGAGGCTGCGCCCCTACAATCGCCAGGACGGCCACCTGCGAATCGTGCTGCGGATGCTCGACCCGCTGATCCATTACCGCGGGCAGATTTTCCTGCTGTCCAATTCGGACATCGTGTTCATTTGCGCGGACGCCCAGCGCGAGGACATCGAAACCATCATCTATCGGGTGCGGGCGCTGTATAGCAAGGACCCCCTGACCTTTGCCGACAGCGGCGACGGGCGCGACCGCTTTTCGACCTTTTACGACCTGGAGGTTCAGTACCACGGCTTTCTTGCCCTGGCGGCCCGTCTGAACGACGAGGCGCAGAAGCGCCAGAAAGAGGCACGCAAATCGCCGCCGCTCGACGCTCTGACGCCGGAACGCCTGGGCGACATCGTCGACCGCCTCGAAGAGGTCGACATCGCCCGCCTGGTGCGCCGACAGGCCGCCGTCAGCCTCGGGGAGAAGAACGCGGCCGGGGCGATTTTCCAGGAGTACTTTTTCTCGATGGCCGACCTTCAGCGCGCCATCGCCCCCGGCGTCAACGTGCTCGCCAACCGCTGGCTTTTCCAGCACCTCAGCCAGGCCCTGGACCAATACATGCTGCGCAGCCTGCAGCGATCCGACCTGCGCGTACTGCCGCCGGCGATAAGCGTCAACCTCAACGTCGCCACCTTGACGAGCCCCGGGTTCAAGGCCTTCGAGAAATGGATCGAGGGGCGTTGCGGGTTGGTGGTCGAGGCGCAGGTGGTCGACATCTTCGCGGACCTGGGCAGCTATTTCTTCACGCGCGACCGGCTCCGAGCGGCCGGCCACCGCGTTCTGCTCGACGGCCTGACGCCGCTGACGATGCAGTTTCTGGACATCACCATGTACGACGCCGACCTGTTCAAGCTGAACTGGAGCCCGGACCTGGCTGACCCCAGCCAGACCCGCGAGCTCAAGCCGCTGCTCGACGAATTGGGCATCGACCGATTCGTGCTCGGCCGCTGCGATTCGGAAACCGCCATCCAGTGGGGCCTGTACCAAGGGATTTCGAGCTTCCAGGGTCGCTTCGTCGACGCCATGTCCTCGGCCGTCGCCATGGGACAATGCCCCAAGGCCGCGGCCTGCACCCTCGCGCAATGCACGGCGCGCCATTCGGTCATCGCCGGCCCGCAGCGCGGCGAGTGCCAGAACCTGCCGCTGCTCGACTCCTTCCCGAAGTTCAAGATGCCGCGCCGCGGTCAAGGCAAGGCCGGAAATGGCTGAGAACCGCAATCAGCCGATGAGCCAGGAGGCGCTGCTGCTCGACTACCTGCAGCGCCTCGACAAGCACCGCGCCGGTCGCAAGGCCGTGTACATCCATCTCTCCGGCCTGCTGCCCCACAACCGGCGCGACCACCACATCCGCCTTGCGGCCAACACCTTCGAAACGCTGGTCAAGGCCCTGCACGGGCAGATCTTCGTTTTGTCGAATACCGACCTTCTGTTCCTCTTCAAGGTCGCGGTGTCGGCCGAGGTGGAGGCGGCGCTGGTCAAGCTGCGTTTCCTGTTCGGCGACGACCCCCTGCTGGCCGACGAGATGGCCGGTCGACAGGGTGCCTTCGTCACCTGGTACGATGTGGACAAGAATTATGACGACCTGATTCAGCTTGCGCGGAAGCTGGTTGCCGAGCAGGAGCGCCGGCGTGCCCCGACGAACGCGGGAAAGACCGGCCCGGCGCAGCGCCGTCCCGGCGGTGAACCGTTGAACCCACGGCTGCTCGCCAAGCTCGAGGACGCGCTATGCCGGGCCGACCTGACCAACCTGCTGCGCCGGCAGTCGGTGTGCGTGGTGCTGCCCAACCAGCTGCCGCAGCCGATCTTCAGCGAGGTGTTCGTCTCCATCAGCGACCTGCGCGCCACCATCGCGCCCACCCTGAACGTCGCCGCCGACCCGTGGCTGTTCCAGCATCTCACCGAAACCCTGGACCGGCGGGTGCTGGCCTTGCTGGTAAAGAACGACGACCGGACGCTGTCGGGAGACATCAGCATCAACCTCAACGTCGCCACCCTGCTGTCGCCCGAGTTTCTGGCCTTTGACGACAACATTTCGGCCAGCATGCGGGGCACGGTGGTCCTCGAACTCCAAAAGACCGACCTCTACGCCGATCTTGGCGCCTACATGTTCGTGCGCGACTTCACGCACGAGCGCGGCTATCGCCTGTGCATCGACGGCCTGAACCACCTCACCCTTCCCTTCGTGGATCGTGAGCGGCTGGGCGCCGACATGGTCAAGATCGTGTGGGACGCCGACATGGCCAGAAACGAGACCCTGGTCGCGCAACTTACCGAGGCGGTGAAGCGCAGCGGCCCGGCGCGCACGATCCTTTGCCGCTGCGATGATGCCCGGGCGATCGAATTCGGGCAGCGCCTGGGCCTGACCCTGTTCCAGGGCCGTCACATCGAGAACGTGCTGGCGGCCGAACGCGCCCGCAAAGCGGGGCCACTGGCGGCGCGGCGGCGCTGAGACCGGCGCCCCGCGACGGGGGTCAGTGGGCGGCGGCCCAATCGTCGCCGGCGCCGGTTTCCACCACCAGGGGCACGTCCAGCTCCGCAGCCCCCTCCATCACCGTCTTGACCAGGTGCGCGGTAGCCGCGACCTCCGCTTCCGGGACCTCGAAGACGAGTTCGTCATGGACCTGGAGCAGCATGCGGCCGGCCAGTCCGGCCTCGCGCAGGGCGCCGGGCAGGCGGACCATCGCGCGCTTGATTATGTCGGCGGCGCCGCCCTGTATCGGAGCGTTGATGGCGGCGCGTTCCTGGAAGCTGCGGATCGCCTGGTTGCGGTCGGCGATGCCCGGGGTGAACACCTTGCGCCCGAACAGGGTGGTGACGAAGCCCTGTTTGCGGGCCAGCACCTTGGTCCGCTCCATGTAGTCGCGGATCTGGGGATAGCGCTCGAAATAGGCGTCGATATAGGCTCGCGCCTCGCCCTGGCTGATGCCCAACTGGTTCGCTAGGCCAAACGGGCTGATGCCGTAGATGATGCCGAAATTGATCGCCTTGGCCTTGCGTCGGATCATCGGGTCCATGCCCGCCACCGGCACCCCGAACACCTGTGACGCGGTGATGGCATGGATGTCGGCGCCGTCGCGGAAGGCCTGCTTCAGCCCCTCGATGTCGGCGACGTGGGCGACGAGGCGCAGCTCGATCTGCGAGTAGTCGGCCGACAGCAGCTTCCAGCCCTTTTCGGGAACGAAAGCGCTGCGGATCTTGCGCCCCTCCTCGGTGCGGATCGGGATGTTCTGCAGGTTGGGCTCCGAGGAGCTGAGCCGCCCGGTCGAGGTCACGGCCATGGCGTAACTCGTGTGCACCCGCCCCGTCGCCGGGTGGATCTGCCCGATCAAGGCGTCGGCATAGGTGCTCTTGAGCTTGGCGAGCTGTCGCCAGTCGAGCACCCGGCGCGGAAGATCGTGGCCTTGCGCCGCGAGCATTTCAAGCACGTCCGCCCCGGTTGACAAGGCCTTGGTCTTGCCGGACTTCCGGTCGCTGTTCAGACCCATCTCGACGAACAGCACCTCGCCCAGCTGCTTGGGCGAGCCGATGTTGAAGGGACGGCCGGCGAGACGGAAGATTTCCTCCTCCAGCTCGGCCAGGCGCCGCCCGAAATCGTCGGACATGCGGCGCAGCGCGCCGGCGTCGACCCGGATGCCGGCACGTTCCATCGCCGCCAGCACGCCGATCAGTGGGCGCTCCATGGTTTCGTAGACGGTCACCATGTGCTCGGTCACAAGACGATCTTTGAGCAGGCGGTACAGCCGCCCGGTGACGTCGGCATCCTCGGCGGCATAGTCGAGGGCCCGGTCGAGCGGCACGCGGTCGAAGGTGACCTGCGCCTTTCCGGTGCCGCATATCTCGGCATAGGCGACGGTCTTGTGGTCCAGATGCAGCGAACAGAGCTCGTCCAGGCCGTGGCCATGAGCGCCCCCGTCCAGCACGTAGGACAGCAGCATGGTGTCGTCGTAGGGTGCGACCTCGATGCCGCAGCCGGCGAGCACCTCGACCTGGCGCTTCATGTCGTGGCCCACCTTCATCACCGAGGGGTCCTCGAACAGCGGTTTCAGGAACGAGAGGGCGGCGTCGAAGGGCACCGGCCGGGGCGCCGTACCATGCGCATCGGCGTCGCCGAGCGCCAGGCTGCCCTGGATCTCGGGCGGTGTATGGCGTAGCGGCACGTAGCAGGCCTTGCCCGGCTCCAGCGACAACGCCACCCCGACCAGGGTGCAGCGCACGGGATCGAAGGCGCCCGGCTGGGCCGAGATCGCCACCCGGCCCGCCTTGCGCGCCGCCGCGATCCAATGGTCGAGGGCCTCCAGCGTGAGCACCAGTTCGTACTCGGTGGTCGGGGGTGCTTCCCTGGCCGCGGCCTCGGGGCTTTTCACCGGGCCGGCCAGCCGCGCCTCGAGCCGCGCGGCGATGCTCTTGAACCCCTGCTCGTGCAGGAAGTCGAGCAGCATCTTCGGATCCGGCTGACGGACGTGCAACGCCTCCAGCGGCTCCGCCACCGGCACGTCGCGCACCAGTTCGACGAGGCGCCGCGACAGCCGCGCCACGTCTATGTTCTGTTGCAGGGATTCGCGGCGCTTCGGCTGCTTGATCGCGTCCAGCCGCGCCAACAACCCCTCCAGGTCGCCGTATTCGGTGATGAGTTGCGCCGCCGTTTTGACCCCGATCCCGGGCACTCCCGGCACGTTGTCCGAGGTGTCGCCGCACAGCGCCAGCACGTCGGCCACCCGCTCCGGGCCGACGCCGAACTTCTCGAAGACCGCCTCCGGCGTGATCGGCTTGTTCTTGATGGGATCCAGCATGTCCACGCCGTCACCGATGAGCTGCATGAGATCCTTGTCCGAGGACACGATCGTCACCCGCGCGCCCCGCTCGGCGGCCAGCCGTGCGTAGGTGGCGATAAGGTCGTCGGCCTCGTAGCCGTTCAGCTCGATGCAGGCCACGTTGAAGGCTCGCGTCGCCTCGCGGATCAGCGGGAATTGCGGCACCAGCTCCTCGGGAAGCTCCGGACGATGGGCCTTGTATTCCGGGTAGAGGTCCTGGCGGAAGGTGCGGCGGGCGGCGTCGAAGATCACCGCGATGTGGTCGGCGTCGGTCTCGGTCAACAGCTTGTTGAGCATGTTGGTGAAGCCGTAGACCGCATTGACGGGCGTGCCGTCGGCCCGCGTCATCGGCGGCAGGGCGTGAAAGGCGCGGAAGATGAAACCCGAGCCGTCGACCAGGAAGACGTGGCGGGGTGGGGCGCTCATGCGGGCGGCGACTCCTTGGGCGGGCGTACCGCCCTCAGCCTATCGGGCCGCCCGCAGGCGGGGCAAGGATCAATGGCCGTGGCCGACCGCGGCGCCCGCCGCCAGCACGTAGCGGCGGCTGCAATACGGGCAAACCGCCTCGCCCCTCGTGGCGACGTCGAGGTAGACCTTGGGATGGCCGAAGCGCCCGCCGCCGCCGTCGCAGCCGACGCTGGGGGATTCGACCTCGATGGTTTCCGTGACCTTGAGGGCCGGGACGTGCATGGGCTGCCTCGCCGAATGGGGTAGGTGGGCGGATCATAGCGGCTAGCGGCGGGGGATCAAGGTCCTGGTAGGTCGAAGGGAGCGAAGAATCGCGGCTTCCTCAATGCCCCTGCTCGCCCGCCGCCCCCGATTCGAGCACAAAGCTGCGGCTGCAATACGGGCAGCAGGCCGTGCCGTCGCGGCCGATCGGCAGATAGACCCTCGGGTGGCCGAGCGGCCCACCGCCGCCGTCGCAGGCCACCGTTCGAGACGTCACCATGATGACGTCGGCCGGCGGCAGATGGGGAGGTTCCGGTTCCCTGCCGTGCATGGTTCCCAAGACATGTTGATTCGCGCGACCGCGGAATGATACCGATTGGCAGACGATGACCGTAGCACTCTTCCGATAGCGCCATGCCGCGCACCGTGGTAACGACCCCGCCCGACAACGCGATCGAGACCGAGGGCCTGCGCAAGGTCTATGCCGGCCACGGCCGACGCCCGCCCAAGGTGGCTCTCGACGGCATCACCTTGAACGTGCCGCGCGGCTCCTTCTTCGGGCTGCTGGGGCCGAACGGCGCCGGCAAATCCACCCTGATCAACGTGCTTGCCGGCCTGGCGGTGAAAACGGAGGGGACGGCGCGCATCTGGGGCTTCGACATCGACCGCGACGAGCGCGCCGCGCGCACGGCCATCGGCGTGGTGCCCCAGGAACTCAACCTCGACGCCTTTTTCACCCCCTACGAACTGCTCGACGTGCAGGCCGGCATGTACGGGGTGCCGAAGCATGAACGGCGCACGGCCGAGATTCTCGCCGCCGTCGGCCTCGCCGACAAGGCCGAGGCCTATGCCCGCACCCTGTCGGGCGGCATGCGCCGCCGCCTGCTGGTGGCCAAGGCGATGGTGCATTCGCCGCCGGTTCTGGTGCTCGACGAGCCGACCGCCGGCGTCGACATCGAGCTTCGCCAGCAGCTCTGGGCGTACGTGAAGGATCTCAATGCGCGGGGAACGACCATCCTGTTGACCACCCACTACCTCGAAGAGGCGGAGCAGCTCTGCGACCGCATCGCCATCATAAACCACGGGCGACTGGTAGCCTGCGACACGACGCGCAACCTGTTGCGCCGCCTCGACAGCAAGACCCTTACCATTGCGGTCGACCGTGACCTGGACGCGGTCCCGCCGCCGCTGGCGCCGCTGGGGGCGGAGCTTCGCGGCGAGCGCACCATCGCCTTTCACTACAAGCCAAGCTCCCAACCGATCGGCGGCATTCTGGAGGCGGTTCGGGCGGCCGGCCTCGGCATTGTCGATCTGACGACCCAGGAAACCGACCTCGAAGACATCTTTCTTCAGCTCACCAGCCGCAAGTCGGCGCAGGGTGCGGCGCCATGATCGGGCTTGCCAGGCTGGCGGCCGTGATTCTCGTGGTTGTCATGGCCGCCTGTGCGCCGCGGCTGGTCCCGCCCGGCCCCCCGATCGCCGCGCCCGCTCTCAACCACGACCACATCCTCACCGCGGACGGGATCCAGTTGCCGATACGCCGGTGGCTTCCCGACCGCGAGCCCACGGCCGTCGTGCTGGCCCTGCACGGCTTCAACGACTACAGCAACGCCTTTGCCGGCCCCGGAGGTTACTTGGCCGAGCGGGGGATCGCCGTCTACGCCTATGATCAGCGCGGCTTCGGCGAAGCGCCGAACCGCGGCCTGTGGCCTGGAACCCGGGGACTCGCGAGTGACGTCGGCGCCGCCGTCCGCCTCCTGGCCGCCCGCCATCCTGGCAAACCGATCTACCTGCTCGGGGAGAGCATGGGTGGAGCGGTGGCCATGGTGGCGTCAACGGGGCCGGCGTCGCCGCCAGTGGATGGCATCATCCTTTCGGCACCGGCGGTCTGGGGCCGCTCGACCATGAACGTGTTTGAACGGTCCGCGCTGTGGCTGTTCAGCCGAACGGTGCCGTGGATGGTGGTATCGGGGCGCGGACTTAAGATCACGCCCTCGGACAACATGGAGATGCTCCGCGCCCTGTCGCGCGATCCCCTGGTGATCAAGGAAACCCGCATCGACACCATCCATGGTCTCGTCGACTTGATGGACGCCGCGGCCGCGGCGGCGGCGCGGCTGTCGGTGCCGGCGCTGGTGCTCTACGGCGAGCGGGACGAGATCGTCCCCCCGCGCGCAACCTACGCCATGCTGGGGCGGCTGCCGGAGCCTGGCGCGGCTCAGCGGGTGGCCATCTATCCCCGGGGCTATCACATGCTGATGCGCGACCTCCAGGCCGAGGTCGTGCTGACCGACGTCGTCAGTTGGATCGAGAACGGCACCGCGCCTTTGCCTTCGGGAGCGGACCGCCGCGCCGCCACGGTCCTCGCCGATATTCTTGGCGGCGCGGCGCCGAAGCCGACCTGGGAACACGGTGGCGGCCTTCCCCGGGTCGCCGGCCCGGCGGTGTCCGAATAGCCGTCTCCGGATACCCTTCCACCCGCACCAGATTGGCCACCACCGTCCCCAGCGGCCCGTCCGACATCAGC
The DNA here is from genome assembly GCA_019455065.1 of Rhodospirillales bacterium. Taxonomy (GTDB): domain Bacteria; phylum Pseudomonadota; class Alphaproteobacteria; order Rhodospirillales; family Magnetospirillaceae; genus JACFNC01. Next base: position 14,155 of record JACFNC010000008.1, read on the forward strand.
CGCACCGGCACCCCCAGGCCGGGGACGTCGGGCCTTGCCGGGGCGAACCAGATGCGGGCTTTGTCGTCCTCGCTGGGCGGCGGAAAGAGGCGCGACCGCGAGAAACCGGCGATGCGGCGCATCGACACCTCGATGACGCGGGCGACTCCCCGGAACCCGGGAGCGTTGATGACCTCTGGCTCGACCGGGGTGACGACGAGGTCGTAGCGCCGACGGCCGTCGAAGACGGGGATGGTGAGCGGATCGGCCCGGCCGGCCTCGGCCGTTCGGCTGATGGCCAGACCGGCGCTCAAGGGGTCGACGGTGCCGGCCGTCAAACCGGGGGGCACGGGTTCGCGCTCGTCGTCCTCGATCGCGGGATGGACGATACCGACCACCGGCCCCATCCCGTAACGGTGTTCGCTCCAGCGCGGCTTGCCCCGCCAGACGCTGTCCACGCGCATGGCCTGCGGTCTTGGCCCCTCGGGGGCGAGGACACCTTCGCTGCGGGCGGTGGTGGCGAAGCCGGTAAGAAAATGGATCAAACCCGCCGTTTCCAGATCGGTATCCAGCCGATAGTTGCGTTCCGATAGCGAAGTCTGGATGCGCGCCCTGCCTATGGCGAAGCCGCCGACATGAATTTCATAGACCAGGGTGATTGCGCCGGCCGTCGCCGCGCCCGACGCGGCGGGCCACGCGAGCAGCATGAGCAAGGCGAACAGGCGGGCAACGCGGACCATCGTCGGCGATCAACGCGGGTGTCGAGGCGACCCGCATTGTGCGCCCGCTGGCCGCCGGCCCGCAAGCTTCGCCGTTGCCACGGCGGCGACCGCTCTGCTAGTGCTGGCCGAGCCCACCGTGGAGACCGCGCCCGCCATGCCCAAGAAGAACCCCCTCAACCTCAACCCGTTGCAACTCAGGACCCTGACCCTGCTCCAGGAGTTGGCCCGCCATCCCGAGCTTTCGACTCGGCTCGACTCGGGCGAGGTGCTGATCACCGGGGTGCCCACACCGCACGGCAATCATTTCCATATCGGCGCCCGCGTGGTCGCCAGCCGCGACGCCACCGGCCTTGCCAACCCGGCGGTCGGCGCCGCCCTGGCCCGCAAGGGGCTTATCGACGGCGACTTTCCCACCGCCTTCACACTGACGGAAGCCGGTCTGGCCTACGACACCGGCTTGCGCGAGGCGATCCTGCACGGGTCCGATCACTAGGAACGCGCAATCCCGTTTCCGGCCTCCCATGTTGGAGAGAGGAATTACGTCGCGGGAAGCCCGACATGACCATCACCCTCAACCACATCATCGTCCCGGCCCGCGACAAGCAGGCGGCGGCGCGCCTGTTCGCAAGCCTCTTCGGGGTGGAAGAGAAGCCGATGCACGGCTTTGCGGCGGTGCGGGTCAATGAAGGCCTGGCCCTACTGTTCGACGACGCCGAGTTCTTCGAGCCCGGCCACTACGCCTTCCACGTCAGCGACGCCGAGTTCGATGCGATTCTCGGCCGCGTGCGCGAAGCCGGCCTCGCCTACGGCAGTTCGCCGGGCGCGCCCGACAACGGCCGGCTCAACGACTGGGGCGGCGGCCGCGGCTTCTATTTCCGCGACCGCGACGGCCATCTCCTCGAACTGATGACGGTGCCGCAGTAGGCGGCGTCCCGTCAGAACCCCACCGCCGCCGCGCCCTTCAGGCCCAGCATGGCGCGAGCGTCGGCGGGGGTGGCGATGTCGAGGCCGAGTTCCTCGAGAATCCGGCGAATCTTCGCGACCTGCTCGGCGTTGGAATGGGCGAGCTGGCCCCTGCCGATGTACAGGCTGTCCTCGAGTCCGACGCGCACGTTGCCGCCCATGATGGCCCCCATCGTCGCCAACGGCATCTGGTTCCGTCCCGCCGCCAGGATCGACCAATAATAGTCGTCGCCGAACAGCCGGTCGGCGGTGCGCTTCATGTGCATCAGGTCCTCGTAGTCGGCGCCGATGCCACCGCGCAGGCCGAAGATGGTCTGCACGAACAGCTTGGGCTTGACCAGACCGCGGTCGACGAAATGGGCCAGGGTATAGAGGTGACCGACGTCGTAGCATTCGAATTCAAAGCGGGTCCCGCAGCCCTCGCCGACCTCCTTGAGGATCCACTCGATGTCCTTGAAGGTGTTGCGAAAGATGAAGTCGCGCGAAGCCTCTAGATAGGCCGGCTCCCAGGCATGCTTCCAGTCGTGGTAACGCGGGGCCATCTCGTAGAGGCCGAAATTCATCGAGCCCATGTTGAGCGAGCACATCTCCGGCTTGGCCCAGCGCGCCGCCGCCGTGCGCTCCTCCAGACTCATGCCGTGGCCGCCGCCGGTGGTGACGTTGACGACCGATTCCGTCTCGCCCTTGATGCGCTGCAGGAAGCGGGCGAAGACGTCGGGCGAGCCGGTAGGCCGGCCGGTTTCGGGATCGCGGGCGTGCAGGTGTAGGATGGCGGCGCCCGCCTTGGCGGCGTCGATCGCCTGGTCGGCAATCTCCTCGGGGGTCGTCGGCAGGTATTCCGACATCGTCGGCGTGTGGATGCCGCCGGTCACGGCGCAGGTGATGATCACCTTCTTGGTCTTGGCCATGGATGGTTCCTCGGTTGGTGGTCGGGTCAGCGTTCGTTCCAGTGGACCATGGGCAGCCCGGCGACGGGCGCGCGGAACCACGGAATGCGGGTGCCGCGCAGGCTGCCGATGTAAACTGTCCTTAGATCGGGGCCGCCGAAGGTGACGCTGGCGAACCACGGCGCGATCGTGCCGCCGCAGGCCAGCATCAGCTCGGGCGTCACGCGGTCGGCAAGGAAGGCCTCGCGCAGGGCCCGGCTGGGGCCGGGATTGTCGTCGTCGAGGATGATGCGCAGCTCGCCCTCGGGCGTGAGGGCGAAGATGCGATCGCACATGACGTGGGTGCCCCACAGATTGCCGAACGCGTCGAAGGCGATGCCGTCGATGAAGGCACCGTGATCGGCTGGACCGAAGAGCTGGCGATCGGTAAGCGAGCCGTCGGGCCGCACCCGCAGTCGGGTGACACAGGGACCGCAGGTCTCGACCACGTACAGCCACTCCTCGCGGGCGTCGAGGCGGATTTCGTTGGTGAACCGGAAGCCGTCGGCGACGATGCGTAACCCCCGCTCGTCGGCCACCGCGATATAGCCGTCCGCCACCTTCGGGCTGATGGCCTCCATCCAGTTGTGGATGCGCGTCGAGACGGTCAGCCAGATGCGGCCGCGGCTATCGCGCAGCACGAAGTTCACCTTGCCGATCGGCTGGCCGTCGATCGAGTCGTGCAGCACCACCGTTTCGCCGTCGCGCCGCATCGATTCCAGGCAGTCGGTGCCGAAATTGGCGATCAGGAGGCTGCCGTCGGCGGCGAACGCAAGCCCGTTGGGCAGGGTGCCCTGGGTGAAGCGCGTCGCATCGTCGGCGGCGGTGGCGAACGAGCGGGCGTAGGACTGGGCGATCACCTGCTGCCTGCCGTCGGGCGGGGAGATGCGCACCACGCCGCCGCGGGCGTCGGCCGCCCACAGCGAACCGTCGCGCTCCGCAAGAATGCACTCGGGGCGCTGAAGGTCCTCGCCGATGTAGGCGATGTCCGAGCGGTCGACCGTGAAGCCATCGATGGGATTGCGTTTCACCGTCCGCCTCATTCGTCGAAGATGGCCACGGCGCGCGTCCACCCGGCCGAGGCGCCGCGCACCTTGACCGGGAAGCAGGAAACGGTGAAGCCGCTGCCCGGAAGGGCCTCGAGGTTGTGCAGCTTCTCCAGGTGGCAGTAGCCGATCTCCATGCCGGCGCGGTGCCCCTCCCAGATCAGGCCGGCATCGCCGGTTTCGGCGAACTTGTCCTTCGTGAGGACAAAGGGGGCGTCCCAGCTCCAGGCATCGGTGCCGGTCACGCGCACGCCGCGCTCGAGCAGGTACAGGGTTGCCTCGCGGCCCATGCCGCACCCGGTGGCGACGTAGTCGTCGCGCCCGTAAGCGGCGCCGGCGGCGGTGTTCACCAGGACGATGTCGAGCGGCTGGAGGGTGTGGCCGATACGCTTCAGTTCCGCCTCGACGTCGGCGGCGGTGACGACGTAGCCGCTCGGGAAACGGCGAAAATCCAGCTTGACCCCGGGGCGGAGGCACCAGTCGAGCGGCACCTCGTCAATGGTGATCGCCCGCTGTCCCCTGTCCATGGTGCTGTGGAAATGATAGGGCGCGTCGAGATGCGTGCCGTTGTGCGTCGACAGATGCACGAATTCCACGGCCCAGCCTTCGCCGCCCGGCAGCTGATCCGCCGTCAGGCCGGGAAAGAAGCTGGCGATCTGGCCGGCCGTCTCGGCGTGCGTCATGTACTGCACCTTGGGCTCGAAGCCGGGCGGGTCGGAGCGCACGCCGTTCTCGATCGGGATGGAGATGTCCACGAAGCGTCGCGCCATGAGCGGCCTCCTCTACAGCAGTCCGGTGGAAAGGGCGGGAAAGGCGATGACCAGGCCGAGCACCGCCAGCATCACCAGCGCGAAGGGCAAGGCGCCGGCGAAGACGTCGCCGAGGGTGATGGAATCGTCGGCAAGCGAACTCTTGATCACGAAGGCGGACAGGCCGAAGGGCGGCGTCAGCAACCCGATCTCGACGGCGAGGACGGTGATCACCCCGAACCAGACGAGATCGACCCCGTAGCCGGTCACCACCGGAAGCACCAAAGGCACCATGACCAGCATGATCGACGAGGAATCGAGAATGGTGCCCATCAGCAGGACTACCGCCACATAGGCGAGGACGACGCCAGTGACGCCGAGTTCGGCGTCGACGATCCAGCGCCCGAGGAAATCCGGCAGGCCGGTCAGGCTGAGCATGCGCATGTACATGCCCGCCGCGATGAGCAGGAAGCATATGGAGGCGGTGACATGCCCGGTCTCGACCACGACGCGCCACAGCGTTCCGCCATCGAGGCGGCGCTTGGCGACGGCGATGAGGATGGCGCCCAGGGCTCCGACGGCACCGGCCTCGGTTGGGGTGAACAGGCCGCCGTAGATGCCACCCAGCACCAGGGCGACCAGAACGGCGATCGGCCCCAGCTTGGCCAAAGCCTCCAGCCGCTCGACTGCGGCGGTCGGCGGCGCGCCGGCGCCCCCGTCCACGAACCGAGGGGCGAAATAGGCGGCGGCCACGATGGCCACGGCATAGGCGACGGCCAGCAGGATGCCGGGGCCGATTCCGGCGATGAACAGGTCGCCCACCGACTGCTCGGTGAGAATGCCGTAGAGGATGAACAGCAGGCTGGGCGGAATCAGCATGCCGAGAACGGAACTGCCGGCGACCACGCCGACGGCGAAGCGCGGCCGGTAGCCGAAACGGATCATCTCCGGCACCGCCACCTTGGTGAACACCGCCGCCGAGGCGATGGAGATGCCGGTTATCGCGGCGAACACAGCATTGGCGCCCACGGTGGCGACTCCCAGACCCCCGCGAAGGCAGCGGAACAGGCGCTCGGCAACCTCGAAGGTGTCCTTCCCGATGCCGGCGGCCGACACCACCAATCCCATCAGGACGAACAGCGGCACCACGCCGAACACATAGCTGGAAATGCCGTCGAAGGTGGCCAGCGCCAGAAGTCGGCTGGCCAGCAGCGGCGACCCCTTGAGCGCCCACACCCCGAGAAACGAGGTCAAGGCCAGCGCCACCGCCACATGCATGCCGAGATAGATCAGGCCGATGATGGCCGCCAGCGAGGCCAGCCCGATCTCGACCCCGGTCATTGGCCGTCATTCCTCAGGACCGCCCGACCGTGTCGCCAGGCATCAACCAGGAACTGGGCGATCAGGGTGGCGCATCCGAACAGGATGATCAGCCGTATGGGCCAGGTCGGGGCGCGGAAGCTTCCGATCGCACCGACGTAATCGCCGCGCTCCAGAGCCTTGAGAAACAGCGGCAGCGAGGCGTCGAACATGGCCCACACCACGGCCGCGCCGGCCAGCGCGAACACCAACCCCGCCGCATGGCGCGCCCGCGGCCATCGCCGCCCCAGCCAGTCGAGGAAGATTTCGGTTCGGGTCAGCCGGCCGGCGCGAAGGGTGTGGGTGATCTGTAGGAACACGATACCGACGATCGACATGCTGACCATCTCCGGCACCCCGGGGATGGGCGCGGCGACGGCGGCGCGCAGGGTGACGTCGGCGTTGATGAGCGCCATGAGCGCCAGGATCCACACCGTCCCCAGCATGTTGCTGCCCTCAACCAGGCCGGCGAACCACCGGCCTGGACCGCCGCGCCCTGCTCGGGGAGCGGCGGTGCCGGCGCGATGGTCGTGCACCCGGGGCTAGTCCTTGTCCCAGTCGCGCAACGGCTTGCCCCCTGCGGCGCGCACCGCGTCCATGTAGGCGGACAGCACGGCCGAGGCGGGCACGCCCTTGCCGTCCCATTCCTGCGCCCAGGTCTTGGCGATCGGCGGCAGGGCTTTGGCCCATTTGGCGCGCTCGGCGGCGGGCAGTTCGGCAACCTTGCCGCCGGCCGCGGTCATCGTGACGTAGGCGCCGTCGATGCGCTGAAGCAGCGAGGCGTTATAGGCCGCGCTGTAGGCGGCCGCCGCCTTCTTCAGCGCCTTCTTCAAGGCGTCGGGCTGGGCATCGTACCACTTCTTGTTGGCCACCAGGCTGCCGGCGTACTGGGCGCCGAAGCCTACCTTGGTGATGTGGGGTGCGACCTCGACGAACTTGCCGGGGGCGGCGGCGGTCGGGAAGGTGACGGTGCCTTCGACGACGCCGGTCTTGATGTTGTTGTAGTACTCGCTGAGATTGCCGCCGACGCCGACCGCGCCGGTTCCCTTGAGCCAGTTGATGGTCGGGCCGGGCGTGTTCAGCTTATGGCCGTTCATGTCGGCGACCTTGGCCACCGGATAGGTGGTCAGCATCTGATAGTCGTCAAGGACGAAGCCGCCGCCGAGATATTCGAGATTGTATTTGTTCCACATGGTCGTGAGGGCCGGCGTCGTCCGATGCATCTCGTCCAGCACCTTGAGCACGATCCCGGCGTCGCCGGTGGTGAACGGGGTCACGTAGGAGACGTTGTGAAGCGGCAGCTTGTCGGCCTCGAAGATGGTCGGCACGGCGCCGACCTCGGCCAAGCCTTCCTCGAGCGTCTCCAACTCGCCGCCGACCTTGGCCAGCGAGCCGCCATACTGCTCGGACCACTTGATCGTTATCCCGCTGCCTTCGAGTTCCTTGTTGACGGTGGGAATGAAGGTCTCCGTCAGGTGCTTCACCCACAGGAACACCGGCGCGTGGCCGTTGACGACGGTGATGTTGACGGTCTCGGCGCGCGCCGCCCCCATCGAGAAAAGGAGCGCGCCGGCTGCGGCCAGGAGCACCCGTGACTTACGTTCATGCATGTCTTTTCCTCCCTAGGCTTGATCTTGTGATGTCGGCATTGATCTCGGCGGCTCCGGCGATGCCTCGCAGGCCGGCGGCACAATAGGGCACGACGCGGGCGAGAACGGCGTCGATGTCGTCGGCACGGCAGGCGCCCTCCGACAAATCCTCGATGCGGCCGCTACGAGCGATCGAGACGATCCCGGCTCCCATGAGGAAGTAGTAGCCCCACGCGGCGTCGGCCTCGTCCAGGCCGGGAAGGGCCTGGCGAATGGCCGCGATGTAGTTCTTGGCCATGGTGTCGAAATAGCGCCGCGTCAGATCGCGGGACCGCGGGTCGGTGGCGTTGACCACCATGGCGATCAGTCGGCTGTAGTGGATGCCCGCCTCTTCGCGGCCGAGTTCCATCAGCGGGCGAAAAAACGCGTCCACGATCGCCTCGATGCTGGGTCGCCCGCCCCGCGCCTCGGCGAGGCGACGCTCCAGCAGGGCCACCCGGCGCTCCACCAGTGGCACCACGCGCCGCGCCAGCACGGCGTCGAACAGCCCCTCCTTGTTGCCGAAATGGTAGTGCAAGAGACCCTGGGGCACCGCCGCCTCGACGGCGATGGCACGCATCGACACACCGTGAAACCCGGCCTGAGAGAAAAGCTTCTCGGCCGCATCCAGGATGGCTTTGCGAGTGTCTTCGCTCTTCGCGCGCACAACCTTTCCCCTCATACGCCCTCAGGAGAATATAAATTGATCGATCAGTCAATTCTGGAATCGCGGTCGCCGGAAAAGTGAGGATTATCGCCGCCGTGGTCCTCGAAGCATTCTTACACCAATTTCCATTTGACCGTTGTCGGCACCGGCCGCTCCGTGCAAGATGCGCTGACACCAAGTTGCTTTGAGTGGTGACGTACCGCATAGTTGTGAGTGGGTGTCCGACCGGGGGGAACGGTGGGAAGCGAAGGGGGAAGCAGCCGCGCGAAGCGGCCGGAGCGGGGAGCCGCTTCGACAGAGACGGGCGCGCCCGAGGGGTTACCGGCCAAACCGCAACGCCGGCGGCGGGCCGCCGCCAAAAGCGGCAAGGGCAATCGCCTATTCGTGGTCGGCATTGGCGCTTCGGCCGGCGGGCTGGAAGCTTTGCGCCCATTCGTGGCGAGCCTTCCGCACGCCTCGAACATGGGTTACGTCGTCGTCCAGCACCTGTCGCCGCAATACCGCAGCATGATGGTGCAATTGCTGTCGCGCGAAACGGCCTTGAAGGTGGTCGAGATCGTCAACGGCATGATCGTCGAAGCCAACACCATCTACATCACACCGACCAACAAGGACGTCCGCATCCGCGGCGGCGCGCTTCTGCTCAAGGAGCCTTCGGCCCCCCTCGGCCCCAAGCCTTCGGTGGATGTGTTCTTCACCTCGCTGGCCGACGACTGCGGACCGCGCGCCATCGGCGTCATCCTGTCCGGGACCGGCACCGACGGCTCGCACGGCGTGCGCGCGCTGAAGGCCAAGGATGGGTTCACCATCGCGCAGAGCCCCGACAGCGCGAAGTACGACGGCATGCCCAAGGCGGCCATCGACACCGGTTGCGTCGACATCGTGCTCCGCCCCGAGGAGATGGGCCGTGAACTGGCCGCCATCGCCCAGTTCCCCCGGCCGGTCGTGCACCAGGCCGACGAGGCCCCCGGCAGCGACACGCTCCGCCTGATCTTCCGCCTCGTCCGCAATCGCACCGGCATCGACTTTTCGCAGTACAAGGTCAGCACCATCCGCCGCCGGCTGGAACGCCGGCTGGTCGCCAACCGCATCACCACGCTGGAGGGCTATCTCGACCTCGTTCGCCGCAACCCCGGCGAACTCGACCTGTTGTGCAAGGACATCCTTATCTCGGTGACGTCGTTCTTCCGCGACACCAAGGCGTTCGAGGAGGTCAAGACCGTCCTGGCCGAGGTGGTCGCGGCGAAGCGCTCCGGCGACAGCATCCGCATCTGGGTTCCCGGCTGCGCCACCGGCGAGGAAGCCTATTCCTTCGCCATCATGCTCGACGAACAGCTCGGCCCGCAGATTCGGGACTACAAGGTTCAAATCTTCGCCACAGATATCGATGCGCAGGCCATGAGTCATGCGCGGCGGGGCATCTATTCCGAAACCACGCTGGAAAATCTCGAGCCTTATTATCTGGAACGCTATTTCGACCAGCTTGGCCAATCGTTCCAGGTCAAGAAGGCCATCCGCGAGATGGTGGTGTTTGCCCGCCAAGACCTCTCCAAGGACCCCCCGTTCGTCAAGGTCGACCTGATCAGTTGCCGCAACGTGCTGATCTATTTCAATAACGATCTTCAGGAACGCGTCTTCCGGCTGTTCCATTACGCCCTCGTCGACGGTGGCTATCTGTTCCTGGGGAAGTCGGAGTCCGTGGGCCGCGATACCCAGTTGTTCCGGCCGGCGAAGTCCTCGGCCAAAATCTTTCAGAAGCGTATCGGAGGTGGTGCCAGCCGACAGCGCCCCTATCGCCCGCTCCTGCCCGAAGCCATTGCCCGCGAGGCCCAGCCCAGCGCGCCCTCGGTCGAGGACATCGTGCGGCAAGGCTTTCTTGCCGCCTGCATGCCGCCAAGCGTGGCCGTGAACAGCGACCTCGACGTGCTTTATGTCCACGGCGACGTCGGCCGGTACATCAACATCCCCGCCGGCAGGCCGACGCACAACCTGTCCAAGATGGTCATCGACGAGTTCCGCCCCGATCTGCGGGCGCTGGCGCACCGCGCCCGCAGCAAGGGTGTCGCCTGCTTCGGCACCAAGAAGCGACTCCGCGGCGACGACGCGAAGACGGCGGTCCGCATGGTCGTCCGGCCCTTACCCGTGGACCGCGGCGAACCCATCATCCTGGTGTCCTGGGAGCGCATCGAAACCCCCGAAACGGATGCCGTCGAGACGGTTCCCGCCGGCAACGCGGAAAGCCGCATCAGCGAACTGGAGCAGGAACTCACCGCGACCAGGGAGCATCTCCAGACCGCCATCGAGGAACTCGAGACTTCGAACGAGGAGTTGCAGGCGCTCAACGAGGAGTTGCAGGCCGCCAACGAAGAATTGCAGTCGTCGAACGAGGAACTCGAGACCGCCAACGAGGAACTGCAAGCCACCAACGAGGAGCTGACCACCCTCAATCAGGAACTGCACATTCGCACCGCCGAGGTGGCCTCGGCCAATGCCGACCTGATCAACATACTCGAAAACATCGGCTTTCCCCTGGTCGTCATCGACAAGGCATGGCGGCTGACGCGTTACACCCCGGCGGCGATCCGGTTGCTAGGCATCCTCTCCTCCGACGTCGGACAGCTAATCACCGGCCTGCCGAAGCGAACCCTGGTCAAGGCGCTGCGGGACCGGCTGGAGACGGTCATGTTTTCAGGAGAGGCGTGCGAGGAGGAAATCGAAGCCGACGAGCGGATTTATCGGATGCGCGTCGTGCCCTATCGGAACCTGCGAAACCAGATCGACGGCGCCACCGTCACCTTCATCGACGAGACCGAGATTCGCCACGCCCGCCAGCAACTCGAGGCCCTGGTCGCGACGTTGCGGCAGTCGGAGGATGAATTGCTCGCGGCGAAAATGTCCGCGGAACAGGCGAACCAGGCGAAATCGTCCTTCCTGGCGCGAATGAGCCACGAACTGCGAACGCCGCTCAACGCCATCCTGGGCTATAGCGAAATAATGGCCGCCGAGATGTTCGGGCCCATCGCCAACGACAAGTACCGCGACTACTGCAAGATCGTGCACGACAGCGGCCGGCACCTTCTCGCACTCATCGACGACATTCTGGACATCTCGCGCATCGAAGCGGGCAAGATGCCGTTCAAGGAAGCTGACATCGACGTGCGGGCAACCGTCGAGTCGGCGATTACGTTGCTGAGGGAACGCGCGCGCAACTCCGAGGTCCTGCTGTCCAACGACGTGCCCGCAGGCCTTTCCCGCCTCCATGCCGACGAGATGGCGGTCAGGCGCGTAATTCTGAACATCGTGGGCAACGCGGTCAAATTCACCGGCCCCGGGGGGCGGGTCACGGTGCGGGGTGAAGAAGACGACACCGGACTCTGCCTGCGGGTCGAGGACACCGGTGTCGGCATGACCCTGGCCGAACTGCAACGCATCAAGGAGCCCTTCGAGCAGGGCGACAACGCCGGGCAGTTCGGGCGCGAAGGCGTCGGCCTTGGCGTGCCGATCGCCTTGTCCCTGATGGCCTTGCATGACGGGGACATAGAATTCCGCAGTACCGTCGGCCAGGGGACGCTCGCAATCATCCGCTTCCCGGCGCGACGGGTGGTGCGGAGAACCGCGGAAGCGTTGTCCTAAATCATTGCCCGAACTCCGCCAACACAACCCGGACGTCGAAGCAGGATCCTTTGCCCGGCCTTGACCAGGCGGAGACCTCGTGCCCGAGAAGGTCGGCGGTTTGCTTGACGATGGCCAATCCCAGTCCGTACCCATGCTCTTCGAGATCGCCCTGGTCGAGGCGGTAGAATTCGTCGAAGATGTTGGCCAACTCCGCCTCGGGAATACCCGCTCCGGTGTCACAGACACGGATGCGCACACGCTGTCCTCTTCGCAGCGCACCCACCAGCACCCTTCCGGCCGCCGTGTACCGGATCGCGTTCGACACCAGGTTGGCGAGTATGCGCTGAAGCAGAACGGCGTCGCTGAACACCACAACGCTGCACGGCACCACCCGCAGCTCCAGTCCCTTGGCCCGCGCCGCGGGGCCGAAATCGAGGGAAAGCCGTTCCAGGATGGCGCCCAGATGTGCCGGTCCCGGATGAATCGGCACGCTGCCGGTATGCAGTTGCGAGACGTCAAGCAGCCGGTTTAGCAGCCGGCTGAGGGCATCGAGGGCCTCCTGAACGTGAGCCACCAGATGTGATGCGGCGGGGTCGAGAGGGTGGCCGCGCAGGGCGGCAAGGTGCAGGGACATCGCCTGAAGCGGCTGACGAAGATCATGGCTGGCCGTGGCCAGCAGGCGCGCGCGGGCATTGGCCTTCTCTTCCGCCGTTTCCTTCATCACCCGGAAACGGTCGCTGCTGATTTCGGCGACCACGCGCGATGTCGCCGGAACGTGCTGAATGAGCGCCTTGGCCTTGCGAACACCGTCTACCGGAGTGACGGTCGCCTCGTACCAGGCCTCCTGCCCCGGCGGTGCGCACGGATAGGTAAGACGGAAGATCGCGCGCCGCCCGGCGATGACGTCGCGCAACCCGGCCGCCATCTCCGCTCCCGTGGCCTCACCCGCCGCTGCCGCTTTTTCGCACACCGCGTAGTAGCTCTGGCCCAGGCAATATGTGGGATCGTTCAGATCGTTGTCGTCCGCGAACGCCCGCCAGCAGTTGTTCACGAGGACGATGCGCCCGGTGGCGTCGACCACGGAGGAGTTCGAGGGCAAGGCGTCGAAAAGGTTGGCAAGGGCGGGGCGGCGCGTCATGGCGAGTTCGAAGGACGGGGCTCGACCACAGTACAGGCACCGGGCCTGGATGCAACCTCAGGAGGAAGTGTTACAAGGCGCTATCAATAAGGGTTGGGCGCCTACCGCGATTGGCTTTCATTGGTTGATGCGGCTCGCGAAGACGTACCCGGTGCCGCGCACGGTCTTGATGATCTGAGGGCGGGCCGGATCGGCTTCGATTTTCCGCCGAAGACGGGTGATGCGCACGTCGATGCTGCGGTCGAACGGGTCCCAGGCGCGATTATGGGCCAGTTCGAGAAGCTGATCGCGGTTCAGCACCCGGTTGGGATGCGTGGCGAACGCCTTGAGCAGGTCGAATTCCATCCCCGTCAGCGGCACCTCCGCCCCATTGCCGTTCCATAGCTTCCTGGCCCCTAGATCGAGCGTGAAGCCGGCGAAGCGGAGGCATTGGGAGTTGTCCGCGGGCGGCGCATCGGCGTGGCGGGCATCGGCGGCCAGCCGTCGCAACACGCTCTTGACCCGCGCCAATAGCTCCCGCAGATCGAAGGGCTTGCCGACATAGTCGTCCGCACCGACTTCGAGACCGACGATACGGTCGACCACCTCGCCGGCTGCGGTGACCATGATAATGCCCCCGTGCCAGTGCTCGCGCAGGTGACGGGTCAGCGACAGCCCATCCTCGCCGGGCATGTGCAAATCGAGAAGCACGAGGTTGACGCGCTTTTCCGCCAGCCGTTTCCGCGCCTCCGCACCGCCGTCCGCCGTCGTGACCTCGTAGCCGTGCAGGCACAGATACTCCGCGATCGTCTCGCGCAGTTCCGCCTCGTCATCAACCACCAGAATATGGGCCCTAGCCGCCATCTGCCTTCGCCAGCGCGTCCGGTACGATGACCGCGGCGCCTCGCGCCGAGAGCGAACACCGCTGAAACAATTGTAACCAAAAAGGCCTTGCCGAGAAATCTTCGCGAAACAATGCGGCACTACCCTCCGCTCCATCGAACAACGGTCGGGACGCTTGGGACGTTCGCACCGGGGTTCCAGAACTTCCAAGCAGAACGCGGATCGGGCCAGCACCGATCAGAAGGAGGAGAGAGAACATGAGGTTCCCCGCATTCGCCGTAGCCGTCGCGTCCATCGTGACCATCGCCGTCAGCCCCGTGCAAGCCCGGGACAATACCGCCGAGGATGCCACGCGTTCGCTTTGGGCCTCGTTCGAGCGTGCCGGCTTCCCGGCCCCCACCTACGTCATGGTGGCGCCCACCAGCCAGGGGATTGACGTCCGGCAGCTCTGGGCGTCGTTCGAGCGGTCGGGCTTTCCGGCTTTATCCCAGCCGCGGGGGGTGTCTGGGGGTGGTAACCCGGGTTGCGGCGCCCCGGTGTAAAACTTAACTATGTGCGGTTGCGGTGGCGGTCGGCCCGGCCGGCACCGCCCGGGGCCGACGCATTTTTGACAGGAACGCCCATGGCGCTCTTCCTTCCCTCCGGCCCGATGAGCTATCGTTGGCCGCCTTGAGGGGGGACAATGAAACCGCGCGACAATCTGACGTTCCGAAACATCGCGGAACTGCGGAAATCTCCATCGTCCACGCGCGTCCTGGACTTGCTGGAACAGCACACCAAGGTCCACCGTGCCGGAGGCGTGGGCAAGAAATTCTTCGACAACGACAACCTGAACCGCACCATCATCATCAAGCATCGTCTGCGTCCGTACGAAACCTACATCTTCGCCCACACCCGCACGATCGCCACCAAGGTCTTCCTACCCTTCAACCCGACCAGCCTTCGTGACGGCGGCCGCAGCTTTTTCATCCGGGAAGAGGGATGGCGGGAAATACTGCGCGACCACTTTTCTCTCGACGCCGTGCATCCGGGCCCGGAGGCGGAACGCGATCTTCGCCTGCTCGAACTCGTCGACGGCCTGCCCTCGCTCGACCCCTTCATTCTTCGCGAGAAAACGCGGCTGGACGGCATCGAAGTCGACCCCGAGTTCTTCGAAATCAGCACGGCCGAATACGAACGCATTCGAAAGGTGGTGGAGGCCGAGTTCTTCGCCTTGGCGCGCCTCGCCTTCGAGGACGGTGAAAACGTCCCCGCCCGCGCCAAGAATCTGGTCATGAAGATGTGGGATGCCCGCAACGCCGACGGGATGATGCCGCTCATCAAGGCTCTGCGGATAGTTCCCGCGGAAGCGGCCGGCGTGCTGTTCGCCTGGAAGGGTTTCATCTATTACAAATCGGCGCTCAAAGGCTTCAAGGACTCGTTCTCGAATTTCATGAGCGACATGCGCCGGATCAACATCGTGGGCTACGCGGACCCTGGCCAGCGGGACGAATTGGCCGACATGAAGGCTGAAGTGATGAAGAGCCTGATCGAGGCCTACAAGACGATCTCCGAAGGCGTGGCCGAGTATGACGAGCGCTTCCGCGGCGGCCTTTTGGACCGCCGCAACCCGCTGGAATTTCGCGGCTTTCTGGAACAGTCACCGAAGTACTTTCTCGAGGTGGGGGCCGCGTTGGCGGCCGTCAATCACGCGGTCTCGTTCTGGCGGTACCGCTTCGCCCAGCAGAAGACCAAGTACTGTTCGGCCGATGAATTCTTCGAAATCCTGCGTGATTTCGGAGAGGGTACGGGGGCGGCATGAGTCGCAAGGCGACGCTGGACGAACAAATGAAGACCGAGCGCCACCGCTACATGGCGCTGGCCTTTTGCTGGGCCGACCTGCTGTTCGAGATCAGGCGCGGTGTGGTCACCTTTGCCGCAGGGGCCTGTCAGCCGATGTTCGGGCGCGGACCCGAGGAGATCGAGGGCCGCCCCCTCGCCGAAATCGTCCACCCCTCGGACCGGAACCTCGTCAGCAACCTGCTGCGGCTGGTCAACAAGCTTGGCCGCATCGAGGAGGCGACGGCACGCCTGCTGGGCAAGGACGGAGGCGAGGTCTCGGTCGCGATTACCGGCCATTGCCTGTCGACCGCCGGCGAGGGCCCGATCTTCCTGGCCGTCAAATCCCGTTCGCAATCGGAAACGCACGACGATCGGGACGGGGAACACCCTCGGCTGCACAATCTCGCCACCTTTCCCGACATCGCGGCGTCGCGCCTCAAGACCCTCGCGGAACGCGGCGAGAGTGCGGATCTGGCCATCCTCGAGATGCCCGGGCTGGAGGAACTCGGCAACCGCCTGGGGGCGGCGAAGGCCATTCTTTCGCGGGCCATCGGAGCCTGCCTCAGAGCCAATTCGCTGGACGGCGACTCGGCCGCCGTTATCGCGCCCGGCAAGTATGGCGTGCTGGTCGGCGAGGGGGGAGACCTGGAGGCGCTGGCGGCGCAGATCGCCTCCCTGACGAAGGCCACCGATCCGTCGGGCATCGGCACTGCGGTCGAGACCGGCCGTATCAGTGTCGGCGATGCGGCGATGATCGCCGAGGAGGACTTGGTCAAGGGCGTCGTCTACGCCCTCAACACCTTCCGGAACAGCGCCGAGTTGAACCTCAGGGACCTTGCCGACAGCATGACCATACTGGTCGACAAGACGGTAACGCAGATCGGCGCCTTCAAGGTTCTGGTCAGCCGCAGCGACTTCACCGTGGCTCTGCAGCCGATCGTCGACGTCCGCACGGGTCGCGTGCACCATTTCGAAGCCTTGTGCCGGTTCAACACGGGCGATACGGGGGACTCGCCCTACGCCCTGATCTCGTTCGCGGAAGAGACGGGGCTGATTCACCGCTTTGATCTCGCGATGGCCCGCAAGGTGGTGGAATGGTTAGCCCTTCAACCCCGCAACAACCGGCGCTACCGGGTCGCCGTGAACGTGTCCGGCTACTCGATCGGGCAGCAGGAATACGTCGACGGGCTGATGAAGCTGCTTGCGGAACACGAATGGACGCGTGGCCGGCTGCTGTTCGAAATAACCGAATCCAGCCGCATGAGCGATCTCGGCCAAGCGAACGAATTCATACAGAAGTTGCGGCAACTCGGCTACGAGGTGTGCCTTGACGACTTCGGTGCCGGCGCGGCCAGCTTTCAGTACCTGAGCGCCCTCGAGGTCGACGCGGTGAAACTGGACGGCAGCGCCGTTCACAATGCGCAGGTCACCATCAAGGGACGCGCCTTCCTGTCCGCCCTGACCGAGTTGTGCCGGAGGCTCAACGTGTACACCGTCGCCGAGATGGTCGATGCCGCGGAATCGCTGAACTTCGTGCGTGAATGCGGCTGCGATTTCGTCCAGGGCTATCTATTCGGCAAGCCCTCCACCAACCTCGAGGATTTCTATCCACTGCCGAACGGCAAGCTTTTCAAGGCCAAGAGGTCGCCCGTTCACCGCTGGTAGACCGTGATAGCCGTCACTGACCAAATCGCCTTTCGCCGCTAAGAGCGAGGAAGATAAAGTGGGCGCGGAGGCAAGCCATGGTTGAGACAAGGCGATCCGCAGGCACCATGCCATGTCCCTACTGCGACACCATCGGCGAACACGACGTCGTCGAAACGGAGAACGGCGCGCGGCTTGCTTGGTGTCATGTCTGCCGCCGCGTCCATCCCATCGAGAGGCGCGACGCAGATCGCGAAGAGGCGCCCTCGAAAAACCCCTTGGATTAGGCGCCGCCCACGGTGGTCGGCGGTGCGGCAAGCGATCGCTCGAGATGGCGCGCGGCCTCGCTGAAGGCCGGCTCCAGTTGGCCGACAAGGAGGCCGACGGCGGCCGGGTTCTCATCGTGGCATGCCCTCTCCACGGCCGCCGCGGCCTGGGACAGCCTGCGAAACCCGAAGTTGCCCGCCGTGCTCTTGAGATCATGGGCGAGCGCCCGGATTTGATCCAAAGACGCGGACGGCGCGGTCGCCAGGGCCTCGACCTTGCGCGCCGCGTCGGCCAGGAATTCTCGCAAGAGAGCCTGCGTTTCCTCATCCCCCAGGGCGTCGGTCATGGCACGAAGCTGGCCGGCATCGACGGCGTCATCGTCACTCGGCAGCCCCTCGCCACGGACGTTGCGAGCCAGCGCCGCAGACAGCGCCTCGGGACGAATCGGCTTGCTGACATAGTCGTTCATGCCTGCGGCCAGACAGCGCATCTCGTCGCCGGCCATGGCGTTGGCGGTCAGGGCGATGATCGGAAGCTCGGAAAGGCGGCCGCCGAGGTCCCGGATGGCCCGGGTGGCCGCCAAGCCGTCCATCTCCGGCATTTGCATGTCCATCAGCACCAAGTCGAAGGTACCGTCCCGCACCGCCTGAACCGCCTTGCGGCCATCCTCCACGACGGTCACCTCATGGCCTTGGCGGCCCAACAGAGTGGTGACGACCTTCTGGTTGATGGCGTTGTCTTCCGCCAGCAGAATACGCAGCCGCGGAAGACGGGGAATGGCGGTCGGCTGGAAGTGACGGGAGACGGTCGCGGCGAGTGGACCGGCGGTCTCGAAAGCCACCGTGAACCAGAAGGTGCTGCCGGCACCGGGCGCGCTGTCCACGCCGATCGTCCCGTCCATCAGCCCGATGATGCGCTTGCAGATGGCCAGCCCCAGCCCGGTTCCACCATAACGGCGCGCTATGGTGGCGTCGGCCTGCGTGAATTCCGTGAACAGCTGGGTACGCACCTCTTCCGTCATGCCGATCCCGGTGTCGGCGACCGAGAAACGCACGACCAGCGCCTGACCGTGGCGTTCGACCGGCACGGCGGCGATCACGATGCCGCCCCGCTCAGTGAATTTCACGGCGTTGCTGGCCAGGTTCAGCAACACCTGGCGCAGGCGCGTCGGGTCGCCGACCAGATGATGCGGAAGATCTTCATGTAGCCGGATCTCGAGGGAAAGCCCTTTTTCGGCGGCTCGGCCGGCGGTCAGCGCCTTCACGTCGGCGATCACCCGCGACAGGTCGAACGGCACGCGCTCGAGTTCCACGCGGTCGGCTTCCAGTTTCGAAAAATCCAGCACATCGTTCAGGATGGAGAGCAGGCTTTCCGCCGAACTCCCGATCGTATCGACCCATTCGCGCTGATCCGGGTCGAGGCGGGATTCCCCGAGCAGGTGAACCATGCCGATGATCCCTGACATCGGCGTGCGAATCTCGTGGCTCATCATCGCGAGAAAGGTGGACTTCGCACGCACGCCGGCTTCGGCCTCCTCGCGCGCCCGTCGCATCGCCTCCTCCTCGACCCGCAGCCGCTCGCTCACGTCGCGGACGATGCCGAGGAACAGGCGCCCCTCTTCAGACCTCCAGCTGGACACCGTGAGTTCGACCGGGAACTCGCTGCCATCCTTGCGCAGGCCGTGAAGCTGGGCGGCCTTGCCGTCCAACAGGCTGACCCCCGTCCGGACCGCGCGCGCCAGACCCTCGGCATGACGGGCGCGATAGCGATCCGGCATGATCGTCAGCAAGGGCTGACCGACCATCTCCTGCGCCGTGTAGCCGAACATCCGCTCCGCCCCCGGGTTCCAGGTGAGCACGATACTGTGTTCATCGATGGTGATGATCGCGTCGGCTGCCACGGCGGCCACCGACTGAAACCGTTTTTCGCCTTCGCGCAGGCGGATCGTGCTGCGCAGGGTGCTGACCAGCCCGATGAACAGGAGGGTGTTGCCGCCGATGTAGCCGACGACTCTCTCGATGAGATCCTTTGCGGGCGTCGGCCCGACGACCATAAAGCGGGCGAGAGCGGGAAAATTGTCGGTGAGGTCGAGGGCGGCTCCGAAGGCCACCAACCCGAACCCGGCGACCACGAGGCGCCAGCCACGACCGTCGCCAAGGCGGTTGTGACGGCCGACGAACCACGCAAATACGGTCACCCCGATGAGAAGCGCCGCCCGTGCGGATTCAAGAAGGACGTTCGGATGCGCATCCATCACGGTCGATCCCGGAACGCCCGTTGTCTTCCAACGAACATTCTATTAGCTTTCCGTCATTTGGCAAAGATTATGATTCCCCGATCAGGATTGCCGCCGCGGCGAACCTGGCGAAGCGGCTGTTGCCGGCCAACCATCGCAGGGTGTATGGCGGTCCTCGCAACGGCAAGGAACCCAGCGTGACCGTCCATCTGATCAAGCTCGCCGTCGGGATCGAGGACATCGATCATTTGCGCCGTATTCAGGAACGCCGCCTGGCCGACCACGGAATGGTCTTCCATCTGACCCGGATGGTGCCGAAGCGGGCCGACGAACTGGCCGCCCGCGGATCGATCTACTGGGTGATCCGGGGAGTGGTGCAGTGCCGCCAGGCGGTCCTCGCCGTGCATGAGGAGGCCGACGGCGAGGGCCGGCGTCGCTGCCGCCTGGAACTCGACCCGCTTCTGGTGCCGGTGCGCCGCGAGCCGTGCAAGGCCTTCCAGGGCTGGCGCTACCTGGCGCCGGAGCAGGCACCGCCTGACGTCGCGGACGGCAGCGACGATCTCGCCGACATGCCGCCCGACATGTACGCGGCGCTCAAGGAGCTCGGCCTCATCTGACGGGGGCCCGGGGTCGCGCATCCTTCGCTTGCCCCGCCCCGCCGTTTCCCTATACTGCGCCGCCAGTTTTCGCGAGCAGCGGTGGGTTCCATGAAAGGCGAAGTCAAGAAAGTCGTGCTGGCCTATTCCGGCGGCCTCGACACCTCGATCATCCTGCGCTGGCTGCAGGATACCTATGGCTGCGAGATCGTCACCTTCACCGCCGACCTCGGCCAGGGCGAGGAGTTGGAACCCGCCCGCCGCAAGGCGGAGATGATGGGCATCAAGCCCGAGAACATCTTCATCGACGACCTGCGCGAGGAATTCGTCCGCGACTTCGTGTTTCCGATGTTCCGCGCCAACGCCCAGTACGAGGGGGTCTATCTGTTGGGCACCTCGATCGCCCGCCCGCTGATCGCCAAGCGCCAGATCGAGATCGCCGTGCGGACCGGCGCCGACGCCGTGGCCCACGGCGCCACCGGCAAGGGCAACGACCAGGTGCGCTTCGAACTCGGCTACTACGCGCTCAAGCCCGACATCAAGGTCGTCGCCCCCTGGCGCATCTGGAACCTCAACAGCCGCACGAAGCTGCTCGACTTCGCCGAGAAGCACCAGATCCCGATCGCCAAGGACAAGCGCGGCGAGGCGCCCTATTCCACCGACGCCAACCTTCTGCACATCTCTTACGAGGGAAAGGCGCTCGAGGACCCCTGGGTCGAGCCCGACGAGGACATGTTCACGCGCTCGGTCAGCCCCGAGAAGGCGCCCGACAAGCCTACCTATGTCGAGATCGAGTTCGAGAAGGGCGATGCCGTGGCCATCGACGGGGCGCGCCTGAGCCCCGCGGCGCTGCTCACCAAGCTCAACGAACTGGGCGGCGCCAACGGCATCGGCCGCCTCGACCTGGTGGAAAACCGCTTCGTCGGCATGAAGTCGCGCGGCGTCTACGAGACCCCCGGCGGCAGCGTCCTGCTGGTCGCCCACCGCGCCATCGAATCGATCACCCTCGACCGCGGCGCCGCCCATCTCAAGGACGAGCTGATGCCGCGCTATGCCGAGTTGATCTATAACGGCTTCTGGTTCAGCCCCGAGCGCCAGATGATCCAGACCATGATCGACGAGGCCAGCCAGGCGGTGAACGGCACCGTGCGGCTGAAGCTCTACAAGGGCAACGTCACCGTGGTCGGGCGGAAGTCGCCGAACTCGCTCTACCGCCTCGACTACGTCACCTTCGAGGAGGATTCGGTCTACGACCAGCGCGACGCCGCCGGCTTCATCAAGCTGAACGCGCTGCGTCTGCGCTTGGCCAAGATGGCGCGGGGGTAGGGCGCGGGGTCTCCTCGGGCGGATTGACAGCGCCCGCCTGACCGCCCAAGTGGCAGGGCGTGGAACAGCAGGAGTCCGCGCCATGCCCGACGCCATCGAGGGGGCCAAGATCGCCATTCTCGTCGCCAACGGCAGCGACGAGGTCGAAACCGCGGTCATGCTCAAGGTGCTCGAGGACGCGCGGGCCGCGCCCGTTCTCGTTTCGGTCAAGAAGCACGAGGCGCGCGGCTGGCGGAATACCGAGTGGGGCGGAACTTTCGCGGTGGACGTCGCCATACTGGATGCCGACGCGGAGGAATTCGGAGGCCTGCTGGTTCCCGGAGGAGTAATCGGCGCTGATACGCTTAGGGCGGACGCCTATGCCGTCGATTTCGTGCGCAATTTCCTGAACCAACGCAAGCCGGTCGGCACCATCGGCCACGCGCCCTGGCTGCTCGTCGAAGCCGGAGCGGTCAGGGGCCGGCGGCTAACCTCGATCCCCGCCATCCGCAACGACCTCATTCACGCCGGAGGCCAGTGGATCGACGCCCCGGCCGTGCGCGACGGCCGACTGGTCACCGGCCGCACCCATCACGATCTGCCGGAGGTGGTCGCCCGGTTCGTCGAGGCTGCGATACTCAACTGATCGTCAGCTGCCGGGGCCGCCGCCGAACGCGGCCCGAACCTTGGGCCCGTTGGCCTGCAGCCACCTGGGGAACATTCCGCGCGTCGCCTCGTCGGCAAATCCCCTCTCGGCGACGAAGACGAACCCGGCGAGGTAGAAATAGGGGTTGAAGTAGCCGGGCATGCGGAACAGCTCCTTGCCGTCGGCGTCGAAGAAGATGGTGGTCGGGGTGAAGCTGACCTTGTGTTTGAAGGCCAGATCCTTCTCCGGCATCACCTCGCCGTCGAAATCCGTCACCGGCACCTCGCCGAACATGTTCATCACCATCACGCTGAACCGCCGGCCGATATAGTCGGCCAGCTTGGGGTGCTGGAAATTCACCTCGTGCAGGCGCTGGCAGGATCCGCAGCCGGGCTGCTCCCAGATCACCACGAACCCCTTCTCCTGGGCCACCGCGTCCCGCGCGTCCTCCTTCAGCTCCATGAAGGACTGGTTGTTGAACCAGTCCTCGGTGTGCACGCCATCCTCGCGGTGGATGGTTGCCGCCGATGCGGGCCAGGCGATGGCCGCCACGAGCAGGAGCGAGGCAAGGCGCAGCGGGAACATAGGCCCTCCAGGTGCGACGTTTCCCGCAACGATAGCGAGATAGCGCTCCGTCGATCAAGGGTCGCTAGAAAACCAGCGGATCGATGCCGATGACGTAGGGGTGAAGGAGGATGAGAACGAGGTACAGCGCGACGCCGCCCGCCAGCCGCCCGATCCCCACCTCGGAAAGCCGCACCGTCGCCGGGCGGCTGGTGGGCGCCGCCAGCCGCGCCCATTCCGCGGCGCCCAAGGTGCGCCGACGCTTCCGCTCCATCAGCGCCGGCCCGGCGAGGGCCAGTATCAGCAAGGGGCCGAACAGGATCAGCGAGGCAACGTCACCGTTGGGCGGAATATGCCCGCCGGCCCACAAGGCCAAACCCCACAGCACCGGATGACGGGTCAGACGCAATATGCCGGGGCGCGCCGGGTCGTAACCGCGCCCCCCCGGTCCCAGCGAGAACGGGTTCGGCGTGGCAAAACCGGCCACGATCAGAATGCAGGAGGCCAGCATGGCAACCAGGGTGACCCAGCGCAATCCCGGCTGGTACGGCCAGACCTCGATGTAGGGGGCGTCGGCGTAGGCGAAGCCCAGCCACACCACCACCGCCAGCGACATGATCGAATAGGCGATGACATAGCCCACCTCGCCCAGGCGGCGCGTGCCCGTGGCGCGCCAGTTGGGGCGGGCCGGAAGTCCGTGACTGAGCAGGAAGACGATCATGGCGGCCACGAGGTGGCCGATGGTGCCGGTGAACATCGAAGCCGTCACACCCATTCGTCGCAGGCCGGCGCCTTGAGGCGATGCTGGCGACAGGCGGCCAGCAGGGTGTTGCGAAGGAGCACGGCAATGGTCATCGGGCCGACGCCGCCGGGCACCGGCGTGATGGCGCCCGCCACCTTCACCGCCTCGTCGAAGCGCACGTCGCCGACCAGCTTGCGGCCGCCGTCGGGCTTGGTGACGCGGTTCATGCCGACGTCGATCACCGTGGCGCCCGGCTTTATCCAATCGCCGCGCACCATCTCGGCGCGGCCCACGGCGGCGACCAGGATGTCGGCGCCGCGGCACTCGGCCGGCACGTCGCGGGTGCGCGAATGGGCGATGGTAACGGTGCAGTTCTCGCGCAACAAGAGCTGCGCCATCGGCTTGCCGACGATATTCGAGCGCCCAAGCACCACCGCCTTCAGGCCCTCGAGTTCGCCAAGCTGGTCGCGCAGCAGCATCATGCAGCCCAGCGGCGTGCACGGAATCATCCCCTTGCCGCCGGTGGCCAGCTTGCCGACGTTCCAGGGGTGAAAGCCGTCGACGTCCTTGTCGGGATGAATGGCTTCAATCACCTTGGTCGAGGAGATGTGCGGCGGCAGGGGAAGCTGGACCAGGATGCCATGCACAGCCGGATCATCGTTGAGACCCTCGATCAGGGTGAGCAGTTGCTGCTCGGTGATGTCGGACGGCAGGACGTGCTCGAACGATTCCATCCCGATCTCGACCGCGCGGCGGTTCTTGTTGCGGACGTAAACCTGGCTGGCCGGATCGTCGCCGACCAGGACCACGGCCAAGCCGGGCGTCACATGGTTGTAGTCGCGGATCTCGCGGACGTGCTCGGCGAGCGTGTCGCGCAGGCCGGCCGCGAAGGCATTGCCGTCAATGATCTTGGCTTCGCTCATGATGTTTTCATCCATTCGTCGAGTCGGCGGCGCAGGTCGTCCGGGTCGCCGCTGAGGTGAAGTACTTTTCGCCGGTCCGTGGCGCCGGCGACGATGGTGATGGCGGACTTGGGCATTCTCCAGGCCTTTGCGAGCAGCTTCACCAGGGCGGCGTTGGCCTTGCCGTCCTCGGGCACGGCGGTCACCGCCGCCTTGAGAACCAGGGTGCCGTCCGCCTCGGCGACAATGCCGTCGATGCGCTCACGCGAGGCCTTGGGCGTGAGGCGAACCGGCACGCGCAGACCGTCGGCCACGGCGGTGAATGGGGATGTGCCGTCAGACGAGGCGGTAGACAAGGTTTCGCAGGACGCCCTGGATGAAATACAGAATGAGGATCAGGACCAGGGGCGACAGGTCGATCCCGCCCAGATTCGGCAGAACCCGCCGGATCGGGCGCAGGGCCGGCTCGGTGATGCGGTCGAGAAAATCGCCCACCGTCCAGACGAAGCGGTTGCGGGTGTTGACGACGTTGAAGGCGACCAGCCAGCTCAGCACGACCGAGATGATCAGCGCCCACACGTAAAGCTCGATGGCGATGGAGATCACCTGCAGGAGGGGTATGAGGATGACGTCCATCTCCCAAGGCCTCGTATCGGCTGTCGAATCCGGGTAACCTAGCGGCACCGAAGGCGGCGCGCAACCCCGCCTTGCGGGCCACCGGCCGCGCATTGAGGGCGGCGCGCGGCCCCCTCGCGACCGCCGGAGAACCGCCCGTGGCGGCGCTTGACAGAAGCGCGGCCGTTCCGCATTATCGCGCACCTCTTGGGGGGCCGTAGCTCAGTTGGGAGAGCGCCTCGTTCGCAATGAGGAGGTCAGGGGTTCGATTCCCCTCGGCTCCACCATCCCCCAGTAGACAAGACCTTCGTTTCCCCATCCGTCGCTCGACTTATCGTATTCCTATATTCCTGGAAATATCGTTTGATACTTAGGGGTCCGGACTCTAGGTTGGTGCCAATGAAACTCGTGGATGCGGCACGCCGCCTGGAGGCCCTCGGCAACGGTACCAGGCTCGAGATATTCCGGTTGCTGGTCCGGGCCGGGGGCCCCGGGCTGTCGGTGGGCGATGTCCAGGACCGCACCGGCGTCGCCCGGTCCACGCTCTCGCACCATCTGCACCGTCTGATCGCGGTCGGGCTGGTCGCGCAGGAGCGTCACGGCACCACCCTGATCTGCCGGGCCGACTTCCAGGCCATGCGTGAGACGCTGGCCTTTCTGGTGAAGGAATGCTGCGTCGAAGCGGCACGCGAGCCCTCCTAGCAAGGCCTTTTTTTTTCGCCTATTTGTCGATATTCCTGGGAATATAGAAGATTTACATGTCCTCTCTTGCAGCGACGTTCGTTCGCACCGCGCGAAGCCTCGACCGCGTCTGGCTCGCCATCCTGCTGACTTTTTCCGTGCTGGTCGCAGGCGTCCCCGAGCAGGCCGCGAGCAGCCTCGCATTCACGCTGGACAGCATGTTGACCATGCTCCCGTTCCTGCTCCTGTCCGTGGCAGCCGCCGCCTACGTCAAGGCATCGGGCGCCGAGAGCCTGGTAGCCCGGGCCTTCCAGGGGCGGATGCTGCCGATGATTGGCGCCGCCGCCGTGCTCGGCGCGCTGTCGCCCTTCTGTTCGTGCGGCGTGATCCCGCTGGTCGCCGCGCTGCTGGCGATGGGGGTGCCGCTGCCGCCGGTAATGGCCTTTTGGCTCGCCTCGCCGCTCATGGATCCGTCGATGTTCATGGTCACCGCCGGCACGCTCGGCCTTCCATTCGCCGTCGCCAAGACGGCGGCCGCCGTCGGCGTCGGGCTGCTGGGCGGGCTCGGCACCGCGTTCCTGGTAAGAAGCGGGCGGCTGCGCCAAGCCCTTCGCCCGGAGGTACGGCAGGCGGCGGACGGCCGCACCCTGCCGTCCGGTCGCGTCGCCTGGCGGTTCTGGTCCGACGCCGCCCGGCGCGCCGCATTCGCGGAAGGCGCACTGCGCAACGCCAAGCTTCTCGCCAAGTGGCTGACCCTCGCCTTCCTTCTCGAAAGCCTGATGGTCGCCTACGTGCCGGCCGAGATCGTGGCGCGCGCCGTCGGCGGCGAGGGCGTGGTTCCCATCGTTGTCGCGACCCTGGTCGGCATTCCCGCCTATCTCAACGGCTACGCGGCCTTGCCCCTCGTCGCCGGGCTTGTCGGACAGGGCATGTCACCCGGCGCGGCAATGGCCTTCCTGGTCGGCGGCGGCGTCACCAGCATTCCCGCCGCCCTGGCCGTACAGGCGCTGGTCCGGTGGCCGGTGTTCCTCGCCTATCTCGGCTTCGCGCTGGGCGGCTCCGTAACCGTCGGGCTGACCTACGGCCTCATCGCCTGACCTCGGATTTCCGGAGCCGCCTACCCGGCGGCCCCGGGCGCGTCGTGGGCG
This sequence comes from Rhodospirillales bacterium, assembly GCA_019455065.1. Lineage (GTDB taxonomy): Bacteria > Pseudomonadota > Alphaproteobacteria > Rhodospirillales > Magnetospirillaceae > JACFNC01. The sequence continues at coordinate 40,936 of JACFNC010000008.1, forward strand.
GACCGCAGCCGCACCTCCTTGAGGAACAGGATCACGACGAAGGTCAGCGCCGCCATGCCGGCGGCGGCCAGGAACAGGCCGTCGAACGAGGCGCCGAAGGCGGCGACCACCGCATCGCGCGCCGCCGCGGGCAGCATGCGGATGGCCTCCGGCCCCTGGTCAATGACGCTGCCGAGGTCGAGGCCGGCGGCCGCGGCCATGTCGGTGCGCAACCCGCGCTCCGCCCCCGAAGCCAGGATGGTGCCGAACAGGGCAATGCCGAGCGAGGCCCCGAGCGAGCGGAAGAATCCCACCGCCGAAGTGGCGGCACCCAGGTCGCGGCGCTCCACCACGTTCTGGACGACGATCATCGTCACCGGCATCACCGTGCCCGCGCCCACCCCGATCACCCCCAGGACGAACAGATAGGGGAGCTCACCGAGGGATTCGGCCAGCGCCAGGGTCGCGTAGCCGCCCCCGGCCAGGATCATGCCCAGCAGGGGCCATGGCTTGTACCGGCCGGTGCGGGTCACCAGCCGGCCGCTCGTGGTGCCGCCCACCACCACCCCCATCATCAGGGGCAGCATGAACAGGCCGGATCGCCCCGCGCCCACCTCGCGCACCAGTTGGAGGTGCAGCGGCATGAACACGATGCCCACGAACATCACGGCGGCACCGAGCGTGGCGCCCAGGCTGCACACCGCGACGATCGGCGACCGGAACAGGCGTGGCGGGAGGATTGGCTCGGAGGCGCGCAGCTCCTGCAAAACGAGCAGAACAAGCAGGACGACCGCCGTGCCGACGAGGCCGAGAATGACCGGAGAGGTCCAGGCATAGGCCCGGCCACCCCAGGTCAGGGCCAGCAGCAGGCAGACGATGGCGCCGACCATCAGCGCGGCGCCCGGATAGTCGATCTCCAGTCCCTGCCGCCGCTTGGCAAGTCTGGCCAGGGCGCGGCTTATCATCGCGTAGGCGGCAAGGCCGATCGGCACGTTGATCAGGAAAATCAGGCGCCACGACAGGTATTCCGCCAGGAACCCGCCGAGCACCGGGCCGGTGACGCTGGAGACGGCGAACACCCCGGCGATGTAGCCCTGGTAGCGGCCGCGTTCGCGGGGGGCCACGACGTCGGCGATCACGGTGAAGGCCAGCACCATCAGGCCGCCGCCGCCGATGCCCTGCAATCCCCGGAACAGGACGAGCTGGGTCATCGACTGCGCCGACCCGCAAAACACGGACCCGACCACGAAGATGGCCACCGCCGCCTGCATCGGCCGCTTGCGCCCGTAAAGGTCGCTCATCTTGCCGAACAGCGGCGCGGTCGCCGTCGAGGTCAGCAGATAGGCCGTCACCACCCAGGACAGCCCTTCGAGCCGGCCGAAATTGCTGGCGATGGTGGGCAGCGCCGTGGCGACGATGGTCTGGTCCAGCGCCGCCATGAACATGCACAGGACCACGCCGCTGAGGACGGTTAGGATTTCGCGGTGCGTGAAGGTCTCGGGCTGGGGTTGCATGGCCGCACGTTAGCCGCGAGCGCCACGGCAGGCCAGAGCCTCGTTCGCAACCCCGGCATTCGCCCTGCGCGGCAGGCCGCACGGCCTCAGCCGCGGGCGCCCCGCTCGATGGTCAGCGGGCGCCGCCGGCCGCCGTGCACAACAAGCTCGACGACATCCGGCCGGGCGTAGTGACCGGCCGAATCGACGACCATCTTCATGTCCACGATCCGGTTGAAATCGAGATCGGCATAGAGGATCGCCTCGCCCCCGGTTTCCGGGCCGGCAAGATAGTCGCCCCGCGGCCCGAGAATGGCCGAATGGCCGCCCCCCGGCTGCAGGGTCGCGAGCTTGCCGCCTTCGCCCATCGCCGCAATGGCGGCTTCCGTCAGCACCGCCGTCACGCTGATCACGAAGCACTGCGCCTCGAAGGCGTAGTGGCGGGTGGCGGCGTCGATGATGCCGTTGATGCCCGGCAGGCCGCCGGGCCAGCACGCGACGTGAATCTCCTCGCCCTGAGCCTGAATGGCGTAACGATAGAGCGGGTTCGAATGCTCGTAGCAGATCAGCCCGCCCAGCCGTCCGATCGGAGTCTCGAAGAGCGCCAGATCGGCCCCGTCACCGCGGCCCCAGACCATTCGCTCGTGGCTGGTCGGCATCAGCTTGCGGCGGCGCCCGAAGATCTCGCCGTTCGGGCCGATGAACAGTTGGCTGTTGAACAGGGTGCCGCCTTCCCGCTCGTTGATGCCGACGACCGAATACACTCCCGCCTCGCGGCAGGCGGCGCACAGCCGGTCGCTGGCCGGCGACGGCACGGCGACCGCGTTGTGGAACAAGCGGCGATTGAGGGCGTTGATCGACACCGGCTCGAGGAACATCGCCCAGTACGGATAGCCGGGTACGATACTTTCAGGAAACGCCACCAGTTCGGCGCCCGCCCTTCCCGCCTCTCTTATGACGTCACAAACCTTGTCGATGGTGGCGTCGCGATCGAGCATCACCGGCGCGATCTGTGCCGCCGCCACCCTGACCGTCGCTGGCATGAGCGCCTCCTGTCGCTGCGCACGCCGGGTGCTGCCGGCCCGGTGAATCCGAAGATGGGATGGGCGTCGGTCGACGGCCATCAGCAATGTGAAGCAGGCGCCGGGCGAGCGGCCTATGCCGAATGGATTCCCGAAAAGCCTTGCATCGAGCGAAAATATGCATTTGCATATATTCCCGACGGGAGGAAGCCGAGTGGAACGTTCCTACGCCAAGGAAATCGCCCTACTGCGCTTGGGCGAGGGCGAGATGTTCGAGGGCGAGGGCATTCTCGCCATCGCCAAGGGCCTGTTGCAGGCCGGGGTCAGCTATGTCGGCGGCTACCAGGGCGCGCCGGTGTCCCACCTCATGGACGTTTTCGCCGACGCACGCGGCCTGCTGGGCGAGCTCGGCGTGCATTTCGAGTCCTGTGCCAACGAGGCCGCCGCCGCCGCCCTCCTGGGCGCCTCGATCAATTACCCCCTCCGCGGCGCCGCCGTGTGGAAATCGACCGTCGGCACCAATGTTGCCTCCGACGCCTTGTCCAATCTGGCGTCGGCCGGGGTGGTCGGCGGCACCGTCATCATCCTCGGCGAGGACTACGGCCAGGGCGCCAGCATCATCCAGGAGCGCACCCACGCCTTCGCCATGAAGTCGCAGATGTGGCTGATCGACCCGCGGCCCGATCACGCCCGGTTCGTCGACCTCATCGACGAGGCCTTCGCCCTGTCCGAGGCGTCGAGCACGCCGGTCATGATGGAATTCCGGATCCGCGCCTGCCACATGCACGGGCGCTTCGCCTGCAAGGACAACCGGCCTCCGGCCGTCTCGCACCACAGCCCGCTGCGCGAACCGGTCTACGATTACGGACGCATCTGCCTGCCGCCCTCCACCTATGCGCAGGAAAAGCACAAGATCGAGGTCCGGCTCCCGGCCGCGCTCGATTTCATCCGAAAACGCGGGCTCAACGAGATCTTCCCGGGCAGACACGACGACATCGGCATCGTCGTACAGGGCGGCCTGTACAACACCGTGGTTCGCGCCCTCCAGCAACTGGACCTGGCCGACGCCTTCGGCGGAACCGACGTGCCGATCATGGTCCTCAACGTCACCTACCCCCTGGTCCCCGACGAGGTAAGCGATTTCTGCGCGGGCAAGCGCGCCGTCCTGCTCGTCGAGGAAGGCCAGCCCGACTACCTGGAACAGGCGCTGAACGCGATCCTGCGGCGGGCCGGCAGCGACACCGCGGTGGTCGGCAAGGCGGTGCTGCCGATGGCCGGCGAATACACCGCCGAGGCGGTGCTGACCGGGGTGGTTCGGTTCCTGGAGGGGAGCCTGCCCAAGGGCGTCGACCTTACCGCCGCCATCCGGGTGCTCGACCGCGTGGTCGCCGCCAAGTCGCGGGCCGCCGATCTGATTTCGGGCGAGTTGCCGCGCCGACCGCCCGGCTTCTGCACCGGCTGCCCCGAGCGCCCGGTGTTCAGCGCCATGAAGCTGGTGGAACGCGAGGTCGGCAAGGTGCACGTCTCGGCGGACATCGGATGCCACAGCTTCTCGACGCTCGAGCCGTTCAACCTGGGCAACACGATCCTGGGCTACGGCCTGGGGCTGTCGGGCGCGCCGGGGGTGGGGGCGAACTTCGACCGCCGGGTGGTCAGCGTCATGGGCGACGGCGGGTTCTGGCACAACGGGCTGACCTCGGGCGTTGCCGGGGCGGTGTTCAATGACACCGACGGCGTGCTGCTGATCGTCGAGAACGGCTACACCTCGGCCACCGGCCAGCAGCACATTCCCTCGTCGGAGGCGCGCCGCGACCGTTCACCCGTGTCGATCGAACGTGCGGTGCGGGCCATGGGGGTGCGGTGGGTGCGCACCGCGCGCAGCTACGATCTTGGCCGCATGCGGAAAATCCTGCGCGAGGCCATGACGACGGCGGAAAAGGGACTGAAGGTGATCGTCGCGCGCGGCGAATGCCAGCTCGCCCGCCAGCGCCGCATCAAGCCGCTGACCCGCCGGCGACTCGCCGCCGGCCAGCGCGTGGTGAGGACGCGCTACGGGGTCGACGAGAGCGTATGCACCGGCGATCATTCCTGCATCCGCTTGTCGGGCTGTCCTTCGCTCACCCTCAAGGACAATCCCGACCCGCTGCGGCGCGATCCCATCGCGCACGTCAACGACGACTGCGTCGGCTGCGGCCTGTGCGGCGAGGTCGCCGACGCGGCGCGCCTGTGCCCGTCGTTCTATCGCGCCGACGTCATCCGCAATCCGGGCTGGTGGGACCGGCTGCGCGACGGCCTCCGGAACCGGCTGGTTCCGGCCCTGCGGGGGGTGGAATGACCGGCGACCGCCCGATCGGCGTTCTGATCGCCGCCCTCGGCGGCGAGGGTGGCGGCGTGCTCACCGACTGGATCGTGCGCGCGGCGATGCGCAGCGACCTGCCGGTGCAGAGCTCCTCGCTTCCCGGCGTCGCCCAGCGCACCGGCGCCACCACCTATTACGTCGAGATCTTTCCCCGCACCCACCGTGCGTTGGAAGGGCGGCGGCCGGTGCTCGGCCTCTATCCGGTCGCCGGCGCCATCGACCTCATGATCGCCACCGAACTGCTCGAGGCGGGGCGGGCGATGCGCGAGGGTTTCGTGTCGCCCGAGCGCACCACCCTCGTCGCCGCCACGCACCGCGTCTACGCCACCGTCGAGAAGATGGCCATGGGGGACGGCCGGGCCGCCGCCGAGCCCATCCTCGATGCGGCGCGCCGCATGCCGGCCACCGCCATCCTGTTCGATCCCGGCGCCGACGACCGGGCGCGGTCCCTTCCCCTAAACGCCATCATGCTCGGCGCCGCGGCGGGCAGCGGCACCCTGCCCATTCCCGAGGACGCCTTCGCCCAGTCGATCCGCGACAGCGGCATCGCCGTCGAGGCCAATCTCGCGGGCTTCGACCTAGGCCTCCGGCTGGCCCGGGGCGAGGTGGTGCTGGCGGCGCCGAAGTCCCCCGCGCCAACCGAAGCGGTGGCCGAGGGCTGGCCAGCCGATCTGGCCGCGGCACTCGATGGCCTGCCGGGGTTCATGAGCGACCTCGCGGCCGCCGGCGTCCGGCGCCTGGTCAATTACCAGGACGCGGACTACGCCCGCCTCTACCTGGCGCGCCTTTCGCGGCTGGCGGCCGAGGTGCGGGATCAGGCGGCGTTGCGCGAGGCCGCCCGCCACCTCGCCCTGTGGATGGCCTATGACGACATCGTGCGCGTCGCCGACCTGAAAAGCCGTCCCGACCGCTATCGCCGTGTGCGCGACGAGGTGGGGGCCAAGGCGGGCGAACCGGTGCGCGTGGTCGAGCATTTCTCGCCCGGCGTCGAGGAGGTGAGCGCGCTGCTCACCCCGGCCCTCGGGAAGCGGCTCTTTGCCTGGGCCGAGCGACGCAACCTGCTCGACCGCCTGTCGATCTCGCTGCACGTCGAAAGCACGTCGCTGAGCGGCTATTGGCGCCTGCGGCTGCTGGCCGGCCTGCGGCGGTGGCGGCGGCGAACGTGGCGCTTCGCCGAGGAACAGGCCCTGATCGAACGCTGGCTGGGGGCAATCGGCGCCGCCGCCGAAAAGCATCCGCGCCTCGCCCGCGAGGTCGCCGAATGCGCCCGTCTGGTGAAGGGCTACGGCGACACCCACCGGCGGGGGCACGGAAACCTGCTGCGCATCCTCGATGCCGTCGCGGCCGGCCGGCTGGATGCCGACGGCGTTGCGCGCGCCCGCGAGGCGGCCTTGGCAGATCCCGATGGCAAGGCCATCGGCAGGGTGCTCGACCAACGAGCGAATTCGGTAACGTTTTCAACCAATCCCGCCGCAAGGCGGGAGCCACAGGGAGGGTAGCATGAGATTCAAAGTGGTCGCGTCGTTGCTGGCGCTGGGTATCGGCATGGCGGGGGCGGCGCACGCCGCCGAGGTCACGCTGCGCGGGGTCAACGCGTTCCAGGAGGGAACCGCCTTCGCCAAGCCCTTCGAGGACTTCATCGGCAAGGTCAACGAGGACGGCAAAGGCCTGATTCGCATCAATTACATCGGCGGACCGCGCGCCATGCCGCCCTTCGAGGTGGGCAACGCGGTCAAGACCGGCGTGGTCGACATCGGCAACGTGACCAGCGCCTTCTACACCAACCTGATGCCCGAGGCGGAGTCGCTGAAGCTCGCCACGCGCACCATCCAGGAACAGCGCAAGAACGGCGCCTGGGAATTCCTCAACGACCTCCACGTCAAGCGCATGAACGCCTATTACCTCGCCCGCACCGGCGACGGCGTGCCCTTTCACCTCTATCTCAACAAGCCGATCGACAAGCCCGATCTCAAGGGGCTGACCATCCGGGTCACCCCCATCTACCGGGCGTTCTTCGCCGATCTCGGCGCCAATCTGGTGCAGACGGCCCCCGGCGAGGTTTACACGGCGCTCGAGCGCGGCGTAGTCGACGGCTATGGCTGGCCGGTCCAGGGCATCTTCGATCTGGGTTGGCAGGAGCGCACGAAGTTCCGCGTCGATCCCGGCTTCTATCAGGTTGACGTCAACATCCTGGTGAACAACGATGTCTGGAAGAAGCTGACCGACGAACAGCGGGCCGTGCTGACCAAGACCGCCGCCTGGGTCGAGGAGCGCAACGCCCTCAACGCCGGCATCAACGCCAAGGAGATGGAGCGGCAGGCGGCGGCGGGGCTGAAGACCATCACCTTCGCCGGCGCCGAAAAGGAGCAGTGGCTGAAGGCCGCCGCCGAGGCGGGCTGGGCGTATGTCAAGAAGATCGCGCCCGACAACGCCGACAAGCTGCGCAGCCTGTTGGCCGACTGACGACCGGGGCCGCGCCCGCCCGGTTGCGGGCGCGGCCTTCGCGCATGGGGGGGACATGCGAGCATACGCGCTGATTCTCGACGCCTTCGGCCTGCTCGCCGGGCTGGGCTACGCCACGGCGGCGGCGGTGACCGCGATCGACGTGGTGTTGCGCAACAGCGGCGGCGACAGCATTCGCGGGCTGGTCGACCTCATCGAATACGGCCTGTTCGCCAGCACCTTCCTCGCCGCCCCCTGGGTCCTTTACAAGAGCGCCCACGTGCGCGTGGATTTCGTCGTCGACGCCCTGCCCAGAGCCGCGCGCGGCGCGGCCGGGCTGCTGACCAACCTGGCCGGCCTGGGCATCGCCCTGGTCATGCTTTACTACTCGGTGCGCGTGACCCTGCAGGCCCGCGAACAGGGCTATCTGGTGCTGAAGAGCGTGGTGTTTCCCGAATGGTGGGCGCTTGCGGTCATTCCCGTCGCCAGCGCCATGCTGGCCGTCGAGTTCGGCCGCCGCCTGTTCGCCGCCGCCCAGCCGGGCGGCAGGGCCGAACTTTGACGGAGGGCGGCGGCGATGGAATGGCATGAGGCGCTGATCCTGCTGCTCGGCCTGCTGTGCGGCCTGCTGGTTTTCGGGCTGCCGGTCGCCTTCGCCTTCTTCGCGGTCAACATCGTGGGCGCCGTCGTCTTCCTGGGCGGGGGACCGGGTCTCGAGCAGATGATCCGCAATTCGCTCACAGCGCTCACCAACTACTCGCTGGCGCCCATCCCGCTGTTCATCCTGATGGGCGAGATCCTGCTGCATTCGGGCGTGGCGTTCCGCGCCATCAACGCCATCGAGAAGCTGATCGCCAAGGTCCCCGGCCGCATGCCCATCGTGTCGGTGGCGGGGGGCACCGTGTTCGCCGCCCTGTCCGGGTCGTCGATGGCCAACACCGCGATGCTGGGCAGCGCCCTGCTGCCCGACATGCTGCGCAAGGGCTACGATCCCCGGCTGGCGATGGGGCCGATCATGGCCACCGGCGGCATCGCAATGCTGATTCCGCCCTCGGCGCTGGCGGTGCTGCTCGGCAGCCTGGCGGGAATTTCGATTTCGGGACTGCTGATCGCCGGCATCCTGCCGGCGCTCGCCCTGGCGGTCCTGTTCGTCGGCTATATCGTCGGCCGCTGCCTGCTCGACCCGAGTCTGGCGCCCACCGAGGACGCGCCGGCGGAGCGCGGATGGTCGCGCATCCTTCCCTTCGTGCGCGACGTCCTGCCGCTGTCGATCATCTTTCTGGCGGTGGTCGGCAGCCTGGTGGCCGGCTTGGCGACCCCGACCGAGTCGGCGGCCCTCGGCTGCGTCGCCTCGGCGGCGGCCACCATCGGCTACGGCTCCTTCGACCGCAACAAGATGACCGTCGCGCTGCTGGAAACCGCCAAGGTCAGCGTGATGATCCTGTTCATCATCGTCGCCTCGGTGACCTTCGCCCAGATTCTTGCCTTCTCGGGCGCCACCGACGGCCTCATACGGCTGGTCACCGGCTTCGAACTGACGCCGCTGGCGGTGCTGGTGGCGATGGTGCTGCTGCTGCTGTTCCTCGGCTGCTTCGTCGATCAGGTGAGCATGCTGATGATCACCGTGCCCTTCTTCATCCCGCTGGCGCGCAGCGTGGGCATCGACCCCCTGTGGCTGGGGGTGATCTATCTGCTGAGCATGGAGATCGCCTTCCTTACCCCGCCCTTCGGCCTGTTGCTGTTCGTGATGAAGGGGGTGGCCCCGCCCGGCATCACCCTGGCCGACGTCTACCGCGCCGCCCTGCCGTTCCTCTTGCTCGAACTGCTGGTGCTGGCGGCGGTGGTGGCGGTGCCCGAATTCGGCACTTGGCTGCCCACGCAGATGGTCCGATGACGGCGCCCGACGATCCCGGCGACGAGCGGCCCCTCGAGGAGCTACTACCCTACCTGATGAACAGGCTGGTGAACCGCCTGAACCGGAACCTGTCGGCCCGCCTTCGCCGCGAGGGTCTGACGTTTCAGCACTGGCGCGTGCTTCTGGTCCTGGCGACGCGGGGGCCGCGCAACCTGTCGGAGCTGGCCGAGGACACGCTGATACCGCAATCGACGCTGAGCCGTCTGGTGATGCGCATGGCCGAGGACGGCCATCTGCGCCGCGAGGTCGACGGCGACGATTCGCGGGTGCTCAACGTCGATATCGAGCCGAAGGGGCGGGAGGCCTTCGACCGCGCCTATCCGCTCGGCCTCGACGAGTACCGCAGCGCGGTGGCGTTGCTCAGCCCCGAGGAGGAGCGCCTGTTCGCCGGGCTGCTGACGCGCATGGTGCAGCGCGTGTGCGGCAGCGTCACCCCAATCGACCGCCGCAAGCGCTGATCCCGTTCAGGGCAGGGCCGGCCAGGACGGGCGGTGGCGGGCCACGTGCCGAGCCAGTTCGGGGGGCGACAGCACCTCGACGGCGTCGCCCCAGGTGTAGAGGTGCCAGGCCATCTCCAGCCAACCCCCCGCGGTGAACCGCACCGTCAGCGAGCCGTCGTCCTCCCATGTCTTCCGCTGGTCGGGATGGAAGACGAAGCTGGCCGCCTCCTCGGCCGCCTGCGGCAGGAACCGCCACGCGACCTCGACCGGGTTCTCCTGAAACACCCCGAAGCTGCGGCGCGCGAAGGCGGCGAGGGAGAATTGCGGGTCGCGCACGAAGCCCTCGCCGAGCAACCGCGCCTCGCCGATGCCGGCCAGGCTGAACAGCTTGTGGAGCCCGTCGTTCGGATCGAGGGCCACCAGATAGTGCCGGTGGCCGTAGAGAAAGCCGTAGGGATGCACCTGCCGGCGCTGCGGCCGTCTGGCGCCCCGCTTTCGGTATTGGAAGGAGACCTGCCGGCAGGCCTTGATGGCTTCGCGCAACGCTTCGACGACGTCGAGATCGATGGCCGGACGCGGACCGGGCCGGAAGGCCAGCCCCTCGGCCTCGAGCAGCGCCTCGATGTCGGGCGCCACCCGACGGGCCAGCTCGGGGCGCATCAGCGCCTTGATCTTGGCCGCCACCTCGCCCAGCCGCGCCGCGGCGTCGGGGCGGTTCTGCTCCTCCATCAGCCGCGCGGCGCCTTCGAGGTCGGCGATCTCGTCGGGCGAGAAGGCGACAAGCCGGTCGAGCGTGCCGGGCGGGATGTGCCAGCGTTTGATGCGGTCATCGCCCACCCGCTCGACGACCTGGGGGAAGTTGCGAAGCAGCGCGTCGCGCATGCGCATCGCCGTCCGACGCCCGACGCCGCAGCGCTCCTGGATGTCGGCCAGCGACAGCCCGCCGCGCGCCGCCTGCATGTCGAGCGCCAGTTGCATCAGGTTGTCTGCCTTTTCATACCGGACCATGCGGCGCCCCCGAATTCCCGCGAAGATTGTCGCATGCGAGGGGTGACGGGAAAAGCCTGGGGCCGCGGAACAAAACGAGACCGTTTATGTCACATTTGTCAATTGTACTGTGGGCGTGCAGGAACAGACCTCGGAAACCACGTGGCCACGCCGCTCTACCGCTTCACCGATGACGCCCTGATCGAGCTTTCCGACCGGGGCGTGAGGGTGTTCGGGCGTTGGGATCGGCGGTTCGGATGCTGGCGCCTGGAGGGTGGCACGTTCCGCCCGACCGATCCGGGCCGGGTCCTCGACGCGCGCGGAATCTGGCTGTCGCCCTGGCCCGACTCCGGCGCCGCCGCCGTCGCCGCCTATTTCACCCTGATCCCCCTGCCCGTCCGCCGCCGCGCCGCACCGCACGGCCCCGACCAGTGGCGGGCGCTGCAGGCGGCGTGGCAAGCGAGCCGGGCCACCCCCTCAATGTGACCGAAACCGTCATCCACTCGGGTTAAACCGGTCCTCAGGATCGAAGGACACCCGACATGGACACGCAAACACGCTTCATCAGCATCGACCGCAGGCGATTCCTGGCCCTGAGCACCGGCGGCGCCGCCGCAACCGCACTTCCGGCCGCCCCGGCGCGACCGGCGGCACCGCCGCTGTTCCTGCTGGAAACCCACGTCGCCGGCACGGCGTATTATCAGGCGGACGAGGTGCGCGAAACCTTGCGTATCGGCCAAGCGCTGATCCTCGGCCGCGAGCCGGCAAATCCACATGACGCCCTCGCCATCGAGGTTTTCACGTCCGAAGGCGTCAAACTCGGTTATGTGCCGCGCGTCAGAAACCCGCCGTTCGCCCGACTGATGGACGCCGGCCGCACCGTCCTCGCCCGCGTGGCCGCGACCGGCCCTCGCGAATGGGACGACATCAGGATGAAACTGCTGCTCGCCGATGACTGAGGACGTAACCACCGCCCCTTGCCCGCACTGCCGGGCCCAGGCCGAGCATTCCGTGCATCGCTGCGGCACCGAGGTTTTGCTCTGGTGCCGGCGATGCCGCCGCGTGAGAATGAAAGAAAACGAGACCGCTCATGACACAGCCGACGATTACGACACCCCCGACACCAGGCTGCCCGGACGATTTTGAGGAACTCCTCGCCGCCATCCCATCCCTCGGCGACGATGCCTTCGCCGAGCGCGCCCTTGGCTGCCTGTTGGGCGGCGCCTTGGGCGATGCCTTCGGCTATCTGGTCGAGTTCGACGAGCTGCCGCGGATTCGCGCGCGCTTCGGGCCGGACGGGCTGACCGAATTTCCCGACGGCCGGCTGATCGTCTCCGACGATACCCAGATGACGCTGTTCACGCTGGAAGGTCTGCTGGAGGCGGGATTGGCGGCGCCCGTCGCGGCCAAGGTCCAGGCCATCCGCCGCGCCTATCTGGATTGGTACGCCACCCAGCGCGGCAGCCGACCGGACCGCGACCAAGGCTTGCGGCGCTATCCCGAGCTGTGGGCCACGCGGGCGCCCGGCAACACCTGCCTGGGGGCGCTTCGGGCCGGCGGCCGGGGCACGGTCACCCAGCCGGTCAACGACAGCAAGGGCTGCGGCGGCGTCATGCGGGCGGCCCCTATCGGGCTTGTCCGCGCCGACGACCCCGAGACCTGCTTCCGCATCGCCGTCGACGCGGCGGCGCTCACGCATGGCCACCCCTCGGGCTACCTGCCGGCCGGGGCGATGGCGGCGATGGTTCGGCTGATGATCGACGGCATGCCGCTGGCCGAGGCGGCGAATCGGACCCTGGCGATGCTCCGCGGATGGCCGGGCCACGGAGAAACGTCGGCCGCCATCTCAGGGGCCCTGAAACGCGCCGCCGCACCCCGTCCGGACAGGGACATCGCCGCGCTGGGCGAGGGCTGGGTCGGCGAGGAGGCGTTGGCCGTCGGCCTTTACAGCGCGCTTGTCGGCGGGGACCTCATGCGCACCCTGGTGTTGGCCGCCAACCACGACGGTGATTCGGATTCGACCGCCTCGATCGCCGGCCAGCTTTACGGGGCCGCCCGCGGCCTGTCCGACATTCCCGAGCGGTGGTGTGGGCGCCTCGACGTCGCCGCGCCCCTGGCGTGGCTGTCGCGACGGCTGCTGGCGGCGCAGGCGGGCGTGATCACTCGGGCGCCGACGCCCGCCACTCCGGCCAGCCATTCTTGAGACGGCGCGCCCGGAAGCCGGCGCCGCGCAGCGTGGTGACGGCGTCGAAGGCCAGCACGCAGTAGGGTCCCCGGCAATAGGCGACGATCTCCTTGTCCCGCGGCAACTCCGCCAGCCGCCGCGACAGTTCGCCGGCCGGAATGTTGACGGCGCCGGGTATGTGGCCGGCCTCGTACTCCGCGGTCGGGCGCACGTCGATGACCACCGCCTCGCCGCGCCGCACGAGGCGCAGCAGGTCGGCGCGGCGCACCGCCTCGAGGCCGTCGCGGCTGCTGAAATGCTCGCGCGCCACGCGCTCGACCTCGGCGATCTGGCGTTCGGCCACCCGGCGGATGCTGGCGACCAGCCGCACCACCTCGTCGTCGGCCAGCCGGTAGATGATCTGCACGCCCTCGCGCCGCGAGGCAACGATGCCGCCCTCGCGCAGCACCTGTAGATGATGCGAGGCGTTGGCGATGGGAATGCCGACGGCGCGGCCCAGTTCCTCGACGCTGCGCTCGCCCTGCCCCAGCGCCTCGACCAGTTCGAGGCGGATGCCGTTCGCCAGCGCCTTGGCGACGCGGGCAAACAGGTCGGACATCTCGCGCTTGGGACCGTTGTTCATCTCCCTACCTCCTAACCGACCGAGCCGGGCTTGTCGCCGGCCACCGCAAGGAAGGCCGCCCCGAACGCCGTGACGCGACCCATGGCGGGGTCGAGCGGGGCCGCCATCCTGGCCACCCTACCGACGGGTGGGTAGTACACGGCGCCCCGTACCGGACCGGCGCGCAACCCCACCGACGTCAGCAGACCGCGCAACGCGCCGGGCCCCCAGAAGGTGGCGGCGCGCCACGGGCTGCCGCCCGACAGGCCGCGCAGCCGCCGCCACAACGCCCACAGGCTCCACCGCCCCAGCTCCCCCAGAACCACCCGGCCGCCCGGTCGGGTCACCCGCGCCATCTCGGACACCGCCCGGACGGGATCGGATACCAGGCACAGCAGGGTCATGGCCACCACCACGTCGAAGCGATCGTCGGCGAAGGGCAGGCGACAGGCGTCGCCGACCATCAGGGTGACCGGCGCCTGTCGCGCCCGGGCGGCGGCGACGGCGGCGGGATCCGCATCGACGGCCGTGACCATCGCGCCGCGAGCGGCGAGATGGTCCGCGAAGGCGCCGTCGCCGCACCCGACGTCCAACACGCGGCGCCCGACCAGCGGGCCGGCAAGATCGACCATCAGCGTATATTCGAGCGCGTCAGTCGCCCGGCCCAGTTCCGACGCGCGCCACGCGGCATAGCGGCGAGGATCGACGGCGGTCACCTCGCGCTCTCCTTCACTCGTTTGCGAAACTGACCTTGGGGGTGTCGGGAGCGCCGCGTCAAGCCCGTCGGCAAGCCGCGCCCCTATCCGCACGAGGTATACAGCAGCCCGGCCCCGAGCCACACCGTCGCCACCAACGCGAGGCCCGCCAGAATCGCCGCGGCCTGCCGGGTGACGGCCTCACCCTCGCCGCGTCGCGCGGCCCACAGAATCCAGGCCTCGCCCGCCAAGGTCGCCGCGCACAGCAGCAGCATCGCCGAAATCGCAGGCCAGTACGGCCATACGCCGGCGCAGGCGAACGAGACGGCGAGGTAGGCGAGGCCGAAATAGGCCATCAAGAGGGCTGGCCCGGCCACCAGCAGGACGATGGGCCCGCGCATCCGGCACCTCACCCCAAGGCCTCGCCGAAGGCGGCGAGCCCCAGGCTGGCCAGTCCGATGGCCACGGTGTAGTGCCATGAAAGGGCGGTCAACTCGACCAGCATGCGGCGCTCGGGGGTCACCAGTCCCAGGGCCAGCCGCAACAGGGAAAAAGCCACCATCGCCACGCAAAACGCGATATGGACGACGACGAAGAAGGTCATCGCCCACAAGGTTGCCGGATAGGAATGGCCCTGCGGGTCGAGCCCCGATCCGGCCAGCAGCATCAGGGTTGCCAGCGAAGCGCCGGCACCGACGGCGCTGGCGGCGACCAGGCCGGCGGCGGCCCTTCGCATATGTCTCAAGGCCATCGCGCGGCGGCCGGCCTCGGCAAGCGCGGCGGCGAGGGCCAGACCGGCTGCCAGCCAGGCCAACACGGACGGGGGCAACATCCCCGCGAAGTCGGGCGGCGGCCATGCCGGCTTCACCAGCCACAGGAAAACGTAACAGCTGGCCAGCCCCGCGTAGGCCGAGCCGCTGATCAGCGCGGCCACCACGCCCCCCCACCAGGCATGGCTGCCGCGGTCGTTCCCGTAGGTGGGCAAAAGGACGCCGCGACCTGCGTCGACTTGGTCGGCCGACGGCCTGCGATCGGACGACCAGCCCCAGGCGGCGAGGAAGGCCGCCGCGGCCGCCCCACCCGCCAGGGCGAGCGCGACCTGATCGTACAACAGGGCGGTGACCACGACCGCCGTGAACACCGCCGCCACCAGCGGCTTCCAACTCGGACCGGGAAGCGCCACCACCTGCTCGGGCGCGCCGGTCAGGACGCCGATGCGCAGGGTCTCGCGTCCGCCGGTGGCGGGGCGCGCCAGATAGTCCAGCCCCCCCGCGGCCCGCTCGATGGCCGCCGGCTCCTCCCACAGCGGATAGGCCGTGGCGACCTCGGGCACGCTGACGGGGCCCGTCGCCGACAAGGGCGTGGCGCCCATCCATTCCAGCGTGCCCGCCTTCCATGGGTTGTCCGAAGCCGGCGCTCCGCGGGCGGCGCTGCGGAAGAGGTCGATGACGAAAAGCAGCGTTCCAAGCGCCATGACGAAGGCGCCGACGGTGGCGATCAGGTTCAGCCCGTCGAATCCCAGCCCCGGCAGGTAAGTGTAGACACGCCGCGGCATGCCGAGGAGTCCGAGGATGTGCAAGGGAAAGAACGTCAGGTTGAAGCCGACGAACAGCAGGCCGAACACCCAGCGCGCCAAGCGTTCGTCCATCATCCGGCCGGTCGCCAGCGGGAACCAGTAGTACAAGGCGCCCAGCAGGGGAAACACCATCCCGCCGACCAGCACGTAATGAAAGTGGGCGACGACAAAGTGGCTGTCGTGCACCTGCCAGTCGAACGGCACCGAAGCGACCATCACCCCGGTCAGACCGCCGGCCACGAAGATGAACAGAAAGCCCAGGATAAACAGCATCGGCGGCCGCAGAGCCGGCCGCGTGCCCCACAGCGTCGCCAGCCAGGCGAACACCTGAATGCCGCTGGGTATCGCCACCGCCATGCTGGCGATGGAAAAGATGCTCATCGACACGTGCGGCAGGCCAACCGCGAACATGTGGTGGACCCACAGGGCGAAGCTTATGACCCCGGTGGCCACGGTGGCCGCGATGACCCAGCCATGCCCGACCAAAGGCCGGCCGGCGAAGGCCGGAAGCATGGTGGACACCATCCCCGCCGCCGGCAGGAAGATGATGTACACCTCGGGGTGGCCGAAGAACCAGAACAGGTGCTGCCACAGCACCGGGTCGCCGCCGCGCTTGGGGTCGAAAAACGGGACGCCCAGCGAGCGCTCGGCCTCCAGCAGGATGTCGCCGACGAGCAGGGGCGGAAAGGCGAAGACGATCATCCAGGCGACGACGAGATAGGCCCACGCCACGATCGGCATACGGCCGAGCGTCATTCCGGGGGCCCGGAACTTCAGTACGCCGACGGTGATCTCGATCGCCGCCGACAAGGCGGATATCTCGACGAAGGTGAGGCCGAGCAGCCAGAAATCGGCGCCCTTTCCCGGCGAATATTCCTTGCCCGACAACGGCGTGTACATGAACCAGCCGGCATCCGGCGCGCCGCCGAGAAAGAAGCTGGACAACACCAGCAGCCCACCCAGGACGTAGCACCAGAAGCCGTAGGCCGACAGCCTCGGGAACGGCAGGTCTCGCGCCGCCAGCATCTGTGGCACGACATAGATGCCGACACCCTCGAGAATTGGCACGGCGAAAAGAAACATCATGGTCGTGCCGTGCATGGTGAAGAGCTGATTGTAGAGGTCGTGACCGAGGAGGTCGTTGGCCGGCACGGCGAGCTGAAGCCGGATGAGCATGGCCATGATCCCGCCCGCCAGGAAGAAGAACAGGCCGACCAGGACGTACCAGACCCCGATGGTGGTGTTGTTGACCTCGGTGAGGATGGCGATGCCGGACGGCGGCCGCCATACTTCTCGAAGGGTCGGACGAGCGGCGCCGGCGGACATGGTGTCCACCATATGAGGGGCGCGCCGGCCGCATCAATTCATGGGGACGGAGTAACGCCGATGGCTCCTCCCGCCTGCCGGCCGATCCCTTGTCAAAGCGCCGCCGAGCGCCTTCATGCCATTCATGAACGCCCGGAGGACCGCACCCTGACCGTCGCCGTCATCGGGCATGTCGATCACGGAAAGACCGCGCTCGTACGGGCCCTCACCGGCATCGAAACCGACCGTCTCAAGGAGGAGCGCGAGCGCGGCATCTCGATCGTGCTGGGCTTCGCGCCACTGGTTCTCGATGCCGGAACCATCGACCTGATCGACGTGCCCGGGCATGAGAATTTCGTGCGCACGATGATCGCCGGCGCCGGCGGGGTGGACGCCGTGCTGCTGGTCGTGGCCGCCAACGAGGGGGTGAAGCCGCAGACCGTCGAGCACCTTGCCATCGCGCGCCTGCTTGGCGTACGGCGCGGCCTTGCGGTGATCAGCAAGGTGGATCTGGCCGACGGGCGGCCGGCGATGGAAGAGGCGGTGGCGCTGATGGCCCGGAACCGCATCGTCGGCCCCGCGATCGGCGCCTCGGCGCTGACCGGCGAGGGTGTCGCCGAGATACGCGGCGCGTTGGCGGTCCTGACAAAGGGCGCTCCGAGCCCCGCCGACTGCGGCTTCTGCCACCTGCCCGTCGACCGCGTGTTCTCGTTGCCCGGCCACGGTACGGTCGTCACCGGCACGCTGCGGCGCGGCCCGATCGCCGTCGGCGACACCGTCGCGGTCGTTCCCGGCGGTCTCGCTGCCCGCGTGCGCGGCCTGGAACTGCATGGCCGGCCCGTCGCGAGCGCGCCTCCGGGGCGCCGGGTCGCGGTCAACCTGCGTGGTGTCGCCCGCGAGGCGGTGCCACGTGGCAGTACCCTGGCCACCCCGGGAAGCCTGCGGCCCGCGACGTGGCTGGACGTCGCGGTAACGGCCCTGGACGCCGCCCTGATCGACGGCGCCGAGCTGGTGCTGCTGACCGGCACCCAGGAGACGCCGGCACTGCTTCGGGTGCTCGGGAAGCGGGAGGTGCCGCCGGGAACGGAGGCGGTGGCGCAATTGCGCTGCCGCCGGTCGGTCTGCGCGGCAGCGGGGGATGCGTTCATCCTGCGGCGGGCATCGCCGCCGGCCACGCTGGGTGGCGGACGAATCCTCGATCCGGCCTCGCGGCGAAGGCGGCGCGACCACGCCCTCGCCGCCTATCTTTCCGGACTGGTCGGGGCGACGCCGGAGCAGGTGGTCGCGGCGAGGCTGGCATCGGGCCCGGCGCCGGTGGCCGAACTCGCGCGCCTTGCCGGCGTCGCCGCCGACCGTCTGGATCGATCCCTGCGCGCCGCCCGCGCGATCAAATTCGCCGACGGCACCATCGTGGCGGCGGCGGGGCTGGAGCCGCTGCTCCGGCGGGTACTTGCCACGCTCTCCGGAGCCGCGCGCAAGCCGGACACCATGCGCGGGCTGTCCCCGCCGGCGCTGCGGGCAGCACTGCCCGACATCCCCGGGGCGGTGGTCGACGGGCTGCTGGGCATTCTGCTGCGCAAGGGACTTGCCGAGCGCAACGGCCCTCTGGTTCGGCGGCCCGGGGCCGGCGGGGTAACGCTGTCGCAGCGCGAGCACGGCTTGGCCGAGCGCCTGGAGGCGGCCTGTCGGACCGGGGGCTTGACACCGCCCGCGGTCGCGACCTCGGGCGACCGGGCGATGGCGGCGGCCGTCGCCTATCTGGTGGGCAGCGGCCGGCTGGTCTGCGCGGTCGACCGCGTGCACAAGCGGCGCATCCTGTTCCACCGCGACGTCGTCGCCGAGGCGCGCCGGCGGCTGGCGCGGGCGTTGGAAACGATGCCCGAGGGCATCACGGTTTCGGAGGCCGGTAGCCTGCTCGGGATTTCGCGCAAGTTCTCGATCCCCTTGCTCGAGCATCTCGACGCGACGGGCGTCACCCGCCGGGTCGGGGACCGCCGCGTATTGGCCGAGCGGCGCTCTACCCAGATCGCCTGATGGCGGAAGGCTGCGGCCTGCCGCAAACTGTACGACGGAGGCGATAGGGGTCTGGTGGCCCTCCTGGTCTTCAAAACCAGCGGTCCGTTCGCAGCGGATGGTGGGTTCGATTCCCATCCGCCTCCGCCATCACAGCAGCGCACGCAGCGCCTTACGGGCCTCCTCGAGATGCTGCAGTTGAAACCGCGCGCGCGGATATTCGACGCTCATCGCCATGCTGAGGGCCGAGTTGGCGACGTCGAGGCGCAACCGTGCCTCCTCCTCGCCGGTCTCGCGCAGCCGACGCACCAACTCGTTGCGGACATCGGCAATCGCCCGCACGGCGTCCACCATGCTTTGGTCGACCGTGCGCGGCCGCTCGCGGATGATCTCGTCGAGCGCCGCGATCGCCTTGCGGCCGAGGAGGCGCCACTCCTCCTCAGGCATCGCCGGCGCCCCCGATCCTCTGGACGCCCCGCGACGGCTGGGTCAGGCGGAAATAGTCGCCGGGCCGGGTCGCCGACCTCTGGCCGGATTGGAGGAGATGCCCGCGCATTAACGCTTGGCCAACCAGCACGCTCAACGCCGCGGCCACGGAGACCCCCGGCGACGGCCGGCGGACTCCGGCGTTTAGCGCGTACAGACCAAGAGGGAGCGCGTGGGCCAGGGCGTAGGCGGAGAGGCGGCGCATCCGCTCCCCGCCGCGCGGCGCCTCCACCCCGGCCCGGTTCTTCGAGGCGTCCGCGGTCAGCGACAGGGCCAGATCCAGTCCGGTGGCCAGCAATGCCAGCCGGTCGAGCGTCTGGCCGGTCCCGCCGCGGCCGCCCGCCCGCTCGCCCAACGCCAACGCCGCCGCCGCCGAGGCCATGCCGGCCGAGGCCGTGCGCGCCCCCAGCAGCCGGGGCGACGCCGACCAGGCGGGGGTGCTTGTCGCCGCGAGCAACGCGCCCGTGTAGGTGGTCATCCCGACGCCGGCCAGCGCCGCCGGAACCTGTGCCGCCCGCGCCGCACGACGCCAGCCCAGCGCGTGGCCGGCCAGCGTCGCGGCGCTGAGGGTGCCGAAGCCGGTGAGAACGAAGGACCCCATGGACATCGGCGAGGTCGGCCGGAAGATGCGCAGCATGTTGTACCAGCGGTTCGGCGTCTTGAGATCGCTGATCAAGAGAAGGCCGCCGACCGTCGCGTTGACGACCGCGACGGTGCGGGCATTTCGGACCATCCCGTCCCATCGCCGGTCCTTCGAAGCCTCGCCCAGGGCGGCCAGAATCTGGGACCCGCCGGCCATTCCGGCGGCGAACATGTAGGCGCCGATGCGCCAATCCCAGGGGCTGTGCTTGACCGCCGCGCGGCCGTAATAGGTTTCGCCGCGATAGGCGGCCGGCGCGGCGGGCATGTTGGGGCGCCCATAAGGCAGCGGATGCCCGCTCACGCCCGCCCCCCGCGCATGAGCGCCGCCGCCGCCAGCGTCAACAGCCCGGCGGTCGCCAATCCGGCCGCCAAAGCCGGTCGCACGCGGTTGGCGGCACGGCTGGGCGCCGCGGGGAGGTTGTAGACCTCGGGCCGCTCGGTCAGAAGGAAGAAGCAGTTGAGCCAATCCAGGCCGCCAGTCGCGCCGGGCGTTTCGGGCGCGCCGTACAAATAGGCTGCGGGCTGGCCCTGCGCGTGAAGCTCGAACACCCGAGTCTGGGCGCGGGTGACCAACCCCGACAACTCGCCGAACTGGATCGAATCGGTGGGACAGGCCTTGGCGCAGGCCGGTTCCAGGCCGCCCTTCAGCCGGTCGTAGCAGAGCGTGCATTTGTGCGCCTTGCCATCCTGGTCGCTCACCTCGACGACACCGAACGGACAGGCCGGCACGCAATAGCCGCAACCGTTGCAGATGTCGGTCTGCACGACCACGGTGTCGAACTCGGTCCGGAAGATCGCCCCCGTCGGGCAGGCCTCGAGGCAGGGGGCGTTGTGGCAGTGCTTGCACACGTCGGACATCATCAGCCAGTTCGACTGATAGGGCGGCATGGTGGTCGAGTCGCCGCCGCGCCGGCCGATCCGCTCGATGAAGGCGACGTGCCGCCAGGTGTGGGCCGACAAAGCGCCGGTGTTGTCGTAGCTGTCACCCGTCATACGGTCCTTGTCGGCGGGCAGGTTGTTCCATTCCTTGCACGCCACCTCGCACGCCTTGCATCCGATGCACAGCGTCGTGTCCGTGAAGAAGCCGTAGGACTTCCCCGCCTCCACCCGTTCGCCGGCGGTGAGTTCGGCCTCGTCGGGGATGACGCCGTCGAGGAAGGGTTGCGGAAAGTCGAGGGCGCGCGGGTGGACCGACGTCATCGCCGCACCTCCTTCAGCCGCCCTTTGCGCAACGCGCAGGTCAGGGCCTTGTTCTCGTGCATGCTGGTGTTGGGATCGGCGACGATGCTGGTGAGCACGTTGGCGATGTCGCCGGTGGCGTAGCCCTCCCAGCCGAAATGCCAGGGCATTCCGATCTGGTGGACGACCCTTCCGTCCACCCGGAACGGGCGCAGCCGGTCGGTCACCAGGGCCCGCGTCTGCACCTCGCCGCGCAGGGTCGACAGCACCACCCAGTCGAGGCTGCGGATGCCAAGTCGTTGCGCAAGTTCACTCGGAATCTCGGCGAAGCCCTCGGGTTGCAGTTCGGCGGTGACCGGAACCGAGCGCGTCGGCGAGCCGCCGGAATGATGCTCGGTCAGTCGGTAGGTGGTCAGGACATGCGGGAAGCGCGGGTCGGCCTCGTCGTGATAGGTATTGTCGAGGCGCGGCCACAGCTTGGCGGCGGGATTGCTCTGCGCCTTGTACAAGGGATTGTGGATCGGCGACTCGAAGGGTTCGTAGTGGGTGGGCAACGGCCCGTCCTCGAGCCCCGAGGGCGCGAACAAAGCGGCGCGGCCGTCGGCGATCATGATGAAGGGCTCGTGGCCGCCGATGGCTTCCATGCCCTTCACGTTGCCGCTCCAGTCCGGGCGGTAGTCCGGCGCCTTGGTTTCCTCGAAGTCGATCTCGTCGGCGCCGACCCAGCGGCCCTCGGCGGGCTCCCACCACATCAGCCGCTTGCGCTCGGACCACGGCCGGCCATCGGGATCGGCCGAGGCGCGATTGCCGAGGATGCGCCGGTTGTTCGGCCATGCGAAGGCCCAGCCGAGATGCATGCCGGGGCCGTCGGGACCGTCCGGCCGCCGCTCGCGCGCCTTGTTGAAACCCTCCCTCGGAAACACGCCCGAATAGATCCAGCAGCCGCAGGCGGTGGAGCCGTCGGCGCGGGTGTCCTTGAAGGACGACAGCAGGGCGCCATCCGCGACGCGGTAGCCGTTGATCTCCTTCAGCACCGCTTCGGCGTCCGGTTCCTGCCGCCGCGCCTCGACCGGATAGTCCCAGGTCAGGGCCTGTATCGGTTGGTCGCGGGCGCGGTCGCTTCCCGCGTAGAGTTCCTTCAGGCGCCGGCCGAGATGGTAGACGAACCAGGTTTCCGAGCGGCTGTCGCCCGGGCTGTCGACGACCTGTTCGTGCCATTGCACCAGGCGATGGGTGTTGGTGAACGATCCCGCCTTCTCGCCGGTGATGGACGCGGGCATCAGGAACACCTCGGTTGCGATGTCGGCGGGTTGCAGCCCGCCGTTGCGCACCGGGTCCCCCGCATACCAGAAGCTCGCCGTCTCGGTTTCGGTGAAGTCGCGGACCACCAGCCATTCGAGCCGGCCGAGCCCCTCCTGCACGAGGCGCGAGTTGCTGCCCCCGATGACCGGGTTCTGGCCGAGAACCACCAGGCCGCGCAGGACGCCATCGGCCATCGCCATCGTCATCGGCAGCTGCGAGTGGTCGCCGACCATCTTGGGTATCCAGCTATATCCAAAATCACCGGCCTCGTCGGCGGCGGCGCCGTACCAGGCCTTCAGCAGGCTGACCGCATAGTCCGGGAAGCTGAACCACCAGCCCGTCGGGCTCTGCTCGGTCGCCAGATAATCCTTCAGGGTGGCGTGCGGCTTGAAGGCGTGCGGCTGCGGCAGATAGCCGGGCAGCATGTCGTAGAGGGTGGGGATGTCGGTCGAGCCCTGGATGCTGGTGTGGCCGCGCAGGGCGAGAATGCCCCCGCCGGGCCGGCCGACATTGCCGAGCAGCGCCTGGAGGATGGCCGCGGCGCGGATGATCTGCACGCCCGTCGAGTGGTGGGTCCAGCCGACCGCGTAGCAGAACCCCGTGGTGCGCTCGCGACCGGAGTTCCGGCACAGGGCGTCCGCCACCTTGGCGAACACATCGCGTGGGCAGCCGGTCACGCGCTCGACCATGTCGGGAGTGTAGCGGGCGTAGTGGCGCCTGAGAATCTGGTAGACGCAGCGGGGATGTTGCAGCGACGGGTCGTTTGGCGGCGGTCCCTCGCTCATGTCCCTGACCTCCTCGGCGAAGGATTCGGTCGTGAGAACGTGGTGCTCGGCGAGCGAGGAGGGAACGTGCTGGCCCTCGTATTGCCAGGTATCGGCCAGATAGGTCTGCTCGTCCTCGTCCCAGCCGGAAAAGTGGCCGTCGAGGTCTTCGGGGTCGCGGTAGCCCTCGTGGATGATGGTGCTGAGGTTGGTGAAGCTCATCGCGAATTCGCGGAACCAGAGGTCGTTCTCGAGCACGTGGCGGATCAGCCCGCCCAGGAACGCGATGTCGCTGCCGGCGCGCACCGGCGCGTAGATGTCCGCCATCGCCGAAGTCCGCGTGAACCGGGGATCGCCGTGGATGAGGGTGGCGCCACGGGTCTTGGCCTGCATCACGAAACGGAAGGCGATGGGATGGTTCTCGGCCATGTTCGAGCCCATGACGACGATACAGTCGGCGTTCGCCAGGTCCCATTGCGGCATGGTCGCCGCGCCGCGGCCGAAGGTGGCACCCAGACTGGGCACCGAGGAGGAGTGTCAGACGCGGGCCTGGTTCTCGATCCAGGCGGCCCCCAACCCGCCCGAGAACAGCTTCTTGATCAGGTAGTTCTCCTCGTTGTCGAGGGTCGCGCCGCCCAGGGCCCCGAGCCCCAGGGTGTGATTGACGACGGTGCCGTCGGGCAGGCGCTCGACGAAGGTTTCGTCCCGGGTGCGCTTCACCAGCCGGGCGATGCGGTCCATCGCCCAGTCCAGCGGCCGTTCCTCCCAGCGGTCGGAATGGGGGGCCCGGTAGAGCACCCGCGACAGCCGCCGCGGGCTGGTCATCCAGTCGAGTGTCGCCGCGCCCTTCGGGCACAGCGTCCCCTGGTTTATGGGGCTGCGCGGATCGCCCTCGACCGCGATCGGCCTCCCGTTCCGGGCGTAAATGAGCTGGGCGCAACCGACGGCGCAATAGGGGCAGATGCTGGAACCAACCTTGTCCGCCCGCTCCAGCCGCGGCCGCAATGTTTCCGACATGCGCGACCGCGCCGCCTCGGCCATCGCGTCCCGCCCCGCAAGCTGGCGGGGAATCGACCATTCGCGAAAAAAGTTCCGGCTCCTGGCCACCGGTCCGCGACGCCTCATCCTGGCCTCCCTGGCAATTCGCGAATGTCGTGGGCGATCGCCGCGATCAGGCTTGCATCCTCGGTGTAGTGCACCTCGACCCGCCGCCGCGTTTCGGCGAGCGCCGGCAGATCCTGCGGCTCCACGGGCGCGTCCGGGGAAAGGAGAAACAGCATCGGGGCCCGTTGCGGGGTGGGGTCCAGCCGAAACCGGCTCTCCTGAACGATGGTGACGATGCCCGTGATCCGCTTCATCCCTGCGCCTCTCTTTCTCGCGCCAACAACGGGCGGCGCATCGGGTTCCCAGGCATCTTTCCCAACAAGTGCGGTTGAGGAACTTCCCGCCCGGCCCGCCGTTGACTGGAGCGTATGGATGAAACGGAGGGTGGTATGGCGAACAGATTGATCACCTTTGCCGGAGGCGCATCGCTCGGCTTCATCGCGAGCCGAATTCTGCCACCGCTGGTGTCGCAGACCGTCGCCTCCTGGAATACGGCCCGGGGGCACGATCCTTTCCAGTATCTGGCAGAGGACCACGACCGCTTCCGGCGCCTGTTGGCGGAGATGGAGGAAAGCCGAGGCAAGGGCACATTCCACCGCACCCAGCTTCTGGCGCGGCTGAAGCGCGGCCTGGCCGCCCACGCGATGGCCGAGGAGGACGTGATCTATCCGCTGATTCACGACGAGGTAGGGGCCGAGGTGGCGGCGGAGCGCCTGTATTCGGAACACGGCATGATCAAGACCCATCTCTACGCGCTGGAACGGACCATGGGCGACGAGGTTGCCTGGCTCGATCGCGCCGCCGCCCTGCGCCGACTGCTCGACGCCCACGCCAGACAAGAGGAGGAAGTGGAGTTCCCGCGCCTGCGGGGACTGCTCGACCACGACGCCTTGGCCCGCACGGCGCGCCACATCCGGCGGGAAAAGGCGATGATGCTCTAGCCTCACGGGGATCGGGGCGACGGCCGCGACAGGTGATCGAGGAACCAGGCCTGGGCCAGGCGGACGACCTCGTCGAGCGTTCCGGGCTCCTCGAACAAGTGGCTGGCGCCCTCGACGACGGCCAGCCGCTTCTCGCAGCGCAGAGCATCGTAAGCCTCGCGGTTGAGGTCGACCACCACGTCGTCATCGCCACCGACGATGAGGAGCGTCGGTGCCGTCACCGCGCCGAGAGCCCGCATCGCCAGGTCGGGCCGGCCGCCGCGCGACACGATGGCCCCCACCTGCGAGCCGGGCAATGCCGCCGCCGCAAGCGCGGCCGCGGCTCCCGTGCTCGCGCCGAAATAGCCCATGCGCAGGCCCGCGGTTTCAGCGCACTCCCGAGACACCCAGTCACTCGCGGCGGCCAAGCGAACAGCAAGCAGGCCAACGTCGAACACGTTGCTACGCACCTGCTCCTCATCGGGACTCAGCAGGTCGAACAGTAAGCTCGCCAGTCCCGCCTCGGCGAGGCATTGCGCCACGTAATTGTTGCGTGGACTGCGTTTGCCGCTGCCGCTGCCATGCGCGAACAGCACCAAACCCTCGGCGCCCTCGGGATGCCGCAGAATGCCGTCGCGGGCCAAAGGCGGCAGCGGGAAATCGCGTGCTTCGACGGCGGCCATGGCACGACCCCTAACAGTTGCGGACGTCCAGGGTGCGTGTCGATTCGGCCGCCGGCAAGAGGGTCGCCGCGCCTCTATCCCGAATCGTCCGCCGCACGCTCGCGGTCGCCCGCACAAGCCCGCGCCCCCCCGGAACACCGGGGATGCCGCCCGTGTTATTCCCGTGCCCACGGCGCGGCTGCCCAAATGAACGATCCTTCCCCGCCCCCCGACGCATTCGAACGGCCGGCGCTGGAAATCGGCGAGGACTTGAAGTTTCAGCGTCGCACTTGGCGGGTCCAGAGAATTGGGTGGGCAATCATGGTGCTTCTGGTCGGCGCCGCGGTTTCCGGGGTGTTCGCGTCAGGGCCGCTGAGCGAGGCCGAGACCCACGATCCCGACGGGACGGTCGTCGTCGAGTACGAACGCTTCATTCGACGAATGGCGCCCACCACGCTCCGCATCCGGTTCCTGGGCCCGGTTGCCAATGCCGACCCTGTCGCCATCGAGTTCCGCAATTCCTTCGCCGAGGATGTGGATATCGAGACGGTCAGGCCGGAGCCCGATCACATGGCCGCGATGCCGGACGGCGTTCGGATGGCGTTTCGCCTGGCGCAAGAGGGTGGAGCGGTCACTCTCAGAATCAAACCCCAAGCCGTCGGCTTGCTACGCGGCGAGGTGAGCATCGTCGGGCGCCGGCCGGCGCGGCTGTCGCAAATCGTCTATCCGTGATCGGAGCACAAGGCATGGACGCGTTTTTCCGAGCGGCCACCATCTACATGGCCCTATGGGTCATCTTCCGCATCGCCGGGCGGCGCACGCTGGCCGAAATGACCACCTTCGATTTCGTGCTGCTTCTGATCATTGGCGAGGCCACCCAACAGGCGCTGCTCGGCGACGACTTCTCGATCACCAACAGCCTGATCATCATCGTCACCCTGCTGCTCATCGACGTTCTGGTGTCGCTGGCCAAGCGGCGTTCGCAGACCGTGGCGAAATGGGTCGACGGCGTACCGACGATCATCGTCTCGGACGGAAAGCCACTGTACGACCGCCTGCGCATGGCGCGCGTGACCGAGGACGACATCATGGAGGCGGCCCGCCGGTTGCAGGGTCTGGAACGCATGGACCAGATCAAATACGCGGTCATGGAGGTGAGCGGCGGCATTACCGTAATCCCGCACGCCGCCGAACCGGACGCCGGCACAGGCAGGCCGCCACAAGGGGCGGAATGATCCCTAGCCCGGATGGGATACGCCGATTGCGCCTCCCGAACGAGGTGGCAACCCATGTACCTTGGGCCCGCGACGCGAGACGCCTGAGAGGAGTTGAGAGTATGACGGCACGCACTGAGAGAACTGCTTCGAAAGTCGAAACCCGCGCAGACGACCGGATGACGGAATTCCCGGCGCCCGACCTCATGAAGATGACGACAACCCTGATGAATGGTTGGACGGAACTGAACACCCATTTGCTTTCATTCGCCCAAACGTCGATCAGGAACAACTTGGATGCGGCGCAGGAACTGCGCAATTGCCAATCGCCGCAGGAAGTTTTGGACACACAGATGCGGGTCGCGCGGAAGACCTATGAAGACTATCTCGAAGAAGCCCGGAATATCGGCAACCTGATGGCCCGGATGTCGAACGACGCCGTGCAGTGGCTGTCCCCGAACGGCCGCGCCTAGCAGCCGTTCACTCGCTCACCCGTCATCGCCGGGCCTGACGAAACCATCGACGAACAAGTCTCGGGGTAAGACCAAAACTGGGATTTCGCTGGGAAGTCCGGGTATCCTGCTACCCGGGCTACCCGGTATCTGTCGCCATTCCAATGCGCACCCCCTCGTTCGGGTGGGAGAACCACCACCCCGCCGGACTCCACCCCTTCACTCTCCGGGGTATTCCGCAGGCGTTGCGTTCCCGCTACAAGAAGTTCCGTCCGCTTTCCAGTCAGGGAGTCGAGCGGGCTGGAGAGAGGGAACGAAAGAAATGTCGCGCAAGCATCCCGTGATCGCCGTGACCGGCTCATCCGGTGCGGGGACGAGCACCGTCAAAGAGGCTTTCTCCCACATGTTCCGTCGCGAAGGCATCAGGGCGGCGGTCATCGAGGGAGACAGCTTCCATCGTTACGATCGGGTGGAGATGAAGCGGCGCACTGCCGAGGCGGAACAGCAAGGCTGCCGAAATTTCAGCCATTTCGGCCCCGAGGCCAACCTGTTCGCAGACCTCGAGGCCCTATTCCGTTCCTACGGCGAACAAGGCACCGGCAAACGTCGTCTCTACCTGCACAACGACGAGGAGGCCCGCCCCTACGCCCATCTTGGATTGGGGGCAGGCCAGTTCACGCCCTGGGAGGACATCCCGCCGGGAACCGACCTGCTGTTTTACGAGGGCTTGCATGGCTGCGTGGTCGACGAGGCATCGGGGGTGAACGTTGCCCGGCACGTCGACTTGAGGATCGGCGTGGTGCCGGTCATCAACCTGGAGTGGATCCAGAAAATCCACCGCGATACCAGCCAGCGCGGCTATTCCGAGAAGGCGGTGATGGACACCATCCTGCGCCGCATGCACGACTACGTGCACTACCTTCTGCCGCAATTCAAACAGACCGACATCAATTTCCAGCGCGTCCCGGTGGTCGACACCTCCGACCCCATCATCGCCCGCGACATCCCCACCGCCGACGAGAGCCTGGTCGTGATCCGGTTCCGCAAACCCGACCGGTTCGGGATTGACTATCCCTATCTATTGCAGATGCTTCACGGCTCCTGGATGAGCCGGCGCAACACCATCGTCGTTCCGGGCGGCAAGACGGGGCTGGCCATGGAGTTGATCCTCACTCCGATCCTGCGACACATCCTGAACGAACGGTACGAAGCGGAAAACACGCCGGCGCCGGCTTAACGGTCAAACGGCCTCTTGCGGCGCCTCGGCAAGCGCCTCTTCGATTACCCGCCGAACCTCGGCCGCGTCGAAGGGCTTTTCGATGCAGGGGCGCCGCGTCTGGCGCAGAAAACCGGCGGCCGTCGTGCCGAGGGTGTCGCCGGTAATGAAAATGGTGCGCGCGGCGAGATCCGGACGCTTGCGCAGGAGGGCGCGGTAGAGACCCGGTCCGTCGAGGTTCGGCATCCGGATGTCGCTGACGATCAGGTCGTAGTCGGTATCGCCAAGGCGGTCCAAGGCGGCCTGGCCGCTGTCGACGACATCGACCACATGGCCCGCCGAGGACAATATTTCCGCCAGGACCTGGGCGATCTCGGGTTCGTCGTCGACGATCAGCAGCCGGCGGCCGCCGCTTGCGGAAGGCGTGTCGACTTCGCCTTCCGCGCAAACGGGCGGCGCCACCAACGGCAAGGTCACCACGAAGCGGGCGCCGCCGCCGGGCTCGTCCTCGACAGAGACCGTTCCTCCATGGGCCTCGACCACGCCATGGCAGACGGAGAGTCCGACGCCGGTGCCAATTCCCATCGGCTTGGTTGTGAAGAAGGGCTCGAAAATGCGCGAGCGCATCTCCGGGGGAACTCCGGGGCCATTGTCGCTCACCACGACCCGCAGGTGTCCCGCCGACGGATCGGCGGAGGTCGTCACCTTCAGCCGCCGCGGCTCGGCCACGTCGAGCAAGGCATGCTGCGCGTTCACCAGAAGGTTGGTCATGACCTGGTTGAGCTGGTCCGGATCGGCCCAGATGTCGGGGATACCCTCGGCAAGGTCGAGTTCGACCTTGATGTCCGCCGTGTGCAGCCCGTAGCCAACCAGTTCCAAAGCGGAACGTACGACCTCGTTGAGGTCGACCGCGGCCCGCTCGGGCTGTCGTCGCCGCGCCATCGCCAGGAAGGTCTTGACGATTTTGGCGCAGCGGTCGGCGGCGGCGCGGATTTTCTGACCGCGCGCAGCCGTGCGCGGATCGGGCGCCGTTTCCTCCAGAAGGGTCGCCTGCCCCACCACCACTGAAAGCGGGTTGTTCAGTTCGTGTGCGACCCCGGCCAGCAACGATCCGAGAGCGGTCAGCTTCTCGCTGTGGTAAAGCTGCTCGCGCTGGCGCGCGATCTCACGCTCTGCTCTCTTCGTCTCGGTCAAATCGCGCAGATAGGCCGTGAACACTCGTCCCGAGGACAACGGAACCTCCGTCACCGTCACCTCGGCCGGAAAGACCGACCCGTCGGCACGCTATCCTTCGAGTTCGATACGCCGGTCGAGATCGCTTGGAAGGCCGCCCGTCAGATGCGCGTCGAAAAGCTTGCGGTTGTGGTCATGCAGATGGGGCGGCAGGATTCGCTCCATCGGTTGCCCGAGAATCTGGTCGCGGGCATAGCCGAACGCCTTTTCGGCGGCGGGATTGAATTCCAGGATTCGGCGATTGTCGTCCACCATCACGATCGGATCGGCGGCCGTCTCGACGATCGCGCGCACCTGCCATTCGCTCTCGCGCAGGGCGACCTCGGTGCGTTTCAGCGCGCTGATGTCGATGATGCCGACGAGCAGCGCCGGCTGGCCGAGATGGGTCATCGGCCGAGCCGACAGCAGTGCCCAAAACCGGCTACCGTCGTGGCGCCTCATCTCGACTTCGAGGTTCTCGATCCAACCCTTGCTCTCCATCTCGCGAGCCAGGCGCGGACGAGAGACCTGCGGATCGGCGTAGTAGTCGTCGGGTCGAATTCGCACCGCCGCATCGACGGGCAGGCCGAACATGGTCGCCGCATGGGCGTTCGCGAACACCAGTTTGTTCTCGGCGACCTCGATGATGACGATGGGAATGGGAACGGCCTCGGCGATGGCCCGGAAGCGTTCCTCGCTCTCCCGCAGGGCCTGCTCGGCGCGCTTGCGTTCGGTGATGTCGCGAACCGTGACGACGCGGAGTGTCCGGTCCCCATAGGTCACATGCCGGAAGTTCAGATCGACGGGCGCCCGGCTGCCGTCCTTGCGCAACGCGACCGCCTCATATGCACGCTCGTCCATCGCCGCGACACGCTCGCGGGCGAAATCCCTGTACTCCGGCGCAAGAAGCGTGAGGCTCGACTTGCCGATCAGGTCGGCGGGCTCGTAACCGCCCATCTCCAGCATGGCGCGGTTGCAATCCACGATGACGCCGTCATCAAGGATCAGCAAACCTTCGAAGGTGATTTCGGACAGGCGCCGAAAACGCTCCTCGCTGGCGCGGAGAGCCTCTTCCCGATCTTTGAGCTCGGTGATGTCCGAGCGGATGCATAGCGCGCCGCCATCCTCGGTCCGGTAGTCGGCGACCCGCAGCCACTGGCCGCTGGTCATGCGGTGCTCAAAGGGCGCGCGCGGATTGCGCAGCCGCGCCATGCGCTCCGTCACGAACTCCTCGACATGGCCCACGGCCTCGGCGATTTCGCCCAGCTCCGCCTGGTTGCGCAGGAACTCCTCGTAGGGGCGGCCGGGCTCCAACAGATGCGCCGACCGGGGATAGATTTGGCGCATCCGCTGGTTTACGAGAACGATGCGGTCATTCTGATCGAGCAGGGCGAAACCGTCCGGGATCGATTCGATGGCTTCGGCCAACCGGCGCCGAACCTCGCGCCGGTGCCGCTCCTGCTCGCGCTCCGCCACGAGCCGGTCGCGCTCGTCCAGGCTGTCGCGGAACATGACGAGCGCCCTGGCGATGTCGCCGATCTCGTCGCCGCGCGGCACCAGCGGCAGTTTCGCCCTGCGATCGCCGCTGGCCAGCCGGCCGACGGCGGCGGTCACCGCGCTGAGCGGCGCGACGACCACCCACCGGGTCACCGCGACGCCGAGCAGCGCCACCAGACAGGCGAGCAGCAGCCCGTTCACGACCGCGCGCTCGCGCATGCGCTCGACCGGCCCGTAGACCTCGGCGAGGTCAGCCGTCACGACGATCGCCCACCGGGTGCCCAGAAAGTCGAGTGGCGCATAGGCGGCCAGGATGTCGTGGCTGCCTTGCGGGGGATGGTCCTCGCGGCTCGCCATCAACCCGGAGCGGCCGTCGAGTGCCGCGCGAACAGGATCGGTCTCGACCCTCCGCGAGAGGATGGTGGACCCCGCGTCGCTTTGCCAGTCGCTGCGCGTCAGGAAATCGGGGCCGATAAGCAGCGCCTCGCCGGTGCGGCCGAGCCCCGCGGACACCTGCATGACCTGATTGATACGGTCAACCGGCATCTCGAGCACCACGGCGCCAATGATCTCGTCCAATTCGTTGCGGAGCGCCGCCCCGACGAAGCCCGTGGCGCGGCCCTCGCTCGGCCCGTAGCGTTCGAAATCCGAGAACGCCTCGCCGGCGGCGGCCGCGGTCGCTGCCTCGAACACTCTTCCCAGGCCGGTGTCGCCATAGGGGCCGTGGACGAGGTTGGTCGCGAAATCGGCCTTCTTCATCACCGAGTAGACGACGTTGCCGTCACGGTCGACAAGCAGCAGGTCGCGATAGCCATACCGCGCCGTGAACGCCCGCAGCCTGGGGTGGAACCGATGATGGCCGAGACTGTAGATGGACGGATCGCCGGCATGGTCGAGCAGGCGCCGCTCGCCCGAAGGGTGCGGGTTGGCGGTGTGGTAGAGGTTGCGCATCGTCGCGGCGGCGCCGGGGCCGAGTTCCTCCCACCCGACGAGGAAGGCCTGAAACGACTCGACGAGAAACGGGTTTTCGGCCTGGCTGCGGAGGTCGCGCCGTATCGAATCCAGGTAATCCTCGATAGCCGCCTTCCGCGCTTCGAGCAGAGCGCCTAGCTTGGCCTCGGCAGCCTCCCTGAGTTCGCGCGAGGCCTGACTGTAATCGGCCAACCCCACGGCCAAACCCGCCAGCAGGGCGGCGAAGGCCACCAGCGAGGTTATCTTGTGGGAGAGTTTCAGCCGCACCCCTTTGGCCTCAGTAGATGCTGAATGGAAAATATCGGGCGTTGATGCGGTCGTAGGTGCCGTCCGAGCGAATGCGCACCAGGGCCTGATTGAACCGTCTCAGCAATTCGATGTCGGTCGGCCGCAAGGCGATGCCGATTCCCTCGTCCACAAGGATCGGTTCGCCGATCAGGGCCACATCCTGCCGCCCCTTGACGAAGCTCCACATCACCAGATGATCGGCGAGGATCAGATCGGCCTTGCCTTCCAGCAGGGCCGCGTTGACGTTGTCCTGGCCCGGGATGAGGACCATGTCGACGATCCCCCGCCACCGCTCGGTCACGTAGGCGTGCGCGGTGGTGGCCGGGCTCACCGCCACGCGGACACCTTTCAGCCCTTCAACGGTCAGCGGCCGGTCGAACCCCTTGCGCGCCACGAACTGCATGGGCGTGCGGTAGTAGCGGTTCGTGAAGGCCACGAGCCGCTTGCGGTCCTCGGTTATCGACATGCTGGCGACCACCGCGTCGACGCGATTGGAAAGCAACGCCGGAATGCTGTCTTCCCAGTTCACCCGGACGAGGGCGCAGGCGGCGTCCATCGCCGCGCACAGCGCGTGGGCGATATCCACGTCGAACCCGGCAAGTTGCCCCTTCTCATCGAGGTAGTTGAAGGGGGGGTAGTCTCCATTGGTGGCTATGCGCAGCGGCTCACCCGATGCGTTCGTGGGCAGGAACGCGAGGACCGAAAGCAGCAGCGTGGCGATCGCGGCATAGCGCTCAAGCATCGTGGTTCCCCTGAAACCACCGATTGCAGTCTATCACCACTCGGCGTGCGTAAAAATCCGGAGAAAAGTATGCCAGGCATTTCGCCCAGGGGGCTAAAAGACCCCGTTTGGGCAAACGAAAGGCGCGCGGAGGGGGCGGGCGGTGTCCCGCCCGCCCTTTCGGTCAACGTGGAAGGTCGGAGTCGCCCATGAGGAAGGCGTCGACCGCGCGCGCCGCCTGACGTCCCTCGCGGATGGCCCACACCACCAGCGACTGGCCGCGACGCATGTCGCCGCAGGCGAAGACCTTGCCCTGCGACGTGCGATAGGCGTCGGTATCGGCCTTGACGTTGCCCCGCCCGTCGAGTTCGACGCCCAACCCCGAGATCAGCCCCTCGTGGACCGGGTGCACGAACCCCATCGCCAGCAGAACGAGATCGGCCCGCAGTTCGAATTCCGAGCCGGCAACATCCTTGAACTGGGGATCTACCTTGACGCATTGCAGGGTCGTGACGCGTCCGTCGACACCGACGAAGGCCTTGGCGGTCACGCTCCACATGCGCTCGCAGCCTTCGTCGTGCGAGGTCGAGGTGCGCAGCTTCAGCGGCCAGTGCGGCCAAGACAGGGCCTTGTTCTCCTTCTCCGGCGGCCGCGGCATGATTTCGATCTGGGTGACCGACAGCGCACCCTGGCGGTTGGAGGTGCCGACGCAGTCGGCGCCGGTGTCGCCGCCGCCGATCACGACGACATGCTTGCCGGTGGCCAGGATGTCCGGCTCGCCGAGTGGCTCGCCGGATACGCGACGGTTCTGTTGAGCCAGAAAGCGCATGGCGAAGTGGACGCCGTCCAAGTCGCGCCCGGGAATCGGCAGGTCGCGGGGTTTCTCCGAGCCCCCCGACAGCACGACGGCGTCGAAGTCCCGCTCCAGGTCGGCGACCGGAATATCCATGCCGACATGGCTGTCGGGACGGAACGCCACGCCTTCCGCGGCCATCTGCTCCATGCGCCGGTCGATGACCCGCTTTTCGAGCTTGAAGTCGGGAATTCCATAGCGCAGCAGACCGCCGATCCGCGCGTTTTTTTCGAACAGCACCACGTCATGGCCGGCCCGCGCCAGTTGCTGCGCGCAGGCCATGCCGGCAGGCCCGGAGCCGACGACGGCGACACGCCGCCCGGTCTTCACCGCGGGCACCTCGGGCTTGATCCAGCCCTCCGCCCAGCCCCTCTCGACGATGGCGTGCTCGATAGATTTTATCGTCACCGGCTCGTCGATGATGTTCAGCGTACACGCCGCCTCGCACGGGGCCGGACAGACCCGGCCGGTGAATTCGGGGAAGTTATTGGTGGAATGCAGCGCGTCCAGCGCCTCGCGCCAGCGGCCGCGGTATACGAGGTCGTTCCAGTCCGGGATCAGGTTGTTTACCGGGCAGCCGGAATGACAGAACGGAACGCCGCAGTCCATGCAGCGCGCGCCCTGCCGTGACATCGTGGCCTCGTCGGGGGCAACCGTGAATTCGCCGTAGTGGCGCAGACGCTCCGCGACCGGGGCGTATTCCGCCGTCTCGCGAGGGATCTCGAGAAAACCTGTCGGCTTGCCCATGCCTCACCTCCCCACGCCGGCGGCGGCCGTCTCGGCCTCTTGCGCCTTCTGTATCTCGATCAGGGCGCGGCGATAGTCGACGGGCATGACTTTGACGAATTTGGGCAAGTAGTACTCCCAGTTGAGCAGGATGTCGTGGGCCCGGGCGCTGTTCGTGTAGCGCCGGTGATTCTCCAGGAGCTGGCGCAAGCGCAAGGCGTCGTGGCGGGTCATGTCGCGTTCGATATCGACCCGCCCATGGGCTTCGAGGTCGTTGCGCTGGTGATCGAAGTTCTCCAACGCCTCGCTTTCGTCGGCGATGGGTTCGAGTTCGACCATGGCGAGATTGCAGCGCCGCTCGAAATCTCCCGCTTCGTCCAGCACATAGGCGATGCCGCCGCTCATGCCGGCCGCGAAGTTGCGTCCGGTCTGGCCGATGACGACGACGATGCCACCGGTCATGTATTCGCAGCCGTGGTCGCCGACGCCCTCGACCACCGCCGTGGCGCCCGAGTTGCGCACGGCGAAGCGTTCGCCGGCGACGCCGCGGAAGTAGCACTCGCCCTCGACCGCCCCGTAGAGAACGGTGTTGCCGACGATGATGTTGTCCTCGGCCACGATCCGCGATTCCGGTGGCGGGTAGATCACGATGCGACCGCCCGACAGACCCTTGCCGACATAGTCGTTGGCCTCGCCGATCAGCTCCAGGGAAACGCCATGGGCCGCGAAGGCGCCGAAACTCTGCCCCGCGATGCCGCGCAGGCGAAGGCAGATGGTGTCTTCGGGCAGGCCGGCGTGACCGTGGCGCTTGGCCACCTCGCCCGACAGCATGGCGCCGACGGTGCGGTCGGAATTGCGCACCTCGGTCTCGATCTGGACCGGCTGCCGGCCTTCGATCGCGGGGCGCGCCTGGGCGATCAGTCGCAGGTCGAGCACGGTCTCGAGGCCGTGGTCCTGCCGCTCGCTGTTGCGGATGGTCACCTCGGGGCCGACCGCGGGCTTGTGGAGCAGTCGGCTCAGGTCGAGGCCCTTCGCCTTCCAGTGGTCGATCGCCTTGCGGGTATCGAGGAGGTCGATGCGCCCGATCATCTCGTCGACGGTGCGAACACCCATGCGGGCCATGATTTCGCGCAGTTCCTCGGCCACGTAGAAGAAGAAGTTGATGACGTGCTCTGGCTGCCCGGTGAAGCGCGCCCGCAGCACCGGGTCCTGGGTGGCGACGCCAACCGGGCAGGTGTTGAGGTGGCATTTGCGCATCATGATGCAGCCGGCGGCGATCAGCGGCGCGGTGGCGAAGCCGAACTCGTCGGCGCCCAGCAGTGCGGCCACGGCGACGTCGCGGCCGGTGCGCAAGCCCCCGTCCACCTGCACCGCGATGCGGCCCCGTAGGCGGTTCAGGACCAATGTCTGATGCGTTTCGGCGAGCCCTATTTCCCACGGGCTGCCGGCGTGCTTGATCGAGGTCAGCGGACTGGCGCCGGTGCCGCCGTCGAAGCCCGAGATGGTGACGTGATCGGCGCGCGCCTTGGACACGCCTGCCGCCACCGTGCCGACGCCGACCTCGGAGACCAGCTTGACGCTGATCCGCGCCGTGGGATTGACGTTCTTCAAATCGAAGATGAGTTGCGCCAGATCCTCGATGGAATAGATGTCGTGATGCGGCGGCGGCGAGATCAGGCCGACGCCGGGCGTCGAATGCCTGACGCGGGCGATCACCGCATCGACCTTGTGGCCGGGAAGCTGGCCGCCTTCGCCGGGCTTGGCGCCCTGGGCCATCTTGATCTGGATGTCGTCGGCGTTGACCAAGTATTCGGTGGTCACGCCGAACCGGCCCGACGCAACCTGCTTGATCGCCGACCGCATCGAATCGCCGTTGGCAAGTGGCAAGAAGCGCTCAGGTTCCTCGCCGCCCTCGCCGGTATTGGACTTGCCACCGATGCGGTTCATGGCGACCGCCAGCGTCGTATGCGCCTCACGCGAAATCGAGCCGAACGACATCGCGCCGGTCGCGAAGCGCTTGACGATCTCCTTCGCCGGTTCGACCTCGTCCAGCGGAACGGGATCGCCCGCCGACTTGAACTCGAAAAGTCCGCGCAGGGTCATCAAGCGGCGCGACTGATCGTCGACCATGCGGCTGAAGTCGCGGAACCGCTCGCGGCTGTCGCCGCGCACGGCGTGCTGAAGGGCGGCCACCGACTCGGCGTTCCACATGTGCTCCTCGCCGCGCAGGCGGTTGGCGTACTCGCCGCCGGTATCGAGCATGGTGCGATAGATCGGGGCGTCACCGTAGGCTTGGCGATGGCGCTGCGCCGCCTCCTCGGCGATCTCGTCGAGCGTCACACCGCCGATGGTGCTGGCGGTGCCGGTGAAATAGCGGTCGACGACCGCCGCCGACAGACCGACCGCGTCGAAGATCTGGGCCCCACAGTAGGACTGGTAGGTCGAGATGCCCATCTTGGCCATCACCTTCAGGATGGCCTTGTCGATCGCCTTTATGTAGCGCTTCTGGACCTCGTATTCGCTGAGCTGTTCCGGCAGGGTCGGACGCAGCGCCGACAGCGTCTCGAACGCCAGATAGGGGTTGATGGCCTCGGCCCCGTAGCCCGCCAGCAGGCAGAAATGGTGCACCTCGCGCGCCTCGCCGGTCTCCACGACCAGTCCGACCTCGGTGCGCAGGCCCTCGCGGATGAGATGATGATGCACCGCCGAGGTGGCGAGCAGGGCCGGCAGCGGCATGCGCTCGGCGCTCACCGCGCGGTCCGAGAGAATGAGGATGTTGTAGCCCTCGAGCACCGCCTCCTGGGCACGCCGGCACAGCCGCTCGAGCATCGCCTCCATGGCCTCGGCGCCGCGCTGGACGGCGTAGGTGATGTCGAGCGTGAGCGAGCGGAAGGGATTGTCCTTGAGATCGCCGATGCGGCGGACTTTCTCGAGGTCCTCGTTGGTGAGGATGGGTTGGCGCACCT
This sequence comes from Rhodospirillales bacterium, assembly GCA_019455065.1. Lineage (GTDB taxonomy): Bacteria > Pseudomonadota > Alphaproteobacteria > Rhodospirillales > Magnetospirillaceae > JACFNC01. The sequence goes on from JACFNC010000008.1 coordinate 79,124, forward strand.
CCAGCCGCATCCGGTTGCCGCCCTCGGTGAGGCCGAGCAGGTTGGGGCGCGGGCCGATCAGGGAGACGAGCGACATGACCAACTCTTCGCGGATCGAATCGATCGGCGGGTTGGTGACCTGGGCGAAGCACTGCTTGAAGTAGTTGTAGAGCAGCTTCGGCTTGTCGGAGAGCACGGCGATGGGCGTGTCGGTGCCCATCGAGCCCACCGCCTCCTGGCCGGTCACCGCCATCGGCGTCAGCAGGAACTTGACGTCCTCCTGGGTGTAGCCGAAGGCCTGCTGGCGATCGAGCAGGGTCGCCGGATCCGGGGATGCCGGCGCCGCCGCCATCGGCAGTTCCTCGAGCACGATCTGGGTCGTCGCCAGCCACTCGGCATAGGGCTTGGCCGTCGCCAACTCGGCCTTGATCTCGGCGTCGTCGACGATGCGCCCCTGCTCGAGGTCGATGAGCAGCATCTTGCCCGGTTGCAGACGCCACTTCTTGACAATCTTGCTCTCGGGGATGTCGAGAACGCCCATCTCGGAGGCCATCACGACGAGATCGTCGTCGGTGACGAGATAGCGCGCCGGCCGCAAGCCGTTGCGGTCGAGGGTGGCGCCGATCTGCCGGCCGTCGGTGAAGCACACCGCGGCCGGGCCGTCCCAGGGCTCCATGAGCGCGGCGTGAAATTCGTAGAACGCCCGCCGCTGTTCATCCATCAGGGGATTGCCGGCCCACGCCTCGGGAATCAGCATCATCATCGCATGGGCGAGCGAATAGCCGCCCGCCACCAGCAGCTCGAGGGCATTGTCGAAACAGGCCGAGTCCGACTGGCCCTCGGGGATTAGCGGCCACAGCTTGGGCAGATCGTCGCCGAGAACCGTCGACGCCATGGAATGGCGGCGGGCGGCCATCCAGTTCACATTGCCGCGCAGGGTGTTGATCTCGCCGTTGTGGCAGATCATGCGGAACGGATGGGCGAGACTCCATCGCGGGAAGGTGTTGGTGGAGAACCTCTGGTGGACCAGGGCCAGCGCGCTGACCACGCGCGGGTCGGAGAGGTCCCGATAGAAGGCCCCCACCTGATCGGCCAGCAGCATTCCCTTGTAGACGAGGGTGCGGCAGGACATGGACGGCATGTAGAAGTCGCGCGCCGCCTCGCCCATGCCGCGAGCGCCGTTCTCGGCCTGCTTGCGGATGACGAACAGCTTGCGTTCGAAGGCATCGGCGTCCGGGCAGTTGGCGCCGCGGCCGATGAAGAGCTGTCGGATCGCCGGCTGCGAGGCCTTGACCGTTACGCCCAGGCCGGAACCGTCGACCGGGACGTCGCGCCAGCCAAGGACCGACTGGCCTTCGGCTTCGACGAACTCCTCGAGCATCCGCTCGCAGGTGGCCCGGGTTTGGCCATCGCGGGGCAGGAAGACCATGCCGACGCCGTAGGTGCCCGGGTCCGCCAGGTCAAAGCCGAGTCCGGCGCACTCCGCGGCGAGGAAGCCGTGCGGGATCTGAATCAATATGCCGGCGCCGTCTCCAGCCAGCGGATCGGCGCCGACCGCACCCCGGTGAGTCAGGTTGACCAGGATCTCCAGGCCTTGGCGCACTATGTCATGCCGTTTTCGGTTCTTAATATCGACGACGAAACCGACACCGCAGGCATCGTGTTCATTGCGCGGATCGTAAAGCCCCTGACGGTTCGGAAATCCTTCGACGCTCATAGACTGCTTCAATTCCCCTGGCCTGTGGAGGAACACCTATCCCCCGAACAAAAGGATTTCATGATTAGCAAGGTTGCCTCGGCATTGCCAAGCGATTCCTCCGCAACAATACGGAGGCACGCCGGAAGGGACGCGCCTATTGTTTGTGATGCGGATGGACAGCCCTTCGGTGGGATCGGGGTATGGCGGCCGGATAGGTGCGAAAGCCGGCCGGAAGGCAATACCTCGGAGTAATCGGCAGTTGCGTGGGAAGGAGTGACGAGATGGCCGACGTGGGTTTCATCGGCACGGGCATCATGGGCCGCCCCATGGCGGGGCACCTGCAGGCGGCGGGCCATCGAATGTTCCTCGGGCGGCACCGCTCTGCGCCGCCGCCCGAACTGCTGGAAAAGGGAGCGGTCGAATGCGCGACCTGGGCCGAGGTGGCGCGGCGGTCGGAGGTGGTCATCGTGATGGTGCCCGACACCCCCGACGTCGAGGCCGTGCTGTTCGCGCCGGGCGGCGTCGCCGAAGGGCTGAGTGCGGGCAAGATCGTGGTGGACATGAGCTCTATCTCACCCACCGCCACCCGCGATTTCGCCCGGCGCATCAACGACTTGGGCGCGCCCTATCTGGACGCTCCCGTCTCGGGAGGCGAGGTGGGGGCCAAGAGCGCATCGCTGACCATCATGGTCGGCGGCCCCGTGAGCGCCTTCGAGTGCGTGCGGCCGTTGTTCGAAGTCATGGGCAAGAACATCACGCACATCGGCACCGCCAACGGCGACGGTCAGACCTGCAAGGTGGCCAACCAGATCGTCGTCGCGCTGACCATCGAGGCGGTGGCCGAGGCCCTGGTGTTCGCCTCAAAGGCTGGAGCCGACCCCGGCAAGGTGCGCGAGGCCCTGCTGGGCGGCTTCGCCGCGTCGCGAATCCTCGACGTGCACGGCAAGCGAATGATCGAGCGCGCGTTCCAGCCGGGCTTCCGGATCGAACTGCACCAGAAGGACCTCAACCTGGCTCTGCAATCGGCCCGCGACCTTGGCGTGGCCCTGCCCAACACCGCCACCTGCCAGGAGTTGTTCAACGCCTGCCGGGCACGCGGCGGCGGCGCCTGGGACCACTCGGCGCTGGTGCGGGCGATAGAGGTTCTTTCGGATTACGAGGTGGGAGCCGGCCGGGCATGAGCGGCCGCCCCCTGCTCGAGCGCCTGTTCCGTGCCGCCGTCGACGCCACCGCGCCGGCGCGTTGCGTGCCGCCCGCGCTTCCCCCTCCGCCCGCCGGACGAACCGTTGTCGTCGGTGCCGGCAAGGCTTCGGCGGCCATGGCCCGGGCGGTCGAAGACCACTGGGCGGGGCCGCTGTCGGGACTGGTGGTGACACGGTACGGCCATGCGGTAGCCTGCGAACGCATCGAGATCGTCGAGGCCGCCCATCCAGTTCCCGACGACGCGGGGCGCCGCGCCGCCGAGCGCATCCTGAGGATGGTGGGCGGCCTGTCCGCGGATGACCTGGTCCTGTGCCTGATCTCGGGCGGCGGCTCGGCGTTGCTGTCGCTGCCGGCCCCCGGGATCGGCGCCGGGGACAAGCGGGCAGTGACGCAAGCTCTCCTGCGCTCAGGCGCGACCATCGCCGAGATGAACTGCGTGCGCAAGCACCTGTCGGCGATCAAGGGCGGGCGGCTCGCCGCCGCCTGCGCGCCGGCCCGGGTGGTGGCCTTGATGATCTCCGACGTCCCGGGGGACGACCCGGCGGTGATCGCATCCGGCCCCACGGCCGCCGACCCCTCCACCTTCGCCGAGGCCCGGGCCGTTCTTGCGAAATACGGCATCGAGCCATCGGCGGCGGTGCGCGAGCATCTCTTGCGGGGGACCGAGGAAACCCCGAAACCGGGCGATCCGCGCCTGGCGCGCGTGGACAACCGTTTGGTGGCCACGCCCCAGATGGCCCTGGAGGCGGCGGCCGCGGTGGCGCGACAGGCCGGCTATGCGCCGCTGATCTTGGGCGACGCGATAGAGGGCGAGGCGCGGGAGGTGGCGGCCGCCCATGCCGGCGTCGCCCTGCAAGCGCGCCGCCACGGTCAGCCGGCGCCCCCGCCTTGCGTCCTGCTGTCGGGGGGCGAAACCACGGTGACGGTGCGCGGATCGGGGCGCGGCGGCCGCAACACCGAGTTCCTGCTGGCGCTGGCGCTGGCGCTCGAGGGCGCCCCGGGCATTTCCGCTCTCGCCGCCGACACGGACGGCATCGATGGCACCGAGGACAACGCCGGCGCCCTGGTGTTCCCGGACACCCTGGCCCGAGCGGACGCGGCCGGCCTCGACGCACGAGACCGGCTGACCGACAACGACGGCTACGGCTTCTTCGCGGCGCTCGGCGACCTTGTGGTCACCGGGCCGACCCTGACCAACGTCAACGACTTCCGCGCCATCGTCGTCGACCCCCTCGGTTAGCTCCGTCCGGAAGCGAGGGTGAGCCACAGCATCCCGGCGACGACGCCCACCGCCATCAGGCAAGCCACGGCATAGATCGACAGTGCCTGCCGCACCTGCGGCGCGCCCGGGCGGGCGCCGGTCGCGAACCGGTCATCGGCCGCAAGTCCAAGCGCCCCCACCATCGCCGCCTCGGGCCACGACCGTCGCGCCGCCGCCGCCATCCGCAGCGCCCGTGCCGGGCGCGCCGCGGGAACGAACGCGGCGGCGGCGGCGACCACGAAGCCGGCCAGACAGGTCGTAGGGGCGGAAAACCAGCCGAAAAAGACGACTGCCGCCCGGCCGAAGGCCCGCGATTTCGGGCCCGAGCGCCCCAGTCCGGCGTCGAGTCCGGCGGCGGCCTGATAGGCGAGCAGGCCGGGAAGGCCGGTCAGCGCATACCAGACGACCGGTGCCAGAACGCCGGTCGCGAACCCGGCGCCCGCCCCGCGCACGGCGGCACCGGCCACCGGCGCCGGTTCCAGCCGAACGTTCTCAGCCCCGGCATCAAGGGTGGCGAGCCCCCGCCGGGCCACGTCGATCTGTCCCTTGCCCAGGGCACGGCCGATCTCGCCGACCGCACGGTAGACGCGCCTCTGCCCCAGAAACGCCGCCACAACCATCGCCTCGAACAGCCACAGATGCGGCACGGCATGGGAGGCGAACGTCACCGCCACGCCCGCCAGGGCCGCCCCCGCCACCATCACCGCCACCATCATGCCGCCGCGGACGCGCCGGTCGGCGAGGCTGCGTCGAGGACGATCGAGCTTGGCCGCGCCAACGCGAATCAAGCGGCCGATAACCGCCTTGGGGTGGGGAAGGACGGAGAACAGGATGGCCCGGTCGCCGAATACCGCCTCGACCGCCATCGCGAGAAGAAGCAGAAACAGAGGATTCGGCGAATGTCCTGATCCGAAAAAGGCGAGCGGCAGCATCGGCCGAGGATGCGGCCACCCCGCCCCGCGGTCAACTGCGGCTCACTCCGCGCCCGGCGCAACGCCTTCCGACGCGACCGGGAGGATGCCGGGCGGGGGGGCTGCCGCACCCGCCGGCCTGGACATGCGGTCCGGCACGCCCGCCGAAGGCCCCTGTCGCGCTGCCGCGTAGACCTGTTCCGCGAGGGCTTGCAGCCGGTCGGCAGGCATGTCGCCGGTAAGGGCGAACACGACGGGGCCGTTGGTCCAAGACAACAGCCCGCGCCCATCGGCCTCCTCGTAGCGGAATTGCGCGTCATCGACCCTCGGCTGCAGGAACAGGTCGATGCGTTGGTTACCCTCGTCAGCGAAGGTGAGCTGCACGGTCGGTTTGTTCGGACCGCCGACGACGCTTTGACCGACCAGCCGGAGCCCCGCCGAACGTAGGTCCGGCAGGCGTATGTTGGCGCTCACGTGGCTGGCGAGCCAGTCGACCGCATCCGTATCGTCGGCCGCCGCCACCAAGCGTGCGCCCCCGGGCGCCTGCTGCGCGGCGGGCATCGCCACGGGAAGGTCGCTTCGACCCGCCCACCAGCCGCCGCCCAGCCCAACCGCCCCCAGGACGAGGGCGATCGCGGCGGCGACCGAAACCGGGACGGCGGGCCGCCGCGTCTCCAACGCCTCCGTAAGGTGGGCCGGAGGCGTCTCCAGGTAGCTGTCGCGAAACAGACGGCGTATCCCGTCGTTTATGGCGATATCGGCGGCCACCCGCCGCGCGTCGTCGGGATGGGTGGCAAGCCATGCTTCGACGATCCTCTGCCGGGCGGGTTCGAGGTGGCCATCGACATAGGCCAGCAGATCGAGCTCGGTCACCGGGTCGTCGCGGCCGTTCATTTGACCCTCCTCAAGCGCGGCGCGCCCTTCGCCGCGACGCCCACGCGGCCGGCAAGCGCCCCGCGCAACGCGCTTCGCCCTCGCGACAGTCGCGAACGCACCGTCCCGATGGCGATTCCCAGGACTTGGGCAACCTCGTCATAGCGCAGTCCTTCGAGGGCGACCAACAGGACCACATCCCGCTGTTCCGGCGGCAACTCCTCAAGCGCCCGAGCGGTCTCGGACAACTCCAGGCCGGCGGAGGCGTCAGCGATCGCGGCCGGAGCCGCGAGTTCGTCATAGGGAACGAAATGCGGCATCCGTCCGCCCCTTCGAAGGGCGCTGAGGTGAATGTTGTAGAGCATCCGGAACAGCCACGCCCGGATGTTGGTACCCCGGCACCAGAGGGCATGCTTGCGGAGCGCCCGTTCGACGCAATCCTGCACGAGATCGTCGGCCCCGGCGTCGCCGCGCAGGGCGCGGGCATACCGCCTGAGGCGCGGCAGCTCGCGCGCGATCAGCCACCTTACGTCATCCATCGCGACCGCCCCTTGGCCGCCCGACAAGTCTCCAAAAAACCAACCGAGAACATCGCGGCCTCGCCTTGAACTTGCGGGATAGCGAGAAAGGAATGCGTTTGCGCAGGCCCATGTTCCGCCGATTACACCAAAGGGACAGCGCGCAGAGGGGTTATCGGCCTCTCTTTTGCGCAGTCAGCGGGTACCCCATGGATTGGGCTCCCCCTCGGTGGGAAGGGTGGCGATCTGGTCGACCACCTGCTGGCGGAGCACCTCGTCGGAACTGGCCGCCACATAGATCTCGTTGTAGCGCGGCACCGTAAGCCCGTTGCTGGCGATCGAGGTGCGCATCTGGGACAGGGCTTCGGAGCGCAGGCGCCGGATCTCCTCGGGATCGTTGGTGGCCACTATCCGACGGTTGTACTCCTCTTGAAGGTCGACAACGGATGCATGCGCCCGTGCGAAAGCCCCGATGTCGGCCGCACTTGGCGGGGTCGAGGCTGACGGGGCCACGGCAGCCGGAGCCGGCCGTTCGCGGGCCCCGCCGTCGGAGGTGAGTTGCCTGTCGGTGGCGGATTCATATCCGAGGGCACCCAGCATGGCGACCCCGACTCCGGCATAGATCGCGGCGAGGGCGGGAATGAAGACGAACATGGCGAGCCTCTTGGATTGAGTGCATCGCAATTAATAACCCCTTGCAGGCGGCTTGTTCCCACGTCACCGAAAAAGCTTCCCGCCGCGCGGTTCCCTTGCGGCCGGCCGCGCCGCCTGTATAGTCGCGCCATGACGTCAGGCCCGCCCTTCGCATTGCCCCCCTTCGCGCCCGGTTCGGTATGGCTCGTCGGGGCCGGTCCCGGAGACCCGGGCCTCCTCACCCTCGCGGCGGCGCATGCCCTGGCGCATGCCGACGCGATCGTCTACGACGCCCTGGTCGACGATTCCGTGCTGGCCCTGGCGCCGGCCACCGCGGTCCGCGAGTTCGTCGGCAAGCGCGGCGGCCGGCCATCGCCGCGCCAGTCGGAGATCACGGCGCGCCTGGTCGCGTTGGCCGGCCAGGGCTTGCGCGTGCTGCGGCTGAAAGGGGGCGACCCCTTCGTGTTCGGCCGCGGCGCCGAGGAGGCGCTGGCGCTGGCGGCGGCGGGCATTCCTTTCCGCATCGTCCCCGGCGTGACCGCCGGCATCGGCGGCCTTGCCTATGCCGGCATCCCGGCCACGTCGCGCGACACCAACTCGGCGGTGGCCTTCGTGACCGGCCACGACGCTTCCGGCGGCCTGCCCGACGACATCGACTGGCCGGCGCTTGCCCGCGGGGCGCCGGTGATCGTTCTGTACATGGCCATGCGTCAACTCGCGGCGTTGACGGCGGTCCTGACCGAGGCGGGCCGCCGCCCAGACGAGCCGGTTGCGGTGGTGAGCCGCGCCACCACCGCTGGGCAGCGCGTGGTGCAAGGCACCCTCGCGACAATCGCCGACCGGGTGCGCGCGGCGGGCGTCGGGGCGCCGGCGGTAATCGTGGTCGGCGAGGTCGTGCGCCTGCGCGACCGGCTCGCCTGGGTGCCCGGCGACGTCGCCCCCGCCCTTGATCCACCCCCCGATGGCGCCACATCCGAGGCCTGACCTGCAAGGTTGAAACGGATGGTTCCGCTTTCCCGGCTGCTGGCGGTGATCGGCTTGGCCTTGGCGGCCGGCTGCTCCGGCCCCGTCATCAGCCACATCGACGATAGAAGTCCGTCTATCGCCAGCTATTTCCGCTATTACGCCCGTGACGGCGCGGTGGCGGCCGAGGTGCATGGCGCGCCGCCGGGGGTCGCGCCCGCGGATTTCGCCGCCGCGGTCGCCGATGCCCTCAGCCCGCCCGCCGGGTATCCCCCGGCGCGCTTCGTGGCGACGGCGGAACCGCGCGGCTTCCGCATGGTCCTGATGTTCGGCGCCCCGCCCGCGGTGAGCGGCAGCGACGCATGCGCAAACGCCGCCGGCATGGGCCTGTGGCCGACCGCCAGGCCTTTTCGGGTGCAGGGCGCGATGTGCCAGGGCGCGCGAGTCCTGACCGAAGCGGTGGGAACCTTGCCTGTGCCGCCGGCCGGTCCCGGGGACCAGCGCTTCCGGGCTCTGCTGGACCAACTGTCCTGGACCCTCCTGCCGATGCCAAGGCCCGAAAACGGGTTCGAGCTGCGCCCCCTCGGATGAGGTGGCGGGGAAAACGGGTCACGGCTTGATTCGCCGGGCTGCCGAGGCCTATTCTGCGCCCGGATTGCGGGGAATTCCGTGGACCAGGCAACCCTTCTGCTGGCCGCCCTGGGGGCCGGCCTCCATCGATGCGAAACGGTGTTCGTCGAGGACGGCGGGCTGATGCTCGGCCTGTTGACGACCGGGCTCGTGGGCGGCCTGACTCATTGTACAGGCATGTGCGGCCCGTTCGTGCTGTCGCAGGTTACGGCTCGGCTGGAGGCGCGGCCCGCCAGCGGCATGCGCGAGTGGCATCGCCTGGCCGGCGCCGCCCTTGTGCCCTATCACCTTGGCCGCGCCACCACTTACGCCTTCCTGGGCGCCGTGGCGGCCGGACTTGCCGGTACCCTGATCGACGGCGCCGGTCTGCGCTGGCTGTCGGCGGCGCTGCTGCTCGCGGCGGCGGCGTTCATGCTCGGCCTTGCGGTGCCCGCCCTGCGCGTGGCGGTGAGCGCCGGTTCCGGCTGGTGGTCGGCGACGGTGGGACGGTGGGCGCGGCCGCTGTTCGCGGCACCGACCGGCCTGCGCGGCTGGCTGCTCGGCGTGGCGCTGGGATTCATCCCGTGCGGCCTGGTCTACGGGGCCGTCGCCGCGGCGGCGGCGCCCGGAGATCCCCTGACCGGGGCCTTCGCCATGCTGGCGTTCACCCTGGGCACGGTGCCCAGCCTGTTCGGCGTCGGCCTGCTCGGGCACATGGCGGTGCGCCGCTGGCGCGGGTTCCTGCCACGCTACGCGCCGCTTCTCCTTGTCCTCAATGCCGGGGTGCTGACATATTTGGCCTGGCAAGTGATCGCCTGACAGCAAAGAGATCCGATGACCATCAGAAGCATCATCGCCGCGGTGGCCGGCGTCATCCTCATCGCCGCCATTGCCCTTGGCGCGCGCTCGCTCATCGTCGCCGCGCCGGAAAGCCCCGTCGCCTCCTCGCGGGCGATGCCGACCATCGGCGGCCCGTTCAGCCTGACCGACCATGACGGACGGGCGGTCACCGACGCCGACTTCCACGGCCGCTACATGCTGGTCTATTTCGGCTACACCTACTGCCCGGACGTCTGCCCGACCAGCCTGCAGGTGATGACCGACGCGCTCGACCTGCTGGGCGCCAAGGCCGACGCGGTGACGCCCGTCCTCATCACCATCGACCCCGAGCGCGACACCGCCGAGCTGCTGCGCGACTACGTGGCCAATTTCCATCCGCGCACCGTCGGGCTGACCGGCACGCCGGAGCAGATCGCCGCGGTCGCCAAGGCCTACCGGGTGTACTACGCGAAGGCGGAACAGGAAGGCACTTATCTGATGGACCACTCGTCCATCGTCTACCTGATGGGCAAGGACGGAAAGTTCCTAACCCATTTCAGCCACAACACCCCCGCCGACAAGATGGCCGAGGGCATCCGCAGGCACCTTTAAGAAAAGGCGGCCTCCAAGGCACTAACCTACCCTAGCCCAGTTCGGCGACGGTCTCCTCCCCCGGGTGCGGCCACCGGGTCTGGTCGCAGGGTGCGGAAGAAGGCGTCGAGGCAGCGCGAACCGGTTTCGACCATTTCGCTCCGGTCGGGGCGGGCGAGCCAGTGCGACAACATGCCGGTCATCAGCCCGTGCAGGGCGAAGGCGGCTTCGCGTGGCTGCCAGAGCGACCCCAATTCGCCGCGGCGGGCGGCGCGCTGAAAATACCGCGTCAGATTTTCGAGCATTTGTTCGCTGCGCAGGCGCATGCGCTCGGCCACCGCGTCCATATCTTCGACATACTCGCACCGATGGAACAGGATCGTGTAGACGCGTCCGCGCCGCTCGTCGTTCGCCATGACCCACAGGATTTCACGGCAGGCGTCGCGCAGGCGCTCCAGGCGATACGCGTCCGGCCCTTCCTCGCCCAGCAGGCACTCGATGACGTCCTCCTGCGGCAGGCGCGCCCGCGCCTGCATGGCGGTGAACAGGTCGGCCTTGTCACGGAAATGCCAGTACACCGCGCCCCGCGTCACCCCGGCGGCGCGGGCGATGCCGTCCAGCGAGGTGTGGCTGACGCCGCGTTGGTGGAACAGATGTTCGGCCGCATCCAGGATGGCTTCCCGCGTCCGCTCGGCGAATTCCTTGGTGCGTCGGGCCAATGCGCGCCCCTTTACATGCAAGCCTGTATGTATATATAAGCGACGGCATCCGCCATAAGCAATGTGTCATCGGCCGCGACCATGAGCCAACCTACCCGCATACGCACCCTTGCGGCCGTGTTTGCCGCCGGACTTTCGCTCGCCGCCTGCGGCGACCAGCAGCAACAGCAGCAGCGGGCGGCCATGCCGCCGCCCGAGGTGGAGGCCATCGAGGTCGCCGCGCGGGACTTGCCGCTGACCTACGAATATGCCGGCCGCATCACCGGCTCGCGCGAGGTCGAGGTGCGCGCGCGGGTGGGTGGCATTCTGCTCGAGCGCACCTATGTCGAGGGACAGGCGGTGAAGCAGGGGGACGTGCTGTTCCGCGTCGATCCCGAACCCTACCGGGTCCAGCTCGCCCGCGCCGAGGCGCATTATCGCCAGGAAGAGGCCCGCCTCCTCCAGGCCGACCGCAATTGGAAGCGGATCGCCCCCCTGTACGAACGCGACACGGTGAGCGAACGCCAGCGCGACGAGGCGCTGTCGGCCCTCGACCTCGCCAAGGCCGGGGTCGCCGTCGCCCAGGCCGAGGTCAACGCCGCCAAGATCAGCCTGGGCTACACCGAGGTGCGGGCACCGGTGAGCGGCGTCACCAGCACCGAGGCGGTGTCGGAGGGCAGCCTGGTGGGCACCGGCGCCAATGAGAGCCTGCTCACCCGCATCACCCAGCTCGACCCGCTGTACGTCAACTTCGCCATCCCTGATTCCGAGTGGACGACGCTGCAGGTGGCGATCGCCGAAGGGCGGATTCAGACCGAATCGGCCCGACTAATGCCGATCGAGGTGCGGCTGACATCGGGGGGCCCCGTGCAGCTCGTCGGCCAGCTCGATTTCACGGAAAGCAGCGTCGACCCCGCCACCGGCACCATCCGCGCCCGCGCCGTGGTGCCGAACCCCGAAGGCCGGCTGCTTCCCGGCCAGTTCGTGCGCGTGACCTTGCGGGGTCTGACCCTGAAGGACGGCATCGGTGTTCCCCAGAAGGCGGTCATGCAAGGACCGCAAGGCGCCTTCGTCTACGTGCTGGCGGAGAAGGACGGGCAGGTGCAGGCCCAGGTGCGACCGATCAGGCTGGGACAGGCCGTGAACGACGCGTGGGTGGTCTCGCGGGGCCTGGCGAGTGGCGACCGGGTCGTCACCGAGGGGATCATGAAGGTCCGCCCCGGCCAGCCCGTACGCGCCGCCTCCGGGCAAGCCCAGGCCGGGCAGCCCCGATGATCTCGCGTTTCTTCATCGACCGCCCGATCTTCTCGTCCGTTCTCTCGATCGTCATCGTGCTGGCCGGCCTCGCGGCCATGAGGGTGCTGCCGGTCAGCCAGTATCCGCAGATCGTTCCCCCCGAGGTGCTGGTCCGCGCCACCTATCCCGGGGCCAGCGCCGAGGTGCTGGCGGAAACCGTGGCGGCGCCCCTGGAGCAGCAGATCAACGGCGTCGACGGCATGCTCTACATGCGTTCGAGCGCGTCCAGCAGTGGCCTTCTGCTCCTGTTCGTCACCTTCGAAATCGGCACCGATCCCGACCAGGCGACCATCGACGTCAACAACCGCGTCCAGGCCGCCCTGCCGCGCCTGCCCGAGGAGGTGCGACGCCAGGGCGTGCAGGTGGCCAAACGCTCCTCGGCCATCCTTCAGGTCGTCACCATGTCGTCGCCGAGCGGCCGCTACGACCCGGTGTTCGTGTCGAACTACGCGCTGCTCAACGTCATCGACGACCTCAAGCGCACGCCGGGCGTGGGCGACGCCTCGCTGTTCGGCGCCAAGGACTACTCGATGCGCATCTGGCTGCGGCCGGACAAGCTGGCGCAGTACGGGATGACGCCGAGCGACGTCGCCGCCGCGGTGCGCGAGCAGAACGCCCAGTTCGCCGCCGGCCAGTTCGGCCAGGAGCCGATGACCTCGCCGCAGGCCTACACCTACAGCGTGACCACGCCCGGACGGCTGCTGGACGCCGAGGAATTCGGAAACGTCATCCTGCGGTCGGATCCCGACGGCGCCAGCCTGCGGCTGAAGGACGTGGCGCGGGTGGAGCTGGGGGCGCAGGACTACGCCTTCTCGGCCACCCACAACGGCGCCCCGGCCGTCGCCATCGGCGTCTACCTCCAGCCCGGGGCCAACGCGCTGGCGACCGCCGAGGCGGTGCGCGCGACCATGGATCAGGTGGCGAAACGGTTCCCCGAGGGGATCGCCTATAGCATCCCCTTCGATACCACCAAGTTCGTCAAGGTGTCGATCGAGGAGGTCGTCAAGACCTTCATCGAGGCCTTGATCCTCGTCGCCGCGGTGGTGTTCCTGTTCTTGCAGAAGTGGCGCGCGGCGATCATTCCGCTGGTCGCCGTCCCGGTGTCGCTGATCGGCACCTTCGCCGGCATGTACCTGCTGGGCTTCTCGATCAACCTCTTGACCCTGTTCGGCATGGTGCTGGCCATCGGCATCGTGGTCGACGACGCAATCGTGGTCATCGAGAACGTCGAGCGCATCATGACCGAGGACAAGCTGTCGCCCCGCGACGCCGCCTTCGAGGCCATGGAGGAGGTGAGCGGGCCGGTCATCGCCATTGTGCTGGTGCTGTGCGCCGTATTCATCCCGGTCGCCTTCCTGGGCGGTCTGGCCGGGCAGATGTACCAGCAGTTCGCCATCACCATCGCCATCTCGGTGGTCATCTCCGGCATCGTCGCCCTGACGCTGACGCCCGCCCTGTGCGCCCTGCTGCTGAAGCCCGGCCACGATGCCCCGGCGCTGCCGTTCCGACTGTTCAACCGCCTGTTCGCCAAGGCCACCGGCGGCTATCTCGCCGGCGTGCGCTTCTTCCTGCGCCGCGCCGTTCTGGGCATGGCGGTGCTCGCGGTGATGATCGGGGTCACGGTGGCGATGTTCCAGCGCATCCCCGGCGGCCTGGTGCCCGAGGAGGACCAGGGCAGCGTGTTCGCGATCACCATGCTGCCGCCGGCCGCCGCCCTCAGCCGCACCGCCGAGGTGACGGGGCTTCTCAACGAACGGCTGCAGGGCCATCCGGCGGTGACCGACGTGGTGACCTTCACCGGCTTCGACCTGCTGTCGCAGTCCCAGAAGACCAATTCCGGCGTGTCCTTCGTGACCCTGGAGAACTGGGACGAGCGCCGGGATCCGGCGCTGGACTCGCGCGCCCTGACGCGAACCTTCATGGGCATGATGGCCGACGTCAAGGCCGGCCTCGTGCTGGCGATCAACCCGCCGCCGATCATGGGCATGAGCATGACCGGCGGCTTCGAGATGTACGTCCAGAACCGCGGCGGCGGCGGCAGCGGCGTGCTGATGGACACCACCAACCGCCTGCTCGCGGCGGCCACCAAGCGGCCCGAGCTGGCCGGCGTGCGCACCACCTTCTCGACCTCGGTCCCGCAGTACCGCATCGCCGTCGACCGCGAGAAGGCGAAGGCCCTGGGCGTGCCGCTCAACCTGCTGTTCGACACGATGCAGAGCACCTTCGGCAGCCTGTACGTGAACGACTTCACGCTGTTCGGCCGCGCCTACCGGGTCAACCTGCAATCCGAACCGGAATTCCGTGAAAAGCCCGAGGATTTGCGGCACGTGTTCGTGCGCTCGCTGGCCGGCGAGATGATCCCGCTCGATTCCCTCGTCCGGGTCGAGCGCGTCGTCGGCCCCGACGTGGTCGAGCGCTTCAACGTGTTTCCCGCCGCCAAGGTGATGGGCGATCCCGCGCCCGGCTACAGTTCGGGGCAGGCGCTGGCGGCGATCCAGGCGGTGGCGGCGGAAACCCTGCCCGAGTCCTTCTCCTACGGCTTCATCGGCTCGGCCTTTCAGGAGCGGGCGTCGCAGGGGGCCGGCGGCATTGCCTTCGTGTTCGGCATCGTCATGGTGTTCCTGATCCTGGCCGCGCAATACGAGCGCTGGTCGCTGCCGCTGGCGGTGATCACCGCCGTTCCCTTCGCGGTATTCGGTGCGGTGCTGGCGATCTGGCTGCGCGGCCTGAACAACGACGTCTACTTCCAGATCGGGCTGGTCACGCTGATCGGGCTGGCGGCCAAGAATGCCATCCTGATCGTCGAGTTCGCCGCCCAGCGCCGGCATGAGGGCCGCGGGGTCTTCGACGCCGCGATGGAAGCGGCGCGGCTGCGCTTCCGCCCCATCATCATGACCTCGCTGGCCTTCATCCTGGGCTGCGTGCCGCTGGCGGTCAGCACGGGGGCGGGCGCCGCCAGCCGCCACTCCATCGGCACCGGCGTGATCGGCGGCATGCTGGCGGCCACCTTCCTCGCCATCTTCTTCATCCCCCTGTTCTTCCGCCTGGTGTCGCGCGGCCAGGGCCGGCATCCGGTGGCGGCCCGGAAAACGAAGGCCCGGGTGGGCTGAGGCGCACGATAAGGCCTGATCGCGAAGGCCGCGCACCGTATAGTGGAGCGCGGCGTTTGCAGCTTCGGATCGGCCCATGTCCACCGACCAAGTCATCATTCTCGCGGTCCTGTCGGCCACCGTCGCCATGTTCCTGTGGGGACGGTGGCGGCATGACATGGTGGCGCTGGGGGCGTTGCTCGCCTGCGTGCTGACCGGGTTGGTCCCGGCCGACGCGGCCTTCGCCGGCTTCGGGCATCCGGCCGTCGTCACCGTGGCCAGCGTGCTGGTGCTGAGCCAGGGTTTGCAGGCCTCGGGCGCCGTCGACGCGCTGTCGCGAAGGGTGCTGCCGGCGGCGGCCGGCCCCACCGTGTCGATCGCCGCGCTGACCGGGCTGGCGGCGGTGCTGTCGGCGTTCATGAACAACGTCGGCGCCCTGGCGCTGCTGATGCCGGTGGCCCTTCAGATCGCGCAGCGGCAGGGCATGCCGCCCGGCAAGGTGCTGATGCCGCTGTCGTTCGGGTCGATCCTGGGCGGCATGACGACGCTGATCGGCACGCCGCCCAACCTCATCGTGTCCGGCTTCCGCGCCACCCAGGGCGGCGGCGGCTTCGCGATGTTCGACTTCACCCCCGTCGGCCTTGGGGTGGCCGCGGTCGGCATCGTCTTCATCGCCCTGCTCGGCCACCGCCTTGTGCCGGCCCGCAAGCGCGCCGGGGCCGAGGAGTTCGAGACCAGCGCCTATCTGACCGAGGCGCGCGTGCCGGAAAAGGCCAAGGCGGTCGGCATGACGCTGCGCGCCGTCGAGCAGGTGCTCGACGAATCCGATGCGCAGGTGGTCGGCCTGATTCGCAACGAGGTGCGCATGGTCGCCCCCAATCCCGTACGCCGGGTGCGGGCGGGGGACATCCTGGTGATCGAGGCCGAGCCGAAGGCGCTGACCTCGGCCCTGACCGCCCTCGACCTGAAGCTGGAGGAGGCGGTGCCGCCGCCCGCCGCCCCCGCCGACGACGCGACCGGCGCATCCGACCCCAAGGATGAGGCCGCCGACAAACCCAAAACGTCGGCCGCCGACGAGGTGGCGCTGATGGAACTGGCGGTGCTGCCCAACTCCGCCCTGGTCGGGCGCTCGGCCACCGACATCCGCCTGCGCACCCGCTTCGGGATCAACCTGCTGGCCATATCGCGCCAGGGCCGGCGCACCATGGCGCGGTTGCGCACGGCGCGCATCCAGTCGGGCGACGTTCTGTTGATGCAGGGAGTGCCCGAGACGGTGTCGGACTTCGCGGCGCAGTACGGCTGCGTTCCCCTGGCGGCGCGCGCCCTGCGCCTGCCCGACCGGCGCCAGGCGCTGCTCGCCGGCGGAATCATGGCGGCGGCGGTGGCCGGGGCCGCCTTCGGACTGCTGCCGGCGTCGATTTCGTTCGCGGCCGGCGTGCTCGCCGCCATGGCGCTCAGGGTGATGCCGCCGCGCCGGGTGTACGAGGCCGTCGACTGGCCGGTGATCGTGCTGCTGGCGGCGCTGATTCCGGTGGCCGGTGCCATGGCCACCACCGGCGCCGCCGACGTGATCGCCCGCCTGCTGCTGGAAGGCGTGGCGCGCAGCAACGCCGTGATCGCCCTGGCGGTGATCATGGTCGTCACCATGACCCTGTCGGACTTCATGAACAACGCGGCGACGGCGGCGGTGATGTGCCCCATCGCCATCGGCGCCGCCGCCGGCCTGGGGGCCAGCGCCGACCCCTTCCTGATGGCGGTGGCGGTGGGCGCCTCCTGCGCCTTCCTCACCCCCATCGGCCACCAGAACAACACCCTGATCCTGGGGCCCGGCGGCTTCCACTTCGGCGACTACTGGCCGCTCGGCCTGCCGCTGGAGATCATCGTTCTCGCCGCGGCGGTGCCGACGATCCTCGTGGTGTGGCCGTTGTGAGGGTAGCTTGATGGGCCGTCGTGACGGCACTATGTTCGTACACTCGTTATAATGAGGCCCGTGCATGTACAAGCTCAAGCTGACCACCGTGGGCAACTCGTCCGGCGTCGTTCTGCCCCGGGAGGTGCTGACCCGACTGAAGGTGGAGAAGGGCGACAGCCTCTACCTGACCGAAGCGCCCGACGGCTTCCGGCTGACCCCTTACGACCCCGCCTTCGAGGCCCAGATGAACGCCGCGCGCCGGATCATGAAGAAGCGCCGCGCCAGCCTTCGCGAACTCGCCAAGTGACGGAATGGGTCTGGCCCCGCCTCGACGTGGTGATGGCCCTCCATGAGGAGCACCTTGCCGAGCATGGCGGCAAGGCGGGATTGCGCGACGCCGGCCTCCTCGACTCCGCGCTGGCGCGGCCGCGCCACCACCTCGCCTACGCCCCCGCTGCGGACGCCGCTGACCTCGCGGCCTGCCTCGCCCATGGGATCGCGCGCAACCATCCCTTCCTGGACGGCAACAAGCGCACCGCCCTGGTGACCGCCGAACTGTTCCTGACCCTCAACGGCCACGACCTTACGGCAACGGACGCGGAATGCGTGGAGGTGTTCATGGGCCTGGCGGCCGGGGAGATCGACGAGGCGGGCTTGGCGGAGTGGTTTCGGGCGAAGATCCGCCGCTCAGGACCTTGCGAGACTGGTGCATAGCTGCACTCGATACGCCGCCCTCACGGATCGCCGCGATGGATGTTCCGAGCAATTCTCAGCACTTGAAGCAGTTTTCTCGGTGCCACCGCAGGAAGCGTGGGTGCGGCCGGTCCGCAAAACGGGACGGCGGCGAGGCGCGGCCACTCCTGTTGATGAAGGATTGCAGACCGGCAATATCGTTAACGTGCCGGGAAATCAGTATATCAAGATCGTCGGACAGGCTTATGAGGCCGCGATCGAACATCCAATGCACGGTACCCGATAGCGCAATGCCGTTTTGGACGATGTCGGGACCGTTGTGCTGCACGGGTTGTATATGCGCCGCCTCGACTTCCGCCCTTCCGCCGCCGTTTATGATTTTGAGAGAGGTAATCGCACAGCGCTCGTCGTAAGCGCGGAGGACGATCTTGCGGAAGACACGATCCCGTAGGATACGTGAGGTGAGTTGCGGGAGTCGGCTTCTCGGTTGCTCGAAAATGAATGGCGCTGGGCTTTCTTCCAACCCCGGTTCCGCCGCGTCCTCGCGCGGGAGCACTACCTCGTCGTCATCCAAGCCGTGCGCGATGATACGGTTGAAGTCTTGAGGCGAAATCGGACGCACGGCCGCCTGCGCGCGTCCTGAGAGTTTCCCATGTTCGTTCAAGAGCCCTCGCTCAACCGGACCATCGTTGTCGTTGAACGGTACGGGGCGTGTGAAATCCAGGTAGGAACCCGGCTCGATTAATGCGAGATACATATCACGCGCCTTTGGGTCGGGAATGATCTGGAGCACTTTCGCGACGGCAAAATAGCCGCGACTAGCAAACACTTTCGAAGGCTCAAGGTATAGAATCCAATCGCCGACGCTCCCCTGAGCCCGACTTAGATATTGCTTGGGAAATTGGTATTGCTCGGCGGGACTGTCGTCGTACACGGAGTCCACCCGATGCATGAACACGCAATAGCTCATCTTTGAAAATTAACTTCAGGATGCGCCCTTGCCAACAGCAAGTATCGATGGTGAAACGGGCGGGACGACAGCCTCCGGCGCGCCGTTCACCTTGGCTCAACCGTCTGGCGCGTCGTCACCGATCCGCCCGGCCGGGCCGCCGATCAACGAAATGGCGGCGGGCCCAGCGCAGGAAGGAAGCGACGCGCGGATCGCTGGCGTCCCGGTCGCCAGCGAGCACCCACACCGGTATGTCTTCGAATGTAAACTTTTCGATCCGCTGGAGACGAGGATCGCCCTCGGCCAGGCCCACGGGCAACAGCGCGACGCCTTGTCCTCGGGCGCAGGCTTCCCGCTGCGCGAGGGGACTCGATGACATCATTGCGGTCCGCCCGCCCTGCTCTTCCAGCCAGCGGTAATGAGCGATTCTGGCCAAGGATCCCGAGGCTCGAATCAGGAGATGACCCTTCAGGGGCTCCGCACCGCACGAGAACGGGTGGTCGGCAAGATACGACGGCGCCCCGAACAGACCCACTGCGATGCGCCCTATCTCGATCCCGGTCGCGCCCTGGGGGAGGCAGTCCCGCGGGGTGACCAGCACGTCGTAATCCGCCGCGCCGAGAGCGAAAAGATCCTCGTGGACGACAAGATCCACCGGGGTGTCGCTGTGCCGCGCCCAGTGCGGCAGCGCGTCGGCCATGAACATTTCGGCCGTCACTTCACAGGCCGCAAGCCGAAGCGGCGTCAGCGGCGCCTCCACAGCGATACGTTCGCCTTGTAGGAGGCGCGCATCTGACGCGCCGCCGCGACCAGCGCCCTGCCGCGCTCGGTGAGCGACCCGAGCCCGCCAGGCCCGCGCTCGAACACCTTGCGCCCCCCGGCCTCGATCGCCTCGAGGCGGCGCGACATCGTGGACTGGCTGACACCGGCCTGGCGCGCAGCCCCTGAGAGGCTGCCCGTTTCGTGGATCAGCAGGACGTCATGGAGATCGTTCCAGTCGGGCAATCGAACCGACATGCCAGGGTCCATGCAAAAACGGATGCCCGCATCGAATATCGTGGATTGCGTGCCGGCGGTCAATTGCAGCATGTCTGAGCAAACGTCGGCCCGTGAGGTATTCCGTGACATTCGATTCCGCCCGATACCTCGACCGCATCGGACATCACGCCGCGCCGCCTTCGCCGGAGGCCTTGCGGCGCTTGCAGGCGGCGCAACTCGCCGCGATCCCGTTCGAGAACACCGAGCCGTTCCTCGGCGTCCTGCCCGATCTCGGCGAGCAGGCGCTCTGGCGAAAGCTGGTGGTCGAGGGCCGCGGCGGCTATTGCCTCGAACTCAACGGGCTCTTCGGAATGGCTCTGAAGGCGCTCGGTTACGACGCCGAGCCGGTTCTCGGAAGGGTTCGCATGGGCGCGCCGGTCGGCGGCATGAGGGCGCATCTCGCGCATATCGTCCGCTTCGGCGACGCCCGGTTCCTCGCCGACGTCGGCTTCGGCGGCCCCGCCCCCGAGGCGCCCAAGCAGATCGGCGTTTCGCGCCCACAAGCCGACCGGCTGGGCACGTTCCGATTCCGCGACGACCCGGCGACCGGCGAGACGGTGCTCGAGCGCGAGACAGGGGACGGCTGGTTCGCGCTCTACGGGTTCGACGGCGTCCCCGTCACCGATGCGGACAGGCTTGCCGCCAACTTCTTCTGTGCGGCGTTCCCCGGCTCGCCCTTCCCGAACCACCTGATGCTGAACCGCGTGACCCCCGGCGGCCGGATCAGCATGTTCGACCTGACTCTGAACGCTCCGGAGGGCGTGCGAACCCTGGCCAGCGAGAACGAACTCGCCATGGCGCTGACCACCCGGTTCGGCCTCGACGGCGCCGGTCTGGCAGGTCGACTCTGGGGCCGCTTTCAGGCGCGGGCGGCTGCCTGACGCCTGAATCACAAGTCGGTGTCCGGCGAGTCGAGGCCGGTGTCAGGAGGCCCGAGCAAGAGCACTCCGTCTCAAGGCCAAAGCACAAAGATGTAAGTTAGATATCCGGCCAGTAGGGCCGCGCCTTCCCACCGGGTGATCTTGTGGCCGGTCCAGGCGAAAGCGACCAGCAGTACCGAAACGCCGATCATCACCACGTTGTCGAAGCTGACGATCTCGGCCGGGACTTTGCCGGGTGCGATCAGGGCCGTGGCGCCGCCGATACCGAGGATGTTGTAGATGTTCGACCCGATGACGTTACCGAAGGCAACGTCAACCTGACGACGCATCGCCGCGAGAACGGACGTCACGAATTCCGGCAATGAGGTGCCGGCCGCGACGATGGTCAGGCCGATTACCGTTTCCGAGATGCCGAAGGACCGGGCGACCGAGATTGCTCCATCGACGAGAAGCGAGCCGCCGAGCATCACGAGCAACAGGCCGCCCATCGCGATCAGGAGAGGACCGAGGATCGGCCCGCGCCCCCGGGGAGTCGGTACCGTCCCAGGATCGGCCGACTGAAGCGCCAGGCTCTTGTCGAAAACCGCGCCATGCTGATCTGCCCCCGCCTGCCGCTCCTGCCGGAACGCGATGTACACGTATGCGGCGAGCAGCAAGAGGAAAACGGCGCCGGATGGTCTGCCCATCGACGTCGTGGCAGCAAGGGCGGCGAAGATCGCGGCAACTGTAACCGTGACCAGCCCATCTCGGCGCAGCGCCGCGGATTCCACCGCGATCGGGCAGAGGACCGCCGATGCGCCGAGGATAAGCAGGACGTTCGCGATGTTCGAGCCGACGATGTTGCCGTAGGCAATGCCGGGCGCATCGACGAGGGCCGCTTGCACCGAGGTGACGAGTTCGGGCGTCGACGTCCCGAAACCGACGAGCGTCAGCCCGATGACGAGGGGTGAAACGCCAAGCCGGCCTGCCGCCTGAACGGCACCGCGCACGAGCAGGTCTCCGCCGGAGATCAGCAGCAGGAGCCCGCCGGCCAGTGCAAGCCATGTTTCAAGCATCTCTCAATCCCGGTGTATCGGAGAATGCCCTCCGCCTTGGACGAGCCCGATGCACAAGGCAAACTTCGCCATGTAACCTAAGGCACTGGCGGATGCGAGCAAGGGGGAGAGGGAGAGCTTCGATCCCGGTCCACTTCGAGCGGGATGGCGGAGGGGAGGAGGCAGGGATCAAATCTTCTCTGCGGCTGATGCGGGGGTGGCACCGGCAGGAACATTCCTGCTCCCATGCCGGAGTTCGCCGTTAACCCTTTGGATCGCCCCGCTAACGATACGATGAGCGTGCTACCCACGGCATGACCATCGCCAGCACCCGCCGGTCTTTCCGAGATGTCAGGTCATCGGCTAGCTGTGAAGTTTCAGGAGGTTGTCAATTCGACGTTGAGCATGAGTGACCGGAACACCGGTTTCTCACAGCCGTTAAGCCGGGGGATGTCGGACTTCATGATAGTGATGGGCTTGGCACTGCTGCCCGGCTTCGGAAACTTCCTGGGCGGACTACTCGCTGAAGCGATCAGCGTGGCGCCGAAGCGGCTCAACCAAGCCCTGCATGCCGCAGCGGGCATCATGATTGCGGTCGTCGCCGTGGAACTCATCCCTCGAGCACTGGAAAACGTTGCCGGATGGCTGGTGGCCGGTTCATTTCTCGCCGGCGGCTTGGCCATGATGCTGGTGCAGGCGGTCGCGGGGGAGCGTGATGAAACGGGCGGTGGGCCATGGGTGATCTATTTGGCTGTCGCCACGGATCTCTTCAGCGATGGGCTGATGCTGGGCAGCGGGTCGGCGGTGTCGTCGGCGCTCGCCGTCCTGCTCGCGCTCGGTCAGGTCCTGGCGGATGTCCCGGAAGGCTTCGCGGCGATGGCCAACTTCCGTGATGCGGGGATGAAGAAGTCGAAGCGGCTGCTGCTGTCCATCAGCTTCTTCGTGCCGGTGATGGCCGCCGCGGCCGGCGCCTATCTCCTTCTGAGAGATCAGAGCGATCTGCTCAAGTACGGCGCCTTGTCCTTCATTTCCGGGATGCTTTTGCTCGCCGCGGCCGAGGACATGATGAACGAGGCCCATGAGAGCAGCGCCGATACCCGCGCGTCCAGCTTCGCCTTCCTGGGGGGCTTTGCCCTGTTCACCCTGGTTTCGTCGGCTTTCGGCTGATTTGATTCCTCAGCTTCTTGACCCTATAGCAGCTACAGGCTCCATCTTATCCGGCACCCCGGAGAAGGAGAGAGGAATCATGGGAGACTGCTGCAGCGGCGCTTGCCAACCAGCTGCGCCGCCGGTCGACAAGGCCTACCGACGCATCCTGTGGACGGCGCTTGTCATCAATTCCGCCATGTTCCTAGTCGAGATCATCGCCGGCGACGCGGCCGGGTCGGTATCGCTCAAAGCCGACGCGATGGACTTCCTGTCTGACGCGGCCAACTATGGAATCAGCTTGTTTGTGCTGGGAATGGCCCTTGCCTGGCGCGCCCGAGCCGCCCTGGTAAAGGGGCTGTCTCTCGGCGCGGTCGGCCTGTGGGTGGCAACAAGCACGATCTATAATGCCCTCTTGGCGACCGTCCCCGAGGCTGAGGTGATGGGTGTGGTCGGCTTCATGGCGCTCGCCGCCAATATCGGATGCGCACTGCTGCTCTATGCCCATCGCGGCGGCGATTCCAACCGGCGCTCCGTATGGATATGCTCGCGCAACGATGCCATTGGCAATCTGGCGGTGATGCTGGCCGCCCTTGGCGTTTTCGGAACCGGCACCGGCTGGCCGGACATCGTCGTTGCCGCGATCATGGCCTGTCTCTCGATATCAGGCGCCATCCAGATTGTCCGCCACTCGCTCACCGAGCTGCGGCCCGGTCTGGCACCGGCAGCTGCCGAATAGAGAAGGCGCCAGGCTGAAACGGCACCGGGGAGAGCGATGGCCGATCAACGGCAACCAGCTGGCAGCACGCCTGATGGACGCGAGCAGGATGACGAGGGCGAAGAATATGGTGAACTGATCAAGTTCACCTTCGCAGGCTTCGTCGGGGGTCTGTTGGTGGCCGGAATTCTTGACTGGTTCGGACTCGAGCGCAGCGGCTGGGGTCAGTGGATTGTGAGGACCCTCTCCGGCGAAGGAGAGAGCATCTTCGAAGGTATCTACGCCCTCCGGCAGCGCCTCGCCGGAGCAACGGGGTCAATGGCCGAGGCGTATGGCTGGGGCAAAGTGGCGGGCATGGTGTTCCCGTGGATCGTCGATGCTGGTGCGCGGCTCGCCGGGCTCGACGTTCAAGGTACCGAAGGCTTCTTCATACCGTGGTTCTACGCGATGTCCGACCAGATGGGAGCCAATGTTGCGGGATTCCTGTACTTGCGGCGCAACAACGGCCACTTCGCCGGAGCCGCTGCAAGTTATGTGCGGAATCCCGTGATGCTGACCAGCTTAGCCATCGTGCTGGTGGCGCCGCTCGGCCTGTTCGTTGGACGAGCCGCCGGGTTCAGCCCAAACACGCAGATGTTGACCGCGGTCGAAACCATTCTGGCCAACCTGTGCTGGCTGCCGCCGCTGGTCGGCTGGTGGACCTCCGGCCGGAATCGTGTATCCGCGAGGTGAGCCCATCCCCGGCATCGAGTAGTCGGCAGCAAGTCCAGGCGTTAGGCCGACGAGATTGGCTTCTCGGTTAATGTAGACCACCAACTAATGCGGTGGGCTCGACGGCAGGCCTGCTCGCAACCAAGTTATGACACTCCAGATCTCTTCGGGCTGGAGGGCGTCCCGAAAGGCCGGCATGGCGGTATCAAAGGCTACTCCCCCTTCGGCAATCGACCAGTACAGGAAGTTGTCGCCCATCGGCATCCGTGCGGTAGCGGCGATGTTGGCGGGTGGCGGCATCAGCGCTTTGCCGGCCTCGCCGGTGCCGCGCCCATCCAAGCCGTGGCACGAAGCGCAATTGCTCCTGTACAGCTCCGCGCCTCGCGACAACACCTCCTCGGTGGGCCGGAGGGGATTGGCGAGGCCGGCGTAGGTATTCGGTAGCGCACCTCGCATATAGGCCATATGCCGCTGCATGAGATGCCCGCGGTCGCCTCGCATCATGCCCATTTCGCCGTCTCCCATCATACCGCTCCCCATGCGCTCGTCCATCATTCCGGGACCCATCATCCACGGCATTTCCGAACGGGCCGCCTGAGCTTGGGCAGGCCCGCCGTTCGCAATGACCAAGACCGAACCCACCACCAGCGCTCTGATCATTTCTGCCTCCTTGGTCTCTCTGTCTGCCGTGGAGAGTTGGTTTTCTGCCTAATAGCCGACCCGGTTGGCGCGCGCGGTGAAGAAGATCCCCGACGGCTTGCGCGCCGGCAGGCTGGCCAGCTTGTCGAAGCTGCGGGTGTCATAGACCTGCACCTCGTCGGAGTCGCGCACCGAGACCCAGGCGTGCTCGCCGCGCGGCGAGAACTCGATGTGCAGCACCGCCGGCCCCGGCTTCAGCGTCTGCACCACCGTGCGGGTCGGCACGTCGATGACCTGGACGGTATCGTTGTGGGGATGGGCGAAGTTCACCCACACTTGGCGGCCGTCGGGGCGTGCCGTCGTAAACACCGGCTGAGCATAAACCGCCACCCTGCCGACCTCTTCCCAGGTCTTCTGGTCGACGACCAGCACCTCATGCCGGCCGACCGCCGGAACGAATGCGAGTCTGCCGGCGGTACTCCAGCCGCCGAGATGCGGCATCTTGTAGACCGGCAGCGGCTGCTCGCCCTTGCCGTAGCCGTCGAGGATGCGGCGCACGCCCTTGTCGAGGTTCCACAGATCCAAGAGCGCCACCCCGTCCTCGCCGAACAGCGCCGCCGCGTAGTAGCGGCCGTCGGGGGTGACCATGCCGTCATAGGGCAGCCGGCCGATGCCGGTGAACTTGGTGAGCTTCGGCGCCGTCGCGTCCTTGCCCATCTCGGCGACCCAGATTTCGCCGGCATCGTAGAGGGCGTAGACGAAGCCCAAGCCCGGCGCGTCGACCAGGCCCACCACCTTGCCGCGGCTGCCGTCGGCGGCGATGGCGGGGATGTCGGCCAGCATCTCCAGGGTCGCGGCGTCGAAGACGCGCACGCCGCCCGGCTCGTAGTTCGATACCGCCACCAGGCGGCCGTCCTGGGAGATGGCGCCGCCGATGGCGTTGCCGGCCTGGGTCACCCGCTTGACCAGGGTACCGGTCAGCACATCGACCTTGGACAGGCCGCCGTCGCGGCCGAACACATAGGCGAAGCGGCCGTCGCGCGAGAACACCAGCGATGCGTGCGACAGGTCGCCGAGCCCGGTGACGGTACACAGCGCCCGGCGCCGGGTGGTGTCCACCACCTGCACGGCGCCGTCGGCGCGTTCGATCACCAGGCCGAGATCGCCGGTGCCGCGCAGCCCGCCGCACTCGGCGACGGCGGAGACGGGCAGGGCGGCGATCAGCGCCGCCACGGCGAACGGCAGAAACTTAACCATCGGTCCTCCAACTGCGCAGGCGGCCGATCAGCCACTTCGCCTCGTCGGGCGTGATCTCGAACGCCCAGGGCGGCATCGGCGTGCCCGGCCGTCCGTAAAGAATGGTGTCGACCAGGAAGTCGTCCGGCTTGTCGTCCAGGGTCTTCGGCAGCAGCGCCGGCCCCAGTCCGCCCGTCATGGTGAGGCCGTGGCAGGAGCCGCAATCCTGTTCGAGCAGCGACAGCAGCTTGATTTGCCGCTCCGCGGCGGGAAGTTCGGCCGCTGCCGCGGCATGCGTCATTGCCAGAGCCGTAGCGGCCCAAATTGCTTTCCCTATCCCCACTTGGGTCCCCCTTTTGCTGGTAACGTCACCGGGTCTGCTGTGATCTTCGGAACCTCTCCGGCCAGCGGCTCTTTATGAAGGCAAGAACCGCGAAGATTTCCTGGTCGGTCAGCCGGTCGCCGAAGGCTGGCATATCGCTTTGGTGGCCGGGCGACACCGCGCCCGGCCCCTTTTTGATCACTCGCACCAAGGCATCGTCCGAATGCTCGAACGTGTGTCCGGTCGCATCGTGAGGCGGCGCCGGCAGCCGTCCACTGGGAAGCCGACGTTTCCAGTCCGGCTGGCCTTCGAGATTGAGGCCGTGGCACGCGGCGCAATACTCGGCGTAAAGCGCTTGTCCCAGCGCCACCTGAGCGGCATCGTCGGGATCGATGCCCCGCTGCGTCAGTGCCTTGTAGGCCGTGGCCGCGGTGCCGATGAGCATCACTGCTCCGATCGAAGCCGCCCACGCCGCGATGCTTCGTTTCATCCTTCAGCCTCGCGGCTGCCCTGCCGACCCGAAAAGGTGCCAGCGGAGATGAGCAGGATGGCGCCTCCCGTAATCGCCACGTCGGCAAAATTGAAGGTGGGCCAGTATCAGCCGCCATAATGGAGCTGCAGAAAATCGGTCACAGCCCCATTCCGGACGCGGTCGGCGATGTTGCCGAAGGCGCCGCCAATGATCAACGCCAGGGCGGCCTTCATCGCGGTTGCCCCTGCCTGAGGAAGCCGCGACAGCCACACCACCAGGCCGCCGGCGATTGTTGCGGTCAGGATCACTAGCGGCCACCGCTGCCAACCTCCGACACCGCTGAAAAGGCCGAACGACATACCAGTGTTATGCCCGAGCGTGAGGTTGAAGACGGGCAAGACCTCGACGAATCCGCCAACCGTCAACGCGGATTCGGCGAGGCCTTTGGAGGCGATGTCGATCACCGCGGCAGCGAATGACACCGTCAGCCACTTCAGGTTCCCCAGCGTCATCCGCACCTCTTGGCCTTGACAACCGCGATAGCGCTCAACATAGAGTCTGAAGCAGCTACAGGGTCAAGAGGTCCGCTGTGGGAAAAGCCATGACGATCGGAGTTCTCAGCCGGGCGACAGCCACCAAGGTGGAGACAATCCGCTTCTACGAGCGAATCGGTTTGCTTCCGGCGCCGGCCCGCACGGGCGGAAACTATCGTAGCTATGATGAAAACCACCTGCGGCAACTGGGATTCATCCGTCGGGCACGGGAGCTCGGCTTCAAGATCGAGACGGTGCGGGCCCTCCTCAGCCTAGCCGACCAGCCGCAGCGATGCTGTGATGACGTGGATCAACTCGTGATCGATCAGATCACCGAGATCGATCGCAAAATCGAGGCGTTGCAGCGGCTGCGGACGGAACTCGACCAACTCGCCATCGGCTGTCGCGGCGGGCCGATCGCGGACTGCCGGATCCTCGATGCGCTGCAGCCGCACCGGTCGGATAGGAACACGATCTGATGACGAGGCAGCTGGACGCCCGGGCCGCGCGCCGCGAGTTGGCCCGCGACCATGGCTGTGTAAAATGCCGGTCAGAACGTGATTGTCCTGCATTCGCGGCGACTCTGCCTGGCCTGGACCAGGAGCTCAGCTCTGCAGGGCATTGCGCGCACCAGGCATCGGTGATATCTAAGCGCCATCTCTGGGAGAAAAGCGTGTCGCCTCCGCCGATGACCTGCTGGCGCCGAGTTGCTGGATGGCTGACCATCATGGCTTGGCTGCTGGCCTCCCCGGTGACGGCAGGAGCTTTTGAGCTCTGCTTCGGCGGAGCCGACCACATCGGCATCGAGGCGCTTCACGAGCCGCATGCCGCTGCTGTCCCGGAGGCGGCCTCTGTTTCCAATCCCGAGCTCTGTTCGGATGTCGATCTGATCCAACAGAGCGGGCCTCAATCTCACCCCGTCTACCTGCCGTCCAGGGCGGCGACCGCGGTGCTGATCGAGTGGCCAGAGACCATCGAGTCTGCCGGCGTTCCCTCGGCTCGGACCCATAGCGGCAGGTCCCCGCCCACAGCCCTGCTCGTCCGAGCGTCGACAATTCTCCTGATTTGAGAGCTCAGCGGCCCCGTGCCGCTGAACCAGGTTTGTGCAACTGGCAGCCAGCGAGCTGACCAGGACAAACCCCTGCTCATTTCATCCCAGGAGAATGATTCATGTCTGCACTTAAGACCCTGATGGTCGCTGCCGCGATCGCCCTTTCGCCTGCCGTTGCCGTCGCACAGCCGCACGGTCACGCCCACAGGGAAGGCGCGGTCGAGAAGATTGGCCAGTATGAGGCCGAACTCGATGTCAAGGGAACCGATCTGACCCTGCAGTTGCGCGACGCTGCCGACAAGGATGTCCCCTCGCAGGACTTCAGGGCGACCGCGGTGGTGCTGGCGAAGGACGGCCAGAAGACGGTCGCGATGCAACCCGCAGGCGGCAACAAGCTGTCCGGCAAAATCGACTTCCCCTATTCGGGCAAGTTCCGCGCAACCGTGACCCTGTCGGGCCCGTCGGGCGAGATCGGCAAGGGGCGCTTCAACTTCGACCCGGCGAAATAAGCAATGCGTCGCTCTGTTGTGATGCTTGCCGCGGCGGGGGCCCTCTTCGTCGCACTCCCGGGCGCGGCCATCGCTCAAGGCAACCCGACGATCCGGTCGTTGGCCGAGGCTCTGGCCATGGCCGAGCAAGGCTCGCCGCAGAAGAATGCGTGGGCGGCGACGGTGTTCGCCGCTCAGGCGGATGTAGAACAGGCGCGCCTGCTGCCCAACCCCGAGCTTTCGATCGCGGCGGAGAACTTCGCGGGCAGCGGTGATTATGCCGCGGGCCGGTCGGTCGAGCTGTCCGTCGGCGTCTCCCAACCGATAGAACTGGGCGGCAAGCGTGCCGCGCGGGTCGAGGTCGCCGAACGCGGGGTCGCCGTGGCGCAAGCTGAGACCGAGTTGCGCCGTCTCGATCTGCGGCAGCAGGTTGCCGAGGCATTTGTCGACGCCACCGCCGCCGGGAGGGCCGTCGAACTCGAGCGCGACCGTGTGGCGCTAGCGGCGGACATCGCCGGCGCGGCCCAGGAGCGCTATTCGGCTGGCAAGGAGCCGCAGATCCAGGCCGACAAGGCCGGATTGGCTAAGGCTGCGGCGGCCGCCGCCTTGCAACGCGCACAGCGGGATTTCGCAGCGGCCCGAAAGCGCCTCGCCGCTCTGCTCGGCCAGGAGGAGATCGATTTCGTCGTCGACCAGTCCTGGTTCGAGGACATCGGAACTGCACCGGCACCCGGCGCCGAAGCCGGTCAGGGACGAGGCGAGTTGGCATTGTTGCAAGCGGAATTGGCGCAGAAGCAGGCCGAGATCGAGTCCCTTCGCGCCGACGCCGTTCCAAACATGGTCCTCGGTGCGGGCGTGACCCGGTTCGCCGACACGGACGACACCGCGTTCCTGGCCTCGGTCAGCATCCCGCTTCCGGTCTTCAACCGGAACCAGGGTGCTGTCCTTCGGGCCCGGCACGAGGTCGAGCAGATCCAGGCCCGTACTGCCGCGGCCCGGCTGACACTCGCCGCCGATCTGGTTGGTGCGCGCGAGGGTTTCGCGGCCGCCTGGACCGAGGCCGACACGCTGAAGCGCCAGATTCTCCCGGGCGCCGAGCGCGCCTTCGCCACGGCGCGCGAGGGCTACCGCGCTGGGAAGTTCACCTACTTGGACGTCCTTGATGCTCAGCGGACCCTTACGGACGCCCGCGAGCAGTTCAATCAGGCGCTGCGGGCCATTCATGTCCGCCGCGCGCAGCTCGATCGGCTCACCGCCGCGAGTGGGAGATAAGCGATGTTGCGTTACCTGGTAGTGCCCCTCTCTATCATTGGCGGCTTCGCCTTGGCGGCCGCCAACCCCGGGCTGGTCGCTCAGGTTGGGACGTTGGTCCCGGCCTTCGGAAACGCTGCCGCCGGTCAGGCGGATGAGCATGGCCCTTCCGACAGCCATGGCCACGGAAATGGCGGGCGCGAGGACGAGCACGCTGAGGAGGGCGTCGTCCACCTCACTGAGCAGCAGATCGCCAGTGCTGGCATCACCGTTGCGGCCGCTTCCGGCGGCGAGCTCGTCAAAGCGCTGTCGGTACCAGGAACAGTCGCCGCCGACGCCGACCGTCTCGCCCACGTGGCTTCCAAGGTGCCCGGAACGCTGAAGGAAATCCGCAAGAAGCTGGGCGACTCCCTCAATGCCGGAGAGGTGGTGGCCTTGGTCGAGAGCCGCGAGATCGCCGACGCCAAGAGCGAGTTCCTGGCGGCGATCCGTTCCGAACAGCTGGCCCGCACGGTGTTCGTCCGCGAGAAGGGCCTATGGGAGAAGCGTATTTCGGCCCAGCAGGACTTCCTCGAGGCGCAGAACGCCGCCGAGGAAGCTAAGATCCGCCTGGACCTTGCCCGCCAGAAGCTGGTCGCCCTCGGATTGCAGGACGGCGAGATCACGAGCCTGCCGAAGCAGTCCCCGGCCGATCTGCGCATCCAGGAAGTCCGAGCTCAGATCGGGGGCAAGGTCATCGACCGCTCCGTCGCGCTGGGCGAGTTCATCGAGGCCAATGCCGACATCCTGGTGGTGGCCGACCTGGACAATCTTTGGATCGAAATGACTGTGTCCCCCGCCGACGTGCCGTTCATTCGGCAGGGCCAGACGGTCACGGTGACCAGCGGCGCCGGACAGACGGGCGAGGCCAACATCATCTTCATCAGCCCGGTCGTGAACGCAGACACGCGCTCGGTCCGGGTGGTCGCCGCCATGGCCAACGGCGAGCAGCGCTGGCGGCCGGGGGATTTCGTAACCGCGCGCATCCAGACCGAGTCCCAGCCGGTCGATCTGATCATCCCGCGCAAAGCGGTCCAGACCGTCGAAGGCGAGGCCATCGTCTTCGTCCGCACCGACGAGGGCTTCGAGAAACGCGAGATCGTCCTCGGCCGCGGCGACGACGAAACGGTGGAGATCGTGTTCGGCCTGGATCCCGGCGAGGTGATCGCGGTCGAGAACACCTTCGTCCTCAAGGCCGAGCTGGGGAAGTCCGAAGCCGGGCACGCGCACTGAGGAGAGGGACATGATTGAGAAAATCCTCGCCTTCGCCGTTCAGAGACGCGTGTTCGTCATCCTCCTGACGGCGGCGCTTGCCGGGTTTGGGCTGCATTCGATGCGCGCCCTGCCGATCGACGCCGTCCCGGACATCACCAACAACCAGGTGCAGATCAACAGCGAGGCGCCGGCGCTCTCCCCGTTCGAAGTGGAGCAGCAGGTGACCTTTCCGGTCGAGACGGCCCTGGCGGGCATCCCCGGCCTGAAGTCAACCCGCTCGCTGTCGCGCAACGGCTTCTCGCAGGTGACGGCCATCTTCGAGGACAAGGTCGACATCTACTTCGCCCGGCAGCAGGTGATGGAGCGCATCGCCGAAGCCAAGGAATCGCTGCCGCCCGGCGTGGATCCCAGGATGGGCGCCATCTCGACCGGCCTTGGCGAGGTCTACATGTGGACCGTGCGCTATGCCGACAGGTCGGCGAAGTGGGCCGACGGCAAGCCAGGCTGGCAAAGCGACCGAAGCTACCTGACGCCCGAGGGGCAGCGGCTTGCATCGTCGGACGAGCAGGCCGCCTATCTGCGGACGGTGCAGGACTGGATCATCGCGCCCCAGCTGAAATCGGTGCGGGGTGTGGCGGGCGTCGACGCAATCGGCGGCTATGTGAAGCAGTACCACGTGCAGCCGGACCCGGCGAAGCTGGTGGCGCTCGGGCTCACCTTCGCCGACGTGCTGGAGGCGCTGGAGAAGAACAACGCCAGCGTCGGCGCTGGCTATCTGGAGCGCAACGGCGAGGGCTATGTGGTGCGTGCCGGAGGGCGCATCGAGAGCGTCGCCGATCTCGGCATGGTCGTGGTGACGACGCATGAGGGCGTGCCAGTCCGCCTCAAGGACGTAGCTCAGATCGGCTTCGGCCGGGAGCTGCGCTCCGGCAGCGCCAGCGAGGACGGCGAGGAAGTGGTGGTCGGCACGGCCCTGATGCTGATCGGCTCCAACAGCCGCACGGTTTCCGCCGCGGTCGACGCCACGATGCAGGAGGTCCGCAAGAGCCTGCCGCCCGGCGTCGAGGCCCAGACCGTGCTCGACCGGACACGCCTGGTCAATGCCACGATCGCGACCGTCGCCAAGAACCTCACAGAAGGTGCGCTGCTGGTGATCGGCGTGCTGTTCCTGATGCTCGGCAACTTCCGCGCGGCGGTAATCGCGATGCTGGTCATCCCGGTCACCATGCTCATCACGATGAGCGGCATGCTCGAAGGGCGGATCAGCGCCAATCTGATGAGCCTGGGTGCGCTCGACTTCGGGCTGATCGTCGACGGCGCCGTGATCATCGCGGAGAATTGCTTGCGCAAGCTCGCCGAGCGGCAGCACGCCCTCGACCGGGAGCTCACGCTTCACGAAAGGCTGGCCGAGGTGATGGCCGCCTCGAAGGAGATGATCCAACCGACCGTGTACGGCCAAGCCATCATCATCCTGGTCTATGTGCCGCTGCTCACCCTGAGCGGCACCGAAGGCAAGATGTTCGAGCCGATGGCCCTCACGGTCATCATCGCCCTGGTCACCGCCTTCGTGCTGTCGCTGACCTTCGTCCCCGCCATGATCGCTTTGCTGATCCGCGGCCGGGTCGAGGAGCGCGAAAACCGCATCATGC
This sequence comes from Rhodospirillales bacterium, assembly GCA_019455065.1. Lineage (GTDB taxonomy): Bacteria > Pseudomonadota > Alphaproteobacteria > Rhodospirillales > Magnetospirillaceae > JACFNC01. The sequence goes on from JACFNC010000008.1 coordinate 112,243, forward strand.
GCGCCTTAAAGGCGGGGTACGCGCCGCTGCTGTCGCGCGTCATCGCCCGTCCCGTGCCGGTCGTGGTGGGCGCCGCGGGCCTGTTCGCGGTGGCGCTCCTGATCTTCCTGCGCCTGGGCCAGGAGTTCATCCCGAGCCTCGATGAAGGCGACGTCGCCATGCATGCGATGCGCATCCCAAGCACGTCCTTGACGCAGTCCCAGGCGATGCAGTCGAAGATCGAGCACACCTTGAGCGGCTTCCCCGAGGTCGCATTCGTCTACTCGAAGACCGGCACGGCCGAAGCCGCAGCGGACCCGATGCCGCCGAACGTGTCGGACACCTTCATCATCTTCAGGCCACGCTCCGAATGGCCGGAGCCGGACCTTTCCAAGGCGGAGTTGATCGAGCGGATCGAGTCGGCGGTGTCGAAGCACCCAGGCAATGCCTTCGAGTTCACCCAGCCCATCCAGATGCGCTTCAACGAGCTTCTGGCGGGCGTTCGCGGCGACATCGCCATCAAGGTGTACGGCGACGAGTTCGGGCCGATGCAGGGCACGGCTGCCGCGATCGCGGCGGTGCTGCGCCAGGTGCCCGGGGCGACCGACGTCAAGATCGAGCAGGCAACGGGGCTGCCCTTCCTCGACGTCAAGATCAATCGAGCCGAGGCCGCCCGCCGGGGCCTGAGCGTCGGCGAGATCCAAGACGTGGTGTCCATCGCCATCGGCGGCCGCGAGGCCGGGATGATGTTCGAGGGCGACCGCCGCTTCGACATCGTCGTCCGCCTGCCCGAATCGGTGCGCTCGAATCTCGACGCGCTCGAGAACCTGCCGGTGCCGCTGCCGCAGCAGGGCGCCGACGGCAAGGCGCTGACCATTCCCCTCAAGGACGTGGCGAGTTTCACCTTCACCGAGGGGCCGAACCAGATCAGCCGCGAGAACGGCAAGCGCCGCATGGTCGTGCAGGCCAACGTCCGCGGCCGTGACATCGGCTCCGTCGTTACGGAGGCGCAGGAGCGCATCGACGCCCAGGTGAAGCTGCCGCCCGGCTACTGGCTGGACTGGGGCGGCCAGTTCGAGAACCTGCTCGCGGCCCGCGACCGCCTCAGCGTCGTCGTGCCCGCCTGCTTCGCCCTGATCCTGCTGCTGCTCTACAGCGCCCTGGGCTCGGTCCGCGACACTCTGATCGTCTTCAGCGGCGTGCCTCTGGCGCTGACCGGCGGCGTGCTGTCGTTGTGGCTGCGCGGCATGCCGTTCTCCATCACGGCGGGCGTCGGCTTCATCGCGCTGTCGGGCATCGCCGTGCTCAACGGCCTCGTCCTGATCACCTACATCAAGCAACTCGTCGAGGAGGGCATGAATGGCTGGAAGGCGATATACGTCGGCGCTCTGACGCGCCTGCGGCCCGTCGTCATGACCGCGTTGGTTGCCTCGCTGGGCTTCGTCCCGATGGCGCTGGCGACCGGCACCGGCGCCGAGGTGCAGAAGCCGCTGGCGACCGTGGTGGTCGGCGGACTGATCACTTCGACCCTGCTCACCCTGGTGGTGCTTCCGGCGCTGTACCGGCTGTTCTCCGGCGTGATGCTCGAGGACCAGCACGAGCGGCATGAAAAAGTGGCTGCGGAGTGACCTGGATGAAGAGAGTATTCGTCGCAGCCATGGCAGTTGGTGTGTTGGCGGGCTTCAATTCGCCGGCTGCCAGCGCGGAAGCGGGCTGCACCGACCTGCCGAGTTCAAAGCTGCAGGTCATTCGGGTGTTCGGCGACACGTCCGTGAAGGTGGTCGCCGGCGCCCAGGAGCTGGAAAAAATGGCCCGTCAGCAGGGCGTCGGCACTGATGGGCTTAAAGACCATCCGGTTCTGCTAAGTCCTTCGAAGATTGTCTGGAGCGTCAAGATCACGCACCGCTTCGTTCGGAAAGGCAACCAGTTCTGTGCAGCACCGGAAGCGGTCGACATCCTCGTCGGGTTCGGCCCGCGGACAGCCATAATGGCGCGCGAGGCGGCCGAAATCGGCTGTTTGAAGCGCGAGTTGATCGCCCACCACAGGAAGCACATCGAAGCCGGGGACACGGCGCTCGCCGCGCTCCTGCCGAACACGGAGGGTACTGTCGGCCGGGCGCTCAAAGATGCCAAGCAGACGCCCTTCAGCACAATGGAGGAAGCCCGACAGAACTTCGTCTCTGCGGTCAGCACCGTCCTGGACGAGGTTATGAGAGGTATTCAGGCGGATGTGGCGTCTATGGAGAAACGCATCGATGGCGAGGAGGAACTCCGGCGCATCGCCTCCTGCGGACGCGCACAGACGGACCGGAGGACATTGTAAGAGTGCTGACAGTAAGGATGATCACATGAAGATGATGCTGATGATCACGGCGGCTCTGGTCTTGTCCGGCTGCTCCACTCGGCAAGACTATCTGGCGCGCGACCGTGCCACCTGCACGGAGATTGGCTTTGCCGCTGGCTCCGCCCCTCATAACGATTGCGTGCTGGAACTGCAAGCCGCCCGTCTGCAAGGCCGAAGTCACCATCACTGGTAATGTTGCTTCTCATGAGCCTGCCCCTCCCAGCCGTCTTCAGCTTGATCCACCGGCACAAGCCCGCGCCTGGTCCCGCATCACCTGGTAGTCCGCCAGCATCTGCTCGATCGCCGAGCCATCCGGCAGCAGTTCCAGTTCCGCCGCCGCCCGCACCAGGAACTCCCGGCTGTACGCCGGGACCGGCGGGCACGGTCCGTCAGAAGCTGCCGTCGCGCAGCCGCCGAGCAAGATCATCGCGATCGCGAGGACGGCGCGTGGCGGCTTCCAGTTGGGCATGTTGCACCTCGATCGTGGTTTTCATGCGTTCGACCCGCTCGGCGTTGCGGCCGGCCTGTCTGGCGCCGAACAGCAGCGCCGCGACCGCGCCGGCGGCGGCCAGCCAGCCGAGCAGGGTCAGGGCGTGGCGGAGCAGGAACGGCTGGAGCAGCGCCCACATCAGCGCAGCCCCCTGCCGCGCATGGCGCGGCGATCCAAAACAGTGAGGGGGCTGCTCATCGCAGCCCCCGACGGTGGTCGTCGATGCGCGCCCACAGCATCACGCCGAGCCCGAGCAGGGTCACTGCGAGCAGTGCCCATTTGGCGGCGTCGAGCGTCGGCGCCAGGTCGGCCAGGGTGTCCTGGGCCGGGCCGATGGCCTGCTGCAGGGCGTCGACGGCGGCGATGCCGATGGTGCCGGTGGCGGCGGCCCGGCCGCCCTTGACGGTGCGGCTCGCCGACAGCGGCTTCTCGGGCGGCAGCACGCCGGCGCGGGCCAGCGCCGCGTCGATCTCGGCGTCGGTGTAGGGCTGGCAGCCGTTCTCCATGCGGATCATCGCCAGCAGCACCGGCTTCAGATGCGCGGCGCGATGGAGGTCGAGCGGCTGGTCGGGGCCGAAGCCACTCTCGCGGCTGACGAAGCCTACGTAGCGAGCGGTGTCGTTCTCGGACGGCGGCGCCCACAGCGCCACCAGCCGGGCGATGCTGTCCGCGCCGCGGCGGTCGTGGTGGGCGATGATCAGCACGGCGGCGGCGCGCAGGCCCCAGATCGCCGTCTCGAACTGCTCGAACGCGCCGTCGCCGTTCTCGGCCGGCGGCACCCGGCCCTGCCACTTGTTGGCCGGGTTCAGGCGGATGTTGAGCGGGTTGTGATTGCGGATGCCGCGCGGCGGCGGCGCGGAAGCGACCGGCATGGGATGTCTCCGGGTGGGTGGTTGAGGATGGGGAAAGGCGATCAGCCGTCGGCGTCGCGGATGCCGGCCTTGCGTTCGGCCCAGACCTGGACGGCCTCGATGGTGCGCGGCCCGAGATAGGACACCGCGGCGATAAAGCCGGCGGCAGTCATGCCGGTCAGCTGCAGCCACTCGGCGGCGCCGCCGGCGACCACGCCCATGCCGATGGCGATCATCAGCTCCCAGACCAGCTTCCACGACCAGAAGCGGCGTCGGCCCTGGCGCACCAGATTGGCGTGGTACAGGCCGCGGCCGATCAGCGCCCACCACAGGGCCCAGACGAAGCCGGCCAGCGTCTGCTGCATCTCCGGCGGAAGATGGCGCCAGGGCATGGGAGGTCCTTTCGTGAAGGGAGGCGGACTCGGGCCAGTCGGACGGATCAGCCGCGCAGCAGTTCCACCAGGACGCTCTGCAGGGTAATGCCGTTGCTGCCGGTGCCGGCGGTGCCCCACTGCGCCGTAACCGTGACGGTCTGCGCCTGGGCGAAGTCGAGGCTGCCGGTGAAGGGCGCGGCGGCGTTGGTGCCGAAGCTCGACAGGGCCGTCGGCTTGCCGACCTGGGCGTTCAGGGCGTCGCGGTTGGCGATCTGGGCCTGCGCCGACAGGCTGGCCGTGGTGGTGGCCGAGCCGGAGAACACCAGCGTGCCGCCGACGCGGATGCGCATCGTCTTGCTGGTGGCGCTGTTGGGGTAGGACCACACCGCGGTCACCCGCAGCATATCGTTGGGGCCGAGCGTGTCGGCCGGGATGGCGAGGCTGTAGAGCGTGGCCTCGGCGGTGTCGGCATCGGTCTTGGTGGCGGCGGTGTGCTGCCGCCCCAGCACCTCGACCGGGGTGAGATAGGTCCAGCGCGCCGCGGCGGGAGCGTTGCCGCGGCACAGCCACATCAGGTCGCGGGCGCTGTTGTACCAGAGCTGGCCCAGCGGATAGCCGTCGTCGGTGGCGTCGGGGTCGCGGGTCGTGGCGACGGTCTGCGGCAGGTTGGCGACCAGGGCCACCTCGCGCCAGGTGGCGGCATCGCGCAGGAACAGCCTGGCTTCGTCGGCCACCCAGATGGCCATGCCGACGGGCGGCACGACGAAGACCCAGGCGCCGGCCTGGAACACGGCGAGATTGCCCGACTGCCCAGCCCAGGCGCCGCCGGCGGCGGCGGCGACGAGGTAGACGTCACCCTCGGCCGGGCTCGCCGGCGCCACCGCCAGGTCGCGGTCGCGCGCGTTCACATGCGCCAGGCAATCGAGCAGCGACAGGGCCTGGTTGTGAGTGATTTCCTTCTGCGCCTGGCTGGCGACGAGATATGGCAGGCCAAGGCGCGGCGTCTGGTCGGTCATAGGCTGGCCTCCGCGGGCAGGCCGCGCCCGACGCGGGCGCTGACCTGGTAAACCCGAACGGCGAGTGCGGTCTGCGGCGCGCCGAAATCGGCGATCTGCTGCGCCGCGCTGTAGGTGGCGGACGGCGCCGTCAGGCCGAAGAAGGAGCGTTTGACGCCGCCACCGTCGAGGATCTCGACGTCGTACTGCTCGCGTTCCTCGGCCAGTGGCACATCGGTGCCGTCGCTCCAGCCGCCGCCGATGCGCGTCCGCCGCACCCAGGACAGCAGCCAGTCGTCGCCGCTGCGGCGGCCGCGCACATGGCAGGGGGCGTAGGGCTTCATGCTGGTGCCGCGGAAGGTGAAGGGAATGCCGGCCTGGCTGTCCTGCGCCAGGCCGACGGTGATGCCCTTGAACTGCCGTTCCCGGCCGAGGACGGACAGCGCGAGCGGCACCCGCACGATGTCGTAGGAAGTGAGCAGCAGGAAGGCCTCGCCGGCGCCGTGGCCGGCGATGGCGTGCTGGCTGCCCCGGCGGCCGCGCAGCAGGCCCGACAGCAGGTAGGTGTCCGGCGCGGTCAGCACCGCGTCGCGGAACTGGATGATCTCGCGCCCGACCAGGGCGGCGTTGGCGCCGTTCAGCACCGCCGCCCGGCCGCGGCTCTCCAACTGGCCGTGGTTCAGCGTGACGGTCAGGCTGGCGGCCTCGTCCCAGACATGGGCGGGGCCGGCGCCCAGCACCGTCTGGCAGGTGCCCCAGGTCGCCGGCCCGCGCAGATCGGCCAGCGCCTGGAAGCTGGCGCCGTCGTCGCTGGACAGGTAGAGCACCGCCCCCCGCCAGCGGTAGCCGGTGTCGGCGCCGAGGAAGGACGCCGCGACGTAGATGCCGCTGTCGTCGTCCTCGTCGCGCAGTGCCGGCAGATCCAGCAGGAACAGCACGGTGTCCGGGATCACGCGGAACACGTTGCCGCGGCCGATGTCCGCGCCCTCGGACTCCGAGGTCAGCACCTCGGGATCGTCCGGGACGGCCTCCATGCGGACCAGCAGGCCCGAGGCGTCCGTCTTGAGGATGCGCAGGGTGCGCGTGGTGCCGGCGGCGGTAACGGTCACGACGTCGCCGGGCTGCACCCAGGCGAAGCGCGCCGTGGTCTGGAAGGTGACCGCCTCGCGCTGCACCCAGGCGTCATACAGCAGGGCGTCCGCCAGCCGGCGGGCCTGCTGGTCACCGATGGCCAGGGGCAGGTTCACCGTCATGGCGTTGACGGTGTTTCCGACCATGCGCCTGGCCGACTGCGTGCCGGACCCCCAATCGGCGGAGCGGGCGACGTATGCCACCTCGACGCGCCTGGGCAGGTCGGCTTCCTGCGACCTGGTGAGCATCAGCGTGGCCGACCCGGTGGCCGTGTCCATCGGCACCAGATCGTCCTCCCCGATTGTGGCCACCGGATCGCCGCCGCGCGGGGTGAAGCGGACCTTGCCGTCCCCCTCGGCCACGTCCAGCATGAACGCCACCAGCAAAGGTTCCAGGCTTGCGCGGGCCGTGCCGAAGCTGGTCACGATCATGCCGTCCAGCTTGCCGTAGACGGCGGAGACGTCGATGTCGGTACCCGGGTCGAGCCCGGCACGTTGCGACAGATCGGCAATCAGCGTGCGAACGTCAGGCATTGGCCCCGTATCCCAGCGCCCACCGGAAGTATTGCGGCCAGAAGCTGGCCACTTCGGGAAAGGCGCGCATGATCATGGCGACGTCCCGGCTGCTCTCCAGATAGTCCGGGTCGAGCGTGCGCCGGTAATGGTGGTAGGCGAGCATCAGCCCGGAGGCGCGATGCGGCTTGAACATGGCGTTGGGCGCCAGATACTCCGGATGGCTGCTTTGCCAGCGCGCCCCGTCGAATGTGTCCGTGGTGTTGGCGAACTCGTAATGCTTGACCGGCGACAACAGCTTGTCCTGGAAGAAGGACCAGCCGTTGTTGATCAGCGTCAGGTAGCGGCTGCCGCTCAGCAACGCGATCTCGATCCACGGATACAGGGTGTAGACGTGGTAATGCAGCGCGTCGCGGCGGATGTAGTCGATGCTCTCGCCGACGACGGCCACGCGCGGCATGTCGTGAACGGCCGGATGGAAGGGAATGCCCAGCGTGCCGCCACCGCCATCGCTGCCGCCGGGAAGCGGGATGGTAGTGGTGTAGAGCCGCGTCCGGTTGGAGCCCGAGAACCAGGTGTTGCTGGCGACGGTGTAGCTGCCGTCCTTGCCCTGCGTGTTGCCGGACACCACGAACACCGTCCCGGCCGGAAACTGCGCCCGGTAGTCGCCGCCCGAGATGTCGAAGTAGCCGCCGGCCCGGTTGGCCGCCGCCACCGCATACGAGGGCGGATAGGTGATCGCGGCATTGCCGAACGGGAAGTTCTGTGCGGAGAAGGCATCGATGTCGTTCAACAGCGCGTTCTTCGCCGCCGTGTCGCCCTGCACCTCGTACACCCACAGCAGCACCTTGTAGTGGTGTGTCCACCAGTTGCCGTAGAGGGTGGTGCCTTCGCCTTCGACCATCTGCGCGCCGAAGCTTCCCGCCGCCGCCTCTTCCTTGGCGACCCGCAGCCGCTGAACCCAGGCGTCGACGTCGGCGCCCTCGGCCGCCGTGAAGGTCGCCCGCCGGCGCTTGATGACCTTCAACAGCCACTCGAAATTGGTTTCGTTGATCGGCTTGCCGTCGGGGTAGTTAGTGCGGCACCACGCCACCACGAGGTCCTGGACGCGCGTCAAATACTCGGCTTCGCCCGAGTATTCGTAATACTGGTCGATGACGGGGAGGTCGCGGCGGAGCTGCGTGAAGCCGCCGCGCGTGGCCACCACGTCGGGGTCGGTGATGTCCGGCTCGCCCTGCGAGCGCAGGGTTTCCACCGGCATGGGCGCGGTCGCCTTGAACTGCTTGGCGAACTTCTGCAGGCGCTTGCGCTGCACATTGTACCAGGACAGGTCGGTGTTGGTGCTGGGCAGCGCCGCCGCGGCGATGGGCGCGTCAGTGCCGAACCATGCGGTCTGGATCATGGCCCCTCGATTTCCTGGAAGAACGGCCGGTTCATGTTGGAGACGAAGCACCGCCCGTCGGCCGTGACCGCCATCGGGCCGGGCCAGACCTCGGTCTTGAACTCGGCGAACTCCTCGAGGTCTTCCTCGGTCACTTCGTAGCTGTGCGGCATGACGATGCCGTCGCCGTAGTGGACGTTCTCCGTGACGGTCCGCGTCCGGTAGGACCGGCGCAGCAGCTTCACCCGGTTCCCGTACAGCAACGAGACGAATACCGTCCCCTTGTCGTCGCTGGCGTTCGCCGCGGCATAGGCAGGCCATGTGCCGCTGTTGCGCCACGACAGGGCGTAGCCCGAGGGATTGACGATGCCGACGACGTCGCTGCCGGAAACCGCGAACCAGATGCGCTGGTCCACCGGGTTGTAGGCCAGCCCGCAGGGGAAATACTTGCCGGCGCCGGTGGCGATGTTGATCCGCGCCATTTCCTCCTGGTTGGTCGGGTTGAACCGGACGATCTCCGTGCTGCAGCTGATCCACAGCTTGCCGTCGGGATGCTTGGCGATCGCATAGGGCTCGCCGGCCATCGGAAAGGTGGCCACCGCGTTGTTGGACACGGTGATGCGCGTGAGCTGGTCGAGCCACGGATGCGTCACCCAGACGTGGCCGTAGTCGTCGGCGATGATTTCGTGGGGGTAGATGCCCACGGCGATGGTCGCCACCACGCTGTTCGTCGCCGGGTCGATGCGCTGGACGTAGCCGTCGGCAAGGCAGGTGACGAAGATGTGGCCGGTGGACGGCTCGCAAGCCAGGCGCCAGGGCTGCGCCTTCAGCGAGCCGATATAGCTGTCGCCGCTGCCGGCATCGCGCCCGATCACCGCCTTCGGCCTGAACTGCGACGGCTCGAACCGCGTGACCGTGCGTTGCAGGTTGGACACCATGAAGATGTCGCCGGTGCTGCCCAGCGTGATGCCGCCCGCGTTGTCTTCGCCCCAGCCCGCACTGAGCCGGCCGATCAGCTCGAAGGTGAAGTTCGGGATGCGCAAGCCGTAGACGTTGAGGTGGAAATCCTCGATCACCACGACGGCCTGGTCACGATAGGCGGGCACCTCGCCGTTGCCCTCGTGCCCGGTGATCGTCGCGTCCGGGTCCTGGTCCGGCAGCCCGAGATAGAAGGTGCCCGGCGCTTCGTCCTTGCCGTGCTCGAAGACGTCCCACACGAGGTTGCTGTCCGCCCAGATGCGGCGGACGCCGGAAATCGGCCCTTCGCCCATCGAAATGGCGATGTCGGCATAGTAGTGGTAGCTGGTGGTGGTGGTCGTGACCGAGCCGCCGCCGCCCTTGCCGCCGCCCTGCGTCTGGCTGGTGGTGACGACATCTTCCCGGATCGGGGCGGCCCAGATCACGTTGCCGGAGATGCGGCCGCCGTAGATGATCGGCATCATCTTGCCGTAGGTGGAAACCTGGACGGAGGTGTCCCCCATCCGCTGGCCTTCCTGCGCGACCGTCTGGTTGGAGGCGAAAAGCTGGCGATCGATCAGGCCGCCGATGGTCGAGCCGATCATGCCGCCGATGGCGGCCGCCGACACCCCCAGCACGGTGCCGCCGATGGACGCGCCGATCGCGGCACCCACCACGCCGAGCGCGAGAACGGCCATCAGTCGGCCAGCCCGGGATAGGCGAAGGCCGCGACGATGCGGTCGCGCCAGCGGTCATCAAGGGGGATTTCGACCACCCGGCCTGCGCCGGAATGGGCGTGGATCAGCGTGCCGCCGGGGCCGAGGATGCCAACGTGCTGCGGATCGCGCCGTATCCGCATCATCAGCACGTCGCCCGGCTGGAGACGGTCGAGCGGCAGCGCCACCGCGTGCCGCTCGAACCCGGCGCGCAGGGATCGTCCGTCCGGCTGGCGGCCGTACCCGCCGGCGTCCACCGCGACCAGCCCCAGCGCGCGTCCGACGCCGATCACCAGGCCGATGCAGTCGCAGCCCACGCCCTTCGCCCTGCCCTGGTGGTGCCAGGGCGTGCCCAGCCACGTCCGGGCCTCCGCGATGATGTCGGCATGCGTGGTCACGACTTGTCGGCCGCCCTGATCAGGAAGTCGTTGCCGGGGACGTGCGGCTCGCCGCGGAAGTTCACGACGTTGCCGAACTTGGTCTTGCAGGTCTGGAAAGTTCGGTTGCAGCCGGCGTACACGGTGTACTGGTCGCCGGGCGCGATCGCGGAGCGCATGGGCAGGAACAGCTGGAACACGCCGCCGCCGTAGCCCTTCACCTCCATGGCCCGCCCGGCATTCGCGCCGGACGTCCAGGTCAGGAGGCCGTGCGTGAACCAGCCGCTGTCCTCGGTGCGGCCGCTGTCGGTGAAGCGCCGGTGATCCGTCACCGCCGTGACGGTGCCCGCCACGCTGTAGCGCCTGAGCGACACGCCGCAACGATCGTCGCCGAAGTCGGCGCGACAGGTCGGGGAGTAGACCTGGCCGACATTGGCGCTGTACGCGCCGACCATGCCGCGCAGCTCCGCGGCGAAGCCGTGGTCGCTTACCTTGACTTCGCCGATGGTGCCGCGGCGCGGATACAGGCAGCCGGCCGACAGGTCGGCGTAGTTCACCAGGAACACGTCCACCGTCGCCCCGTCGTAGAGCCCGGCCGACAGGTCTTCTTCGGTGATGTCGTCGGTGTCCAGGACGGACTGGATTTCCAGATTGTCCACCGCCAGCGCCGCGCTGCTGCTCAGTGCCGTTGGCGTGAAGCCGGTCGCCGCCTTGTAGACTTGGCCGCCGAAGGTGATGTCCTGATCGTGGTCGGTGAAGCCCATCACCAGCCCGTCCACCCTGGTGACCCGCCACAGGGTGGCCAGGGTGGTGACGGTGCCGGCGAGGTGGTTCTTCAGGGCGGCGGACACCTGCATCATTCGCGCACCTCCACCACCGGGATCTGCCCCCAGGTGAACATGTTGTAGTGCTCCACGCTCACCTTCATGCTGTCGGTGTCGAAGCGGGCCGGGACGTCGAACTCGCATTCACATTCCACGGCCTGCCCGTCGGCCGGCGCCGCCGTGAAGTTGACGACGCCGGTAAGGCCGCCCACGGTGTAGCCGGTGGCCAGCAGGACGCCGGCCTTCCACACCTTGACCGTCGTCAGGACCGGCTTGGTGATGTCCCGCACCGTCGCGTAGCCGCCCTCGTCCACGTAGGTCTTGGCGATCTGGAACGTCTTGGTGGTGCCGTCGCCGGTGCCGATGGTCTGGCGGGCAAGGCGGTAGTCGCTCCAGTCCTTGAACCGGAACGCATGCGCCTTGCCCCGCCGCGCCCGGAAGAACGCGATCAGCCGGTCAAGCTGCACCTGGTCCTTGATGCCGTGGGCGACATCCCAGCTTCCCCGGCTCTCGGACCAGTTGACGTTCCGCTTCTCGCGGCCGGACCTGACCGTGATCACGTCGGTACTGAAGCCGGGGCCGCCGGACGCGCCCCGGCTGATGTCCGCGGGGAACTGGACATCGTGGAAGGCCATTACCCGTTCCTCCGCAGATGCTGTTGCAGCCGGGCCGCAATCTCGGCCCCGATCTGCGCTTCGGATCGGCGGAAGCTGCCGGCATCCGTCGCGTTCACGTTCATGTTGATGACGATGGGCCGTTGTCCGCCGCGCCGGTCATCCTTCATGGTCACGGGGATGGACCGGCCGTCCGGCAGCGGCACGTAGGCTTCCGGTGTCCGCCCCTCGCCGAACACCGCGAGCTGCGGGCTGTCGGCGATGCCGCCGCTGGCGTAAGCCTTGAGCGGCAGCGGGCCGGCGGACGTCATGATGCCGCCGTTCGCGAAGCCGAAGCCGCCGAAGGACAGCCCGGACAGGAGGTTGGTCATCATGCCTTCAAGCGGCTTGGTGACCATCGCGCGCAGGATGATGCGTTCGATGTCCTGGAACAGCCCTTCCAGCACGTCCCCCAACTCTTCGCCGCTGAGGATGGCATCCTCGAACGCCGTCCCGATCGCCCGGCTCAGGTCGCGGTTGGCTTCCCCCAGGTCCTTTGTCTTGCCTTCGGCCCGGTCCAGGGCGGCCGTGTACGTGTCCACCGCCTGCGCCGCCGCGCGGTCGAAGGTTTCGTCGTCCAGCTTGCCGGCCGACCACAGCGTCTGAAGCCGCTCCATCTGCCGTTCGAGCTGTTCGATGGGCGTCCGGGTCGCGTCCCAGATGCGGGCCGCCTCGCGGTCCATCTCGGCCAGACCGTCGAGATACGCCTTGACGTGCGCGTCGGCCTGGTCGAGATGTCCGGCCGCGTCGGCCACCGCCCGGTTGAAGGTGTCCTGCGAGATGGCCCCGGCCGCCAGCAGTCGTTCCAGCCGCTCGACTTCGGCGTTGTACGCCTCCATCGGCGTGCGGGTGGCCTCCGTCACCCGCGCCCCATCGTGGCGGATCGCGTCGAGCTGGCGTTGCGTCTCGCGTTCCTGCGCGATGCGCTCGCGCGCTTCCTGTTCGCGGATGGGCTTCTCGACGTCCTCGATCTGCCGCCGCGCCAGTTCCTGACGGTCGGCGATCAGCCGGTCAATGGCCGCATCGTCCGCCCCGTCCTTGCCGCGCAGGGCTTCGTAGCGCGCAACGTCGTCGGCCAGGGACTTGCGGACCGCCGCCTTCTTCTCGTCGGCATCGGTCGCGGACTTGCCGAGGTCGGCCTGCAGCTTCTTCTCGATGCCGCGGATCACCTCGGCGGTGGCGTCGGCCTGCGCCTGCCGCTTGCCGGCCTCGGCCCGGGCCACCTCGGCGCTGTCGGCGGCGGCCCGGTCGAGCAATTCCTGCTGCAGACCATAGATCCGCTGCAGCGCCGCCTTGTAGGCCGCCTCGTGCTCGGCGATCCAGCGCGGCGAGGCGTCGGACGCCCGGCCGGCCTCCAGACGCTCGCGCAACTCGTCGGCCCGGCGCATCGCCGCCGACAGCGTCTCGTCGATTGACGGCCCCTCGATCAGGCCGGCGAGGTCGCGCAGCGTCGCCTCGGCGCCGCTGACCACCGCCTGGGCGGCGCCGCCGATTGCCGACGACCGCGCCATCGCCTTCAGCAGGTCCTCCCAGGCATCGGTCAGATGCTTGGTGGCGCCGGCCAGCCCCTTGGTCTCGGCCTGGCCGGCGCCACCGACCTGGGTCTCCAGGGCGTCGAGGATCAGCCTCTGCGCCCCGGCGGTGTCGCCCATCGCCACCATGGCCGCGATCACGTCGCGCTGGCTCTGGGTGAAGCTGACGCCGACGCGGCGCAGCGCCGACAGGCCCTCGACCGGATCCTCCAGCGCCTTGCCGAGCTGCATCGCCGAGGCCGACAGGTCCTGGCCGAACACCGCCGCCATGTCGGCCGACAGCCGGATGGTGCGCTCGAACGCCTCGCCCGAGATGCTCTTGAAGGTGGCGAGCACCCCGGCGGCATCGAGCACCGCCTCGGCCGAGGCCATGGTGCTCTCCTCGAGGTCCTCGGCCAGGGCGTCGATCTGGCCGGCGGTCAGGCCCGAGGCATGGCCGGTCGCCTTCAGCACCGCCTCGAGGCGGAGGAAGCGGCGCTCGGAATCGGCCAGTTGCACCAGGCCGGACCCGAGCGCGGCGGCGAGTGCGCCGATGCTGGCGCCGGCCGCCAGCCCGGCCGGACCGAGGGCGGTCAGCGCCGAGCCGACGACGCCGGCGCGGCCGGCGAAGTCGGACAGCACCCCTTGTGCCGCGGCGCCGACCTCGCTCAGCGCCAGCAGGCTGCGCGAGGCCGGCTGGCCGGCTGTCGTTATCCGCTGCAGCGCCGCCTGGCCGGTGGTGCCGACGTCCTGCAGCGCCCGTTTGGCCGCCTCGCCGTCGCGCACCGACAGGCGGATGGAGAGATTGCGTTCAGCCATGGTCGGGCCTCTGGCGGGCGATGCCGTCGAGCAGTCCGGCCTCGCCGGCGGGCAGCAGTTCGGCCAGGGCGGCGAGGTCGTAGCCGCAGGCCTCGGCCAGCTTCAGGGCGGCCGACAGGTCGATGCCGGTGACCACGCCGTTGATGCCGCCGCGCAGCAGCGGCGCCTTGCTCAGGACGTCCCAGGCCTCGGCGCCTTCGAGGCTGAGCGGCGCGTTCTCGACCGAGGGGCAGCGCCGGCCGTCGGCGCCGCGCTCGCCCCTGCTGCACGGCAGGCCGTCCTCGTGGCACCCCTGGCAGTATTGGCCCCCGCCGCCGAAGTGCCATGCGGCGCGGGCCCGGATGCGTTTTTTTCCCGGTCCAGCATCTGACGAGCCGCCAGATAGCCGGCGAGGAAGCGTTCGCCGACCGGGTAGACCTCCATCAGATCGCCCACGGTCTCGTCGGTGACCGGGGCCGGTTCGTCGCGGTCGGGCAGCAGCACGCCCTCCCACTCGATCACCGCGGCGCGGGCAAGCGCCTTGGTGAACATCATCTCGGCCAGCCCCGTGCGCACGTCGGGGTCGGCGAGATCGGGCAGCGTGGCGGGATCGATGCCGGCATCGCGGCAGTGCCCGATGTCCTCGGCCAGCGCCGCCAGGCTGCGGCGCACCTTGGCGTTGGCGATGGCCATGATGGCCGAGGTGACGGGGCGGACCTTGAGCCGCAGCGTGAGCCCCGGCAGGCTCAGCCAGTACGGCTCGCGTGGCAGGTTCAGGCGGATCATAGTCGGCCTCACGAATAACTCTCGACGTCGTTGATGAGGGTAACGGTCAGCATCTTGCCCAGCCCCTCGTGACGCGCCGCCTGCCAGTCGTAGGTGGCCTGGAGGCCGCCGGGGCCGGCGATCTTCTGCTTGGGCTTGGGCAGGTGCACCTCGTGCGCCGTGAGCAGCAGGCTCTGGCTGGCCGACAGCACGTAGCCGAGGGTGAGTTCGCAGGTGCCGCCGGCCTCGGCCAGGGCCAGCAGCACGTTGTCGGTGAAGCGGACGGTCATCTGGCCGGTGAAGGCGGTGACGCCGGGCAGCCAGCCGGCGATCAGCCCGTCCTCGCGGATCACCTCGGCCTTCTCCAGTCCGTTGGCGAAGGTTGCCGATGCGGAGACGACGTTGCCCAGCGCCGTGCCGTCCTTGCGGATGGTGCCCTGGAACTGGCCAAAGCGGGTGAAGGTGGCGGTGGCCGGGGTGCCGCCGGCGGAAACCCCGGCCCGCGTCTCCTTCTGGCCGACCAGCTGGATCGTCGCCGCGGCCTGGCCGGATCGCTGGAAGGCCAGCGCCAGACTGTCGAGGCCGAGGCCGGTATTGACGAAGTAGTCGCCCTTGTCGGGCAGGCCGATCTCCAGAGCGAAGCTAGGCAGCGCCGCCGCCCCCGAGGCGAAGACGTGGGTGTAGGGCGCCGCTCCGGCGGTATCGGTGGTGGCCGGCGGCCCCAGCATCCAGGTCAGCCACTGTCCTATGGCGCGGAGATCCACCGGAACCACCACCTGGCCGTCGAGGTCCACCTTGTCGCGCGCCGGCGCCGCCGGGTCGCGACCGAGGCCGAGCACGTCGGCGGCCAGCAGCCCCTGCACCGAGCCGAGCTCGGCCGAGACGAAGGGCAATTTCGACCAGTTGTCGGCCGGCGCGGTGCCGTACACGGTCTCGGTGCTGCCCAGCAGGCGGGCATTGATGCCCAGAGCATCGGCCATGATTGTTCCTCCGGTGGTCAGGCCAGCGGGTCGCTGGTGTCGTAGGACAGGACGATGGTCAGCACCGCGCCGCGGATCGGGGTGGCACCGTCGGCGACCACCTCGTCGGGGCGCGGTGCACCGGGTTCGCAGTGGCTGACGATGCCGCCCAGGGTGCGATCACCCGCCAGCGCCGCGCCGATTTCCGCCAGCAGGTCGTCCAGCGCGGCGGTGCGCGCCGTCTGCGGCGCCTTCTGCACCATCACCTGCGCCTCGGCCTCGTGCTCCCACCAGTAGCGCGGCGGTGAAAGCGAGACCTCGGGCATGCCGGGATCGCCGTCGTGCAGGATGATCAGGCCGCCCGGCGGCACGGTGGCCGGCTTGTCGTCGTTGCGCCGCACGGTGACGCCGGGAATGGCGGCGAGCCGGGCGGCCAGCGCCAGCAGGGCGGCCTCGCGTCTGGTCGTCATTGTGCCGGGTCCGTCCAGTAGCCGAGGATCAGGGGCGGCAGGCGGTCGAGCCAGCGCCGGGCGGCGCTGTCGATGTCGAGGCGCTTCCGCATCGTGACCTGCGGCACCAGGATGAAGACCGGCACCATGGTGCGGCCGGTCAGGCGCGAATAGCCGGCGCCGGCCTTCCGCCCGCGATTGGCGACGGCGCGGCCGCGGCTGTTCAGCCTGGCATGGTCGACCACCAGCAGGCTGGGCCGGCCGCGGCGATAGACGAAGCGCAGCGGCATGCCGGTCGAGCGTTCCCACACCTCCGGGGTCATGCGCCGGCCGCCGTCACCGGTCCGGCCGGCGGCCGCCGTCGGGATCGTCAGCCACAGGCCGCGGCGGGCGCGGATCACCGCACCCTGGTCGAACACCCGCACGATGTCCGGGGCCTTCGACCACACCAGCGCCGCGGCGCCGAGGCTGGTGCCGCCCTTCGGATAGCTCGCGCTGCGCCAGGTGCGCGCCAGCCGCTCGCCCAGCCCGGCGCCGGTGACCTGGGCGCGCAGTTCGGTCTTCAGCCCCTCGGCCGCGGCGCGTATGCCGGCCATCACCGCATGCTCGGTTGCGCGACGCTCCGCATCGAGGACCTCCGACAGGTTGCCGGACAGGGCGGCTTCGATCCTCATTCCGGCTGCGCCTCGACCGTCCACACCAGCCGTGCCGCATCCCGGAGCGGCACGCCCTGGACAACAAGCACCTCGCCGTCGGATTCCAGCGTGTCGCCCTCGGCGATGTCGGCCGCTTCCGCCACGCGGATGTCGAACAGCGCCGTCGTGGTGGCGATGCGGGCACCCGAGAAGTCGACGACCTGGTCGGGCTGGCGGGCGATCACCCGCACGGGCACGCCGTCGCCGGTCCCGCCCGGCCGCCACAGGGCAGCGCGGGCGAGGATCGGGTCGGCGAACAGGTCGTCGACGGCTGCGGCGAGGACGTCGGTCATGCTCAATTGCTGGTGTGAATGCGCACCGCGAGGCGCGGGCGCTTGTTGACCGGCAGGATCGATGCCTCGGTCTTGACGTCGATGGCGCTGCCGTCGGTGCGCGCCACCTGGCGGGCGTAGATCGGCAGGCCGACGGTGTTGACCGTCTCGATCAGGTTGGCCGGGGCGCCGTAGGTGACGAAGGTGTCCATGGTGCCGAGCGGGAAGGCGATGCCCTCGCCGGCGGGGATCAGCGTCTCGGTGGCGCCGGTCGACAGGGTGACGGTCGCGCTGTACTCCTCGAAGACGATGCCGGCGAAGGGGAAGCGGCGGCGGGTGTCCTCGCGCAGCGGCTGGGCGCCGGTCGAGGAGAAGTACTTGTAGGCCTCCTCGACCTTGCCGTGGCCGATCAGCTTGTCGAAGAACTCCGGGCTGACCAGGGCCAGCACGCCGGTCATGGTCTCGCCTTTGAGCTCGGTCTCGACCTTTCGCAGCACGTCGCGCACCTTGGCCTGGACATTGGTGCCGGCGGTGCCCAGCACGAAGTCGGCGGCCTGCTGCGCCAGGCCGAACTCGTCGAAGTAGTCGTAGAGGGTGGTGCCGGCGCCGTCCTTGACCACGCCCTTCAGCGCGTTGATCTCCATGTATTCGCGGGTCTGGGCGTGCTTGGCGCGCATGCGGGTGAGCTTGCGCTCCATCACCGTGGCCAGCGGGTCGGCGGCATCGGCGACGCCGAAGCCGCGCACGCCCTGGACGTCCTGCGGCGTCACGACGTCATCGTGCGGGATCCACGGCACCGTGAACGAGCGCATGGAGCGGGTATCGCGGTTGGCCACCGTGGCCGGGCCGCCGAGCGGCACGGTCGGCAGCAGGTTGAGCACGCCCTCGGCCTGCTCGATCACCACCGAGCGCTGGGTGACGCCCTCGAAGCGGAACAGCCCCATCTGGCCCAGCCGGGTGTAGAGGTTGGGCAGGATGTTGATGGCCTGGGTCATCTCGGCCAGCGAGTAGCCGCCGGCGTCGAAGGGATTGAGGATGACGGTCATCTCGACTTCTCCGGTCAGACGGTGAGGCGCGGCACGATGCCGGCGGCGGCGAGTTCGGCCTTCTTCGCGGCCTTCTTAACCGGCTGGTCGACCGAGGCGTCGAACATCAGGGCGGCCTCGGCGACGATCGCCGGGCCGCGGGCGAGCACGACGCCGGTGGCGTCGGCGGCGGTGGCGTCGACCGGCTCGAGCAGCACGGCGACGGCGGTTTCGGCTCCCTCGTCACCGACCACCTCGGCGGCGGGCGCCAGGCGGTATTTTCCCGAGGCGGTGATGCGGCCGAGCACGGCACCGAGCGGATAGCTGGCGCCGGCCTTCAGCGTCACGGTCTCGCGGGTGTAGTTGCCGTTGAGCTCGTACTTGAGCAGGTCGCCGAGGGTCGGCGACTGGGTGAGGACGGGCATGGCGGGGCTCCCTTAGGCGGTGCGTCCGGCGGCGGCGCGTTCGCGGGCGCGCCGGACGATCGGGCTGTCGCCGGCGATCGTGGCCGCCGGTGCGGCGGCGACGACGGCACTGGCCTCGGCGCGCTGGGCGAGGCTGTCGAGGACGCTGCGGCGCAGCGCCTCCGGCCGGGTGCCCTGGCGCATGGCGGCGGCGGCATCGACGCCGACCCCGAGCCGCGCCGCCTGGGCGGCGATCTCGGCGATCTCGGCGTATTCAGCGCGCAGCGCCTCGGCGGGATCCGGCACCGGCGGGGCGGGTTCCGGCGCGGGCAACGGCTCGGCGACGGGTTCGGTGGTCTCGGTGGTCATCTGCGGAGGGGTCCTTTCCTGGTAGGAGGCGGCGGGCGGCCGCCGCACGGCGGGGCGCGGCGGGTCGAGGCTGGTGGCGAGATCGGCGACGGCCTGGGTGACGGTGCCGAGGGCATCGGCGAAGCCGGCGGCGACGGCGGCCCGGCCACGGAAGATTGCGGCCTCGCTGGCGCGCACCGCTTCCACGCCCAGGCGGCGGTTGCCGGCGACCAGGGCGACGAACTCGGCGTGCAGGGCGTCGACGTCGGCCTGGATGCCGGCAAGGGCGCCGGGCGACAACGGCTCGTGCGGGTTGCCGTCGGTCTTGCGGGCCCCGGCATGGATCAGGGTCCATTTCAGTCCGGCCATGGCATCGGCGGCGCTCTCGTCGACATGCACGGCGACGACGCCGACCGAGCCGACCTCGCCGGTGCGGGTCACGTAGAGGCGGTCAGCGGCGCTGGCGATGGCGTAGCCCGCCGACAGCGCGGCCTCGCTCGCCACCGCCCACAGCGGCTTGCCGGCATCTTGGCGCAGGGCCCCGATGCGCTCGACCAGGTCGAACAGTCCGCCGACCTCGCCGCCGGGCGAGTCCACCTCGAGCAGCACGGCGCGGACGGCGGGATCGGCAAAGGCGGCGGCGATCGCGTCGCCGATATCGCCATAGCTGGCGGCGCCGAACAACTCGCTGAGCCAGTCGCCGCGCGAGACCAGCGGCCCGACGACCGGCACGATGGCAATGCCCGAGTCCAATACGAGGTGGCCAGCGGCGGACGGATTGGGCGGTGACAACGGCAGGCCGGCCATCGCCAGCATGGCGTCGAGGGCGCGCGGCGCCAGAGCCAGCGGCCGGCCGGCCAGCCGGGCCGCGGCAACGGAATGGGTCATCGGGTCCTCAGAATTCAGCGGCGGCGGCGGGCTGTGCGGCGTCGGAGGGCTCCTCCGGCACGGGTGCGGAGCCGGCCTTGCCGAAGCCCAGCCCCAGCCGCAGTTCGCGTTCGCGGTCGGCGGCGATCTCGGCATCGACCTCGGCGGCGTCGTAGCCGCGCTCGGCGATCGCCTGCGAGCGGCTCTTCAGGCCGGCATCGATCTGCTCGATCTCGGCGCGGGCGTCCTTCAGCGGGTCGATCCAGTCCCATTTCGGCGGCAGCCAATCGCAGGCGAGATAGTCGCGGCGGCGGCCCTCGTAGCCGGGCAGGTCGAGTGCGCCCGACAGCACCGCCACGTCGAGCCAGCGCCCGAGCACCGGCCGGCACAGCTGGAACACCATCACCGCATGCTGCCAGGCCTCGATGCGGCGGCGGAACTCGAGCAGCGCCAGCCGCGAGTTCGAGTAGTTGGCCTTCAGCATGTCGTTGGAGAGGTAGGCGTAGGGGATGCCCAGCGCCGCCGACACTTGCAGCAGCGTGCGGTACTGGAACGGCTCGTAGGTCTGGCCGACATCGGCCGGCGCCGAGGTCTGCACCTCCTCGCCCGGCTCCAGCATGACGATCTGCCCGGGCTGCAGATCCATGGTGCGCTCGCCGTCGCGATCGGCCTCGGCCGTGTCGAACGGCTCGGCCGGCGCCGGCGTGGTGATGAACAGCGCGTGCATCGCCGCCACCTTCTTGCGGTCGAGCTCGGCGTCGTCGTACTGGTCGAGCAGGAACAGCTTCACGATCCCCGGCGCGAAGCGGGAGATGCCGCGCAGCTGGCCGGCATCGACGGGATCGACGACGTGGATCACCTCGGAGGCCGGCACCCGCACCGTCTCGCCCGGAGTCCATGCCTCTGGCCGCCCGCCCTCCGGGCGGAGCGATGGGCCGGGATCGCTGGCGTCGCCGGGGTGGCGCCGCAGGAAGTGATAGGCGACGCGCCGGCCGATGGCGTCGAACTCGATGCCCTGGCGGATCACGGCACCGCCCGGCAGCGTCTCGGTGCGCGACAGCGGCAGCATCTCCGAGGGGATCATCTGCAGCTGCAGCGGCACCACCAGCCCGTCCGCTGGTCGGCGCGGGCGGAAGCGGAAGAACACCTCGCCGGCGATGAACACCTCACGCGCCGCCCGCCGCTGCAGGCCGTAGAAGTCGGTGAAGCCCTCGGCGTCGGCCTCGTCGGTCCAGCGCTGCCACAGCAGCTGCAGCGCCGGCTTGGCCGGGGCGGCGGTCTTGAACGACGGCTTGATGCCGTAGCCGACGACGTTGCCGGCCCAGCTCTCGATGGCATTGGCGGCATAGCCGTTGTTGCGCACCAGCCAGCGGGCGCGGGCGGTGATGTCCGGCCCGGCGGCGGCGATCAGGGTGTTGAGATGCGCCCGGCTCGGCTGGAAGTGCCTGAGCCGCCGCCCCGACTGGCCGGCCTCGAAGCCGCCGACCAGGGCGCCGACGCGCCGGCGCCAGTTCGCGAGCAGGCCGGCCATCACAATCCCTTGGCTGCGGTGGCGCGGACGACCCGCCGGCGGCTGCCCGCCGCCGCCTGGGCGATGCGCCGCTCCAGGTCGGCAATGGCCGCCGCCATCTCGGCGTCGGTGGCGTAGGTGATGCGGCGGCCCTCGACCTCGACCGTGCGCACGCCGCGGTAGCGCGCTGCCATCAGCGCCTCGCGGCGGCTCTGCATCTCTTCCAGGGTCATGGCTCAGCCCAGATAGGTGGAACGGAACACCCGCCGCCCGGCGGCGGGGCGCGGCCGGCGGACACGGCCGGCGGACATGTCGGTGGCGTCGTCCGGAGCCTCGGCGTGCACCGGCGCCACCTGGCGTTCGAGGTCGCGCCAGGTCGCCTCCGGCCAGCGATCGGCGCCGGCGATCCAGGCGGCGGCGCGGGCATAGACGCGGCAGTCCAGCGCCTCGTTGCGCTCACGCAGCTTCTGCCATTCCAGCTTGCTGAAGCCGCGCCTGGTCTTCACGGTGACCAGCTGCTCGGCGACGAATTGCTTCAACCACTCGCTCTCGACCCAGGTCGGCAGGTGGACCGTGCCGGGCGGGAACGCCGCTCCCTCCGCCCGTTCCTCCTCGGTCGGGCGCTCCAGCCGCAGGAAACGGTAGGTTTCGGCCTTGAAGGTCGAGACCGCCACCATCCAGAGCCGCGCCCCGCGTCGGAGGCGCTTTCCGCCCTCGGTGGCGTCCACGAAGGTCGGACCCGAGACCGGGCTGGAGCGGTTGAACCCCTCGACGCCCTTCACGGGCGCCACCTGCGCGAAGCCGACCTTGCGCGACCAGGCGTAGACCGCCGGCGCCTCGAAGCCGGTGTCGATGGCGAGCCGCGCGATCCGAAGATGCGCGCCGCTCGCGTGCGGCCAACTCCGGTCGAGAAGCGCCGCGAGCTCCGACCATGCCTCCGGCCGGTCAGGCCCGCCCTCGATCACCACGTGATCGACGAGCCAGCTCTCCAGTCCGCGGCCCCAAGCCCAGATATCCACCTCGATGCGGTTTTTCTGAACATCGGCACCCGCCGTCAGGAACAGCCCGCCTGTCGGAACAGCGCCCGGCCGCCACGCCTCGCGGCGGTCGTAGAGCCGCTGCCAGTCCGGCGCCTCGCCGGTCTCGATCCAGGTCTCGCCGAGGATGGTGTTGCGAAATGCCTTGATCGCCTCGTCGGAGCCCTGGGCCGCCTCCCAGCTGCGGGCGATCCGCGACCAGCTGAGCCAGCCCACCGGCGAATAGAGTGCCGAGAGGTGGTAGCCGACCGTGCTCGGATCGGCGGCGACTGCGGTCGCCCGCCATTCGCCGAGCTCCAGCATCGCCGTCTTGTGGTGCTCGGCGATCGCCTCGTCGCAGCCCTCGCAGAAATATCTTGCCGTCTCCGGCTTGCCCTTCTGCCAGCGCAGCCGCTCGAACTTCAGCCACTGCATCGCACCGCAGCGCGGGCACGGCACGACGTAGCGGCGCCGGTCGGAGGCTTCATATTCTCGCTCGATCCGGCTGAGTCCCTGGGTCGTCGGCGTCGAGACCAGGAACACCTTGCGCCGGTGGGCGAAGGTCAGCGACCGCGCCTCGGCCAGCGTCACCGGGTCGCCTTCCTCGTCGGCCGAGGCCGGATAGGCGTCGACCTCGTCGAGAAAGATGTAGCGCGCCGGCGTCGAGCGCAGGCCGACGGCCGAGTTGGCGCCGGTCATGATCAGGATGCCGCCGGCGAATTCCTTCGACAGCATCGTGTTGCCGGCGTCGCGCGATCGGGCCGGCTTGACCCGCTCCCTGAGTTCGGGGCTCTCGTCGATCAGCGGGTCGATGCGCTGGCGCGAGTTGCGCTTGGCCAGCTCCACCGTAGGCTGGACTGCCAGCATCGGTCCGGGCGCCTGATGGATGACGAAGCCGATCCAGTTGTTGCCCGCCTCCGTGGCGCCCACCTGGGCCGCCTTCTGGAACACCACCCGCTGCGTCGGATCGCCGGGCGACAGCCGGTCCATGATCTCGCGCATGTAGGGCGTGCGCGTCGTCCGGTACCGCCCCGGCTCGGCCGAGGCGCGCGACGCCAGCATCCGGTGCCGGTCCGCCCATTGGGAGACGGTCAGGTCCGGGTCCGGCCGGAGCCCGTTGCCCCAGGCGCGCAGGATCTCCGCCGCGCCGTCGAAACCCGTCAGGATGTCGGGGGCGTCGTCTTCTGCGTCAGCGGAAGTCAGGCCGGACATCGGCGAGCTCTTCGAGGTGGGCGCGGACATGGGTCTCCAGAGTCCTCTGCATGGCGGCGGGCTCGATGCCCAACTCCGCCGCCAGCAGGGCGGCGGCGCGGGCCGGCCAGTTGACCCAGGCATCGCGCTCCTGGCGCGCCAGGCGGAACACCAGGGTGGTGGCCCGCGATCGGTCGACCAGCTCGCCCTTCATCTTCTGCAGGCGCAGCCGGCGCTCCTGGGCCTTGAGCACTTCGTTGGCCGTCTTGGCCTGCAGGAATGTCGTGCCGTTGCCGACCGGCGGCGCGGCGAGCCCCTGCTCGCGCAGCGTGTCGCCCACGGCGGTCACCGCCGCCTCGGGAACCGGCCTGAGCTTCGGCGTCGCGGCCCGGAGGGACTTCGACGGGTCCGTCGTCGCCGCTCGGCGCGCATCACTCGCCGCGGCGTCGATGCTGCCGTCCTCGTGGAAGACCAGTCGCCCCGCCGCCTTGGCCTTCTGGATCGCGCCCCGCGACAGCCCGACATGCGCGGCGTACCGGCGCTCGCTCACGCCCTGCATCGTGCACCATGATTATCGTTTGTATTCAGGATCTTATTGAGTTGATAAGCACCGCGGCCGGAGCGAACCTCATCCCAACGACGTGATGCAACCCGACCCGAGGAGCAGCCCCGATGACCCGCCGCGCCACCGACAACTCCAAGGCCATCGACGCCTTCGTCGCCGCCAAGCTGGAGATCGACGCCATGCTCGACCGACTGCAGGCGCTCAGCGCCGATCACTTCGATACCAGCCCCGACGCGATCAACTGGGGCCATGTCGGCACCCTGAGCCACTACCGCGAAAAGCTGCGCGAGATCACCGGCATGGCTTTCCGCGAGGGCGAACACGCCGAATAGCGCCGACCCCTCCGGCTCCGGCCCGCCGCATGGCGGGCTCGGCCTCGTAGAAGGGCACGCCTCCCGCGCGCTCCGATACGCCGGAGAAGACCATGACCAAGCTTTCCGACACCCAGCTCCTGATCCTGAGCGCCGCCGCCCAGCGGCCCGGGAACATCGCCCTTCCGCTGCCCACGAGCTTGCGTGGCGGGGCGGCCGCCAAGGTGGTCGGCGCGATGATCGCCACGGGGCTCGTCGCGGAGGTCGAGGCCGATCTGCGCCGGGGCGATCCCGTCTGGCGCGAGACCGGCGACGGGCAGGGCATCACGCTGGTCGCCACCGGCGCCGGGCTTGCGGCCATCGGCATCGAGCCTGACACTGCCGACAGCGCGCCCATCGGTGCCACGGAGCCGCCGAGCGCATACACCGCGACGGAAAGTCCGGTCGAGGACGAAGCCGCCCCCAAGGCGCGCACGCCGCGCGAGGGCACCAAGCAGGCCACGCTGATTGCCATGCTGCGCGCACCGGATGGCGCGACCATCGAGGAGATCATGGCCGCCACCGGCTGGCAGCCCCACACGGTGCGTGGCGCGATGGCGGGAGCGCTCAAGAAGAAGCTCGGCCTCGAGGTGGCCTCGGAGAAGATCGAGTCGCGTGGACGAGTCTACAGACTCCCGGCCACCTGACACGTCAGCGCCCCGACAGATACGACCGCCGTCCACCAGGGCGGCGGTCGCTCCTCATTGAGCGCTCCCTGTCCGGATCGTCTCGAACACCCGCCGCAGCAGGTAGCCGCGCGCCAGCGAGACGACGACGAAGGCGAGGCCGATGGTCAGATGCTCCGCCATCCCCGTCTCGAGTCCGAACCAGGGGAAAACGACCATCTGCGTGGCGACGGCCAGCACGTAGCCGACCATGACATTGGCCGCGGCCTCCAGCAGCGACATGGCGCGGCTCTGCCTCATGCCGCATCCGCCGCGGACGAAGCGGCGCCAAGCCGCTCCGCCTTCACTATCGCAAACGGGCGGCGATCCCCGTCGAGGACCGCCTCGCGGCCCGTCCCGGCCTGCCAACGCTCCACGGCGACGTCGACATAAGCCGGGCTGATCTCCAGGGCGAAAACCCGGCGGCCGTTGGCCTCGCCCGCCATGATCTGCGAGCCGGAGCCCGAGAACGGTTCGTAGCACAGCCCGCCGCGGGCAACGTGCTGGCGCATCGGAATCCCGAAGGCGTCGAGCGGCTTTGGCGTTGGATGGTCCGGCCGCTCGTCCTTGGCGAAGCTTGGCATCTCCCAGGTCGAGGGCAGCGTTTCCTCGGCCACCTTGGGCGGGCGCCTGCCCTTGATCCAGCCCATGAAGCAGGGCTCATGCTTCCAGAGGTAATGGGACCGGGTCAGCACGCCGCGGTCCTTCACCCAGATAATCTGCTGGTGAACGAAGGCGCCGGCCTTCTCCCAGCAGGCTTCCAACATCGCTTGGCGGCGCGAGGCGTGCCAGCAGTACCAGGCAGCATCCTCCGTGATGGCCTCGGCCACGGCAGCGGCGATGAAGCCGTCGTAGAGTTCGGCGCCCTGGCTCGAGTCGTCCCAGGTCACGCCGTAGGAGTGCGACCAGTCCTTGTTGCGGGTCGGGTGGTTGGAGCCGTCGTAGTCAACGAGATACGGCGGGTCGGTCGCGAACAGCACCGCGCGCTCGCCGTTCATCAGGCGGCGGACGTCCTCGCGCCTGGTCGAGTTCCCGCAGAGCAGGCGGTGGTCCCCGAGGATCCAGAGGTCGCCCGAGCACGAGGCCGGATTGCGCGGCGGCTCGGGGATCGTCACCGGGGGCGCCGAGCCGCCGGCGCCGCCGTCTTCGCCGTCCGTGCCGGGATCGAAGGCGAGCAGCTTGTCGAGCTCGCCGTCGGCGAACCCGACGAGCGACAGGTCGAAGTCGTCGGCCAGCAGCCCCTGCAGCTCGGCCGAGAGCAGCGCCTCGTCCCAGCTGCCGAGTTCGGTCAGCTTGTTGTCGGCGATCCGGTAGGCCCGCCGTTGCTCCCCGGTCAGGTGCCCCAGCACGATCACCGGCGCCTCGGTCAGGCCCAGCTGCGTCGCGGCCAGGATGCGTCCGTGGCCCGCGATCAACTCGCCGTCCTCGGCCACGAGGCAGGGCACGGTCCAGCCGAACTCCGCCATGCTGGCGGCGATCCTGGCGACCTGGTCGGGGTCGTGCACCTTAGCGTTCCTCGCGTAAGGCTGGAGGCGCGACAGCGGCCAGGTCTCGATCGCGTCCGGGGCGAAGCTCAGCGTCATGGTGGTCATGGTTCCTTGTCCGGGTGGATACCCGGTGGCTTCCGGACACCGGATGCCGCGCTGGACTCCGTGCGGAGTCCAGCGGGACCGAGAGTGGCCGGCTGAAAAGCTTGTGTTGTTCGAGGTTTGCGCGGGATGCCGATGGTTCCGGCTTCCGGGTGGCTTCCCAAAATCCGGCCCTGCCGCTGGCGATGTTCCGCGCCCTTGCCGCCAGCATAGGTTGTGGGCCAGGGAGGACCCGCCCCGGCGGGCCGGGGGGGCGGGCGGTGCTGCCCGCGCGCTTCCCCAGCCTACCGTGCCACCATACCCGATCCCCGGCCGGATGTTGCACGCGCCGGTGTTGCAACATTGCTGCACGCATTCAGGCGGGCGGCGATGACCACCAGGGCATACATCCAGCGCCGCCAGGCCGTCGTGCGGTCGATGCCGTACTCGTGGGCGATCACCTTCCAGTGCCGGCCGTTGGCACGCTTCCACACCAGCCGCGCGTCGTCCGGCTCGAGCCAGCGCAACCACAGCAGGGTCACATCCATCTGGTCGATCGCCGCCGCGCTCGGCGGGCCGAGACGGACCCGCGTCTCGTCCCAGCCGTAGGCTTCCCAGAAGTCGCGCACGATCGGCGGCCAAGAGCTGGCATGGCCCTGGACCTTCACGGGCGGCAGGCGGCGCATGGTGTCAGCCGCCTGTTCGAGATAGACGGCCACCATCTTGGGCGTCCAGTGCGGGTCAGTCATGGGCGGTCTCCTGCCGCGGCAGCGGCCCGTACAGTTTCTGACCGAGCTGCCTGATCAGCTCGCGCTCGGGCCAGGTCAGGCGCTGGTCGTCGATGGCGATGACCAGCACGCCCTGCTCGCGCCAGCCGTCCTGCTTGACCTGCTCGGCCGAGCGGCGGGCGCCGCCGAAGCCCTTGGGGTGCAGCCTCATGAAGCGCCGTCCTTTGTCGGGTTGCGGGAAGTCGTCCTCTGGCCTACATTGCGGCCATGGAGTTCGAATGGGACGAGGCGAAGAGCGAGGCCTGCTATGCCGAGCGGGGATTCGACTTCGCTTACGCCATCCAGGTTTTTCTCGACCCCGATCGACTGGTCGATGTCGATGATCGGTTTGAGTATGGCGAGGTTCGCCACCGTGTCCTTGGGCGCATCGAAGGCCGGGTGTTCGTGGTGGTGTACACGGTGCGCGGCCACCGCTTCCGGATCATTTCGGCGCACAAGGCCAATCGCAGGGAGGTGAGACGCTATGAAGCGGGTCCGCGCGACGCTCACGACTGAGGGCACGCTCATTGAGGCGGGGACGGGAAAGAAGCTTCCCGGCCGCATCGATGCCGGACGGGTGGATGCCACGACGGAAGCCGACATCGCCCGCCACATTGCCGCCGACGACGATGCATCCAGGCGCGACGCCGCGGCATATGCCCGGCGCGTGCGGAAGCGTACCGGTTTGACCCAGGCGGCCTTCGCATCGCGCATCGGCGTCCCGGTCGATACGGTCCGCAATTGGGAGCAGGGCAAGCGCTTTCCGGCAGGCCCGGCAAAGGCGTTGCTGAAGGTGCTCGATCGCGCACCCGAGACGGCGCTGGCCGCTCTGGAATAGAGCCCGCGGTTCATCGGACGTCTCCCTCTGCCGCGATCGCCCACAGCAGGATGGCGATGGCGTCGGCCTCGTTGTCGTCGGCCGGGCGGTGGCCGCGCGCCGCAACGGCCGCGATCACCGCCTGCTTGTCGGCATTGCCGCGGCCGGTGACGTGGCGCTTGATGGTGCCGACCGGGACGCCCTGGTAGGGCACGGCGCGCTGCTCGCACCAGGCGGTGAGATGGGCGAGGAAGCCGCCGTAGAGGTGCGCGGCGTCGGTGCCGACGTGGCGGCGGACCTCCTCGAAGTACACGGCGCCGAGGCCGCGGTCGCGGGCAAGTTCGTCGAGCCAGGCACGGAAGCGCAGGAAGCGCATGCCGCCGCCCTCGAAGCGCCCCGGCCGGAACGCGGCGGTGCCGCTGACGATCATGCCGTCGGCGAGGCGCATGGCCCATCCGGTGGTGCTGCCGAGATCGAGGGCGAGCAGGACGGGGCGGACGGGCATCGGCAGCGGGGGCACGACCGAGGGTGCGCGTGCGTCCGGCGCGGGAAGGCAGAGAGTCGGGACAGCCATGGAAACCTCAAAGGCGTGGTCGTGGTCGGGACGGGTGCGGCGTGCGTGCATCAGTCCGGCGGGCCGCGGCTCTGCGCCAGCCAGATGTCCATCGCGACGGCGCGGTCCTCGTCCGAGAGCGGGTCGAGGCCGTGGAGATCGAAGACCACGTCGAAGCTGGGCGCCGGGGAATGTCCGCCGGCACATTCCCCGGCACATTCCCCGGCAATTCCCGTGCGATTCCCGAGGCTTGGGGAATGTGGGAGGATCGGGGAAGGTGTTGCGGCCTCCCTGTCATGCGTGTGCAGGCGCGCATGCGTGTAGGAAGTAAAACATTCCCCACCCTCCCCACATTCCCCCGACCCTGTGTTTTCAATGACTTGAGCCGGGGAATATGACGGGGAATGTCGTTCGGCATATTCCCCGGCGGGGGCCGCGGAGGGGCGCGGAGAACATTCCCCACATTCCCCGGTCGCCGGACGAGAACCGGTAACACCCTCCCCACATTCCCCACCTTCCCCGCGCTGCTGGCGCCGCTCGACGACGAGCTGCCAGCGCTGGGCCTGGTGGTGGATGCCGGCGGCGCGGATGCGCACCAGCAGGTCGTCGAGGGCGAAGACGCGGTCGCGCATCTGGCCCAGGGCCTTGCCGAGGCGGATGCGCTGCGAACGCTCGCCGCCGTCGCCGAGCGGCAGCGGCGGCTCGCACTGGCCGGCGATCTGGAACAGGTCGGTGGTGCCGACCGGGATGGTGCCGTGGCGGTCCCACCAGGCGGCGACGAAGCCGCGCCACATGGCACCCTCGGCGTCGGAGGTGGCGTAGAGCTCGTCGGCATTGGCGAGGAAGCCGGGCACGCCGCAGACATCCAGGATGCCGCCGATGGTCTCCGCCCAGGATTCGAAGCTGCCGAGCGTGGCGGCGCGGTAGCGCGGCCGGCCGGCGGCCACCCAGGCCCGGCCGAGGGTGAGGCAGGCGGCGACCAGCCGGGCACGCTGGGCGTGCACCCAGGCCAGCAGGTTGGGGTGGCGGAAGCCGTCGCGGCGCCACGGCTG
This sequence comes from Rhodospirillales bacterium, assembly GCA_019455065.1. Lineage (GTDB taxonomy): Bacteria > Pseudomonadota > Alphaproteobacteria > Rhodospirillales > Magnetospirillaceae > JACFNC01. The sequence continues at coordinate 141,974 of JACFNC010000008.1, forward strand.
GTCGACATGGGCATCGAGGCGGATGCGCACGCTGCGCCGGGCGATCTCGTTGGACAGGCGCGGATTGTTGCCGGTGGCGATCCAGGCGCAGCGCACCGGCATCCGTGTCATGTCGGAGCGGCCGAGGATGCGGTCCTCCCAGTAGGGCGCGGTCAGGGCGGCGGCCACCGGCGCGGAGTCGAGCGGCCGCCGCAGGTTGTCGATCACCACCATGAGCGGCGCCTCGCGCAGCTTGGCGGTGAGGCGCTTGCGCCATTCCTCCTCGTCGCGGCCCTCGGTCATGATCGAGGCGGCGGCACCGGTGGCGACCTGGGCGATGGCGTCGACCATCAGTGTGGCGCCGGTGCCGGGCGTCGGCTTCTCGATCAGATGCAAGGGCGTCGGCCCGTCGATCATCGGCCGCACGAAGGGCAGCAGCAGCAGGGCCAGGGCGTGCGCCCGCTCCGCCGCCGAGGTGAAGGGGAAGTCGCCGAGCAGGTCGTCGAGCAGCAGCCGGCGGGCGGCGGCGACCTCGGCGGCGGTGGGGCGCTCCGGCACCGGCGGTACGGTGAAGCCCTGGGGCGGCTCGTGCAGCAGGCGGGTGGCGGGGTGGTAGCCGCGCGCGGTGACCAGCTCGCCCGAGCGGCCGAAGACCGGGGCGGCGACGATGCCGGTCAGCACCGGCAGGTCGGGATCGGGGGTGGCGAGCAGCGCCTTGACCACGCCGACCGGCGGATGGGCCGGCACGATGTTGCCGCCGCGGCTCTCCTTGCGCCAATCGACGAGCAGGGCGAGGCACAGCTTCAGCCGGTCCTCGGTCAGGTGGTGGGCGACGGCTCGGCCGTCGTCGTCGCGCGCCACCCAGGCCGGGATCGCCCCCATGCGGAACAGCCACGGCGGCCGGTTGTAGTCCTGCAGGATGCCGCGGGCGCGCGCCGCCAGGTCGGCGAGGTCGCCGTTGTCGGCGCGCAGCGGCGGCCGCGGACCGCCGAGGGGTGGAAACCCGACGGGGAGGTTTGGCAAGTTGCCGACGGGGGCCTCGGCAAGCAGGGCGGGCGGCGGCGGCAGCCACTCGACTGCCGTTTCGACCACAGCCCGCACCGCGTCCGGCCCCTCGCGCGACAGCAGGTCGTTGAAGTCGTCGCCCTGGCGCGGCGGCAGCGCGATCCACACCCGGCGGCCCTCGGCATGCAGGCGGGCGGCGGCGGTCTCGGCGGCGCGGAGGCCGGTGCCAGAGGCATCGTGGTCGGCCAGGAGCACCACCCGGCGCACCTGGGGCGGCAGAACCGCGGTTTCGAGATTGCCGGCCGACAGCGTCGCCCAGGCCGGCAGGGACGGGCAGGCCCGCATCGCGGCCAGGGTGGTCTCGATGCCCTCGGCGAGGGCGAGCAGTCCGCCCGCCGGCGCGCCCAGCCGCACGGCGCCGCCGGCCACCCGGCCTAGCATCTTGCGGTTTTTGGGCAGCGGCGCCTTGCCCGCGCCGTCCGCCGCCAGCCAGGTGCGATGCAGCCCGAGCACGGCGCCGGCATGGTCGCGGATCACCGCCACCATGGCCGGCCAGCCGGTTCTCGTGTCCCAGTGGGTCAGGTCGGGATGGAACAGCAGGTCGGGGCTGCCGGCGGGACCGAGACCGCGCCCGGCGAGATAGGTGTCGACCAGGGTGCCGGCTGCCGGCACGGCGCGGGCGAGGATCAGCTCGATGTCGCGCGCCTCGTCGCGTGGCCTCGCCGGCGGGCGCGCCGGGGCCATCTGCGGCGCGGGGCCGCCGGCCAGGCTGGCGGCGTATTCGAACAGCTCGCGCCCGGAAAGCCCGGTGGCATGCTCGAGCGTGCTGAGCGGGCCGCCCCCCTGGCTGCCGTCGAAATCGAACCAGTCGCCGGCACGCTCGCCCCTCAAGGTGATGACGCAGGAGCCCTGCTTGCGCGGGGCGTCGCCGCGGATGTTGGCGAGC
>JACFNC010000009.1 GCA_019455065.1 Rhodospirillales bacterium
TAGACGCGACGCTATACCCCTTAAGTGAAGAAGATATTAACGAATGGGCAAATTTTGCCCAGGCGGGGGCGAAAATGCGGCCTCTCTGTGGCAGAGAGGCCGCGGCATCATTATCAGCGCTTGATACGGATGAGTTCGTCAAGCATTTCGTCGGCCGTGGTCACCACCTTGGCGGCCGCGGAATAGGCACGCTGGGTGATGATCATGGCGGTGAACTGCTCGCCGATATCGACGTTCGAGGCCTCGAGCGTGGTGGCGGCGATGGTTCCGGCCGAGGCCTCGCCGGCGGTGTGCAGGACATAGCTGCCGGAATAGTCGGTCTCGATGTACGAGCCGCCGTTCAGGGTTCCGAGGCCGTTGGGATTGACGAAGGTCGCGACCGGAATCTTGTAGATCGGGCGGGTCTCGCCGTTGTCGAACAGGGCGGTGACCGTGCCGTCGTCGGAGATGTCGACCCCGGTGAAGCTGCCGAAGGCGGCGCCGTCCTGGGTGATCAGGGTGGGGCTGTAGGTGCCCGCGAACTGGGTCATGCCGTCGGTCAGGTTCAGGGTGCCGAAATCGAAGGTGACGTTCTGGTTGGCGGCGCCGTTCGCCCACACGATGTCGATGTCGGTCGGGGTGATGGTCGCCGGCGTTCCGTCGCCGTTGAAGGTGATGGCCGCGCCGCCGTTCAGGGTCAGGCTGGTGGCGTCGGCCGGCGTGGCGATCGACAGGTCCCAGGCGTTCACCGCCGTCTTGGTCCAGGTGAACGAAAGGTTCTGGGCGTTGCCGAGCGAATCATAGATGAGCACGTCGCTGGTGTGGGCGTCGCCGATGGTGGCGTTGGCCGGCAGGTTGGCGGCGAAGGTGACCGAGGTGCTGGCGGTGGCCGTGCCGCCGATGTTGCGAAGGTTCACCGGCTTCAGATTGGTGTTGTTGATGATGTTGGTGTTGATGTCCACCAGGGCGCCGGTCGTGTCGTAGTAGCCGATGCTGCCGTCGGGCAAGGTCGGCCAGGCCTGGAGATAAAAGCCGTTCGAGTTTACCAGGTATCCCTCATGGTTCACCTGGAACGACCCGGAGCGGGTGTAGGCCCAGTTGTCGCCGGTGCTCGGGTTGGCGGCCTCGTTGACCACGAAGAACCCTTGGCCGGAGATCGCCAGATCGGTGCTCGAGGTGGTGCGGGACAGCAGCCCCTGGGCATCGACGCCCCGGCGGGCGTTGGAGATCACGCCGCCCGCGGCGTATTCCTTGAACGACGCCTGCTTGGTGACTTGGGACGCGAAATCCATCATCGTCGATTTGTAGGCCGTGGTGTTCACGTTGGCCAAGTTGTCCGAGATCGCGCCCATCGCGTTCGACTGCGATTGCAGGCCGGTCACGCTGGTGTACATCGCTCCGTATAGGCTCATGATCCTTCTCCTATGCCGTCTTGCCCGTCACCTTTTCAGGTGCCCGTCGCCGGGCTCGCCGGCTGTTTGACGCTCTTGATGTCATCGAGGGAAACGTCGACGCCCGACAGGGACAGGATGACCTTGCCGTCGCCCGAGGTAATTCCAGTCACCGTGCCGCTTACGAGCGGGGTGACCGTACTGGTCTTCTGGCCATTCTTGGCCGTGATGATCGCCTTGTAGGCGCCGTCCGTCAGTTGTTGGCCGTTGTCGTCCACGCCGTCCCAGGTGAGGTCGTGTTGACCGGCCGTCGACCCGCCGTCGATCGTCTTGACCGTTTTGCCGCTCGCGTCCTGGATGCGCACCGTCACTTCGTCGGCCCGCTCGTTCAGCGCGTACGAGAACGCCGCGGTGCCGTTCTGCAGCGGCAATGACGTCGATTCGAACTCGACCGCCGTCCCCAGATAACCGACCGAAGAGGCCATCTGGCTCGATTGCTGCGCTTTGACCAGGCTCTCGAGGTGGGTGTTGGCGTCGATTTGTTGCTCGACGGCGGCGAACTGCACGAGCTGGTTGGTGAACTCGGTCGAGTCCAAGGGGGACAGGGGATCCTGATTCTTGAGCTGGGTGGTCAGCATCTTCAGGAACATGTCCATGTCGTTGGCCAGCTTGTTCTGGGCCTTTTGGGCGCGACCGTCCGTCGCTTGGCCGCCGGCGCTTTGCTGGGTGGGGTCGATGGCCATGTTGTCCTCCTACACCCGAATGTCGATGCCGCCGGCCGAAGCGGCCCGGGACGCGGCGGCTGCGGCGGCGGGCGTGACCGTGTCGGCCTCATGCGCCGCCATCACTCCTCCATGGCGGCCGCCCCGGGACGGAGTACGCTCCTGCCCCGGCCGGCCCTCGCCGCGAAGGCCGAAGTTCAAACTGCCCGCGTCGGCCTTCAGCCCGGCATCCTGCAGGGCGCGCTCCAGCCCGCGGGCGTCACGCTGCAACAGGTCGAGCGTGTCCTGCCTGTCGGCCGTGATCTGAGCGACGACCCGCCCGTCGCGTCCGACCTCGAGGTTGACCTCGAGATGGCCCAGCGACGCCGGGTGCAACTGGATGCGAATGCCGTCGACGCCTTCGCGCACGGCTTTGTTGATGTGGACCGCGACCTGGTCGAGGACGGCCTGTGAAGGCAGGTGCCGGACCAGGGGCGCCTCGCGCATGGCCGTGGTGGCCTGGGGCAGGTCAACCTCGCCGGTGGCGGCGGCGGGGGCGGTGGTCGACGGGGCAGGCGGCGGCGTCTGGGGGTCGTTGGCCAGCAGGGCGTCGAATGCCGGCCGGCCGGTTTCCGCCTGTGTCCCGACTTTGGCTGCGGTCGTCGCCGTCACCTGGTCGCCCTGCGCAAAGCCTTGGCCCGGACCGTTGCCCTCGGGTTGCTTGCCGCCCCCTTCCGTGGCGACCGGCGCGGTCTGCGTGGCGCCGACCGTCGGGGTCAGGGGCTTCATATTTTCCGCCTGCGGCTTGGCGGCGCCGGCCGTGTCTCCCGTGGCGGCCAACTGGGCCGCCGCAAGCTGTGCCTGCGGGAGGGGGCCTGTCGCCTGCGTTCCCGTCCCGTCGCCATCGGGGGCCGCGGACATGGCGGTCAGCACCTGGTTGCCGGCGTGCAGCATGGTGTTGGGTTGCGAGACGACCGCCTGCGGCTTGTCGGCCACCGTCGCCTGAATCTTCGCCCGCGCCGTCGCCGCCGGCAGCAACTCGGCCGCCATCTCCTCGGACACGCCATCTCCGGAACTCGCCGCGGCGAGGGAATCCGGCCCCGTCTTCGGTGTCGCGGTCGCCGCCAAGGCTTCGGCTGGCGCGGTTTCGGCGCCGGGTGAGGCCGGGATGGCGGGGCCGACCGGGGTGGCCGGTGTCGGCTGCGCCGCCGGCGTCGGCGAAACCGCCGCGTCGACGACCGCCGCGACCAGGTTGCCTTCCTCGGTTCCGGGCTGGTCTTCCGTCACCGTCCGATCCTCGCCCGAGGCATCGGCGCGACTCGCCCCCGCTTCCTCGCCGGTGGCGGGAGTGGCCTCCTTGTTCTCGACCACGGGCTTGTCCTCGCTTTGCGAGGGCGGCGCCTGGTCGGTATCCGGCGGGCTGGCCTCGCGCTGCCGGGTTTGTGTCTTCCGCGGCGGCTCCGGACGCTCCGCTTGGCTGCCCTCGACCATGTCGGCAAAGGACCTGTCGGTGGCGGCCGACGACCGTCTTTGCGGTCCGGCGGAGGTCATCGCCAGAGGGTCCAATGCGAAGCTGGCAGCGATGGCGTTCATGGCAAAGTCCTGAAAACAATCTCGTGCCATGTCCTAGCAAGCGGCGGGCCAACTCGATCGGAGCGGAGAAACCGCTGATTTCCGCCCTTTTCGGCCTCGCACGGCGGAGCCTGGGAAAAAGGTTCCTGGAAGACGGGCGGCGGCTAGGCAGATTGTTCCGCACCGCGAAGGGAAGGGGCGGACCCGAGCGGGGGGCGTGCGTGACCGCGCGGGTGTGCCCGAAACGGCGAGTGCACGCCCCACATGACAGGCTTGTCGGGGAGCGGCAGGCGGAGGGGCGGAGAAAGGGGAGGCTGGCGCCCGGGGACGGCCCGCGAGGGGCCGTCTCCGATCAGCCCATCAAGTAGTTGACGAGCGACATCTCGCGCAACTGGGCGGTCATCATGTAGGACGCCTCCAGCTGCGACTTGATCATGGCGATGCGGTTGATCGTCTCGTAGATGTCCGCGTCTTCGAGATCGGCGATGTTCGTCTTCATGGCGACGGTGACCTGGGCATGTTGCTGGTCGACGGTCTCGAGTGTCTGGCGCACGATGCCGTTGGCCGCCTGGAGATGGTTCACCCCGAACTGCCCCTCGTCCAGCTTCCCCAAGGCCCAATCACGCAGGACGTCGTATTCGTCGGGGTCGGTCGTCGCCGGATCCAGCACGGCCAGCAGGTAAAGCCCCTTGGCGGCGTTCACGAATGCGGCGTCGTCGCCGGTGATGCCGTAATCGACCTCGGTCGCCGTGTCGATGCGGGCCGTCACCTCGCCGTTGTCGCCCTGATAGAAGTTCGTGGTGGTGGCGAACACGGCGTCGATGTTGGTGATGGTGGTCGCCGTGTCGCCGGGAACGATGGCCGCGCTGACCAGACCCTTGACGGTGGCGGAATCCACCATGGGGACGGTGTCGATCATGTGGCCGGAGAAAAGGTAGCGGCCGTTGAGGTTCAGGTTCAGGGCGGTTTCGAGTTCCCGAACGCCGTCGTTGGCGCGCGCCTGAAGGAGGGTAAGGTCGTAGCCCTCGAACTCGGACTTGATGGTTTCTGTTTTGACCGCCGTCACCGAAGCGTGGATGCGATGCAACGAAACGTCCATCGCCGCGGCGCGGCTGTCGACCGTCTGAATGATCTGGCGATAACCGTCCATCTGCTGGACGCGATTATGCAAATTGATGGCGGTCGGCGCGGAACTGCCCAGGCCGCTGTAGACCTCGGCGATCTTGCCCGAGGCCATCTGAAGCTGATAATCGCCAAGCTTGGACTGCGCGCGGCCCACATAGGCGGCGAGGGACACATGCTGGCCGAGGGTGCTGACGGTCATCGCGGCCTCCTATTACCGGACCATCTCGAACAGGGCGTCGAACAATCGCTGGGTGGTCTGCACCATCCGGGTCGCCGCCATATAGGAAGTCTGCAAGACGATGGTCGTCGACATCTCTTCGTCGAGGCTGACGGTACTCTGATTGTGGAACTGCCGCTGAAGTGATTCCTTCAACGTCGAATAGTACGACATCTGCGTGCCGTTCTGGACGCGGTCGTTCGCGAAGCCGGCGATCACCTCGGTCGCCGCGCCTGTGATCCCATTGCTCGTGGACAAGCCGGCGGCGCTGAAGGTGAGGTCATCGCGCGCGAACAGCGCGGCGGCGGCCAAAGGCACCGTGTTGTCGCCGGCCTCCTTCGGAGGGGTGCCGAGCAGCAGCGAGGGGGCCGCCTTGATGGCGTCGTTGACCTCGATGGTCGCCGCGTATCCGGCAAGATCCGCAGGTGTGTAGGAGGTCGCGCCCCCCACGTTGAACAGTTCGACGTCGATTGCCACCAGTTCCTCGGTCACCGCGCGCGCGATGTCGTCGAGCTGGTCCCGCAGATCCGGGATCCGGTTATCGCGAATGTCCTGGAAGGCATGGACGCGGCCGGAATTGAACGTCAGTTGCCGGGTTACGCCGTCGACGGTCTGCTCGACGACCCCGGCTCCCGTCACGGACAGCGTCTTGACTTCGTCGTCCAGCAATATCTTGCCGTCGCTGGTGAAGATGACGATCTGCCCATGCTCGCGCGAGAAGTACTTGAAGTCGATCTCCTGGGCCAACTGGTCCAGCAGCACGTCACGTTGGTCCTCGAGGTCCGCGGTCTCCTGTTGGGTGGCGGTCCGGCTCGAGATCATTCCGTTGAGATGATCGATCTGCTCCAGGGTCTCGTTCACACGGTCGATGGCCGAATTCAACTCGGCGGTGGCGTGGACCATTTCGGTTTCGGTCGCCGCATAAATGCCGTGAAGGCTTTGGACGACGTTTTCGGCCGCGGATATGACGAGCGACCGGTTGACCGGGACGTCGGGATTGGCGGCCAGGGATTCGAAGGTGTTGCCGAGCGCGTTGAGCCGGCCGCTCAGTGACGTGCTCTCGCCGGGCTTCCCCAGGGTCGTCTCCAGTTTGGCCTGAAAGGCGTCGATCGTCTCATAATCCGCGACCTTCGAGGCCGTCTGGCGCATCGCCAATTGCACGCCGGCATCGACCGTACGCGTCAATTGCCCTAGGTCGACGCCCATATTGTGGCCGGCGACCACCCGGCTCTCCTGCGGGCGTATCTTGCGCGTGTAGCCGGGCGTCGTGGCGTTGACGATGTTGCGCGACACCACGTCGATCTGGCTCTGCGTGGTCTTCAATCCGCTCAGCGAATGCAACAGGGCCGCGTTCAAGCTCATGGCCTAAGGTTCCATGTCCAATTCACGGGCTTCATTGCAGGATACGTGCCAAGAGAAGTGTGAAGAAATGCGAGAGCTGCGGCCAGCTATCGAAGACCCGGTGGCCAAAATTGCCCGGCAGATGTTGCCGGGTGAATGGCCGAAGCGTTGGTTGCCGGGCTGTCCCGTATTCTTTATATAACTGGATGAGCCGAAGGATTGCGAATGGCCAAAACGATTTCGTTACCGCAGTTGATGTCTTTGGCCATCAGGAAATTCCAGCAATCCGATTTTTCCGGTGCTGAGGAAGACTGCCGTCGTATCCTTCGTGCCGATCCCAACAATGCGGCCGCCTTGCAACTTCTTGGAACTCTCTTGCTGAAGAGCGGCGAGGTCGACCAGGCCATCAAGCTGTTGCGTAAGGGGGTGAGCCTCAAGCCCGACGCGCCGGAGGCGCACAACAATCTCGGCAACGTGCTGCGGGAAAGCAACCGGTTCGCGGACGCCGCCGCCGCCTACCGCGCGGCCGTTCGACTTCGGCCGAAGTTCGCCGAGGCGCAGTATGGGTTGGGCGCCGCGCTTTTCGAGATGGGACGACGGGACGAGGCGGTGGCTTCGTTGCGCGAGGCGGTGGCCATCAGGCCGCGGTTCCGGGAGGCTTTCAACCTGCTCGGCGCTGCCCTCGAGGGGCTTGGCAATTTCGAGGAAGCGGCGAGATGCTACCGGCAATCGCTGTCGCTGCATGCCGGGGACCCGCAGGTCCTCAACAACCTGGGTTCGTGCCTGCGCAAGCTGGGCCGGGCCGACGCGGCGATCACATGCCTCCGGCAGGCCCTCGCGCTTCGCCCCGACTTCGTCGCCGGTCTGATCAACCTCGCGGCCGCGCTGCGCGATCGTGGAGATCAGGAGGGGGCCATGGCCTGCTATCGCAAGGCGCTGCTCCTCGATCCCGACAATGCCGTCGTCCGCTGTGAACTCGCCCACGGCATGCGCCATGTCTGCGACTGGGGCGAGATGGAGGCGAGCGAGGCCCGGGTTCTCGACATGGTGCGCCAGGGCGCGGCTGTCGGGCCCTTCTACCTTCTCGCCATGCCGGCGGCCGGCCCGGACGATCAACTCCGGTGCGCCCGGCAATGGGCCGCCAAATTCACCCCGTCCGCGCCCCTGGTCCAGTCGCCCCGCCCGACCGACGGTCCAATCCACATCGGCTACCTCTCGGCCGATCTGCACCAGCACGCGACCGCCTTTCTCATGGCCGAGGTGTTCGAGCGCCACGATCGCGCCCGGTTCCGGGTGACCGCCTATTCCTGCGGCGCCGACGACGGCAGCGACATGCGCCGCCGGCTCGTCGCCGCCTTCGACGACTTCGTCGACGCGCAAGGTCTGTCGCACAGGCAGGCGGCCGAACGCATCGACGCCGACGGGGTCCACATCCTCGTCGATCTCAAGGGGTACACGTCGTTCGCCAGGACCGAGATACTGGGCTACCGCCCGGCGCCGATACAGGTCAATTATCTCGGCTATCCGGGAACCATGGGGGCGCCGTTCATCGACTACATCATCAGCGACGCGGTCGTGTCGCCCATGGAGCACGCGCGGTTCTATTCCGAGAAGATCGTGCAACTTCCCGACTCCTACCAGCCCAACGACCGGCAGCGCGCCGTCGCCGCCGCCACGCCGAGCCGGGCGGAGTGCGGTCTGCCCGAGCACGGCTTCGTCTTCTGCTCGTTCAACAACAGCTACAAGATCACGCCCCGGATGTTCGACGTGTGGATGCGTCTTCTCGCGGCGGTGCCGGGCGCCGTGCTGTGGCTGCTGGAACGGAACGAGCAGGCCGCCGCCAACCTGCGGCGCGAGGCCGCGGCCCGCGGCATCGGGCCGGAACGGCTGGTGTTCGCGCCGCGGCTGCCGCTGGCCGAGCATCTGGCGCGCCATCGCCTTGCCGATCTGTTTCTCGACACCCTGCCGTGCAACGCGCACACCACCGCCTCCGACGCCCTGTGGGCCGGATTGCCGGTGCTGACCTGCCTTGGCGACACCTTCGCCGCCCGCGTGGCCGGCAGTCTGGTGGCCGCGGTCGGCCTGCCGGAGTTGATCGTGGGGTCGCTGGAGGAGTACGAAGAGGTTGCGCTGTCGCTGGCCCGCGATGCCGGACGCCTGGCGGCCGTCAAGGATAGGCTGGACCGTAACCGGCTGACCGCGCCCCTGTTCGACTCCGGCCGCTTCACGCGGAACCTCGAGGCGGCGTATCGGGGCATGTGGGAGCGCTGGCGCGCCGGCAAGCCGCCGGAAGCGTTCGCGGTGACGGCATAGATTTTGGGGGGAGAGTTGGCGACGATTCGCGACAACCGCATTCTATATGAGACCTGCCCATTATGCGGCGGTGCCGACTTCAAGGCGCTGGTGAAGGCAGACTGTTCGCGGCACCCCCTGTACCACCCTTCCATCGGTGCGGCCATGCGCTGGTGCCGTTGCGCAGGGTGCGGTCATGTATTCACCGAGGGCTATTTCACCGACGAAGCGCTTGATTTGATATTCGGCAAGACCCACGACCACCAGAGCGTGGGCAACAACGCCGAGCGACAGCGGCTGGTATCCGCGCGCATGGTGGAGCGGGTGGCGTCCTATGTCGCGGACGGCCATTGGCTGGATGTCGGGTTCGGCGACGGTTCGCTCCTGTTCACCGCGGAGGAGTGGGGCTTCACGTCCGTGGGACTCGATCTCAGGCAGGGCAACGTCGAGGCCCTTCGAGGGTTGGGCATCGAATCGCATTGTCTCGACGTCGAACGCCTCGATCAGGCCGGCCGGTTTGCGGTCATCAGCATGGCGGACGTGCTCGAACACATGCCGTATCCGAGCGTGGGGCTGACAGCGGCACACAAGCTGCTGCGGCCGGGCGGCGCGCTCTTCGTGTCCATGCCGAACATGGACAGCGTGGTCTGGCGGCTGCTCGACCAGGCGAGGACGAACCCCTATTGGGGCGAGATCGAGCACTACCACAATTTCGGCCGTCGGCGGCTCTACGCATTGCTGGCCGAACATGGGTTCAGGCCAGTGCACTATTCGGTAAGCGAGCGTTACCGTGTCTGCATGGAGATCATTGCCCTGCGGCAGGACGTGGCGGCGGAGGTGGGATAATATGGAAAAGAGGTTGTTCTTCACGGTCACCCCGGGCCGCAGCGGTACCAACTACCTCGCCGAGTTGCTGCATGGCATCCCCGGGATAACTGCGCTCCATGAGCCGGAGCCCAATTTCGTCCACGTCCTGAGACGGGTCCAACAGGACCCGACCGTCGCCCATGCGTTCTTGCGCGATCACAAGCTTCCGGCGATATCCAAGGTCGAAACGCCCGCCTATCTGGAAACGTCCCATCTGACCTGCAAGGGGTTCATCGAACCCCTGTTGAGGTTGGGAATGGCGCCGGGTCTCATCATTCTGCGCCGGCCTCCGAGAGAGGTGGCCTGGAGCTTGCTGGAGAGGCGCACGGTCCCAGCGCGAACCCCGGCCGGCATGGCCTATCTGCTGGAGCCGCGCGATCCCTATGTTCTTCCCCTGCCGGGGTGGGAACGCCTTTCCGACTACCATCTCTGCTTCTGGTATGCGCTGGAGATCGAGCGGCGCCAGTTACGTTATACGCAAATGGCCGCGGAACTTGGCCTGCCGGTGGTCGACCTGACCAACCGTGAACTCAATGCGCTGCCCGTCTTCGCCGAAGTCCTGGCGGTGTTGGGGATCGAGGCGACGGATCAGGTTCGTGCGCGGCATGCGCAGGTGAGCGGCAAGGTCCACAATCCAAACTCGGTGCGTCAGCAGCCGCCGGACAATCTGGATGAGTTAGAGAACGACGTGTGGAACCGCGTGGCCGATTTCGAACCCCTGCTGGCCGGAAAGATCAGCGAACGCTACGCGCGCGGGACGGCGGTGTGACCCGTTCCTGACGGGCTGGAGCAGGCTCTGAAATAGAAAACGGCCCCGAAGGGCCGTTTGAAGGAAACCGGTGCCGGACGAGCCGGCACCGGTATTTGGTGTGATTAGCGGAACAGCGCCAGCACCGAACCGGGCTGCTGGTTGGCGATCGACAGCGCCTGCATGCCGAGCTGCTGCTTGACTTGCAAGGACTGCAGAAGGGCCGATTCCGCGGCCAGGTCGGCGTCCACCAGCTGGCCCACGCCGATTTCCATGGTGTCCGTCAGCTTCTTGACGAAATCGCCCTGGACTTCGAGGCGGGTGGCGGCGGCACCGAGACGGCTCAACGCCTTCTTGAGGTTGTTGATCGAGGTTTCCACAGTCGTCACCGCGGCCGTCGGATCACCGCCAGCGGCAGTGCCGGAGACGAAGCCGGTGACGTCGGAGGTGGCGTCGTCAGCGGCGATGATGCCGTCCTTGTGGGTGACCTCCATGTTGCCGCTCGCGTTGTACGACACCGAGAAGCCTTCCTCCTCCATCTTCGCCTTCAGCTTGGCGAGGAGGTTGGCCGGGCTGTCGTTGACGCTGTCGTACTGGACGACGATGTTGTCGCCATCGGTCGGCGCGGTGGTGGTCGGATCCTCGATGAACTCGAAGGTGTAGGTGTCGGTGCCCACCGTGAATTCGACGACTTCATTGTCGGCGACGCCCACGAAGGTGCTGTCGAACACCAGTTCGACCGTCGCGTTGGTGACGTCGATACCGTCGATGCCCAGACCGGTCGCCGTCAGGTTCTCGTAGTCGACGGTCAGGCTGCTGGTGGTCATCGTCGACGCGCTGGTGCGGTTCAGCGACCCAAGCACCGACAACTGGCTGCCGCCGGGGGCGTCGAGCGAGGAATCGGCGGTGACGTCGTTGATCAGGTTGACGCCGTTGAACTGCGCGGCGGCGGCGATGTCGTCGATCTGGTCGATGTACTGCTGGATGTCGCGGTTGATCGCGGCGCGGTCAACGTTCGACTCCTGGGCCTGCACCACCTTGGCCTTGACCTTGTTCATCAGGTCGGAGATCGATTCCGCCGCCTTCAGGGCGACGTTCACGGTCGATTCGCCAAGAGCCAGCGAGTCCGAGATCGCCTTGAAACCGGCGATGTCGCCGCGCATGCCCTGGGCGATGGCGAAGGTCGACGCGTCGTCCTTGGCACCTTCGACGCGCAGGCCGCTGTTGATGCGCGACTGGGTGGTCGCCAACGACTTGTTCGTCGAGCTCAGGGTCTGAATGGCGATGAGGGCGTTGGCATTGGTGTTAACGGAAAAAGACATTTCTTGTCTCCATCGTTCTATGGTTGCGGCGGTCTTCCTTCTGGAAGGTTACGCCCTTTCGTGAGGGAAAAACCCACTCACGGTCGAAACGCTACCACGTTCGGAGAAAATGTCTAGCCAAAAAGTTAATGCCGAAACGGACGTGCTCGTGACGGGCCTGCCGCTTGTCCGCGCCCCTGGATTGCTTCGCCCGCGGCTCGAAATGACGGAGGCGGAGGTGGAGGCGGGGCAAGCGGGCCGGTTCTAGCCGCCGTCCCGGCAAAAGGTCGTCATGGCGAGGAGCCTTGCGACGAAGCAATCCATCTGGCCGCCGCCCTTGTCGGCATCGCTTCGGAGCTGGGGCGGCTGAACCGCTCCTTCCTATTTCGTCCCCGCGGCCGGCGCCGGCGCCAGCACGGTCTGTTCGTAGTCCATGACGTCGCGCAGCAGGATGAGCGCGCGATAGAAATCGCGGTCGCCCACCGCCGCCACGGCCTGGAAGATCTTTCCCACCGCGTCCTCGTTGGTCAGCACGGCGGCCAGCTCGGCCGCGCGCCGCGTGAATTCCGCCGTGTAGTCGCGAAAGTTCTCGGGATCGAGATACATCAGCTGGACCGGAAAATACACGCGCTTGGCGGGGGTGTTGACGTCCTGGTCCGACAGGATCAGCCGCTCGCGCAGGATCTGCGCCTTGTTGAGCAGCACGAGGGCCGAGCGGCGGTTGCCGTTCTTGATCACGGCGCCGTTGATGATGATGCGTTCGCCGGGAGCGAGATCGAGTTTGAGGGGCATGGCGGGCCTTTGGAGGGGCGGCGGGGTTTCGGGGCGAAAGGGGCGGTCAGCCTTGCGGTTCCGGGGCGGGGTCGGCCAGGCCCTGCATGACGTTGCGATTGACCGCGATCAGCGGCTCGACCGGCGCCTGGCCGCGTTCGACCTGGGCGGTGTAGCGGATGGCCCAGATCGACAGCGAGATCAGGGCGGCGCGCAGTTCGGTCGGCAACTGGTTGCCCTCGGCGGCAAGGTCGGCCTGCAGCACGATCCACAAACGCTTGTTGTCATAGCAGGCGGTGGCGAATTCAGGCGAGCCGGGATTGGCGGCGTGGCGCGCGAGGGCCGCGGTGACGGTGGCGAACGCCCGGTATTCGATCTGGCGTGCCGTCTCCGACCTGTTCTGTTGCGTCGTGTACGCGTGTACGCTCATGACCTGCCCCCTCCCGTGACCCCGCGCCGCGCGTGGAGGACTACCACTTTCTGCGCGGCGATCACCCTTAGCATATCCACAAAGGCCGGGAATGAGAATCGCTGTTTGGCCGGATTCGCCGAAGGCTCGCCAAGGACGTGCGCAACCCAACTTTTGGGTTTATCCCCCGGCGAATTGGTGTTAAGGTGAGATTGAGCCTCCATGTGCGGAGGGGCAGAATGTCCTTACGAGGCGAAAGGTCTTGCAATGGAAATGCAGGCGATCCCTACGGCGCAGGGTTGGCGGCCGCCCGTCAATGCCAAGCCGATGTGGCCCGTCGCCGGTCCCCGCTTTGGGCCGGACGAGAAGAGGGCTGAAGAAACTATAGCGCAGAACGCCGCTGGCGTGGCCGGCGATGAGCCGTGGGGCGTCAACGCGTCTCCGGCCGGAGAAGCGGGTGAGGCGGACGTTTCCCCGCCGCGGCCGCACGCGTTCCGCTCGGAGTACCGCTACGACGAGGGGCGCAGCTTCATCGAGCTGCTCCACGACGTCACCGAGCGCGTGTTGTGGACGGTGCCTGCCCGGGCCGTCATCGACTCGGTGACCAAGAATCTCGACGCCCAGCCGCCGGGTGCGCGGCTGAACGCCTACGCCTGATCCGGACGGAAGGGCGGGACGGAGCATGTTCGGAACCTCGGCAATCTCGCAACCCACGCTGCCGGCGGTCGGCCTCTACGCGGCGCTGGAGAAGACGCGGGATCGCCAGTTCGCGCAGTTCGTCAAGCAGCCCGGCGTCGCGCGCGAGGTCGCCTACTTCAAGGAAAACATCGGGAACGTCAAGTCGCTCGACGACTTCACCAAGAACTATCGTTTGATGAAATTCGCCCTTACGGCGTTCCAGCTCGAAGAGAAGAGCGACGCCCCGGGCTTCATGAAGAAGATTCTCGGCCAGTCGCTCGACGACGACGAATCGTTCGTCAACCGCATGATCGACCCGCGCTTCAAGGACATGGCGAAGGCGTTCGACTTCGCGGGTCAGGGGGTGGCGCGGCTGAGCGATCCCGCGGTGATCAACAAGGTGGTCGACGGCTATTTGACGAACGAGTTCGAGAAGTACATGGGCAACAGCAACCCCGCGATGCGCGAGGCCATGTACTTCAAACGCATGGCCGGCGGGGTCAAGAACGCCTACCAGATCCTGGCCAACAAGGTGATCCTGTCGGTGGTGCAGACGACGCTCGGCCTGCCCAAGGAAATGGCTTATCTCAAGGTCGAGAAACAGGCCCAGATGATCGAGAAGAAACTCGACGTCGCAAAGCTGTCCGACCCCCGCTTCGTCGACACCTTCATCCGTCGCTTCGTGGCCCAATCCGACCTGCAGAGCAGCCAGGCGGCGCTTGGCCCGGCGAACA
The DNA here is from genome assembly GCA_019455065.1 of Rhodospirillales bacterium. Taxonomy (GTDB): domain Bacteria; phylum Pseudomonadota; class Alphaproteobacteria; order Rhodospirillales; family Magnetospirillaceae; genus JACFNC01. The sequence continues at coordinate 14,127 of JACFNC010000009.1, forward strand.
TGGTCAGCCTGATCCAGCCGCTATCGGCCAATCCCTTCCTCGGCAACAACGTCAATCTGAGCGTCTGACCGCCGCGCGGCGCGCGTCGACGGCGGCGCGCAGGTCCACGGTCATTGCCAGGCTTGGCCTGCTGCTGCCCGGCAATCTGGTTGCGACCAACCCGACCATCGACCGTCATGCGCGGGCTTGACCCGCGTATCCACGCGGCGATCACCCGTGAGAAGGCGCGGATGGCCGGGCCAGGCCCGGCCGAGACGGCAGGGAAAAGAGGCCGCTAGCCTTGCTTCAAGGGGTCAGAGCGTCCTGTCCAGGGCAACCCGGGCCGGGTGTGCGGCATCCTGCAGGCGACCGTGGCGGGAATAGACCCGGCTCGGGGATTGCGCCTGCAACTCCTCGGTGACGATGGCCAATACCCGCTCGTGGACGGCCTTCTGCGCCGCCAGCAAGCGGGCATTCTCGGCCGCCTTCGCCATGAGCGCCTCGCCCACGGCCTTGACCTCGGCGCGCAGGGTCGGGTCGACCTCGGCGAAGGCGGCGGGGTTCTTGGCGATCGTGCGCACGGCGCTGTCGTAGGCGGCGATGAGCATCGCCTTCTCATCCTGGAGGGCGGCGATGTCGGCCGTGCGCCCGGCCGTCAGGGCCAGGTGCTCCTCGTTGAGCAACCGGATCAGGCGGCCCGCCATGACGCCCACGTCGGCCAGCCGCTGGCTTGCGCTTTGTGATGATCTGTCGTTCATGATCCCATCTCCTGGGCGGCGAGCAGGGTGCTCCGCAGCGCGTCGGCGATGCCGATGCCGCCCCTGCTTGCCAGCTCCTTGCCGTACTCGTCGATCAGCAGCGACCGGAACATGTCCTCGCCGGGGCCGCCGCCGAACAACCCGTCGGTTCCGATGCCGGCGAACATCTGCTGCATCACCTGACTGAGGAACATCGCCTCGAACTTTTCCGCGGCCGTGGCCGCCGCGGCCTGGTCCGCCGAGGGACGGGGGCTCGGGGCGGTGCCGGTGGCCTGGGTCGGCGCCATTGGAAACATCGGCCCCATCACATCACCTCGATCTCGGCTTGCAGGGCGCCCGCCGCCTTGATCGCCTGGAGAATGGTGATCATGTCGCGTGGCCCGATGCCGAGGGCGTTCAGTCCGTTGACCAGTTCCTGAAGGCTCACACCGTTCGGCATCACCGACAACTTCCTTTCCGGGTCCTCCTCGACCTTGACGTCGGTCCGCGGCACCACCGCGGTTTCGCCAGTGGTGGCAAAGGGGGCGGGTTGCGATACCTGCGGTGTTTCGGTGATCCTGATGGTCAAATTGCCCTGGGCGATGGCGACGGTGCTGATTCGTACGTTTTCGCCCATGACGATGGTTCCCGACTGCTCGTCGATCACCACCCGCGCCATCTGGTCGGGCTGGACGCGGAGCTGCTCGATATCGGTCAGCAAGCCGACGACGTTGCCGCGGTAGTCCTCGGGAACCGCCAGCCGCACGGTGGCCGGGTCGGCGGGGACGGCGGCGGTCGTGCCCAGGAAGGTGTTCACCGCTTGCGCCACCCGGCGCGCGGTGGTCAGGTCGGGATTGCGCAGCGATATCTTCACGGCGTCCATCTCGGCCATGTCGAAGGCCAGTTCGCGTTCGACGATGCCGCCGTTGGCGATGCGGCCGGAGGTGGGCACGCCCTTGGTCACCGTGGTCCCCGACGCGCCCGCGGCCGAGAAACCGCCGACCGCGACCTGGCCTTGCGCCACCGCGTACACCTCGCCGTCGGCGCCGACCAGGGGGGTTACCAGCAAGGTGCCCCCGAGCAGGTTCTTGGCGTCGCCCAGCGCGCTGACGTTCACGTCGATGCGTACGCCCTGGCGCGAGAACGGCGGCAGCACCGCCGTCACCATGACGGCGGCGATGTTCTTGGGCTGCAGGTTGCCGTCCCGCGTGTTGACGCCCAAGCGTTCCAACATGCCGATCAGGCTCTGCTTGGTGAACGCCATGTTGTTGAGGGTGTCGCCGGTGCCGTTCAGGCCGACGACGAGCCCGTAGCCCACCAGCAGGTTGTCGCGGATGCCTTCGAAGTCGGCGACGTCCTTGATGCGGGACGCGGCGCCCGCCGGCCAGGCAAGGCCGGCCACGAGCAGGGCGGCCAATGCGCATCTGGTCAGGGTTAGCAACGCGGAACGGGCCCTAGACATGACATCCTCGAGATAACGGTGCTCGCCCCGGCCCTTGCGAGATTCGTGCCAATCGGATTTGCCGCGATTCCGGGCTGTGGCATCGTCTCGACTCGCCGTGCCGCCGGAAGAAACGTCCTGGGGCGGCAATTCCTGCCGGGAGCGCGGGGCGATTCGGCTATTTCAATGGGCCGGGGAGCGCGGTAGACTCGGGGCCATGGGATTGGGTGGTTGCGAATGAAGCTTACAGGCATCGGTGCGACGTCGGCGGCCAACCGTTCCCGCCGCGGCGACAAGGCGGAAGGAAAGGGCGGCCTCGGTTTCGCCGGCCACCTTCAGGCCGCCGCCGAGGGCGTCGACGACGCGCGCCCGGTCGAGGCCACCGCGCCCCTCAACGCCGTGGACGCCCTTCTCGCCGCACAGGCCGTGCCCGACGCGACGGACGGCGAGGCGCGGCGCAGACTTCATCGGCGCGGCGAGGACATTCTCGATAGGCTGGAGGAACTCCGCAGGGCGATCGTGCTCGGGGTGGTCTCGAAAGAAGGCCTGATCGACCTCGCCCGCATGGTGCGCAGCCGGCGCGACCAATGTGCCGATCCGAACCTGGGAGCCGTCCTCGACGAGATCGAGTTGCGCGCCGAGGTTGAGATCGCCAAGCTCTCCCGGCGTCCATGACGGTGGAAATCCGCTGAATTTCCATGTAGGTGCGGCACTCTGCGGGCGGCAAATCGGCTATTGCGGCAGCAGGGCCCTGTCCATATATTCCGCAGCGAAAATGCAAGCAGGGAGAACGGGGAAGGCATGACCGTCACGCTTCCACCAGATTACCGTCCCTCGGACGACGAACCGTTCATGAACGAGAACCAGCGCGAATACTTCCGTCAAAAGCTCTTGCGCTGGCGCCAGGAACTTCTCCGCGAATCGGACGAGACCTTGCAGCACCTTCAGGAAGGCGGCATGCAAGAGCCCGACATTGCCGACCGGGCTCAGGCCGAGGCGGACCGGGCACTGGAACTGCGGACCCGCGACCGTGCCCGCAAGCTGATCGCCAAGATCGACGCCGCGCTGGAGCGCATCGAGGACGGATCCTACGGCTATTGCGAAGAGACGAACGAGCCGATCAGCTTGCGCCGGCTCGAGGCCCGCCCCATCGCCACGCTCAGCATCGAGGCCCAGGAACGCCACGAGCGCATGGAGCGCACCCACAGGGAGGACTGAGTCTTCCAAACAAAGGCCGGAGGTGAAGCTCCGGCCTTCCGGCGAGTATCAGAACGGGAACAGGATGTCGAAGATCTGCTGGCCGTAACGCGGTTGTTGCAGATCACTGATCACCCCGCGTCCGCCGTATGAAATCCGCGCCTCGGCAATCTTTTCGGAAGACACGGTGTTGTTGGAACTGATGTCCTCCGGGCGGATCACGCCCGAGACGGTCAGCTCCCGCAGCTCGTAATTAATCCGCACCTCCTGCTTTCCCGCGATTACCAGATTACCATTGGGCAGTATCTGGGTGATGACCGCGGCAAGGCTGACCTTCACCGTCTCCTCGCGCTCCAGTTCGCCGTTCCCCACAGAAGAATGCTCGGAGGAGAGGCTGACGAGGTCCGAAGCGCTCACGTCTTCCGGGAGGACGCGGGCGAGGGAGGCCTCGTAGCCGAGGAAATTGGGAAGTCCGGCGGACTCCCCGGCGCTCCGGCTGCGGGTCGTCTTGTTGTTGAGTTTCGCCTCATCCTCCATGTTGACGGTGACGGTCAGGATATCGCCGATCCGTCCGGCCCGCTGGTCCTTGAAAAAGGCGCGCGCGCCGGGCCGCCACAGCGAGTTGGCGGCCTGTTGCGGATGCTCGGGCATAGGCATGGGCATCGTCACCGGCCGGAAGCCATGGTGCTGCGCCGGATTGTCGATCTTGGAGACCTTGGGTGGGGATCCCACCTCGGACAGGCGGCTGACGGCATTGCATCCAGTCAGTGCCAAGGACAGCCCGGCCAAGGCCGCGAAACGAAACGTCGAGCGAAGCATCGGACACCCCCTCAATTCATCACGATGGTGTCGTTGATCATGACCGACACCGCGTTCGGTCCCTCTACGCGGGCGCGTACGGCAAGGTTGGAGTGACTGTTGATCACCCGGATCACGTCTCCGTCCCCGCCGTCCTCGGCGGCGCGTCCCTGTGCGGTGATGGTGAGGGCCGCGCTACGCAGCATCATGGTGACGATGCTGCCCTTGGCCACGATCACCGGCCGCTGCAGGTCGGCCGTTCGCAGTACCGCGCCCGGGCGCAAGCTCTGCCGCGCCGCCTGGCCGACGATGCGATCCGGGTCGAGTATCGCGTCCCGAGGCAAGCGATCGGCACGCATGCGGCGCCATTCAAGATGCCCTTCTTCGACCAAGTCTCCGCGACCGAGACCGCGGACGAGGACCGGCACTTCGGTTACGGCATGGACCATCCCGGCCACGCGCACCCGCTCGTCCGACGTCTCCAAGGTGGCCGAAAATCGGCGGGTGCGCTGGTCGAAGTCGATATCCCGGACGGCGACGTCGAGTTCGGCATCGACCGGCAGATGAAGCCGCAGATCGCCGTTTGCGAGCTGGATATCAGCGTCGGCGGGGATCCCATGGTCGTTCAGCGCCGCCGCGATGCGGGCGACGATGCGCTCGCGGTCGATGATCTGGCTGGCGCGCTCGACCACCGTCCGGTCGTACCGGCTCATCGGCCTCCAGGCCACGCCGTACGCATGAGCGACTTCGGTGAGCCACCGGGAGTCGAGAACCATGCGGCGCCCGGGTTGCGGTGCGCGGGCGATGGCGACGTCGGCCCTTTGTCCCGCCCCCTCCCAGATGTCGCCGATGCGCACCACTTCGGCTTCGACCTCGATGCTGGGCCGCAACGTTGCGGCCGTGGCCGAGGCGCCGGCGACGAGGCAGAGGCAGAGGGCGAGGAGCAGGCGTTTCATGGCAGGATCACTTCATCTGGGTGGTCGTGGACAGCATCTCGTCCGAGGCCTGAATCACCTTCGAATTCATTTCGTAGGCGCGCTGGGCACTGATCAGGTTGGTGATTTCGGCAACGACGTTGACGTTCGACGTCTCGAGAAAGCCTTGCAAGAGGGATCCGAACCCGACCGTGGCGGGAGCGCCGACGGTGGCTCCGCCCGAGGCGGGCGTCTCGATGAACAGGTTGTCGCCCTTGGCCTCCAAGCCGGCTTCGTTGGGGAAGATGGCGATCTGGAATTGCCCGACCTGCGTCTGGTCGACTTGGCCATCGAGTTTGACCAGCACCTGGCCGCTTTCATTGACCGACACGCCGACGGCGTTGTTCGGAATTTCGATGCCCGGCAGGACCGTGTAACCGCTGTGGGTGACGATCTGGCCCTCCGGGCTGAGCTGGAACGAGCCGTCCCGCGTGTAGGCCGTTTCGCCCGTGGGCAACTGGATCTGGAAATATCCCTTGCCCTGAATGGCGAGGTCCAGCGTGTTGCCGGTGCTCTGCACGCTGCCTTGTTCCGTGATCCGGTAGACCGCACCCAGCTTGACGCCGAGGCCGACCTGCACGCCGGCCGGAACGATCGTGCCGGCGTCCGACGACGCCGAGCCGACGCGGCGCAGATTCTGATACAGCAGGTCGTTGAACTCGGTGCGGCGCCGGGTATAGGCCGTCGTGTTCATGTTGGCGATGTTGTTCGAGATGACTTCGACGTTGGTCTGCTGGGCCAGCATGCCGGTCGCCGCGATTGCCAGGGATCTCATGATTCTTGTCCTTCCTTATGACTGCCGGTCGCCGGACAGCACCTGATAGGCCTTCATGGCCCGCTGGTGTTCGTTGTCGATCATCTGTTGCGCCGCCTGATAGCTGCGCGTGATCGCGATGAGGTTGGTCATCTCGACCACCGGCTTCACGTTCGATTCCTCGATGACGCCCTGAAGGACGTCGGGTTGTGGCGCGTCCTGCGCCGGGGCCGCGGTCTCGTACAGGCCGTCCGTCACTTTGCGCAGTTCCTGCTCGTTATCGAACCGCACCACTCGCAGCCGTCCGATGGGGCCGTTTTCGGTGCTGACCGTGCCGTCGCGACCGACGTCGATCCGGGTCTCGTTCGGCGCCACGATGATTGGCAAGTCGCCGGCCTGCATGACGGCCTGTCCGGCCGCCGTGACCAGCATTCCGGTAGAATCCAGGTGGAAATTGCCGTGGCGGGTGTAGCGGGGACCCTCGGGGGTGTCGACGACGAAATAGCCGGGCCCCTGGATGGCAAGGTCGAGCGGGTTGTCGGTCACCGTCATCGAACCTTCGCGCGTGTCGCGGAGGACGCCGATGTCCTGTACGAAGGCGATGGGCTCGCGATTCGACAGTCCCGCGGTGGCCGGCGGCCGCACCAGGTAGTCGGTGAACATCACCTGCTCGGCCTTGAAGGCGGGCGTGTTCACGTTGGCCATGTTGTTGGCGACGATCTCCATTTGGCGCCACAAGGCCGCCTGGTGCGACAGGGCGATGTAGGAGGCGTTTTCCATCGGTCGGCCGAACCCTCGATTGACGAATGCGACGGCCCCCATGCATTCGCCGTGCCAGGGAGGCCGGGCCCGCGTACGGCGGGCTTCCGGCGGCCGTACGCGACCGCGAGCGTCGAAAAGGGCACAGTTTACCGGGCAGGATTTTCCGCGTTGGCGGCGGGCGACGGCGCCTTGCCACTACCACTTTCGACGCGTACCTTCACATGTTGTTAACCAAACCGGGGTACTTTCAGGATGACTGATTCTGGCTGCGGCCCTTGGTGATTGGGGGTCGGGGGGACGATGGCCGAAGATCTAGAGGATTTCGAGGAAGGCGAGGGTTCCGAGTCGGCGGCGCGCAAGTCGGGCGGCGGCAAGCTGAAGAAGGTGCTCCTCTTCATCGTACTGCCGGTGCTCGTCTTGATAGGCGCCGGCGCCGGCGCCTATTTCAGCGGTGCGGCCGACGCCCTGATGACCAAGCTCGGGTTCGGGCAGGAGCCCGAGCCGGTGGCGGTCGAAGCGCCGAAGACGGGCCTCTACTACGACCTGCCCGACATGCTGGTCAACCTGAACACCTCCGGCCGCAAGCAAAGCTTCCTCAAGATACGCGTGAGCCTCGAACTGCCCGACGCGGCGGCCGTGCAGCAGGTCGAGGCGGCGATGCCCCGAGTGATCGACCAGTTCCAGGTCTATCTGCGCGAATTGCGTGTCGAGGATCTGCAGGGGTCGGCTGGCATGTATCGGCTGCGCGAGGAATTGCTGATCCGCGTGAGCGCCGCCGTGAAGCCGGCCAAGGTCAGCGACATCCTGTTCAAGGAAATGCTGGTTCAGTAGGGACACGACGATGGCCGGAAGCCGGACTCCCGAAGAAGAAGAGGCCCTGATGGCCGAATGGGCCGCCATGACCGACGGGACTGGCGGGGAGGAGGGCGAGGACGCCGGCGATCAGGATGCGATGGCCGCCGAATGGGAGGCCATGCTGGGTGGTGACGCCGACGCCGACAGCGGCGGGGGCGGCGGCGGGGGCCGTGAATCGGCCCGCATCCTGAACCAGGACGAGATCGACAGCCTGCTGGGCTTCGACGAGGACCAGGAGGGCGAGCACGAGCGATCCGGCATCCAGGCCATTCTCAATTCGGCGCTGGTCTCCTACGAGCGGTTGCCGATGCTCGAGGTGGTCTTCGACCGCCTGGTGCGCATGATGTCCACCTCGATGCGCAATTTCACCTCGGACAACGTCGAGGTCTCACTCGACAACATTCTCTCGCTGCGTTTCGGCGATTATTTGAACTCGATTCCGCTGCCGGCGATGCTGGCCGTCTTCAAGTGCGACGAATGGGACAATTACGGCCTTCTGACCGTCGATTCGTCGCTCATCTACTCGATCGTCGACGTTCTGCTGGGCGGCCGGCGCGGCACCGCGGCCATGCGCATCGAGGGACGGCCCTACACCACGATCGAGCGCAACCTCGTCGAACGGATGGTGCATGTCGTCCTCAACGACCTGTCCGCCGCCTTCGAGCCGCTGTCGCCCGTCATCTTCCGCTTCGATCGTCTCGAGACGAACCCGCGTTTCGCCACCATCTCGCGTCCGTCCAACGCGGCGATCGTGGCCAAGCTGCGAATCGACATGGAGGATCGCGGCGGCCGCCTGGAGTTGCTCCTGCCGTACGCTACCCTCGAACCCGTTCGCGAACTCCTGCTGCAGATGTTCATGGGCGAGAAGTTCGGTCGCGACTCGATCTGGGAGACCCACCTGGCCGAGGAGCTTTGGCTGACCGACGTGCAGATGGAGGCGGTGCTCGACGAGCAGGTGATGTCCTTGCGCGAGGTGATGAAACTGAGGGTGGGGTCATCGTTCATGCTCAACGCCGGGCCAGACTCCAGCGTCGAGTTGCGCTGTGGGGAGGTTCCCCTCTTTCTCGGCCAGATGGGGCGCAAGGCCAATCACATCGCCATCCGCATCGATTCCAAGCTCAAGAAGGAGAAGGCGTGAGCCGTGGATTACAAACTCGTTCTTGACGTGGTCATCGCGATGCTGCTGGTGGCCACCATCCTCTACGCCATCGTCCTGAACCGGCGGCTGGGCATCCTGCGGCGCAACGGCGATGAACTCGCCAAGCTCATCGGTCGCTTCAACGAGGCGACCATGCGCGCGGAATCGAGCATTCCCAAGCTGCGCAAGGCGGCCGAGGAGGCCGGGCAGGCCTTGCAGGAGCGCGTCGAAAAGGCGCAATCCTTGCGCGACGACTTGGCGTTCATGGTCGAACGCGCCGACGCCATGGCGACGCGGCTCGAGAGCTCGGTGCGCACGGCCCGGAGCGAAAGCCGTCCGGCGCCGAAGTCGGCGCGTCCCGTGGTCGCCTTCAACGAGGAAGAGGCCGGGGATGAGCGGTCCGAGGCCGAACGCGAACTGCTGCGCGCGCTCCAATCGGTAAGGTGAGCGGATGGCCCGAGTTCCGCCGGTCCGCCTTCTTCCGGTCACCATTTTCGTGGCCGCGCTGATGCTGACCGTTCGCGTCAACGACATCTGGAAGGGGCTTTCCGCCGGAACCGTGTCGGTCACCAGCGGGCTGCGGGCTCAGCAGCCGCCGCCACCGGCGCCGGTCAAGCAACCGGAGCCGCCGGTGGCCAAGGAACCGGTCCCGGCCTCGGCGCCGCCCGCACGGCAACTGGCCGACCTCACCGATCCCATGTCGTTCACCCAGAACGAGGTGGACCTTCTGCAGAAGCTCGCGGAGCGCCGCCAGGATCTGGACACGCGCAGTCGCGAACTCGACATGCGCGAAGGGCTGCTGCGCGCGGCGGAGGCCCGGATCGACAAGAAAATCGAGGAACTGAAGAGCGTTCAGGCGTCCATCCAAACCCTGCTCCAGCAGCACGACGAGCAGGAAGACGCAAAAATGAAAAGCCTCGTGAAGATTTACGAAAACATGAAGCCGAAGGACGCGGCCCGCATTTTCGAGCGGCTGGACATGCCCGTCCTGCTCGACGTCATGGCGCGCATGAAGGAACAGAAAGTCGCGGCCATAATGGCAGAGATGGATCCCGGCCGGGCAAAATCCGTAACTTCCGAGCTTGCGAGGCGCCAAGAAATAATGCCGCCCCCGCGTACCGACGGATGAGCAGGATGGTTGCGACGGAAAAGACTTGCGTCGGAATTCGGCAGGATTTTAACTGACAGTCGAATTTATGCCCGGCGGATCGACGGGAATTACTGGAAAGCAGCGGATTGATGGAGTGACGGATGGCTGTTGACAGCAATATGAACATCCTAATCGTGGATGATTACAAGACCATGTTGCGTATCATTCGCAATCTTCTTCGGCAGCTTGGATTCGTCAATATCGATGAGGCGACCGACGGCAGCATGGCCCTTGAGAAATTGCGCAACAATCATTTCGGTCTGGTGATCTCGGACTGGAACATGGAGCCGATGACGGGTTTGCAGCTGCTGCGCGAGGTGCGGGCCGATCCCAAGCTGAAGGCGACGCCGTTCATCATGGTCACCGCCGAAAGCAAGTCGGAGAACGTCATCGCCGCCAAGGAGGCGGGCGTCTCCAACTACATCGTCAAGCCATTCAACGCCGAAACGCTGAAATCCAAGATGGTGAGCGTCCTGGGCGATTTCTGAGGATTGCAGGCCATGCCGGGCGCACGCAAGGCGGACCTTGAAGGCGAGATCGACGGTCTGGTACGCAGATTCGGCGAGGCGGTGCCCATCGAGCGCATCGCCGAAGTCGTCCATGCCGTCCTCACCTCCGCCAGCGGCGAGCTGAGCGCGGCCGACTTGCGGCTCTACCACGAGCTGGAGTCGCTGGCCCAGTATATCAGTTCGGCCCGCGCCGAAATCGCTGCCCTCAAGCCGCGGGCGATTCGCGACGACTACATTCCCGCCGCCACCGACGAACTCGACGCCATCGTGGCCGCCACGGAAAAGGCGACCAATGACATCCTGGACGCCGCGGAGACCATTGAGCAGATAACCGGAAGCCTGCCGCCGGAGGCCGCACAGGTGGTCACCGACGCCACCACGCGCATCTACGAGGCCTGTAATTTCCAGGATATTACCGGGCAGCGCATCACCAAGGTGGTGAAGGCTCTGCAGCACATCGAAACCGAGGTCGCCGGCGTCCTCACCATCTTCGGCCACGAAGGCGGCGCGCGTGCCACCGCTCCCAAGGCGGCGCCCACCGGCGAGGAAGGGTTGTTGAACGGCCCGCAGCTTCCCGGCGCGGCCTCGCGGCAGGAGGACGTCGACGCGCTGCTGGCGAGCTTCGACTAGGCGAAAATGGACGAACGCGAGGCGGCAAACACCCGGGACGAGGAGTCGAAGCGCACCTCATCGATGTTCCTGTCCGTCTACTTGTTGTTGCTGGCGTTCTTCATTCTCCTCAACAGCATTTCCACGTTCCATGAGGTGCGGACGAAGGCGGTAATGGACAGCCTAACCAGCACCTTCGCCACGCTGATGCCCGTCCGTTCCGTACCGTACTCCTCGCAAACGGGGACCGTTGTCGGCGCCCGCGACCTTTTCGACCGGGTAGGGGAGCTCTTCGAGGCCGCCATCCCCGCCGCCAAGATCAAAGTTGCCCAGACGGGGCACCTCATGCAGGTCTCCTTTCCCGTGGACGCCCTGTTCCTCCCCGATAAACCGGATATCAGGCCGGCGCAGGGGGCCTTGGTGAACCGGCTGGCCGCGGCGCTGGGGGCGCCGCCGCGCGGCGTCCGCTACGAGGCGACTCTCCTCGTGGGCATCGACCAAGGCGAGACCGCGGGGCTGCCGATCGGCGAGAACCTCGCGGTGGCGAGGACCGGCGCTTTCGCCAGGGAGATGGTCCGCCGCGGCGCCGCGCCCGAGGTCGTGGTCGTGGGTTTGGAGCCCGGCGATCCGACGATGGCACGGGCGTTGTTCCGGGTCATTATCGAGGAGGACGCCGGGGCGGCGGTCGACGCGGATGAATGATCTTGAGTTGCCGTCTCCTCCCCAAAGCGGGGCCGGATGGATGTGGACCTTCGCCGACGTGGTGTCGCTGCTGCTGACGTTCTTCGTCATGCTGTATTCGATGTCGTCTCTCAAGGTCGACCGCTGGAAGGAAATGGCCGACGCGCTGTCCCTGCGGCCCAACCCTTCGAATGAGCGGGTGACGACGACACCCACGGCGCAATACAACGTGTCCACCGTGTTCCGAAAGAGAGCCATCAACATTGAATATCTCCAGGCCGTGATTGCCGAAGCGATGCGCGCCGACCCGGCGACGCGGGGCATGGAGATGAAATTGACAGGCGATCGCCTGATCATTCCCCTGCCGGCCTCGTTCGCCGAGGACGGAATCAGGCCGGGCGCGGAGGGTGAGAAGGTGCTGTTCGCGTTGGCGGGTCTTCTCGCGAACTTCACCAACCCCGTGATCGTGGCGGGCCATGTCGGCGAGGCCACGCGGGTCGGCCCCTCCTACACGTCGAAATGGGAAATGTCGGTCGGCCGGGCGGCCGCCTTCGCGAACGCGTTGCGCCGTCTCGGCTACCCGCACGGCGTGACCGTCCATGGCAACGGTTCCAGCCCGGTCGTCCCAGGCCAGGCCACGGATCGCGTCGACCTCGTCATCCTCTCCGGCAGCGGAGGCGTATAGTGCTGATGCACCGCCTGCTAGCGGCGATGCTGCTGGTGGCGGCCGTCGCGGCGGCCAGCCCGCAGTCGGCGGCGGTCGCGGCGCCGGCGAATCCGCGCGCCGCCCCGCACGAGGGTTATGCTCGCCTTGTTCTCGAATGGCCCGAAGCCGTCGCCGTCACCGCCAAGGTGGAGGACGGGCGGCTGATGCTGCGGTTTGCCCAGCCATTTTCAGGCGACCTGCAACGCGTGCTCCGGCCGCTGCGCGCCTACGTCAAGGATCTGGTGGTGAACGACGAGCGCACCGAGGCGTCCTTTTCCCTGCTGCGCCAAGTGAGGGTTCGCAAGTTCAACATCGGGCCGGCCGTGGTCATCGATCTCGTCGACGAGGCGGGCGATGGCGAGGTTGCGAAGGTCGTGCTTGCCGGCGGTGCGGAGGAGGGCTTCCACCGCCTGGTGTTCAAGTGGCCGAAAGCGGTCGCCTACGACCTGCGCCGCGAAGGTGCGCAGGTTGCCGCCGTGTTCAAGGCGACCGGAATGATCGACCCTGGCGAACTGCGACGCCTGTTGCCGGCGGGTCTGGACGTTGTCGATGTCGACTTGGGCAAGCGCGACACGACCCTGGTGATGACGCTTCCCGAAGATCGCGAACTGCGTCATTTCGCCAGAAACTCGGAGATCGTGCTCGAGATACTCGACGACGGAGTGGCTGCCCCGACTCCCGAAGCGCGGCGACCGGTCAAGGGCTCCGCGAACCAACCCGTGAAACCGCCGCCACCCGAAACGGCAGATGCCGGCCAGCCCTCTCCGTCGGCGCCGAAAACCGCCGAACCGGTGCCGAGCGAACCCACGCGCGCCGCTGGCGAACCTGGGCCCAGCGAGGAGATAAAGGGACAGGTCGCGGAGATGCCGACCCTCACCTTCCCCTGGACGCAGCCTGCGGGCGCTGCCGTATTTCGTCGCGCCGGATGGCTGTGGGTCGTGTTTGACCAGCCGAAGACCGTCGACACCGAGGCGCTACGCAATCGCGGCCCGGGGATTATCCGAGACGTCGAACAGGTTCCGCATCCGGCGGCGACAATCCTGCGCCTGCTGGTGCCGCCGGCCTACAATCCGAGCCTCAAGCGGGATGGTCTGACATGGATCCTCGACTTGGCGCAGCGGCCCCTTCGCGCCGAGACGGCGCTCGCAGTCAATGCCGAAACGTCCGAGGGGGGGGGCCGCATCGTCGTGCCGGTGGCCGAAGGGGGGCAGCCGATCGACGTTCTCGACCCCGAGGTCGGCGACACGATCAAGGTCATTCCCGTGCTTCCGCTCGCCCACGGAATCTTTCCGGGCTTCGACTATCCCGAGGTGCAGCTTCCGGGCACCGCGCAAGGAGTGGTCGTCATTCCCCGTGCTCCGGGGCTGTCCGTGGCGAGCGCGCGGACGGGCATCGACATCTCCCGTCCCGACGGCGGCCTGAGCATCAGTCCCGCCAGCCGCCAGCAGGCGGCATCGGCTCTGTTGGGAGGGCGGGTGGCAAGTTCGCCGATCCTCGACGTCCGCGGCTGGGCGCGTGACGGCATGTCGAAGAGCGGCAAGGAGCAGTTGTTCGCCGCGCTCGCCGAATCCGAGGGCGATCGCGCGGCGGCCCGGTTGGACATCGCGCGCTTCTACGCCGCCAACGGCTACGGCGCGGAGGCCCTTGGCATCCTTCGGGTCATGGCCACCGATGATCCCCAAGCCATGGAGACCGCGTCGTTTCGCGGGGTTCGCGGCGTCGCCAACTTCTTGATGAAGCGTTATGACGAGGCCGAGGGCGATTTCGGCCATGAGAGCCTGAGGGAGGTGCCGGAGGCCGCGTATTGGTACGCGGCCGCACGCGCCGCAGGAGGCGACGCGGCGGGCGCGGCCCAGCTCAACGAGGGCATCCCCCTCGCGAACACCTATCCCGACTTGCTGAAGAACGAACTCGCCTGGGTGGCCATCGAAACCAACTTGGCGGCCGGAGACCACCGCTTGGCGCGCATGGTCCTGGATACGCTCGCCCCAGATGCGCTCAGTGCGGCCGAACAGACCAAGCTGAACTATCTGGAGGGCCTCTACCAGAATCTGGCTGGCGACTTCGACGCCGCTGTCAGCCGCTTTTCGGCGGCGGAGAATGGCCGCGATCGCAAGTATCGGGCGCTGGCCGCCAAAGCCAAGGTGGATCTCTTGCTGGAGCGGGAGCAGATTACACGTCGTGAAGCGATAGAGGCGCTGGATCGGTTGCGGTTCGCATGGCGGGCGCCGGAGTACGAGTTCCCGCTCCTCAAACGATTGGGGGAACTCGAGATCGCCGACGGCGACTACAGCGGGGGATTGCGAACCCTCAAGCAGCTCGTATCGAGTTACGGCCAGCACCCGGATATCGGCTCCGTCGCGCAGACGATGAGCGACACGTTCGCGAAGCTCTATCTCGAAGGCGCCGCCGATGCGCTGCCGCCGGTGACGGCCATCGCCCTTTACGACGAATTCCGCGAACTTACGCCGACCGGAGTGCGGGGCGACGAAATGATTCGGCGCTTGGCGGACCGGATGATCGCCGTCGATCTCCTCGATCGGGCGGGGGAGCTGCTCAAGCATCAGGTCGAGTTTCGCCTGACCGGTGTCGAGAAGGCACGGGTCGGCGCCCAGCTTGCCGTGGTGCGGCTTCTGGACCAGAAGCCTGAGCAGGCGCTTCTGGCCCTCAGCGGAAGCGAGGCGGCGGACATTCCCGAAGATCTGCGGCGCCAGCGTCTGTATCTGCAGGCCCGGGCGCTGGACGACTCCGGACGCCCCGGCCCGGCTCTCGCGTTGCTTGCCAAGGACGAAACGCCGACCGCCGCGTTGCTGCGCGCCGAAATCCATTGGCGGACCCAAAACTGGAAGGAGGCGGCGGCGGATTTCAAGCTCCTGGTCGGCGATCCGCCACCCGGCGCCAAACTCGATGACATGACGGCGCGCTTGGTCCTGCACTGGGCCACCGCGCTGTCGCTTGCGAGCAACGATCCCGCGCTCGCGCAGTTGCGGGCTCGCTTCGGGCGGGAAATGGCCGCCACGGCCTACCGCGACGCCTTCGATCTGCTGACGGTCGAGGCGCCGGCGGAAACCATCGACCAGCGCTCGATCGCGGCCCGCATCAAGGAGGCCGAACAGTTCCAGTCCTTTATGGCCGCGTACCGGGAGCGGTTGCGGGCCGAGGGGCTGGCGGCCATCAACTAGTTTCGCCGGATCGGCGGACTGGTCGGCGGGTCTTTTTTACTTGCATCGGGGGGCGAAATCAGCGACAACCCCCCGCTCATTCTTCTGGTCCATCTACTGGTTAGGAGGGGGGAGCATGGCAAAAGTCTCCTTTGCCACCCGACTGGGGATGCACTCGGGGGCAATTCCGAGGACTACCCAAGACACGGTCGCCGTAGGCGACGCCCGCCCGGCTTGGCCGGCCGCCGACAACGGCAAGGATTATTTCGTCGAGCGGAACGGGATTAAGTTCGCCGGCACCCATCTCCTGATCGACCTGTGGGGCGCCTGCAATCTCGACGATCTCGAAGTCGTCCGCGAGGCCCTCGAGGAATCGGCCCGGGTCGCCGGGGCGACCCTCCTGCATACCCACCTGCACCACTTCTCGCCCAATGGCGGAATTTCCGGCGTGGTCGTTCTGGCCGAGTCGCATATCAGCATTCACACCTGGCCCGAGCGCAACTATGCCGCACTCGACGTGTTCATGTGTGGGGCCTGCGACCCCTATCTGACGATTCCGGTGCTGCGCCGGGCGTTCCAGCCGGGCAACGTGGTCCTGGGCGAACAGAAGCGGGGGCTGGTTCCGTGACCTGGTTCGAGGAAAAGCTTTACGATCACTGGCGCCAGTCCTTCAAGATCGGGCGCGTCCTGTTCCACGAAAAGACCGACTTCCAGGATCTGGTCATTTTCGAGACGCCAGGGTTCCAACGGGTGCTCGCGCTCGACGGGATCATTCAGGTTACTCAGGGTGACGAATTCGTTTATCACGAGATGCTTGCCCACGTGTCCACCCTTGCCCACGGCGACGCGCGCGCGGTGCTGATCATCGGCGGCGGCGATGGCGGGGTGCTTCGCGAGGTGCTGCGTCATCCGGTGGAGCGCTGCACCATGGTCGAGATCGACCCTGGTGTCATCGAACTTTGCCGCAAGTTCATGCCCGACATCTCCAGGGGCGCCTTCGATGACCCTCGTGCCGAGATCGTCATTGCCGACGGCGTGAAGTACGTCGCCGAGACCGATCGCAAGTTCGACGTGATCATCGTTGATTCGACCGACCCGATCGGCCCGGGCGAGGTGCTGTTCACCGAGGCGTTCTACGCCAGCTGCCGCCGCATCCTGACCGAGCGCGGCGTCGTCGTCACCCAGAACGGCGTACCCTTCCTGCAGCCCGAGGAACTGACGACGACGCATCGCAGACTGAGCAAGCTGTTCCCCGACGCCGGCTTTTTCGTCGCCGCCGTGCCCACCTATGTCGGCGGATTCATGACGCTCGGTTGGGCCAGTCTCGATCCGTCGAATCGCGCCCGGCCGGTCGAGGCCATACGCGAACAATTCACGAAGCTTCAAATCAATACCCGGTATTACACGCCGGAGATTCACGTCGCCTCCTTCGCCCTGCCGAAATACGTCCAGGACTTGATGACCAAGGAGTAGGGACGGCGCCGCTTACAGGGGCAACCGCACCCTGACGCGCAGTCCCCCGAGCGGCGACTCCTCCAGCAGGACGTCGCCGCCGTGGGCGCGGACAACGTCGCGGGCGATGGTCAGCCCAAGGCCCACCCCTCCCGTCTCCGGGTTGCGCGACGTGTCGAGGCGGAAGAAGGCGCGAAACGCGTCTTCGCGCCTGTCAGCGGGGATGCCCGGCCCGTTGTCGTCGATCACCACGTCCACGACCTCGCCCCGCAGCCCGGCCCTGACCCATACATGGCTGGCATACCGAACCGCATTGCCGATCAGGTTGGTCAGCGCCCTCTCGATGGCGTGGGGGCGCAGGGGCATGACGATGTCGCCCTCGCAATGCAAATCCACCTCGCCGCCTTCACGGCGGGCGCGCGCGGCGACGTCCTCGAGCAGGGCCACCAGGTCGGTGTCGCGCATGTTCTCGGCTCCCTCGCCGCGCGCGAACGCCAAATAGCCTTCGATCATGCGCTCCATCTCGGCGACGTCCTGGGCCAGCTCGGCCACGCCTTCCCGGTCTCCCATCATGGCGAGTTCGAGCTTCATGCGCGTGAGCGGCGTACGCAGATCATGCGAAACGCCGGCCAGCATTTCGGTACGCTGGACGATCTGGCGCCGAATCCGCTCGCGCATCAGGTTGAATGCTATCGCCGCCTGGCGGACCTCGGCAGCACCCTCGGGTTTGAAGTCGGGGACGTCCCGGCCCTTGCCGAAGCGGTCGGCGGCGGCGGCAAGGCGGCGCACCGACCGAACCTGGTTGCGCATGAACAGGGTGGCCACCCCGAACAGCAGCAGGGAACTTCCGACCATCCACAGGACGAACACATAGGTGGTCGAGCTTTCCAGGCGCTTCCTCGGCGTGACGACCTCGAGTACGCCCCCGTTCACCTGGACGAACAGTTCGACCTCGCGTTCGCGACTTGCTAGGTCGATGCGGAAGGGCCGGTCGAGGCTTTCCTGCATCGCCTGGATCAGGGTGCTTTCGAGAAAGGTGTCGGCGTCGCTTTCGCGCGTCGGCTCGTCGATCGCACCGCCGCGCAGGCGAACCTCGAGGTTCATCTCTGCGGCAATGGCGAATACGCGCAAGCGGTTCTCCTCGCCGGGGAACGCCTGCAGCATCTCGACGACGGCCACGACGTCTCCGACCAGGCCGTTCACCAGCCGCCTCGTCACCGTGTTCCAATGATTCTCGTAGAACACATAGGCCGAGACGATCTGGACGATGATCAGCGGCATGACGATGATCAGCAGCGAGCGGACCAGAAGGCTGCGGGGTGCCAATTTCCTCAGCGATCCGGCGAGGCTCATGGCGCCGTCACCCCGCACGGAGCAGGTAACCGCGCCCGCGCACCGTCTGAAGGTGCCGCGGGGCACGCGGATCGTCCTCGAGCTTCTTCCGCAGCCGCGTCACCTGCACGTCGACCGTTCGCAGGTTGCCGCCGTTGCCGGTTCGGCTGCCCAGTTCCTCCCGCGACAGGACCGTTCCCGCCTCGCCTGCCAGAACACCGAGCAAAGCGCTCTCCGCTGTCGTCAGGTGGACGATCTCGCCGCCGCGGCGGAGCTCTCCCCGCTTGATATCGAAAACGAACGGACCGATCCGTACTTCCATCGGCAGACCGTCGTCCGTGTCGCGCGGGACGCGCCTGAGGATACTGGAGATGCGCAGAAGGAGTTCGCGCGGCTCGAAGGGCTTCGCAAGGTAGTCGTCGGCGCCCGCCTCGAGCCCGTGGATGCGGTCCTCGACCTCTCCCATCGCGGTCAGCAGCAAGATGGGCACCGGGTTCTGGCCGCGCAGCCAGCGGGTCAGTTCCAACCCGCTCTCTCCGGGCATCATGATGTCGAGCACGATGAGGTCGAACTGAAGCCCGCGCAGGTGCTGGCGCGCATCCTCGGCATCGGCCGCCGTCGACACCACGTAGCCGTGATCGCGCAAGTACTTGCCCAGCAGTTGGCGCAGCCGGGTGTCATCGTCGACGACCAGGATGTGGGCGCGGTCGCTCATGCCATGCCCCGTCAGAGCCGCCGGCGGGACGGTCCGAAGGGCAGGAAACGCAGGCGATCAGGTTCGTCGATGAGGCCGACCATCACCTTCCGGAAACCTTCGACGGCCTCGGCGCCCGCCTCGCGATACGCCTGCGCGAAGCGGCTCCGCTGCTTCTCGGTCAATCGGCGCTCGAGGTCGACCCCCTTCTCGGTGAGTTCGAGGAGCCGCTGACGGCGATCGCGTTCTCCGGCGCGCTGGACGATGAAACCTTCCTCGATGAGCTGCCCAAGCACGCGTGACAGGCTTTGTTTGGTGATGCGGAGGATGGCCAGAAGGTCGCTGACCGTGATGCCCGGGTGCCGGCCGACGAAATAGATGACGCGGTGATGTGCTCGCCCGAATTTGTAGCTCGCCAGGATGGCATCGGGTTCGGCGGTGAAATCGCGATAGGCGAAGAACAGGAGCTCGATGCCCTGCCGCAACTCTTCCTCGCGAAGAAAAAGCGGATTCACGCCGGTTTTTATGTCAGTCATGTTGACATATATGACCGCAAATGCTACCCGTGGCAACTCAAATTCAGAAACTCAAGACTCTGGGCGGGGCCTCCATGGCAGTCATCCCCTTCGACGATCGCGACGGATCCATCTGGTACGACGGCAAGCTGATCCCCTGGCGGGACGCAAAGCTCCACGTGCTCAGCCATGCGCTGCACTATGCGTCCTGCGTGTTCGAAGGCGAGCGCGTCTACGGCGGAAAGGCCTTCAAGCTCACCGAGCACAGCCGGCGGCTGATCGATTCCGGCCGGATCCTGGGCTTCGACATTCCCTGGACGGTCGAACAGATCGACGCGGCGACGCAGGAGACCGTGCGGGCGAACAACATCACCGACGGTTACGTCCGCCCGGTGGCTTGGCGCGGCAGCGAGATGATGGGCGTGGCGGCGCAGGCAACCAAGATTCATCTCGCCATCGCCACGTGGCCCTGGCCGTCCTATTTCTCGCCGGAGGCCCGCCTCAAGGGTATCCGCCTGCGCATCGCCGACTGGCATCGGCCGCACCCGCAAACCGCCCCTACGGCGTCGAAGGCGGCCGGCCTCTACATGATCTGCACCCTGTCCAAGCACAAAGCCGAAAACGAGGGCTTCGACGACGCGTTGATGCTCGACTGGCGGGGTCAGGTGGCCGAGGCAACTGGCGCCAACGTGTTTTTCGTCATCGACGGCGAAATCCACACGCCGACCCCTGATTGCTTCCTTGACGGCATCACTCGCCGCACCGTCATCGACCTCGCCGGGAAGCGCGGCTACAAGGTGATCGAGCGGGCGATCATTCCCGAGGAGATGGCCAAGGCCCAGGAGTGTTTCCTGACCGGCACCGCCGCCGAAGTGACCCCGGTCAGCGAGATCGGCCCCTACCGTTTCACGCCCGGCGAGGTGTGCCGCAACCTGATGGCCGATTACGACGCTCTGGTCGGGCGCAAGGGGTAGTCTCTCCGCTCATCCTTATCGTCATTCCCGCGAAAGCGGGAACCCATAAACGCAGATGCCTTATGCACCCCCGCCTCCGCGGGGGTGACGAAGTACGATCGATCCCCTTTCTTCGCCGCGCCCGCGCACCCGCTACAACTGGGTCCGCACCGCCTCCACGGTGATGACCAGCGCGCCGCGCGCCCACGGAAAGGCCGCCCGCACGCGCTCGGCCTCCGGCCCTTCGGTAAGAATGGCGCCTCGTCCGGCCAGGACGGCGCCCTGGCCCGGCGACCGGGTGCCCTGAACCGATCGCGAGGCGACCATGACCTGGATGCGGTCGTCCCGCCGCAGGTTCTCCTCGGTCTGGCGATAGCGCCCGGCGGGCAACAGAAGACGGCCGTCATCGAAACCCAGGCGGCGGGCATAGTCGCCCCAATTGCCGACCAGATGGGGGCCGTCCGCTCCCTGCGTGACGAGGGCGATGAATTCGGTGGCTTCCAGCAGTTGGCGGGCGACCGCGTCGATCACGTCCACTCTCCCCTCCCTCAACGGTTTCCGTCTTTGGCCCAACGCGCCGCCAGTTCGTCGTCAGAGGAGCGGGCCTCGACCCACTGGCCGCCATCCGACGTTTCCTCGAGCTTCCAGAAAGGCGCCTTGGTCTTCAACCAGTCGATGAGGAACTGGCAGGCCTGGAAGGCAGCCTCGCGATGGGCCGAGGCGGTCAGCACGAGGACGATGCGGTCGCCCGGCTCCAACCGGCCATGGCGGTGGATGATGAGGCAATCCTCCAACGGCCAACGCCCGCGCGCCTCGGCTTCGATGGCGGCGAGTTGTCGTTCGGTCATCCCTGGGTAGTGCTCCAAGGTCATGGCGCGCACGGTTTCGCCGGCGGTCGGGTCGTGGCCGACATAGTCGCGCACCAGACCGACGAAGCAGGCGACGCCGCCCACCTTGCCGTTGGCGGCGCAGAACCCGTTCAATTCGGCGCCGGCGTCGAAGTCCTCGCGCTGCACCCGGATCATGCCTAGCCTCCGGTCACCGGCGGGAAGAACGCGACCTCGTCGCCGGCCCTCACCGGATGATCGAGCCCGGCATAATCCTGGTTCACCGCGACCCGCACGACGGACAGGTCGGCGAAGGCGGCGGCATGTCCGGGGCCGCGCTCCTTGAGCCAGGCTATGAGGGACGAGACATCCCGCACCTCGGCGGGGGGGGCGACGGTCTCCTCGCCCATGCCCACCTTCGAACGCAACCAGGCGAAATAGAGCAATTTCATCGCATCACCTCGGCGAAGGGCAGGAAATCGACCGTCTCACCCGGCTTCACCTCGGCCAGGTCCTCGGGCAGGTCGATCAGCCCATCGGTGGTCGTCATCGAGGACAGGATGCCGGACCCGTCGGCGGCGAAGCGGTCGACAGCCAGGCCCGCCTCGCCGGCGACCAGACGTCCGCGCAGGTATTCGCGTCGTCCGGGCTTCTTGCGGTAGTCGAAGGCCGCCGGCACCGGGTAGCGGTGCGGCTCCGTCGCCGCCACTCCGGCCAGCCGCAGGATCAGCGGCCGCGCCACCAGCAGGAAGGTGACCATCACCGCCACCGGATTGCCGGGCAGGCCGACGAAGGGCACGCCGCGCACCTCGCCCAGGGCGACCGGCCGTCCGGGTTTGATGGCGAGGCGCCAGAAATGCAGCCCCCCCTGTGCCGCGACGGCCGCCTTGACGTGGTCCTCCTCGCCGATCGACACCCCGCCCGAGGTGACGATGAGGTCATGGTCGGTTGCGGCTTCGGCCAGGGCGTCGCGGATGGCGTCGAACCGGTCGGGCAGGATGCCAAGGTCGGTTACCCGGCAGCCCAGGCCCGACAGCAGGCCGGTGATCGAATAGCGATTGGAATCGTAGATGCCGCCCGGTGGCAGGTCGGTACCGGGATCGCGCACCTCGTCGCCTGTCGAGAAGACGGCGGCGCGCAGCGGTCGGCGGAGCGTCAACGTCGGCCGTCCCACCGCCGCCGCCAGCCCCATGTCCTGCGGACGAAGCCGGATGCCCGCTCGCAGCACGACGTCGCCCGCTTTCACGTCCTCGCCGGCATGGCGGCGATTGTCGCCGCGCCTGAGTCTCAGTCCGGCCCGGATCACGGCGTGACCGTCCTCGAACCGGCAATCCTCCTGCATCACCACGGTGTCGGGACCGGCGGGCATCGGGGCGCCGGTGAAGATGCGCAGGGCCTGGCCGGGGCTAACCGTGCCGGTGAAGGGATGACCGGCGGCGACCCGGCCGACGAGCGGCAGGCGCGTCTCGCCCGAGGCGGCGACGTCCTCGAAGAAGACGGCGACCCCGTCGACCGCGGAGTTGTCGTGCGGCGGCACGGAAACCCCCGCCACCACGTCGGCGGCGAGAATGCGGCCGAGAGCGTCGCGCAACGGCACTTCCTCGACTCCGGCAACCGGAACCACGCGCGCGGCGAGGATGCTCAGCGCCTCGCCCACGGGCATCAGTCGGTCATCGGCCGAGAAGCGATCGGCGGCATTCAACGGACGGTCTCCAGGCGACAATGAGAGATGATGAAATCGGCGACGCCCGCGGCGTCGTCAAGGTCGAGGAGGGGCACCGCGAGACCTTCAAGGCGGGCGTCGCTGGCAACCGCGACGACATGCGGATCGCTCGGCTGCATGAGGGGCCGTCCGAGAGCGGGGCGATGGACCTCGATGCGCGAATACGGCCAGGTGCGAAAACCCTCGACAAGCAGAAGGTCGGCGGGCGCCATGCGTGGAAGAATGTCCTCCATTCGCACCTCGTCCTGCGGGCCATCGAACTCGTGCATCAGCGCCCAGCGGCGGGCTGAAACGATCAGGACTTCCCGGGCTCCCGCACTGCGATGCTGATAGGAATCCTTGCCTGGCTTGTCGATGTCAAAATCGGGGTTGGCCTGCTTGATGGTGGAAACCCGCAGGCCGCGCCCCACGAGTTGGGGAATCACCTTGACCAGCAAGGTGGTCTTGCCGCTGCCGCTGTATCCGCTGACCCCGAAAATGCGCATCGCTTCAGCCGACGTTTCGCGCCGTCTTGCCGGTTTGCGGCGTGGTTCCCGCCGCGTCGGCCTGCCCGCGGATGGTGCGCAGCCCGGCTTGCAGATAGTCGTAGCCGGTGATCAACGTCAGGCCGGCGGCGACCCATAGGCCGGCCTCGCCGATCAGCGCCACCGGCAGGACAGCGGGGCCGGCCTCGCCGACCAGCAGGACCGGGATCGCGACCATCTGGATCGCGGTTTTCCATTTCGCCAGCCTGCTGACCGGCATCCCGACACGAACCTCGGCCAGGAACTCGCGCAGGCCGGACACCAGTATCTCACGCAGCAGTATGACGAGCGCCGGCAGGATCGCCCATTCGCTCACGCGCCCGAAGGCGACGAGCATGAACAGGACGGCCGCCACCAGCAGCTTGTCCGCGATGGGATCGAGAAACCGGCCCAGGGCGGACACCTGGTTACTGCGCCGCGCGAGATAGCCGTCGAAGAAATCGGTGACGGCGGCGGCCACGAACAGCCCGCAAGCCACCCAGCGGGCGGCGTCCCCTTGAACATAAAAGGTCGCAACCACCACCGGGATCGCGCCGATGCGCGAAAGGGTGAGGAGATTGGGAAGGCTGGTGACCATGGAGGACGTGGCAGGGGGTCCAGAGAGGGCGTCAGCCGATCTTAGCCGCCTGAATGGAAGTGGTCATAGATTTTTTTGGCCAGTGCTCGGCTTATCCCCTCGACGGATTCGAGATCGGCGAGACCGGCGCCCGCCACCTCCCGGGCCGATCCGAAATGATGCAGCAGGGCCCGCTTGCGGCGCGGCCCTACCCCGGGCACGTCGTCGAGCGTCGACTGGCCGAGCCCCTTCGAGCGGCGCGCCCGGTGGCTGCCGATGGCGAAGCGATGCGCCTCGTCGCGCAGCCGTTGCAGGAAATACAGCACCGGGCTCTTGGGATCCAAACTGAAGGCCGGGCGGTTTGGAAGGTGGAACTGCTCGCGGCCGGCGTCGCGATCTGGCCCCTTGGAGATGGCGGCGAGTGCCACGTCGTCTACGCCGAGATCGGCGAAGACCTGGCAGGCGACGTTGAGTTGTCCGACTCCGCCGTCGATGAGCACCAAATCGGGCCACATGCCCCGCTCGCGGTCGGGATCCTCTTTCTGGGCGCGACGGAAGCGGCGGGTCAGCACCTCGCGCATCATGCCGTAGTCGTCACCCGGCGCCAACTCGGCGGCCCGAATGTTGAATTTGCGGTAGGAAGCCTTGGCCAATCCCTCGGGGCCGGCGACGACCATCGCCCCCACGGCATCGCTGCCGGAAATGTGGCTGTTGTCGTAGACCTCGATACGATCCGGCGGGGCCTCCAGTCCGAAAACCGTCTGCACCTCTTCCAGCAGACGACGCTGCGAGGCGCTTTCGGCCATCCGGCGCCCCAGCGCCTCGCGGGCGTTGTTGAGGGCGAGGTCGACGATCTTCCTCCGGTCGCCCCGAAGCGGTCGGGCGATGGTCACGCGATAGCCGGCCCGCACCGCCAAGGCCTCGGCCAGCAGTTCGGCCTCTGCCGGCTGTTCACTGACCAGAACCAATCGCGGGGGCTGCTTGTCCTCATAGAACTGCCCCAGGAATGCCGCGACGATTTCGCCCGGCTCCTCGTTCTGCGTGTGGGCCGGGAAGTAGGCCCGGTTGCCGTAGTTGCAGCCGGAGCGGAAGAAGAACACCTGGATGCAGGCCTGCCCGCCGGCCTGATGCAGCGCGACGACGTCGGCCTCCTCGACGCGCGGCAGGTTGATGTCCTGATGGGCCTGGACGCGGGCAAGGGCGCGCAAGCGGTCCCGGTATACCGCCGCGGACTCGAAGTCCATGGCCTGGCTGGCGGCTTCCATGCGGACGGCGAGCTCGCGCTGGATGCGCTGGCTGCCACCCGACAGGAACGACCGCGCCTCGTCGACCAGGGTGCCGTAATCCTCGCGAGTAATGCGTCCGACGCAGGGCGCCGAGCAGCGCTTGATCTGATACAGGAGGCAGGGACGGGTGCGCCCCGAGAACACGGCGTCCGAGCAGGAGCGCAGAAGGAAGGCGCGCTGGAGGTGCGACAGAGTCTGGTTGACCGCCGCCGCGGACGCGAAGGGGCCGAAATATCGGCCCTTGCGGCTGCGCGCGCCGCGGTGCTTCACGATCTGTGGCCAGTCGTCGCCGCCGGTGATGAGGATGTAGGGAAACGACTTGTCGTCGCGCAGAAGGATGTTGTAGCGGGGCGCCAAACGCTTGATGAGGTTGCTCTCGAGCAGCAGCGCCTCGACCTCGGTGTGGGTGACGATCACCTCCATCGACGCTGTATCGGCAACCATGCGTTGCAGGCGACCGGGTAGGCGGTCGAGGCGGACGTAGCTGCCCACCCGCTTTTTGAGGTTCTTTGCCTTGCCCACGTACAGCGCGTCGCCGCGACGGTCCAGCATTCGGTAGACGCCCGGACCGGACGGCATCGTGCGCAACTGCTCATCGATCACCGCGACGCCGGTCGCGGCACTTGGCCGGATTCGTTCGAGGGTGTGGTGATCGTCACTCATTGCCGGCGATCGAGCGGATAGTGTCGAAAGTCGTGGGTTCCCAGGACGTCCGACCATCTCGATTCCGCCGGCGGCGCGATATCCACGAAGACTGTGGATAACTCTGTGCGTAACGCCAAGGTGGTAGGTCGGGACACAAAGGAGTCCAAGGCTTTCACGGGTTTGCCTAAAAATTGGGCATAGCCACAAAAACCGTTTGTTATCAATATGTTGCTATTTCCGCATGCTTCGCGAGTGTAAAGAAACTGTAACCGGCACGATTCCCTCTTGACTCTTGGCGGCGTATCCGCGTGCGGGAGGCGGCCTGTGCAAAACTTCCAAAGTGGTATCACTCGAACCTACTCGAAACGCCCGGATTCCGGCCCAAAAGGGTCACGCGGAGGAACTGAAACGCTCGATCTCCACGCCCACGCTCGTCGCGTCGGGAAAGACGTCGAGCTTTTCGACCCGCACCCGCGCCACCCGGACCCGCGCGTCGCCCAGGCACATCTGCGCGATGCGCTCGGCAAGCGTTTCCACCAGATTGACGTGACCCGACGAGGTGATCGCCCGTACGCCTGCGACGATCGTCTCGTAGCAAACCACGTTGCCGATGTCGTCCGCCAGGTCGGCGGCTCCCTCCCGCACTGCGAGATCGAGGTTCACACGTACGCGTTGCGGGCCGTCCTTTTCATGATGGTGGACGCCGATGCTGCAGGGCAGCACCAAGTCGCGCACGAAGACGTGGCGCGTGGCCGTCCCGGCGTCGGCGATCCGCAACGGCTGGACGATCCTGATTTGCGTTGTCATGGCGATCCGCGCCTCATTCTTCCGCAGGGGGGCCGGCAGGGGCCCAGCATAGATGTTGACCGCCATCCAGGGCGATCATCTGGCCGGTCATCGCCGGCGCCGACAGGATGAACCGCACCGCGTCGGCGATCTCCTCCGGCGAGGTTCCACGTTGCAGCGGCATCGCCTCGCACTGGCGGGCGAACTGCTCGGCCGTCTGCCGTGCGCTGGGAAGGGCCGGCCCGGGCCCGATGGCGTTGACGCGAATTCGAGGCGCCAGGGCCAGGGCCAGCGTTCGTGTCAGCGTCCACAGTCCCGTCTTGCTCAGCGTGTAGGTGGTGAAAAACGGGGTAAGGTTCCATACCCGCTGGTCGATCATGTTGATGACCGTCCCGTGGCTCTCGGGTGGAAGCTGGGCGGCGAACGCCTGGATGAGCACGAAGGGCGCCCGCAGATTGGTTTCCATGTGGGCCGTCCAGGACTGGCGGGTCGCCGTGGTGGCCGTGTCGTCCTCGAAGATCGACGCGTTGTTGATCAGGCAGCTTAGCGGCCCAATCGCGTCGACGGCGCGCGGAACCAGGGTCATCACCTCGTCCTCGCGCGCGAGGTCGGCATCGAGGGCAACGGCCTGCCCGCCTCCCGCGATGATCTCCCGCACCACCTCGGTCGCTGCGTCGCCGGACCGGTTGTAGTGCACGGCCACGCTCCAGCCATGCCGGGCGAGATCCAGCGCGACGGCGCGGCCGATGCGGTGGGCCGCCCCGGTGATGAGCACGGTGCGTGGCGCAAGGTCCGTCATGGCCGGGAGAATGACCGAGACGCCGATCCGGCGCAAGTTTCCAGGCGGCCGGGAATCAGCCCGTGCGGACCGGTTCCTGCGGTGCCGTCGCAATGGTGCATACGGCCTTGGCGTCGTCCAGGCGCAACACCACGCTTTCGACCACGTAAAGCTGGCAGTGGATGCCGTCCTGACTGGCGAAGCCCGTGCTGATGTCCTGTCCGATCATCAGCTTGCCGACGCGCGGGTCGATCACGGCGCCGCCCTCGATCGGAGCCTTGAAAATGCCGGCCGTGCACAGCCGGCCCAGGTGCTCCACCTGCAACAGGTCGGTGTTTTCGTAGCGGCGAAACAGCCCATTGTAGAGGCGCGGCGACAGCACCAGGGCGTAGGGCCCCGCAAAGCCGCTGTCGTCGAGCCGAGTGACCGCCGCCAGCACGTCCTGCAGCGCCTGGTCGATCCGGGTCCAGTCCCCTCCCTCCAGGTGGCTGCGCCCCTTGGCGGTGAGCAGGCCCGCGAGGTGGAAATCCTCCTGGCCGTAATAGATCAGTTCCTCCTCGCGCCGCGCCACGGCCTCGGCGGCCTGTTCGACCGGGTTGAGGTCGAGGGGCTGATGATTGTCGAGGTGACCGGCCAGGCGGCGCAAACTGAGGTTGAACATCCGCCGCACCATCGGGACCGAGATGGCGGCACTGATCACGGCGCCCGCCTCGTCGGGCGAGGGTTGGCGGCAATAGTCGTCGTTGCCGATCTCGATCGAGGTCAGGCCCAGGCCATAGGGGCCCTCGACCTCGAGAAAGCGCCGCCCCGTCAGGACCGCCCGCGCCGCCTGTTCGGCCGCCTCGTCGATCCGTTCCCAAAGGCCGCTGTCGAAGGGCGCGGCGCCGCGGTTCAGGGACTCCATGGTTGCCCCCTCACTTCAGCGGGCCGACCGTGAAGCCGCGCGGCGGCTTCGCCCCGCCGCCCGGCTTCGCCGGCTCGCTGGTGCCGCCGGCCTCCGCGATTTCCTCGAGCTCGGTGATGTCGCCCTCGCGAAACAGATAGGTCCTTAACTGACGGTCGAATTCCTCGCTGTTGCGCCGCAGCCATTCCAGAACCATGCAGGCGTGCTCGACCTCCTCGCGCATGTTGTGCAGCAACACCTCGCGCAGTTGCGCGTCGTCGCAGCCGTCCGCCCGCTGCTGATACCAGTCGACAGCGTCCAACTCCTCCATCAGCGAGACGATGGCTTGGTGCATGGCGATGGTGTGCGCGGAAAGGCGTTCGCGCGGCTCGTGCAGGTTTTCGCTCGACATCGACCCCTCGGAGCAGGCTGGCGGCTACCGGCCATATGGGGCCGCGCGGGCGGAATCAAATCATACCCGCGGGTAAGCAAGCGGCGACTCGGCTAACCCTTTCAGGTCGCCACGGACTTGTGCTCCTCGACGATTTTGTCGGCCATGCGCCCCGCGAGTTCCTGAAGATGGTCGAACTGCCAGGAGAACGTCCCCACGCCCATGGTGAGCGAGCGCAGTTCGATGATGAGGTCGTGCATCTCCGCCTGCGGCAGATAGGCGTTTACCACGTCCCAGCCTTTCCAGCCCGGCTTCGCGTCGTAGCCGAGAATCTGGCCACGCCGTCCCGAGATCACGCGCTGTGCCTTCGAAGTGAATTCATTCGGCACCGCCACCTCCACCTGCACGATGGGTTCGAGCAAGGCGGGTTCGCATTTCGGCATGCCCTCGGTCATGGCGATCCGGGCCGCCGTCTTGAAGGCCATGTCGGAACTGTCGACCGTATGGTAAGAGCCGTTGGTCAGCGTCACCGCCACGTCGACCACAGGGAAGCCGAGGGGGCCCTGATGCAGATACTCGCGCACGCCCTCCTCGACGGACGGAATGTACTGCCGGGGAATGACGCCTCCGACGATCTTGTCGGTGAAGGCGAAGCCGCTGCCGCGGGGCAGGGGCCCGATGTCGACGTGCACGTCGCCAAACTGGCCGTGACCGCCGCTCTGACGCTTGTGGCGGCCATGCTGCGACACCGATTTCCGGATCGTCTCGCGGTAGGGGACTTGTGGGCGGCGCGATGAGACATCGAGATTGAAACGATTGTGCAGGCGTTCTATGGCGACCTGCAGGTGGATGTCGCCCTGGCCCCACACCACCAACTCGCCCAGTTCCTGGTTGTGTTCGATGCTCAAGGAGGGGTCTTCTTCGACCAGCTTGCCCAGGGCTCCCGTCAGCTTGACCTCGTCGGCCTTCCGGTCGGCCTGGATGGCCAGCGAGAACAGGGGGGCGATGGCGGGGGGCCAGGGCACCATGCCCACGTCTGGCGCGCCGACGACGTCGCCCGTGGCGAGCGTGTCCATGCGTCCGAGGACCATCACCTCGCCCGTCTGCGCCCTGCCCGTCTTGGTCAGGCTGCCGCCGGGCAGCGCGTAAAGGCCTGACAGGCGCTGGCCGTTGATGACCGAGCCTTCGGCGAAATCCCCCCGCCAGATGCGGGCGTAGGAAAGCTTGCCGGTGTGCTGGGCATGAACAGTCTTGAAGACCCGAGCCAGCGGCTCGCCGTCGGGTTTGATGCCCAGGCGCGCGGCCGTGTGAGCGGGCGTCGGCACTTCGTGACGGAGGGCCTTGAGCAGGCGACGGATGCCGTTCTCGTTCTCTGCCGAGCCGAAGAAAACCGGCACGATGAGATCGTCGGCAAGGTCGCGGCTCAGGCTCTCGTAGACCTCTTCCGTCGGCGGTGCGATGTCCTCCAACAGTTCCTCGAGCAGATGATCGTCGAGGTCGGCGAGATGCTCGAGCATCTCCTGGCGAGCGCTCGACTCCTCGCCCTGCAAGCTCTCGGGGAGGCGGATGAGGTCGGAGGGTTGGCCCGGGCGGTAGCGGTAGGCCCGCTCGCTCACCAGGTCGACGTATCCCGTGATGTGCTCGCCTTCCCGGATCGGAAGCTCGCGCAGCACCAGCGGGCGTTCCGACACCGCCTGCAACGCCTCCAGCGCGTCGCGCAGGCCGGAGGCCATGCCGTCGACCTTGTTGATGAAGAGCAGGTGGGGGATGGTGTGCTCGTCGAGAAACTTCAGGATCGGCGCGACCATGACGGCGCGGCTCGGGTCCGGTTCGCAAACCACCACGGCCGCGTCGGCGACCATCAGCGCGTTGCACGTCTCCTGCATGAATTCGACCGACCCGGGGCAGTCGATGAACGTCCAGGTTTCGCCGAGATAGCTGGTGGACGCGACGTTGACCTCGACGCTCATGCCGTGGGCGCGCGCCTCGGGCGCGGTGTCACCGACCGTCGTCCCGTCCTTGACCGTGCCCCGGCGGGGGATGGCCTCGGTGGCGTGAAGCAGGCTTTCGAGAAGGCTGGTCTTGCCGCTGGCGAATGGACCCACGATGGCAGCGGCGCGAGGCGCCGACGCTGTTCTTCCGGTCATGGCTGGCCTTCCCTGCTGAGCTTATCCTCCTCTCAGCATGGTTTCAGTTGCCCGCCCGACTGGCAACAGAAATCGGGGCCGCCGCCGGATTACGCAGAATTCACGTCGGGGTAAGCGGGCGGCAATGTGGAAAGGGATAGGATTGACGGAATGGAGCCGAGGCCGCCTTTTCCCTCTCCCTCCCGGGCGGCCCACATGGGCGGCGGTTGCCGCGACCGCAACCGCCGCCCGTTTTCAGCGCAGCCCCTCGCAAGCCCGTTTGATCCTGGCGCAGGCCTCGCGCAGCAGGTCCGACGAAGTGGCGTAGGAGATGCGGAAGTAGGGCGACAGGCCGAAGGCCACACCCTGCACGGCGGCCACGCCCTCGGCCTCGAGGAGGTAGGTGACGAAATCCGAATCTGTCTCGATCGCCTTGCCGTCCGGGGTTCGCTTGCCGATGACGCCGGCGCAGGACGGGTAGACGTAGAACGCGCCTTCGGGTTTGGCGCAGCTCAGGCCGGGAATCCCGTTCAGCAGCTCGACCACCATGTCGCGGCGCTGCCGGAAGATGGCGGCGCGCTCGGGAATGAAGTCCTGCGGTCCGTTCAAGGCCTCGACGGCCGCCGCCTGAGCGATCGAGGTGGCGTGGGTGGTGCTCTGCGACTGCACCTTGTTGATGGCGTCGATCAGAGACTTCGGGCCGCCGGCATAGCCGATGCGCCAGCCGGTCATGGCATAGGACTTGGAAACGCCGTTCATGGTGAGGGTGCGTTCGTACAGGCGCGGTTCGACCTGGGCCGGCGTGGTGAACCGGAAGTTGTCATAAACCAGATGCTCGTACATGTCGTCGCTCATCACCCACACCTGCGGATGGCGCAAGAGCACCTCGGCCAGCGAGCGCAGCTCGCTTTCGGTGTAAGCGGCGCCGGTGGGGTTCGAGGGCGAATTGAGGATCAGCCATTTGGTCTTGGGCGTGATCGCGGCCTCGAGATCGGCGGGGCGGAGCTTGAATCCGGTCCCCTCGGGGCATTCGACGAACACCGGCGTGCCGCCCATGAGCAAGGTGATGTCCGGATACGACACCCAGTAGGGGGCCGGAATGATGACTTCGTCGCCCGGGTCGATGGTGGCGAGCAGGGCGTTGAAGATGACCTGCTTGCCGCCGGTGCCCACGGTGATCTGGTCGGGGCTGTAGTCAAGGTCGTTCTCGCGCTTGAACTTGGCGGCGATCGCCTTGCGCAGGGCCAGGGTGCCGGCCACCGCGGTGTACTTGGTCTCGCCGCGGTCGATGGCGGCCTTGGCGGCAGCCTTGATGTTGTCCGGGGTGTCGAAGTCGGGTTCGCCGGCCCCGAGGCCGATGATGTCGCGCCCCTGAGCTTTCAGTTCGGCGGCCTTCTGCGTCACCGCGATGGTCGGCGACGGCTTGATCAGCGACAGACGCGCGGCGAGGAACGGCATGACGGCGAACTCCCGAAAACAGGCGTGAAAAAACGGCCGCCGACACTACCCTCAGCGGCGTCCGCACGCAAGGGGTGGCACGCGATCGGCGGCCGCCATGAAGTTTTCACAGTTCGCGGCGAATGCCACCACATTCCTGCGCTTTCCTGTCGATCTAGCGAATGGCACAACGCGGAGAAGAGCCATGCCCATTTCCACTCCCTATCGGCAGGACCGCGCCGTCTCGTTGCGCCGCCGGCCGGGCGGCGGTGTCGTCCTCGCCGTCATGGTGGTCGCATTCGCAGCGGCGGTGACGCTGCCGCAGGCGTTGAGCGCGTCGAACGCCGGTGACAACGCCATCGTCGCGCAGCGCATCGACCACAAGGGAGGTTGGGGCGTTGGCGGGCATAGCGCACGCTTCAAACCGGGGCAGTCGGTGTTCCGCTCACCGGTATAGTTCGCCCAGCCTTCAGTCGAGGACCGAATTAGCCTCCGGGAACGTCGTCAGCCCCACGGGCCCGAGCGTCCGTTCCAGGGCCGTCGTCCCTCGCCGCGGCGCGGCACCGAGGGGATCGAGGTCCGGCGCAGGCTCCGCGCCGGCTCGCTGGTGAACGGGCGGGAATGCGGCGCGTCGAACAACGGCACGCCGCGTTCCTTGAAAATGGCGATGAGGGCCATACCGGCGACGAAGCCGCCGACATGGGCCCAGAAGGCCACCCCGCCCTGATCGGCCGGCGCCATCGCGCCGCTGGCGATCTGCACCACGAACCACAGCCCGAGTACGATCACCGCCGGCACGTTGATCAGCCGGATGAAGAACAGGATGATGAACAGCACGCGCACGTTGGCCCGCGGGTGCAGCAGCAGGTAGGAGCCGAGCACCCCGGCGATCGCGCCGCTGGCGCCGATCATGGGGATCGTCGAATCCGGCGCGGCCAGGCTTTGCCCCAATGCCGCCGCGACGCCGCACAGCAGATAGAACACGATGAAACGAAAATGTCCCATCGCGTCCTCGACGTTGTTCCCGAAGATCCACAGGTAGAGCATGTTTCCGGCGAGGTGCATCCAGCTGCCGTGCAGGAACATCGACGAGAAGATGCTCGCCCACGCGGGAATCAATGCGATTTCGGCGGGAAGCTCGGCACGTCCGAACAGCACCGCGGGCACCACGCCCAGTGCGTAGACCGTGGCTTCCTGCGCCGCGGGGGGCAGCATCACCTGCCACAGGAAGATCATGACGCAGGCCGCGATCAGCGCCCAGGTGACGAAGGGGGTGCGGATCGTGGGATTGTCGTCGTAAAGGGGGATCGTGAACATCGCCCTTAGAACGGTAAGCCCCCTGGTGCGGCCGCACAAGGGCCGCCCGGACGCTGGCGGCGAATGGCCACCGGATGTTTCCTGTTACGCCTTTTTCTGGTAGGCAGGGGAGCCCTCTCATTGGTCGCGAGCGATGCCCGAACACGCTTCCCCCCGCTGGCTTAAACCCCTCGTCGACTACGCCCCGATCGCCACGTTCTTCATCGCCTATCTGGGCTCCGGGCTGATGGTGGCGACGGCGGCTCTGATGGTGGTGACGGGCGCGGTCCTCATTCTGTCGCTGGCGATCGAGCGCCGCCTGCCGGTCATGCCGCTGGTCACCGCGGCGGTGGTGGGCGTATTCGGCGGACTGACCCTGTGGCTGAATGACGAGACCTTCATCAAGATGAAGCCGACCATCGTCCAGGCCCTGTTCGCCGCGGTTCTCTTCGGGGGGCTCGCCGTCGGTC
The DNA here is from genome assembly GCA_019455065.1 of Rhodospirillales bacterium. Taxonomy (GTDB): domain Bacteria; phylum Pseudomonadota; class Alphaproteobacteria; order Rhodospirillales; family Magnetospirillaceae; genus JACFNC01. The sequence continues at coordinate 48,252 of JACFNC010000009.1, forward strand.
GGCCGCTGCTCAAGCCGGTCATGGGGATGGCATGGCGGATGGACGAGGCCGGCTGGCGCATTCTGAGTTTCCGGTTCGCCGTATTTTTCGCCGCCATGGCGATCCTGAACGAGATCGTGTGGCGCACGCAAACCACCGATGTTTGGGTGACCTTCAAGGTGTTCGGCCTGCTTGGCCTGACCTTTGTCTTCGCGCTGGCTCAGGCGCCGCTCATGCAACGCCACCACATTCCCGACGAAAGCTGAGTCAGTACCACAGGCCGCTCGCATGCCAGCGTGGCCGTGCGTCGGCCGTCCCCAGGTGGCCAGGCAGCGTGATCGCTTGCGAAGAACGCACAGCTTCCTCCGCGGGCTGCATCGACTGCAACCGGCGAATGCGCTCGGCGGTGTCCGGATGGGTGCGGAGAAGAGACGGGTCGGGTATCCGGCGTCCCCCCGGAAGGAGGTCTACCCAAAAGCGCCCTTGCACTCTCTCTATCTTGGCCAAGGCCGAGGCTAGGCCGGTCGGATCGCCCGAGAGCCAGGCGGCATCGGCGTCGGCATCAAACTCCCGCGTCCGCGACAGCGCCAGTTGCAACAGGCTGCCCAGGGTTGGCGCAAGAACCAGCAACAGCACCAATAGCAACGGGACGTCGCCGGGGTTCTGGATCAGCAGCGGCAGGCTGAAGACCAGCAGCAGCACGCCGAACAGCGACATGAGGCGGGTGATGCGGCTGATGACGTCGGCCAACCCCATCACCCACAGATCGTTGTTCCGTATGTGACTGACCTCATGCGCCAGGACAGCCACCAACTCGCGGAACGACAGCCGTCGCAGCATTCCGTCCGTGACGGCGATGGCGGCGTCCCCGGGGCGGCCCACCGCGAACGCGTTCATCGCGGCGCTGGGAATGTAGTGGAGTGCGGGCACGGCGGGCAGTCCGGCCCGGCGGCTGATGGCGGCCAGAGCCCGGTAGAGATCGGGCACGTCGCGGTCTGACAGGCGCGCTCCCCTGTAGAGGCGGAGCAAGAGCCTGGGAGACATGCGCGGAGCAAGGGCGAGACTGAGGCCGCCGGTCATCGCCGCCCACAGGATGCCTTCGGTGCCGGCGATGGTCCACCCGACGAGCGACAATAGCGCGACCATGCCAATCAGCAGGGTCAGCGACTGGACGAGATTCCGGCGGCGATGGTGCCGCTGCAAGCGGCGGTTCCAGGTCGTCATGTCACCATGACGATTAGTGGCAGCGAGGCAAATTTCAACGCCCAAGCCTCAAACCTGTTCCGCCGGCTCCTTCCGGGAGCCCAGGCGTCGCTCCGGGTGGTTGGAAATCGCGGTGTCAAGCCGGGCGTAATCGTCGGCCCGGAACTCGTCGAGCAGCCGCCCCACCTCGCCGGACGTGACCCCGGCAGCGCGCAGCACGGTGGCGCCGAGTTGGAGGCTGGCCTCCAACGTTTCCGGCACCGCCTGCGTGGCGCCGACCTGCTGCAGGATCTTGCTGTGGGACCGGTCGCGGGCTCGCGCAAAGACGCGCAGTTCGGGAAAGGCTTGGCGCAGGATTGAAACGGCGCGTTCCGCCCGCCCGGCGTGGTCGAGCGTGAGGACGACCGCCCGGGCATGCGCCGCGCCGGCCAGGCGCAGCACCTCTGGGCGGCTGGCGTCGGCGTAGAACACCGGCAGGCCGCGTGTCAGCCCTTCTGCCACCCGATCGGCATGCAGATCGAGCGCGAGATAGGGAATGGATTCGGCTTCCAGCATTCTGGCAACCGTCTGGCCGACCCTGCCGAACCCGGCGATGATGACGTGGTCGCTCATCTCTCCCGCCTCGTCCAAGCGCGACGGCGTAACAACTGCGTGGTCAGGCAGGCCTGCCGAAATGCGCGCCGCCAAGGCGGCGAGGAATGGCGTGGCGATCATCGTCAGCGATATCGACAGAATAAGGATGTTGGTCAGATCCAGCGCCATTACCCCCAGGGTGCCGGCGAGGCCGAACAGCACGAAACCGAACTCGCCGCCCTGGGCCAGCAGCATTCCGGCATGGATCGAGACGCGGTTGGAGAACCCGAACAGCCTGCAAAGCCCGAAATTGACCAGGAACTTGGTTGCCACGAGCCCGATGACGATGGCGGCCACGGTCGCCGCCTCGCGCATCACCAGGCCAAGGTCGACCGACATTCCCACGGTCATGAAGAACAGCCCGAGCAGGAAGCCGCGGAAGGGAAGGATGTCGGCCTCCACCTGATGGCGGAACTCGGTTTCGGCCAGCATCAAGCCGGCAAGGAACGCCCCCAGCGCCATCGACAGCCCGACCTGCGCGGTCAGCCAGCTCGTGCCCAGCACGACCAGGACCGCCGCCGCGGCGAAAATCTCGGTGCTGTTGCTGGCCGCAATGAGCCGCAGCACCGGCCGCAGCAAGAACCGCCCCACGGCGATGATGCCCACCACCACGGCGGCCGCCTGCAACGCCGCCAAACCGAGGGCTGCGGAGATGGAGGGGGCCTCGCCGCTTAGAATCGACACCAGCGAAAGCAGCGGCACCACCGCCAGATCCTGCATCAACAGAATGGCAAAGGCCACCCGGCCGGTGCGCGAGTTCAGCTCGCCCCGCTCGGTGAGAATCTGCAGCACCACGGCGGTCGAGGAAAGGCCCAGGGCGGCACCGGCGACAACCGCGGCCTCGGGCGTCACTCCCACGCTCCACGCGATGACCGCCAGGATGGCGCCGGTGACCAGCACCTGGAGGCTGCCTAGCCCGAACACCAACCGGCGCATCACCAAGAGGCGGGAAAGCTTGAGCTCCAACCCGATCGCGAACAGCAGGAAGACGACGCCAAGCTCGGCCAGGTGGCGGATGTCGGCGTCGTTGGCGATCAGGCGCAGGCCGTAGGGGCCGATGACCACGCCGGCGACGAGATAGCCGAGAACCGGCCCGACCCTCAGACGCTGGAAGATGGGAACCGCCAAGACGGCGGCAATGAGAAGTACGAGAACGTCGACCAGGGACGAAGTTTCGGTCATGGCTTGGCGATGGGCGATCCGGTCAGTCCGCCATTAGTGGAGCAACCGGCTCCGTATTGGAAGAGGGCGAATGGTCAGAGAGCCTTGACGACCGTCAAAGCGCATGCGCGTCGCCCCCCGCAATAATTCCCAGGCGCGGAATGAGAGGGTGTGCGATGACCGCCGAGATGTTCGGACACAACTCGCAAAACCTTACCATGCAAATCGAGGTCAGGTTGTTCAACAGCCTGACCCGGTTCGGGGGCGGCGCGGGATCCTGCCGCACCCTGACCCTGCCGGTCGGAAGTCGGATCGAGGATGTCCTGAAGACATTGGGCATCCCGGAGCGCGACGTCTTCCTGGTGCTGGTGAACGGACGGGACGTCACGCGAACCTTGCTTTCCAAGGTCAACACCGAACGCACGGTGGACGACGGCGACGTCGTGGCGCTGTCGGGACCGGTGCCGTTCAGCTGGGGCTACGGCGCCCCGGTCGTCTGACGCAGCGCCGATGTCGGCCCAAGAAGGGCCTTGAGGCAAAAAATTGCCGGGCGCGAGGCCCGGCAAGTATCTTAACAGGGAGGCCCACGTCCGACGGACGAGGGAAGGGTCCGTGACCCGAAGCCGGGTGGGAACCCGGGGAATGGTGACGGGCGGAGGCCCATCAACATTCGACAACTCTAATAAAACGCTATCCTGGCGAGAAAAACCACAAAAAAATAGTCGCTTCTGGCATGCGGATCGCGCATGGCGGCGCCGGTGCACCCGGGCGTTAATAGAGGGAGTCGTTGATCTTTCGGATCAGGAAATCGCGGAAGACGCCGATGCGCTTGGAATGGCGCAGTTCCTCGGGATAGACGAAGTAGGCGTCGAAGCTCGGCCCGCGCAATTCGGGGAGGATCTCGACCAACTGGCTGCCCTCGCGGCTCAGGTAGTCGGGAAGGGCCGCAACGCCCAAGCCGCTTTCGACCGCGCGGATGATCCCGTAAATGTTGTTCACCTTGAGCACGGGGCGCCGGGGCGCCTCCGGTCTGGCGCCGGCGTCGAGAAGCCAATTGACGTTGGCGGTGGGGGTTCGCGCCTCGTCGCCGAACACGATGATACTGTGCCGATCGAGGTCCTCGGCGGTCTTCGGCATTCCGTATTTCTTCAGGTATTCGGGGGCGGCGTAGACCTTGTGGTGCATGGTCAGCAGATGCCGCTGCACCAGGTCGGGCTGACGCGGCGGCATCATGCGAATGGCGACGTCGGCCTGCCGCATCGACAAATCAAGCTCGGCGTCATCGAGGATGAGCGAGACCGTAATGTCGGGGTAGAGGTCGAGAAACTCGCGCATGCGCGGGGTCAGCCACAGCGAGCCGAAAGCGACCGTGGTGGTTATTTTGATCGGGCCCTGCGGGCGGTCCTTGCTGTCGGCGAGTTGCGCCTCGGTCATCGCGAGTTTGGCAAAGACCTCGCGCGCGGTGCGAAACAGAAGTTCCCCCTGCTCGGTCAGGATGAGCCCGCGTGCGTGGCGGTGGAACAGGGGGACGCGCAGCGTCTCCTCGAGCGCGCTGATCTGGCGGCTCACCGCCGACTGGCTCAAGTTCAATGCCTCGCCCGCGTGGGTGAAGCTGCCGGCTTCGGCGACCGCGTGAAATACGCGCAGCTTGTCCCAGTCCATCACGTCGCGGATCACCCCCACCCGGTTCGGCACGGTCGGTCTATTCCGCCGCGGCGACGGCGTGCTCGTGGACGACCAGGAAGCGATCCGCCTCGAGAGCGGCCATGCAGCCGGTTCCGGCCGCCGTGACCGCCTGACGGAACACCTTATCCTGAACGTCGCCTGCGGCGAACACGCCCGGAACGCTGGTCGCCGTGCTGTCCGGCGCCGTTACGATATAGCCCTCGCCGTCCATCTCGAGTTGCCCGTTGAACAGCCCGGTGTTCGGTGAGTGGCCGATGGCGACGAACACGCCATCGACCTCCAGATCGCTCAGCTCGCCCGTCTTGACGTTGCGCAAACGAACGGCCGTGACTCCGGGCGGGTTGTCCTCGCCCAAGACCTCGTCGATCACGGAGTCCCAAACGACCGATATCTTGGGGTTGGCGAACAGGCGGTCCTGCATGACCCGTTCGGCGCGAAACTCGTCGCGGCGATGAATCACGGTCACTTTGGACGCGTGATTGGTCAAATAAATCGCCTCTTCCACTGCGGAGTTTCCGCCGCCGACGACCGCCACCTTCTTGCCGCGGAAGAAGAAGCCGTCACAGGTGGCGCAAGCCGAAACGCCGAATCCTTGGAATTTTCTCTCGCTGTCCAATCCCAGCCACCGCGCCGAGGCGCCGGTGCAGATGATCAGGGTGTCGCCGGTGTAGACGTCCCCGGAATCACCCCGGCAGACGAACGGCCGTCGCGACACATCCACGTCGACGATGGTGTCCTGGAAGATCCGGGTTCCGACGTGTTCAGCCTGCTTGTGCATCTGCTCCATCAGCCACGGGCCCTGAATGGCCTCGGCGAAGCCGGGATAGTTCTCGACGTCGGTGGTGATGGTGAGCTGGCCGCCGGGTTGGAGGCCCTCGACCATGATTGGTTCGAGATTGGCACGTGCGGCGTAGATGGCGGCCGTGCAGCCGGCCGGGCCGGAGCCGAGGATCAGAACCTTGCTATGGTGAGAGGCCATGATGCGATACCTGGATGTCCCATCTTTCTACTGAGCGATGTACAATAAGAAGGCCCGGCTGGAAGGGCAAGCCGGGCTTTGCGCCGCCATGGGAGTGAAGCGGGCCGGCGCCCGCTTCACTCGCGCAAACTCACAGGGCTTCGGCGTGGGACGCCAGATACTTGGCGACCCCGTCCGGAGACGCCTCCATGCCCGCCTTGCCCTTGTTCCAGCCGGCGGGGCAAACTTCGCCATGCTCTTCATGAAATTGCAGGGCATCGACCATCCGCAAGGCCTCGTCGACGTTGCGGCCCAGCGGCAGGTCGTTGACCACCTGATGGCGCACGATACCGGCGCGGTCGATCAGGAAGGTCCCGCGTAGCGCCACGCTGTCGTTGACCAGGACTCCATACGAGCGGGCGATCGCCTTGGTCAGGTCGGCGACCATGGGGAACCCCACCCTGCCCAGTCCGCCCTTATCCACCGGGGTGTTTTTCCAGGCCAAGTGCGTGAACTGGGAATCCACGCTCACCGCGACGACCTTGGTGTTGCGGTCGGCGAAGGCGGCCAGGCGATGGTCATGGGCCAGAATTTCCGACGGGCAGACGAACGTGAAGTCCAGCGGATAGAAGAACACCAGGCCGTAAGAGCCTTCGAGATGGCTGCGCAGGCTGAAATCGGCATTGATCTCGTTGTTGGGCATGACCGCGGGTGCGACGAAGTCCGGCGCGGGCCGGCCGACGAGGACGCTGGGGGCGGTGAAGGGTTCGTGCATATGATTGGCTCCCTCTTCGGTTGTATGGACCCATTCTAAGGGAGTAGAGGCTGTTCTTGCAAGTAGAATTATTACAAGCAGATATGCAACGCCATGATATAAGCCAAACCTTTTGCCAACACGTCCATCTATCACACGTCAGCCGCCGTTAATCGCAGCGGGGTCTTGGCGTGGCAGGCAGCGCATTGTAATATAATTTCGCGATGGGGGCGTCCGGAGAAAAATCCAATATGCAGCGCGTCAAGCTCGACCGCATAGATCGTCGCATTCTCAACGACCTGCAGGCCAACGGTCGGATGACGAACGTCGATCTCGCGCGGCATGCCGGCATCTCGGCGCCGCCCTGCCTGCGGCGGGTGCGGGCGTTGGAGGAGGCCGGCTACATTCGCGGCTACCACGCCGACATCGACCCCGAGGCGCTGGGCTTCCACGTCACCGTCTTCGCGCATGTCGGTCTCAACAGCCAGGCCGAGGCCGATCTCAAGGCGTTCGAGCGGCTGGTCAATCAGTGGCCCGAGGTGCGCGAGTGCCACATGCTGGCTGGCGAAACAGATTTCCTGCTGAAGGTCGTGGCCGCGGACTGGGACGCCTACCAGCGCTTCCTCACCACCAAGCTGACCGCCGCCCCCAACATCAGCCACGTCAAGTCGGCCCTGGCCATCCGCACGTCGAAGTCGCAACCCGGCGTTCCAGTCGAACTCGACGAGGAAGCGGAGCACGTCTGACGCGGTCAGCTGTAGCGAACGTCCACGATTTCGTAGGATTTCGAGCCGCCCGGGGTGCTCACCTCGACGGAGTCGCCGATGTGCTTGCCGATCAGGGCGCGGGCTAGAGGCGAATGCACCGATAGGCGGCCGGAGCGAATTTCGGCCTCATGGGCGCCGACGATCTGATAGACGGCCTCGTCGTCGGTGTCCTCGTCCGCCAGGGTCACGACGGCGCCGAAGCGCACGATGTCGCCCGACAGCTGGCTGATGTCGATCACCTGGGCACGGCTGATGATGTCTTCCAACTCGGCGACGCGCCCCTCGATGAAGCTCTGCCTCTCGCGGGCCGCATGGTATTCGGCGTTCTCGGAGAGATCGCCATGTTCCCTGGCTTCGGCGATGGCGCGGATAACCGCCGGCCGCTCCACCGTCTTCAGACTCTTCAATTCTTCCTCCAGCCGGGCCAAGCCGGCTGCGGTCATCGGAATCTTTTCCATCCGGAAACCCCGATCAGTGTAGGCGAGGGGCCGGCATGGACAGCCGGCCGCTGGGACTGAAATTACCGGTCATAGAATACGACCGGCTGGCGGTCGCATCAAGGCCGGTTCCTTCCGGTCAGAAAGCACCGCCGAAGTACGACTGCAATGGGGCCACGTCCAGCCCCCCGGCCTTCAGGGCCTCGATGGCGCCGACGGCGGCGCGCGCCCCGGCCAGGGTGGTGTAATGGGGGATGTTGTGGGTCAGGGCGGTGCGCCGGATGCTGAAGCTGTCGGCCACCGCCTGCGCGCCCTCGGTGGTGTTGAAAACGAGCTGGACCTCGCCGCTCATCATGGCGTCGACGCAGTGCGGGCGGCCCTCCAGCACCTTGTTGACGCTGCGAACCTCGAGGCCGTGCTGGCGCAAATAGGCCGCGGTCCCCGAGGTGGCGATGAGCGTGAAGCCCATGTCGATCAGGCGCCGCCCGAGCGGCACGGTCGCCGCCTTGTCGCCGTCCTTGACCGAGACGAAGACCGTGCCCGCGTCCGGCAGGCGCACTCCGGCGCCCAACTGCGACTTGGCGAAGGCGCGGTGGAAGTTGCTGTCGATGCCCATGACCTCGCCGGTGGATTTCATCTCCGGCCCCAGGATGATGTCGACGCCGGCGAAGCGTGCGAAGGGGAACACCGCCTCCTTGACGGCAACGTGCTGGAACGGCCGCTCCTCGAGCCCGAACGAGGCCAGGCGCTCGCCGGCCATCACGCGGGCGGCGATCTTGGCGATCGGCACGCCCGTCGCCTTGGCGACGAAGGGCACCGTGCGGCTGGCGCGCGGGTTGACTTCGAGAATGAAGATCTCGCCATCCTTGATGGCGAACTGGATATTCATCAATCCGACAACGTTCAGACCCTTGGCCAGGGCCACCGTCTGCCGCTTGAGTTCGGCCAGGACCGGCGCCGGCAGCGAGTAGGGCGGCAGCGAGCAGGCGGAGTCGCCGGAATGGATGCCGGCTTCCTCGATGTGCTGCATGATGCCGGCGACGAACACGTCCGTGCCGTCGGCCAGGGCGTCGACGTCGACCTCGACGGCGTCGCGCAGATAGCTGTCGATCAGTACCGGATTGTTGCCGGTGACCACCACCGCTTCGCGCATGTAGCGCTCGAGGCCCTCGACGTCGTGGACGATCTGCATGGCCCGCCCGCCGAGAACGTAGGAGGGGCGGATGACCACCGGATAGCCGATCTCCTCGGCCACCTTGCGGGCCTCGTCGAGCGACCGCGCGGTGCCGTTTTCCGGCTGGCGCAGGTTGAGGCGCCGCAGCAGGTTCTGGAACCGCTCGCGGTCCTCGGCCAGGTCGATGGCGTCGGGCGAGGTGCCGAGAATGGGGATTTCGGCCCGCTCCAGCGCCGCCGCCAGCTTGAGCGGCGTTTGGCCGCCGAACTGCACGATCACCCCGAGCACACGGCCCTTGCGCTGCTCGACGCGCACCAGGTCGATCACCGTCTCGGCGGTCAGCGGCTCGAAATACAGCCGGTCCGAGGTGTCGTAGTCGGTCGAGACGGTTTCCGGGTTGCAGTTGACCATGATGGTCTCGTACCCCGCCTCGCTCAGCGAATAGGCGGCGTGCACGCAGCAATAGTCGAATTCGATGCCCTGGCCGATGCGGTTGGGGCCGCCGCCCAGGATCACCACCTTGTCGCGGTCGCCGGGATCGGCCTCGCACTCCGCCGCGGCGATGCCGTCGCCCTCGTAGCAGGAATACATATAAGGCGTGCGCGACGGGAACTCGGCGGCGCAGGTGTCGATGCGCTTGAACACGGGCTTGACGTTCAGCACCTCGCGGCGGAACGCCGTCTCGACCACGGTTTTCCCCGAAAGCTGGGCCAAACGCTCGTCCGAGAAGCCCATCTTCTTGAGCCGCAACATCCCCGGCGCGTCGATGGGAAGACCCTTCCGTCGCACTTCGTCCTCGGCCTTTACGATTTCCTCGATCTGGCGCAGGAACCAGCGGTCGTAGCTGCACACGGCGTGCACTTCGTCGACTCTGAAGCCGCAGCGAAAGGCCTGGGCGATGACCAGCAGCCGGTCCGCGCGCGGCTGGCTCAAAGCGGCGCGCACGGCATCCGGGTTGGCCCCGCCGGCGGCTCCCGGTATCTCCACCTCGTTCAAGCCGGTCAGGCCGGTTTCCATCGACCGCAAACCCTTTTGCAGGCTTTCCTGGAAGGTGCGGCCAATGCTCATCGCCTCGCCGACCGACTTCATCGAGGTGGTCAGCAACGGGTCGGCGCCCGGGAACTTTTCGAAGGTGAAACGGGGAATCTTGGTGACGACGTAGTCGATGGTCGGCTCGAACGACGCCGGCGTGACCCCGGTGATGTCGTTCGGCAGTTCGTCGAGCGTGTAGCCGACGGCCAGTTTGGCGGCGATCTTGGCGATGGGGAAACCGGTCGCCTTCGAAGCCAGGGCCGACGAGCGCGAGACGCGCGGGTTCATCTCGATCACCACCATGCGGCCGTCGGCCGGATTGACGGCGAACTGGACATTCGAGCCCCCGGTGTCGACGCCGATCTCGCGCAGCACCGCGATCGAGGCGTTGCGCATGATCTGGTATTCCTTGTCGGTCAGCGTCAGCGCCGGCGCCACGGTGATGGAATCGCCGGTATGCACGCCCATGGGGTCGACGTTTTCGATCGAGCAGACGATGATGCAGTTGTCGTGGCGGTCGCGCACGACCTCCATCTCGTATTCCTTCCAGCCCAGGACCGATTCCTCGACCAGCACCTGGTTCACCGGCGAGGCGGCCAGACCGCCTGCGACGATCTGATTGTATTCCTCGGCGTTGTAGGCGATGCCGCCGCCGGTTCCGGCCAGGGTGAAGGACGGGCGGATTATCAGCGGCAGGCCGATCTCGGCCAGGGCCTCGCGGGCTTCGACCATGTCGTGGACCAGCCGGCTTTTCGGCGATTCCAGCCCGATCTTGTCCATCGCCTCGCGGAACAGCAGCCGGTCCTCGGCCTTGGCGATGACGTCGCGCTTCGCCGCGATCATCTCCACGCCCAGCCGATCGAGCGTGCCGTCGTCGGCCAGCGCCATGGCGGTGTTGAGCGCGGTCTGGCCGCCCATCGTCGGCAGCAGGGCGTCGGGGCGTTCCTTCTCGAGGATGCGGGCGACGATCTCCGGCGTGATCGGCTCGACATAGGTGGCGTCGGCCAGATTTGGGTCGGTCATGATGGTCGCCGGATTCGAGTTGACCAGGATGACCCTGTACCCCTCCTCGCGCAGCGCCTTGCAGGCCTGAACCCCCGAATAATCGAACTCGCAGGCCTGCCCGATGACGATGGGCCCGGCCCCGATGATCATGATGGACTTGATGTCGGTGCGTTTCGGCATTTGCTGCGGGCTCGACTAGTGAGTGGCGTTAAGTTAACCACAGAGGCACAGAGACACGGAGAAAGCACAGAGGGGCGCTACAAGACCACCCGCCTGATTCCATCTTTCAAAACCGCTGTATGGAAATTCATCAGCAGCCCGGCGCGGATGCCGCTGAGTTTCAGATAGGTCAATAGCTGCGCCTGATGCAGCGGCAGCAAGGTTTCAACGGTCTTCAACTCGATCACCAATTTGGCATCCACCACGATGTCCATGCGGTAGGCGACGTCCAGATGGACGGTCTTATAGACCACGGGCAGGGGCACTTGTCGACCGAAAGACAGCCCAGCCTGCTCAAGTTCGTAGGCCAGGCATCGTTCGTACGCCGATTCAAGAAGACCGGGCCCTAGGGCCCGGTGAACCTCAATGGCGAGGCCAATCACTCTGTCGGATAGTGGATCCCGTTCCATCAAGGTCCTGCGCCGTTCGCGCCTCTTCCTTCGCCTCTGTGACTTCTCTTTGTCTCTGTGCCTCTGTGGTTAAGCGGCCTACCCGGCAGCGACCAGATCACCGCTTTGCCGCGCCCATCGTCTCGATGAACCGCTCGAACAAGTAATGGCTGTCCTGCGGGCCGGGGCTGGCTTCCGGGTGGTACTGCACCGAGAAGATCGGCCGGCCCTCGACCGCCAAGCCCTCCAGCGAGCCGTCGAACAGCGAGCGGTGGCTGGCCGTCACGCCGGCCGGCAGGCTCGCCTCGTCGACGACGAAGCCGTGGTTCTGGCTGGTGATCTCGACCCGGCCGGTAGCCAGGTCCTTGACCGGGTGGTTGGCACCCCGGTGTCCGATCTCCATCTTGCGCGTCCTGGCACCCAGGGCCAGCGCGAGGATCTGATGCCCGAGACAGATGCCGAACAGCGGCAACCCGGCGTCGACCAGCGTGCGGACCACCGGTACCGCGTACTCGCCCGTGGCGGCGGGGTCGCCCGGGCCGTTCGACAGGAACACGCCGTCCGGCGCGTGGCGCAGGATGTCGTCGGCTCCGGCCGTGGCGGGGACTACCGTCACCCGGCAACCGGCCGCGGCGAGGCAGCGCAAGATGTTGTGCTTGGCGCCGTAGTCGACGGCGACGACGTGAAAGCGCGCATCGGTCTGCCGGCCGTAACCTTGCCCCAACGCCCAAGTGGTTTCGTCCCATTCATGGGTCTGGCGGCAGGTCACCTCCTTGGCAAGGTCCATCCCCTCGAGGCCCGGCCAGTCACGCGCCATTTCCCACAAGGCAGGCAGGTCGAAGGTGCCGTCGGGGGCGTGGCAAAGAACGCCGTTGGGGGCTCCGCCGTCGCGGATTCGGCGGGTCAGCCGTCGCGTGTCGATGCCGGCGGCGCCAACCATGCCATGCGACTTCAGCCAGCCGTCGAGGTGGGCGACGGCGCGCCAGTTGCTCGGCTGGGTGATGTCGGCGCGAAGAATGCAGCCGCGGGCGGCCGGGGTGATGGTTTCGACGTCCTCGCGGTTGGTGCCCACGTTGCCGATGTGGGGGAAGGTGAAGGTGATCACCTGGCCCGCATAGGAGGGGTCGGTCAGCACCTCCTGATAACCGGTCATCGAGGTGTTGAACACCACCTCGCCCACCGAGGCGCCGGCCGCGCCGACGCCATGCCCCCATATCACCGTGCCGTCGGCCAGGACGAGCGCCGCTGTGGCTCCCGGAGGACGCTGGCGTTGCAGTATCGACTCCGGGATCGCTTGTTCGTTCGGCATGGCCATCCTTCAACGCTCGACGGGCGGAGATCGCTCTCCGGAGCCTACCGCGCACCAGACCTCAGCGCCGCCGGGGGCGGCGCTTGCGCAAGGTATCGGGCACGTTCCGAATGGCGGTGGGCAAATTGCGGAGTAAATAAGCAAATCCCCCCCGTCCGTCAAGCTTCGTGGACCGAGATCGCACGGGCCAAGTCAAGCGTCGCGGCGGCCGTCATTTGCCTTGCGTCACCTTTTCCGGTAACGTCTCTCTCCCTCCGCAGATACTGGGGAAAACAATGTTGCGAGCACGCCTGAACGATTCGCTCAAGGCGGCGATGCTGGCCAAGGACGCCCGCACCGTATCCACCGTCCGCCTGATCCTGGCCGCCCTCAAGGACCGTGATATCGCCGGGCGGACCAAGGGGCAGACGGACGGCATCAGCGACGACGAAATCCTCCAGATGCTGCAGTCGATGATGAAGCAGCGTCGCGAGAGCATCGCGCTTTACGAACAGGGCGGCAGGCTGGAACTGGCGCAGCAGGAAGCCGAGGAAATCGAGATCATCGAGCGCTTCCTGCCCAAGCAGCTTACCGACGAGGAATTGGCCCAAAGCGTGGCCGACACCATCGCCGAGCTGGGGGCGGGCGGACTCAAGGACATGGGCCGCGTAATGGCGACCTTGCGCGAGCGCTTTGCCGGGCGAATGGATTTCGCCAAGGCCAGCGCCGTGGCGAAACGGCAGTTGGGGGGCTGACCGGCTCGGCCGTCGGCGATGGCGTTCCCCCCGCAGTTCCTCGACGAACTGAGGGGCCGGCTGTCGCTGGCCTCGGTGATCGGCCGCCGGGTTCGCCTGACGCGGCGCGGGCGCGAATACACCGGGCTGTGTCCATTCCATAATGAAAAGACCCCCTCGTTCACCGTTAACGAGGAGAAGGGCTTTTTCCATTGTTTCGGATGTGGCGCCCATGGCGACGTCGTCGGGTTCGAGATGCGCGCCGCCAACCTTTCCTTCCCCGAGGCCGTCGAGCGGCTGGCGGCCGAGGCCGGCGTGGTGCCCCCGCAGGAGAGCCGCGAGGAGCGCGAGCGCTCGCGCCGGCAAGCGTCGCTCTATGATGTCGTGGAAGCGGCCTGCGCCTGGTTCGAACGGCAATTGCGTCAACCCGTCGGGCGGGCCGCATTGGCTTATCTTCAGGGGCGGGGCCTGGATGACGAATCCATTGCGCGCTTTCGCCTTGGTTTTGCGCCGGACGGCCGCAGCGGCCTGGCGGAAGCCCTTCGGGCGCAGGGCATTCCGCGCGAACTGGTGCTGGAGGCGGGGCTTCTGATCGACCCTGATCGGGGCGATCCCTACGACCGCTTCCGGGGGCGGGTCATGTTCCCGATCGGCGATCGCCGAGGCCGGCTGATCGCCTTCGGCGGCCGTATCATGGGCGAGGGGCAGCCGAAATACCTGAATTCGCCGGAAACCCCGCTGTTCCACAAGGGGGCGGTGCTGTACGGCCACTCGCTGGCCCGTTCCGGCGCCGCCGACGGTCTGCTGGCGGTGGTCGAGGGCTACATGGACGTGATCGCCATGCTGCGCGCCGAAATTCCCGCCGTGGCGCCGCTGGGGACGGCGCTCACCGAGCGCCAGCTCGAGGAATTGTGGCGGCTGGTCCCCGAGCCGGTGCTGTGCTTCGACGGCGACGCCGCCGGGCAGCGGGCGGCGGCCCGGGCCGTCGAGCGCGCACTCCCCCTCCTGCGCCCGGGCCATTCCCTGCGCTTCGCGGTGCTGCCGCCGTCCGAGGATCCGGACACTCTGATCGCCGGCAAGGGGCCGGCCGCCATGCGGGCGATCCTCGACGGGGCCGAACCGCTGGTCGACGTGCTGTGGCGCCTCGGCGTGTCGGGCCGGCGCGTCGACACGCCCGAACGGCGTGCCGCCCTGGACCGGCACTTCGAAGATGCGGTGCAGCGGATCGCCGACCGCTCCGTACAGCAGCACTACCGGCAGGCCCTGCGCGAACGTCTGTGGGAAAGTTTTCGCGCGGCCAGGCCGGGCCGCCGCGGTGCGACGGGGCCGCGGGCGTCGGGGCGCGCCGCGCCGCCCCCCCCGCCGCCGGCCCGCGACGGTCTTCCCGTCGACGCGCTTCGCGAACGCATACTCCTTGCGGTCCTGGTCAACCATCCGTCCTTGCTCGAACGGGTGGAGGAGCGGCTGGGCGGCCTCCGCTTTTCGGACAATGACCTTGACAACCTTCGGCAGGAAATCTTAAAGCACCTCCATAGCGCGGCCCCACTTGATTCGGTGGTATTGCGGCGCTACCTAGTTGCAAGCGGTTTTGCGCGGTTATTGGCTTCCCTCCTGGGGCCCGGCACCTATGTGCACGCGCCATTCGCGCGATCGGCGGTCGCCGACGAGACAGCCCTGGCCGGATGGGAACATGCCTACAGCCTCTACATGCAAAAGGACTTGAAGGCCGATATCGACAGGGCCGAACAGCGGTTGGCCAGCGAAATGTCGGATGAGAGCTATAGCTTCTTCCAGGCATTGAAGAACCAGGAGCAGGACGACGACGACGAGCGAGAGGTTCCGGGCTGAGCCCCTCGCCTCGTCGCCTTTCACCATTACCGCCGGGCAGGGCCGTCCGGCCACCGAAGACGAGGACGGCACGAAGCACTGTCTGTCGTGGGGAGCGGGAGATTTGATGGCAACGAAAGCGACCAACACCGCCGAAGTTACGGAAAACCAGGACGAGGCCATGGACGGCCCGCTGCTCGACACCATGGGCGTTGCCGTCAAACGCATGGTCGCCCGCGGCAAGGAACGCGGCTATGTGACCTATGACGAGCTGAATGCCGCCCTGCCGCCCGACGAGGTGTCATCGGAGCAGATCGAGGACACAATGGCGATGCTGTCCGAGATGGGCATCAACATCGTCGAGAACGAAGAACACGAGGAACAGCCTCAGGACGAGGCCGAGAGCCTGGAGACCGAAGTTTCGGCCGCCGGCAACGTCGACGAGGAGGACCTCGGGCGCACCGACGACCCGGTGCGCATGTATCTGCGTGAGATGGGCAGCGTCGAGCTGCTGTCACGCGAAGGCGAAATCGCCATCGCCAAGCGCATCGAGGCCGGCCGCGAGATGATGATCGGCGGCATCTGCGAAAGCCCCCTGACCATCCGCGCCCTGCTCGAGTGGCATGACGCCCTGCGCGACGGCAAGATGCTGCTGCGCGACATCATCGACCTCGACGCCACCTATGGCGCCTCGCCCGAGAACGGGCTGTCCGAGGCCGAGCTCGAGGCCGGGCCGTCGGAACCGGAGGCCGAGGAAGCGGCGGGCGAGGGGGAAGAAGAGGAGGCCGAGGATGGCGAGAGCGCCGGCGGCGAGGGCGACGGCGGCGAGGGCGACGGCGAGGCCGACGGCGAGGAGAGCAGCGTCTCGCTGGCGGTCATGGAACTGCAGCTCATGCCGCAGGTGCTGGAGACCTTCGAGAGAATCAACGAGACCTACACCCAGCTTCACCAAGTGCAGGAACAGCGTCTCGCCGGGCTTCAGCAGGGCGACCGCCCGGCAGCCGTGGTCGAGAAACGCTATGACAAGCTGAAGGCCGATCTCGTCCTCCTGATGGAAGGCGTGCATCTCAACAATTCGCGCATCGAGCAACTGGTTGATCAGCTCAACGGTCTCAACCGGCGTCTGATCGGGCTGGAGGGCAAGCTCCTGCGCCTGGCCGAGGGCTGCCGGATCAAGCGGCCGGAGTTTCTCGAGGCCTATTACGGCAACGAGCTGGATCCCAACTGGCTGGACCGGGTGGCCGAGCGGCCGGCCCGCGGCTGGAAGGATTTCGCTGTCCGGCATGCCCGCGAGGTCGCCAACATCCGCGGTTCCATTGCCGAGGTGTCAGCCGGGGCCGGTCTGCCGATCAGCGAGTTCCGGCGCATCGTCGCCACCGTGCAGAGGGGCGAGCGCGAGGCCAGCAAGGCTAAAAAGGAGATGATCGAGGCCAATCTTCGGCTGGTCATCTCGATCGCCAAAAAGTACACGAACCGTGGCCTGCAATTCCTGGATCTGATCCAGGAGGGAAACATCGGCCTGATGAAGGCCGTCGACAAGTTCGAGTACCGGCGCGGCTACAAGTTCTCGACCTACGCCACGTGGTGGATTCGCCAGGCCATCACCCGCTCGATCGCCGACCAGGCGCGCACCATCCGCATTCCGGTGCACATGATCGAGACGATCAACAAGCTGGTCCGCACCTCGCGCCAGATGCTGCACGAGATCGGGCGCGAGCCCACGCCCGAGGAGCTGGCCGAGAAGCTGTCGATGCCGCTCGAGAAGGTGCGCAAGGTGCTGAAGATCGCCAAGGAGCCCATCTCGCTCGAAACGCCGATCGGCGACGAGGAGGACAGCCATCTCGGCGACTTCATCGAGGACAAGGCGGCGGTGTTGCCGCTCGATGCCGCCATCCAGGCCAATCTGCGCGAAACCACGACGCGCGTGCTGGCTTCGCTCACGGCGCGCGAGGAACGCGTGCTGCGCATGCGGTTCGGCATCGGCATGAACACCGACCACACGCTGGAAGAAGTGGGCCAGCAGTTCAGCGTGACGCGCGAGCGCATTCGCCAGATCGAGGCCAAGGCGCTGCGCAAGCTCAAGCACCCCAGCCGCTCGCGCAAGCTGCGCAGCTTCCTCGACACCTGAAGCCCCTTGCGAAGCCCTCTCCCGCTCGCGGGAGAGGGAGGGAACCCGCATAGCGGGGCGGGTGAGGGGACGCGGCGCAGCCGCTCTTTCGCGGCCCATCACTCCGACCCTCGGGAATGCAGCGGAACGCTGGACGCCCACCCTTCCTTTCGCTAACGTGCCGTCGCGGTGGGCCTGTAGCTCAATCGGTCAGAGCGGGCCGCTCATAACGGTCTGGTTGCAGGTTCGAGTCCTGCCGGGCCCACCAATTTCCCGCCTGTCACCCCCACAGCGCCAGCCCGGCGCCGCCTGCGGCCAGGAGCAGCACGACCATCCAGGACGGGACTTTCCAGGCGGTCAGCAGCACGAACCCGGTGAGTGCCAACGCGAAGTCGCGCGGGTCGCGGATGGCGGTGGTCCACAAGGGGTCGTACAGGGCCGCGCCCAGGATGCCGACCACGGCGGCGTTGGCGCCCCGCATCGCCGCCTGCGCCCTGGGGCGGGTGCGGAGCGTGTCCCAGAAGGGAAGGGCGCCCGCCACCAGCAGCAATCCGGGAAGAAATAGCGCGGCGAGGCAGATGGCCGCACCCGCCAGGCCGCTCATCACCGCCCCCAGATAGGCGGCGAAGGTGAAGAGCGGGCCGGGCACGGCCTGGGCGGCACCGTATCCGGCGAGGAAGGCGTCCCGCCCCATCCAGCCCGTTCGCACCACCTCGGCCTCCAGCAACGGCAGCACGACGTGTCCGCCGCCGAATACCAGGGAGCCGGCGCGATAAAAGGAATCGAACATGGCCAGTTCCTGGGACGGGAAGGCCGCTCTCAAGCCCGGCAGAAGCACCAGCAGCGCAAGGAAGGCGGCGAGCAGCGTGGCTCCGGCGCGACGCGACACGGGAAACCGCAGGCGCCCGACGGCGGCTCCGGCGCCGTCCCGGCACAACCACAGTCCGGCGAGCCCGCCGGCGGCGATGGCCGCGATCTGACCGGCGGAACTCCCGGCGAAGACCACGATCAGGACCGCGGCGAGGGCGATCGAGCCCCGCCGACGGTCAGGGCAGAGCGTCCGCGCCATGCCCCACACCGCCTGCGCCACCACCGCGACGGCAACCACCTTGAGTCCGTGCAGCGCGCCGCCGCCCGCGGGCCCCTCGAAGACGGCCGCGCCGAAGGCGAACAGAACCATGGCCAGGGCCGAGGGCAGGGTGAAGGCAGTCCAGGCGGCCAGCGCGCCGAGCGGGCCGGCGCGCAGCAGTCCGAGAGAAAAGCCGGTCTGGCTGCTGGCGGGACCGGGCAGGAACTGGCACAGCGCGACGAGATCGGCATAGCCCGCCTCGTCGATCCACTTTCGGCGCACCACCAGTTCGTCACGGTAATAGCCGAGATGGGCGATCGGCCCGCCGAAGGACGTCAGTCCCAGCTTGAGGAAGACGGCAAACACCTCGGCCGGCGATCCGGCGGGCTCCGATCGGGCCGTCACCTCTCTCCCCCGCACCCGTCGCCCCACGGCGGGGCATCCGCGGTCAGGCTACACGCATCCCCGTTGCGGGTGAAAGGCGGGGTCGCTGTTCATCCCAGCAGCCGGCCGGTGAAGCTCATCAGCCAGAAACCCGTCGCCACCCAGGCGCCCAGCTCGGCATAGCCGAGGAAGGTGTCGCGCATGATTGTCGAGATGGCCTGGTGGGCGCGGGTCTCGGGCAGTCCATGCCAGCCGTCCAGCAGAATCCAGACCTCGCGCTTGCGGTAGTGAATGCGCGGCGCCCGCCAGGCGAAGTGGAGGAGGATGGCAACCTGAAGCGAGAAAAGGATGGCGGCGGTGCGGATGGCCAGATGGAGGTCGTTGCTCAGGCCGAGCATCACCATGACGATGGCGAGTACTCCAAAGCCACAGGCCCGCTTGACCGAAAGATCTGCAAAATAGCGGATACGGTCCATCGTGAGAGCGGCTCCGACATAGAGGCTATCCGGGTAGCCTAACGTCGGCCGGTTCTCGGTCAAAGCGTCTGAAAGGGCTATCCCCCGCTCGCCGCTTGGGCGCCCAGCTTGGGTGCCAGACCCTGCATCGCCAGGGCCAGCCAAAAGGCGACGCGCAGCAGATAGAGGTGGAAGGCGGCCACCAATGGCCGCAGTGGCGTCGCCACGTAAAGCGGAATCAACCAGTTTACGATCCGCAACGCCGGGTCGGACAGGCGTACGAAGAATCGCCAGATGTAATTCGGCGAGTCTGGCGGCAGGAACAGGCCGAGCAGGAACCGCCCGAAAAGGGTGTAGATCACCAGCGACAGCAGGTAGTTGGGAATGTGGAAGTACCAGTAGTCCAGGAAAAACGGCGACAGCATCGTGGACCTTCAAAAAAAGCAGGGTCCGCAAGCGGACCCTGCCCGAGTTTCGATCGTGTGAGTGCTATTCGGCCTTGGCTTGGCCAGCCGCCAGGGCGACGTCGCCGCGCGGTACGCGGATCGATTCCACGAAGTCCTGCATCTCCTGCGAGGGCGCCGGCGTGAACAGGCTGACCACGTAGGTGACGATGAAGGCCACCGGGATACCGAACAGGCCGCACGAGATGTTCTTGACGCCGAACCACAATGGCATCGCGAAGTACTGCGTCATGATCAGGTAGTAGAGGCAGATGCCCCACCCGGCGATGATGCCGAGGATGGCGCCGATGCTGGTTGTGCGCTTCCACCAGATGCCCATGACCAGGGCCGGGAAAAGGCCCGAGGCCGCGAGCGAGAAGGCCCACGCCACCATCGACAAAATCCCCGCCGGCTTGGTGCTCGCCACATAGGCGGCGATGATGGCCACGCCGACCAGAAGGGCCCGGGCGACGATGAGGCGCCGCTTGGCGTCGGCATGCGGGTCGATCATGCGGTAGTAGATGTCGTGCGACAGCGCGTTCGCGATGGCCAACAGCAGGCCGTCGGCGGTGGAGAGCGCGGCGGCAAGACCGCCCGCGGCCACCAGGCCGGCGACCACGTACGGCAGGCCGGCGATTTCCGGCGTCGCCAGCACGATGGCGTCGTTGTTGATCTTGAACTCCGCCAATTGCAGGATGCCGTCGCCGTTGCCGACGACCCCCTTGCACATGGCGAATACCTCGGCCGCGTTTGGCGCGTCGCAGGCGCCCACCAGACCGATCTGACCCCACAGGCTGACCCATTGCGGCAGTGCCGAGATCTGCTGGCCGATCACGTTCTGGTAAACTTCCAGCTTGGCGAAGGCGGCGTAGGACGGCGCCGTGAAGTACAGGATGAAGATGAACAGCAGGCTCCAGCCCACCGACATGCGCGCGTCACGCACGCTGGGGGTGGTGAAGAAGCGCATCAGCACGTGTGGCAGCGCCGCGGTGCCGATCATCAGGCACAGGATCAGGCCGAAGAAGTTCAGCGGATCGTAGTTGGTGAACGGCTGAACGTGCGGCTTGGTCACGCCCAGGGTCTGCTCCAGGGCGGTGATCTTCTGCAGCGCCTGGCCGTACATCAGTTCCGGAATCGGCACGCCGGTAACCTGCGCCGACATGATCACGACGGGCAGCAGGTAGGCGATGATCAGGATGATGTACTGCGCGACCTGCGTCCAGGTGACCGCACGCATGCCGCCCAGCATCGAGCACACCAGGATGCCGGCGAGGCCGACGAACACGGCCACCTCGAACGAGATGCCGAGGAAGCGCGAGGCGATGATGCCGGTGCCGTAGACCTGCGCCACCACATAGGTGAACGAGGCCGACAGCAGCACGATGATGCCGGCGAAGCGGGCGAGGTTGCCGCCGTAGCGGGCGCCCAGGAAGTCCGGCACCGTGAACTGGCCGAACTTGCGCAGATAGGGGGCCAGCAGCACCGCCACCAGCACGTAGCCGCCGGTCCAGCCGAGCACGAAGGCCAGGCCGTCATAGCCGAGGGCGTAGAGGGTGCCGGCCATGCCGATGAACGAGGCGGCGCTTATCCAGTCGGCGCCGGTCGCCATGCCGTTGTAAAAGGCCGGAACCTTTCGGCCGGCGACGTAGTATTCCGAAACCTGCGTCGTGCGCGACAGGATGCCGATCAGCGCGTACACGCCGATGGTCAGCGCCACGAACAGGTAGCCGATCACGCGGTTGGGCACGCCCAACTGCTCGAGGATCGCCAGGATGATGGTGAAGCCCAGGAAGCCGCCGGTGTACATGGCGTACACCTTGCCCAGGTTTTGAGTGAAATCGCCTTTTAGCATGTCAGCTCTCCCCGGGCTCAGTCTTCGGTCACGCCGAAGTCCTCGTCGATCCTGTTCTGGCGCATTGCATACCAGAAGATGATGATGACGAAGACGATCAGTGAACCCTGCGCGGCCATGTAGAAGCCGAGCGGGAAACCGCCGATGACGATGGTATTGAGCGACGTGACGAACGCGTGGATCAGAAAGCCGAACACGAACCAGATGGCGAGCACCGTCCACATGAGCGTGGAGGTCTTACTCCAATACTCCCGTGCCCTCTCCGGCGTAAGAGATTGTTTTGCCATAAAGCCTCTCCTTCCCTAAAAACGCTTCCCAGAAGTTGAGGCCCCTTGCGAACCGCGAACCGCAAGTGGCGTCCGAACGCCACCCGGCCACGTATGGTCCTGGAGCCAGTTAGTTTTTTATTTGGGCGCTGGCCACCGGACACGATGGCACCCCCGAACAACCTCCCACACTTATGGTTATATTTCCGCGCATGATTTGATAGCATCGGCAAGCAACCATCACAAGAGTTTAGAAATCTACTTTCAGAAAGGGTTATGGTTTTTCAGGGTGTAAGAGGGTTCCATAGGTGATACCCCCGCAACCTGCGGAGAAATAATGTTTCGAAATTTTCTAGATTGGGTTCATCCGCCGCCGCTGCGGGCGCTTTCCGCTGTGGAAGACGCCACGGAACGCTCGGCGTCTCGCCTCACTCATAAGGCAACCGTCGGCTATTGCCGCATCAAGGCGGCGGGCAACGCCAAGAAACTGTTCGAGGAAGAGGCGTTCGCCCCGGCCATCGAGCTTTGCCGCTGGGAGGCCTTTGCCGGCTTGCTGGCCGACCACCTGCGCGTTCTGGAGGGCCGGCTGCGCGCGGCCGCGGGCGAGCGCGCCGAAGAGATGGGCGATTGTCTCGTCGCTTATTACGAGCGGGTGCTGACCGGCTATGCCCATCCCGCGGGCGGCGGGGTAGAGGCGTGGCGGCCGCATATCGCGACCGTCAAGGCCCAGATCGCCCGCGCGCGACTGGCGCCGCCGATACCCGCCTACGAACTCAGCGTGTCGACGGGCAATCGGATCTACGATTCCCTGCCGCTGCACAAGAATTTCCGCCGTGAGGACCGCGAGGTGATCACCAATCTGGTGCGTTTCGGCCTGGTCGCCTATCAGGAGGACCTCTCCAAGCGGCTGGACGCGGCGCCGGTGGTCGCCCAACTGCTGGGGAACGCGGCCCGCGAGTGAAGATTGGCCCGCGGGCGGGGCGGGTTGAGCGCCGGGGGGGCCGATGGTGGACACCACATCGCTGGAGAAGATCGACAGCTTTCCCTACCGTCACCGGGTCGCCGAGGTGATGTCGAGTCCGGTCGCCACGGTGAGCCCGGCGACGACCATCGGCGACGCCAGCCGCGCCATGGCGGACGGCGGGGTGAGTTCGCTGGTGGTCGTGGACGCCGGGGGGTGCCCCGCCGGCATCGTGACCGAGCGTGACGTGCTGCGGGCACTGGCCTCGCATCGGCAAGAGGCGGTGGACATGGCGGTGGCGGCGGTGATGAGCCGCCCCGTGGCGACGGTGCGACAGGATGCGTTCGTCTATGTCGCGATGGGCCGCATGGACCGGCTGCGCCTGCGCCATCTGGTGGCTGTCGACGCCGCGGGGCGCGCCACCGGCATGGTCACCGTGCGCGGGTTGCTGCATTTGCGGGCCGGTGCGGCGCTGGCCTTCGGTGACGAGATCGCCACCGCCGCCAGCGCTGCCGACATGGCGGCGGTCCGGGCGCGGGTTCCCTCGCTCGCCGACGGCCTGCTCGCCGAGGGCGTCGGGGGGCTGGGCGTCGCCGCGGTGGCGAGTTCGGTGCTGCGCGACATGACCATGCGCGCCGCGCAGCTTGCCGAACTGTCGATGGCGGCCGACGGTCGCGGTCCCGCGCCCGCCGCCTGGTGTCTTCTTCTCTTGGGTTCGGGCGGACGCCGCGAGAGTTTGTTCGGGGCCGATCAGGACAACGCCATAGTCCACGCCGGCGGTGAGGCAGACGATGCCTGGTTCGCCGAGGCGGGCAGTCGCATCAACGCCGCGCTCGCCGCCGCCGGGGTGCCGCTGTGCAAGGGCGGCGTGATGGCCCGAAACGCCGAATGGCGGCGCAGCGTCGAGGGGTGGCGCGGCGAGATCGACCGCTGGATGAAGGAGGCTGATGGGCCGGAACTCCTGAACGTCGACATCTTCGTCGACTTCCGGCCGGTTCACGGCGATTACGGCCTAGCCCAGCAGGTGCGCGACCATCTCATGAAGCGGGCCGCCGCCTCGTCACGGTTCCTCCACCTGATGGCCGCCTCGGTTTCCGACCTCTCGACCCCGCTGGGCGTGCTCGGCCAGTTCAAGACGAAAAACGGGCGGCTCGACATCAAGCTGCATGGGCTGCTGCCCCTCGTCAGCGCGACGCGTCTGCTCGCCCTCAAGCACCGCATTCCCGAAACCGGCACCGCGGAGCGTCTGCGCGGTCTGGCCCGGGGCGGCTTCATGCCGGAGCATGAGGCGCGCGGCTACATGGCCAGCCATGAACTGATGGTGCGCGTCCTGCTCGAACAGCAGATCGCGGATCGGGCGGCCGGCATCGAGATTTCCAACCACATCGAGGTCAAACGCCTGGCGCCGGAGGACCGCCACCGATTGAAGGCGGCCTTCCATTCGATCGACTCGCTCAAATGGGTGCTGCGCAGCGCCCTCTCGACCGTCTGACCGGCGCCCCGGGGCCGGGCCCCGAGGCAGGTGGCCCGCAACTCAAGCCAAGGCCGCACCCCCGACGAGCGACAGGCTGGCCGAACTCAACGTCCCGCCGGTCAGGGTCATCTGGCCGGAGGTGGTTTGCAGGCGGTCGAACAGGCCGCGATAGCGCAGCCACACCTTTTCGCGTTCCTCTTCGTCCTTGCAATCGTACCACGCCTGGTGGAACCGGCTGGCGAGTTGGGCGGTGGCGATCATATGGTTGTCGGCGGCGACCTTGCGGTAGCGGTTGGCAAGCGCGGGATCGTCGGCGAACATCTTCTCGATCGCTTGGCGCTGCGGATGGTCGCCCGCGGCGCTGACGGTGCCGTCGCCGCGGACCGTCAGCGAGACCGGGATCGAGGTGTCGATCCCGGCGAGGTGGAGGCGCCGCGTGAGCTCGGCCGCAAGGTCGGCAGTTTCTTCCCCCACCCGGCGGGCAAACCTGACCATGTCGATCGTTCCGGTGCGGGTGTCGTAGGCATCGCCGAACAGCCGTGGCATGGCCGTGGCGGCAAGCTCGCGGGGCGATTGCCGGGCTGAGGCCGGGGCTGGGCGCGCAAAGGAATCCTTCACCAGGTCGGCGAAATTTCCCGGTCCGGCGGCCGGCGGTGACGGATTCGACCGAAGTCCGGCGGCGGGACCGGCGAGGATTGCGTGGGAGATCATGGCTCGACTCGCTGTGGTTGGGTTTTCCATTGCTTTGCAAGCCGCGCGCCATCCGGAGGCGGGGTGGAATCCGTCGGCGCCATGCGCTACAACAGCCGGCTCCGGAGCCTATCCGACCCGCACGCGAGGACACATGGCCGCCTATCAGTACATCTACGTGATGAAGGACCTGACCAAGATCTATCCCGGCGGACGGGAGATTCTGAAGGGGCTGTACTTGTCGTTCCTGCCGGGGGCGAAGATCGGCGTGCTCGGGCCGAACGGTGCCGGCAAGTCGACTCTGCTCAAGATCATGGCCGGCATCGACCACGACTTCGGCGGCGAGGCCTGGGCGGCCGAGGGCGTCAAGGTCGGCTATCTCGAACAGGAGCCCCAGCTCGACCCGGGCAAGGACGTCATGGGCAACGTGATGGAGGGCGTCGCCGAGACGAAGGCCCTGCTCGACCGGTTTGAGGAGGTTAGCGCGCGTTTCGGCGAGGAACTCTCCGACGACGAGATGAACGACCTCATCGCGGAACAGGGCGAGTTGCAGGAAAAGATCGACCATCGCAACGCCTGGGACCTGCAGCGCACCATCGAAATCGCCATGGACGCGCTACGCTGCCCGGCGGGCGATGCCGACGTGACCAAGCTGTCGGGCGGCGAGCGGCGCCGCGTCGCCCTGTGCCGGCTTCTGCTTTCGCGTCCCGACATGCTGCTGCTCGACGAGCCGACCAACCATCTGGACGCCGAGTCGGTGGCGTGGCTCGAGCGCTTCCTCCATGACTACGAGGGCACGGTCGTCATCGTCACACACGACCGCTACTTCCTCGACAACGTCACCGGCTGGATTCTCGAACTCGACCGCGGTCAGGGCATCCCCTACGAGGGCAACTATTCCTCCTGGCTGGAGCAGAAGCAGAAGCGCCTGCTCCAGGAGGCGCGCGAGGAAAGCGCCCGCCAGCGCACCATCGCCCAGGAACTCGAATGGGTACGGGCCAGCCCGCGCGCCCGCCAGGCGAAGAACAAGGCCCGCATCACCGCCTTCGAGACCCTGGTCGCGCAGGCCGGCGAGAAGCAGGTCGGCACCGCCCAGATCGTCATCCCGCCCGGACCGCGCCTGGGCAATCTGGTGATCGAGGCCGAGCACCTGCGCAAGGGCTACGGCGACCGGTTGCTGATCGAGGATCTGTCGTTCAAGCTGCCGCCGGGCGGCATCGTCGGCATCATCGGCCCCAACGGTGCCGGCAAGACAACGCTGTTCCGCATGATCACCGGTCAGGAACAGCCCGATGGCGGCACGTTCCGCGTCGGCGAGACGGTGCAACTCGGCTATGTCGACCAGTCGCGGGACGCCCTGGCGGCGGACAAGACGGTATGGCAGGAGATCTCCGGCGGTCACGACGAGATCGAGCTGGGCAAGCGCAAGATGCCCTCGCGGGCCTACGTGGCCCAGTTCAATTTCAAGGGCGGCGACCAGCAGAAGAAGGTCGGGCAGCTCTCGGGCGGCGAGCGTAACCGCGTCCATCTCGCCAAGATGCTGAAGAGCGGGGCGAACGTCATCCTGCTCGACGAGCCCACCAACGACCTCGACGTCGACACCTTGCGTGCCCTCGAAGAGGCTTTGCTCGACTTCCCTGGCTGCGCGGTGGTGATCTCGCACGATCGCTGGTTCCTCGATCGCATCGCCACACACATCATGGCGTTCGAGGGCGATTCGCAGGTCGTCTGGTTCGAGGGCAACTACGCAGACTACGAGGCCGACCGCAAGCGGCGCCTTGGCGCCGAGGCCGAGCAGCCGCACCGCATTCGCTACAAGCCCCTGGTGCGTTGAAGGGTCAGCCCCGCAGAACGTCGATCTTGTTGGCCATCGCGGTCAGCAGGCCGTCAAGATCGCCGCCGTTGCTGCGGACCGCCGAGGTGTACTCCGAACGATGGGTGATCGCCATGCTCACCCCTTCGACGATGATGTCGACGATCTGGAACCGTCCTTCGCGGCGCCGCAACCGCCAAGTCACCGGGATCGCCTGGCCGCCCGCCATGCGGTTGATGCGGCTCTCGACGAACATGCCCTGTTCACCATCCGCGGCGACGTTGATCACGTCCAGGGTCTCGCCGCCGTAATCCTGGAAGCGCCGCGACCAGGTGAGGACCGTTATCTCCCTGAACAGCTCGAGGAACCGTTGCTGCTGAGCCGGCGTCGCGGTGCGCCAATACCGGCCGAGAACGAAACGCGCGATCTCGGGCAGGTCGAAGGCCGACACGAACAGCCGGCGGAAGCGGTCCACGCGCTCGGTTTCGCTGATATTCCCGGCGGCGGCGGTCGCGATCGCGGTATCGGCAAGATCCTGAATGAAGCGGCCGGCCTCGCTGGCGGTGTCGGCGCGTGCTGGTTGGCCGCCCACCAGAAGGAACGGCACGGTCGCCAGGACGGTTTGTAGCAAGAGGCGGCGAGAGAGCATTCGTCTATTTCTGCTGCTGCGGCGATGACCGGTCGCCCGACTCGAAGGCGTCCGCCCCGGGAACATCGAAACCGGCGACGCCAGCCCCGTTGGCGATCAGGCTGCTGCGGCGCTGGCGATACAGACTGCGCAGGGACGAATAATAGTCCAGGGACGAGCGCTCGATCTCGTCGAAGAGTTCGAGGTTGGCCTCACGGTAGTCAATCGTTGCCACCCCAGTGCGCGACGGCTGAAACCAATCGGTGTTGGTCCCGCGCGCCCATACGGCGAAGGGGTCCGCAACCCACTCGACCGCCAGGCCGACCGTATCGCGCGGATTTGAGGGGCCGAAGAAGGGCAATACGAGATACGGTCCCTCGCCGATCCCCCATACCGCCAGGGTCTGCCCGAAATCCTCTTCCTGATGTCGCAGCCCCATGCGGGAGGCGACGTCCATGATGCCCAGAACGCCGAAGGTGGTGTTGATTGCGAACCGACCCGCGGTCGTCGCGGCGCCGGAAAGGTGGCCCTGTAGCACCTGGCTCCCAAAAATCAGCGGCGCACGCAAGTTTGTGATGAAGTCCCCGACCCGGTCGCGACCGAATGCGGGCACCAGGCGCCGGTAGCCGCGCGCGGCCGGCTCGATGGCGGCATCGTCGAGCACCTCGTTAAAGCGGAAGACGACGCGATTGGCCGGTTCGAAAGGATCGTTCACCTGCTCGAACTCGGCCAGCGCTTCCGCGTCGTCGGCCGGTGGCCGGGTCGCGCATCCCGCCAGCAGCGCCGCGGCTACGGCGAGGACAGTGAGGCGCGAGAGAACGTCACCGAGAGCGAGGGGAGGCATATGGTCCGGATCCGGATTCCGCACAGTGGCATGAACACGCCAAACCAATACCCCGACCAGGGGCTGGTCGGGGCAAGTTCGGCTCATCAGGTAGCATAGCATGGTCGAAAAGACCAGGGGCCACGGTCTCGATGCGTGCCGGGGCTGATGAACCTGTTGCAATTCTGCCGCAGTTTCCGGGTGCGCATGACTGCCGCCGCAAGAAACGCTGGAATGCCAACATAAAGATATGTTTATATCAGTGCATGGCATCCATGGACACCATTCTTGCAGCAATGCGTGCGGCGGCGGAGACGACGCGGTTGCGTGTCCTGGCGCTGTGTACGGCGGGGGATCTGACGGTTACCGAAATCACCCAGATTCTCGGCCAAAGCCAGCCGCGTGTTTCCCGCCACCTCAAGGTGATGTGCGAGGCGGGATTGCTCGACCGGTTCCGCGAGGGCGCCTGGGTGTTCTACCGCGTCGCCCAGGAGGGACCCGGCGCCGCGCTGGCGCAGTCGTTGCTCAGCTTGTTGCCGCCCGCCGATCCGGTGCTGCGTCTCGACCGCGAAAGGCTGGAGGCCATCAAGCGCGAACGCTCCTCCCGCGCCGCCATCTACTTCCGAGACAACGCCCTGCAATGGCACTCGATCCGCTCGCTGCACGTCGACGAGCGCGAGGTGGAGCGCCGCTTGGTGGGTGCCCTGGTGAGTGGTGGCGCAATCGGCGATCTGCTCGATATCGGCACCGGCACGGGGCGCATGCTCGAGATCATGGCGCCCCATGTACAGCGCGGCATCGGCATCGACGAGTCCCGCGAGATGCTGGCGGTGGCTCGCCACAACCTGGAACGCGCCGGGCTGCGCCATTGCCTGGTGCGCCACGGCGACATGTATCAGTTGCCGCTGGCCAACGATTCGGTGGACGCGGTGACCATTCACCAAGTCCTGCACTATGCCGAAAACCCGCAGGTCGTGGTTGCCGAAGCCGCGCGGGTGCTGCGGCCCGGCGGCCGGCTGGCGGTGGTCGATTTCGCGCCACATGGACTTGAGGACTTGCGTTCCGAGCACAACCACCGTCGCCTGGGCTTTTCCGACCTGGAGGTCGAGGGGTGGTGCCGCGGCGCCGGCCTCGATCCCGAGCCGGCGATCCATCTGTCGGGCCATCCGTTGACCGTGGTGATCTGGCTCGCGGCGCGTCGGCCAGGCTTGGCCCTTGGTCCGAGGGCGATCACACATTCAGGAGTTCCGGCGTGGTGAGAATCAGGCTTCCCAACGCGCGGCGCGCGGCGTCGGCGTTCACCGCATCGCCTCTGCGCGAGGTGCAGGTGTCGTTCGAATTCTTCCCGCCCAAGAACGAGAAGATGCAGCAGACCCTGTGGGAGAGCGTCGAGCGCTTGGCGCCGCTGGGGCCCAGTTTCGTGTCGGTCACCTACGGCGCCGGCGGGACGACTCGCGAGCGCACGCACGACACCGTGCTGCGCATCCGCCGCGAGGCCGGGTTGTCGCCCGCCGCCCACCTGACCTG
Organism: Rhodospirillales bacterium; assembly: GCA_019455065.1. GTDB lineage: Bacteria > Pseudomonadota > Alphaproteobacteria > Rhodospirillales > Magnetospirillaceae > JACFNC01. The sequence goes on from JACFNC010000009.1 coordinate 77,990, forward strand.
CGTCGGCGCCACCCGCGAGGAGGTGGACGAGGTGGCACGCCACTACTGGGCAGCCGGAATCCGCCACATCGTGGCGTTGCGCGGCGACCCGCCGGAGGGCGAACGCGCCTATGTGCCGCATCCGGGCGGCTATGCCTACGCATCCGAACTGGTGGCCGGGTTGAAGCGGGTCGCCGATTTCGAGATCAGCGTCGCCGCCTATCCCGAGGTGCATCCCGAGGCCCCCAACGCCGCCTTCGATCTCGACAACCTGAAGCGCAAGATCGACGCCGGCGCCAGCCGCGCCATCACGCAATTCTTTTTCGACCCCGACGTCTATCGGCGGTTCGTCGACCGCGTCCGCCGTGCCGGCATCCGCGTTCCCATCGTGCCGGGCATCCTTCCGGTCACCAATTTCTCCCAGGTCGTGAAGTTCGCGAAGACCTGCGGCGCCAGTGTGCCGCCCTGGCTGGCCGAGCTGTTCGACGGCCTGGACGACGACCCCGACACGCGCCGCCTCGTCGCCGCGACCGTCGCCATGGAGCAGTGCCGGGCGCTGGCCGCCGATGGCGTCAAGCAGTTCCACTTCTACACGCTCAACCGTGCCGACCTTACCTACGCCATCTGCCACATGCTCGGCCTGCGGCCGCGGCTGCAGCGGGCCGCGGCCGAATAGCGCAAAGCGACATTCTCAGGATTTCGATGACCAACATTCTCGACCACCTGCACCAGCGCGTTCTTCTGTGCGACAGCGGCATGGGCACGAAGGTGCAGGCCTTCGACCTCGCCCTCGACGACTTCGACGGCCATGAGAACTGCACCGACGTGCTGACGCGCACGCGCCCCGACGTCGTGCGCGAAATCCATCTGCGCAACTTCGCGGCCGGCGCCGACATGGTGGAGACGAACACGTTCGGCGCCTCGCCCCTTACCCTGGGCGAATTCGGCCTCCAGGCCGAGGCCTTCGAGATCAATCGCCGCGCCGCCGAAATCGCCCGCGAGGCGGTCGAGGAGTTCAGCGGCGACGGCCGTACCCGCTTCGTCATCGGCTCGGTCGGGCCGGGCACCAAGCTGCCGAGCCTCGGGCATATCGACTATGACAGCCTCGAGGCGGCGCTGGTCGTCCAGTGCTCCGGTCTGATCGCCGGCGGCGTCGACGCCATCCTTGCCGAAACCTGCCAGGACCCGCTGCAGATCAAGGCGGCGGTCAACGCCGCCAAGATCGCGCGCGGGCAGGCCGGCGTCGCGACGCCCGTCTTCGTCCAGGTCACCGTGGAGACGAACGGCACCTTGCTGGTCGGCTCCGACATCGCCGCCGCCGCCACCGTCGTTCATGCTCTCGACGTGCCGCTTCTGGGCCTCAACTGCGCCACCGGGCCCCAGGAGATGACCGAGCACGTCCGCTGGCTGGCGGCCAACTGGCCGGGCTTCGTCTCGGTGCAGCCGAACGCCGGGCTGCCGCAACTCGTCGACGGCCACACCGTCTATCCTCTGGCGCCGGACGACATGACCCCCTGGCTCGAGCGCTTCGTCGTCGAGGACGGGGTGGGCCTGATCGGCGGCTGCTGCGGCACCAACGCGGATCACATCGCGGCCCTCGACGCCATGCTGCGGCGGTTGGCGGGCGGCGGCCTTCGCCCGGCACCGGTGCGCCGCAAGGCGGTCTGGATGCCCTCGGTCGCCTCGCTCTACGGCCAGGTGCCGCTGCGTCAGGAAAATGCCTTCCTGTCGATCGGCGAACGCTGCAACGCCAACGGCTCGAAGCAGTTCCGCACCCTGCAGGAGGCCGAGGACTGGGACGGCGCGGTGGCGATGGGCCGCGAGCAGGTGCGCGAGGGCAGCCACACGCTTGACGTCTGTACCGCCTTCGTCGGGCGCGACGAGGTGCGCGACATGACCCAGGTGGTCGGTCGCATGCGCGGTTCGGTGAACGCGCCGCTGGTCATCGATTCGACCGAGCTGCCGGTCATCGAGGCGGCGCTCAAGCTGTACGGCGGCAAGGCGATCATCAATTCGGTCAATTTCGAGAACGGCGAGGAGCCGGCCGCGGCCCGCCTCGCCCTGGCCCGCAAATTCGGCGCCGCGGTGATCGCCCTGACCATCGACGAGGCGGGCATGGCCAAGGACGTCGAGGCCAAGGTGGCGCTTGCGCATCGCCTTTACGATTTCGCCGTCAACCGCCACGGTTTGCCGCCCTCGGACCTGCTGTTCGACCCGTTGACCTTCACCATCTGCACGGGCAACGAGGACGACCGGCGCCTCGCCCTCAATACTTTGGATGCCATCGAGCGCATCCGCGCCGAATTGCCCGACTGCCAGATCATCCTCGGGCTGTCGAACGTCTCGTTCGGCCTCAAGGCGGCCGCGCGACACGTCCTCAACTCGGTCTTCCTCGAACATGCCCTGCGCCGTGGCATGACCGGCGCGATCGTCCACATCTCGAAGATCACGCCCCTCCACAAGATCGCCGAGGGCGAGGTGAAGGTGGCGGAGGACCTGATCTTCGATCGCCGGAGCCCGGGCTATGATCCGTTGCAGGCGTTCATCGCCCTGTTCGAGGACCGCAAGGCGGGGGAGGGGGCCGTCAAGGCGCGCGCCGAGGCGGTGGAGGAGCGCCTGCGGCAGCGCATCGTCGATGGCGACCGGCAGGGGCTGGACGCCGACCTGGACGAGGCGATGGCCCGCTACTCGCCGCTCGAAATCATCAACACCATCCTTCTCGACGGCATGAAGGTGGTGGGCGAACTCTTCGGGGCGGGAAAGATGCAACTCCCGTTCGTCCTGCAATCGGCGGAGACGATGAAGGCCGCCGTCGGCTGGCTCGAGCCGCACATGGACCGCGTGGAGGGCCAGCAGAAGGGAACCGTGGTGCTGGCGACGGTGAAGGGCGACGTCCACGACATCGGCAAGAACCTGGTCGACATCATCCTCACGAACAACGGCTACAAGGTGGTCAATCTCGGCATCAAGCAGCCGATCGGCGCCATCATCGCCGCCGTCCGCGAACACAATGCCGACGCCGTCGGGATGTCGGGCCTGCTGGTCAAATCGACCGTGGTCATGCGTGAGAATCTCGAGGAGCTGACGCGCGAGGGGCTGGACGTCCCGGTGTTCCTGGGTGGCGCGGCGTTGACCCGCAAATATGTCGAAGAGGACTGCGTCGAGGCCTATGGCTGCGGTCGTGTGGCCTATGCCCGCGACGCCTTCGACGGGCTGGACCTGATGGCCAAGGCGGCGGACGGCCGGTTCGACGAGCACCTTGCGGAGGTTCGCGCCAAGCGCGTAGGCCGCCCGGCCAACACCCGCCGCGTCCTAGGCCAGGCGGCGCAGCCGGCCGTGCTGCGACCCGTCGACCATGAGGAGATCAAGCTCCGCCGTGAAGCGCTGGCCCGCAGTTACGAGGTCCCGGAGCCTCCCTTCTGGGGCGCGCAGATCGTCGACCGCATCTCGCTGAACCGTGTGCGCGCGCTGCTCAATGAAACCATGCTCTATCAGTTTCATTGGGGCTACAAGAAGGCGGGACGCACGCTCGACGAGTTCCGCGCGTGGGCTGACAGGGAGTTGCGGCCGATCGTCGACGACATGCTCGCGCGCTGCGCCGCCGAGGACATCCTGCAGCCGCGGGCCGCCTATGGGTTCTGGAAATGCGCGGCGGAGGGCGATTCGCTGGTGCTGTTCGACACCGATGGCATTACCGAGGTCGCGCGGTTCGGGTTTCCCAGACAGAACACTCCGGGCGGGCTGTGCATCGCCGACTTCTTTCGCGACATCGCATCGGGCGAGCGCGACGTCGTTGCCCTGCAGGTGGTGACCATGGGCGAAACGGCCTCGGAAACCGCGCGGCGATGGTTTGCCGAGGACCGGTACAAGGATTACCTTTACCTCCATGGGCTGAGCGTCGAGATGGCGGAAGCGTTGGCGGAATGTTTGCACCGGCGCATCCGGGCCGAACTCGGCTACGCCGGCGAGGACGACCCCGACGTCCAGCGGATGCTGCGGCAGGGATACCGGGGCAGCCGTTACAGTTTCGGCTATCCCGCCTGCCCGAACATCGAGGATCAGCGACAGTTGCTGGCACTGCTCGGCGCCGACCGCATCGGCGTGCGCCTGACCGAGGAATTCATGCTCGATCCCGAGCAGAGCACCAGCGCCATCGTGTCGCTGCACCCGCAGGCGAAGTACTTCTCCGTGTAGGGCTCATAGGCCGAGAACGTTCATGCTGCGCGAAACCGAGGTCGAGAACGCGCCCGAAACCGCCGGCAGGGATGACGACGAGGCCCTATACTGCATCGCCTGCGGCGCATTGGTTACCCGGTCGCGGTGGCGCTTCACGATGAACGACGATCACGAGCACGTGGTGTTCAACCCGGCCGGGTTGGTCTTCCGCGTTCTTTGCTTTCGCGAGGCGCCGGGTGCCGCGGCAATCGGCCCTGCCACGGGTGAGTTCACCTGGTTCCGGGGATTTCGCTGGCGTGTCGCTTCGTGCGCGGGGTGCGGCGTCCAGTTGGGATGGCGCTTCGAAGGAAAGCCGTTCCCCCGGTTGTTCTTCGGTCTCGACCAAGCGCGGCTGAGCACCAAACCCCCGCCAACCTGAGCGGCCCATGGTCGTAAGGGCGTCTTGATCCCCATCTATAAAGGGAAATTCCAAAGTCGCGGCCGGCGGAGGTGGCGATGGAACTCACCGCGCTGCATGTCGAGATCGTCGTCCGTCTTGGCAGCGCTTGGCTGGTTGGCAGCCTGATCGGCCTCGAGCGAACGTATCATGGGCGCCCGGCGGGGTTCCGCACTCATGGCCTTGTATGCGGCGCGTCGGCGCTCTTGATGCTGGTCACGGGATATCAGGCCGAATGGCTTCCCGCCGAACTCAAACTGGAGACGGTGCGCACCGATCCCGCACGCATGGCCCAGGGCATAATGACCGGCATCGGATTTCTTGGCGCCGGCGTGATATTCCAGGAAGGACTGACGGTCCGCGGCCTCACGACGGCCGCATCCATCTGGATCACCGCGGCCCTGGGCATCCTGTTCGGCATCGGCTTCTATTATCCGGCCCTGGTCGCGGCGATATTCACGTTCGGCACGTTGTCGGTGTTCCGCTGGTGGGAGGATCGCATGCCCACCGAGGTCTATGCCCGTACGGCTTTGAAGTTTCTCCGCGAGGAAACCATGCCCGAAAAGGACGTGCGGGCGTTGATCGCGAACCACGGATTCGCGCTGGCCAGCCTCGGCTATCGGTTGAGCGAGGACGGACGGGCCTTCGAATATCGCTTGGTGATCCGTACGGCCGACAAGCGCAACATCGAAGGCCTCGTCGCCACTTTGCGCGGCATGACCGAGGTGCGAGAGTTCCAGCTCGCGCTGTTCAGCGACTGATGCTGACGGGGAGCGGAAAGCGGACCGCGAATGAGCTTCCCCGGGGCGGGTGACCGACGGAAAGGCGGCCGCCGATCTGGCGGGTCAATGAATTGACGATGCGCATGCCAAGTCCCTGCGAACGCTTGGGATCGAACGTGGCCGGCAGTCCGCACCCATCGTCGGCGACGGTCAGTACGGCTTCCGCATCCGCGGTGGTGAACGACACCTCGATCATGCCGTCGCCGGCTAGGAAGGCATGTTTCAGCGAGTTCATGACCAGCTCGGTGGCGATCAGCGCGACCGGAATTGCCAAGTCCGTGGCGACCCGGACGGGCGCTCCCCGCGCCTCGATCCGGCTGCCGTCCCCCGTGGAGCGCCGCAGCTCTTCGCACAGATCGCGCAGATAGACGTCCATGTCGACCTGCTGCACGTCGCCGCCCTGATAGAGGCGGGCATGCACCTGGGCCAGCGCGATCACCCTGGCGCCGGCCTCCATCAGGGCGCGGGTCGCGGTTTCGTCTTGGAGGCGGGTGCGCTGCATCTCCAGCAATGAAACCACCATCTGAAGGGAATTCTTCACCCGGTGGTTCACCTCCTTGAGGAGGAGGTTGGTCTGTTGAAGCAGTTTCTCCTTGTCGTTCAGGGCCTTGGACAACTCGGCGGCGCGCTGCTCGGCCATCCGCGTCAGTTCCAGGCGTTCCATGGCCATCGAGAGGTATGAGGAGAGGGTGGCCAGCAGTTTGACCTCGTGGTCGGCGAGACAGGTTCGGCGTCGCGAACCAAAACACAGGGTGCCCAGCATGCGTCCGCGGCAGATCATGGGAAAGCCCGCGTAGGCGAGCAATTCCAGATCGCGGAGCGAGGCGGCCGCGGGGTCGGAACTCTTCGGGACGTCGTTCAGGAGCAGCGGCACCCGTCGTTCGGCGACCATGCCGCAAGCCGTTTCTCCGAAGGCCAACGTGCGCAAGCTTTGCTCCTGGGCCGGGGAGATGCCGGCCGCCGAGAACAGACGGAGGGCCCGCCCGCCGTCGCCAACCACGTAGCTGATGAACATGTCCAGGCCGAGTTGCTCGGAAACCAGCTCGAACAGCCCTTTGGCCGCTGCGGCCGGGTCGTCTGAGGACAACAGGGCCTCGGCAGCGCGGCGTGGAATGTCCATATCCATATTCAGGTACGACGTTCTGTCCGAGGGGTGAATGTCCAACATTGACGATCTAGCCACGCTCGCAGCTCGTTTTGCTGCGTTTCGAAGAGAGTTGCCGCCCACAGGTTTGCATCTAATGGCGGTAGGCGCGTCTAACGAAAAGGTCTTACCGCCAATGCGCCCGGGGGGTCTCGACTTCGAGCCCTTGAATACGGCAGAGATTTGCGCCCAACAACCCCGACAGGGCGCCTATATCTCTCACCATAGGCGAAATAGAACGGGATAAATCGCCCTCCGTGCGCGGCATCTGCCAAGGGTTCCGTCCCGCCGCGGGACCAGGCCGGGGGGCCACTTGAAGCCGTGAGGAGCGTTGGATAAGCTGATCTGGAGAAACAAGGCGAAGGGAGGCCAGCATGCTGGTGGAAACGGTACTGCATGGCAAGGGAACGGACGTCGTGACCGTGCGTCCGGAGGCAACGGTCTCGGAGGCTGCGCGCCTTCTCTGCGCCCATCGCATTGGAGCGCTCGTCGTCGTGGACGAGCAGGAAAAGATCGTCGGGATGCTATCGGAGCGGGACATCGTCCGCGGCATGGCCCTCAAGGGTTCCGTCGTGCATGAAATGCAGGTGCGGGAGTTGATGAGTGCCGATGTGCTCGTGTGCCGACCGGAGGATTCGTTGGCTCAATTGATGTCGGTGATGACCAATCGCCGGGTTCGCCACCTGCCGGTGATTGACGGCGACAATCGGCTGCGGGGCATCGTCACGATCGGCGACATCGTGAAGAACCGGCTGGACGAGGCTACGATGGAGGTCGACTCCCTGCGCGACTACGTGATGGCAGGACGCTAGCGGGAATCAATCCCTCAGCGCTTTGGCGTCGCGGTCCGCCCTCTCTGCCCTCTCCACAGCCCCCAGTTGGGCGAACAACTTGGCTGCGTGCTCGAAGTGATGGCGGGCGCGCCCGCGTTCGGTCGGAGCCAGGAGATGGCCCAGTTCGACGAGAACGTCCGCCTCCGCCGCCAGGTTGCCTGCCGCCGAATAGAGGCTCGCCGCCTTCTCCAGTTTGCGGCAGGCGGCCGCCTGGTCGCCGTTGTGTTTCAGCACGTGGCCAAGGCCGACGGTCGCCGCCGCTTCGCCGAGGGTATCCCCGGCCTCCTGGTAAAGGCGTATGGCCTCCTGGAAGCAGTCGTGAGCCCGGTCCGTTTGCCCAAGTTCCCTATACAAAGAAGCCAGATGGCGGGTGGCGTTCGCCACTCCCAAGCCGTCCCCGACCCGCCGGTAAAGAGCGATCGCGGCCCGATAGCGATCGAGGGCGAGATCCTGGCGGCCCTCGTCGCGTTCGAGATGCGCCAGTCGTTTCAGGACGTGCGCCTCGCCCGAGGCATCGCTCGCGCTATCGAGCAGTTCGCGCGCTGACTGATAGAATTGCCGGGCCTCGGCGAGGTTGCGTTGGCGATGTGCCAACTCGCCCAGCCGCGTCAGGATGGCCCCCTGGTCGCGTTGGTCGGCCGTCGGGGCGAACAGGCCGCGGGCCTCGACGAAGGCTTCGCGGGCGGTTTCGTAATGCCCCATCCGCGTCTCCAGGTCGCCCAGTTGAACCAGGGCCTGGGCCTCGCCACCGGCGTCGCCTTGCTCGTGGAACAGCATGCGGGCCCGCCGGTAGGCCTCGCGGGCGCGCGTGGTTTCGCCGGCCAGTTCCAGGCGTTCGCCTTCGGCCATCGCTTCCTCGGCCTGCGTTCGGGGCATGAGCGGGTCTCCTCTGTCGTACCATAAAGGTAGGCCCGGCGGTGTGGCGCGTAAACTGGGTAGCGCCCGCAACAAAACGCTTTGCCCGCGCTGTTAGCGCGGTTAAATCTAGGCCATGTCAGGCAGGAAAGCTTTTCTAATCGGGGTAAGCGTCTGGTTTCTCGCCCCGTTTTCGGCCCTGGCCAGCGACTGTACAGCTCCCCCCGGTCCGGGGGTGAACTGGCAGCGCTGCTATGTCGACGGGCGCGATCTCCAGGGGAGCGACCTTTCCGGGGCGCGGCTGGTCGACACCAGTTTTCAGCGCGCAAATCTTCAGGGCGTCGATCTATCACAGGCCAATGCCTATCGCGCCAAGTTCATCAGTGCTAACATGAAGGACGCGCGGCTGGATGACGGCACATTCGGCGAAGCCGATTTTACCAAGGCCGACCTTGCCGGCGCGTCCTTGCAGAACGCCGACCTCCGGCGCGCACGTTTCTACCGGGCCGTGCTTCGCGGAGCCAATCTGACCGGGGCGCGTACCCTGGCCGCGGACTTCGCCCATGCGGACTTGAGCGGTGCGACTTGGACGGACGGCAGACGGGTATGCGCCGAGGGGTCGCGGGGACAGTGCAACTGACGGGGGGGCGGATGGACTACGACGAGAGTCTCGACACCGCCGTCGAGCGCGCCCGGTCGGCCCTCAAGCTGATGGAAAAGTCGCGTATTCCCCCAACCCCCAAGAATTTCGAGCTTTTCTACAGCTATGCCGGCAATCGCATTCCCGATCTGCAATGGATGATGAAGCGGATGCTCGAGGCGGGCCAGATCACCGAGGCCGCTTGCACTCTGCTTCACGAACGATTTATCGACGGCGCATTGAAGGAGGAACAGCGCAAGGTAAGCGATACGCTGGAGCAGGCGGCCAAGCACATCGAGAGCGTGAACGAGGGGGCCGCGAAGTACGGGCAAGCCCTCGAAGATTTCTCCGGGCGGCTAGGGACCGTGGCGGGGCAGAAGGATCTTGCCCCCACTCTTGAATTCATCTTCGCCGAAACTCGGGCCATGGCGGCGGTAAACCGGGAACTCGAGGGGCGTCTACAGTCCTCCGTCAATGAGATTGCTCAACTGCGGCAGAACCTCGCCGAAACGCGCAAGGAGGCGGCGACCGACCCGCTCACCGGCATCGCCAACCGCAAGGTGTTCGACGAGGGCTTGCGCAGCGCCACCACGGATGCGCGGCGGGATACCGCTTGGCTTTCCCTGCTCGTCATCGACATCGATCATTTCAAGGCGTTCAATGACCGGTATGGCCATCAACTCGGGGACCAGGTCCTGAAGCTGGTGGCCAAGTGCGTTACCGAGTGCATCCGCAAAGAAGATCTCGCGGCGCGTTTCGGCGGCGAGGAGTTCTGTGTCATCCTTCCTGGCGTGCGGCTTGCCGATGGCGTGAAGATTGCCGAAAGCATTCGCCGCAGGGTCGCCAGCAGGAAGATCACCAACCGGCGCACCGGCGAAGTGCTCGGCAACATCACTCTGTCGATCGGGGTCGCCGAATATACCTTGGGCGAAAGCGAGGCCGACTTCCTCAGGCACGCCGACGAAGCCATGTACGCCGCAAAACGTACGGGGCGGAACAAGGTGGCGACGCAAGAGGACGTGGCGCGGGCGCCCGCCTGACCGCGAGGGCGCGCGCTGATGGGCCTTTCCCTCCGCCCCAGCCGCGTCCTGATGCGACTGCGCCGCCTGCTGCGCAACGATCAACTGGTGCTGGGTCTGCTCGCGCTTGCGGTGGGGGCGCTGGCCGGTGGCGCCGTCATCGCCTTCCGCGAAGGCATCTCCCTCGTCCAGTTGCTGTTTTTTGGAAGCGGATCCGAGCGGCTGTTCAGCGTCGCCGCGGACCTGCCCTGGTGGTGGCTTCTCCTGGCCCCGACCGTCGGCGGCCTGTTGGTCGGCCTGTTTATCCGCTATCTCCTGCCGGGAGGCCGGCCGCTCGCAGTCGCCGATGTCGTCGAAGCAAGCGCCATGCGCGGCGGCCGTGTGCCGTTCGTCGCGGGCATTGCGGCGGCGGTGGTCAGCGCCCTGTCGATCGGCGTGGGGGCGTCGGTCGGTCGCGAGGGGCCGGCGGTGCATCTGGGGGCGACATTGGGGGCCGGCGTGGCGCGACGGCTGCATCTGGGCCGGTCCCTGTCGCGCACGATGCTGGGGTGCGGCGTGGCCTCGGCGGTCGCTGCTTCCTTCAACGCGCCGATTGCCGGGGCCTTGTTCGCTCACGAGGTGGTGGTCGGTCATTACGGCATTAGCGCCTTTGCGCCGGTGGTTATCGCCGCGGTGACCGGCACGGTGATCTCGCGGGCCTGGTTCGGCGACTTCCCGGCCTTCATCGTGCCCGATTTCCAACTCGTGTCGCCCTGGGAATTCCCCGCCTTTGCGGGTCTTGGATTGGTGGGCGGGGTGGTCGCCATCGCCTTCATGCGCGGCATCGCGATGACCGAGGAGCGGTTTGCCAGCCTGCGCCTGCCCGTCGCACTGCGGCCCATGGTTGGCGGCTTCGCGGTCGGCACCATAGCGGCAGTGTTTCCCCAGGTACTGGGGGTCGGCTATGAAACCACGGACGACGCCTTGCGCGGGGCCTTGCCGCTGGGATTGCTGGCCGCGCTGCTTGTGGCCAAGCTGGTGGCGACGGCGTTGAGCCTGGGCTCTGGCTTCGCCGGAGGGGTGTTCAGCCCGTCGATCGCCATTGGCGCGCTGCTCGGAGGCACGTACGGCCACCTGGCAACCCTTCTGGCTCCCGAGCTGTCATCCGGACCCGCCGCCTATTCACTGGTCGGCATGGGGGCCGTGGCCGCGGCCGTGCTTGGCGCCCCGATTTCGACCACGCTGATCCTGTTCGAGTTGACAGGCGACTATACCCTGACGGTGGCCGTGATGGTGGCGGTGGTCGTCGCCACGGTGGTGACTCAGCAGCTCCTCGGGCATCCCTCCTACTTCCATTGGCAACTGGAGAGGCGCGGGATGAGCCTGCGCGGCGGCCACGAGGCTCGTCTCTTGAGCGCCCTGAAGGTGCGCGACGTGATGAAGCCCGCCATCCAGGTCGTCCCCAACGGAATGGGGTTGCGCGAGGTGCGGGCCATGCTGCAGCGCGTGCCCTTCGGCGAGTTGTTCGTGGTGGCGCCGGGCGGCCGTCTCTACGGCACCATCACGCTTGCCGACCTCAGCGAGGCAGCGTTCGATCCGTCGCTCGACGATCTGGTCAACGCCGGAGACGCCGCGCGTCTCCATCCGCCCGCGCTGCTCGCCGACGATGACCTGGGGACCGCCATGCAACTGATGGCGACGGCGGGGGAGGAGCACATCGCGGTGATCGACGACCACGACGGCCAGCGCCTGCTCGGCTGCGTCCATCAGAGTGACGTGTTGCTCGCCTACAATCGCGCGCTGATCACCGTGCGGGCCGAAGAGCGCGGCGAACGCGGCCTGAGAAGACCGCGCTAGGCGCTACCAGTCCATCCACCCGGCAAGCGCCAGCCACGCCGCAGCCACCGCCATGGACAAGACGGTGATGGGCACGCCGCTGCGGGCATGATCGCGAAAGCCCAGCCTCGCGCCCGCGCCAGCGGCCCGCTCGGCGACGATGATGTTCGCCAGGCTGCCGATCAGCAGCAGGTTGCCGGCCAGCGTCGAAAGCAGCGCCAGGCCGTACAGCGCTCCCTCGCCGGGCGAGGGCCATACCGACAGCACCAGCATCACCGCGGGCACGTTGCCGATGGTGTTGCTCATCGCCAGCGTCAACGGCGCCATCACGCTAAGGGTGTCGGGCAGAAGCCCGCGCATTGCCAGCCAGTCGATGCCGCGCGCCGCCATGCCGGTGCCCGCAAAGGCGTCGGTCACGATGAACAAGCAGGCGAACAGCAAGAGCAGGTGCCAGTCGACCGCCCCGATCATGTCGCGGCTGGCAAGTCTGCGGCTGGCGAGAAGCCACGCCGCAATGAGCAGGGCGCCGGTCTCGCGCGGCAGGTCGGTCGCGAACAGCGCCACCAGCGCCGCGAGCGCAGCGAAGCCCTTCGCCGTCTGCATCGGGTCGGCGGGCATCGGCGTGGGCGGCGGCGCGCTGTCGCCAGCGGTCAAAGCGTCGCGCCACTGCCATAGAACCACCGCGTAAACGATGCCCAGCGCGGCCAGTGCCGGTGGCCCGCAGGCAGTCAGGAAGCGCCAGAAGTCCAGCCCGCCGCTTTGGCCGATAAGGATATTCTGGGGGTTGCCGATGACGGTCATGGCGCTCCCGGCGTTGGCTGCCCCGGCAAGGGCGATGAGGTAGGGCCTGGGGTCGAGGCCGCGCCGCCGTACCCCTTCGACGATCACCGGCGTCATCGCGAAGGCGATGATGTCGTTGGCGAGCAACGCCGACAGCCCGCCGGCGACGATCACCGTCAGCGCCAGCAGGCGCGTCGGGCTGCCCTTGGCGGCCGTGATGCGCGACGCGGCGGCGCGGTAGAACCCGGCCGCCGCGAACTGGGCCGAAACGATCATCAGCGCGAACAGCAGCAGCAGGGTCGGCATGTCGACGGCCCGGCCCATGGCGGAGACCGGCAGACGCCCGCTGGCGAGCAGCACCACCACCGCCATCAGCGCGATCCCGGTGCGGTCGAGCTTCAGGCCCGGCACCCGGCCAAGGGCCATGCCGGCATACGTGGCGACGAAAACCGCGAGGATGAGACCGTCCATTCGTCGACTTATCGCCTGCGGAAATGCACCGGGCAAGGGGCTCGCGATTGCGATTTCCCGGTGGTTGTCTCAGAATGCCGCGTATTGGGGAGGGGGGGACTATGCCGCTGATCTGGCGCGACGCAATGAATGTCGGGCACAAGGTGATCGACGACGATCACAAGCGCTTGGTGGAGATTATCAACGCCTACGAGGCCGAACTGTCGAACGGCGTTCGCGAGGAGGCGATCTCGAAGATTCTCAGGCAACTCTACGACTACGCGCAAAGTCACTTCATCCGCGAGGAGCGGGTGCAACTGCGTTGCGCCTATCCGTTTCACGACGCCCACAAGCGCGACCACCAGGACCTTTTGCGGCAGCTTCACGACATCATCCGCAAATACTTCATCGACCGCACCTCGGAGATCGACTTGGCGGCGGCAGCCGAACTCGCGGAGTTTCTGCGCACTTGGCTCAAGGAACACATCATCAAGGCGGATTTGCGCATGAAACCTTTTCTCGACGCGGCGCGTCTAAAAGGGGGCTCGGAGGTATCCGCCGACTAGACCGTCGCGCGGCTTCCCACGCGGGCGGTCCGCGCGCTATGCTCCTCCATCCTGCCGCCTGACGCCGACATGACCGTTCCGTTTTCTCCCACTGCTCCGGCGCCGTCCGCCGAGGGCTGCAATCGCGACTGCCTCGCCGTCTTTACCAACCGCGACCGCCTGCGGCGCGAGCTGGAGGAGGTTGCCGGCCTTCCGCGTGCGCTGCTCGAGTCACGTCCGCACCTGTTCTCGGACGCAGCCATGTTTGTGTCAGAGAGCGATGTTCGGCGCATGGGCGAACTGGCGGCGGCGGTCGAGACGGTGGTCGCGGCGCCGGGCTATCGTACGGCGGCGCTTGCCTGGGCGCCGCCCATCGCGGCATTGGACCCCGGCACGCCGGGAGCCTTCCTGTCCTACGATTTCCACCTGACAACGGACGGGCCGCGCCTCATCGAGATCAATACCAACGCCGGCGGCGCGCTGCTCGGCGCCGCCCTGGCGCGCGCCCAGGACCGCTGTTGCCCCGGCATGGGGCGCCCCGCGACCGGTCTCGACGACGGCGAGGACGTCATCTTCGCCATGTTCCAGGCGGAATGGCAAAGCCGCAACGGAACCCGGCCCCTCGCCCGCGTGGCCATCGTGGACGACGATCCCGCGGGGCAATTCCTCTATCCAGAGTTCCTGCTGTTTCAACGCTTGTTCGCGAACCGAGGCGTCGAAGCGCTGGTCGCGGATGCGGGCGAACTCGGGGTGGAGAACGGGGCGTTGTGGTGCCGAGGGCATCGGGTCGACATGGTCTATAACCGTCTCGTCGATTTCTCGCTGGCGGACGATCGCCACGCCGCCCTGCGCGCCGCCTATGTCGAGGGGCTGGCGGTCGTCACCCCGCACCCGCGCGCGCATGCCCTGTTCGCCGACAAGCGCAACCTCGCCCTTCTCGCCGATGCCGCACAGTTGCGCGCCTGGAACGTCGCCGAAGAAACGGTGGGGATATTGCTCGATCGCATTCCCGCCACCGAGATCGTGCGGCCGGAAAATGCCGAGCGCCTGTGGCGGGATCGCAACCGGTTGTTCTTCAAGCCGGCGACAGGGTACGGCAGCCGTGCCGCCTATCGCGGTGACAAGATCACGCGCCGGGTATGGGCGGACATCCTGGCCGGGACCTATGTCGCCCAGGCACTGGTGCCGCCGACGGAACGGCGGGTACGGCTCGACGACGCTCTGGTGCCGCTGAAATGCGACCTGCGCGCCTACGCCTATCGGGGCCGCATCCAGATGCTGGTGGCCCGCCTCTACCAAGGCCAGACCACCAACCTCAAAACCCCAGGCGGCGGCTTGGCCGCGGTGTTCGTCGCCGAGGGATCGTAATCCCCAAGCCCAACAGTAATCCCCAAGCCCAACAAATGCGTGAGCCTCGTACCGGGGCGTCCTATATTGACGCCATGTCCGATCCCTTCGAATTGAACGACGACCCGGCGCCCTCGGCCGCCGCCGCACCCGGTCAGCCGGCCGCGCCCTGGCTCGACGGCCTCAACCCCGAGCAGCGGCTGGCCGTGGAGACCACCGAGGGGCCGGTGCTGGTGCTGTCCGGGGCCGGCACCGGCAAGACCCGGGTGCTCACCACCCGCCTCGCTCACATCCTGATGACCCGGCGGGCGCGGCCCTGGGAGTGCCTGGCCGTCACCTTCACCAACAAGGCGGCGCGGGAAATGCGCGAGCGCATCGCGGCCATGATCGGCCCGGTCGCCGAGAGCCTCTGGCTGGGCACCTTCCACTCGCTGGGGGTGCGGCTGCTGCGCCGACATGCCGAGGCGGTGGGGCTGCAGTCCAACTTCACCATCCTCGACACCGACGACCAGCTCCGCCTGCTCAAGCAGATCATGGAGGCGAACGGGATCGACGCCAAGAAATGGCCCGCCCAGTCGCTCCTCGCCCTCATCCAGCGCTGGAAGGACCGCGGGCTGTCGCCGGCCGACGTTAATGCCGCCGAGGATACCGGCTTTGCGGCCGGCCGCGCGTTGGCCCTGTACGCCGAGTACCAGAGCCGCCTCCGGGTGCTGAACGCCGTCGATTTCGGCGACCTGCTGTTGCACTGCTTGACGCTGTTTCGCGCCGACGCCGAAGTGCTGGCGCGCTATCAGCAGCAGTTCCGATACATCCTGGTCGACGAGTACCAGGACACCAACGTCGCCCAGTATCTGTGGCTGCGGCTGCTGGCGATGAAGCACAAGAACCTGTGCTGCGTCGGTGACGACGACCAGAGCATCTATTCCTGGCGCGGCGCCGAGGTCGGAAACATCCTGCGTTTCGAGCACGATTTTCCGGGCGCCAAGGTGGTCCGGCTGGAGAGCAACTACCGCTCGACCGCGCGGATTCTGGCCGCCGCCTCGGGCCTGATCGGCCACAACGCCGGTCGCCTCGGCAAGACGCTCCGGCCTGGCGCCGGCCACGCCGCGGATGGCGAGAAGGTTTCGGTGCGCGGCGTGTGGGACGGCGAGGAGGAGGCGCGCTACGTCGTCGAGGAGATCGAGGCGTTGCAGCGCGCCGGCCATCCGCTGCAGGGCATGGCGATCCTGGTGCGCGCCAGCTTCCAGATGCGCGAGTTCGAGGAGCGGCTGATCACCACGGGCGTGCCCTACCGCGTCATCGGCGGGCCCCGTTTCTACGAGCGCCTGGAGATCCGCGACGCCCTGGCCTACTTCCGCGTCGTCGTGCAGCCCTCGGACGGTCTCGCCTTCGAGCGCATCGTGAACACCCCGAAGCGCGGCATCGGCCCCGCCACGCTGCAGGCGATGCACGTCCTGGCTCGCCGCCAGGAAGTGCCGTTGATGGAGGCCGCCCGCCGGCTGTGCGAGACCGACGAGTTGAAGGCCAAGGCGCGCACCGCCCTCGGCGGCCTCATCGAAGATCTGCTGCGGTGGCGCTCGCTGCTCGACGGCATGCCGCATCCCGAACTGGCCAAGACCATTCTCGACGAATCCGGCTACACCGAAATGTGGCAGCGCGAGCGCACCCCCGAGGCCGAAGGAAGGCTGGAGAACCTGAAGGAACTCGTGCGCGCCCTGGAGGAGTACGAGAGCTTGGCCGCCTTCCTCGAGCACGTGAGTTTGGTGATGGAGAACGACGAGCGCGCCGAGGCCGATCGGGTCAACGTGATGACCCTGCACGGCGCCAAGGGGCTGGAGTTCGACGTGGTCTTCCTGCCCGGGTGGGAGGAGGGGGTGTTTCCGCACCAGCGCGCCCTCGACGAATCCGGCCTGCAAGGCCTCGAGGAGGAGCGTCGCCTCGCCTATGTGGGTCTTACGCGGGCGCGGCGACGGGTTTTCATCTCCCATGCCGCCAACCGGCGCGTCTACAATCAATGGCAGTCGAGTCTGCCGTCCCGGTTCATCGGCGAGATTCCCCCGGAGGCCGTCGAGCGCAGCGGCCAGACCGGCCTTTACGGCGGCGGAACGGGCGAGGCCGACGTTTGGGGCGGTGGCGCGGGCGAGCGCTGGCGGCAGCGGCCGCCCACGCTGATCGACGCGCCGTCGTGGCGCACGGTAACGCCGGCCCAAAGCGGCGCCTTCCGCGTCGGCGACCGAGTCTTTCATCAGAAGTTCGGCTATGGCCGGGTCAACGCGGTCGACGACAACAAGCTCGAGATCGCGTTCGACAAGGCGGGCACCAAGAAAGTGATCGACAGCTTCGTCGAGATCGCCTAAGGGGCTGCGTCCGGTCACTCCACGAGCCTCGAACCATCCATGGCGAAAACCCTGCCCGACATCTGGCGCATCGAACTGACCGTGCCGGCCCGCACCGTGGCGGCGTTCGAAAGCGCGCTCGAACCCTTCGCCGACGCCGTGTCCTGGTTCATGAACGCCAGCGAGGACGAGGAGGGCGAGTGGACCGTCGAGGCGGTCGTCCGCCAGACGCCGGACCGTGCGGCGATTGATGCGGCGCTGGCCTTGGTGGCGGCGGCCTTTGCGGTCGCGGTGCCGGAGCCGCGCATCGCGCGCGTCCCGAACACCGACTGGTTGACCGAGAACCTGCGGAACTTCCCGCCGATCGCGGCGGGGCGGTATTTCGTTCACGGCTCGCATTTCGAGGGCCGCGTGCCCTGGGGGCGGATCGGGCTGATGGTCGATGCCGGCACCGCCTTCGGGTCCGGCGAGCATCCGACGACGATGGGATGCCTTCTCGCGCTCGACTGGCTGGCCCGCCGTCGGCGATTTCGCCGGCCGCTGGACATGGGTTGCGGGTCGGGGATCCTGGCCCTGGCCGCGGCGCGGACGTGGCCGGTACGGGTGCTGGCCACCGACATCGACCCGGCGGCCGTCGCGGTCGCCGCCTTCAATGCGCGGCGCAACGCCTTGGCGGCGCGGGTGGCGGCGGCGGTGAGCGACGGTTACGCCAGCCGCCGAGTACATGCCGGGCGGCCCTATGATCTTATCATCGCCAACATTCTCGCCAACCCGCTGACGCGGATGTCAGCGGAGCTTGCACGGCATCTTGCGCCGGGTGGCGTGGCGGTGTTGTCGGGCCTGCTCGGCCGTCAGGAACGTCAGGTGCTTGCCGCCCACCGCCGTCAGCGCCTGAGGCTGCTGCGGCGGTTCGTCATCGGCGACTGGCACACCCTGGTCATCGGGCGCTGACGGCCAGGGCCGCAGCGTCCGGCGGTCAGGCGGCGAGGCGGCCGCGCTGGTTGTTGTTGTGCGCAACCACCGGCTTGTGGGGCACGCGCTCGTCGTTGAAGTCGCCGGCCACGACGGCCTCGATCTCGCCCCGCGAAATCCCGATGTCGGCCAGTTCGCGGTCCGACATGCGATTCAGCTCGGCGGCCATGCGCTGGCGCTCGATCAGCCGGGCCAGCGGCTCGGTGATCTTCGCGGCCTTGCGGGCCAGCACGGCGACCAGTGCACCAAGATACTCGGCCCGCAAGCGGTTGGCGCGGGCGACGATCTCGGCTTGGGAGAGCTGCCTCGGCTGGTTCAGCCAGGCCACTTCTCGGTCGGTATAGGGAAACATGGCTTCGTCCTCTCTGGTATGCGGCGCACCGCACGAAAGGAAGATAACGCGATACCGCCTAAGGGGGAGGCTGATTTTTTGCAATGCACCATTACAAGACATGCATGGATGGCGGATCCTCGCGGCTGAAGCGACTTCGCGCCTTCGCGCCTGCGAAGAGGATCCGCCCGAGGAACGCCGTCTTGCCCGGCGCGCGGGTCGCCCTTAGCTTTGTTGGTAGGACAAGGAGGTGCGTGTGAATCCGACGGATACAGCAGCGCGGGCATCCGATGCCGGCCGCCTTTCGGCGTTGCGCGCCGAGCTGGCACGGCGAGGGTTGGATGGTTTCGTCGTGCCGCGGGCCGACGAACACCAGAACGAATACGTGCCGCCGAGGGCCCAGCGGCTGGCTTGGCTCACCGGGTTCACGGGGTCGGCAGGGGTCGCCGTCGTTCTGGCCGACCGCGCGGCGATCTTCGTCGACGGGCGCTACACCCTTCAGGTGCGGCAGGAGGTGGCCGCCGAGCTGTTCGAGCCGCTGCATCAGATCGAGCAGCCGTTCACCGCCTGGCTGGCGGCAAATCTGCCCGCAGGGTCGAAGCTGGGCTACGATCCATGGCTGCACACCGTCGACGCGGTCGAACGCATGCTCACGGCCTGCCGGAAGACGGGTGCGGAGCTGGTGGCGGTCACGGACAACCCGCTCGATGCCGTGTGGCACGACCAACCCCCACCGCCGCTGGCGCCGCTGACCTGCCATTCCGTGACGTTCGCCGGCAAGCCGGCAGACGAGAAGATCCGCGAGGTCGCCGAGAGCTTGGCAGCCGAGAAGGTCGATGCGGCGGTGCTGTCGGCTCCCGATTCAATCGCTTGGCTGCTGAACGTGCGGGGCGGCGACGTGGCCTATACCCCGCTGCCGTTGTCCTTCGCGGTCATCCATGCCGGTGCCGCAGTCGATCTCTTCATTGATCCTCGGAAGATGTCCGCGGAGGTGGCGGACGCCATCGGCGGCGCCGTCACCATCCGTCCGCCCGAAGCCTTCGCCCACGTTCTGGATCGCCTCGGTGCCGAGGGTCGTGCCGTCCGGATCGATCCCTTGCTTACACCAGCCTGGGCGGTGGAGCGCCTGGTCGGGGCCGGCGCGCGTATCGACCGCGGGGCCGATCCCTGCGCCATGCCGAAGGCATGCAAGAACGCGGTTGAGCTGCAAGGTATCCGCGCGGCTCATCTGAGGGACGGCGCGGCGCTCACCCGGTTTCTGGCCTGGGTCGCGGCCGAGGGAGCGGGGTCTTCGGAAATCGAGGCCGCTGCGAGGTTGGAGGTGTTTCGCCGTGCCGATCCCATGTTCCGGGACTTGAGCTTTCCCACCATCTCGGCGGCCGGCCCCAACGGCGCCGTCGTGCACTACCATTCGACCGAGGCCACCAACCGGCGGCTCGAACAGGGGCAGCTCTACCTGGTCGACTCCGGCGCCCAGTATCCCGACGGTACCACCGACGTTACGCGCACGGTCGCCATCGGGCCGGCTGGCGAGGAGGAGCGGCGGCGCTTCACCGCGGTGCTCAGGGGACATATAGCCTTGGCGACCGCGCGCTTCCCTGCCGGGACCACCGGCAGTCAGCTTGATGCGCTGGCTCGGCGGCCACTGTGGTCCGAGGGCCTCGACTACGACCATGGCACCGGACACGGCGTCGGTTGCTATCTAAGCGTGCATGAGGGCCCGCAACGCATTTCGAAGGTCGGCAACCCGGTTGCGCTGCGGCCGGGCATGGTACTGTCCAACGAGCCCGGCTATTACAAGACCGGCGCCTATGGCATCCGCATCGAAAATTTGATGACGGTCGTCGACGCCCCGGTGGCCGGGGAGGAACGTCCGATGCTGGGGTTCGAAACCCTCACCATGGCCCCTATCGATCTCAATCTCGTCGACCCGTCGCAGCTTGGCGATGGCGACCGACAATGGCTGAACGGCTACCACGACACAGTCCGCGGGCGTCTGGAGCCACTGCTCGATCCCGCCACCGCAGCCTGGCTGGCTGGCGCGACCCGTCCCATCTGAACAAAGCGAAATCGGCCATCGATGCCGACGCTTTACTGAAGGATGACGTATACGTCAATCATCATACTTTAACGTCATGCTGGATTGATGTACCCTTCAATGAGGGCGAGGGATCGACAAGGAGGCGAGCGATGACGGAAGCGAGCGGAGGGCTGCGCAATGCCGCGGAGAGGCATCCGTGGGAGGGTTCATACCCCGCCGGCGTCGATTGGGCCGAGCCGATCCCGGCGAAGCCCCTCTACTCGATCTTCGACGAGGCGGCGGCGCAGTTCGCCGGCCGGCCGTGCGTCGATTTCCTGGGGCGCCGATACACGTATGGTGAGATTTCCAACCTGGTGAACCGGGCGGCCAAGGGCTTCCAGCGGCTCGGCGTCGTGCGCGGCACGCGCGTCGGGCTGTGCCTGCCGAACAGCCCCTATTACCTCGTCTGCTATTTCGCGGTGCTCAAGCTCGGGGGCATCGTCGTCAACTTCAATCCGCTGTACGTCGAGCGCGAGTTGGCGACCCAGATCATCGACTCCCAGACCGAGATCATGGTCACGCTGGACTTGGCGGCACTGTACGACAAGGTCGCGAAGATGTTCGATCAGGCCGGCCTCGGCCAGATCGTCGTCTGCCGCATGGCCGACATTCTGCCGCAGCCGAAGCGCCTGCTGTTCTCGCTGCTCAAACGAGGCGAGTTGGCCGCCATCCCGGCCGACCCTCGCAACGTGCGCTTTGCCGATCTCGTCGAAAACGATGGCCGTTATCAGCCGGTCGACGTCGACCCAGGCGAGGTGGCGGTCCTCCAGTACACCGGCGGCACCACCGGCGTTCCGAAGGGGGCCATGCTGACCCACGCCAACCTGTTGGCCAATACCGTGCAGGTTTTCCGTTGGTTCCCCGGCCTGCAAAGGGGGGAAGAACGGCTTCTCGGCGTACTGCCCTTCTTCCACGTGTTCGCGATGACCGTGGTCATGAATCTCGGCATCGCCGCCGGCGCCGAGCTCATCCTCTTGCCGCGTTTCGAGCTCGAAATGCTGCTGAAGACGATCCACAAGCGACGGCCGACCCTGTTTCCCGGCGTGCCGACGATTTACACGGCGATCAACAACGCCCCGACGCTGAAGAAGTATGATCTCTCGTCGATCAAGTTCTGCATTTCCGGCGGGGCGCCCCTGCCCGTCGAGGTCAAGCACGAGTTCGAGAAGCTTACCGGCTGTCATCTCGTCGAGGGTTACGGTCTGACCGAGGCGTCGCCGGTCACCAACTGCAATCCCATCGGTGGCGTGGACAAGGCCGGTTCGATCGGCATTCCGGTGCCGGGCACGATCATCGAGATCCGTTCGCCCGACGATCCCGGAAAACTCATGCCGACCGGCGAGAAGGGCGAGGTCTGCGTCATCGGCCCGCAGGTGATGGCCGGATATTGGAAGCGGCCCGACGATACCGCCAAGACCATCGTCGACGGTCGCCTGCGAACCGGCGACATCGGTTTCATGGACGGCGACGGGTACGTCTTCCTGGTCGACCGCATCAAGGACGTGATCTTGTGCGGCGGCTACAACGTCTATCCCCGCAATGTCGAGGAGGCAATTTATCTCCATCCGGCCGTCGTCGAGGTGATCGTGATCGGCGTCGCCGACGCCTACCGCGGGCAGGCTCCGAAAGCCTTCGTGCGGCTGCGCGACGACGCGACCTGCACGGAGAAGGAGCTGAAGGATTTCCTGGCCGACAAGCTTTCGAAGATCGAATTGCCGAGGGAGATCGAATTCCGCGCCGAACTGCCGAAGACGATGATCGGCAAGCTGTCGAAGAAGGAACTCGTCGCCGAGGAACAGGCCAAGGCGGCTGGCGCCGCCGATCGAGCGGATGGTTAACGGATGGATCGTCTCTATACCGTTACCGAACTGGCGGCAGAACTCGGCGTCACACCGCGGACCATACGCTTCTACGAAGTCAAGGGTCTGCTGTCGCCGAAGCGGGCGGGCACGACGCGGGTGTACAATCATCGTGACCTCGCCCGCATGTACCTCATTCTTCGCGGCAAGCGCCTCGGCTTCTCCCTGGCCGACATCAAGGAATATCTCGATCTCTACGGCGCCGACACCAGTCAGGTGGAGCAGATTCACCTGCTCCTTGGCAAGGTCCGGCATCGGCTGGGGGATCTCGAGTTGCAGCGCCGCGAACTGGAGGAAACGCTTTCCGAATTGCGCGAGATCGAGCGCCAAGCAGTGGCGGCCTTGAAGGAAAAGACCGGGCAGGCCTGAGGCTGGCCCGGTGGAATTTGACACATTTGGGTTTGGAGCGAGGTTGATGAGCATGAAGAACATCGTCATCGCGGGCTATGCCCGGTCGCCGTTCGCCTTCGCCAAGAAGGGCGAATTGACCCGCGTGCGGCCCGATGATCTGGCCGCTCAGGTGGTCAAGGGGCTTATCGGACGCACCGGCGTCGCGCCCGCCGACATCGAGGATCTCATCGTCGGTTGCGCCTTCCCCGAGGGCGAGCAGGGACTGAACGTGGCGCGGCTGATCGGCTTCCTGGCCGAACTGCCGCAGACCACGGCGGGCGCGACGGTCAACCGCTTCTGCGGCTCGTCGATGCAGGCTATCCACATGGCCGCCGGCGCCATTCGCATGGGGGCGGGCGAGGCGTTCCTGTGCGCCGGCGTCGAATCGATGACGCGGGTGCCGATGATGGGCTTCAACCCCGCGCCCAATCCCGCCCTCTACAAGTCCTTCCCGCAGGCCTACATGGGAATGGGCGAAACCGCCGAGAACGTGGCGCGGCGCTGGGAGATCGGGCGCGCCGAGCAGGAGGCGTTCGCCGTCGAAAGCCACCGCAGGGCGGCCAAGGCCCAGGCCGATGGCCTGTTCGACGCCGAGATCGTCCCCGTCCAGCAGGGCGGCGCCACGATCTCCAAGGACGGTTGCATCCGTTCCGACACCACCGCCGAGGGGCTTGCGGGGCTGAAGCCGGCGTTCTCCGCCGACGGCACGGTGACGGCCGGCACCTCGTCGCCGCTGACCGACGGTGCCGCCGCCGTGCTGGTGTGCAGCGAGGAATACGCGGCCAGCAAGGGGCTTGCCCCCCTGGCCCGCATCAAGAGCATCGCCGTGGCCGGCTGCGCGCCGGAAATCATGGGCATCGGCCCGGTGGCGGCGACGCGCAAGGCGCTGGAGAGGGCCGGTCTTTCGGTCGGCGACCTCGACGTCATCGAGCTCAACGAGGCCTTCGCCTCGCAGTCGATCGCTTGCATCCGCGACCTGAAGCTGCCGGCCGACAAGGTCAACATCGACGGCGGCGCCATCGCCCTCGGGCACCCGCTGGGCGCCACCGGCGCCCGCATCACCGGCAAGGCGGCGGCCCTGCTCAAGCGGGTCGGCGGGCGCTACGCCCTGGCCACCCAGTGCATCGGCGGCGGCCAGGGTATTGCCACCATCCTGGAGGCCGTGTGATGGCCGAAATCCGCAAGGCGGCAGTCATCGGGGCCGGCGTGATGGGGGCGGGCATCGCCGCCCACATCGCCAATGCCGGCGTTCCGGTCGTTCTGCTCGACATCGTTCCCACCGGGGCCCCCGACCGCAGCGCCCTCGCCAAGGGCGCGATCGAGAAGATGCTGAAGGCTGACCCCGCCCCCTTCATGCACCAGCGCGCGGCCCGGCTGATCACTCCCGGCAATCTCGAGGACGACCTGCACCTGCTGGCCGACGCCGACTGGATCGTCGAGGCGGTAATCGAGCGCCCGGACGTCAAGCAGGGCCTTTACCGCAAACTGGAAGAAGTGCGCCGCCCCGGCTCCATCGTGTCGTCGAACACCTCGACCATTCCACTCGCCATGCTGACCCACGGCCTGCCCGAGGGCTTCGCCCGCGACTTCCTCGTCACCCATTTCTTCAATCCCCCGCGCTACATGCGCCTGCTCGAGGTCGTCGCCGGCCCGTCCACGCGGCCCGAAGCCGTGCGGACCATCCGCGAGTTCTGCGACGTCCGTCTCGGCAAGGGGGTGGTCGACTGCAAGGACCGGCCGGGTTTCATCGCAAACCGCCTGGGCATCGTCTGGATGCAGAGCAGCGTCGTCGGCGCCATCGACCTCGAACTGACCGTCGAGGAGGCCGACGCCGTCGTCGGCCGGCCGATGGGCATTCCCAAGACCGGGGTGTTCGGCCTGTTCGATCTGGTGGGCATCGACCTGATGCCGCACGTGCACGCCAGCATGGCGGCGGCGCTGCCGAAGACCGATGCCTACCACGCCATCGCCCGCGACATCCCGCTGTTCCACCGCATGATCGAGCAGGGCTACACGGGCCGCAAGGGCAAGGGCGGGTTCTACCGCCTCAACCGTGCCGGGGGCGGCCGGGTCAAGGAGGGAATCGACCTCTCCACCGGCGAATACCGCCCGACGATGGCGCCCAGCCTGGACAGCCTGGACGAGGCGAAATCGAACCTCAGGGCTTTGGTCGAGCACCCCGACAAGGGCGGGCGCTACGCCTGGTGGGTGCTGGCGCGCACCCTCAGCTACGCCGCCGGCCTGGTGCCCGAGGCGGCGGACGACATCGTCGCCATCGACGAGGCCATGCGCCTTGGCTACAACTGGCGATGGGGTCCGTTCGAGTTGATCGACAAGCTCGGCAGCGGGTGGTTCGTCGAGCGCCTGCGGGCCGATGGCCTGCCGGTACCGAAGCTGCTCGAGGTCGCCGACGGGCGGCCGTTCTACCGGGTCGAGGGCGGGCGGCCCCAGTATCTGTCGCTCGAGGGCGACTACCGCGACGTGGCACGGCCGCCGGGGGTTCTGCTGCTCTCCGACGTCAAGCTGCGCTCGAAGCCCCTGGCGAAGAACGCCTCGGCGGCGCTGTGGGACATCGGCGACGGCGTCGTCTGCCTGGAATTCACCAGCAAGATGAACTCCCTGGACACCGAGACCGTGGCCATGATCGGTCGCGCCGTCGCCACCGTGCGAAAGGGCGGCTTCAAGGCCATGGTGATCCATAACGAGGGCGCCAACTTCTCGGTCGGCGCCAACCTCGGCCTCGTCCTGTTCGCCGCCAACATCGCCGCCTGGCCCGAGATCGAGGCCATCATCAAGGCCGGCCAGGACGCCATGAAGGCCCTGAAATACGCGCCGTTCCCGGTGGTCGGCGCGCCCTCGGGAATGGCGCTCGGCGGCGGCTGCGAGGTTCTGCTCCACTGCGACGCCGTCCAGGCCCACGCCGAGACCTATGCCGGCTTGGTCGAGGTCGGGGTCGGCGTGGTTCCGGGCTGGGGCGGCTGCAAGGAAATGCTGGCGCGCTGGTTCGCCAACCCGAAGCGGCCGGCCGGGCCGGTCCCGCCTGTGGCGAAGGTGTTCGAGACCATCAGCGTGGCGACCGTCGCCAAGTCGGCGGCCGAGGCCAAGGATCATCTGTTCCTGCGCCCCGACGACGGCATCACCATGAACCGCGACCGCCTGCTCGCCGATGCCAAGGCGCGCGCGCTGGCCATGGTTCCGGGGTACGCGACGCCGGAGCCGCCGCAGTTCAACCTGCCCGGACCGACCGCCAAGGCGGCGATGTCGCTGGCCGTCGACGTCTTCCGCCAGATGGGCAAGGCGACCGAGCACGACGTGGTGGTCGCCGACGCCCTGGCCGACGTGCTGAGCGGCGGCGATACCGACGTCACCGTGACGCTTGGCGAGGACGACCTGCTGGCGCTCGAGCGGCAGGCCTTCATGCGGCTGCTGCGCACCCCCGCCACCCTGGACCGGATGGAGCACATGCTCGAAACCGGCAAGCCCTTGAGGAACTGAGCCATGGCGACCTACAAGGCCCCCCTGCGCGACATGCGCTTCGTGTTCAACGAGCTTTACGACGGTTCCAAGCTGGCCGAGTTGTCGGGATACGAGGAGGCGACCCCCGATCTCGTGGACGCCGTGCTCGAAGAGTCGTCCAAGCTGTGCGAGCAGGTTCTCTTTCCCATCAACCGCAGCGGCGACGAAGAGGGCTGCCGCTTCGAGAACGGCGTCGTCTACACGCCCAAGGGCTTCAAGGAGGCCTACGACACCTTCGTCGAGGGCGGCTGGACCGCCATCAACTGCGATCCCGCCTATGGCGGCCAGGGGCTGCCTAAGTTCCTGGATGCCATGGTCGTCGAGATGATCTGCTCCAGCAACCTCTCCTTCGGCACCTATCCGGGGCTGACCAACGGCGCCTACCACGCCATCACCGCCTATGGTTCCGACGAGTTGAAGGACAAGTATCTGCCCAACATGGTCGCCGGCAAATGGAGCGGCGCCATGTGCCTGACCGAGCCGCATTGCGGCACCGATCTCGGGCTGCTGCGCACCAAGGCGGTTCCCCAGGACGACGGCAGCCACAAGATCACCGGCACCAAGATCTTCATCACCGCCGGCGAGCACGACCTCACCGAGAACATCATCCATCTGGTGCTGGCGCGCCTGCCCGACGCGCCCAAGGGCGTCAAGGGAATCAGCCTGTTCCTGGTGCCGAAGTTTCTGGTCAAGGACGACGGAAGCCTGGGCCCGCGCAACGGCGTCGCCTGCGGCGCCATCGAGCACAAGATGGGCATCAAGGCGTCCTCGACCTGCGTGATGAACTTCGACGACGCCACCGGCTGGCTGGTGGGCGAGCCCCACAAGGGCATGCGCGCGATGTTCAAGATGATGAACACCGAGCGCCTGATGGTCGGCATCCAGGGCCTCGGCCTTGCCGAGGTCGCCTACCAGGGGGCCGTCGCCTACGCCCGCGAGCGCCTTCAGGGGCGCGCGCTGACCGGCGTCAAGCATCCCGACAAGCCGGCCGATCCGATCATCGTCCATCCCGACGTGCGGCGCATGCTGCTGACCATGCGTGCCTACACCGAGGGTTGCCGGGCGCTGGCGGGATGGGTGTCGATGTCGCTCGATCTCATGGGCCATCACCCCGATCCGCGGGCGCGGCAGGAGGCGGACGACCTCGTCGCCCTGCTCACCCCGATCGTCAAGGCGCTGTTCACCGATCTCGGGTTCGAGGCGACCAATCTCGGCATGCAGGTCTATGGCGGGCACGGCTACATCCGCGAACAGGGGATGGAACAATACGTCCGCGACGCCCGCATCACGCAGGTGTACGAGGGCACCAACGGCGTGCAGGCGCTCGACCTCGTGGGGCGCAAGATGCCGGCCCATGCCGGCCGCTACCTGCGGCGCTTCTTCCATCCCGTTGCGGCATTCATCGAAGAAAAGCAGGCCGACCCGGTGATGCAGGAATTCGCCCTGCCGCTCGCCAAGGCGTTCGGCCGCCTCCAGCAGGCCACCGGGCACATCGCCCGCGCCGGCATGGCCAATCCCGACGAGGCCGGGGCCGGTGCCAGCGAGTATCTCCGGCTGTTCGGCCTGGTGGCGCTCGGCTACATGTGGGCGCGCATGGCGGAGATCGCGCTGGCCCGGCAGGACGGCGACGAGGCCGCCTTCTACAAGGCCAAGCTGGACACCGCGCGCTTCTACATGCAGCGCATCCTGCCGCAGGCGGGCGGCCTGTATTCGGCGATCAGCGCGGGGTCGCGGACGATGATGGCCTTCGACGAGGCCGCCTTCTGACCATGGACGGCGACGCGGTTGGGCCGGGGGGCGGGCGATGAACCTCATCTTCCGCCTCATCCGCGTCATCCTGGCGGGGTTGATGGCGCCGCCCAGGACCGGCGGCTTCTCGGAGTCCGTGCTCGATTTCCGGGTCTGGCCGACCGATCTCGACGTCAACCTGCACATGACCAACGCCCGCTATCTCAGCATCTTCGATCTCGGGCGCGCCGATCTCATGGTGCGCCACCGCACGTTGCGCCTGTTCCTGAAGAACGGCTGGCGGCCGATGCTGGGCGGCGCCACCGTGCGGTTCCGGAGGCCGCTGGCGCCCTTGCAGAAGTTCCGCGTGATTTCCCGCGTGGTCGGCTGGGACGCGAAGTGGTTCTATATGGAGCACCGCATCGAGAGCCACGAAGGGCTGGTGGCGCTGGCGTTGATGCGCGGCGTATTCTATGGGCGCGGCGGGGTCGAGCCGCCCGAGAAGGTGATGCATGCGCTCGGCCACCGGGGCGACTCGCCGCCCCTGCCCGCGGTCATCCAGAGCTGGCGCGAACTCGAGATGAACGTCGATCAGATGCTGGCGGAATGACGAATTGTCGCTCGCAGAGCTAGCGGAAGAAGGAAACGGAGGGAGCCATGGCCGATCTTAAGGGCAAGACCCTGTTCATCACCGGCGCCAGCCGCGGCATTGGCAAGGCCATCGCGCTGCGCGCCGCGCGCGACGGCGCCAATATCGTGATCGCCGCCAAGACGACCGAACCGCATCCCAGGCTTCCCGGCACCATCTTCACCGCCGCCGAGGAGATCGAGGCGGCTGGCGGGCACGCCCTGGCCCTGCCGGTCGACATTCGCGACGAGGGCCAGGTCGCCGAGGCGGTGGCCGCGGCCGTCGATTCCTTCGGCGGCATCGATATCCTGGTCAACAACGCCAGCGCCATCAGCATGACCGGCACGCTGCAAACCCCGATGAAGCGGTTCGACCTGATGTTCGGGGTGAACGTGCGCGGCACCTACGTCTGTTCGCAGGCCTGCCTGCCGCATCTGCTGACCGCCGCCAACCCGCACATCCTGAACATCTCGCCGCCTCTCGACATGGAGGCCAAGTGGTTCAAGGACCACGTCGCCTACACGATGGCGAAGTTCGGGATGAGCATGTGCGTCCTGGGCATGGCCGCGGAATTCCGCGAACGCGGCGTGGCGGTCAACGCGCTGTGGCCCCGCACCGCCATCGCCACCGCCGCCCTCGCCATGCTGGGTGACGCCGTGAACCCCCGGAACTGCCGCAAGCCCGAGATCGTCGCCGACGCCGCCCACGCCGTCCTGACCCGCGACTCCCGCGCCTGCACCGGCAACTTCTTCATCGACGATGAGGTGCTGGCCGCCGAGGGTGTCAGCGACTTTACGGCCTACGCTGTCGAGCCGGGGGCGCCGTTGTTGCCCGACTTTTTCGTTCCCGGGGCGCCGATGGTGTTCTGAGAGGCGCTTCGCCTGCGCAATCCTCGCAATAACAATCGCTTATGCGCCCTCGTCGGTTGCGCCCTCGCCGCCGCTTGGTTCGGGGGGGCGCGGTGAGGTGCCGCCGCCGCCGCGTTGGCGCAGCAGGCGGTCGACGTGGGCCAGGTTCCTCTCGGCCACCGCGGCCGGCTTCTCGGCACCCATGGCCCGCAGTTCGTCGCGGGCGGCGCGCAGCACCGCCGCCGCCTCGTCCAGATGGTGAACACCCTCGCCGTGCTTGCCGAGAAGGAACAGGGCCGAGCCGAGAGTATTGAGGGTGGCCGCCCGGCCGGCGGGGTCGGACTCGGCGGTGCGCACCTCGAGCACGGCGCGGCAGGCGTCCACGGCCTTCTGCAGAATGTCGGGATTGCGCGACTGGTCGCCGTAGACCTCCAGCACCTGAGCCAGGGCCAGCATGGTCTCGGTCCAGCGGATGGGGTTCTCGGAGCGGGTAAAGACCTGCAAGGCGGCCTGGAGGGCGGCCAGGGCTTCGCGCAGCAGCGCCGGGTCGCCGGTCTTGAGGTCCAGGCGGTACAGGGCGGAGCCCAGCCGAACCTGGTCGGTTGCCCATTCGAATGGCAGGCTCGCCCGCGGCAGGGTCTCAGCGGCGTTGCGCCAGGCGGCGGCCGCCTCCCGAAGGCGGGACACGTCGTCGCCCGACCGTTCGGCCAGCGCGGTCAGGGCCGCGGCGAGCCGTCGATACACGATCGCCTCTTCCATAGGCGGCAGATCGTCAGGACGCAGGCGTTCGAGGCCGCGCCGATAGGCCGCGACCGACCGCTCCAGCCACGGCAGCGGCTCGTCGACGGCGGCGGTCGCGGCGGCGACATGGCCGACGCAGAACAGGGTGGTCGCCTGCTGACGGCTGTGCGGCAGGAACGGCGGCACCTCGGCAATGATCGCGGCGCGCTCGGCGGCAGCGGCCAGCAGGGTGGCATGGTTGCGGCGGCGCTCTTCGCTCTCCGGCTGGATGGCCGCCAGGGTGGCGGCGTGGGCGAGTTCGACGAACACGCTCTCGAACGAACCCGTCAGTTCCATGCGAACGTGCATTCCGAAGCATCCCGGGCGCTCGTCGTCGGGCTGCATGGGGGTGATCCAGCGCAGGGTCAGACGGTTGGCGAAACCCTCGCACCAGATGGCGACGTCGGCCTCGCCGTCGACCATGGCTTGCCGCACGCGGATCAGGGTGGCGGTGGTCAGCCCTTGCTGGCCGGAGTCGTCCTGCCCCACCGGCACGACCCGTAGCCGCAGGCCGGGCATTCCCTCGAGGGCCGCGGCGACCGTCTCGGCATAGGCGGCCACCGGCGCGCACAGGACGACCTGGAACGGCGGGGGGGCTGCGGGCTGGGCGTCGGCCGGTCTGCCGATGGCGGCGAGAAGGCGCCTGAGGAACCGCGCTGGTTTGCTCGCCATGTGTGTGGGATTGTCGGCCAATAACACCTCCGGATAAATCCAAAGGTATTCGCGGCCATCCTTCGGCGCAATGCGATCCTTTCAGCGGCGCGCCTTGCGGCGGCGCAGGGCGCCGCTCCACCGGTGGAAAAGCGCCGACAGCCGGGCGCGCACCCGCGCCAATCCCCGCGCGATCTCATGCGGACGCTGAAAGACGGGAATGCGCGGCGGCGCCACCGAGGCGGGGTCGACCGCCATGCCGACCGAGGTGACCTCGCCGTCCTTCACCTCGCGCACGATGAGCACGACGTCGCCGATGGTCAGCCGGTCGCCCACCTCCAGCAGTTCCTTGAACTCCTTGCGCAACAGCTCGCCGATCGTCATCGAGCGCTGCTCGATGGTGAGCGGCAGGCCGTACATCTCGGCCAACGCCCCGATCGTGACGTCGGGTTTCAGGATGAAGTCGCCGTAGAAGGCGTGGTCGTCGTCGGCGATGCTGACCGTGCCGCCGAACATCTTGTCCAGCAACGGAAGCTGCGCGGGCGCGGCGAAAAGATACAGGTAGTCGCCGGGCTGGAAGGTCTTGACGTTGTGCACGCTCAGGATCGCACCCTTGCGCTGGATCATCACCGGCCGCGCCCAGCGCGGCAGGCGCTGGCCGCGCACCACCGGGCTGTTCTCATGCAGCTTGTAGGCAAGCAGCTCGAGGCTGCTCAGGCCGGGCAGCTCGAGTTCCAGGCGGTCCACCGGTCCGGTGCGGCGCGGCACGATGAGGCCCAGCCAGCCCGCCGTGGGCCGGATCGTCCACCCTTGCACGCACAGCGAGATCAGGACCAGCAGGAAGGCGACGTTGAAGAACAGCTGCGCGTTCGGCAGGCCGCCGATGATCGGCACCAGGGCCAGCAGGATCGACACCGCGCCGCGCAGGCCGACCCAGGCGACGAAGGCCGTCTCCTGCCGGCTGAAGCGGAACGGCAGCAGGCACAGCCACACCGCCAGCGGCCGCGCCACGAAGATCAGCACGGCGCCCAGGACCAGCGCCGGCACCATCAGCGACGGAAACTGCGACGGCGTGGCCAGCAGGCCCAGGGTCACGAACATCGTGATCTGGCTAAGCCAGGTCAGGCCGTTCTGGAAGCGGCGCAGGGTGGGCGCGCCCTGGAGGCGGCGGTTGCCGGCGATCAGGCCGGCGACGTAGGTGGCGAGGAAGCCGCTGCCGCCCAGATTGTTGGTGGCGGCGAAGATCAGCAGTACGAAGCCGACCATCAGGACCGGATAGAGGCCGGGGTCGAGGCGCAGGCGGTTGAGGATGAACACGATGGCCGAGCCGCCGGCGACGCCGAGCAGGGCGCCGACGCTGAACTGCTGCACGAAGATGCGCGCCAGCTCGATCAGCGAGGCTTCGTGGGTGACGGCGGCCAGTTCGACGAGGCCGAGCACCAGGAAGATCGCCATCGGGTCGTTGCTGCCCGACTCGATCTCCAGCGTCGAGCGCACGCGCTCGCGGATGGTGATGCCGCCCACCCTCAGCAGGAAGAACACCGCCGCCGCGTCGGTCGAACTGACGATGGCGGCCATCAGGAACGCCTCCAGCCAGGGCAGGCCGAAAACGTAGCGCGCGGCGACGCCCAGAATGAGTGTCGTGGCCACCACCCCCAGCGTGGCCAGCACCACGGCCGGGATCGCCGCCGAGCGGTAGCTGTGCAGATTGGTCTGGAAGCCCGTGTCGAACAGGATGATCGACAGGGCGACGCTGCCGATCAGGAACGCCACATGCGGATTGTTGAAGGTGATGCCGCCCGGTCCGTCCTCGCCGGCCAGCAGGCCGACGATCAGGAACACCAGCAGCAGCGGCGCCCCCATGCGGAACGAGATCACGCTGGTGAAGATGCTGATGACCAGCAGGCCCGAACCGACCAGAATGGCGTAATTGATGAGGTCCATGAACGCCGCGCAGGGAAGCTGGGCGGCATTCTAACCCGGCCGTGGCCACGCCGAAAGGGAAGGGGTGGCCAGTATGCGCTGGTCGCACATCATAATCCATTATACAACGTTGACGAGTTGCTCCCGTTCTGTTGCATTTGCGAGCGAGCAAAACCGTTTGGTATAATGAACGTAATTAGAGCATTCCTAAGTAAGATAAAAGAAACGCGTATAAAAAATCTACGCGAAACATGCGTGTGTTTGTGCCAGCGCCGCTCGGTGAGTGAACATATCTGGCGTGTCAGCGACAAAGAGGATGATCCGTTTATTCCGAAGTATTATTTTCGCTGCCCCCATTGTGGTTCATTTTCGGCGCCAAAGATCGTTTTCCCTAAAGAAAAATACTCCACTTTACCAATCGAGTTCTACGCCAAAGGCCCGCTCACCGGTCAATTGGCGGAAACCCGGGTTTCCGCCATTCGCACGCGCCTGGAGGGCGGCGCGCCACTCCTGCTGGATCTGGGTGCTGGCGGGGGGTGGGTGGCGAAGGCGTTCGTCTCTTCGCTGCCGGGTGCGTCGGCCATCGCCTGCGAGGCGGACGCGCGGCTGGAGGCCGTCTACTACGCCGATGCCGCGGGGGTGCGCTTCGAGGGACGGTGGATCGACGACTTCCTGGATGATTTCGTGGCCCGGGGGCGCGCCGCCGACGCGGTGGCGATGACCGACGTGCTGGAACACATGATTTTCCCGGAAGCCACCGTGCGGCGCATCCACAAGGCGATGCGGCCGGGAGGGATCGGCTATTTCGTCGTGCCCAACGCGCAGACCTTCATGCCGCCGCATCCCTTCCCGGTTGCCGCGCGCGACGTCGACTGGCCGCACGCCTTGCGCACTTGCCAGCACATCTGGATGATGTCGCCCGAGGCCTTCGAGGGGCTGTTCACGGCCGCCGGATTCGAGGTGCTGGCCCACGACCTCGCCCTGGAAACGGACATCAGGCGCGACTCGGTCTATTCGACGGTGATCGTGCGGCGGTGAGTCCTTTCGGGAGGGCGGTCACCACCAAGACATAAAGGGCACCAAGGTGCCTGAATCGCCGTCATTGCGAGGAGCGCAGCGACGAAAGGTCGTCATTGCGAGAAGCGGATGCGACGAAGCAATCCAGTTTTTCCGCCGGCCCTGGATTGCTTCGCCCCACGGCTCGCTATGACGACGCCTATCAGGATACGAGCAGGCCTCGCGGTCCCACCCTTACCGTCATCAAGGACGCGTTCCGGGCATCCACGCCCCTCCGGGGCGGCCCTCCGTGGATGCGCGGGTCAAGCCCGCGCATGACGATGATAGGCAATGAAGGTGCTTGCGCCCCCGACGACGGCCACGGCGTTTCCGGCATGGACTGGATTGCTTCGCCTGCGGCTCGCAACGACGGGTATTGGGGGCGGGGAAGGCGTCTCCCCCCGGCCGGGCGCGTGACGTGGGGGCGTTG
Organism: Rhodospirillales bacterium; assembly: GCA_019455065.1. Lineage (GTDB taxonomy): Bacteria > Pseudomonadota > Alphaproteobacteria > Rhodospirillales > Magnetospirillaceae > JACFNC01. The sequence continues at coordinate 112,319 of JACFNC010000009.1, forward strand.
GAAATCTCGTCATTGCGAGGAGCGGATGCGACGAAGCGATCCAGGGCGGCGGTAAGTCTCATCCGTCATGCCCGCGGAGGCGGGCATCCATTTGCAAGGCCACGGAAAATGGATTCCCGCTTGCGCGGGAATGACGTGATGTCTGCTCCACCCTGCGCAGGCGGAACCGGGGTTGAGTTCGTCACCCCCGGATCAGTTCCAGCCACGCGTCCTCGTCGAGCACGGTGACGCCCAGCTCGCGCGCCTTGGCCGCCTTCGAGCCGGCGTCCGCGCCCACCACCACGTAGTCGGTGTTGCGCGACACCGACCCCGCCACCTTGGCGCCCAGGGCCTCGGCGCGCGCCTTGGCCTCGGGGCGGCTCATCGCCTGGAGGGTGCCGGTGAACACCACCGTCTTGCCGGCGACGGGGGACGAGGCGGGGCCGGCGGCACGGACGTGGTCCTCGACCGTCAGGCCGGCCGCAAGCAGGTCGTCGATGGCGGCGACGTTGTGGTCCTCGGCGAAGAAGTCCACCAGGTCCTTGGCCATGCTCTCGCCGATGCCCTGGATCGACAGCAGGTGCCGCCATGCCTCGCCGTCGCGGTCCCGGGCCTCCGTCATGGCGGTGCGCAGGGCGCCCAGCGAGCCGTAGTGGCGCGCCAGCAGCTTCGCCGTCGCCTCGCCGATCTGGCGGATGCCGAGCGCGAAGACGAAGCGGTCGAGCGGGATGGTGCGGCGCGAGTCGATGGCGTGCAGCAGGTTGTCGATCTTCCTGCGCCCCCAGCCCTTGTAGTTCTCCAGGCGTTGCAGCCGCGCGCGGTCGATCTCGGCCAGCCGAAAGATGTCGGCCGGGCCGCGCACGAAGCCCTCGCGCCACAGGAATTCGACGTTCTCCTCGCCCAGTCCCTCGATGTCGAAGGCGTTGCGGCTGGCGAAATGGCGCAGCCGTTCCACCGCCTGGGCGGGGCAGGTCAGGCCGCCGGTGCAGCGGCGCACCGCCTCGCCCTCGGGCCGCTCGGCGTGGGCGCCGCATTCGGGGCAGATGGTGGGAAACGTGAACGGCTCGGCTCCGGTCGGGCGTTTCCCCGGCACCACGCCGACGATCTGGGGAATGACGTCGCCGGCGCGCTGCACGATCACCGTGTCGCCCGGGCGCACGTCCTTGCGCCGGATCTCGTCCTCGTTGTGCAGGGTGGCGCGCGACACCACGACGCCGCCGACGGTGATGGGCTCCAGGATGGCGACCGGGGTAAGGGCGCCGGTGCGGCCGACCTGGATTTCGATCCTGCGCAGCACCGTCTGGGCCTGTTCGGCCGGGAACTTGTGGGCGGTGGCCCAGCGCGGCGCGCGGCTGACGAAGCCCAGGCGTTCCTGCCAGTCGAAGCGGTCCACCTTGTACACCACGCCGTCGATGTCGTAGGGCAGATGCGCCCGCTCGGCGGCGATGTGATGGTGGAAGGCCAGCGCCTCGTCGACGCCGTGGCACAGGCGGGCGAGGGGGTTGACCTTGAAGCCCCAGCCGCGCAGGCGGTCCAGAAATTCCCAGTGCGTTCCGGCCACCGTCTCGCTTACCTCGCCCAAGGCATAGGCGAAGAGTCGCAGCGGCCGGCTCGCCGTGATGCGCGGGTCGAGCTGGCGCAGGGAACCGGCCGCCGAGTTGCGGGGATTGGCGAACTCCGGCTCGCCGGCCCGCCGCCGCGATTCGTTCAGGGCCAGGAAATCCTGGCGCAGCATGTAGACCTCGCCGCGCACCTCCATGAGCGCGGGGGCGGGGCCGTCCAGGACGAGCGGGAGGTCCCGCAGCGTGCGCAGGTTGGCGGTCACGTCCTCGCCTTCGCTGCCGTCGCCCCGCGTCGCCCCCTGCGCGAAGCGGCCGTGCTCGTAGCGCAGGTTGATCGACAGTCCGTCGATCTTCGGCTCGGCGACATAGGCGATGTCGTCGCCCGGTATGTTCAGGAACCGCCGTATGCGGCGCTCGAATTCGCGCACGTCCTCGTCGTCGAAGGCGTTGTCGAGCGACAGCATGGGGCGGATGTGGCGCACCTTGGCGAAGGCCGCCGCCGGGGCCGCGCCGATCCTGAGGCTGGGGCTGTCCGGGCGGATCAGGTCGGGGAAGCGCGCCTCGATGGCGGCGTTGCGGCGGCGCAGGGCGTCATACTCGGCGTCGCTGATGCGGGGGGCGTCCTCGGCGTAGTACAGCCGGTCGTGCTCGGCGATCTCGGCGGCGAGGCGCGCCAGCTCCGCCGCCGCCTGTTCGCGGGAGAGATGTTCCAATTCAATCTCGGGAGACCCGGCCATGCTTCCCCCTACCAGGACGAGATAAGGCGTGTATTGCCGTGCCGGCCGCGACTAATCGGCGTCATGCCCGGACTCGTTCCGGGCATCCACGCCGATCGACGCGCCCCGCCCCCGAAGCCGCGGCACCGCGTGGATGCGCGGGTCAAGCCCGCGCATGACGATGAAAAGGCGGGGCACCCCTCCGCGAGGACGGCCGGGTCAAGCCCGGCCTTGACGGGAAAGAGCGAGGTTTCGTCCGGGTGCATGGCGCTATGCCCCCAGAAGGCTGTCGGCGGCGGCGCGGGCCTCGTCGGTGACGCGCGCGCCGGCCAGCATGCGGGCGATCTCTTCGCGGCGGGCCTCGTCGGACAGCGCTTCCAGCCGGGTGACCGGCGGGCCGCCCCCGGGCGTGTCCTCCTTGGTTACCCGCCAATGATGGTCGGCGCGCGCCGCCACCTGCGGCGAATGCGTCACCACCAGCACCTGCACCTCCCGGGCCAGCCGGGCGAGGCGCTCGCCGACCGCGGCCGCCACCGCGCCGCCGACGCCGCTGTCGACCTCGTCGAAGACGATGGTCGGCACGCGCTGGACGCGCGCCAGCACCACCTTCAGCGCCAGCATGAACCGCGCCAGCTCACCGCCCGACACGATGCGCCCCAGCGGGCCCGGGGCCTGCCCCGGATTCGTCGACACCGCGAAGGACACGGCGTCTACCCCGCTCTCGCGCCATTGCGGCTCTTCCAGGGGCTCGATGCGGGTGCGGAAGGTGGCCTTGTCCAGCTTCAGCGGCGGCAGTTCCCCGGCGACCGCGGCGTCCAGCCGCTCCGCCGCCGCCGCCCGTTTGCGGCCGAGGGTGCGCGCCGCCTCGACGTAGCGGCTGCGCGCCGCCCGCTCCGCCGCCGCCAGGCGGCCCACCGCCTCGCCGCCGTTGTCCAGCGCCGCCAGGCGCTTGGCGAAGTCCTGGCGCAGGCCGTCCAGGCCGTCGACCTCGACGCCGTGCTTGCGCGCGGCGGCCCTGAGCGCGAACAGGCGCTCTTCGACGCGTTCGAGATGGAGGGGGTCGAGGTCGACGTCGGCGCTCGCCTTCTCGAGCAGGCCGGCGGCGTCGGCCACCTCGTCGGCGGCGCGGTCAAGGGCGGCGAGGATGGGCTCGACGCGGCCCTCCGCCTTGTCGGCGATCCGTTCCAGCGACTTGCGCGCCGTCTGCAAGGCGGCCTCGACGCGGCCGTCGCGGGTCAGCGCCTGATAGGCGCCGTCGAGGCCCTCGAGCAGCTTCTCGCCGTTCATGAGCAGGGCGCGGCGCTCGGCCAGCTCGACCTCCTCGCCCGGCCGCGGGTTCAGCCCGTCCAGCTCGGCGACCATGGCCCGCAGCCACTCCTCCTCCTTGCGGTCCTCGGCCAGCGCCGCCTCGGCGGCACGCCGCTCCTCGGTTGCGGCTCGCCATTCGGCCCAGGCGGCGGCGACGCCGGCGGCGTCCGTTTCCAGGCCGCCGAAGGCGTCGAGCGCGCCCAGATGCGTGGCCGGGTCGAGAAGGCCGTGGCTCTCGAATTGTCCGTGAATTTCGACCAGGAGTTGGCCCAAGCGTTTCAGCAGCCCGACGCTGACCGGCTGGTCGTCGACCGCGGCGCGGCTGCGGCCGTCCGCGCCGATGACGCGGCGGACGACGATGGTCGACCCGTCTCCGGAGATGCCGTGTTCGTCCAGCAGGGCGCGGGCGGGGTGGTCGCGGGCGAGGTCGAATTCGGCGGCGACCGCAAGCTGCGAGGCACCCCGGCGCAACAGCCCGGTATCGCCGCGGGCGCCCAGCACCAGTCCCAGCGAGTCGAGCAATATGGACTTGCCGGCGCCGGTCTCGCCGGTGAGCACGCTGAGGCCGGGTTCGAGTGTGGCGCCGAGTCGGTCGATCAGCACCACGTCACGGATCGACAGGCTGAGCAGCATGCCCGGCCGCCGCCCGTCACCAGAACTTGAGCCAGTCGAACCAGCCGTCGTCCTTGCGCGGCCTCACGCTCGGGTCCTCGACCAGGGCGTAGGCGTCGACGTACCACTGGCTTCCCGGGTAATTGTGGCCAAGCACCGCCGCCGTCTTCCGCGCCTCCTCGACGAGGCCGAGGGAATAATATGCCTCGCTCAGGCGGTGCAGGGCCTCGGGCACGTGGGTGGTCGTCTGGTAGTGGTCGACCACGTTCTTGAAGCGGTTGATGGCGGCCAGGAAATGCTTCTGACGCAGATAGTAGCGGCCGATCGTCATTTCCTTGCCCGCCAGATGGTCGCGGGCCAGTTCGATCTTCAGCCGCGCGTCGCGCGCGTAGGCCGAGGTGGGAAAGCGGTCGACGACCTCTTGCAGCGAGCGCATCGCCGCGGTGGTGAACGACTGGTCTCGGGCGACGTCGCTGATCTGCTCGTAGTAGCACAGCGCCTTGAGGTAGTAGGCGTAGGACACCTCTGGGCTGCCGGGATGGAGCTGGATGTAGCGGTCGAGGGCGGCGATGGCGTCGTCGTACTTGCCGTCCTCGTAATGGGCATAGGCCGCCATGAGCTGCGCCTTGGTCGCCCACAGCGAATAGGGGTGCTGGCGCTCGACCTCGTCGAACGCCTTGGCGGCCGTCTTGTAGGACCCGTCCTGCAGGGCGTCCATGCCCTGGTTGTAGAGGTGTTCGACCGACTGCTCGACGTATTCCTCTTCGGTGGAGGCGCAGGCCCCGAGCACCAGGAGTGCCGCGAGAGCGCCGATCCATCGGGTGCGAGCGATTGCGACGGGCATCATTCTTCCAGTAACCGTTCGGGGACGCGACTATATCACGCGGCTACCCGGAATCGGCAAGCGCGGAGAGCGCTCAGGCGTTGGAGACGAGGCGGGTTTCCCAGCCGCTGGCGACCGCGCCCGCGACGGGGGCGTCGGCGTTCACATAGGTCCAGGCGGAGGAATCGGCGAACAGTTCGGCCAGCAGCCGGTTGTTCATTTCGTGGCCGCAGCGGATGCCGTGGAAGCGCCCGATGATCGGCGCCCCGGCAAGATACAGATCGCCGACGGCATCCAGCATCTTGTGCCGCACGAATTCGTCGTCGTAGCGCAGGCCGTCCTCGTTGAGGACGCGATCGCCGCTGACTACCACGGCGTTGTCGAGCGAGCCGCCGCGGGCCAGTCCCGCGGCCCTGAGCTGCGCGACCTCGTGCTCGAAGCCGAAGGTGCGGGCGCGGCTGATTTCCGAGCGGAAGATGCCGCTCTCGAAACGTAGCGAGCATTGCTGCCGCGCGATGACCGCGGCGGCGAAGTCGATCTCGACGGTCAGCGAAAAGCCGTCGCCGGGGAACAGGCTGGCCGAGCGGCCGCCGTCGGCCACGGTCACCCGTTTGAGCACCTTGATCGCCCGGCGGGGGGCGTCCTGCTCGACGACGCCGGCGCATTCGATCAGGAACACGAAGGGAAAGGCGCTGCCGTCCATCACCGGCACCTCGGGCCCGTTGATGTCGACAAAGGCGTTGTCGATCTCCATGCCGGCCAGCGCCGCCATCAGGTGCTCGACGGTGCCGACGCTGACGCCGGCTTGGTTTTCGATGCAGGTGTTGAGGCGGGTGTCGCCCACGTTCGACCACAGCGCCGGAACCACGGCCCCGCCGCCCGCGATGTCGGTGCGCCGGAACACGATGCCGGTGTCGGCCGGGGCCGGGAGAAGACGGATCGCCACCTTGCTTCCCGAATGCAGGCCGACGCCCTTGCAGCCGATGGCCGACTTCAGGGTTTTCTGCCGGGGGGCGGGGTGACGAAGGGCCTTTTCCGGATAGCTGTCCGCGGGAACGGCGTATGCAAACATCTTCTTCTTATAAGCCTTTGGTACCGGGCACTTTCTTACGGCGTTACATCTATCAACAGGGCGGGCTAGCGCCAAATCAATGATTGTTACGGATTGTTACGCCAACCGGGTTGGGCGAAAGAAAGGGCGCCCGCTCCGATGAGGAGCGGGCGCAAAAGGCGGGGGCCGGTCGGGACGACCGTCAGTTGGCCTGGCGACGCAGGAAGGCCGGGATGTCGAGCAGTTCGTCGTCCGGCCGTGACGTCGGCAGGCGATCGGCCCGGTCGAGGCCCGTCAGCCGCGGCTGCACCGCCGGCCCGGGTTCTTCCTTGGCGGGCGGGCGGGCGGCGGCCTGACGCGCCCTATGGGCGCCGGTGACGCGCTCGAACAGCGTGGGCGCGCGGCGCGGCGGTTCCGCCTGCTCGGCCTGACGCGGCGTTTCCACCGGGCGAACCGCCTCGACCGCGGGCTTCGGGGCGGGGGCGGCCGCCACCTCGTCGGCGGGAAGTGGCACCTCGCCCCTGCCCACCAGCGAGGCATGCAGGTTGAAGCCTTCGCCCGCCGCGGCCTCTTCGGCCGGCGCCGCGGGGGCGTTCTCCGCCGCTTCGATCGGCTGGGCGGTCGCCAGCGCGACCGAGTTCTCGGTCGGCGCAACCGCTTCCTGCGGCATGGCGAACGCAACCGACTGGGCGGTTGCCTGCGGGCGGAAGCTCGGGGCGGCGGCCGCCGGGCGTTCGAAGCCTCTCGGCCCCATGGTGCGCTTCTGCTCGACCAGGCTGATCAGGGTGGGCCGCGGCTGCGCCTGCGCCTCGCAGTCGATGCCGGTGGCCACCACGGACACCCGCATCTTCCCTTCCATGTTCTCGTCGAAGGTCGAGCCGAAGATGATGTTGGCGTCGGGGTCGACCTCGTCGCGGATGCGGTTGGCCGCCTCGTCGACCTCGAACAGGGTCATGTCCGGGCCGCCCGTGATGTTGATGAGCACGCCGCGCGCGCCCTTCATCGAGGTGTCGTCGAGCAGCGGATTGCTGATCGCGGCCTCGGCGGCGGAGAGCGCCCGGTTGTCGCCCTCGGCCTCGCCGGTGCCCATCATCGCCTTGCCCATCTCGCTCATCACCGTGCGGATGTCGGCGAAGTCGAGGTTGATCAAGCCGGGCATGATCATCAGGTCGGTGACGCCGCGCACCCCGGAATACAGCACGTCGTCGGCCATCTTGAAGGCGTCGGCGAACGTGGTGCGCTCCGAAGCCACCCGGAAAAGGTTCTGGTTGGGGATGATGATGAGGGTATCGACGTACTGGTGCAGTTCCTCGATCCCCGCCTCGGCGGTGCGCATGCGATGCGCGCCCTCGAAGGTGAACGGTTTGGTAACCACGCCCACGGTAAGAATGCCGTGTTCGCGGGCGGCGCGGGCGATCACCGGGGCGGCCCCGGTGCCGGTGCCGCCGCCCATGCCGGCGGTGATGAACACCATGTTCGAGCCCTGGAGTTGACCGAGGATCTCCTCGATCGTCTCCTCGGCGGCGGCGCGGCCGATGTCGGGGCGCGATCCGGCCCCCAGGCCCTGGGTGGTCGAGCTGCCGAGCTGTATGCGACGGTCGGTCCGCGACTGCGACAGCGACTGCGCGTCGGTGTTGGCGACGATGAATTCGACGCCTTCGAGGCGCGAGGAGATCATGTTGTTGACGGCGTTGCCGCCGGCCCCCCCGACGCCGATGACGGTGATGCGCGGCTTCAATTCTTGCCCCTGCTTCGGTAGGAAATTGATGCTCATTTGACCCTCCGCTCTTTTGTAGTCGCGCCGGCCCCCCGGCACAATTATGAAAACCCGACGCGCCGCCAGCGGCGTCGCCGCCCTAGAAGTTCTTGCGGAACCATGCTCCTATTCGGCCCATCCGGCCGCTTTCGGTCTCTTCGGCGGGAACCGCCTTCGCCGAAGACTCCGGTTGGTTGACCAGGGCGTAGCGCAGCAGCCCGGCGCAGGTCGAAAAAGCCGGCCCGGCGGCCGCCTCGGCGAGGCCGTGAAGGCCGACCGGACGCCCCATGCGAACCTGCTTGTCGAGCACCAGGGCGGCGAGGTCGCGCACCCCCTGCATCTGGCTGGCGCCGCCGGTCAACACGACGCGGCGGCCGGCCATCTTGTCGAACCCGCTTTCCTCCAGCCGGTTGCGGACGAGTTCGAAGGTCTCCTCGAGCCGCGGCTGAATGATCTGGACCAGCATCGAGCGCGGAATCTGGCTCGACGAGTCGTCGTCCTCCTCGCCGACCAAGGGAACCTTGAGAACCTCCCGGTCGTCCGAGGGCGAGGCGGTGGCGCTTCCGTACAGCGTTTTCATGCGCTCGGCCGACGCCATCGGCGTCGAAAGCCCACGGGCGATGTCGTTGGTGACGTGCGCCCCGCCCACCGGCACGACGTCGGTGTGGACGAGATGGCCGTTCACGAACACCGCGAGGCTGGTGGTGCCGCCGCCCATGTCGATGCAGGTGACCCCCAGCTCCTTCTCGTCCTCGACCAGGCAGGCAAGCCCCGAGGCGTAGGGCGACACGACCTTCGCCTCGATGTCGAGGTGGCCGCGATTGGCCACGGTGGTGAGGTTGCGCATCGGCCCCAACGCCGCGGTCACCGTGTGGATCGTCACGCCCAAGGTGTCGCCGAACATTCCGCGCGGATCGCGGATGCCGTCGTTGCCGTCGACGGTGTAGCCGACCGGGATGGAGTGGATGAGGTCGCGATCCGGCGTGAACCCCTGCTGGCGACCGTGGTCGAGCAACCGGCGGATGTCGTTGTCGGTCACCGCGCGCCCGTTTATGGCCATCTGCACCGAGACGTTGCGCGACGTGGGCTGGCCGCCGGACAGATTGACGATGACCTCGCGGATGCGTTCGGCGGCAAGCTGCTCGGCCGTGTCGACGGCGGCGCGGATCGAGGTTTCCGCCTGGTCCATGTCGACCACCGCGCCGTTCCGGATGCCGCGCGATACCTGATGGCCGACCCCAAGAACCCGCAAGCCGCCGTCCTCCTGGACGCGCGCAATGAAGCAGCACACCTTCGTCGTGCCGACGTCGAGGGCTGCGATCAGGCCGTTGCGGATCTTGGGCTTCGACACCTTTCTTCTTTCCCTTTCTATCCCTCAGGCGTCCTTGCCGCCTGTCGGTCCGGCCTTGGCCTTCGCCGCCGCCGGTGGCGTGACCGAGGTCCGGAGAATCAGCCGGTCGGGCAGGCGCAAGTCGATCATGGTGATACGGCGCTCGCGCAGGCCGTGCTCACGGTCCAGCTCGGCCAGCCGGTGCCAGGCGGCGGCCACATTCTCTTCGGGCATGCGCACGTCGATGCCGCCCTCCAATTTGTCGAGGCTGAGGTTCCAGCGCCGCCCCGACACGCGCACGGCGGCCTTGACGCGCTGCGCCAGTTCCGGCTCGGTCGCCAGCAAGGCGAGCAGGTCGGCGGTGTGCCGGGGGGCGTCGTCGCCGACCACATGCGGCAGGTGGGCGAAGCCCTCGATTCCGTCGGCGATGGGATGGCCGCCGCGGTCGATCAGGGTGAAACGTCCGCCATGCTGCCAGAGCGCGATCGGCTCCCGCTCCACGATGCGCAGATGCAGGATGTCGGGAAGCCGGCGCTCGATGGCGGCCGACTTGACCCAGGCAAGGTGCTCGATCCGTTCCTTCGCATCGTCGAGGTCGATCGCCAGGATCGGGTCGCCGCGCTCGATCTGAAGGGCGGCCAGGATGTGTTCGCCATTGGTGCGGTGGCGGCCCTCGACGTAGATTTCCTCGACCCGCAAACCGGCCCGCAGGGTGGCATCGAGAAGGGCCGCGCGGGTCCGGTGCGCCGCCTCGACCGCGGCGCCCGAGTACCAGGCCCAGGTACCGGCGCCGCCCGCCGCGACCAGCAAAGCCACCACCGCCGCCGTGCGCGGCGGAACCGAGGCCAGCCAGCGGCGGACGGCGCCGCCTCGGCGGTTGCCGGGTGTGCGACGGCCAGCGCGGGGATTGGCCGCAGGGCCCTCTTTCTTCACGCGTCGCATTGGGCGTTCTCCACCATCCAGCGGACCAGTTCGACGAACGAGATGCCGGCATGGGCGGCGATCTCGGGAACAAGCGACGTTTCGGTCAGGCCGGGCTGGGTATTGACCTCGAGCACCACGAGGCGGGGCGTCGGGCCGGTGTCGTCGTAACGCAGGTCCGTGCGGCTCACCCCTCGGCAGCCCAGGGTCGAATGGGCCAGCAGGGCGAGGCGCAGCGCTTCGGCGTAGTCCGCCGTCGGCAACGGCGCGGGGATGATGTGGCGGGAGCCGCCGGGTGCGTACTTGGCGTCGTAGTCGTAGAACCCCCGGTCGCTGGTGATCTCCAGGGCGCCCAGGGCGCGGTCACCCATGACCGCCACGGTGATCTCGCGGCCCGGAACGTATTCCTCGACCAGCACGGCGTCGCCGAACGGCCAATCGGCGGCCTCGAAGGCCGGGCCGGCATCGCCCGCGCGCACGATGCGCACCCCGACGCTCGAGCCCTCGTTGATCGGCTTGACGACATAGGGGCGGGGCAGCGGATCGCCGGCCAGCATCTCGGCGCGGCCGACGACGCGCCCCGTCGCCACCGGAATGCCCTCGGCCGCGAATAACCGGCGTGCCGTCGGCTTGTCCATCGCAAGGCTCGATGCAAGGGCGCCGGAATGGGTGTAGGGGATGCCGAGAATGTCCAAAACACCCTGGACGCGGCCGTCCTCGCCGAACCGGCCGTGAAGGGCGTTGAACACGACATCGGGGGCCGGCGACAGGGCGGAGAGCAGTCCAGACAGGTCGCGCCCCAGGTCGAACGTCTCGACCGCGTAGCCGGCCTCGCGCAGCGCCCTCGCGGCCGCCGCGCCGCTGCGCAACGAAACCTCTCGCTCGGCGGACCACCCGCCCATCAGTACGAGGACGCGCCGGGTCATTGGCGCCCTCCCTCGGCGCGCACGCCAATGCGACGGATTTCCCATTCCAGGCGAACGCCGGAGGACTCGAACACGCGGCGCCGTACTTCCTCGCCCAGGTCCTCCAGGTCGGCGGCGGTGGCGCCACCGGTGTTGATCAGGAAGTTGCAGTGCTTTTCCGACACCATCGCCCCGCCCCGGCGCAGGCCGCGACAGCCCGCCTGGTCGATCAGCTCCCACGCCTTGTGGCCGGGCGGGTTGGCGAAGGTGGAGCCGCCGGTACGGGTGCGTAGCGGCTGAGTTTCCTCGCGGGCCGACCGTATGGCCGCGATCCGTTCCGCGATCGCGGCCGGATCGCCCGCTTCGCCGCGCAGTACGGCCCGCGTAAAGATCCAGTCGCCCGGAACGGCGCAGCGGCGATAGCCGAAACCAAGCCCCGCCAGGTCGAGGCGATGCAAGTTGCCGCGACCGTCGAGGGCCTCGGCGGCGATGGTGACGTCCTTCATCTCGCGGCCGTAGGCGCCGGCATTCATGCGCAGGGCGCCGCCGATGGTGCCGGGTACGCCGCTCAGGAACTCCAGCCCCGCGACGCCGGCGTCGAGGCACACGGCGGCGACGTTGCCATCGAGCGCGGCCGCGCCGGCCGTGACCGTGCAGTCCACGACCTCGATGCCGGCAAAGGCCCGGCCAAGTCGCACCACCACCCCCGGAATGCCGCCGTCGCGCACCAGAAGGTTGGAGCCCACGCCGATGACGGTCACGGGAACATCCGCAGGTTTGCCGGCCAGCAGTGCGGCAAGGTCGTCGCGGTCGGCGGGCTTGAACAGCACCTCGGCCGCGCCCCCGACGCCGAACCAGGTGCTGCCGGCCAGCGGCGCGTCCGCGGTCAGCCGCCCGCGCAGCGGCGGAAGGCGGTCGATGAGGTGGGGGGTGACGACGGCGGCGGCCATCATTGTCCGGCCCCTCGTGCGATCCGCCGCTCGCCCAGCATCGACAACTCGCCGGGCAGGGCGTTCGCCCAGTTGGTGATGTTGCCCGCACCCAGGCAAACGACGAGGTCGCCCGGCCGTGCGGTTTCCAGGACGACGCGCGCCAATTCCTCGGGCGCCTGGAGAGCGGTGACGTTGCGATGGCCGTGCTCGCGCAACCCTTTGACCAGGCCGTCGCGGTCGATGCCTTCGATGGGCGGCTCGCCGGCGGCATAGACGTCGGCGACGATGACCGCATCGGCATCGTTGAAGCAGGTGCAGAATTCCTCGAAAAGGCCCGCGAGGCGGCTGTAGCGGTGCGGCTGCACCACGGCGACGACGTTGCCGCTGGAGGCGCTGCGGGCGGCCCGCAGCACCGCCGCAATCTCCACCGGATGGTGGCCGTAGTCGTCGATGATGGAGATGCCGTTCCACTCGCCGGTTTTGGTGAAGCGCCGCTTGACGCCGGCGAAGGTGTCGAGGGCGGCCCGCACGGCGTCGTCCGAGAATCCCATTTCGCTGGCGACGGCGATGGCCGCGAGGGCGTTCTGGACGTTGTGCTCGCCGTACATGGGCAGGCGCAGGTCGGCGATGGTGCGGCTGGTGCCGGTGGTGCGGTCGGTGATCGCCACGTCGAAACGCGAACCCCCCGGCACCGTTCCAAGGTTCACGCCGCGAACGTCGGCCTGCGGGCTCATGCCGTAGGCGATGATCTTGCGGTCGGCGACGCGCGGGATGAGCGCCTGAACCTCGGGGTGGTCGATGCACAAAGCCGCGAAACCATAGAACGGGATGTTCTCGACGAACGTGCGGAAGGCGTCGCGCAGCCGGTCGAAGGTGCCGTAATGGTCCATGTGCTCGGGGTCGATATTGGTGACCACGGCTATGGTCGCCGGCAGCTTGGTGAAGGTGCCGTCGGACTCGTCCGCCTCGACCACCATCCAGTCCCCTTCGCCGAGACGGGCGTTGGTGCCGTAGGCGTTGATGATGCCGCCGTTGATCACCGTGGGGTCCAACCCGGCCGCTTCCAGCATGGCCGCGATCATGCTGGTGGTCGTCGTCTTGCCGTGGGTGCCGCCGATGGCGATCGCCCATTTCAGGCGCATCAGTTCGGCCAGCATCTCGGCGCGCCGCACCACCGGCACCAGCTTGGCCCGGGCCGCCACCACCTCGGGATTGTCGCGCCGGACCGCCGAGGAAATGACCACCACCTGGGCGTCGGCGATGTTTTCGGCCCGGTGGCCCACCTCGACCGGAATGCCCAGACCGCGCAAGCGCTTGACGTTGGCATTCTCGGCGATGTCGCTGCCGCGTACCGCGTAGCCGAGGTTACGCAGAATCTCGGCGATGCCGCTCATGCCGATGCCGCCGATGCCGACGAAGTGGATGGTGCCGATGGTCAGCGGTATGCTCCTCATAGCGGCACGTCCTCTCTTAGGCCGACCATGTCGGCCACCATGTCGGCCAACCGCGCGGCCGCATCGGGGCGCCCGGCACCGAGCGCGCAGGCCGCGGCGCGCGCCAGGGTGCCGGGGGCCGCGAACAGTGAGTCCAGGCGCGCCGCCAGGGCCTCGGCCGTGAACGCCGGTTGCGGGATAAGCCAGGCGCCGCCGCTTTCGTCGACGGCGTGGGCATTGGCCATCTGATGGTCGTCGATGGCGTAGGGGTAGGGGACCAGGATCGCGGGGCGCCCGGCGGCGGTCAGTTCCGCCACGGTCGAGGCGCCCGAGCGGGCGATCACCAGGTGGGCGGCGCCCAGCCGCTCGGGTACGTCGCGGAAGAACGCGGACAGGGTCGCCGCGACGCCGATGCGACGATAGGCGGCTTCGGCTTCGTTCAGGTCCTCGGGGCGGCACTGCTGGCTGATCTCGAGGCGCCGCCGCACGTCGTCGGGCAGTAGCGCGACCGCCGCAGGGACAACCTCGCTGAAAACCCGCGCCCCCTGGCTTCCACCCAGGACGAGAAGCCGTATCGCGCCGCTCTCGTCGATGGTCGGATAGGGGACGTCGCGCAGGGCGGCTATGGCCGGGCGGACGGGCATGCCGGTGACCACGGCCTTGAGCGTCGCGGCCGAGCCGAGTCCGCGCACTGCGGGAAACGAGGTGGCGATACGGTCGACGCGGCCGGCGAGCAGGCGGTTGGCGCGGCCGACGACCGCGTTCTGCTCGTGGATGGCGGTTGCGATCCTGGACTGCACGGCCGCCGCGACCGTGGGGACCGAGGCATAGCCGCCGAAACCCATCACCAATGCCGGCCGCAGTTCGCCCAGCAGCCGGCGCGCCTGGAGAAAGCCGATGCCGACCTCGGCGAGACCGCGCAGCCGGCCGACCACTGTTCGCCCCGCGACCCCTCCTGCGTGGATGCGGTGGGTTTCGAGCGTGCCGAGGGCGCCGCCGAACGAGTGTCCGCGCCTGTCGGTGACCAGCATCGGCCGCTGGCCGCGCCGGAGCAGCTCCTCGGCCAGGGCCTCGGCCGGGAAAACGTGGCCGCCGGTGCCGCCGGCCGCAAGCACGACGAGGGGGAGCCCGCGGCTCATTCCGCACCTCCCGCCACGCGGCGCCGCGTGAGCGCCAGCACCATGCCGATCCCCAACCCGAGCGCCAGCATCGACGAGCCGCCGTAGGAGATGAAGGGAAGCGTCATTCCCTTGGTGGGCATCAGATGCAGTGTCGAGGCCATGTTGATGATGGCCTGCAGGCCGAATTGCACGAGAAGCCCCGACACCGCCAAAAGGATGAACAGGCTGTCCTCCTGCAGCATGCGGGAGAAGCCGCGCAGCACGACGAAGGCAAACAAGGCGACGATGATCAGGCACAGGACGAGGCCGAATTCCTCGCCGGCGACCGCCATGATGAAGTCGGTATGGGCGTCCGGCAGGACCGCTTTGACCCGGCCTTCGCCGGGACCTCGGCCGAACAGTCCGCCGTTGCCGAAAGCGTGCAGCGCGGTCGTCACCTGGTAGCTGTCGCCCGTCGAAGGGTCGAGGAAGCGGTCGACGCGGCTGGCGACATGCGGGAAGACGAAGTAGGCGCCGACCAGACTGGCGAACCCGATGGCCATGAACAGGGCCACCCAGAACAGCGGCAGCCCGGCCAGGAAGAACTGGACGAACCAGACCGCCCCCACGACCAGCGTCATTCCCACGTCGGGCTGCAACAGCAGCAAGCCCACGACCAGGGCGAACAGCACCATGGCGATAACATTGCCGGGAAACCCCTCGTCCATCCGCTGGGCCGAAAACATCCAGGCGGCGACGACCGCGAAGGTTGGCTTGAGGAACTCCGACGGCTGAATCGACAGGCCGCCGAGATTGAGCCAACGGGTGGCGCCGTTGATGGGTGTCGCGAACAGGGTCAGGACCACCAGCACCAGCGCGGTCGCGAAACCAATGACGGCAAGCCGGCGCACGCCGCGGACGTCGAGGAGCGAAACCGCGAAGATCACCGCGATCGCCAGGGGCAGGAAGAAGAACTGGCGGCGGACGAAATGGAAACTGTCGGCGCCGATGCGCTCAGCCACGCCCGGGCTGGCGGCCAGCGTCAGCATCGCGCCGATGGCGATGAGGGCGAAAATGGCGGCGATGGTCCAGCGGTCGATGGTCCACCACCACCGGCTGAGCGTGCTGGTGTCGGTGCGGGCGAAGGTCATGGCCTCGCCTCCCGCCCGGTGCGCAGTTTCTCGACGGCGGCGCGGAAGGCATCACCCCGGGCCTCGAAGCTGGCGAACTGGTCCCACGACGCGCAGGCCGGGGACAGCAGGACCACGGCCCCCTTTCCGTCTTCGGCCTGGGCCATGGCGTGGGCGCGGGCGACGGCCGTCGCCAGGTTGCCGCATTGCGTATGCGGAACGGCGCCCTCCAGCGTCCCGGCGAACTCGTCTGCCGCCTGCCCGATGAGAAAGGCGTGGGCGATGCGCCCGAAGTGGGGCCGCAGGGCCTCGATGCCGCCCTCCTTGGGCAGGCCGCCCGCGATCCAGTAGATGCGGTCGTAACAGACCAGGGCCTTTTCGGCGGCGTCGGCGTTCGTGGCCTTGCTGTCGTTGACGTAGGCGATGCCGCCGATCGTGGCGACCAGTTCCTGGCGGTGCGGCAGTCCCGGATAGCTGGCGATGGCGTCGCAGACGGCCCGCGGGTCGCAGCCGACGGCGCAGGCCGCGGCGTACGCGGCGGCCGCGTTCTGCCAGTTGTGGCGGCCGGGAAGCGTGGGGATGGGCCGAAGGTCGAGGACGACTTGGGGAGCGGCTCTGCGATGGTCGATCAGCAGGCCTTCGGGGGCGTAGACGCCACGCTCCAGTTCCGCCTGGGCGGAAATCGGCACGGCGCCCGCAAACCCCGAGAACAGCGAGCGGCACGGGCCGTCGTCAACCCCGATCACGATGGTTCCTGACGCCTTGGCGTGATCGAGGATGCGGCGCTTGGCGGCGAGGTAGCCGTCCATTCCGCCGTGGCGTCCGAGATGGTCCGGGGTGACATTGAGCAGGACCGAGACGTCGAACCGCGCGGTATCGATGAGTTCGAGCTGGTACGAGGACAGTTCGAGCACATAGACGCCCCCGCGCACCAGCGGCGCGAGCGCCAGGGCCGGAGTTCCCAGGTTGGCGCCGGCCTCGGCCCGACGCCCCGTGGTGCGCAGGATGTGCGCGATCAGCGCCGTCGTCGTCGACTTGCCGTTGGTGCCGGTGACGGCCACGTAGGTGGCTTGGGGTTGCGCGCGGGCCAGCAGTTCGACGTCGCAGATGATCGGGCGGCCGGCGGCCCGTGCGCGCATGGCGACCGGATGGGGCCGCGGGTGCGTGTGGGGGATGCCGGGGCTCCACAACAGCATCGCCGGAACCGCGAGATCGGCCGATGCCAGGTCGACCACCGGAATGCCCCTCGCCGCCGCCTCTTCGCGCCGCGCACCGTCGTCGTCCCATGCCCAGACGGTCGCGCCGCTGCGGGACAGCGCCTCGGCGCTGGCCATGCCGGAGCGGCCCAGGCCCATGACGGCGACGGTGTGGCTGGCGAGGAAAGGCAGCTCGATCACGCCTCACCTCAGCTTGAGAGTGGACAGGCCGATCAGGGCCAGAATCATGGCGATGATCCAGAAGCGGATGACGATGGTCGGCTCCGCCCACCCCTTCTTTTCGAAGTGATGGTGCAGGGGCGCCATCCGGAAGACGCGCTTGCCGGTCAGCTTGAACGACGCCACCTGGACGATTACGGAAACCGTCTCCAAAACGAACAAGCCGCCGACGATGGCCAACACGAGTTCGTGCTTGGTCACCACGCTCACCGCGCCGAGGGCTCCGCCCATGGCCAGCGACCCAGTGTCGCCCATGAACACCATCGCCGGCGGCGCGTTGAACCACAGGAAGCCCAGGGCGGCACCGACCAGCGCGCCGCAGAACACCGCCAGTTCCCCGGTTCCGGCGACGTAATTGATTTGCAGGTAGTTCGAGAACACGCTGTGGCCGACCAGGTAGGCGATCAGCGCGAAGACGCTGGCGGCGATCATCACCGGGACGATGGCGAGCCCGTCCAGCCCGTCGGTCAGGTTCACCGCGTTCGAGGCCCCCACCATCACGAACATCGCGAGCGGCAGGTAAAAGATTCCCAGATCAAGGAACACGTTCTTGAGGAAGGGAATCGTCAGGGTCGAGGCAAACGGTTCCTTGCCGACGGCCAGCATCCACACGCCGGCGGCCGCAGCGATAATGATCTGCGCGAGCAGCTTGGTACGCCCGTTAAGCCCCTTTGGATTACGTTTGGAAACCTTCAGATAGTCGTCGGCAAACCCCACCAGCCCATAGCCGCTGGTCACCAGCATGACCGCCCAGACGTACTGGTTGCTGAGATCAGCCCAAAGGAGTGTGGCGACGGTCAGGGCCAACAGGATGAGCACGCCACCCATGGTCGGCGTGCCCTTCTTGGTGAGAAGGTGACCCTCGGGACCGTCGAGGCGGATCGGTTGCCCGTGCTTCTGCTTGACCCGCAGCCAACGGATCAGCGCCGGCCCCACGAGGAAGGCGACGACCAGGGCCGTAAGCACCGCGCCGCCGGTACGAAACGTCAGGTACTTGAAGACGTTGAAGACGCTGATCTGGTCTGCGAGGGGGTACAGCAGGAGGTAGAGCATCTACCGGGAACTCCGCCTAGCTGGCCGCGGCGCGGTGGGCGCCGGACGATTGCAACAGGTCACGTACGACGACCCCCATGCGGCATCCCGCCGATCCCTTGACCATGACCACGTCGCCGGCGCGAACCCCCGCCCGCACCAGCGGGGCGAGTTCGACTGACGTCGGGGCATCGCCGCCGCGCATGGCGGCGGGCAGGGCGCGGTGAAGTTCGGCCATCGCCGGCCCGGCGGCGAAGACGAGGTCCACCCCGGCGGCGACCAGCCCTTCCAGCAAGGACATGTGCAGGTCGACCGACCGCGGACCCAGTTCGAGCATATCTCCCAACACCGCGATTCGCCGCCCGCCGTCGGCTGGCCGCGCCGCCCCCAGGACGGCGAAAGCGGCCTGCATGGAGGCCGGGCTGGCGTTATAACTCTCATCGATTAATTCGAGGTTGCCGCCGGATACGGCCACCTGATGGCGCTCGCCCCGTCCCGTCGGCGGGCGCATCGCGGCAAGCGCCGCCGCCGCCGCGGGCACGTCCGCCCCCATCTCCTCGGCCGCGAGCAGCACTGCCAGGCTGTTGACCGCCCAATGCCGGCCCGGCACGTTCAGACGATAGGTCATCGGCCGCCCGCGCAGCGCGGCGGTGATCCCGCTGCCTGCGGGCTCCAGCGCGATGTCCACGAGGCGGGCGTCGGCGTCCGGATGGATGCCGAAGCTGGCGGTCCGGAGCCCGCAGGCGCGCGCCGCGTCGGCCAGTCGACCGTACTGGTCGATGTCACGGTTCAGAATGGCCAGACCGCCGTCGTCCATGCCCAGGAAGATTTCGGCCTTGGCGTCCGCTATCGCGTCCAGCGAATCGAAGAACTCGGTATGCACCGGCGCGATCGTGGTGATGATGGCGACCTGGGGACGCGCCAGCCTGGAGAGGGGGGCGATCTCGCCGGGATGGTTCATTCCCATCTCGAAGATCCCGAACCGCGTGTCGCGCGACATCCGCGCCAGGCTGAGGGGCAGTCCCCAATGATTGTTGAGGCTGCCGAGGCTGGCATGGGTTGCCCCCTGCGGCGCCAGGGCGGTGCGCAGCATCTCCTTGCTGCCCGTCTTGCCGACGCTGCCGGTGACACCGGCGATCCGCGCGCCGGTGCGGCGCCGCGCCTCGCGTCCCAGCGCGCGTAGGCCCTCCAAAGTGTCGGGGACCATGAGCAGCGGCTGCCGCTCGGGCAAATTCGCGGGCAGGCGCTGCACCATGGCGGCCGCCGCGCCGGCCGCGATGGCCGCGGCGACGAATTCATGGCCGTCGAAGTTGGGCCCGGCAAGGGCGACGAACAGGTCGCCGGCTGCGATCGAGCGGCTGTCGATCGAAACGCCGCTGGCGCGCCACTCCCCTTGGCTGGTCCCACCGGTGGCGGCGATTGCCTCGTCTCTGGTCCACAGGGCGGTCATCGGCGCCCCTCCGCGGCCAGGGCCGCTCGTGCAACCTCGTAATCATCGAAGTGCAGGACGGTCGACCCGACGATCTGGCCCCGCTCATGGCCTTTGCCCGCGATGAGCAGGACATCACCGTCGTCGAGGTCCGCGATCGCCGCCGCGATGGCCTGGGCGCGGTCGCCGATCTCCCGGGCCGCGGGGCAGCCGGACAGCACTTGGTGGCGGATGGCCGCGGCATCCTCGGTCCGCGGGTTGTCGTCGGTGACGATGGCCGAATCGGCGAGGGCCGCCGCAACGGCGCCCATCTGGGGCCGCTTGCCGGAGTCGCGATCACCCCCGCAGCCGAAGACGACCACAAGCCGTCCCGAGCAATGCGGGCGAAGGGCTTTGAGCACCGTTTCCAGCGCATCCGGCGTGTGGGCGTAATCGACGTAGACCGGCGCCGATCCAACGCGCTGCAAGCGACCGGGAACGCCCTCCAGGTCCGCCAACGCCTCTGCCGCCGTCCGCGGGTCGGCGCCGCAGGCGATCGCGAGCCCGAGGGCGCACAGGGCGTTACTGGCTTGGAAGGCGCCGGGCAAGGGAAGGTGGATTTCCAGCGCTCGCCCGAGGAGCGCGAGGGACAGGGATTGCCCTGCCGCATCCGGGCGGCGGGCCACAAGGCGGATGTCCGCGCCGGCGGCGTCGCCGAAGGTCAACACCCGGTGAGCCCGGCGGCGGCCGATCTCGGCAATGCGGCCGGCCAGCGGCGACTCGGCGTTGACGACCGCGCCGCCCCCGGCTGGCAGCAGTTCCTCGAACAGCCGCAGTTTGGCCGCCGCGTAGGCCTCCATGTCGGGGTGGTAGTCGAGATGGTCGCGCGACAGGTTGGTGAAGGCGGCCGCCGCCAGTCGCAGGCCGTCAAGGCGGTGCTGCTCAAGCCCGTGACTCGAGGCCTCGAGCGCGACGTGGGTCACCCCGTCTTCGGCCAACTGCGCGAGGGCCCGATGCAAAGTGACGGAATCGGGGGTTGTCAGGCTGCCGGGCACGTCCCCGCCGGGCGCCTGGATGCCCAGCGTCCCCATACTTGCCGAGGCGAAGCCGGAATGCCGCCAGATTTGCCGCGTGAAGGCGGCGACCGACGTCTTGCCGTTGGTGCCGGTGACGGCGGCAACGGTCGCCGGTTGGTTGCCGTAGAAGCGGGCCGCCATGAGCGCCAGCCGGCGGCGTGGATTTTCGTCGGCGACCAGCAGCGCGCCGTGGGGGTCGGTGCCCGGGGTGGCCAGCACGGCGACCGCTCCCCGCGCCACGGCGTCCGCGATGAAGGAGCGCCCGTCGGAGCGGGTGCCGGTCAGGGCGGCGAACAGGAAGCCGGGCCGAACCTGTCGCGAGTCCGCCGTCAGGCCGGCGATCTCCAGTTCGGCCGTGGGCGCGGTGTCGACGATGTCACTGAGCCGAGGCAAGCTTCGATCCATTGGCCGCGGCTTGATGCAGCATGCCGGGCTCCTGCGGCTCGGCCGGCAGGCGCGGCGCCACGCCCAGCATGGGACCGATCTGCGCGATCGTGCGGCCGACCGCGGGCGCCGCCGTCCAGCCGCCGGTGGCGTATCCGAACGTCTCCTTCGTTCCCTGGGGTTCGTCGATCATGGCCAGGACGACATAACGCGGTTCGTCGGCGGGAAAGGTCGCGATAAAGGATGACAACAGCGACTTGCGGCGATAGCTCCCACCGGCGCCCAGCTTTTCGGCCGTTCCCGTCTTGCCGCCCACGTTGTAGCCGACGACGTCGGCCTTGCCGCCCGTGCCCTCGGTAACGACCATGCGCATGAGCTGGCGCATCGCGCGCGAGGTCTCTGGCTTGAGAACCCGTTGTCCCGGCAGGTCGCCCACGCTGTCGCGAAGCACCAGTGTCGCCGGGCGGTAGATGCCGCCGTTCACCAGGGCGGCCACCCCGGTGACCATCTGCAACGGGGTCACGGCAAGACCATGGCCGTACGAGATCGTCATGGTGTTGATTTCGCGCCATGGCGACGGCACCAGCGGCGCACCAACCTCGGGCAATTCGACCGACGCGGCGCGCAGGAGCCCGAGTCGCCCGAGATAGGCGCGCTGGGTCTCGGTGCCCATGTCGAGCGCCATTTTCGCCGACCCGATATTCGAGGAATGAACCAAGATTTCGGGCACCGACAGCCAGCGGTTCTTCGCGTGATAGTCGGTGATCGTGAACCGCGCGATGCGGATCGGCTGCGACGCGTCATAGCCGCTCTTCATGGTCGCCGTCCCGCTGTCGAGTGCGGCGGCCGTGTTGAACAGCTTGAAGGTCGAGCCCATCTCGTAGACCCCGAGCGTCGCCCGATTGAACATCGCCTCGGCGGTCGTGCTGGCCGGCGCGTTGGGGTCGAAGTCGGGCAGCGAAACCATTGCCAGCAATTCGCCCGTACGCACGTCGAGCACCATTCCGGTGGCGCCGACGGCGCGGAAGGTGGCCACGGCGCGCGCAAGTTCGTTGCGCAACACCGTCTGCACGCGAAGGTCGATGGACAGCCGCAGCGGGTCGCGGAAGTCGCGGAGCCGCGCGTCCAAGGTTTTCTCGACCCCGGCGATCCCGTTGTTGTCCACGTCGGTCAGTCCGACGATGTGGGCGGCGGTCCTTCCGTGCGGGTAGACCCGTCGCTCGCTCTTTTCGAAATAAAGGCCGGGAATGCCCAGGGCGTTGACCGCGTATTGCTGGCGAGGCGTCAGGTTGCGGCGCAGATAGACGAATGACCGATCCATGCGCAGCCGCGCCAGCACCTCGGCCTGGCTGAGTTCGGGCAGCGCCGTCACGAGCTCGGCGGCGGCGTCTTCGGCGTCGATGATCTCGGTGGGATTCGCATAGACCGAGACCGTCGGCAGACTGGTGGCCAGCGCGACGCCGTTGCGGTCCACGATGTCGGCCCGTTGCATGTGCAGTTCGACGCTGTGGCGGATGCCCGCATGCCGGGTTTCCTGCCCGGCCTTGAGCACCGTCACGTCCACCATTCGCAGCGCCACGATCCCGAAGGCAGCCATGAACAGGGCGCCGGTGACGATCAGCCGCGTGCGGCCGGTCTCGATGGCATGGCGGTTGGCGGTGTCCATTCGGCCGCCGGCCGTCTCCTGAATGTCCTCTCCGGGGAAATAGGCCGGCGGCGAGCGCCGGCCTTTGAAGAACCGCAGCGTCATTGCGCTGCCCTCCCGCCGGGATTCCCGTTCAGAAGGGCCGGTGACGTGATGACGATGACGTTGCTTTGACCGTTGGCCTTGGCCGGAACCGGCAGCACGGCGGGGGTCAATGCGGCCGGGGTCAATGCGGCCGGGGGCGAGGCGGGCTCGGGCGTGGGCAGTCGGGCCGCCGTCGTCGCGCGTTGGGCCGGCGGCGGGGCGAGGGGCTTCTCCTTCGTTGCGGCGGCCACGACGGGCGGCCTGGGCGCCGACGGGCGAGGGGCGGTTGGAACAGCCACGGCCGGCCTTGCGGCGGCGGGCTTCACGGGGGCCGGTGCCTCCGCCAAGCCCGTAGCCGGTTCGTCGGCGGTGGGCAGGGTGTCCAGACTGGCGATTCGGGCTGGGGGAATGGGAACCAGTCCGAGATGGCGGTCGTTGAGATCACGCAGGCGGTCGGGATCGTTCAGATAGCTCCACTCGGCCTTGAGCACGTGGATCGCTTCCTTGTTGTCGTAAATCTCCTGATTGATTCCCGCCAATTCGGAATGCAGTTCCGACACCTCGTACTTCAGCAGAAACAACCCGATGCCGATGATCACGGCCAGGGCGGTCCAGAGGGCGGTCATGCCGCGGATCATGGGGCGCCTCGGTGGCGTTCGGCAGGAATCGCGGTGCGTTCGGCGGCACGCAAGCGGGCCGAGCGGGCGCGCGGATTGGCGGCCACCTCCGCCGCCGTCGGATGCAGCGCCCGCCGTGTGAGGAGGCGGAAGGTGGCGCCGCCCCCGGCGGGCGCCGCTGGCAGGTGTCGAGACGGGCGCGGCGCTCCGGCGCTGCGCGCTTTGAGGAAGGTCTTGACCTCGCGATCCTCGAGGGAGTGGAAGCTGACCACCGCCAGGCGCCCGCCCGGGGCGAGCAGCCGCTCCGCGGCGGCGAGACCGCGCCGCAACTCGCCCATCTCGTCGTTCACGTGAATGCGCAATGCCTGGAACGTTCGCGTGGCCGGGTCGATGCCGTCCGTGGAGCGGGGGACCGCGCCGCGCACGATGGCGGCGAGTTGCCCGGTGCGAAGGATCGGCGCCGAAATCCGGGCAGCCACGATGGCGCGGGCCACGCGGCGTGCAAAGCGCTCCTCGCCGAAGCGGAAGATGATGTCGGCGAGATCCTGTTCGGACGCCGTGTTCACCACGTCGGCGGCGCTCGGCCCGCTTTTTTCCATACGCATGTCGAGCGGGCCGTCCTGCTGGAACGAGAACCCGCGCTCGGCCTGGTCGATCTGCATCGAGGAAACCCCGAGGTCGAGGGCGACGCCATCCACCGAGCGGATTCCATTGTCGGCCAAGAGCTGATCCATATCGCCGAAGCGGCCGGCGACGATGGTCAGGCGGCCGGCGTACTCGGCGGCCATAGGGCCCCCGCGGTCCACCGCCTCGGGATCGCGGTCGATGCCCCACACGATGCAGCGGGCAGCCTCCAGGATCGCCCTGGCATAGCCTCCCGCCCCGAAGGTGCCGTCGACGTAGACGGCCCCGTCGCGCGGGGCCACGGCCTCGACAACCTCGCGCAGCATCACCGGGACGTGCGGCGCCTGGGTCATGCGGGGCCTCCCTCGGGCCGTTGGGCGGGGAGCGTGAGGCGCGTGCGCAGGGCGCGCTGGCGGGCTTCCTCGCTGGCGGCGCGGTAGGCTTCGGGGTTCCAGATCTGAAAGGTACGGCCCTTTCCGACAAAGGCGGCGGTGTCGGTGATGCCCGCATGCGCGGTGAGGTCCTCGGGAAGCCCGATGCGCCCCTCCGGGTCCCAGGCAAGCTGGCGGGCGTCGGCGAAGATCAGCGAGGTGAAATCGTCCTGTTCAGCGGAAAACAGGTCGAACTGGTCGGTCCGGCTGCTCAGGTTTTCCATGAAGTCCATTCCGCACCCTTCGATGCAGGCGGACGTGAACGAGCGGAAGGCGATGATGCCGGGGAAGGATTGCGGGGCGAGGGCGGCCCGGAAGGTCGCCGGCACCGACACCCGGCCCTTCTTGTCGACCTTGTTCTGAAACGTGGACAGGAACAGCAACATCCGCGTGCCCGCCTATCTTCCCGTGCTTGCCGTTTATGCCCGCCCTCCGCAACCAGCCGCCGCCCCCGCTTGGCGCCGCTTGTTGGGAGATTATGGGATATCATGGGAAAATATGGGGGTCAATGGAAACCTATAGTAATGCCTTGGGCCGGGGCGGCAGTTCTCCGGCCTAGACAAATAGTCGTAAGCGGTACGCAAGTCGCCAATTCCGGCTTACGAAGTGCTATTCGAGCAGTCGAACCGGGCGGGAATATGTTCCCAATATGTTCTTTTGGAGGAATAAGACGGCGAATGGGACGGCGTGGGGATCGCCTACGGGAAAATTTTGCGCCAGATGGTCTGTAAGCCGGGTTCTGTATCCGCCGCAGGGGCGGATGATGGCCATTCATCTGGGACGTCCGTTGCCGGACGCCTCGCGCGACCGACCCGGGCGGCGACGCGAAAACGCGTCTCGCGATCCCGAAGGATGCGGGCCGCCCCTACTTGGTCTTGCTCCCGGTGGGGTTTACCATGCCGCTTCCGTTGCCGGACGCGCGGTGCGCTCTTACCGCACCCTTTCACCCTTACCCGCGGCCGATTGGGCGCGGGCGGTTTGCTTTCTGTGGCACTTTCCCTAGGGTCGCCCCCGCCGGACGTTATCCGGCACCGTGTTTCCGTGGAGCCCGGACTTTCCTCCCCCCGGAATTCCGGAAGGCGGCCATCCGACCATCTGGCGCAAACGACAAAGTAGGCTTTCCGTGGCGTCGGTCAAGGGCGAATGGCGGGTCCTACTGGAACCCGGCGTTGCGAAGAAGCAGGAAGAAGTCGCGTGCCGCCTTTTCCTTCTCTTCCTGGGTCGGCAGGTCTTCGACGAAGGTCTGGTCGAAATTGGGGTGTCTGAGATGCTTGATCACCCGGTCCCTTGCCATGGCAAGCGCCTTGCCGCGCGTCAGGATGCCCGATCCGCAGAATTGCACGAGCCGGATGGCCCGGATGCGCAGGCTGTCGGTCGGGGTGTCCAACTTCTCGATGATGCCTTCCTTCAGCAAATAGGCGGCGAGCAGTTCGTCCAGTTTGCCGCACAAGGCTTCGCGGGGTTCCTCCGGAATTTCCGAATCCTTCAGGCGATCGAACATCCGGGTGACGGTGGCCATCTTGTCCCGCGGTGGTAGATGGCTGCCAACGATCCCGTCCACCGAATCGGCCGCGGCCATGGCTTGCAGGTGGCCGACGATGTCGGTCATGTGCTCGACCCCGAACGGCGTTCCCGCCAGATCGACAAGGTACACGACGGTCCGTTCCCGGTCGCCGATTTGGCGAAGGGTGGTCACGATGGCCTCGCTTTCGCCCTTCGCCCCGCCACGTTCGCCCATTCGGAAGGCGCGGCGCGTCAGCGCCTCGGCCGTGGGCGGGCCGCCGAACGTGCCGTCGACGTGGAGCAGCCGGTCCAGAACCTGTTTGAAGGCCCCGGCCTCCTTGGCCGGTTCCATGCGATTGAGCGCGCCGGCCCCGGCGAGTTGCCGGCGGATGCGGTCCACCAGGGCGGTTCGAGCACTCGGCAGGGCGTTCTTTGCAAAGAGGCGGTTGAGCACGTGGAGGATGTCGTCCTCCGGCCGGTCCGCCGCCGGCATTTTTCCCTCGCAAAGGTCCGCCAGCCGGCACACCGCGGTGGCGAGGTTTGGCTGCCATCCCAGCAGCTCCTGGACGACCACGGGCGAACCGAGAACGTCGGCGATGACGCCGTCGACCAGGCGCGTGGCGTCGGGCGCGACCTCGGGTTTCACCTGTTCGACCAGATCGGCCAGCTTGCCCAGCCAGTTGCGGTTGGTGACCAGGTGCCGGCTGAGCGCCACCAGGGCAAGGTAGTCGCGCCGTTCGGGCACGTCGACGACGCTCGCCACCTTGGCGTAGGTGCCGGCGAAATCCTTGCCCGACAGTGATTGCAGAGCGCGGCTGCGTTCGGCCTCCCGGGCTTCGGCCATGATTTTCTCGAAGGTACCGAAGATGGCGTCGCGCCGCGCCCGACTGTCCTCGCCGCTCTGCCGCGCCTGCAGCGAGGCGACCCGGTCGACCGAGGCCGGCAGCAGCGAGTCGAAATTGGAAAGACGTCGCAGTTCGCTGAAATTATGCAGCAGTTCGGTCGGGGTCAGCACCTGGCGATCGAGATAGGTGCGGATTACGCGGTTGATGGTCAGGCGGCTTTCAAGGCGGAAATAATCCTCGTAAACGGTGCACTGGTTCGCCGAGTCGATCTGATTGGCGATAATCTTTTCTTTTTCGTTGCGGCGCTTTTCTTCGCAGAAAACGACCTTCTCGACGTGACGGTCGTCGTTTCGCTGCCAATCCCGCACGACGCGCGCGCCCTCGATTTCCGACCGCTTGAGAAATTTCTGAGCCAGTTCCGTCGCGGCAGCCTCGTCATCGCAAATCTCCTGCATGACCCAACGGCCATCGCGGAGTATCTGGACTTCGAAAGTGATTTTCTTGCGGAACATGCCGCTCCCAACCCGACTGTGTTTTTCGTCTACTCTAGCAAGAGGGGCGAAGTACGGAGAAAGAATTTTTTAACGATCTGCATTCTTGTCCAGTACCCAACAGTACAGTCGTATCAATCGCAAGGTTTCTTCATCCACGCGTCCATCGATGCGCGCCGGCCGGAAATGCCGCTGGAAGGCGCCCACCGCCTCGGCGCTGGCGCCGTGCACCGACGAGACGTCGTAGCCGATGCGCCGCAGGCCGGTGCCGGCATGTCCAAGGTCGGGCGCGGGGCCCTGTCCCTTGGCGCCGTCTTCGAAGGGCCACAGTCCGATCCCCGCCGCGGCCAGCCCCTTCCAATCGAACAGCTCGCCCGGGTCCTGCTTGCGCGCCGGGGCGATGTCGGAATGGCCCACGACATTGCGAGCCGGGATCGGGTGGCGGCGCAGGATGTCGGACGCCAACCTGCGAAAGGCCTCCATCTGGGCTTCCGGAAAGGGGCGGTAGCCGAATTCGTGGCCGGGATTGGCGAGTTCGATGCCGATCGAGCGGTCGTTGACGTCGCGAGCTCCCCGCCAGCATGAGACACCCGCATGCCAGGCGCGCAACTCTTCCGGAACCAGGCGATGGATCGCGCCATCCTCGTCGATGAGATAATGGGCGCTGACCTTCGCCAGGGGATCGCGGAGCCGCGCGATAGCCTCGGCGGTGGTCGCCATACCGGTGTAGTGGATGACGAGCATGTCGATGGCGCGGCCGGAGGGGCGCGGTTCGCAGTTGGGGGAAAGCGCGTCGATCATGCCCTGGCCTCGTTCTCGCTCGGGCTCCTGCGTCGTCTCGGGGCTCCCATCTGGATGATGGCGACCCCCAGGATGGTCAGCGCTCCGCCCACCGCCTTCTGCCAGGTGAAAGGCTCGCCGAGTAGGACGATGCCCGAGGCCACCCCGATCACGGGTCCCAGCAGCGTGAAGGGCACGATCTGATTGAGGTCGTAGCGCGTCACCAGTTGGTACCACAGAGTGTAGGCGATGATCGACGCGCCGAGCACGGTGAAGGCCAGCGCCGCCCATGCCGTCCATGCCGCCTCGACCACGGCGGCTGTCTGCCCCTCTTCGAAGATCAGCGACAGGAGCAACAGTTGAGGGGCCGCGAACAGGGCCATCCATCCATTCATGACCAGCGGCGGGACGGCGCCCAGTTTCTTGATCGCCACGTTGGCCACGGCCCAGGCGAGGGCCGCACTCACCACCATCAGCAGCGGCAGGATCGCCGGCAGGGTGGGCTCGCCGGCGAGCAGGGCGACACCCGAGAACGCGAGCGCCATGCCACCGCTGCGCCGCCAGCCGAGGCGGTCGTTGAAGAACATCGCCGCCATGATGGCGCTGAAGGGCACCACGAGCTGGTTGGCGATGGCCGCGGTGGCCGCGTCGACGCCGTTGATGCCCAGGAACATGAGGCCGAAATGCCCCACTCCCAGCAGCGTCGAAATGACCAGCAGCGTAACGAAATGGCTGCGGCGCGGCCGGAAGAATGGCGCAAGCAGAAGGGCCACCAGAAAGAAGCGGATCGCCATGAAGGCAAGCGGAGGAATGGCTGTCACGCCAACTTTGGCGGCGACGAAATTGAGCCCCCAGATCACCACAACCACCAGCGCCGCAAGCATGCTCGCCGGCGTCATCCCGCAAGTTCCTCGCGCTTGATCTCGAGTTCCAGCCAACGCTCCTCGGCCGCCGCCAGATCATTCCTCAGGGTCGCGAGTCGCTGGGTGACGTCGGCAAAGCCCGCGGGGTCACGGCCGTAGAACGCGGGATCGGACAACCGGGCTTCGAGGGCGGCGATCTCGGCCTGCACGCCATCGATGTGTGCGGGCAGCAGTTCCAGGTCGCGCTGATCCTTGTACGACAGGCGGGTTCGTTGGCGGGGCCGCTCGGCGGTGGCCTTGTCCCTGGCCGGCGGCGGGGGCACCGGTTTCGAGGGCGGCCTTTGGGCGAGATAGTCGGTGTATCCGCCGGCGTACTCGCGGATCTCGCCGTCGCTTTCGAACGCGATGACGCTGGTCACCAGGCGGTCGAGGAAGTCGCGGTCGTGGCTGACCACCAGCAGCGTGCCGGAATAGTCGGCCAGCGTCTCTTCCAGCAGGTCCAGCGTATCCATGTCGAGGTCGTTCGTGGGCTCGTCCAGCACCAGCAGGTTGGCCGGACGCGCCAGCAGCTTGGCGAGCAGCAGCCGGTTGCGCTCGCCGCCCGACAACGCCTTGACGGGGCTGTGCGCCTGACGGTCCTCGAACAGGAAATCGCGCAGATACCCCACGACGTGGCGCGGCCGGCCGCGCACCATCACCTGATCGCCGGCGCCGTCGGTCAAGGTGTTCCAGACCGTCGCCTCGGGGTCCAGACCCTCGCGCCGCTGGTCGAAATATGCCACGCTCAGATTGGTGCCCAGCCGCACCGTGCCGGAATCGGGTGCGAGGTCGCCGGTCAGCAGGCGCAGCAGGGTCGTCTTTCCGGCGCCGTTGGGTCCGATCAGGCCCACTCGGTCGCCGCGCAGAATTCGCGTCGAGAAATCGTTGACGACGGTGTGCTCGCCGAAGGCCTTGGCGACGTTTTCGGCTTCGATCACCAGCCTTCCGCTCACCCCGCCCGATTCGGCCTCCATTTTGACCTGTCGCGGCCCTGCCGTGCGGGCCGCGCGTTCCTTTCGAAGTTGCACCAACGCCCGCAACCGGCCCATGTTGCGCCGCCGCCGCGCCGTCACCCCGCGGTGCAGCCAGTGGGTTTCCGCGGCCAGCCGCTTGTCCATTCGTTCAAGTTCCGCCTCCTCGGCGGCCAAGACCTCCTCGGACCAGCGGGCGAAGTCGGCGAACCCCTTTTCGTTGCGGCGGACGATGCCGCGGTCGAGCCACAGGGTTTGGGCTGATATCTGCTCCAGAAAACGGCGGTCGTGACTGATCGCCACCAGGGCGCCCTTGAAGGCGAGGACCTCCTGCTCCAGCCACAGGATGGTCGGGAGATCGAGGTGGTTGGTGGGCTCGTCGAGCAGCAGAACGTCGGGCTCGCCCACCAGGGCACGGGCGATCGCAGCCCGGCGACTTTCCCCGCCGGAAAGGGCAGCCGGATCGCGCGCGCCATCGAGGCCCAGCCCCGCCAGCACGGCGTCGACGCGGTAGCGCTGATCTTCCGCCCCGGGCGGAAGCCCCTGGGCGACGTGTTCGGCGACGCTGGCTCCCGTTATCTTGGGATCCTGCGGGAGATGGGCGATCCGAATGCCCGGATGGACGAACCGCTCGCCGCTGTCCGTGGCGACCTCGCCGGCCATGACCTTGAGTAGCGTCGACTTGCCGCTGCCGTTGCGGCCGACCAGGCAGGCCTTGTCGCCGCGGCCGACGACCAGGGTGACGCCGGTGAATAGGGGGGTGCCGCCGAAGGTGACGAAGACGTCGCGCAGGGACAGCAGGGGCGGGGATATCGTCAAGACAGGCTCGGTCCTGGGTTGCCCCAGTGGTTTCATACATAGGGGTGACCGGGCGGGCACGGCCCGCCCGGTCACCCCGACGCTTTACTCCGCCGCGACGTTCGGCAGGGCGGCCAGGGCCGCGTTCAGGTCGTTCTGGTTGTAGGGCACGTCGACCAGCTTGCCGGCGAAGTAGT
>JACFNC010000035.1 GCA_019455065.1 Rhodospirillales bacterium
TTCCCAAAAAATCGGCCCTGTCGCTGGCGATGTCCCGCGCTTCGCCCGCCAGCATAGGATTTCGGCCAGGAAGGAACCAAGATATCAAAGGGTTGGCCGATTTCGCGCCGACCATCCGCCGACCGCTTGCCAGATGCGAACTCTCGCCGCGTCTCGCGCCCGCTGGACCCCGGATCGGATTCCGGCTGGATTCCTTGCTGGACCCCGGAAGCCAGCGACGCGGCCAGTGCCTGCGCGCTCCTCTCCCGAGCATATGGATTTCATAGCCTCCCGGATGGAATCCGTCTCGCCTTCCGGTGTCTCACCGGAAATTGTCTCATCGGTGCGGCGGGGGTTGACAGCCCGATCTTGAACGCCGTTGCCGCTTCACCACATTTCCGGTATAATTTCCGGAAATGGAGGGCATAATGGGCAACACCGATCCATCCCCCGTCACCCAATGGCGCAAGCGCCGCCAGCGGCAGGGTTTCGTGCGCGTCGAGGTTCAGGTCCGCAAGGAGGATGCCGGGCTGGTGCGCGACGTCGCAACCGCGCTTGGCGATCCGACGCGGGAGGCCGAGACCCGCGCGCTGCTGCGTGAGAAGATCGCGTCTGCGCGCTCGGGCGGGTTGAAGGCGCTGCTGGCGGCGGCTCCGCTCGAGGGCATCGAGATCGACCGTCCACGCGATTTCGGGCGCGAGCTTTCCCTGTGAGCTTCCTGATCGACACCAATGTCATCTCCGAAATCCGCAAGGGCAACCGCTGCGATCCGGGCGTCGCCACCTGGTGGGCCGAGGTGGCCGAGGACGATCTCTGGCTCAGCGCGCTGGTGCTGGGCGAAATCCGCAAGGGCGTGGAACTGGCGCGCCGGCGCGATCCGCAGAAGGCAGCGGCGCTGGAGGCATGGCTCGGCGAGGTGGTAGCGGGCTTTGCCGACAGGGTGCTGCCCGTCGATGCTGCGGTCGCCGAGGAATGGGGGCGGATGAATGCGATCCGGCCCGTGCCGGTGATCGACGCATTGCTGGCGGCAACGGCGAAGGCCAACGGTCTCACGCTGGTGACCCGGAACGAGGCGGATGTCGCCGGGATCGGGGTCGAGGTGCTGAACCCGTTCGGGGCCTGAGGCACCCGTCATCCGGCCTTCGCCACCACGAACTCCATCGACCGTTTCCCCGGCACCCGCTTTCCGTTGAGCCGCC
Organism: Rhodospirillales bacterium; assembly: GCA_019455065.1. Classification (GTDB taxonomy): domain Bacteria; phylum Pseudomonadota; class Alphaproteobacteria; order Rhodospirillales; family Magnetospirillaceae; genus JACFNC01. The sequence continues at coordinate 1,179 of JACFNC010000035.1, forward strand.
AGGTGATGACGGCGATGCCATACTGCCAACGCCGGTTCGCCGTGGCGCGCCTGATGCCCAACTCCCAGCAGATCGGCTTCCACGGTTTGCGGTTGGCCCGGAGCCAGAGGAGCCGCGCATCAGCGGGCACGATCCAGCGCAACCAGAGCAGAGCGTCCTCGGCTTCGGTGACTTGACGCGGGCCGGGCCTCGGCCGCCTCATTGTCGGCTCCTGACCGACCATGTCGCCGAAGCTGTGGAAATACTCGGGCCATGCGTTGAAATAGCCCTGCGGTTTCACATTGGGCAGCGACCGGAAGACGTCGGCGGCGCTTTCAAGCCGATCCTCGACCATGATGGGGGTCCAGTCAGCCATCCGCCCGTTCCTCACATCTGCCGTAAAGCCGGTCGCCCAGCTGCCGCACCAGTTCCTTCTCGGGCCAGCTCAGGCGCTCATCGTCGATCGAGACGGCCAGCACACCCTGGTCGCGCCAGCCCTCCCGCTTCACGCGGTCGGGGTCCCGCCGCTCGCCCCCATAGCCCGGAGGATGCCAGCGCATCGTCTTCATGCGCTCCCCTCCCGACTGGCCCGCGCCATGGCCGCGCGGGCCTGCTGGGCCCGACGGCGATCCCGGTCGTTGTCGAGATCGATCCGGCTGAGACCGGTCTCGCGATCGACATGGCTGCCTTCGCCGTGGCGCGCCCAGGCGATGAAGGCGTTCCCGATCTTGCCATGCAGCGCGATCATGGCGCTCTGGTTGGAGACCGCGATGAGGGGCGCGAGATGGCGGGAGAGGAACGGCAGCCAGTCGGCGGGGTTCGGGACGACGATCTGCTCGATGAAGGCCAGCGGTGTCTCGATCAGGACGAAGATGCCATGAATCTCGCTTGGCCAGAACCGGATCTCGATCGCGCCGCCAAGTAGGCCCTCCTCGGTCAGCAGCGTGTGCTCGCAATCGAGGACGCGCTCGAAGGCCCGGTGGAAATCGATGCGCTCGGTCTCGCTCAGCCGCTCGGCCTCGTGATACCAGTCGGGCAGCTCGGTATCGTGGAAGCGGCCGGCGTCGTAGAGGCGCATCCTGTCGTAACTCATGCCTCGGTCTCCTCTTGTGGTTCGGGATGATCGGATCGCAGCAGGGCGGCGGGGTTCGCGGCCGCCAGCCGGGCCGCGAGCGCGTCGAGGGCGGCGCGCCGCGTGGCGACGACGGCCTGCATGCTGGCGGTCAGGCGGGATGCGAGAGCGTCGAGACGGTCCGGGTCGCCGGGATCGGTGACAGGATTCGCCGCGCTGCCGATGTGCCGGATCTCGAAACTGGCGAGTGGCCCGAGACGGTTGGTGAGCCAGGCTTCCGGATCGAGGATACGGGCGAGATCGACGCGGGCGGTCCGGGCGCGATGGCCGGGCCCGGCCGGGCGCCAGGTCACCTCCACAGAGGAAGGGGACAAATGGCTATTATAGAGGTCTCTATAATAGCCATTTGTCCCCTTCCTCTGGCCGTCCTTCTTGGCAGCTTCGCGTGTGGGCCAGAGGTCGGGAAAGCAGGCGGCCATGTCGGCGGCGTTCTCCAGCACGATGCCGGACAGCGCCATCAGATCACGCCGGGAGGGTTTGAGTTCGGACCACGGCACCAGCGCGTCCACCGTGACCGGCAGGGCCACGTCGGTCAGCAGGTCGATCTCCAGCGCCGTGTCGGCGGTGCGGTTGACGCCGCGCCCGCGCCCCATCGCCTGGATGAGCTCGCCCTCGCAGATGCTCCAGCGCACCGCCTCGGCAATCGGGTCGGCATGGG
>JACFNC010000010.1 GCA_019455065.1 Rhodospirillales bacterium
ACCAAACCCCTCAGCCCGGAATACGCCCCAGAAGGCATCGGTCCCCCCTTCAAACTCCCAGTCCAGCTTTACGAGCCACCCTCATTCCGCCGGCACGGCGGCAACGATTTCTTCGGCCGCCGAGACGACATCGCCCGACGTGGTGTAATAAGCCGCCTCGAGAGGCTTGGAGGTTGGCGCCGGCGCATCCGGCAGGGTAAGCCGCCGCGGCGCGGCGCGCCAGCGGCGAGGATCGAGTTTCTCGCAGACGGCGGCGACGACCTCGCCCGCCATGCCGCAGGTCCGCCAGCCGCCGTCGACGGCGACCAGTCGGCCGGTCTTGGCGACCGAGGCGACGACGGGAGCGGGATCGAAGGGGTTGAGCACGCGGAGATCGACCACCTCGGCCCGCACCCCCTTGACCGCGAGAGTGGCCGCGGCTTCCAGGCAGAGCTGGGTGGCGTGCCCGGCGCCGACCAGGGTGACGTCCCGCCCCTCGCGCAACACGCGGGGCTGTTCCATTCCGAGCGGACGCTCCTCGATGTCGGGAAGCTCGTCTTCGACGTCGTAGAGCCAGCGGTCGTCGATGTAGAGAACCGGATCGTTGCACAGGGTCGCCTGGATCAGGAGGTCGCGGGCGTCGACCGGAGTGGCCGGCATGACGACCCGCAGGCCCGGTATGTGCGCGTACCAGGAGTGGAGCGCCTGACTGTGCTGCGCGCCCTGCTCGCCGCCACGGTTGATGATGCCGCGAACGGTGACCGCCGGACTGGCCGCGCCGCCCAGCATGTGCCGCCATTTGGCGGCCTGGTTCACCATCGCGTCGGAGGCCAGCATCATGAAGTCCATGCGCGGGTGGATGACGATCGGGCGATAGCCGAACAGCGAGGCGCCGACGCCGGCGCCGGTGGTCGCCAACTCCGACACGGGACAGTCGATGATCCGGTCCCGCCCGAACTCGTGATCCAGACCCAGCATGGTGTTGCCCACATACCAGGGGCTCCAGAGCCCCTGGCCGATCGCGAACACCTCGGGATGATTGGCCAGCAGGTAGTGAAACCCGGCGCGGATCGCGTCGCAGTACGACATTCGCCCGTGATAGCGCATCACCGTGCCTCCGCGTAGACCAGCCCGAGAAGGCTGGATGCGTGCGGATACGGCGCCCGCCGCGCCTCGGCGACCGCCGCCTCGACGAGACCAGCCGCATCGGCACGCAATGCGCTCAGGCCCGGCTGGTCGAGGTCGCCGCGGGCCAGCAGGGCGTCGGCGAGCCTGCGGATCGGGTCGCGCTCCTTCCAGGACTTCAAATCGGTCACGCTGCGGCGAAGGCCCACGTCGACGTTCTCGTCGGGACCGACATGCCCGCGCCAGCGATAGGTGATGGCTTCGAGGAACCCGGGGCCGTCGCCGCGCCGCGCCACGGCGATCAATTCCTCGGCGGCATCGGCGACGGCGAGTACGTCGTTGCCGTCGACCAGGCGGGCCGGAATGTCGTGCGCCTCGGCATAGCGCGACACGCGTTCGCTGGGCTGGCGCAGGCGGATGTCCATGTGGCTGGCGTAGAGGTTGTTCTCGCACACGAACAGCACAGGCAATTTCATCACGCGGGCCAGGTTGAGCGACTCCTGGACGCCCCCCTCCTCCGCCGCGCCGTCGCCGAAGAACGCAACCGCGACGGCTCCCCGGCCGTCCTTCTTGGCGGCCAGCGCGGCGCCGACCGCCACGGGCACCGTGCCGGCCACGATCGGGACCGACCCGTGAAACCCGACCTCGCCGGCGTAGAGATGCATCGAGCCCCCCATGCCGCGGGAGCAGCCCGTCGCCTTGCCGAGCACCTCGGCCATCAAAGCCACCAGATCGCCGCCCATTGCCAGATATTGGGCGTGCGAGCGGTGGGCGCCGAACGCCCTGTCGCGGGCGTCGAGATGGCAGGCCACGCCCACCGCCGCCGCCTCCTGGCCGATGGCGAGGTGGCAGGGACAGCGCGCCTCGCCAGAGAGCACGAGATCGCCGATCGCCTCTTCCGCCGCCCGGATCAGCAGCATGCGGCGAAGCCAGTCGATCAGCCGGTCACCGGGGCGGTTGCCCGGCGCGACCGGGGCCCGAAACCGCGCCGGGTCGATGAGGGCCGCGATGTCCACCTCACGCCCTCCGATAGAATTCTCGTACGTTGTCCGCCACATAGGCGACGTCGTCGTCGGAGAGCGACATGTTCATCGGTATCATCAGGCAGCGCTCGAAAAACCGGTCCGTGACCGGCAGCCGCATGTCGAACCCCAGTTCCCGGAAACCGTGAATCGGGGTGCCCGCCCATTGCGGCATGGCGCCGATCCCGCGCTCCTTGAGAAAGGCACGCAACTCGTCCCTGCGGTCCGCCTCGATCTCGTAGTTCTGGTAGACGTCGAAATGGCGGGGATCGGCATCCGGTGCCGGCGGAAGACGCAGTTGTTCGAGGTCGCCAAGAAGTGACTGGTAGGCGGCCGCGATCTGGCGTCGGCGGGCCATGTCCTCGTCATAGGTCTTGAGCTTGAAGTCGAGGATGGCGGCCTGCATGTTGTCGAGACGGCTGTTCGTGCCCCACTCCACAACCTGTCCGTCGGCGTTGCGGCCGTGGTCGCGGAGCAGACCGAGCCGCTCGGCGATTGCATCGTCGTCCGTCACGACGGCCCCGCCATCACCGAAGCAGCCGAGCAGCTTTGCCGGATAGAAGCTGAACGTGCCGAACTTCCCGAACGTCCCCGCGCACTTGCCCTTGAAGCGCGATCCAAGCCCCTGGGCGGCGTCCTCGAGCACCATGACGCCGTGGCGATCCGCGACGTCCCGCAGAGCGTCCATGTCGCATGTACGGCCGTTCACCTGAACGGCGATGATCGCCTTGGTCCGCGGCGAGATCGCGGCCTCGGCGGCAGCGGCGTCCAGCATGTGGTCGTCGGCCCGGATGTCCACCGGCACCGGCGTGCCGCCGACCAACTGCACGGCGGCCGCCGTCGCGACATAGGTGTGCGACGGCAAGATGACCTCGTCGCCCGGGCCCACACCGCACGCACGCAGGCCCAGAATGATCGCGTTCGTGCCGTCCGCCACCCCGAACACATGCTTCACTTTGAGGAAGCTTTTCAGGTTGTCTTCGAATTCGGACAGGTCCCTCTGCATGATATAGGCGCCCCGCGCGAGCACATCGCGCAAAACGGCCATGTATTCGTCCTCTTTTGCTTTGAACACCGCCTGATAATTGAAGAAAGGAACCGACCTCACCGACATGCATCCCCCATGCACAGAGTGAACCGCGAGAGCTTCTTCTCTCACGACTTCATTAAAAAAGAAAAACACCAATCATATTCGAAACTTAAAGACGCATCGCAACCAAGCCAGACCCGTCAAAGATTACCCCTTTTGTTACGGCAAAGTATTCTGAATGGAAAAAGCATTGTCCAGAAAAAATCACCCTCCGCCCCTCTGGATGAAATCGCCTGCAAACACCCAAGCAACGATTATTGCGGACATGAGCGTGGTCATGGGCCGGGAAGGGGCGCCGCTTGTGGTGGAGCCGTTGCGCCGACCGACGCGAGCCGCTCGGGTTGGGCGTCCCACCACACCTCCATGCACAGCAAAGTCCATGTGATGGCGGCCCAGCGCTTGTCGTCCCACCCATCTCCCTCGAGAAGCGCAGCCAACCTGGCACCGTCAAAGATGCGGCGGCTGAGCGAGCCGGCGGAAAGCACCCGGTCGCGAAGTTCATCCGCAAGATCGGCGCGCATCCAGCGAAGCAGCGGAATCTCGAAGCCTCTCTTGGGCGCGCCGGCGACTTCGGGCGGCAACAAGCGAGCGGCAAGGCTTCGCAGCAGCGGTTTCGTGGACCGCCCCGCAAGACGCACGTCCTCGCGCAGGCTGGCGGCGAACTCGATGAGATGATGGTCGAGAAAGGGCGAGCGCGCCTCGAGCGTGCTGGCCATGCTTGCCATGTCCATCTTCACCAGATGGTCATCGGCCAACATCAGCCGAAAATCCGCGATCATCATTGCGTCGAGCGCGCCAAGTCCGGGCGCGGCACGCTGGATCGCCGCGGCGTGACGCGCGGGCGACCGAAAACGTTCGGCCCGGGCACGCCATTCTTCCGAAAGAAGGCCGCGGGCCTCGTCTTCATCCAAACGGTCGGTGGTCAGAACCATGTAGCGGGCGTCGTCAGTCGCGGCCAAGGCACGCAGAAAGCGGTGAAGGAACTGATACGGCCCTCGACCGTTGCGCGGCGCCGGCAGCAGGCGGTGCCCGGCGGCTATGGCGCCCCGGAAAAACTGCGCCCCCGCCGCGTCGAGTCGCCGCATAAGGCGCGCCGCAAGGAAATGGCGGTAGCCGCAAAACGCCTCGTCGGCGCCGTCCCCGTTGAGCACGACCCTCACATGCCTGGCCGCCGCCTCGGCGACGGCGAACGAGGGTATGGCCGAGGGCGCCGCGTAGGGTTCGTCGTAGTGCGCGATCACGCGCGATGCCGCCTGCGGGTCGGAACGCAGCACGATCTCGGTGTGATCGGTGTCGTATTTCGCCGCGACCAGCCCCGCCAGCGGCCTCTCGTCAAAGCGAGGGTCGTCTTCGAAGCCCACCGAGAAGGTCTTCAGCCGCCCACCCGATTCCTCGGCGGCGAGGGCGGTGACCAGGCCGCTGTCGATGCCGCCGGAAAGGAACACGCCGACCGGCACGTCGCTGCGAAGACGCAGGCGCACCGCGCGGCGCAGCAACGGCAGCAGGGACTCCACGGCCTCGTCGAAGGTCAACTCGGATTTCGGAACGAAGGACAAACTCCAGTAAGGCGAACTCCGTTCGGCGCCGTCGATCGTACGCTCGAGAAGATGGGCGGGCGGGACGCGGCGGATGCCGCGGTACACCGTCTCAGGTCCGGGGACCACGCCGAAGCCGAGGTAATCCCACAAACTCTGCTCACGGACGCCGAGATCGACACCTGGCACCTCGAACAAAGCCTTCATCTCCGACGCGAAGGCCATGCCGCCGCCCGGCAGGTCGGCCACGAACAAAGGCTTCTTGCCGGCCCGGTCGCGCGCCAGGAAAAGCGCGCGGCGTCGGGAATCCCAGACGGCGAGGGCGAACATGCCGTGCAACCGATCCACGAAGGAGGGCCCGAACTCCTCGTAGAGGTGAGGGATCACCTCGGTATCGGACTGTCCACGAAAGCGGTGGCCTCGGGCCACCAGATCAGCGCGAAGCTCAACGTAGTTATAGATCTCGCCATTGAGCACCACCCAGATGGTACCCTCCTCGTTGCTAAGCGGCTGGGTGCCGAGGGGCGAAAGATCGATGATGGACAGCCTGTTGTGGCCGAGGACGAGCGCACCCGAGTGGTCGCGCCACACATGACTGCCGTCACGTCCGCGGTGCACGATGCGCTCGAGCATTCGTGCCACCACCGCGGGGTCCGCAGTGTTTGGCAGCAACAAACCGGCAATGCCGCACATGATGACGGCTCAGAGCGGGGCGCGCAGCCGCGTGGCGTGGGAACGGGGTTCCAAGCGCAATTGCCCGCGAACGAGACACATGACCGACTTCCCCCCCTTGGCGGCCAGACGGGAAATCCCCCGCCGCCCGCTTCAGCATAGGCATGACCCGCGACGCGCTCAAGGCAATCCACTGGCGTGGCAGCACAGCTATCCCCGCGCCGTCGCGATCAGCACGAACAGGCCGCAGGACAGGCCGGCGAGCAGCAGGACGAAGGCAGGTGTCGAGCGCAGAATTCGCTCCCCGACGTCGAGGGCGGGGGACCGCAGCGCCGGCAGCCGCCTCCTCGGCCGCGGGGCCGCGCCGCGAGGCGGCGGTCGCCACGCGGCGATGAGCGGACGGAGCAAGGCGGCGAGGTCGCCGGCGGGCAACCACCATCCGGGCAGCAGACGCCATTGCAGGGCGGCGATCGCCGCCCCAAGCACCGCCGGCCAGACATGGGCCGCCATCTTGGCCGGCGACCAGGCGGCGGCGACGGTGGCGGGATCGGCGATCATCCACGGAAGAACCAGAGCGCCGCCCGCCGCCAGCAGGGCCGGCCAGGCCGCTCTCCAAGACCGGCCCGCCCCACCCGGCCGCGCCAGCAGCAAAAAGCGCCCCATCAGCGCGGCGGTCGCCAGCGAACTCGCCGACCACAGGGCGGCCAGGGGGGCATCGTGTCCCGCCAGCCCCTCGAGACCGCCTTTCGCCACCGTCCCGCCGGTTCCCGGAAACCCGGCCAGCGACAGCGACACCAGCAGCAGCGCCGCCCAGACCACGCGATTCGGCGCGCCGCCGGCATCGTCAACCCCGAGCAGCAGGGCCGACTTCGCCAAGGCGTGGTGCAGCAGGAAGACCAGCAGCATTGGAGCCGCCGCCTGCCATCCGCCCGCCATCGCCAATCCCGCCCCGACCGCCAGCAATCCCATCTGACTAACCGTGGAATAGGCGAGGAGAGCCTTTCCGTCACGCTGGAACAGGCCGACCCCCGCGCCCGCGAACGCCGTGACGAAACCCACCGCGACGATGGGCGGCGCCAGCTCGGGGGCGCCCGTCGCCGGCAGGAAGCGCAGCCAGCCGACCGCCGCCACGGTGGTGAGAACGCCGCCCAGAATCGCCGCACCCGCCGGCGGCGCCGCCGCGTAGGCCGGGGCGAGAGCGACGTGGAACGGAACGAGGCCGAGCTTGGCGCCGAGGCCGAAGAGGATCAGCCACGGCGCCAGGGGATGCGGCGAAGCGTCCGCGACCATCATCAGCCCGGCCAACAGAATCATCTCGCCAACCAGGGCCGCCCCGAGATAGAGCGCGGCCGCCCAGCGCGCCCGCGGGCCGACGTCGACCAGGGCGTAGGACGCCAGCGTCATCAGCGAGAAGCAGGTGTAGTAGGTGACCGCATCGCCGGCGACGAGGGCCCCCAGGCTGCCCGCCTGGACCAGCGGGAAGGCGAGCCGGTAGCGTCCGTCCGGCCAGCCGTCCGCGGCCTGCCGGAACGCCGCCGCCACCCACAGCAGGGCGACAACGGCCAGGACGAGCCCGCCGGATGCCTCCAATTCCATTCTGGCCGACAGCAAGACCAGGCTGAAAGTCCGTTCGAACGGCGCGAGCGCCGCCAGCGCCACGCCCGCCAGGGGCAGTATCAGTGCGACGGCGGTCACGGGTAGAACTCCTGCGTGGCGATGTATTCGGCCCAGGTCAGCGGCGCCACCGGGGAACTCGCGAACAGGCCGAGAATCACGGTGAGCGCCGCGGTGACGAGGGTCGGCCACAACAGCGACGATTTGGCCTCGTGACGGCCCTTGGCCGCGCCCGCAGGTGGCGCGCGAAACCAGGCGGCATGCAGGATGGGCAGGAAATAGGCGGCGTTGAGAAGCGAACTGGCGAGCAAGACCGCCACCACCCATGCCTCCCCGGCCGCCAGGGCGCCGGTGCCCAGATACCACTTGCTGACGAACCCGGCCATCGGCGGCAGACCGATCATCCCCAGCGCCGCGACGCTGAAGGCGGCCATGGTCCACGGCATGCGGCGACCGACCCCGGCCATCTCGCCGACCTTGTGGATGCCCAGGGTCTCGGCAAGATTGCCGGCGCAGAAGAACAGGGTGATCTTCATGATGCCCTGATGGACGAGATGCACCAGGCCGCCGATGGTGCCCACGGGGCCGAGGAGCGCCGCGCCCAGCACGATGTAGGACACCTGGCTGACGGTGGAATAGGCCAGCCGGCGCTTGAGGTCATCCTGATACAACGCCCGCAGGGAGCCGTACAGAATGGTGACCGCCGCGACGACCGCCAGACCGGCCGCCAATCCCATCCCCTGCGCGAGGGTGCCCCCGAACACGTCGTAGACGATCCGCAGCACGCCGAACGCGCCCGCCTTGACGACCGCCACCGCATGCAGCAGGGCACTCACCGGGGCGGGCGCCGCCATCGCCTTCGGCAGCCAGCCGTGCAGCGGCACCAGCGCCGCCTTGGCCCCGACGCCGCCGATCAGCAGGATGAAGATGAGAACGAAGGGGAGAGGATTGCCGTCCACGTCCACCGCGTCCAGGGTGCCGCCGGCCTCGGTGAAGTCCAGGGTGCCGATCAGGGCGTAGAGCCACGCCATACCCAGCAGCAGCGCCGTGCTGCCGCCCAGCGAATAGGCGAGATACGAATAGCCGGCGCGCATGACCTTGGCGGTGCCGCGATGAACGACCAGGGGAAAGGTCGATAGCGTCAGCAGTTCGTAGAAAATGAAAAAGGTGATGAAGTTGCCGGCCATCGCGATGCCGACCGTCGCGGTCACGCAGATGCTGAAGAAGCCAAAGAAGCGGCTGCGGTGCGGCGAGCCCTCGAGATAGCCGATGGCGTATACCGTCGTAACCAGCCACAGCGAGGCGGACAAGGTGACGAACAGCATCGAGAGCGCGTCGATGCGCAGGTACAGCGGCAGGCCGGGGAGGAACGGCACCGCGGCCTCGAAGCGCAGGCCCTGGTAGACGCCGATCAGCACCAGTCCGACCACCACCAGCTTGACCACCGCCCCCGTCAGGTTGAGCACCGTGCGAAGGCGGCGCCGTTCTTCTGGGAGAAGGAAGATTATCAGGCCCGGAACCAGAGAACTGAGCAGGATGAGCGCCGGCGGCAGCCACGAAAGATACGCCACCGTCTCTTCGGCCGGCGCCGCGTCGAGCAGTCCCAACGGGACCGCCGCCGCCAAACCGAGGGCGGAGGACACCACCGCCAGCAGCAGCGCCACCACCTCCATGCGGGTCGGCAGGCGCCGCGCGCGGCGGGTCCGGTCACGGTTGCGCAACAGCGTGTGCGACACGATGCGAAACACGTAGCCGGCGGCGAACAGGCTGCCGCCGAGCAGAACCACGGCCCACCACCACTGCCCGCTCGCCAGGGCGGCCTCCAGCAGGAGCCACTTGGCGACGAATCCGCCGCTGGGCGGCAGGCCGATCAGGGTCAGCCCCCCGATCGCCAGGGTGAAGGTCACGACGGGGTGCCAGCCCGCCGTGCCCTTGATGAGTTCGATGCGATCATGGCCGAGGGAATAGGTCAACGATCCCGCGGCCAGGAACATCGCCGCCTTGGCGAAGGCGTGCGACACCACCAGGAACGCCATGCCGCTGTAGGCCGCCCCATCGGCCGCGGACAGCATCAGGGGGACCGTCATCAACAGATAGCCGATCTGGGCCAGCGTCGAATAGGCCAGCAGCGGCTTCACCCGTTTCTGACGCAGCGCCAGCAGCGACCCCCACAGCACCGCGGCCGCGCCGCAGGCCCCGACCGCCTGCGCGGCCCAGTCCAGCGACAGGGCGCCGGGGAACACGTCGACCCACAGCCGGAACAGGATGTAGAGCGCGCCCTTGACCACCAGGCCCGACAACAGGGCGCTGGCCGGCGCCGGTGCCGAGGCGTGGGCGGGCGGCAGCCAGGCATGCAACGGGAAGCAGGCGCCCTTGGCGAACAGGCCGACGGTCATGAGCGCCAGCGCCACGGACGGCGCGACGCCGGGCTCGATTTCCCGCGACAGCAGGGCGAGGTCGAGCACGCCGTAGGCGCCGTAGAGCAGCGCCACCCCGAGCAGATAGGCCAGCGAACCCAGCATGGCCACGATCAGATAGCGCATCGCGGCCATGAGCGCCGTCCTGCCGCCGTCCAGGGCCACCAAGCCCACCGCCGCCAGGCTGACGATCTCCAAGGTCACATAGAGGTTGAAGGCGTCGCCGCTGAGAAACAGCGCGTTCAGGCCGGCCAGCAGCATCAACAGGTGGGGCCGAAAGTGATCCGCCAGCGCCTTCCCGCCCTTGGCCTGGAAGTAGGGTTCGGCGAACGCCGCCACCGCGGTGGAGATTAGGGCGCCCGTCAGCAGGAACAGGCTGGAGAGACCGTCCACGCGCCAGGCGATCCCCAGCGGCGCCGGCCAGCCGCCCAGGGGAACCTCGGCCCACCGCCCCGCCGGCAAGGCGACCGCCAGGCCGAACGCGCCCGCCGCGCTTGCCACGCAAGACACAAGCACCACCGCAGCCCCGAACCTGCCCCCCTTCAGGAAGCAGAGCGCGGCACCGAGCAGGGGAAGAAGCACCGTCGCGGAGGCGAACCAGGTGATGGGGCCGGCGGCGGTCATTCCATGTCGTCGCCGTCCGCGAGGTCGACGCGCCCGCGTTCATCGACCAGCCGCCGCAGGAGCGACAGAGCGAAGGCCGTGATGGAAACGGAAATGACGATGCCGGTCAGCGCCAGCGCCTGCGGCACCGGATCGGCGGCTCCTTCGGGAGCGGGCGGCGCCCCCGCGAGGAGAGCCAGGAACACCGCGCTTGCGGCGATGTTGAGAGCGATCAGCTTGCTGACCAGATGACGCCGGGCCGCGAGACCGTAGATCGCCAGCGGCAGCAGGGCGGCGGCGCCCGCGAGGAAGAGAGGGGCGTTCATGCGCCGTCCCGCGACGGCCGTCGCGGCGGGACGTGGGGAACCCCGACGACGAGGGCCGCAAGGCAAGCGGCGATCGCCAGAGTGAGTACGGCCTCCAACGCCAAAATCAGGGGTTTGGCCGCGAAGGACGGATGATCGAGCGGCGCCCCCGACGCCCACAACCCGATTGCCGCCACCGCCAGGAACGCAAGCAGGCCGACGGCCAAGGCGAGGCGCGTCACCAGCCATCGCGGCGAAGGCAGTTCGACGACGGCGGTCACCAGCATCAAGATCAGCACCGCCGCCAGCACCGTGCCGCCCTGGAACGCCCCGCCGGGCGCGTCGGCGCCCTGCCACCACAGATAGCCGGCCACCAGAATGCCCACGGGCAGCAGCATGCGCACGAACCAGCCGAGAAGCATCCCCCGCTCGGGTCCGCGCGTCAGCGGCGTGGTCGCGGCGGGCGAAGGGCGCCCGCGCGGATAAAGAGCCATGGTGGCGATGACGGCGAGAAGCAGCACCGCGATCTCGAGCAGCGTATCGTAGCCACGGAAATCAAGCAGCACCGCGGTTACCGGGTTCTCCATCGGGCCCGGGGTTCCGGCAACCAGGGGCGCCAGCCCCTCGGGCGCCCGCTCCAACACCATGGCGACGGCGGCGGCCGCGGCCGACGCACCCACCAGTGCAAGTGCCCCGGCCGCCGCGAAAGCCGGATGGCGAGGCCGCTCGCGCACCGGCTCGACGTCGCTGGCGCGCCGAATGCGGCCCAGGGTCTCGAGCATCAGCACCCCCGTCAGACCAGCCCCCACCGCAGCCTCGGCGAGCGCCACGTCAGGCGCCGACAGGCGCAGCCAGATCAAGGCCATCAGCGCCCCGAAAACGATGAAGAAGGCAACGGCACGGAACACGTCGCGGCTGGCCACCGCGGCCAGCGCCGCCAGCACCGTCATCCCCACGAGCAGGACGTCGACGACAAGGCTTATCGCGTCCATGGCGAATGTCCCTCGCGTTGAGCCAGGTTCGCGACCAGGTGCGCAATGGTGGCGGACGCGGCCAAGGCCAGGCCCCAGATGAGGATCAGTTTGCCCGCCGTGAAGGGATTGTCCGACCGAAGCACCAAACCCAGCACGACGAGTTGCAGGCCCAGGTTGTCGGCCTTGGTGAGGGCGTGGAGACGGCAGTACACGTCGGGAAATCGCAGCAGACCGACGGTCCCGGCCAGGAAGAAGAAGCATCCGGCCAGCAGCAGCCCCACGCTGAGTGCGTCGAGTATCATGTCCGGTCCTCGCCGCCCGGGTAGCGAAACCGGCGCACGAAGAAGACGGCCGCCAGCGCCGCGAGCACGGCCAGCGTCAAGGCGACGTCGCGGCCCCCACCCTCGCCGGTGGCCTCGGCAAGCACCAGCGCCACCGCGATCCCGGTGGTGCCGAGCAACTGCGCCGCCAGCATGCGGTCGAGATGCGTGGGACCAAGAACGATGCGGTAAAGCCCGACGCATATGTTGCCCAGCAAAAAGGCCGCGACCCCCATCAACAGCGCGCTCACGAACTTCCCCCCAACCGGCCTTCCAGATCGGCGGCGGCCCTTTCAACCGGCAACTCATGGTCCAGGACATGGAAGCGCACGCCGTCGCTGGCCACGTCGACAGCGAGGCTGCCCGGCATCACCGTGGTGAGATAGGCGACCGCGGTGGCGACGGCGGGATCGGGCCGGCGCAGGTGGAAGTCGACGAATCCCGGATTGATCGGCAGGCCGGGGCGGAGCGCGCGCAACGCGACGTCCCAACCGGCGCGCAGGGACAGCAGAAACAATCCCGGCACCAGGGCGAGCAGTCGCAGGCCGATGCGCCACCGACCGGCCGGCGGAAGGACGGCAAGGCTGGCGACCGCCGCCGCCAGCGCAATGGGCAGCCCCGCCAGCATTTCTCCCCGGCCCTCTGTCAACACCGCCCAGACGGCGAGCAGTGCCAAGACCCGGAGGACGGCGGATCCGAGGTTCCGGGCGCCCACCAAGAACCGTACGCCACGCGGCATGATCTCCTCCTGATTGTGGGCCATTACACCAAACACCCCTCGGGGCAACAAGGAGGCATAGGCAACGTCAGCCGTCGCGCATCGCTATCCGGGCTGTCTCGGCGGCCAGGCGTTGACGACCGCCTGAACCACCGACGCCAGCGGTACGGCGAAGAACACGCCCCAGAATCCCCAGATGCCTCCGAACACGAGAATGCTGATGATCACGACGATCGGATGCAGCTTGACGGTTTCGGCCAAGAGCAGCGGCGCGAGCACGTTCCCGTCGAGCAACTGGATGAAGCCGTAGGCGAGGAGCACCCACAGTAATTGCTCCGAAACGCCCCATTGGAAAAATGCGACGAGCCCCATCGGCGCCACCATGACAAGGGCGCCGAGATAGGGGATCAGCACCGATAGCCCGGTTCCCGTCGCCAGCAGCACGCTGAAATCCAGCCCGAGAAGCGCGAACGTCACGTAGGAGACGACGGCGACGATGACGATCTCGTACAGCTTTCCGCGTACATACCCGCCCACCATCGTGTTGACGTCGCGCCACACCACCGCCGCCAGGCCGCGGTCCGCCGGCAGCAGTCCGACAAGCCAGCCGAGGATGCGGTCCTTGTCCTTGAGGAAGAAGAAAACGAGCATGGGCACGAGGACCAGGTAGATGGCGAGATTGACCAAGGTGGGCAGCAGCGCCAGCGCATAGGCGACCGCCGGTTGGCCGATGGCGAGCAGTTCCAGCCTTATCGTGTCGACCAACTCGACCGCCTGTTGCTCGCCTATGAGTTCGGGATAGAGCTGCGGCAGGCGCAAGAGATGCTCGCGCACCGCCGCCGCGATGCCGGGCAACGCCTGCGCAAGTTCGAGAACCTGTCCCGCGAGTAGCGGCAGCAAGACAAGAAAGAAGCCGAGCAGGGCCGTCAGGAAGAGGAGGAAGACGGCCATCACCGCCGTCAGGCGGGGGACGTGAAGGCGACGCAATCCCTGAACGCCACCGTCCAGCACATAGGCGACGACGACGCTGGCGATCACAGGTGCGAGAAACCCTCCCAACACCGCGACCAGGATCACGAGGACGATCAGGACCACGAACAGCGTCGCGACCTGGGGATCGGATGCGTGCCTGCGCAGCCAGTCGCGAAAACGGTCCACTCGCGCCTCGCCTCGACGTGTCGTCCGTAAGCCGGCCGAGACGGACCCGCCGGCCGATAAGCGTATAATGGCCGAACAAACCCCGCCACGACACCCCGGTATTACTTCGCCCGTCACCCCGACATCATTTGCGGATTATTGCCGCTTCCCGACACTGTGAACGAGCGCAGGGCGGCCACACATGCTGTCCACCATGCAAGCGCGCGAAATCAGCTCGCCCATCACCCCTGGGCGCGACCCGGGGGGCCAATCCTCAAGATGGCCGGGTCGAGTCCGGCCATGAGGATAAGGGGGCGCTCTCGGCTTTCGAAGGTGGGCGCCATGCGGTTCCCCTTGCGCCTACTGGCGGGAGTTCTGCCCATCCTCGCCGCAGGGGCTGGTTTCGCTGAGGAAAGCGCCTTGGAGAGGGGGCTGGCGATCGCCAGCGGCGGCATGATGCGCGCCGGGGCGCAGGCCTGTTTCACCTGCCATGGGCTGGACGGAACCGGCGACGCGGCGGCCGGGGTGCCGCGCCTGAACGGCCTCGGCGCCTATTACCTCGCCAAGCAAATGCGCGATTTCGCAGCCGGCACCCGCCCCCACGCGGTCATGAGCCCGATCGCCAAGGCGCTGGCTCCGCAGGACATCCTGGCCGTGGCGGCCTATTATGCGGCCCTGGACACGACAACGGACGGGCGGGCGGGCGCGCCCCCTTCGGTCTACAGCCGGGGCGACCCGGCGCGCGGGATCGAGGCGTGCCGGACATGCCATGGCCGGGGCGGGTTCAGCACGATCCCCGCAATCCCCACCCTTGCCGGCCAGCATGCCGGCTATGTCGCGGGGCAGCTGATGCTGTGGCGGCGCGGCGCGCGCGGCAACGATCCCCTGGATGCCATGTCCCGATACGCCAAGGCGCTCACCCCGCCGGAAATCGCCGAGGTCGCCCGGTGGCTGGCCTCGCGCGGGGCCGGGGAACGCTCATGATTCGATGGGGCTCCGCCGTGGGATCGGCCCTCCTTCTTGCCGCCTGCGAGGCCGAGGTGCCGGCGGAGCACCAGATCCCGGGCGCCGACCCGCGCGCCGGCGTGGTGCTGATCGCGCAATTCGGATGCGGCGCCTGCCACCGGGTGCCGGGCATCCCGGGTGCGAAGGGCGCGGTCGGGCCCCCGCTCGACGGCTTCGGGCGCCGCGGCTACGTCGCCGGTCGAATCCCCAACGTTCCCGACGGCCTGGTGCGCTGGCTCGTCGATCCCAAGGCCATCGACTCCCAAACGGTCATGCCGCGCGTCGGGCTCGATCATGACCAGGCGCGGCACGTCGCGGCCTATCTTTACACCCTCAGGTGAACGCGATGCGGACGGCGGCGCTCCTCGTTCCCGCCCTTGCGGTCCTGCTGTCGGCCTGCGGCGGCCCCCAGTCGATGCTCGGGGGTGGCGGGTCCTCGGCCGCCGCCATCGAAACGCTTTGGTGGGCCATGTTCTGGGCCGCCGTCGCCATCTTCGCGCTGGTGCTGTTCCTGGCGGCCGTTGGCGGCTGGCGCGGACGCCGCGCGGCGCCGGGCACGCTGATGGTGGCGGCCGGCGGCCTCGTGCTGCCGGTGGCTCTGCTGAGCGTCCTGCTGGTCTACAGCGTCTCGCTCGGCGAGCGCCTCGCCACCGCCACCGAGCGGGCGCAGCTTCGCATCGAGGTCGAGGGGCTGCAATGGTGGTGGCGTGTGGAATATCCCGGCGCCCCGGGCGCGGTACTGGCCAACGAGATCCGCCTTCCGGTCGGGGTGCAGGTCGAGATCGTGCTCGGCAGTCCCGACGTCATCCACAGCCTGTGGATCCCGGGATTGGCCGGAAAGCAGGACATGACCCCCGGCCGCAAGGCGCATCTGGCGCTGCTGGCCGAGAAGCCCGGCGTCTACCGCGGACAGTGCGCCGAGTTCTGCGGCGCGCAGCACGCCCTGATGGCGCTGTACGTGGTCGCCATGCCGCCGGCCGAGTTCGACGCCTGGCTGGCGCGGCAGGCCGAGCCAGCGCCGACCTCCGAGGACGCCTTGCTCCAGCGCGGCCGGGAGGTGTTCATCGAGGCCGGCTGCGGCGCCTGCCACACCGTCCGCGGCACGCCGGCCAAGGGGCGACTGGGGCCGGACCTCACCCACGTCGGCGGGCGCCTGAGCATCGGGGCCGGCCTGCTGCCGGCCAACATCGGCGCCATCCAGGGCTGGATCGCCGACGCCCAGAACCACAAGCCGGGCAACCTGATGCCGTCCTTCAACCGGCTGAGCGGGCCGGACCTGAACGCCGTGGGCGCCTGGCTGGCCTCGCTTGAATGACCGCCCTTCAAGCGGCCGGCGACTGCGCCGCCAACCGCGCGATCGCCGCCGCCGCGCCCAGGCTGACCACGCCGGCGAAGGCCAGCGCGGCCGGCACGACGCCGTCGGCCTCGGGCAGCGCCAGCCAGGCGGTGTTCAGCAGGTGGCCGGCCAACACGATGCCCGCCGCGATGGCCAGCGGCCGTTGACGCAGCCTGACGGCCGGCCAGGCCAGCGCCACGGTGGGCACGAGGGCCTTGGCGGCGATCACGAGCAGGGTGAAGCCGACGGCCAGGGCACCGGCGCCGCGGCGAACGTACCATTGGGCCTCCGCCGGGTGGTCGGCGGCCCACACGACCAGAAACTGCATGTAGTCGAGATAGGCCACGGTCATCACCCCCGCCAGCAGCAGCCCGCCGACCATGCCGACGGGCCGCTCGGGCTCGCGCGCATAGGTGACCAGCGCGGCGAAGGCCAGGGCCGCGACCAGATGGCCCGCCACGAAGAGGAGACCGAACATCGAGGAGTTGAACAGGGGATCAAGCGTCATCAGCCAATCCACCCCCGCCAGGCTGCCGCTAACCGTGTACAGGGCCAGCGCGACGCCCACCGCGACCCGCTGTCCTCCGCCACGGACGAGGAGGGCGAGACTGGCCAGCCAGATCGCGAAATAGCCAACCGTCCGGCCGATGAAGAAACCTTCCGACAGCCAGACCGGCGCGGGGTCCGCGCGGCCGGTCCAGGGATAGATCTCGCCCAGGGCGAAAGGGATGGGCAGAAACAGGAGCAACGCCAGCGGCAGGGTCCGCGCCGCCGCCAGCAGGACCGGCGCCACCGGCCCGGTCCAGCCGCCCCCGATCAGCCGGTTGGCGGCGAGCAGCGCCAGCGAGCCCAGCGGGATCGCCACCAGCGCCACGGCGCCGGCAAGATATCCGATCCAGGCCCGCGCCCCCCCGGTCACGACCCCGGCGGCAAGCAGCGCCACTCCCAGACCCGCCGCCACGACGATGCCCAGCCGAGTCGCATGCACCTCACACCTCGATCACCCGCGCCGCGCCGATGCCGTACAGAAGGTCGCCGATCTCGCGCGGCGTGAACCGCCCGTCCGCAACCGGCACGACGACGAAGAAGCGATCCTGCGTGGCGCGACGAAAGGCCTCGTCGTAGGGGGCGTTGACCCGCCGGTTGAGCCACAGCATGGCGGCGACGGCGGCGGCCGCCGCCACCAGGCAGCCCACCTGGAACGCCGCGTAGGCGAAGGCCGGCCAAGCCAGGAGCGCCGTGCCGGCGACGTTCAAGGGATAGTCGATCGCATTCATCCAGACCTCTCCGGCGAAGACCGCCAGGAACCCCAGGACGAACCCCGCCGCCGCCGCGTAGGGAACGGTGCGGTCCTCGAAACCGATGGCTTCCGGCAGCCCGGGAACCGGGAACGGCGACAGGGCGTCGAGGTCACGAAAACCGAAGCCGCGAATCTGCCGTACCGCGTCGAGAAGGTCGTCGGCACCCCGGAATTCGGCGGCAAGCGCCCAAACCCGCCGCTCAGCCATGCCGTTCCCCTCCGTTCGCGGCGGCCTCGGCCTTGACCTCGAAGATCGAAATGAGGGGCACGAATCGCGTGAACAGCACGAAGAGCAGACAGAAGAGTCCGAAGGCGCCGATCTGGAGGAGCCATTCGGGAAGCGTCGGCGCGTAGTCGCGCCACGCCGAGGGCAGGAAGTCGCGGGCCAGCCCGCCGGTAATGATGGCGTAACGCTCCAGCCACATGCCCACCACCACCGCCGCACCCACGAGCGCCGCACCCGCCGGCGAACGACGCACACGCGCCCACCACAGCGCCTGCAGCACGCCGAGGCTCAGCGCCACCGACAGCCAGGTCTGCCAGGCCAGGCTGCCGGCCAGCCGCAGGACGACCGTGTGCCGCGCGTGCAGGTCGCCGCCGAACCAGGCGTGGAACAGGGCGAGGCCGTAGGTGTAGCCGGTGAACAACCCGGCCCCCAGCATGAGCCGGGACAGGATGTCGAAGTGCTCGTCGGTGATGACGTTGTCCAGGCAGAACGACCACCGCAGCACCGCTGCCAGGATGACCACGGTCGCCAGCCCCGAAAAGACGGCGCCGACCACGAACATCGGCGGAAAGATCGTCGAGTGCCAGCCCGGCAGCAGGCTCGAGGCGAACAGCATCGCCACCGCGCTGTGCACCGACACCACGATGAAGGCGCAGGCGGCCACCGCCAGATAGGTCTGCCGCCAGCGCGCCCAGGCCACCGCCGAGCCGCGCCAGCCCAGCGCCAGCCGGCCGTAGATCCACGCTTGCCATCGCGCCCGCGCGCGGTCGCGCAGGGTGGCGAAGTCGGGCATCAGGCCGAGATACCAGAACGTCGCCGAGAGCAGGAAATAACTGAGATACGCGAAGACGTCCCACAGCAGCGGGCTGCGGAACTGCGGCCACACACCGGCGGCATTGGGAATGGGAAGCATCCAGTAGAAAACCTCGGGCCGTCCGAGATGAATGACCGGGAAGATCAGCGCGATGGTGACCGCGAACAGCGTCATCGCCTCGGCGAACCGGTTGAGGGCGTTGCGCCAGGTCTGGCGCATCAGCAGGACCAGCGCCGAGATCAGGGTCCCGGCGTGGGCGATGCCCACCCACCAGACGGCGTTGACGATGTCCAGGCCCCAGGTGACGGGAATGTTGATGCCCCAGATTCCGACGCCCTCGGCGAACAGCCAGACGATGCCGACGACGAACAGGGCCGTGAGCGCCGCAGACGCCAGCAGCGCCAGCCACCACGCGACGCGGATGCGGCGGTGCAAGGTGATCTCGGCGATCTGCCGCGTCAGCGGCTCGAACAGGGCATGGCGGTCGGCCGCGTCCATCATTGGCCGCCCGCCTGCACGTGCTTGATCCAGCGGGCGATGGCCCAGCGGTCGGCCTCCGGAATGCGGCCGGCGAAGGGATACATGCGGCCGATGCCCACGGTCATGACCCGCACGAAATGTTCGACCGGTGCCCCGGCGAGCCTTCGATCATGGAAGTCGGGCGGCGGCGGAATGGTCGGGGTGCGGCCTTTGCCGTCGCCCCGGGCGCCGTGGCAGGGCGAACAGAAGATGGCGAAGCGCTCGGCGCCGCGGGCCAGCAGCGCGCCGTCGGCCGGCGGCGGCGCGGCGGCCGCGGATTGCGGCACCGTACCCGGTGGCGGCAGCAGGTGGCCGGACACGGGTTCACCGGGCTCGTAGGGCGAGACCTTCTCCTGGCGCGCCATGTCGCCCGGCCCGCATCCCGCCAGCAGCCCGAGACCCAGCAGCGAAATGGCAAGGCGCGCCGTCATGCCCGCCGCCGCCTTGCCAGATAGGTGGTGCGCGGGCGCGTGCCGAGTTCCCCCAGCATCGCATAGTGCCGCACATCGGCGCGCGCCCGGCTGACGGCGCTGTCCGGGTTTCCGAGGTCGCCGAACGCGATGGCGCGGGCGGGACAAGCCTGCTGGCAGGCCGTGCGCACCGCACCCTCGGCGACCGCCCGCCCCTCGACCCGAGCGTCGATGCGCGCCGCCGAGATGCGCTGGACGCAATAGGTGCACTTCTCCATCACGCCGCGGCCGCGCACCGTGACGTCGGGATTGCGCTGCGGCCGGTAGTCGTCGGGCAGGGCGCCCGCATAGTCGAAGAAGTTGAAGCGGCGCACCTTCCACGGACAATAGCTGGAGCAGGTGCGGGTGCCGATGCAGCGGGCGTAGACCATCTGGTTCAGGCCGTCCGGGCCATGCACCGTGGCGTTCACCGGACAGCCCAATTCACACGGCGCCTGCTCGCAATGCATGCACGGTACCGGGGCGAAAACCGCGCCGTCCGCCTCGTGGTATACGTCGACGCGCAGCCAGTGCATCGCGCGGCCCCTCGCCACCTCCTCGGGCCCGACATAGGGGACCGAGTTTTCCATCTGGCAGGCGACGACGCAGGCGTTGCAGCCGGTGCAGAGGTCGAGGTCGATGACCATTCCCCAGGCCGGCCGCAGGTCGGGCCAGGGCGGGTGGAGCGAGGCGGTGGGATGGTCGGTTGCGGCCGTTTCTCCCGATCCCACCGTGCGCACGATGTCGGTGCGCCCGGCGAGGGTCTGGTGGAGTTGGGTCACCGCCAGCCCGGACGCCCCTCCGAGCCGCCGCAGGGTGGCGCCGCGAGCGGTGACCGCGCCGTCCGGCCGCACCGCATAGGCGTCGTAGCCGCGCCCGGCCGCCAATCCGGCACCGGCCGTCCGGCCATAGCCGAGAAACAGGGTGAGTGTATCGGCAGCCTGACCGGGCATGATCCAGGCCGCGCCGCTCACCGAACGACCGTCCACCACGACCTCGACGAGATCGCCGTTGCCGGCGCCGACCCGCACGGCTTGCGCGGCGGGAAGGCATATCACGTTGTCCCAGGTCACCTTGGTCAGCGGCTTCGGCAGTTCCTGCAGCCAGGGCACCGCCGCGTAGCGCCCGTCCCAGACGGAGGGGTCCGGGAGGAAGACGACATCGAGCCCCTCCCCTGCCGGACCCCCGGTCTCCCGGGGCTGTGGCATTGCGATCTCGGCGACGGTCTGCGCGTCGGTTCCCGCGACGAACCCTTCGCGCAACGCCTCCGCCCAGCGGTCCTCGAAACCGTCGTCCCAGGTGGCCCGCCACGTGGCCTGGACCGTCTCGAGCGGGGCGGCGGGCGCGCCCAGAAAGGCCGAGAGCACGGTATGCGCGGAGACGCCGCCGCCGAGAGGCCGGATCAGCGGCTGGATGACGGTGACGGTTCCATCGACGGCGCGGGCGTCGCTCCAGTCCTCCAAGGCGTGCGCCAAGGGGACGTGCCAGTGGCAAAGCCGCGCCGTCTCGTCGCGATACGGGCCGGCATGATAGCGCATGGGCACCCGGGCCAGCGCCCCGCGAAACGCCGGCGGCGCGGTGTAGGCGGGATTGGAGTCGAGAATGAGCAGGCGCTCCACGACGCCCGCCTGCATGGCGTCGAGCAGGGCCTGGAACGATCCGGCGCCGTCGGGCGGAGTGACGGCCGGCGAGCGTATCATCGTCACGGTGTCGCCGAGGGCGCCGGTCACCCGGTTGACGGCCAACGCCAGCGCCGCGGCCTCGGCGCCGGCGGCGGGCCCGACGGCAAGCAGCGCGCGTGCGCCGGCCGCGCCCATCCGCCGCACGGCCTTCTCCACCCAGGCGCGCTCGCGCTCGGAAAGCGACGGCGCGGTGGTCCCGCCGACCCCGAAGGCGGCACCGATGGCGCGCACCAGCGCGTCGAGGCGCGAGGGCGGCACCGCGAGGCGGTCGGCCGCCGCCGTTCCCGTAAGCGTCGGCGTCGGCTCGGCGACCAGCAAGAGGCCGCCCGCTTGGCGTCGGCGGGCCTCGGCCCAGCGGGCGACGTTCCATACCTGATGGGGGCCCGGGCCGAGCAGGTCGTCGCCGACGCTGACGACGACGCGCGCGCGGTCGAGGCGCGACAACAATGCGATGCCGGGACCGACCGTGGCGGCCGTCGCGATCGGCTCGTGGACGTGCCAGCGCACCCCCCTGTCCGCCAGCATCCCGAGTTGCCGGGCCAGGGTCGGCGAGGTCACCGTGCCGGTGAGGATGCGCAGGCCTGGCCCGGCGGCGGCGGCGGCGAGGGCGGCGAAGTCAGCCCATGCGGCCGCGTCGTCGCCGGCCAGGACGGCGCGCGACCGGTCGGGTCCGTAGAGTTCGGCCACCGCCGCCTGGGTGAACGCGTCGGTGGCGCCACGGCTGGCGGGATGGCGGGGATTGCCCTCGAGCTTGGTCGGCCGCCCCATGTGGCTTTCGGCCAGGACCGGCTGGGCGTAGCCCTGCAAGGGAATGGCGGTGGCGAAGAACAGCGGCTTGCCGGGGATCACGTTCTCCGGCTGGTCGACATAGGCGACCGCCTCGCGCGGCGGCCCGTCGCCGCAGGCCCCCAGAGTCGCCGCGGCGGCGAGGCCGGTGAGGAAGGCGCGGCGGCTGGGATCGTGCGCCGGCATCCATGCCTCAGCGATGGCAGGCGTGGCAATGGGTCAGCCGATCGGGGTCGATGCCGCGCGCCCGCATGCGCTGCCGACCGAGGCGGTCCTGTTCGGCGGACGGAACCCAGTCCATGTCGGCGACCGCGCCGGGCGGCCTGAGGTGCGGCGACGGATCGCGGTGGCAGTCGAGGCACCAGCGCATCGTCATGCGCTGGGGCGACACCACCCTGTCCATGCGGTCGACGCGGCCGTGGCAGGTCGAGCACCCCACGCCGGCCGCCAGATGGATCGAATGGTCGAAATAGGCGAACCCCTGCAAAGCAACCGTCCGTCGCCAGCGCAGAGGCTCGACCCGCGGCCGCGCGACCACCGGATAGTGGCAGCCCATGCAGGTTTCCATGGCCGGCACGCCCGCCCAGGCGGACCGCTCGGCGAGGTAGTGGCAATGCCGGCAGTCGATTCCCAGAACGCCCGCATGATGGGCGTGGCTGAACGGCACCGGCTGCGGCGCCTCGCCGTTGGTCGCGGCGACGGCCAGAAACGCCCCTCCGGCCGCCGCGGCCGCGCCAAGACCGCCCAGCAGTGCGGTTCGCGGATGCATGGCAAGGAGATGGGGGCGCAGGCCCGCCCCAGCCAAGGCCGCACCGGGGCGGGCCTTTGGAGAGCAGCCGCCGGACTACCCCCGGCGCGCATCGGGGTGGCGTCGAGGCCCTCCCCGAAACGCCGCCGGCGCACCGACGTCAGGACACGGCAAGACCGTTGCCGAGCACCTGCGTCCAGACGTCCTCGACGGCCGCGTTCACCCCCATCAGGGTGACCGACCACACCTCCTGGCCGTCGTGGACGATGCTGATCTTGGTGTCGAGCCGGCCGTCGGCCAGATCGCGGAATTCGAGGTGTTCGGCCGATTTGGTGCCGGTGTTGACGACGCTGCCGAAGTCCGCGTTGGTCACCGTGAAGTACGTGGCGAAATCCTCGAACGTCAGTTCCTCGATTCCGTCAAACCGCAGGTGGTCTTCGCCGATCTTGAAATCGAGCACCTTGTCGAAGCCGTCGTTGCTCGTGAGATGGGGCTCGCCTTCCAGCGCGACGGTCGGCTCCCAGTAGCGCGTCTGGCCGCTGGGGCTCAGGGTCACCGAGGACACCGGGCCGTCCACCTCGGCGCCGTCGAGGGCGGTCAGGGGATCGGGCTTGTTGTGCTCGTAGGTGAACTCGCCGAACCCGGCCAGCCATGCCTCATAGGCATACTCGTCGTGTCGTGAATTGTTCGAGCAGGGTAACCATTGGTGATTATCAAGAAAATAAGCCTCCGTCTCTAGGACTTTTGCAAACTGTTACATGACATCTGATCCGACAGCATTTTCTTTTGTGTCGACCTGGAAATTTCAGCGAGCAGAGATATCCAAATAAGGTAATACTTTAAACACCCAGCCGCCTCATTCTATCCGCCACTTGTTTCTCGCAAGCCAGGTCGAGGGTTGGGTCGTGCCTCCCACGATCTTTAGATAGGTGCTGGTGCCCCCGCCTCTCGCGATGTTGAGCATGGGCGGCATCTCCAGACGGAGGGAATATGGCCGCGGAGACGTCAATGGGAGCCGTTCACGGATGATCAGGGAAGGCGATCTGTTGTGGCGACCGAGCGCGGAGTGGCTGGCGCGCTCGAACCTCACCGCCTTCACCGACTGGCTGAAGGCCGAGCGGGGACTGGCCTTTTCGGACTACGAGGCGTTGTGGCAGTGGTCGGTGACGGATCTCGATGGCTTCTGGCAAGCGATCTGGGATTTCTTCCGCATCGAATCGTCCGCACCCCACCGCGCCGTTCTGGGCCGGCGGACCATGCCGGGTGCCGAATGGTTCGTCGGCGCCCGCCTCAACTACGCCCAGCACGTCCTGCGCCAGGAGAAGCCAGGCGCCGACGCGGTGATGTTCCTGAGTGAGACCACACCGCTGACCGGCATGAAGTGGGAAACCTTCGCCGGCCAAGTGTGCACCCTGGCAACGCGGCTGCGCGCCCTTGGCGTGGCGCCGGGAGACCGGGTCGCCGCCTATCTGCCGAACATTCCGCAAGCGCTGATCGCCATGCTGGCTACCACCAGCATCGGGGCGGTGTGGGCGAGCTGCTCGCCGGACTTTGGCGCACAAGGCGTGCTCGATCGACTGAGCCAGTTGGCGCCGAAAGTGCTGTTTTTCGTCGACGGCTACACCTACGGCGGCAAGCGTTTCGACCGCGGCGAAGAACTGGCCCGCATTGTCGGCGGCCTGACGGGCCTCGAGCGCTTGGTTCACGTCCCGACGCAGGAGTTTCCCGGACCGCCACGATTCGCGGACGCGCTGTCGTGGGAGGCATTGCTCGAAGGACCGCCCGTTGCGGCCGAGGACTTCGTCTTCGAGCAGGTGGCCTTCGATCATCCCCTGTGGGTGCTTTTCTCCTCGGGCACCACCGGCCTACCCAAGGCGATCGTGCACGGGCACGGCGGCATCCTGCTCGAGCAGTTGAAGCTGCTGCATTTCCACATGGACGTGCAGCCGGGCGACAGGACCTTCTTCTTCACCACCACCGGCTGGATGATGTGGAACGTGGTCGCCAGTTCCCTGCTGGCCGGCGCGTGCCCGGTGCTGTACGACGGCAACCCCGCCCATCCGCAACCGGACGTCCTGTGGAAGATGGCGCAGGATTGCAGGGCCGGGTTCTTCGGTGCCAGCCCCAGTTATGTCGACCTCATGCGCAAGGCCGGTGTCATCCCCGGCGAGCGCTACGACCTGTCGAACCTGCGCGCCATCATGCCGGCCGGCTCGCCGGTGTCGCCGGAATGCACCGCCTGGTTCTACGAGAACGTGAAGCGCGACCTTTGGGTCGCCACGGGCAGCGGCGGCACCGACTGCTGCACCGGCCTCGTCGGCGGCGTGCCGACCCTTCCCGTCTATGCCGGCGAAATCCAGGCCCGCTCGCTGGGCGTCGCCGCCTACGCCTTCGACGACAGGGGCGAGGCGGTGGTGGACGAGGTGGGCGAGTTGGTCATCACACAACCCATGCCGTCGATGCCCGTGCGCTTCTGGAACGACGAGAGCGGCGAGAGATATCGGGAATCGTACTTCGATACGTTTCCGGGCGTGTGGCGACACGGGGATTTCTTCCGGGTGAACCGGCGCGGCGGCTGCTTCGTCCTCGGACGGTCGGACGCCACGCTGAACCGCCACGGCGTGCGTATCGGAACCGCCGAGGTTTACCGAGCGCTGGCGACCGTAAGGGAGATCGAGGACGCCCTGATTGTCAATCTGGACCTGCCGGGCGGCAGGTTCTTCATGCCCCTTTTCGTGAAACTGGCGAACGGCCGGCAACTCGACGAGGGGTTGGAGGAGCGCGTTCGCGACACCTTGCGCCGCGCCTATACCGCCCGTCACGTGCCCGAGAAGATCATCCAGGTCGCCGAGATCCCGGCCACCCTGACCGGGAAGAAAATGGAGGTTCCGGTGCGCCGCATCCTGATGGGCGTGCCTGCGGACCGGGCGGCCAATCGCAACGCGATGGCCAATCCGCGCGCCCTCGACTTCTTCGAGGAATACGCGCGCACGCAAACCGACTACGCGCTGGACGGCTGATCGCGCCTCATAGGCATCACGCCGCGCCGCTCATCAGTCCGAGAAGATCGGCGATCCCCGGCAGCACGAGGTGGGCGCGCTGGTCGGCGGGCAGGTCGGCGTGCTCGGCGCTCAGGCCCGTTCCGACCCATATCCCCAGGGCGCCGCCGCGGTGGGCCATGCGCATCTCCAGCGACGGATCGTCGCCGACGACGGCGATGTCCCGGGCCGCCACGCCCAGCCGGCGGGTCGCACCGCGCAGCACCTCCAGCGACGGCTTGCCGAGCACCTTGGGCCGCCGTCCCGTGATACTGGTGATGCCTGCGCAGATGATCCGCGACGTACCGAGGACGCGCCCCTGCGCGGTCGCGAAATGAGCCGACATGGATGCCGTGTACAGGGTCGCGCCGCTCTCGACGGCATGCACCGCCGCCTCGATGTTCTCGACCGTACAATCGCGGCACCAGCCGACGAACACGGCATCCGCGGCCTCGCGTCCGGTCGGCGGTAGAACCTCGATGCCCGCATCCCGGATCGGCCCATACACGCCCTCGCCGCCAATCACCATCACCCGGCGGATGCCGCGGCGGAGGAAATACTGCGCGGCTACGCTGCTGGGCGTCTCGACGACCACGTCGGACAGCGGGAAACCGGACCGCCGCAGCGACGCGGTCAGTTCGGCCGGGGTGTGGACGGTGCCGTTGGTCATGATCAAAAACGGCCGGCGATTTCCTACCAGATACTCGATGAACTCCACGGCGCCCGGCAGCGGCCGCAGGCTCTTGAGCGCGCGATCGCCCAATACGAGCGTACCGTCGAGATCCAGAACGAACCCACCGACGCGCCCGAGGCGCTCGACCGTCTTGTCGTTTTTCATGACTCCTACCTCGTCGCGTCGTCCGGGGCGCGGCCCCTCATCTCCAGCCGGAAACCGGCGCCCTCGACCGTCAACCCCGTCAGGTGCGGGCGGCTCACGATCTCCCGCAGCAGGCGGAGCACAGGCCGCAGTTCCGGGTTGTAGGTCACCGCGGCGCGGCCCGCCGCACGCATCGCATCCACCTGCTCCCCGGGCATCGTGGCGCGCAGCAGGAACTCGTCGTCCGAGATCGAGGCCGGGAACCGTTTGCGCAACTCGGCGAGCGAGGGCGCGGGCGGCTCGGCCATCAGTTCCTTGGCGCGGCGCGTGGACAGGATGCGGGCGACCACCTCGGGATCGACGGGGGCGATCGGCCGCCCGAAGCGCCCGAGCACATAGCGGATCACCTGGTCGGGCACCGTGGCGTAGCGTTCGGAATCGATCACGTTGTAGAGCGCCTGGGTGCAGACGATCTGCGGAAAGGGCGTGACCATGATCGGGTAGCCGAGTTCGGCGCGAACCCGGTCGACTTCCTCCATCACCGCGCCGAACCGGTCACCGAGGTTCAATTCCTCGAGTTGCCGGCGCGTCGTCGACATCACGCCGCCGGCGACCTGGTGGCGCAGGAAGCTGGCGTCGTATTCCTGCGGCCGCGCCACCGGCAGACCTTCGGCCGCCGCGAGGCGGTCGAAATAGCCGGACATGTGGGCCAGCGCCCCGTCGTCGATGGCGACGCTGTGGCCGAACTCGCGCAGGTTCGCCGCCACCCGCTGTGCGGACGGGAGGGACGAGCCGTTCGCCACCGGCCCGACGGCAACGTGCAGACCGTCGATGCCGATGTTTGCGGCGGTCACATAGGTCAGCGGCGCGACGCCGATCGTGCAGTGCGAATGCAGCTCCAGCGGCTTGCCGCCGAGCCGCGCGCGTACCGCGGGGATGAGAGTGGTGACGCGCTCGGGCGTCAGCAGGCCAGCGGGATCCTTGATGTAGGCCCGGTCGATGTCGGGCGAATCGGCGATCGCGCCGGCGAGGTCGGCATAGAAGGCGTCATCATGCACCGCACTGATGGTGTAGGTCAGCGCCGCGATGATCTCGGTTCCGCCCTCGGCGCGGATGATGCGCGCCGTTTCCAGCAGGTCGGCGCGGTCGAGCATCGGCTCGAGCACCACGAACCGGCTGATGCCGTTCGCCACCAGGCGCCGATACACCAGCCGCATGAAGTCCGCATCCTGGCTTTCCCAGGAGATGAACCGCAGCCCGGTGCCGATGAATTGCAGCGGCGTGTTGGGCATGGCCGCCCGCGCCAGTCGGATACGCTCCCATGGGTCCTCGCGGTAGTAGCGCACGGCGACGCCCATATGGGTGCTGGCGCTGAAGTCGACGGCATGGAAGCCCACCCGGTTGACCACGGGCGCGATCTGGAGAATTTGCCCGGTGCGCAGGCCGGTCGCCCCCCAGATGCTCTGGTTGCCGTCGCGCATCGAGCAATCGACGAGGCGGACCTCAGCCATGCGCGGCCTCCGGCAACGCGGCCAGGAACTTGGGGAACCAGGCCGTATCCACACCCCCGGCGACGAAATCCGGGTGCGCCGCCAGCAAGGCGTGGAGGCCGGCGTTGGTCGCGACGCCCTCGATCCGGCAGCAGGCCAGCGCGGCGCGCAGGCGCTCCAGCGCTTGGGCGCGGTCGGCGCCATGCACGATCAGCTTCGCCAGCAGCGAGTCGTAGAAGGGCGGCACCGCCGCATCGCTTTCGATGTGCGTGTCGACCCGGATGCCGGGTCCGGCGGCAAACGCGGCGGCGGCGATCCTGCCGGGACTCGGGCGAAAGTCGTGGCGCCAGTCCTCGGCATTGATGCGGCATTCGATGGCGTGACCGTCGAACGCGATGTCGGACTGCCGCAGGCGCAGGGGCCAACCCTCGGCGACCGCGATCTGGTGCGCGACGAGATCGGTGCGGGTGATTGCCTCGGTGACCGGATGTTCGACCTGGATGCGGGCGTTCATCTCGAGGAAATAGAACTCCTCGCGATCACGGTCGAACAGGAACTCGACCGTCCCCAGGCCGCGATAGCCGAGATGCCGGCCAAGAGCGACCGCGGCCGCGTACATGGCTTGCCGCGAGGCTTCGGGCAGGTTCGGGGCCGGCGCCTCCTCGAGCAGTTTTTGGTAGCGGCGCTGGATGGAGCAGTCGCGGTCGCCCAGGTGCAGCACAGTCTCTCCGTCGCCCAGAAGCTGGACTTCGATGTGACGCCCCGAGGCGACGAAACGCTCGACGTACACCCGGGAATCGCCGAACGCCGCCGCCGCCTCGGCGGTGGCGAGATGCACCGCGGCCTCCATCTCCGCCGGCTCGCGGACCAGCTTCATGCCGCGCCCACCGCCCCCGCCCACCGCCTTGATGAGCACCGGCCAGCCGATCTCCGTCGCCAGCGCCATCGCCTCGACCACCGATGCGACCGGCCCTCCGGGCAATACGGGCAGGCCGGCGGCAACGGCATGCGAGCGCGCGCTGAGCTTGTCGCCCATGTCCTCGATCTGTTTCACCGTGGGCCCGATGAAGATGATCCCCGCCTCGGCGCAGGCACGCGCCAGGGCCGCGTTCTCGGACAGGAAGCCGTAGCCCGGATGGATGGCGTCGGCACCCGCCTCCTTCGCCGCCGCGACGATGACCGAGACGTCGAGATAGGAGCGCAGCGGCCGCGCATCGCCGATGCAGACCGTCCGATCGGCGAGCCGCGCCGGCACCGACCCGATGTCCGCCTTCGACGCCGCCAGCACGCTCTCGATCCCGTGGGCCCGGCAGGTCCGAATGATCCGAACGGCGATCTCGCCGCGATTGGCAATGAGAATGCGGCGGATGGTCATGCGTCTTCCCGGCGGACCCGCATCAAGACATGGCCGCGCTCGACGAACTGGCCGTTGTCGGTGCAAATCTCGAGGACCGTGCCACGCATGCCGGCATGCACCGAATTCATCAGCTTCATCGCCTCGACGATGCCGACGACCGTGTCGGGCTCGACCCGGCTGCCCACCTCGACGAAGGGGGGAGCGCCCGGATTCGGAGCCCGGTAGAAGGTGCCGACGAGCTGGGTTTCGACGGGCGCCCCCGCTTTCGCGGCGGCGGGCGGAGCCTCTCCCGCCACCGCTTCCGCCGGCGCGTCCGCGATGGCGGAAGGGGTGGCGTGTTCCGGGGCCAGGGTGCGCGTCTCCTGCGTCCACCCCGCATCGCCGCGGCGCAGAATGACTCGGAAGCGCTTCGTTTCCAGACGCAGTTCATCGACGAACGACGCATCGAGTATGCGCACGATTTCTTCGACGTCCTCGCTGGTCAAACTCATGGCTTTCCCCCGAAATGCGCAAAGACATGATCGAAGGGCTTGGCGGCGGGGCCGGTGCTGACGGCCTGTTCCCTGGACCACCAGACGGTTTCCGGCCGGCTTTGCAGAATGAATATTTCCGAGGTCTCCCGGCCGACCGCCCACTCGATGTCCTGCGGCGTGCCGTAATGGGCTTCGATCCGCCGTCCCAAAGCCACGAGCGCGTTCAGCATTGCCGGGTCGATGCAGGGAACCTCGCGCCTGTCGGCCGGAACCGGCGTGACGCGCACCCCGCCCGCCGTGAAGTCGGCCACGTGCTCAATCTCCTTTCGGGAGACCGTACGCTGGACGACTTCGCCGGTGACCTTGTTGACCACGAACTTGTCGGGCGTCACCTCGCCGCTGACCACGCACGAGCCCAGGCCCCAACTACCCTCGACGGCGATCACCGAGCGGTCGCCGGTGGTCGGACTGCGGGTGAACATGACCCCGGAACTGAGGGCGTCGACCATTCGCTGGACCACCACCCCCATGGCCAGCCCGGCCTCGGGCAAACCCGCCCGGCGCCGGTAGACCACCGACTCGGCGCTGTAGAGACTTGCCCAGCAGGCGCGCAGATAGTGGATCACCGCCTGTTCGCCAAGCACCCAGAGAAACGTCTCCTGGGTGCCGGCGAAGCTGGCCTCGGCGCTGTCTTCCATGGTGGCGCTGGAACGGACTGCGACCGCGGCGCCCGACCCGGCATCGAGTTCCCGGTAGGCCGCCGTCACCGCGCCATGCAGGTCGGCAGGCAGCGGAAAGGCCTCGATGCGCTCCCTGATCCGCGCCGTCGTTTCGGAGAGCTTCACCAGGTCGTCGGGATCGAGGCCCGCCACTTCGCGCTCGATGGCGCCGGCGGGGTCCAGGCCGTGGATGAAGCTTCTGAATGCGGCGGTCGTCACCACGAATCCCGGTGGAACCGGGATCCCCGCCTGCGTCAGTTCGCCCAGGCTCGCCCCCTTGCCGCCGACAATCGGCCGGTCGGTCATCCGGATACTGGAGAAGAAGAGCACCGGTTCGCCGCTTGAAGCTGCCATGATCGCACCACTCAGCCGAGAATGGTCACGACGCCGCGGTCGCCATCGACCCGCAGGCGCTGGCCGGTGCGGATACGCTTCGTGGCCTGGCCCGTGCCGACCACCGCCGGCATGCCGTATTCGCGCGCCACGATCGCGGCGTGCGACATGGTGCCGCCGATGTCCGAGACGGCCGCCCGGATCTTTCCGAACACGGGGCCCCAACTCGGTGCGGTCACCGGGCAGACGAGGATTTCGCCGTCCTGGATCATGTGGATGTCGTTGACATTGGTAAGGACGCGCGCGGTTCCCTCGACCACACCCGGCGAGGCGGCAAACCCCTGCAACTCGTTCTCGTCCACCTCGTCGGGCGTCTTCGACCAGTTCTGCAGGGTTTCCGAGGTGATCCCCCACAGCATCTGAAGGGCCGGGTCGCCGATATGGTCGGGGATCGGCCCCAGCGCGGCCGGCGGCGTCCAGTCCTTCAGGCGTTCCAGAACCTGCTTGCGCCGCTTGACGATCGGCTTCCAGTGCTTGCCGCCGCGCGACGGCGCTCCGGCGGCCCAGGCCAGCATCACGTCGACGAGCGCCTGTCCGGCCTCGGTATGGTGGAGATAGAAGATGTCCTCGGAATCGCCCAGGACGTCGTTGCGCGTCAACAGCGCGCCGAACTCGCGAATCTTGTCGAAGAACAGCGACGTGTACCAGTGCTCGCAATAGAACTTGTGGTCTTCGACGAAGGGGAAGACCAGGTGGACGAGGCCGAGCATCTGGTCGAAGGCCGCCCGGTCGGCATCGCTGCCGAGAAGTCCCCTGTATTCCGCGATGATCCGGTCCTGTTCGGCTTTCAGCGCGGCCTTTGGACGGTCGATGCTGTGTCCCAGCTTCAGTTGCTGGATGTAGTGGGGGAGCGCCGAGAAAGGCACCGACAGGTCGTCGTTCCAACTGCGGTGGTGATGGTAGAAGCCGTCGCCGGTGGACATGTGGAACCAGGGGTCCCGCGACTTCTCCAACTCCGCCAGCCAGCGGCTGCCCGCGTTGCCAGCCTGCGCCATGGCGTCGAGGACTTGCCGGGGACTGCGGCCGTCGGCGAACACGCCGTCGACACCCAGTTCCACGGCCAGCCGGGCGAGGCGCTTGAGTTCCTCATCGGGCCGGAACATCAACACGTCGATGCCCGACACCATGCGCGCCACGGTCTGGTCGGCGATCTCGGGGAAGGCCTTCTTGCAGAAGTCGAAGAAAACCAGATAGGCGCCGTAGCCCAGCATCAGGAATTCGAAATGGTAGTGCCACATCTTGGAGAAGCCCTCGATGCAGCGGTTGAAGGCCTCGCGCACGTAGTGATTCTGGCCGATGCCGCGGGCCTCCGTGACCACCTCGATGTCATCGAATTCGGGCAGGGTCGGCACCTTGATGGCCTCCAACTCGGCGATCAGGTCCTCCATGCGCTTTTTCCACTGCCCATAGAGCTCGGTCCAGTTCTGATAGTAGTGCCCGGCGCGCTGCTGGAAGATTTCGAGGCGACGCGCGATCTCCGCCGGATCGGTGACGGGATTGGCGGTGATGTAGATGCGGCCGTTGACGATGCGGTGGTCCACCCCCAGGGTCGTCGGAAAGGCGAACACGCGGGTGGTGAAGGCGCCAAGACTGGTGTAGGGCACCTCGGCCGTCAGCACGTCGAAGGGCGGCATGGGTTCGGGGAAGTGCATCGCGTTGTAGAACCAGAAGCGGTTGTCGTCCTCCGGCCCGAAGCGCGTGAAGTAGGGGTACATCTCCTCCCAGCCTTCGGCGCCCGGAAGGTCCCGGATCTCGGACGGAAGTGGGAAAGCCTTGCGCTTGCTCATGTCGTTCCTCCCCGTGCCGTCTCAGGCTCCGCGCCTGGAGGCTATTTGCTGACCGAGTATTGGGATCGCGGCGCCGGCCGAGCACCTTTCGAAAGATAGTCGGCCGGCATCGCAGGGGCCTATTGCCAGGCCGGTTTGGGCATCAGGAACTTCGCCGTGGCGCGGTCCTGCGGCCACACGATCTGGAACTGGCCCTGCTGCCACTGCCCCACCGAGCCGGGGGTGGCGACGTTCTCGGATCCCTTGAACTCGACCGGCCCGATCAGGGTGTCGAACTTGTTCGAGGCGACGTATTTCTGGATCTTCTCGCGATCCAGCCCCACGGCCTCGACCGCCTTTTGCAGAACCTGCAGGCTGGCGTAGGTGACGGCGCTTCCCCAGTGCTCGGGCTCCTTGCCGAACTTCTTGGTATGGGCCTCGTAATAGGCGGCGCCGGCCGCGTTGACGGACTTGTTCCACAGGCCCATTCCGGCCACGCCTTCGGCGGCCGGGCCCATGACGTCGCGGTACAGCGGGAAGGCGATGCCCACGGCGCCGAAGAACACCTTGGGATTGAAGGCGATTTCCTTCGACTGCTTGGACGCCAGGATGCTTTCCGGCGGATAGGTGAAGGCAACGAAGGCATCGGGATTCTTGGCCTTCATCGATTGCAGCACGCCCGACAGGTCATTGGTGCCGAGCGGCACGGCCTTCATGTCGAGAACCTGGATTCCGGCCTTCTTGGTCTCGGCCTCGAACGCAGCCTTGGTCTCCATGCCGAACAGTTCGTCCATGTAGATGGCGCCCGCGGTCTTGATGCCGTTCTTCGCCATCATGTCGACCGCGGCCCCAACCATGCGGTCGGCTTGCTGAAGAATGCAGAAGAAGTACGGCAGCTTGCGGTTCACCAGATCGCGCGACAGGGCCGTCGGCGCGACGATCGGGTACTTGTAGCGGTTGGCCAACGGAGCGACGGCGAAATTGGCATTGGTTCCCCACGGCGGCAGGATCAGGTCGACCTTGTCGACGGTCATCAGCTTTTCGTAGGTGCGCACCACGGTCTCGGTGTCGCTGCGGTCGTCGTAGCCGATCAACTCGACCTTGCGCTTGACGCCGTTGACGTTGAGCCCGCCGGCGGCGTTGACCTGCTCCGCCCAGAGCAGGTAGTTCGGCTCCTGCGTGGACTGGGCCCCCGGCGCCCACGGCCCGCTGCGCGCGATGGCATATCCGATTTTCACCGGGGCGGCATCATCGGCCGCCACCGCGCCGGCGCCCAGGACGCCCATCGCCAGAACGGCAGCCGACAAAACAAGGTTCAATGGTCGACGCATGTTCTCCTCCCTCGTCTCGCTTGGCCCGACGAAATCGTCACGACTCCGTTGCGGGCATGCTCGATGATGAACACCGCGTCATTCCATTCACCTATCCAAAGACAGGTCGACGATTTACGGTTGCCACAGTAACCTGCGAACGAACCAGAAGCGTACGGCCCGGCACGCCCGGGACCTGCGCCGGAGGGAGGTTGGATGAAAGCGTCGTCACGGAGTGCGCGGGGGCGTATCGCCTCTGGCGCCTGAGTGGTCTTCGGCATGAAGCTGATCACCACCAAGATCATTCCGCCAAGCGTTGCGGTGGGACTGCTCGAGCGGCCGCGCCTGTCCGGGCTGCTTGCCGAAGTGCTGCGCGTGCGCATCACGCTCGTGCGCGCCCCGGCCGGTTACGGCAAGACCAGCCAGATGATGATGTGGCACACGGCACTGCTTGCCAACGGCACGGCGGTGTGCTGGGTTTCGTTCGATCCTTCCGACCGGGACGGCTTCGAGATCCTCTCGTACGTCGCCGCCGCGCTGGAGGGGGCTGGAATCCCGATGCCGGCGATCAACGGCCTCGTGGCCACGGACGGGTCGGTGAGCACCGAGGTCGCCCTGGCCGCCCTCATCGACGACCTGCTGGTCGCGAAACAGCCTATCGTGATGTTCCTGGACGACCTGCACGTCTTGAAGTCGCAGGGGCCGCTGCGGACCCTGGCGCAGTTCATCGCACACGCCCCTGCCAATCTCCATTTCGTACTGGCTTCGCGCGAGGAGCCGAACCTGCCTCTGGCCCGCAGCCGCGTCCAGGGAAGCTGCCTGGAGGTGACCACCGAGGAACTGCGCTTCTCGGAAAACGAGATGGCCTCGTTCATGGCGATGAACGGCCATGCCGATCTCGACGTGGACACGATCGGCGCATTGGAGGACTGCACCGAGGGATGGGCGGCAGGGTTGCGCCTTGCCTGCCTGGTGATGACCGCGGATGCCGATGCCGGCCGCATGCTGGCTACCTTCACCGGCGGCCGGCGCGCCGTCGCCGACTATTTCGCCCAGGACGTTCTGGCGCACTATTCGCCGGAGGTGCAGGATTTTCTGTTCGACACCTGCATTCTCGACCGGCTTTGCCCGGACCTGTGCGACGCTCTGACCGGGCGCGGGAACGGGCGCCGCATTCTCGACCAGATCGAGGTTTCGGGCTTGTTCCTGTTTTCGCTGGACAACGACCGCACCTGGTACCGCTATCATCACCTCTTCGCGGAATTTCTGCGGCGGCGCGCCAGCGACAGCCGCGCCGCCACGATCGCCGAACTGCACCGCCGCGCCAGCCGATGGCTGTTCGCCGCGGGCTTTCACGTCGAGGCCTTCGAACATGCCATGCAGACGGGGGACTTGTTCATGGCGGCCGGCCTCCTCGACCGCTGCTGCCTGAGCACGTTCTACGGCGGACAGGTGCGCACGCTGCTGACCCTGGCCGAACGCATCCCGCATGAAATTCTCATCCAGTTCCCCCGGGTCACGCTGACCAAGGCGTGGACGTTGATCATCCAATGGCAGTTCGACGAGGCGCGACCGCTGCTCGTAGCCACGCGCCGGCGCCTCGACTCCATGCGCGCGGAGGGAGCGAGCGCGGATGAATTGGCGGAACTGGAATACCTGCTGCTCCATCGCGAGATGATGCTGGCGCAGTTCGAGGACGACATGCCCTTGGTGGCGCGGCAATGCCGCGAACTGCTCGCCGTCCCGATCGAGGCGGACGCCTACGTCAGCGGCACGCTCTACACGTCGCTGATTTTCGCGGAACGGGAACAGTTCCGCCTATCCGAGACAACGCCAATGGCGGTCAGGGCCATCAGCCATTTCCGTCGGTCGGGAAGCCGATTCGTGATCGTCTGGCATCAGTCCATCGTGGGACCGACCCGCCTTCTGGCCGGCAGTACCGACATGGCGCTCGAAGCCCTGCAGGAAGGATTCGAGGCGGCGTCCGGCATCGCCGGGCCGTTTTCGCCGCTTGCCGCGATGCCGTCGCTGCTTCGGGCCGAAGTGCATTACGAGCGCAACGATCTCGAGGAGGCCGAACGCCTGTGCACGACCTATCTGCCGATGGCGGGCGAACTGGGTTTCATCGACCAACTGGTGGCGGGCTATCTGACGCGGGCCCGGCTCTTTCGCCTGGACGGCGACGTCACGGCGGCGGCGGCCACCCTGGACGAGGGGCTGGAGGCCGCCAAGGCGAAGGGGTTCGACAGGCTGGCGCGCCATCTCTGGTGCGAGCGCATCACCCATTTGCTGCGCGACGGCCGGAACGCCGAGGCGTTGGCCCTGGTCCAGCGCCACCAGCTCGTTCCCAAGGAGCCGGTGCTGCCGCTGGGAACGGTGACGACCAAGAACGAGGTCGAGGCGGTGTTGTGGGTGCGGGTGGCGCTGGTGCGCAACAAGGTTCGCCAGGCGATCAACGTCGCCGGCAAGTGGCGCGCCTTCACCGAGCGGGCGGGTGCGATCCGGTCGACGATACGCTGGGACATCCTGTTGGCGCAGGCTCTGATGCTGCATGGCGACATGCCGGCGGCCCAGCGGTCGCTTCGGCGGGCGGTGGCGAATGCCGGTCCGGGCCGTTTCATCCGCTGCTTCCTGGACGAGGGCGTGTCCATCATCCACCTCCTTTCGCAGACCTACGGTCCCCGCCCGACCGCTGCGGAGGGGTTTGCGGGCACGTTGTTGCAGTTGGCCCGCCCCCATGAGGTGTGCCGGTATACGGCCGACCTCGACCCCGAGATGCCGCGCGAGGCGCTCAACCCGCGCGAGATCGAGATCCTGCTGCTGGTGGACGCCGGCATGCTGAACAAGGAAATCGGCTTGCGGCTGGGAATCACCGAGGGTTCGGTGAAGTGGTATCTCCAGCAGATCTACGACAAACTCGGCACGCGGCGGCGCTCGGTCGCCGTGCAGTGGGCGCGCCAACTCGGGCTGTTGTCGGGGCAGGCCCGGTAGGCGCCCGTCAGAGCCTGACGACAACCTTTCCGAAATGCGCGCCGGCCGCCAGATGCCGGTAGGCGTCCAGCGCCTGATCGAACTCGAACACCTTGCCGATCACCGGGCGCAGCGTGTGGGCGGCGATCGCCGCGTTCATGTCGGCGAAGTCCTGCCGCGAGCCGACATACACGCCCTGCAACCGGATGGCCCGCGCAACGAGCGGCATCGGATTGACCTCGCCGGTGCCGGCGACGAGGCCGATCATGACGACCGTGCCCCCGACGCGCACGGCGCGCAGCGAACGTTGCAGCGTGCCCGGTCCGCCGACCTCGACCACGAGGTCCACTCCCCGGCCGCCGGTCAGCTTAAGTACCTCGACGTCCCAGTCGGCGACGCTGCGGTAGTTGAGGGTATGGTCGGCGCCCAGCGCGCGGGCACGCTCGATCTTCTCCTCGCTGCCCGAGGTCTGGATCGCCGTCGCGCCGTGGAGCTTGGCGAATTGCAGCGCGAACATGGACACACCGCCGGTGCCCAACAAGAGCACCGTCTGCCCGGCGTGAACCTGCCCGACACCGACGACGGCGTTCCACGC
This sequence comes from Rhodospirillales bacterium, assembly GCA_019455065.1. Taxonomy (GTDB): domain Bacteria; phylum Pseudomonadota; class Alphaproteobacteria; order Rhodospirillales; family Magnetospirillaceae; genus JACFNC01. Next base: position 37,305 of record JACFNC010000010.1, read on the forward strand.
CGTGACGGCGGCGCAGGGCAGTGTTGCCGCCTCCTCGAAGCCGAGATGGCCCGGCACCGCCACCACGCCCGTTTCGGGCAGGACGACATACTCGGCCAGCATGCCGTCGACGCTGCCGCCCAGAGCGGCCTTGGTGACCTCGGCGCTGATCGGGCCCGCGGCCCAGCGTGGGAAGAACGCACCGGCCACCCGATCCCCCGGCTTGACGGAGGCGACGCCGCCGCCCACCGCCACCACCTCGCCGGCGCCGTCCGACAACGGGACGACCGATGGTTTGGTGGCCGCCCCATAACGCCCCTTGGCGACGAGAAGGTCGCGGTAGTTCAGGGAGGCGGCGCGCACCCGGATGAGCACTTCGCCAAGCCCCGGCTCCGGCCGCGGGCGCGCTGAATTCAATTCGATCCCATCGATTCCCCGGGCATCGCGGACCTCATAGGCTCTCATGGCTCGTTCCTCCCCCTTACGCCACGCCGAGATAGGCCGCCTGGACGAGATCGGAGGTGAGCACGGTCGCCGCCGGCCCGGCCGCGACCATCCGGCCGCGCTCGATCACATAGGCGTGGTCGGCGATGGCAAGCGCCTTGGCCACGTTCTGCTCGACCAGCAGGATGGTGATGCCCTCGTCCCGGATGCGGGCAACCAGCGACAGCAGTTCGTCGACCATGCGCGGCGCGAGGCCGAGCGAAGGCTCGTCGAGCATGAGCACCCGTGGCCGGCCGGCGAGGGCGCGGCCGATGGCGAGCATCTGCTGTTCGCCGCCGCTCATGGTGCCGGCCAACTGGTCGCGACGCTCGCTGAGGCGCGGGAACATCTCCAGCACCCAGTCGACGCGGCGGGCGCGTTCGTGCCGCGGCAACAGCCATCCGCCGAGTTCCAGGTTTTCGATCACCGTCATCTTGGGGAACAGCCGCCGCCCCTCCGGCACCAGGGCGAGCCCCGCCCGCACAGCGGCGAGCGCGTCCGAGGGCTTCAGCATGCGCTCGCCGATGCTCACCGTTCCCGTCCGCGGCAGAAGACCCGCCAGGCCGTTCAACAGCGTGGTCTTGCCGGCGCCGTTGGCGCCGATGATGGCCGTGATGCTGCCCGGATCGACCGCGAGTTCGAGATCGGCAATGACCTGAAAGCCGCCATATCCCGCACCCAGGCCCGACGCGCACATCCCGACCGTCATGGCGCAACCTCCATGGGCGCCCCCAGATAGGCCTCGACGACGGCGGCGTCCCGGACCACCTCTCCCGGCGGCCCGTCGGCGATCAACTCGCCGTGATGCAGCACGATCACGCGCTCCACCGCCCGCATGATCACCCCCACCGCATGCTCGATCCAAACCACCGCCAAGCCCAACTCGTCACGGCAACGGCGGATCAGTTCGGCCATCCTCTGGACCTCCGCTTCCGTCAGTCCGGCGGCCACCTCGTCGAGCAGGAGAAGGCGTGGCCGCGTCGAGAGCGCCATTGCGATTTCGAGAAGCCGCTGGCGGGCGGGCGTGATGGCGGCGGCCTCGACCTCGGCATCGTCCCGGAGACCCACGAATGCGAGCAGGTCGTCGACCTCGCCGGGAACCTGGGGGTTGTGGTCGGCGCGGCGCCCGGCGAAGGCGCGGCCGAAGCGCACGTTCTCGGCCACCGTCATCGGCCCGAAAACGCGCGGCGTCTGGAAGGTGCGGGCGATGCCGGCACGGGCGAAATGGTCCGGCCGGCGGCCGGCGAACTCCCGTCCGTCTATGCGCAGGGTCCCGCTGGTGGGCGCGATCGTCCCCGACAAGATGTTGAAGAACGTCGTCTTGCCCGCGCCGTTGGGGCCGATCAGGCCGACCAGCTCGCCCGGCCGGATCCACAGACTGACGTTGCTGACCGCCGTGAGGCCGCCGAAACGCACGGTGACCCGCTCCGCGACCAGACCTTGCGACGGCGCCGTCATCGGTTCACCCGCCCCGCCCGGCGCCACAGCCCGGCCAGACCGTTGGGAAGGTAGAGCATGGAAAGGATGAGCAAGAGGCCCAGCGCGATCATGTAGGCGTAGGGAAACTGCAGCCGCAGATACTCGGCGATCAGGCTGAACAGGATGGCCGCGACGACCGGCCCGGCGATGCTGCCGGCGCCGCCGATCATGGCGATCAGGACGGTCTGCAGGCCGATGAAGGGATTGAACACGGCCAGCGGCTCGATGTAGGTCCAGCGCACCGCCATCGCGGCGCCGATGCCGCCGGCCACCGCCGCGGCCAGGGTGAAGCCGGCGATCTTGATGCGGCGTGTCGGCACCCCCAGGGTCTCGGCGCGCTGCTCGTCGGCTCCGATGCCGGCCAGCGCCAGGCCGAAGCGGCTGCGGCGCACCGCCACCGCGATGGCCACGGCGGCCACGGCCAGGGCCAGCACGGTATAGTAGACGACGAGGTCGGAAGGAACCTCGGTGAGCATGCGGCCGACGGTTCCGGCGTACTGCTTCTCGCCATAGGTCATGGCGTGGCGCACCAGTTCGGCGAGGCCGAAGGTGAGGACCGCGAAGTAGGTCCCGCGCAGATGCAGGATCATGCCGCCGGTGCCCGCCGCAAAGGCCGCCGCCAGCGCCGCGCCGCCGAGGATGACCACCGGCCAGGGCAGCCAGTCGAGGGTCCACGCGCACACATAGGCGCCAAGCCCGAAGAATGCCGCGGTGCCGAACGAAATGTAGCCGGTGGCACCCGAGAACATCGACCACGACGTGGCCAGCGCCACGTACATCAGGCAGGTCAGGGTCAGCGACAGGACGTAGGGCGAACCGAGGCCCGGCAGCAGGGCGGCCGCGACTCCGGCGACGGCGACGGGGGCGTAGGCGCGCATCATCGCGCGAACAGCCCGTTGGGGCGGGCGATCAGGACCGCGACGAACACCAGATAGGACAGCAGCATCTTCAGCGACGGGCTGGTCAGTTCGACGCCCACCGCCTCGATCACCCCGAGCAGGACGCCGCCGATGAGACTTCCCGAGACGCTGCCGAAACCGCCCAGCGTGATGACGATCAGCGCCGTCACCGTGTAGGGCTGCCCGATCGAGGGCGAGATGGTGTAGAAGGTCGAGATCAGCGCGCCGGCCAGCCCGGCGAGCCCGAGCCCGACGCCGAAGACCAGCGGATGCAGCACGCGCACGTCGATGCCCACCAGCGTGGCGCCGACCGGCGACTGCATCAACGCCCGCACCGCCTTGCCGACCAGGGTCAGGCGCAGCCACAGGATCATGGCGCCGCCCACCGCAAGGGCGATGGCGCAGGCGAGCAGCTTGTCGCCGTTGACGACCAGGGTGCCCAGGCGCACCGCCTCGAGCGAGCCCTGGCCGCCGCGCAGGTCGGCGTCCCAGGCCAGCAGGGCCGCGTTCTGGACGATGAACATCAACCCGAAGCTGACGATCAGGCCGCGCGCCTCGAACACCTCGGGATTGGGGGCCACCCGCGCCAGCGGCCGGAACAGGACCGCGTGCAGGGCGAAGCCGGTGACCGCAAGAACGACGAAAACGGCCGGCATCAGCAGGTGCGGCGAGGTGCCGATCAGGGTGGTTCCCCAGAACGTCAGGTAGGCGCCCACCATCAGGAACTCGCCATGCGCGACGTTGAGAATGCGCATGAGGCCGTATTGCAGGTTCAGCCCCACCGCGACCACCGCGTAGATGCCGCCGATGATGAGACCCGAGACGATGACGTTGGCCCACGCCTCAAGCATGGGCGCCATACGCGACTGATGCCTTTCCGCCGGCCAAGTTCCCCTCCCTGTGGCCCGCGCAGCAATTTCGCGGAGCTCGTATTGTGGGTCATGATGCGGGAAATCGCAGGCGCCGGCACCTATCTAAAGATCGGCGGCCATGCCGGTTGAGATGCGGGTCGTTTCGTCTATCCTGGACGCATGATGTTGCTGGCGACCCGCACGTGACCGTTCCCACCGCTCCCGCCCCGCTCCGGCCGGCCACTCCCAGACCCGCCGCGTCCCTGATCCTGGTGCGCGACGGGAACGAGGGGTTGGAGGTGCTGCTGCTCGAGCGGCCCGCCAAGGCGAGTTTCGCGCCCGGCGCGCTGGTCTTCCCCGGCGGCCGCGTCGAGCCGACGGACGCCGCCCTGCGTTGCCTGTGCCATGACGGCGCCCGGCTGTGCGAGACCGACCTGGCGTATCGCGCCGCGGCGTTGCGCGAGACCTTCGAGGAATGCGGCCTGCTGCTGGCCGGGCCGTCGGACGGCGCCGCGCCCGGAGCGGCAGACTGCGCGTTCGCGGCGATGCTGCGGCAAAGGCGGCTGGCGCTGCGGACCGACCGGCTGGTGCCCTTCGCGCACTGGATCACCCCGGCCGCCCTGCCGAAGCGTTTCGACACCCGCTTCTACCTGGCGCCGACGCCCGAAGGCCAGACGACGCGCCTGGACGCGCGCGAGGTGGTGACCGCGGCCTGGGTGCGCCCCGGCGCAGTGGCCGCCTTGGCCGAGGAGGGGCGGGCCGAGCTGATGTTCGCGACCTACATGATGCTGCGCCAGCTCGCACGCGCCCGCAGCGCGGCCGAGGCGCTGGACGCCGCCCGCAACCGCCCCATCGTCGCCGTGACGCCGGAGATCGTGGCGACGCCGGACGGACGGGCCTATTGCATTCCCGAAGGCACCGGCTACGACGAGACCGCGGTGCTCGAACGGCGGTTCCGCACGGCGGCACGGCGGGCGCCGTGAGCACGGTGCCGTTCCAGCCGCCTCCGGAAGTGACCTACGCGGTCGTCGAGACCGTGGCGCCCTTGATCCGCCGCGTCGTCGCCCGCAACCCCAGCCGGATGACGGCGCGCGGCACCGCCACCTACATCGTCGGCCACGGCCAGGTCGCCGTCATCGACCCCGGCCCCGCCTTGGCCGAGCATGTGGACGCGCTGCTGGCGGCGCTGCGCGGCGAGACCGTGGCGCATATCCTGGTGACCCACACCCACCGCGACCATTCCCCGGCCGCCGCGGCGATTCGCGCCGCGACGGGGGCGCCGACCCTCGGCTACGGCCCGCATGGCGGCGGCGAGGGCGAGTTCAGCGACGGCGGCGCCGACCTCGCCTTCGTGCCCGACCAGGCGCTGCGCGACGGCGATGCGGTGGAAGGCGGGGATTACCTCCTGCGCGCCGTGCACACGCCCGGCCACACCTCGAACCATCTGTGCTTCGCCCTGGAGGATCCGGAGGGCGGCGGCGTGCTGTTTCCCGGCGACCACGTCATGGGCTGGTCGACCAGCGTGGTGGTGCCGCCGGACGGCGACATGCGCGCCTATGTGCGCTCGCTGGAAAAGCTGCTGGCGCGCGACGACGGCCTCTACATGCCCACCCACGGCGCCCCGATCGCCGATCCCAAACCCTATGTGCGGGCCCTGATCGCCCACCGCCACGAGCGCACGGCCGGCATCCTCGCCCGCCTGCGGGCCGGCGACCGCCGCATCCCCGACCTGGTCGCCGCCCTCTACGCCGGCCTGCCGGACGGCCTGCGCCGCCCCGCCGGCTGGTCGGTGCTGGCCCACCTGATCGAACTGATCGAGGACGGCCGCGTGGCCTGCGAGGGTAAGCCGGGGCTGGAGGGGGAGTATCGGGTGAGGGGGTGAGGCGACGCTACGGCAGCCACAGGCGCCGGTCGAACGCGAAATCGCGGACTCCGACCACCGTTGCGGCGGGTGCCTGGGGATGGGCGGGATTGAGGAGCAGGTTGGCCGATTCGGGGACGATCAGCGAGGGCACCCGCAACAGCGGGGTGCGCTGCTCGGCCTGCCAGGCGTCGCCGAAGGCGGCCGGATCGGCGGGGATGGTGGCGACGGACTCGACGTCGAGGCCGCCTAAGTTTAGTTCCGTCAACACGTAATCGGCGGGCAGCAGGTCGAACGGCAGATCGAGGTGCACGCGCACCTCGAGCACGGCCAGCGCCGCCGAAGACGCGGCATAGACCATCGCTTGGCCGGGAGAGTTCCAGCGCCCGCCATGGCGCCGGGCACCCTCGCCGGACAGGTCGGCAAAGGGACGCCGGCACAGGCGCCATGCCCGCATCAGGCGGCGATGCCGTGGGCGATGCGCCCCAACAGCGTCTCGACCTCGCGGGCGCCTTCGTCCGTATCGAGGAGATCGAGCGGACGCTCGCCGCCCAGGGGCGCCGTGGGGCGCCGCAACCATGCCCCGGCCTTGCCAGCGTCGCCGAAGGTGTCTTCCGCGATGGCCAGAACGCGGGCGACACGGAGCAGGCGGTCCGACTGCTCGGCCGTCAGCGTGCCCACCTTGCGCCGATTGGCCAGTGTCTTGCGGGGCATCACCACCCGGTCGATCTCGCCGAGGGTAAGCCGGCCACTGTCCAACAGGTGTTGGACGGCGCGGACGGGAAGCCCCTCGCGCACCGCGCGAACGAGGTCGAGCCCATGGCGGACATCGCGGCCGACGACCGCTTCGCCGCCGACCAACTCAAGGGTGCGCGCCGTGCTGACCATGGGAAGGCTCCGTGCCTAATGCACCGATTATATGGGCATTTGGCCGGCAACGGCAAGGGACACTTAGCCCCGCAAAAAGGCCCGCCAAATCATTGATCTAGCGGGCCTTCGATTTGGTAGCGGAGGAGGGACTTGAACCCCCGACACGCGGATTATGATTCCGCTGCTCTAACCAGCTGAGCTACTCCGCCGCAGCGCGATCAGGGACATGCCGTATATAGGCTGGCATGGCGGCTGTCAAGATTCGGGGCCGCCCTCGGCCGGGGTCCAAAATTCGCGGCGGCCCTGCTACCCGTCATGCCCGCGCAGGCGGGCATCCAAATCCCCGCAGGTCCGTCTCCCGACGAAATGCGCCACGCGTTTCGGCGATGGATGCCCGCCTGCGCGGGCATGACGATAACGGCGGGACCGGCCTTGGCGTCGGCGCCGGCTCAGCCACCCCCCGCCTCTCCGGCGATCCAGCCGCCGCCGAGGACGCGCTCACCGTCGTAGAAGACGCAGGCCTGGCCGGGGGCGATGCCGGGTTCGGGCACATCGAGAACCACGGTGGCGCCGGCGGTGTCGTCCAGCCACAGGGTGGCGGGCGCCGGCGGGCGGGTGCTGCGCACCTTGACCGCGACTCGCAGGCCCTGCCCGCCCCCGGCCGCCGCCCCGGCCTCGGCCTCGTCGCCCAGCCAGTTGACGTCGCGCAGGCGCATCCGGTCGCGCCCCAGCGCTTCGCGCGGGCCGACGATCACGCGGCGCGTGCGCGGCTCGAGGCGCACCACGTAGAGCGGCGGGCCGCCGCCGACGCCGAGGCCCTTGCGCTGGCCGACAGTATAATGGATGACGCCCTCGTGGCGGCCCAGCACCCGGCCGTCGAGATGCACGATGTCGCCGGGCTCGGCGGCGCCGGGGCGCAGGCGCGCCACCAGCCCCGCATAGTCGCCGTCGGGCACGAAGCAGATGTCCTGGCTGTCCGGCTTGGCCGCCACCGGCAGGGCGTAGCGGCGGGCCAGCGCCCGCGTCGCCGCCTTGTCGAGTTCGCCCAAGGGAAACCGCAGAAAGTCGAGCTGATCGCGGGTGGTGGCGAACAGGAAATAGCTCTGGTCGCGCGCCGCGTCGGCGCCCCGCAGCAGCCGCGGGCCGGGCAGGCGGCGCACGTAATGGCCGGTGGCGAGCGCGTCGGCGCCGAGGTCGCGGGCCGCCGCCAGCAGGTCGCGGAACTTCACCGTCTGGTTGCACAGCACGCAGGGAATCGGCGTCTCGCCGGCGGCGTAGGCGTCGGCGAAGCGCTCGATCACGTCGGTGCGGAAGCGGCCCTCGTAGTCGAGGACGTAATGGGGAATGCCGAGCGCATCGGCGACGCGGCGCGCGTCGTGGATGTCGCGGCCGGCGCAGCAGGTGTTGGCGCGCCCCACGGCCTGGCCGTGGTCGTAGAGCTGCATGGTCACGCCGACCACCTCGCAGCCGTGCTCGGCCAGCACGGCGGCCGTCACCGAGCTGTCGACGCCGCCCGACATGGCGACGACGACGCGGGCCCCGGGGGCGAGGTCGATGGCCGCCGGGTCGACGACGGGGTGCGGCATGGAAACGGTCATGGGCCTCTCGCTTGGCCTCGCGGAAAACTCACTTGGATGGTAGCCGGGGCCCGTCCTTTCAAGACGCACGCCACGCGAATCTCGTCATCGCGCGCGTCAGTGTCGCTTCCTCGCAACGACAACGCCTGTTTATCGGGCCAGCCGCAGTCCCATCTCCCAAAACGCGGCCTCGAGCCGGGTCGCGGTGCGGAAGGTGTCGATCAGCGCGGGCAGCCGGCCGGGTCCGCCGCGGCGTTCCATCAGGCGGTCGAGCTGCGCCACCTGGGCGGCGGCCACCGCCTGATAGTCGTCGCCGGCATACATCTCGATCCAGTCGCGGTAGGGGTTGCCCTCCAGCCCGGCGCCCGCTTCGGCCTTGAGCGCGGCGGCGATCTCGGCGTAGCCGACGACGCAGGGGCTGAGCGCGACATGCAGGTCCAGGAGGTCGCCGGCCAGCCCGCGCTCGAGCACGAAGCGGGTATAGGCGACGGTGGCTTCCGCCTCCTCCAGCGCCGCCATCTCCTCGGCGGGAATGCCCCACTGATGGCAGTAGCGCACGTGCAGCCCCATCTCGTCGAGGATGGCCGCCATGCCGCCCGCCGCCTGGCGCATGTCTTCCAGGTTGTCGCTCTTGAAAACCGCGAGTCCGTAGGCGCGGGCGAAATGGATCAGGAACAGGTAGTCCTGGCCCAGGTAGTGGCGGAAACACTCCTCGGGCAGCGTGCCGTCGCCCAGGCGGCGCACGAAGGCGTGGCCGGTATAAGCCCGCCAGTCGTCGGCGCAGGCGTCGCGCAGCGCATCGAACAAGGAGGGTGCCTCGGTCACGTCGGGCTCGTCAGCTCCGCTCGTCGATCCAGGCCATCTGGATGGCCTCGAGGATCTTCTCGTTGGACTTGGCCGGGTCGTCGTCGAAATCCGGCAGTTCGCACACCCAGCGGTGAAGGTCGGTATAGCGCAGGTTGACGTTGTCGGCGTCCGGGTGGCGCTCCTCCAGCGCGATGGCGATGTCCTGGATGTCGGTCCAGCGCATCGTCACTTCACCATCATGTTGCGGGTCGCCGCCGGCAGGGTGACGACCAGCCCGTCAAGCTCCTTGGTCATGATGATCTGGCAGCCGAGGCGCGAGGTGCCGGTCAGGCCGAAAGCGAGATCGAGCATGTCCTCCTCGTCCTCGCTCGCGTCCTTGAGCTTCTCGTACCATTCCGGAGCCACCACGACGTGGCAGGTCGAACAGGCGAGCGAGCCTTCGCAGGCGCCCTCGAGATTGATCGAGTTCCTGTGGGCCACTTCGAGAACCGACAACCCCTCCGGCGCCTCGACCTCCCGACGGGTGCCGTCCGGGTGGATGAACGTCATTTTCGGCATTCGCGCGCTCCTGCAATCCCCACGCCGCCCCCTGCGGCGCACCGCATCCTAATCGTCGCCGAGGGAACCTTCCAGACGTTCCACGTTCACGCCCGCGAGGGCCGAGCGGATGCCACGATCCATCCGCCGCTCGGCGAACGGCTTGGTCGCCGCCTCGAGTCGTTCCATGGCGTCCTGGATGGCCGCCCGATCGTCGCCCGCCATCGCCCGCTCGGCGCCGGAGACCGCCTCGTCGATCACCTGCCGCTCCTCGGCCGACAGCAGATCGGAGTCGACGCCAAGCGCCGACTGCAGCGCCAGGATCGACCGCCGCGCCTCGACGCGGGCCTCGGTGAGCAGGCGCACCTCCATGTCCTCCTTGGCGTGCTCCATGCTGTCGCGCAGCATGCGCGCCATCTCGTCCTCGGACAGGCCATAGGACGGCTTCACCGCGACCTGCTGCTCGACGCCGGTCGTCGTCTCCTGCGCGCTGACCGTCAGCAGGCCGTCGGCGTCGACCGCGAAGGTGACGCGGATGCGCGCCGCGCCCGCGGTCATCGGCGGAATGCCCGACAGCACGAAGCGGGCCAGCGAGCGGCACTGGTCGACCATCTCGCGCTCGCCCTGGACGACGTGAATGAGCATCGCCGCCTGGCCGTCCTGATAGGTCGTGAACTCCTGGGCCATGGCCACCGGGATCGGCGTGTTGCGCGGGATCACCTTCTCGACGATGCCGCCCATTGTCTCGATGCCCAGCGACAGCGGGGTGACGTCGAGCAGCAAGGTGTCGGAGCCGCGGGTCAGCGCCTCGGCCTGGAGCGCGGCGCCGACCGCCACCACCTCGTCCGGATCGATGTCGGACAAGGGCTCGCGGCCGAACAGCGCGGCGACCTTGGTGCGCACCAGGGGAACGCGGGTCGAGCCGCCGACCAGCACCACGCCCTGCACCAGGCCGGGTTCGACGTCCGCATCCTCGAGCACCGCCTGGCAGATGGCGACGGTGCGATCGACGAAGGGCGCGATAAGCCGGTCGAGGGTGTCGCGGTCGAGGAAGTGACGGCTGCGCTTGCCGTCGACCTCGATCATCCATTCGCCGCCCATGCTGTTGCTCAGGCACTCCTTGGCCAGGCGGGCGGTCATCAGGGCCTGCTTGGCCTCGGCCGGCGTGATCGTCTCCTCGCCCAGCGAGGCGCGCCGCTCGGCCAGGAAGTGCTCGGCGATGGCATGGTCGAAGTCGTCACCTCCAAGCGCGGCGTCGCCGCCGGTGGCCCGCACCTGGAACACCCCCTTCTCCATGCGCAAAATGGAGATGTCGAAGGTGCCGCCGCCGAGGTCGTAGACCGCGTAGACGCCCTCGGTTTCGTTGTCGAGGCCGTAGGCGAGCGCCGCGGCGGTCGGCTCGTTGACCAGGCGCAGCACCTCGAGGCCGGCGAGGCGCGCGGCGTCCTTCGTGGCGGTGCGGGCGGCGTCGTCGAAATAGGCGGGCACGGTGATGACCGCCTGCTCGACCTTGGCGTCGAGCTGGGCCTCGGTCCGCGCCTTGAGTTCGCGCAGGATGTCGGCCGATATCTCGACCGGAGTGAGGGTGCGGCCACCGACCTTGAGGCGGACCATGCCGCCCTCGGCCTCGGTGTCCAGGTCGAACGGGAGGGTTCCGGCCAGCGCCTTGACGTCGCCTCCACCGCGACCCATGAGGCGCTTGACCGAGCTGACCACCGCCTCGGGGCGGTCGAGCAGCAGCTTGCGCGCCTCGGTACCCACCAGGACGGTGCCGTCCTCGTCATAGGCGACCACCGACGGCACCAGTCCGCTGCCCTTGTCGTCGCGCAACACCCGCGGCAATCCGTCGACCGGCACGGCCACCACCGAGTTGGTCGTTCCCAGATCGATGCCGACGGCAGGCCCCCGTTCGTCCTCATGGGGAGCCGGAGTTTCGCCGGGTTCATGGAGTTGCAGCAGCATCACAGCATCGGCCTCGTCATCTTGGCTTTGCGCGCCCGGGCTTCGTCGGCCAGCTTGTAGAGGTATTTCAGGCGCGTCGTCAGGTTCGCGGCGCGGTCGAGATCGTCGGCGCCCAGAGCCCCCGAAATGGCGCACTGGCAGGCCAGCACCTCGGCGTCGGCCTTGGCGGCGATCTTCGACACGTCGGCCGGGCTCTCGGCATCGGCCAGCGCTTCGCGCATCTCCATCGCCTCCATCAGCAACGCCGGATCGTTGACCGTTGCGGCACCGTCGATGTCGACCGTGCGGCCCCGCCGGCGCAGCAGGTAGGCCGCCCGCTTCAGCGGGTCGCGCAAGGTCTCGTAGGCCTCGTTCAGCGCCACCGCCTGCTGCTGCGACAGCGCCCGCTCACGCGGCGTGCGGCTGGCGAAGCGATCCGGGTGCAGACGCCGCTGGAAGCCGAAATACTGGCGCTCGAGTTCGCGGAGATCGACCTCGAAGGTTTCGGCGATGCCCAGGCGCGTGAAATGGTCCACCGCACCCGGCCCCTGCACGGCCCCGCACACCGAGCAGAACAACGCGCGGTTCGCCACCGGCCCCTTGCAGGACCAACAGGGATGCAACGCGGCGCCTGCGGCGACCGGGTTCGTTTCACTCACCATGTTCATCGGACATCCGTGTCGGCGATGACGGCCCGGCGGGGGCGCGGGCCGCCCTCCAGACGGTCAGCGGGTGGGGCGGCGGCTATACGTGGAATGATTCGCCGCAACCGCACCGCCCTTTCTCGTTGGGATTCCGGAAAACGAACCCGGACTGCATCTTGTCGTCGACGAAATCCATCTCGGTGCCGAGAATGAACATCGTGGCCTTGGGGTCGATCAGCACCGTCACCCCCTTGTCCTCGACCACCTCGTCGAACTGGTTGCGCTCGTCGGCGTATTCCAGGGTGTAGGACATGCCCGAGCACCCCTTCGAGCGCACGCCGATGCGGATGCCGGCGGAGGGCTTTCCGCGCTTGGCCAAGAGGGCCTTCACCCGCTCGGCGGCGGCGTCGGTCAGCACCAATGGGCTCATGCGGTTCACCATGTCTCCGTTCCTTTTTTCAACGATCTTTTCCGGCCCGGCCGCGACTATTCGGCGGCCTCGCTGTTCTTCTTCTTTCGGTAGTCGGCGACGGCGGCCTTGATAGCATCCTCGGCCAAAACCGAACAATGGATTTTGACCGGCGGCAGCGCCAGGTGCTGGGCGATCTCGGTGTTCTTGATCGCCGCCGCCTCCTCCAGCGTCTTGCCCTTGACCCACTCGGTCACCAGCGAGCTCGAGGCGATCGCCGAACCGCAGCCGAAGGTCTTGAACTTGGCGTCCTCGATGACCCCCTCGGCGCTGACCTTGATCTGCAACTTCATGACGTCGCCGCAGGCCGGCGCGCCGACGAGGCCGGTGCCCACGTCCTGATCGCCTTTTTCAAAGGTTCCCACGTTGCGCGGGTTTTCGTAGTGGTCGATGACCTTGTCGCTGTAAGCCATGTCGGATGTCCTTCTGATACCTCGCCGCCCGGGTCAGTGGCCGGCCCACTCTATGGATTTAATGTCGATACCTTCCTGCACCATCTCCCACAGCGGGCTCATCTCCCGCAGGCGCGTGACCGCCTCGACGATGTGGTCGACGGCGTAGTCGATCTCCTCGACCGTGGTGAAGCGGCCGAGGCCCAGGCGCAGGCTGGTGTGGGCCAATTCCACGTCCACGCCCAAGGCGCGCAGCACGTAGGAGGGCTCCAGCGACGCCGAGGTGCAGGCCGAACCGGACGATACCGCGAGATCCTTGATGCCCATCATCAATCCCTCGCCCTCGACATAGGCGAAGCTGATGTTCAGGTTGCCGGGAATGCGGTGCTCCATGTCGCCGTTCACATAGACCTCGGCAAGGCGCCCGGTCACCCCGTCCAGCAGGCGGTCGCGCAGGCCGCGCAGGCGTTCGGCCTCAGCCCCCATTTCCTCGGCGGCAATGGCGCAGGCCTCGCCGATCCCCACGCACAGGGGCGTCGGCAGGGTGCCCGAGCGCATGCCGCGCTCCTGGCCGCCGCCGTTGATGAGGGCGGTGAGGCGCACGCGAGGCCGGCGGCGCACGTACAGCGCCCCGATACCCTTCGGCCCGTAGAGCTTGTGGCCCGAGATGCTCATCAGGTCGATGTTCATGGCGTTGACGTCGAGCGGAATCTTGCCCGCCGCCTGGGCGGCGTCGGTGTGGAAGAAGGCGCCCTTCTCGCGGCAGATGGCGCCGATCTCGGCCAGCGGCTGAATGACCCCGATCTCGTTGTTGACGGCCATCACCGAGACGACGGCGGTCTTGTCGGTCACCGCCTCGCGCAACTGGTCGAGGTCCACGAGCCCATTGGCCTTCACCGGCAGATAGGTGACGCGGAAGCCCTCCTGCTCGAGGTGGCGGCAGGAATCGAGGACGCATTTGTGCTCGGTCGCGACGGTGACGACGTGGTCCTTCCTGGCCTTGTTGAAATAGGCGACGCCCTTGATGGCGAGGTTGTTCGACTCGGTCGCCCCGGAGGTGAAGATGACCTCCTTGGGGTCGGCCCCGATGAGGGCCGCGACCTGCTCGCGCCCCTTCTCCACCGCCTCCTCGGCCTCCCAGCCGTAGAAATGGTTCCGCGAGTGGGGGTTGCCGAACTTCTCGGTGAAATAGGGCAGCATCGCCTGGACGACGCGGGGATCGGTCGGCGTGGTCGCCTGGTAATCCAGATAAATGGGGCGTTCCAATTTCTTCTTCGTCTCAGCGCTCATGCGTTCTTCCCTTGCATCAGGCGGCACTCGCCGCCGCGGAGCCTGCACGGCCGGTGCGCCGGGCCAGCGCCGCCCAGGCATCGAGGAAGCGATCGACATCGCCCTCCTCGCTGCCCCATCCCAGGCTGACGCGGATGGCGCTGCCGGCCTGCTCGGCCGTTGCCCCCATCGCACGCAGCACATGCGAGGGAGCGACCTTCCCCGACGAGCAGGCGGAACCGGCGCTCACCGCCACACCCGCCAGGTCGAGGGACATCACCTGCACGTCGCTGGCCACCCCCGGCAACGTCAGGCAACTGGTGTTGGGCAGGCGCGCACGCGCCGCCCCGAAGATCGTGGACGCCGGCGCGATCTCTCGCGCCCGCCTCTCGAGTCGGTCGCGCCACACGGACAGCCCTGCGGTCCGCCCCAACTCGTCAGCCGCGATCGCCGCGGCGACACCGAAACCGACGATGCCGGGGACATTCTCGGTGCCGGCGCGGCGATACTTCTCCTGCCCGCCGCCGCGCAGCAAGGGAACCAACTCCAGCGCCTCGTCCGCCAACACCAGGGCGCCGGCGCCCTGCGCGCCGCCCAGCTTGTGGGCCGACAGCGACAGCATGTCGGCGCCGAGCGCAGCAAGGTCGACGGAAATCTTGCCGGCCGCCTGCACGGCGTCGCAATGCAGCAGCGCGCCACGGCTGCGCGTCAACTCCGCCACCGCGGCAACCGGCTGGATGACCCCCGTCTCGTTGTTGGCGAGCATCACCGAGACCAGCGTGTCGTCGCCCTCGTCACCGAGCAGAGCGGCCAGAGCCTCGAGGTCGACGACGCCGTCGGCATCGACCGGGATGATCTCCGGCGCGGCGTGGGCGCCGAGGATCGAGTCATGCTCGACCGCCGAGACCAGGACCCTGCGGCGCCCGCAGCCGCGCACCGCCAGGTTGTTCGCCTCGGTTCCGCCCGAGGTGAAAACCACGTTGGCGGGATGCGCGCCAACCAGGGCCGCCACCCGCTCGCGCGCATCCTCGGTCCGGCGGCGGGCCAGCCGACCGAAGCGGTGCACCGACGACGGATTGCCGGGATGCGCCAGCGCCTCCGCCACCGCCACCGCCACCTGCGGCCGAACCGGCATCGTGGCGTTGCAATCGAGGTAGACGGAGGGACGCATGGGTCTGCGATAGGTCCTTACTGGGCCGCGACCGAACCGGTCGCCGCGTGGAACACGCCGCTGGTACCGAGAACGCGACGCTCGCAGACGTCCGCGAGCGTCACCGAGCTGAGATAGAGATAGATCTGGTTTCCGAGCTCTTCCCAAAGGTCGTGAGTCAGGCAGCGGCCCTTGTTGTTGTGGCAGCCGGCCGGCGAACCGGGGGTGCAGCGCGTCGTCTGGATCGGCTCGTCGACCGCGAGGATGATGTCCGAGATACGCAACTGTCCGACGGACCGCGCCAGCAGGTAGCCGCCGCCCGGGCCGCGCACGCTCTTCACGAGGCCGCCCTTGCGCAGCTTGCCGAACAACTGCTCCAGATAGGACAACGAAATTTCCTGGCGTTCGGCGATGTCCGCCAGGGCCACCGGGCTGCCATCGCTGTGCGAGGCCAGATCGACCATGGCCATGACGGCGTAACGCCCCTTGGTGCTCAGTTTCACGTCTCTACTCCTGTCTATCCGCCCGGGTTGTGATTGGATTCATCCTTGGCCGCCCGACGCCACCGCCGGGGGCTCGTCCTCCTCGGCGACCACCCGAGGGTGGCGCGCGGGTACTGACTTGCGGTCATTCTCTAACTCGTCGACGCGTTCGATGAGGGCGTTGACCTGCTGGCGCAGCGACTCGATCGTGCGCGCCACCGGGTCCGGCAGATCCTCGCCCGGCATGCCATAGGCGCAGAACTCGCTTTCCTGGCGGTTCTTGCGCATGACCATGCGGGCGGGAATGCCGACCATGGTCACACCCTTCGGCACGTCGTTCAAAACCACCGCGTTGGCGCCGATCCGCGCCCCCGCCCCAACCGTGAGCGGCCCGAGAATTTGCGCGCCCGAACCGACGATCACGCCGTCCTCGAGGGTGGGATGGCGCTTTCCCTTGTGCAGCGAGGTCCCACCCAGGGTCACGCCCTGATAGAGGGTGACGTCGTCCCCCACCACCGCCGTCTCGCCGATGACGACCCCGGTGCCGTGGTCGATGAACAACCGCCGGCCAATCTTCGCGCCCGGGTGAATCTCGATTCCCGTCAGTAACTTTCCTATATGGGACAGGAACCGACCGATCAGGTGGAACTGCCGCGTCCAGGCCCCGTGGGCAAGCCGATAGATCAGCACCGCGTGCAGGCCGGGATAACACAAAAGGACTTCGGCCCAGGAGCGGGCGGCGGGGTCGCGTGCGCGAATTGATTCGATATCTTCCTGAAGTCTCTTGTATAACATGGCCGCGACTATGCTAATGTTCGGAATTGACACACGAAAATCGGTCGGCCCGTCCTGGGGAAGACGTTCCTGCGTCGAAGGGGAATATAAGATGCCCGACAAAGGCAGTCAAGTATGACGATGCAAGCCTGCTTCCTCGGCCAATTCATTCCCGACCCGTTTGATAAACAATAACCGCGCCACGACCATACGGTGCACCAAAGCCGATGCCTGAAGTGATTTTCAACGGCCCGGACGGCCGCCTGGAAGGCCGTTACCACCACAGCAAGCAGCCGAACGCTCCCATTGCCCTGCTGTTGCATCCCCACCCGCAGCGCGGCGGGACGATGAACAACAAGGTCGTCTACGCGCTGTACAACGCCTTCGTGCAGCGGGGGTTTTCGACGTTGCGTTTCAATTTCCGCGGCGTCGGCCGGTCGCAGGGCAAATACGACAACGGCCAGGGCGAGTTGAGCGACGCCGCGGCGGCGCTCGACTGGATGCAGTCGTTCAACGCCAACGCCGCGGCGTGCTGGGTCGGCGGCTTCTCGTTCGGCGCCTGGATCGGCATGCAGTTGCTGATGCGCCGGCCCGAGATCGACGGCTTCCTGTCGGTGGCGCCGCCGGCCAACCTCTATGACTTCACCTTCCTCGCCCCCTGCCCCGCCTCCGGCTTGATCGTGCACGGCACGCAGGACGATCAGGTTCCCGAACCGGCGGTGGCGCGGCTGGCGCAGAAGCTGTCGGCGCAGCGCAACATCCGCGTCGACTACAACACCATTCCCGGCGCCAACCACTTCTTCTCGGACCAGCTCGACGATCTGGGCCGCATCGTCGCCGACTACCTCGACCGCTGCCTGGCCGAGAGCCCCCAGCTGACGCCGGCCTGACCTTCGTCCTCGCGGTCACCCGACCGGATGGAAACGCCCGCCCGGCATCGGCCGGGCGACGCCGGTCGTCTCGGGCAGGGTGAGCGGCAGGCCGCGGCGGCTGCGCACCGCGAGGAAGGCGAAGGCTTGCGCCTCCAGCGCGTCGCCGTCCCACCGCACCGCCTCGACCGGCTCGACGGCGACCCCCAGCCGCTCCGACAGCGCCTGCATCAGCACCGGGTTGCGCCGGCCGCCGCCGCACACCAGCCAGCGGCGCGGCGCCTCGGGCAGATGCGGCACCGCCGCGGCGACCGCGACGGCGGTGAAGGCGGTCAACGTCGCCGCGCCGTCGGCCGCCGACAGCCCGTCGACGAGCCCGGCGGCGAAGGCGCGGAAGTCGTCGCGATCAAGGGACTTGGGCGGCGGGTGGCGGAAATAGGGATGCGCCGCGAAGGCGGCCACCCGCCCGGCGTCGGCCCGGCCGGCCCGCGCCAGGGCGCCGCCCTCGTCCAATGGCCGGCCGCGGTGGCGCAGGCACCAGTCGTCGATGAGCGCGTTGCCGGGGCCGGTGTCGAAGGCCAGCAGGCGCCCGCCGCCCAGCCAGGTGACGTTGCCGACGCCACCGAGATTGAGGACGGCCAGCGGCTGGTCGAGCGCGGCCGCGAGGCCGGCATGGAACAGCGGCACCAGCGGCGCCCCCTGACCGCCGGCGGCGACGTCGGCGGTGCGGAAGTCGTTGACCACGGGAATGCCGGTCAGCCGGGCCAGCAGCGCGCCGTCGCCGATCTGCCAGGTGCGCCCCTCGCCCGGCCGGTGCAGGATGGTGTGGCCGTGAAGGCCGACGACGTCGACCGCGGCCGGCGCCATCCCCGCCGCCTCGAGCAGCGCCCGCACCGCCGCGGCATGGAATTCGGTGACCTCGCGCTCGACCGCCGCGACCGCGCCCACCCCGCCGAGCACGTCCCGCAGCCGCGCGCGAAGGCCATCGGGATAGGGCAGCGTCATTGCCGGTCCCGTCTCGCGGACGGTCTCGCCGTCGGTCACCATCAGAGCCGCGTCCACCCCGTCGAGCGAGGTGCCGGACATCAGGCCGAGGGCGGTGAGGAAGGTGAAGGGTGGCATAGGGAGGTTATACGCCGCCACCGGATCAATTGAAAACAAGGCGACGGCGGATTGCGGTGCGCCCTATATGGGAGGTCGTCGCCGAAGACCTCGATTCTCTGGAAGGTGCATCGTCGCGCGGCGACGCCCCTTAGCCCCCTCGCCCCACCCCCGCCTTCAAATCCCCCGGCGATTGTGCTAAACGGGCGGCCGTCCCTGTCCCCTTCGCCGGACCGCCATGACCGCCCTTCGCTCCGATTTCCTGGCCACCGTCACCGCCCGCGGCTTCGTGCATCAGTGCACCGACACCGAGGGGCTCGATGCCGCGCTGTCGGCGGGCCGGCCGCGGCTCGCCTATATCGGCTTCGACTGCACCGCCGACAGCCTGCATGTCGGCAGCCTGGTGCCGATCATGCTGCTGCGCTGGTTGCAGAAGACCGGCCACAAGCCGATCGTGCTGATGGGCGGCGGCACCACCAAGGTCGGCGACCCCTCGGGCAAGGACGAGGCGCGCAAGCTGCTGTCGGACGCCGACATCGCGCGCAACATGGCCGGCATCAAAACGGTGTTCGCCAAGTACCTGAGCTTCGGCGACGGCCCCACCGACGCCGTCATGGTCAACAACGACGACTGGCTGTCGGGGCTGCAATACATCCCCTTCCTGCGCGAGTACGGCACCCACTTCTCGGTCAACCGCATGCTCAGCTTCGAGTCCGTGAAGCTGCGCCTGGAGCGCGAGCAGCCGCTGTCGTTCCTCGAATTCAACTACATGATTTTGCAGGCCTACGACTTCGTCGAGCTGGCGCGGCGGATGGACTGCATCCTGCAGATGGGCGGCTCGGACCAGTGGGGCAACATCGTCAACGGCGTCGAGCTGGGGCGGCGCGTCGACGGCCGCGAGCTGTACGGCCTGACCAGCCCGCTGATCACCACCGCCTCGGGCGCCAAGATGGGCAAGACCGCCCAGGGCGCCATCTGGCTCAACGAGGACCGGCTGTCGGCCTACGACTACTGGCAGTTCTGGCGCAACACCGAGGACGCCGACGTCGGCCGCTTCCTGCGCCTGTTCACCGAACTGCCGATCGCCGAGATCGAGCGCCTGGAAACCCTGCCGGGCGCCGAGATCAACGACGCCAAGAAGGTGCTGGCCTTCGAGGCGACGCGGCTGTGCCACGGCGCCGCGGCGGCCGAGGCCGCCGCCGAGACGGCGCGCCGCACCTTCGAGGAAGGCGCGCTGGGCGATGCCCTGCCCAGTGTCGCCGTTCCGCTGGCCGAATTGCAGGCCGGCCTGCCCGCCTTCGAGGCCTTCCGCCGCGCCGGCCTCGCCACCAGCAACGGCGACGCCAAGCGCCTGATCAAGGGCGGCGGCGCCCGGGTCAACGACGCCGCGGTGAGCGACGAAACGCAACCCATCACCGCCGCCGACCTGAAGGACGGCGTGGTGAAGCTGAGCGCCGGCAAGAAGCGCCACGCCCTGCTCAGGGCGGAGTAGGTTCGGTTCCATCCCGATTATGCCCGGGCGGCCCCCACCGCTAACCGCCCCGCTGGGCGCGGCGTGGATGGCCGGGGCAAGCCCGGCCATCACGAATTGAGGGAAATCACAACGTCATGCGCGGACTTGGTCCGCGCATCCACGGCATGCCACTCGGGATAGGGTGCGCTCCCCTCACCCCCGCAGCGCGGCCACCACCTCGGGGGGCATCGGGGCGCCCTTGAGGCGGCGGCGGTCGGCGGGGTCGACGGTGGTCCAGGCGCGAATCTCGTATCCCTCGACGGCGAGGCGGCCTTCGCGCGAGAGGCGGTGGCGTACGGTGAAGCGGCTGCCGCGAATCTCGGTCAGTTCGGTCTCCGCGTCCAACGTGTCGCCGCAGCGCGACGCCATCATGAAATTGGCCTTCGCCTCGACCAGGGGCAGCCCGCCGAAACCCTCGCGCTCCGCGAGCATGTCCTGCAGGGCAAAGCCCGCCTCCGAGAACAGGCCCAGGGTGCACTGGTCGAACCATGCGAAATAGCGGGGATAGTAGACGATGCCTGCGGGGTCGCAATCGCCCCATTCGACGCTGATGGTGGTGCGGTAGATCGACACGGGGACCCTCGTTCCGTTTGCCTCGCGCAAACAGGTGAAGCAGACGGACCGTCAGGTCAAGCCATTGCCGCCGCCTCGGCCGCAAGGTCGGCGACGAAATCGACGATCAGCCGGTGGGTGGGACCGACGTCCTCGTTGACGATGCCGTGACGTTTCGAATCGACGTGGTGGAGCATCTTCCGGTTGGCGCCCAGCTTGTCGAAGATGATCTGGGCGCTTTTCGGATCGACGACATGGTCGCCGGTGCTCTGGATCACGGTGACGGGGCAGCGCACCTCGGGCAGATGGGCCTCGACGTCATCGACCATGCGGCGCAGCTCGTACAGGCCGCGGATCGGGATGTTGCGGTAGTTGATCGCCGGATGCTCGGAGTCGTTGGTGCGGAACGGCATCACGCCCTCGTAGGAGGACAGCCAGCGCGTCAGCTCGTTGGCGCCATGCACCAGCGGCACCAGGATGAGGTTGCGGTTGCGGAAGCGCAGCGGCGCGCAGGCCGACACCACGCCGGCCAGTTTCTCGGGATGCTCGGCCGCGAGCCGCAAACCAAGGGCGCCGCCGCTGGAAAAGCCGACGATGGCGACGCGGGGAACCAGGCCGGCCATGATGCGATAGCCGCGGCGCACCGAGGCCATCCAGTCCGTCCACCGCCGCTCGCGCAGGTCCCAGGGCGAGGTGCCGTGGCCCTTCAGCCGCACCCCGATGACGGCGTGGCCTTGCGCCCACAGCTTCTCGCCCAGCGCCCGCAGTTCGGCCGGCGAGGCGAGGAAGCCGTGCACCACGACCACCCCCAGGCCGCTGCCCTGGCCGTCCGGCAGCAAAAGATAGGGCTCGCCGCTCTCGGTGGCCGTCTCGGTGGCGTTGACGGCGGCATGGCGGGGCTTGGTGAAGCTGGCGCGGTCCCAGAGGAAGGACCGCGTTTCGTCGTCGTACAGATGGCGGGAAAGCTCTGCCTGGTCCAGCCCTTCGCCGGCCTCGCGCACCGCGCCGATCGCCTCGCGCACCGCCGCGATGGGCGCCACCTCGTTGGCGTAGACCGCAAGAGGATTTTCCAGTCGGATGGCATCGAAGCCGTGGTCCTGCTTCAGCTTGGGCAGGAACCGGTAGGCGGGGTCCTCACGCGCCACGAGACCGGCGGCCACGTTGGTGTCCATGAAGTGGCCGAGACCGGGACAATCGCCGTCCTCGACCAGTCCGCGATAGGCGTCGGGGTCGCGCAGGCTGCGGTGGAGATGGACGCCCGAGTCCGCCTGGACCCGCTTGATCAGGAGATAGAGGGCGAGATGGAACCGGCATTGGGCGACACGCTCGAAGCCGGCGCCGACGTAACCCAGCAGCAGCGGCGCGGCAAGGTGGCAAAGATTGACCGTGACCGCCGCGTACATGCCGTGCATGTAGTTGTCGCGGGTAACCAACGCCTTGGCCGCCAGACGCCGGGCGAGCAGGCGCTCGTCCCATCGCCGCGCCTCGCCCTTCAGGGCGAAAAGCCGGTCCACGCTCTCGGCCCGTGCGACCACGCGGCGCGCCAGCCAGCGGTCGAGCATCCCGAACAACCTGACGGACCGCACCGGCTCGCCCAGGCGGATGTCCATGTCGGTGTCCTTGAGCAGAATGTTGCCCTCGATCAGCGCCTCCTCGACGAACCGCCGGTCCATGCCCTGGGCGAACAGTTCCATTCCCCTGCGCAACAGGTTGTCGGTGATCCGGATCGGATAGAAGGTGATGTTGGCGGGCACGATCAGGGCCGGATGACGTGCCGCCGCCAGCAATTCGTCGGCGTCGTGCATGCCGAGGGCGCGCGCCCAGCGACGCAGCCGCTCGGCCTCGCCGCGCGCCTCGAGACCGAGCAGTCCGGTCTTGAGCACCTCCAGGGTCAGCGCCAGCACCGCGGCGCCGGTGTGGTGCTTGCGCCGCTCGTTCGCCGTTCTCGAGAAGATGCTGTAGCCGCCACGGGGATCGACGACGCGCCGATCCTTGACCATGCCGCCCTCGGGAAAGACCACCACCTTGCGGCCGCGCAGAATCTCGCAGGCCAGGAAGGGCAGCAGCCCCGGCATGTCGTTGGGCACCGCGCCCAGGCTGTAGAGATAGGCGCCGAAGGCGTCTTCGGTGAAAAATTCCGCCGAGGCGATCGATCGGCAATAGGCGCCGGTCTGGTCGTAGATCAGGTATTGCGGAATGAACGTCTCGAAGCGGGCGAAATGATTGAACAGGAAGATGTGGCCCGAACCGAGGTGGAACTCCTCGCTGTGCAGCTTGATGTTCACGCCAAGCATGCGCTTGACGGTCGAGAAGGCCCGCACCGACCATTTATAGGCCGATTCGCTGATCTGCAATTTCTGATCGGCGGTCATTCAAAGGTGGCCCGGCGCAATCCCCGAGAACGATTATTACGCCAGCAAACCGGCCGCCACAAGGACGCCGGCGCAGCCCGTCCTTTCGCGACGGGGCGCACCGGCCTATGATGCGCCCTTGATCGTCTCTGGTGCGCAACGAGCGATGAGCGTCCGTAATCTCCGGCACCTGTTCGAACCCGCCAGCGTCGCCGTCATCGGCGCCTCCAACCGGCCGCGCAGCGTCGGCGCGGTCATCATGCGCAACCTGCTGGCCGGCGCCTTCGAGGGGCCGATCATGCCGGTGCATCCCGCCTACCGCGCGGTGGCCGGCGTGCTCACCTACCCGGACGTGGCCAGCCTGCCGATCACCCCCGATCTGGCGGTCGTCTGCACCCCGCCGGAGACGGTGCCCGGCATCGTCGAGGAGCTTGGCCGGCGCGGCGTGCGGGCCGCCGTCATCATCGCCGGCGGCCTGGAGCGGCGCACCGACGCCGAGGGCCGCACCCTGCGGCAGGCGATGATGAGCGCCGCCAAGACGCATGGAGTCAGCCTGCTGGGCACCAGCTCGCTCGGCCTGCTGGTGCCCAAGGTGAAGTTGAACGCCAGCTTCTCGCACGTCGAGGCGCTGCCCGGCAACGTCGCATTCGTGTCGCAATCCGGCGCGCTGTGCACGGCAATTCTCGACTGGGCCCATCCCAAAGGCATCGGCTTCTCGCATTTCGTCTCGCTTGGCGATTGCGACGACGTGGACTTCGGCGAAGTTCTGGACTACCTGGCCAACGACGTCGATACCCGCGCCATCCTGCTCTACATCGAATCGATCGGCGAGCGCCGCAACTTCATGGCCGCCGCCCGCAGCGCCGCCCGCAACAAGCCGGTGCTGGCGATCAAGGCGGGGCGGGTGCCGGAAGCCAACGAGGACATCGAGGCGGCGGCCACCCATTCCGGCGCCCTGGCCCGGGCCGACGAGGTCTTCGACGCCGCCCTGCGCCGCGCCGGCATCCTGCGCGTCGACAACATCGACGAGTTGTTCGCCGCGGTCGAGACCCTGGCGCGCGGGCGCACCGTGCGGGGGCCGCGTCTGGCGGTGATGGCCAACGGCGGCGGTGCCGGGGTGATGGCGATGGATGCGCTGATCGCCGGAGGAGTCGATCCCGCCCCGCTGTCGGCCGAGACCGTCGCCAAGCTCGACGCCATCCTGCCGGCCACCTGGACGCGCCGCAATCCGGTCGACGTGTTCGTTGATGCGTCCGGCCAGCGCTACGCCGACACCCTGAAGGTGCTGCTTGCCGACCGCCAGGTAGACGCCGTGCTGGCCATTCACGCGCCCACCGCCATCGCATCCTCCGACGAGGCGGCTGAGGCGGTCATCGCCACCGCCAAGTCCCAGGGCAGCGGCAAGCTGCTGACGAGCTGGGTGGGAGCCGAAGCGGTGACCTCGGCGCGGCGCAGGTTCGCCGACGCCGGCATTCCCACCTATGAGACCCCAGGCCGCGCCGTCCGCGCCTTCCTGCACCTGCTCAACCACGGCAGGAACCAGGAGATGCTGATGCAGACGCCGCCGTCGCTGCCGACCGAGTTCCGGCCGGCGACGGGCACCGTGCGCCTGATCGTCGAGCGCGCCCTCGACCAGAACGGCGGCGTCATGACCGAGCCCGATGCCAAGGCGGTGCTGGCCGCCTACGGCATCCCCGTGGTCGAGACCTCCATCGCCGCCGACGCCGCCGAGGCCGCGGCGATCGCCCGGCGGATCGGCTTTCCCATCGCCCTGACCATCCTGTCGCCGGACATCGCGCGCAAATGGGACGTCGGCGGCATCGCGCTCAACCTGGAGAGCCCGGCGGCGGTGCTGGCGGCGGCCGAGGGCATGCTGGGGCGCGTCCGCGAGCGCCGCCCCGGCGCCGCCATCCAGGGCTTTACCGTGCAGCGCATGGTGCCGCGCACCAACGCCCGCCAGATCATCATCGGCGTGACCACCGACCCGCTGTTCGGCCCGGTGATCCTGTTCGGCGAGGGCGGCCGGGCGGTCGAGGTGATCCGCGACCACGCCGTCGGCCTGCCGCCGCTCAACATGCCGCTGGCCCGCGACCTGATCTCGCGCACCCGCATCTGGAAGCTGCTGCACGCCTATCATGAACGCCCGGCGGCCGACATCGACGCCCTGTGCCTGACGCTGATCAAGGTGTCGCAGCTGGTCGTCGACATACCCGAGATCGTCGGACTGGACATCAACCCGCTGTTCGCCGACGACCGCGGCGTGATCGCCGTCGACGCCCACATGCAGGTGGCGCGCCCGGCCACCCGCGAAAGCCGCCTCGCCATCCTGCCCTATCCCAAGGCGCTGGAGGAGCCGGCGCGGCTGCGCGATGGCCGCCTGGTGCTGCTGCGCCCGATCCGGCCCGAGGACGAACCGGCGCACCACGCCCTGATTGCGCGCATGACCGCCGAGGACATCCGCTTCCGGTTCTTCAACTACGTGCGCGAACTGAAGCATTCGCAGATGGCGCGCCTGACCCAGATCGACTACGACCGCGAGATGGCGTTCATCGCCACCACCGAAGGCGAAAACGGACAGCAGGAAACGCTGGGCGTCGTGCGCACGGTCACGGACCCCGACAACATTTGCGCCGAATTCGCGGTGCTGGTGCGGTCCGACCTCAAGGGCCAGGGGCTGGGAACCCTCCTGATGGACAAGATGATCCGCTATTCCCGCAGCCGGAAGACGCAGGGCATCCGCGGCGAGGTATTGGCCGAGAATCAGGGCATGCTGGCGCTGGCGCAGCGACTGGGATTCGACGCCAAGACACTGCCCGGCGGCGACACCATCGAGGTTCGGCTGCGCCTCAACTGAGGCGCGAACTCAACTTCGGGCGCGCCGGATGCGTTGAATGCCCTAATCGAAGTATCGGCCAGTGCATTTATAATGAGTTCAAGCATGCGTAGCGGGCATGCCGAATGGGCGTGCGGCCATTTGACGCATTGATCAATAACCATCGCAGTTTTATGGCTAATCTCAAAGTTGCCGGCCGCGGGCCGGTTGCGCAGGACGACAACGGGGGTATGGGTCGCGTGCACGGGCACTGTTCTAGGCGGCCGGCAAGGCTGGGATGCTGGGCGCTGTTGGCACTCGCCGCCCTGTGGCTCGGCTTGGCGCAGGCGCAAGCGCGAAGCTTCGGCGCCTACACCGCCGACGTCGGTCCGGCCGAGGTGTTTCCCGGCGCCGACCGTTTCGGCCGACCGGAGGGCGACCCGCCGGCGGTCGCCGCCTATCGGGGCCGCGAGCTGCTCGGCTACGTCTTCGAGACCAACGACATCGGCTATTCCGGCAAGCCGATCCGCATCCTCGTCGGCATGAACGCCGAAGGGACGATCGTCGGCGCCAAGGTCATCGAGCATCACGAGCCGATCCTCCTGGTGGGCATTCCCGAAGCACGGCTGTTCGGCTTCGTCGACAAATACGTGGGGCAACCCGTTCGTGGGCGTGACCGCCGCGACAAGGGCAAGGGCGACGTCGACATCATCAGCGGCGCCACCGTCACCGCCATCGTCATCAACGAGGGCGTCACCCGGGCCGCCGTGCGGGTCGCACGGTCGCGCGGCCTCGCCGGCTTCACGGCTCCGCCGGCGCAGCCCGCCGGCCAGGTCGCCATCGCCGAGCCGCCTTTCGAGGGCCGGGACTGGCTGACGCTGGTCGGGGACGGCTCGGTACGCCGCCTGCACCTGTCCAACGCGCAGGTCGATGAGGCGTTCCGCAAGATCGGCGTCGGCAGCCCCGAGCCCTATGCTACGGCCGGCGCTCCGGAGGCAACCTTCATCGATCTGTACACCGGCCTGGCCTCGGTCGAACAGATCGGGCGCAACGTCCTCGGCGCGGAGTACGAGTCCCTGCTGGCTTGGCTCGCCCCCGGACAGTCCGGCATCTTCATCGCCGCCAACGGCGAATATTCCTTCCGCGGATCGGGCTTCGTCCGGGGCGGTATCTTCGATCGCATTCAGGTGAAACAAGGCGACACCTCCATTCTCTTTCACGACAAACATTATCGGCGGCTCGGCTCGCTGGCCGCCGACGGCGCCCCGGCGTTTTCCGAGATTGGGATATTCAAGATTCCGGAAGCCGCCGCGTTCGATCCCGCCAAACCCTGGCGCATCGAACTGCTGGCTCAAAGGCCCATCGGCCCGATCGAAAAATCCTTCATCACGTTTTCGCTTGGCTATGAGATTCCCGAGAGGTTTTTGAGCCGCACCCCGCCCCCGGCGCCGGCCGCCGCCCATGCGAAAGCCGCGGCGGAAGACGGCGACACCGCGCCCGAGTTATGGCTCCGCATCTGGGAAGGCCGCGTCGTCGGCATCGCGGTTCTGGTGGTGGCACTCGGCGTCCTGACGATCGTATTCTTTTTCCAGGACGTGCTGGTGCGCCATCCCAAGCAGGTGCTGTGGCTGCGCGTAGGCTTCCTAGCCTTTACCGTGCTGTTCCTCGGCGCCTACGCGCAGGCGCAGCTTTCCGTGGTCAATGTCTTCACCTTCACGCATGCCTTGATGACCGGCTTCCGCTGGGAATTCTTCCTGCTCGAGCCGCTCATCTTCATTCTCTGGGCCGGGACCGCAGCGTCGCTGCTGTTCTGGGGGCGCGGCGTCTATTGCGGCTGGCTGTGCCCGTTCGGCGCCTTGCAGGAGTTGCTGAACCGCCTGGCCAAGGTGTTCAAGGTGCCGCAGGTCAGGATCAAATGGGGTTGGCACGAGCGGCTGTGGCCGGTCAAGTACATCATCCTGCTCGGCCTGATGGGGCTGTCGTTGAAATCCGTGGCGCTGGCCGAGTGGTTCGCCGAGGTTGAACCCTTCAAGACCGTCATCCTGCTGCGCTTCGCGCGCGACTGGCCCTATGTTGTCTTCGCCCTCGCCGTGCTCGGCATCGGGCTGTTCGTCGAGCGCGCCTACTGCCGCTATGTATGCCCGCTTGGCGCGGCGCTCGGCATTCCGGGCCGGCTGCGCCTTTTCGAATGGCTTAAGCGACGCAAGCAGTGCGGCGTCGAATGCAGCCTATGCGCCCGCAACTGCATGGTTCAGGCCATCCATCCCCTGGGCCAGATCAATCCCAACGAATGCCTCTACTGCCTCAATTGCCAAGTCATCTACTTTGACGACCACACCTGCCCGCCGCTCGTCCAGCGCCGCACCGGCCGCGGCAAAAAGCGGGCCGCCGAAGGCGTGGAGGCCCACCCATCCGTAGCGCCGGCGCCCGCCTCGCCGGTCCCGTCGAGGACCGCCGGCATGGGAATATCGCTCAATCAGGGGTAACGGAGAGAACGCAATGTCGACCCAAAATGAAAGCGCCCGCCTGTCACGGCGGCAATTGCTCGGCACCACCGCCAAGGCGGCGACCATCGCGGGGGCGGCTGGATTGGGCGGAGGGGCGATACTGACCTCACCGGCCAAGGCGGCGGCCGGCAGCAAGGCCGAAGTGCTACCCGGCCAGCTCGACGAGTATTACGGCTTCTGGAGCGGCGGCCAGTCCGGCGAAGTGCGGGTGCTTGGCCTCCCGTCGATGCGCGAGCTGATGCGCATCCCGGTGTTCAACAAGTGCAGCGCCACAGGCTGGGGGACCACCAATGAAAGCATCAAGATCCTGAGCGAAGGTTTGACCCCGGAAACAAGGGCGATGCTCGCCAAGCACGGAAAGAAGACCTTCGACAATGGCGACACCCATCACCCACGCCCGTCCTACACCAACGGCACCTATGACGGTCGCTACCTGTTCATAAACGACAAGGCGAACACGCGCATCGCCCGTATCCGCCTCGATGTCATGAAGACGGACAAGGTCATCGAAATCCCGAATGCCCAGGCCATCCACGGCCTGCGCAACCAGCGGGTGCCGAAAACCGGATACGTGTTCTGCAATGGCGAGATGCGCGCCCCGGTCCCCAATGACGGGTCCATCCTCGACGACCCGACCAAATACGCGTCGGTGTTTACCGCCGTCGACGGAGACACCATGAAGGTCGCCTGGCAAGTGCTGGTCAGCGGCAATCTCGACAACAACGATGCCGACTACGCCGGCAAGTACGTCATGGCCACCTGTTACAACGCCGAGGAAGGCACCACCGTCGACGAGATGATTGCCTGGGAAAAGGACCATGTGGTGGTCTTCGACCTCAAGGCGATCGAGACCGCGGTCAGGGGCGGCAAGGCCAAGACGATCGGCGGCGTACCCGTACTCGACGGACGCAAGGGCGCGGCCTCCGGGCTCACCCGCTACATCCCGATCGCCCGCAGCCCGCACGGCTGCAACGCCACTCCGGACGGCAAGTATGTCTGCCTCAACGGCAAACTGTCGCCGACCGTGACCATCATCGAATGGGCCAAGCTGGACGATCTCTTCGCCGGCCGCTGCAAGGAGGAGGAAACCATTGTCGGCAATGTCGAGGTGGGTCTCGGGCCGCTGCACACCTCGTACGACAACCGCGGCAATGCCTACACGTCGGTATTCCTCGACAGCCAGATCGTCAAATGGAACATCGCCGACGCGATCCGCGCCTATAAGGGCGAGAAGGTCAATCCGATCCGGCAGAAGCTGGACGTCCACTATCAGGTCGGCCACACCAACGCCTCGATGGGCGAGACCCGCGAGGCAGACGGCAAGTGGCTGGTTTCATTGTGCAAATTCTCCAAGGACCGGTTCCTGAACGTCGGCCCCCTCAAACCCGAGAACGATCAGCTCATCGACATCTCCGGCGAGGAGATGAAGCTGGTCCACGATGGCCCGACTTTCGCCGAGCCGCATGACGCAACCATCGTCCACCACTCCAAGATCACCCCCGTCGACCGCTGGGATCTCGCCAAGGATCCCTATTTCGCCGACATCAGAGCGATGGCGGCCAAGGACAAGATCGACCTGATGGACGGCCATCACGTCATCCGTGACGGCACGAAGGTGCGGGTCTACATGTACTCGGTGGCGCCGCAGTTCAGCCTGACGAGCTTCACCGTCAAGCAGGGGGATGAGGTTACCGTCATCGTCACCAATGTTGACGACGTCTCCGACCTCACCCATGGCTTCACCCTCGTCGGACACGGTGTGGCCATGGAGATCCCCCCCGGCGGCTCGGCCTCGGCAACCTTCACCGCGGACCGGCCGGGTGTCTGGAACTACTACTGCCAGTGGTTCTGCCACGCCCTGCACATGGAGATGCAGGGGCGGATGCTGGTCGAGCCGGCTTGACCATGACCCGCCGCCGCGCATGGCCGGGGGAATGTACGGCGGCGCTGGTCGCAGCCCTGCTGCCGTGCGTCGCTGCGGGCGCGGTGATCGAGGTGCCGACCGGCGGCGATGCGCTGCGCCGCGCGGTCGCCGCGGCGGCGCCCGGCGACACCCTGAGACTGGCGCCCGGCAACCATGACGGCCCGCTGGTCATCGACCGGCCGCTGGTCATCGAGGGGGCCGGGAGCGCCGTCGTCGATGGCGGCGGCGTCGGCAGCGTCATTCGCATCAGGGCACCCGGCACCACCGTCCGCGGCCTCGTGATCCGCGGCTCCGGCACCAACGGCGCCGACATAGACGCCGCCGTCCATGCCGAGAGGACGGCGGACGGCGTCCTCATCGAAGACAACCTGATCGAGGGCAACCTGTTTGGCATCGTCCTCCAGGGACCGGACGACGCGGTCGCGCGCCGCAACCGCATCGCCAACCGCAACGACCTGTGGCTAAATAATCGCGGCAACGGCATCCAGATGTGGTCGAACACCCGAACCGTGGTCGAGTTCAACCACGTCGTCGGCGGCCGCGACGGCATTTTCATCACCTCGGCCCATGGCAACGTCATCCGCGGCAACACCTTCGAGGACACGCGCTTCGCCGTCCACTACATGTACGCGAACCGCAACGAGGTCACCGACAACGTCTCCATCCGCAGCCATACAGGCTTCGCCCTGATGTTTTCGGACCGCCTCGCGGTGCTGCGCAACGTCTCCGTCGACGACCGCGACCAGGGACTGTTGTTCCATACCTCGCACCGCTCGACCGTGGAAGGAAACTGGGTCAAGGGGGCGGGCGAGAAATGCGTTTTCATCTACACTTCGACCCGCAACAACCTTCGCGCCAACCGCTTCGAGGGCTGCGGCATCGGCATTCATTTCACCGGCGGCGCCGAGGACAATGAAATCGTCGGCAACGCTTTTGTCGCCAACCGCACCCAGGTCAAGTACAGCGGCACAGTCCACTACGAGTGGTCCAAGGACGGCCGCGGCAACTACTGGAGCGACAATCCATCCTTCGACCTCGACGACGACGGCATCGCCGACGTCGCCTACCGTCCGAACAACATCGTCGACCGCGTCGTGTGGAGCTATCCCCTGGCCAAGCTTCTTCTGGCGAGCCCGGCGATGGAGACGCTGCGGTTCGCGCAGTCGCAGTTCCCCACGCTCTACCCCGGCGGCGTCATCGACAGCCATCCGCTGATCGCGCCGCCGCCGCTGCCAACGAAGCTGCCCGATGCGAGGACCGGAACATGAGCGCCGCCCCCGCCCTCGAATTGCAATCGGTCAGCAAGCGGTACGGCGCCCATTGCGCGGTCGACGACGTCAGCCTGAGCCTGCCGGAAGGCGTGTGTCTGGCGCTTCTCGGCCACAACGGTGCCGGCAAGACGACGCTGATGAAGCTGATGCTGGGGCTCACGCGGCCATCAGCGGGTACCGTAGGCATCTTCGGCCTCGACCCGCTGCGCGCCCCCCTCGCCTTCCGTCGCAGCATCGGATTCCTGCCGGAAAACGTCGCCTTCCACGACGAAATGACGGGCCTCGAGATGCTGCGCTTTTACGCCCGCCTCAAGGGCGAGGCCACGCGAGCCTGCGACGCCCTGATGGAAAGGGTCGGCCTGACCCATGCGGGCAATCGCCGGATCAAGACCTACTCCAAGGGAATGCGCCAGCGCCTGGGTCTCGCCCAGGCCGTGCTCGGCAACCCCCGCCTGCTGCTGCTCGACGAGCCCACCACCGGGCTCGACCCGGTGCTGCGGCAGGAATTCTTTGAGATCATCCAGGAGATGAAGGGGCGAGGCACCGCGATCGTCCTGTCATCGCACATCCTCACCGAACTCGAAGCGCGCACCGACCGGGTGGCCATCATGAAGGAGGGCCGCCTGGCGGCCTGCGGCGGGCTCGACGAATTGCGGCGAAAGGCGGCGCTGCCGGTGCGTATCCGCGTCGCCACGCCCGGCGTGCCGGGCGACATCACGCAGCGTCTCGACGGGATCGACGTCACCCGAATCAACCATCAGTCCGTCGAACTGGAATGCGCCCTGCCCGACAAGATCGCCGTCCTGCGCACCGTTCTCGGTCTAGACGTCTCGGACATCGACGTTCAGTTGCCGTCCCTTGAGGACGTCTACCGCCACTTCGGCCATGCCGGGGAGGGAGGGTCGTGAGGACCGTGCTGATCATCGCCGGCAAGGAGATGCGGGACGGACTGCGCAACCGTTGGATCGTCGGCGCCACCCTTCTGCTGGCCGGATTGGCCTTCGCGTTGACCTTTCTCGGCAGCGCCCCGGCCGGGGCCGTCGCCGCGCGGCCGCTGGCAGTGACCGTCGTCAGCCTGGCCAGCCTGTCAATCTTCCTGGTCCCACTGATCGCCCTGTTGCTGTCCTACGACGCCGTCGTCGGCGAGGTCGAACGCGGCACCATGTTGCTGCTGCTCACCTATCCGCTGACCCGCGGCCAGATCCTGTTCGGCAAGTTCCTCGGCCATTGCGGGATTCTCGCGGTGGCCATCGTGATCGGCTATGGCGGTGCCGGAACGGCGGCGTGGTTGAACGGCGGCGCCGATGCCAACGGCGTGCGCGCCTTCGCCTGGCTGCTCGTCAGTTCGGCCCTGCTGGGCGCGGTGTTCGTCGCCATCGCCTACGTCGTGAGCATCCTAGTTCGCGAGCGCAGCACCGCCGCCGGCATCGCCATCGGCGTCTGGCTGACATTCGTGATCCTCTATGATCTCGCATTGCTCGGCGCGTTGGTCGCCGGCGGAGACCGCATCGCGCCGGGGCTCTTTCCCTACCTGCTGCTGGCCAACCCCGCCGACATCTATCGCCTGTTCAACCTCAGTGCTTTCGAAAACGTGCGCACCTTTTCCGGCATGGCCGGCCTCAGCGGTACGGTTCACCTGGCGGCACCCCTGTTGATCGGCTCGCTGGCCGCCTGGTCCGCGGTTCCTCTCGGCGTGGCGGCGCTGCTGTTTCGGAGGCGCGAGCTGTGATCTCGCGCGCCGCCTTGGCGATCGTCGCGTCGTGCTGGCTCGGCGCGTGTTCGGACGGCACGGCGACGGTCCCGCCGGCGCAGGAGCCGCGAGCGGACACCGTCGGCCACATCTGCGGAATGTTCCTCACCGAACATCCAGGTCCGAAAGGTCAGGTCTTCGTTGCGGGACAGAGCCAGCCGCTCTGGTTTTCCTCGGTCCGCGACGCCATCGTGTTCCTGCGTTTCGGGGACGGCGGGGCGTCGGCCGTGGTCGCCTATGTGAACGACATGGGCCGCGCCGACTGGACGCGGCCGGATCCCGGAACCTGGATCGACGCGCGCCGAGCCCAGTTCGTGCTAGGGAGCCGGCGGGCCAGCGGAATGGGGGAGGCCGAGGCCGTACCGTTCATTGATCGGGAAGCCGCCCGGCAATTCGTCGCCCGAAACGGAGGAACGATAGCCGAATTCGCCGAAATTCCGGACGACTACCTCGTGAACGGGCGCCTCGACCCGTAACCTTCGCCCTGGCCGACGATGCGCGGGGACCAGCCGTTTGGGTCCGTGCGGACGGCATGTGGCGGTTAGACTGGACGAGGTGACGAGCATCGCCGAGTCGCGGCAAGCGACACCATCGAGGTTCGGCTGCGCCTCAACTGAGGCGGCAGGGTCAGGGAACGACCTTTGCCCTAGGCCTTTTTTGGGGCCCCTCTCCCAAATGGGTACCTCGCCCCGACGACCGCTTCTGGTATCCTGCGGCGCCATTCAAGGATGGACGGGGCGACATGTGGCGTTTTGATTGGACAGAGGCGATGAGCGTCGCCATCGAGGAGCTTGACGAGGATCACAAGCGGTCGGTCCGAATCATGAACCTGATCGGCGCCGCCGCCAGCGCGGCCGACTTCTCGAACGCCGAAAAGATGCGCGACGCCCTTGCGATCGACCTCGCTCAGCATTTCCGGCGTGAGGAAAGGATTTTGGCGCGGTACGGTTATCCCCGGCTAAAAACTCACATCCTCGGCCATCGCGCCGCCAATGACGAATTGCAGAAGTTCGCCCAGGTCATCAAGACGCGTAACGTGATCGCGATTCTCGGCGCCCTCGACGACCTTCGGCTGTTTTTCGTCGAACGCCTGATCATCGACGACATCGATTACAAATGGTTCTTTCTCGACCGGCGCATCGTGCCCGAGTTCAGCGATGAGCCGGCTGTCGAATCACCGGCTCTTGATTCCCGGGACTAGCCCCCTCCCCGACCGCCGCCCTCAGGCAGGATGTTGAACAGGCCGCGCAGGAAGCCCGGCGCCAGCGCCGCGAGCGGATTGACCACGATGGCCGGATCGTCGGCCTTCCCCTTGATGCCGTAGGTGGCGGCGAACACGCCCCCTCCCTTCTCGGGCGTCAGGATTTGGCCCAGAACCGGCACGTTGCCGAGGATGCTGTTGAAGGCGTAGATGGGGACGATGGTTCCCTCCAGCGACAAGGTGTCGGCCTTGAGGTCGAGGGCGCCGTTCGCCGTGATCCCCAGTGCCGGGCCGAAGGCGCGCATCTCGTTCAACTCGAACCGGCCGCGGCGCAGCGAGAACGGCAGGTCTAGGGTCGAGAACGAAATTCCGTCGCCGCGCAGAAGGTCGCCGATCCCGGTCAACGCCGCGACAGACAGCAGCCGCGCCAGCAGCGGCGCCTTGACCACGTGATAATCGGATACGGCGATCCGACCCGTGATGCCCGCGCCGGGATCACGACCCCCGATCACCGCCCGCACGTCGAGCTTGCCGCCCACCATGTTGTCGAACGCGCCGAATGCGCGGAACACCGCGCCGGCATCCGCCGAGGTCATGGAAACGACGCGCCCCTCGGCGCGAGGCGACAATTCGGCAGCCACGATCTTCCCGCCGGGGGCGAAGCCGTGAAGGCGCCCCGTCCGCCACTCCCCGCCATCGCTTGCCAGAGCAGCGGTGACGTTTTCGAGGTAGGTTTCCTCGCCGAGCCAGAGACGATCGACCGCGCCGGTGACACTGAGCGCGGGCGTGTCGTCGCGCTCCTCCTCCGGCCCGCTCCCCGCGACCCGGTTGGCAAGCCCCGCGTCGAACAAGGGCGCCGCGTCGAACGAGGCCCCGGCCACGTCCAGGGCCACACCGCCGTCTGCGAGCAGCCGCGCCGTGGCCCGAACGTCCGTCCGGCCGCACCGGAAGCGGCCTATCTCGATCCGCTCCACCCCGCCTTCGCCGTTCAGGATGACCGAGCCTGTAGCCGCCAAATCCTCGCCCGCCGACACCGTAAACCCGTTGACCTCGACCATCCGCCCGCCTTGCAGGCGGGCGCGCACCGCCGCCGACGCCGCCCTGCCCATCGGCTTTTGCCAGGCGATTTGCGGCAGCCCCATGGCCGACCCGGTGAGGTCGAGTTTCGCCTCCAGCAGTCCCGTACGGTCGTCGCCCAGAAGCGCCACGACCTCGACCGGCACCGCGCCCGTGAGGAAGGGGTGCTGGAACGGCGCGAAATCGAGCCCGAGCGCGGCGCGTTGGCGGTCGTCCAGCACGCTGCGCAGCGCGTACCGGCTGCGAGATCCCGCGTCGCCGAAATTCTCCCGCCAACTCATCTCCGCCGGAGCGCCGGCCACGGCAACCCTACCCGTCACGTCCATCCCTTCGCGGGTGACGACCATGGCCAAGTCGCCGCCGGTCACGTCACGGTCGAACAGTATCCGCGGCACGGTCACATCCTTCAGGGTCGAGCGCGCGTGTATCGTCACGTCCTCAAGCGACAGTGCCTTCAGCAAAGGGAAGCGGAGGGTCAGGTGGGTGGCCGCGGTTCCCGAGGTCGTCTCGGGATCGATCCCGAGCGCCTTCGCGTAACCGAGGGGACGATGGTCGACAAGGCGAAGCGCGTCGGCCAGCGGCCCTACGACCGCGAGGTCGATGGCGGCCCGTTCGCCGTCGCCATTCAACCCGGTGAAATCGATGGTACCACCGGTGACCCGCAGTCCGTAGACCTCGCCGCCCTTGATCGCCAGCCGAAAGCGGTTGCGGTCGAAGGTGGCCACCGCCGACGCGTTCTTGACCTCGGGCAGTTCCCCGAGATAGCGGACCGTCACCCCCTCGGGCAGGATGCGGCCGGAGATGCCTCCGATCGTGATCTCGCCGGACTCCGCGATGTCCGCCGAAAGCGTCGCTTGCGCCTCGCGAACCATGCCGTGCGAGAGGTTGGCCACGATCCAAGAACGCACATCGGGCGCCAGCGACGGTGGCCAGAAGCGGTCGAGCGCGTCGACCGGCATGCGGGCCACGGTGGCATCCGCCTTGACCGCGATTCGGGTTCCGACACGGTCGGCCACGGCGCTGGCCGAGACCGTGGGGCCCCCGAGATCGGCGAAGAACTCGTCCACCCGCAGCGTGGCGAAGTAGTCGGACGCCGCAAGCTTGAGGTGGAGGGTCTCCAGGGGGTAGGTGGCGGCGAGCGGCTCCGGAACCCGCAACGCACCGCCGGCTCCGGTGAGGTCGAGGCTCAAGGTTTCAATGCCGCTGGCCGGGTGGAACGCGAAGGCGACGGAGCCCGCAAGCGGCATGTCGATGGCGGACAACCGGGCGAGTTCCGGGAGGGCCGGCGCGAAGGCCGCCGGGCGCACGTCGCCGAATGTGGCCGCGCCCGCAAGCTTGCCGGTGAACCTGTCCCAGCGAACCACGCCGCGCAGGCGCGGCTTCTCGTCACCGAAGTCAATATGGACGCCGAGATCGGCCGAAATGCCGTCGGCATCCCGCCGGAGTTTGATGTCGGCATCCGGCGCATGCCAGGTGAAACCGAGCACCGCATCCTCGATCACGAGTTCGCCACCGACGATCTCGAGCCGTCGCAGCGATGCGATCGGACCCTCCACCCCGCCCTGCAACTGGGCGATCAGACGATCGACAACGCCGGCCGCCTCGCCGGGGCCGCCCTCGCCCAGCCCCCAGTGCACTTCGCCCCCGGAATCGCGAAACAATCGGATGCGCGGGCCGATGATCTCGATGGCGCTCGGCGCCAGCTCCGCGCGCAGCAGCGCGCGGCCGCTCATCGTGACCGCGACCTCGGGCACCGAGGCGACCACGCCGCGGTCCCTCACCAGCGCGTGCACACCCACCGCCCGCAGATCGAGGGCCTTTTCCCACCCGGCCCAGGTGAGTTGCGTCCGCTCAAGCCTGACGGTGAAACCACCGGCCGGATCGGCCAGCGCGTCCTCGATGTAAGGGGTCAGGAAATCAAGCGCCAATGGCCCCTGCGACAGCCGCCAGGCAAGCAGCGATCCACCGACGACGAGGATCAGGACGAAGGCCTCCAGCAGGCGGAAGAAACCCTTGACCGTGCCGTGGACCACCCGCGCCAATCCCCATGTTCGACTTGACCCTTATCGAGCCAATGCGCAGTGTGAGGCAAGACGCAAGATTTGGAAACGCGGCACTTGCCTTTCCCAATGTCCCTCGAGACCCTGCCCAAGCCAGGGAACGCCGCGCGCGCGAAGCTCGGCTTCGAGCGGTGGCGCGATCTCGCCGGCGAACTGGACGACCCCGCCCTCGCCTCCTTCGTGCGCGGCATCGCCGCCGACGGGGCGGGGCAGGCGCTGCTTGCCGCCGTGTTCGGCAACAGCCCGTATCTCAGCCAGTCGATCCTGCGCGAGCCCGCGTTCCTGCGCGACGTGATCGAAGGCGGAGCGGCCCCCACCTTCAAAGCCTTGCTGGAACGGACTGTGGCCGAAGGCGACGTCGCCACCGACCTTGGCGGAGTGATGCGCCTGCTCCGCCAGGCAAAACGCAAGGCCGCGCTCGCCATTGCGCTCGCCGACGTCGCCGGCGACTGGCGGCTGGACGAGGTCACCGGCGCCCTATCGCGGTTCGCCGATGCCACCCTGGGGGTGGCGGTGCGCTTCCTGCTGCGGCAGGCTGCGGCGCGTGGCGAAATCGAACTCGCCCACCGCGACGACCCGGAACGGGACAGTGGCCTGCTCATCATCGGCATGGGCAAGCTGGGCGCCGGGGAACTCAACTACTCGAGCGACATAGACCTGATCGTTCTCTACGAGGACGAGCGCATCCGCTACACCGGCCGCAAGAGCGTCAAGGAATGCCTGGTGCGGCTGACGCTGGACCTCGTCAAGATCATGGAGGAGCGCACGGCGGACGGGTACGTCTTCCGTACCGACCTGCGGCTGCGCCCGGACCCCGGCGCCACCCCGCCGGCCATCTCGATCGCCGCGGCCGAGCTCTATTACGAGGGCTTCGGCCAGAACTGGGAGCGTGCCGCGCTGATCAAGGCCCGGCAGGTGGCCGGCGACCGCGCCGTGGGCGACGCGTTCCTGAAGTTCCTGCGGCCCTTCATCTGGCGGAAAAACCTGGATTTCGCCGCCATTCAGGACATCCACTCGATCAAGCGCCAGATCAACGCCCATCGCGGCCACCACACCATCGCGGTGGCCGGGCACAACATCAAGCTGGGGCGCGGCGGCATCCGCGAAATCGAGTTCTTCGCCCAGACGCAACAGCTGATCTGGGGCGGCCGCCAACCCGAGATGCGCCCGTCGGGCACCTGCGCCGCCCTGCGGGCGCTGGCCGCGGCCGGCCACATCGACGACTCGGTGGCCGACCAGATGATCGACGCCTATTCCTACCTGCGGCGGCTCGAGCATCGGTTGCAGATGATCGACGACAAGCAGACGCAGGTGCTGCCCGGCGAGGCCGAACAATTGGCCGAACTGGCCGCCTTCATGGGCTACGACTCGCCGGCGGCGTTCGAAACCGAACTGCGCGGCCAGCTCGAATGCGTCGAGCAGCATTACGCGCATCTGTTCGAGGATGCCCCCAATCTGGGCGGCGCCGGCGGCAATCTGGTGTTCACCGGCGGCGAAAACGATCCCGAAACCCTGAAGACCATCACCGAGATGGGTTTCTCCAACGCCACCGGCATCTCGTCGCAGATTCGCGGCTGGCATCACGGCCGCATTCGCGCCACCCGCAGCACTCGCGCCCGCGAGCTGCTGACCGAGTTGACCCCCGTCCTGCTCACGGCGCTGTCGAAGACCGCCAACCCGGATGCGGCGTTCATGCGCTTCGACGAGTTCCTGTCGCACCTGCCGGCGGGGGTGCCGGTGTTTTCGCTGTTCTACGCCAATCCCGGACTGCTCGACCTGGTGGCCGAGGTGATGGGCGACGCCCCGCGCCTGGCCGAGCATCTGAGCCGCAATCCCTCGATGCTCGACAGCGTGCTGAGCGAGGATTTCCTGGCGCCTCCGCCGCCGCCGGAGGAACTGGACTCCGATCTCGACCGCGTCCTGGCCGACGCCCGCGATTACCAGGAGATTCTCGATCTCTGCCGGCGCTGGACCAACGACCGCAAGTTCCAGGTCGGCATGCAGACGCTGCGCGGCCTGCTCGATCCGGCGGCCTCGTCGCGGGCCCTGACCGACATCGCCGACACCGTGATCAGCCGCCTTCATCCCCGCGTCGAGGACGAGTTCGCGCGTTTGCACGGCCGGGTTCCGGGGGCCGGGGTGGCGATCGTCGCCATGGGCAAGATGGGCGGACGCGAGATGACCGCGACCTCCGATCTGGACCTCATCATCATCTACGAGGTGCCGCCCGAGGTGGAGCAGTCGAACGGCCCCAAACCGCTGCTGCCCGGGGTCTACTTCGCCCGCCTGACCCAGCGGCTGCTCAACGCCATCACGGCGAAGACCGGCGAGGGCCTGCTCTACGAGGTCGACATGCGGCTGCGGCCGTCGGGCCATGCCGGCCCCATCGCGTCGAGCCTCGAAGCCTTCGTTCGCTACCACGACGAGATGGCCTGGACGTGGGAGCACATGGCCATGACCCGGGCGCGGGTGATCAGCGGCCCGCCCGACCTTGCCGAGCGCGTGCGTGCCGTCATCGACAGGACGCTGTGCCGCCCCCGCGACCCCGACAGGCTGCTGCGCGACGTCGCCGACATGCGGGCGCGGATGGCCCGCGAGCACCGGGGCGAATCGCTTTGGGACGGCAAGCATGTGCGGGGCGGGCTGATCGACATCGAGTTCATCACCCAATACCTGCTGCTGCGCCACGCCCACGCCCACCCCGGCATCCTCGCGACCAACACGGCGGCAATGATCGAACGGCTGCGGGACGCGCGGCTGCTGGCCAAGGGCGACGCCGCCCTTCTGATCGAGGCGCTGCGGCTGTGGTCGGCCGTGCAGGCGGTGCTGCGCCTGACCATCGCCGGCCGGTTCGACGAGGCCACCGCGCCCGAGGGCCTGAAGAGCAAGCTGGCGCGCGCCGCCGGTCAGCAGGACTTCGCGGCGCTGAAGCGCAGCCTGGCCGTCCACGGCGCCGAGGTGCGGTCACTGTTCGCCGCCATCGTCGACGAGCCGGCCCAGGCCCTGGCGTTGGCCCCGCCGGGCACACAGGAGGAGAGCGCGCGATGAGCCTGAATCCGGGCGAGCAGGCCCCCGACTTCACCCTGCCCACCGACGGCGGCGGCACCGTGACCCTGAGCGCGCTGCGGGGGCGCCCGGTGGTGCTGTACTTCTATCCCAAGGACGACACCTCGGGCTGCACCGCCGAGGCCTGCGCCTTCCGCGATGCCTTTCCCGATTTCTCCGCCCCCGGAGCCGTCGTCATCGGCGTCTCGCGCGACAGCGTTTCCAGTCACGACCGGTTCAAGGCGAAGCACGGCCTGCCCTTTCCCCTGGCCGCCGACGTCGACGGGACGGTTTGCGCGGCCTACGGGGTGTGGAAGGAAAAGAGCATGTACGGGCGCAAATACATGGGCATCGAGCGCTCGACCTTCCTGATCGGGCCCGACGGGGCGATCCGCGGCCTATGGCGCAAGGTCAAGGTTCCCGGCCACGCCGCCGAGGTGCTGAAGGCTGTGCGCGGCTTGCAGTAGAACTCATTGCGAAAAACCCGGTCATGGCGGCGCAGAAGACGGCGCATTGTCGTGACAGCGAAGGGGAGTGCGTGACTTGAACGTGTTTCCGATCTTTGCCTCGATGGCCCTGTTGACATTAGCCGCAACCTTGGTGCCGACAGGCGCTGTGGCGTTCGGGACCGGCATCGAAGGGGGCAGGGGCAAGAATGGGCAGCCAAGCCGCGGGATGGGGAAAGACGACGGGACCGGGCACCTTGACGGCCCCGCGATGAAAAGCGGTCCTCAAGCCGGATTGAATCCGGAGATGCAACGGGCCTTCATGGCCACCATGGCCGCAATAGAGTCAATGGAAGCGCGAGGCTTTTTCGAGACGGGCCTGAGGCCCGCCTATCCCGAACACCTGAAATGCCAGACCGCCGACTCCTTTTTCGGAGTGACCATTCGAGGCGACGGGTCGGTGCGCTCGACTCGCTTCTACCATGGGCGGCACGGAGGTCTCGATATCCCGGCGAAGGGGATCGAAATAATCGCCATGGCTGACGGGGAGGTCATAGAAAAAAGCGAAGGCGAGAACATCGGCGGGATCAAGGTCGTCGTACGTCATTCACCCGCGGATACCGGCCTCGATCGGTGGATTTTCACGGAGTACAAGCACCTGCAGGAACCCTCCCCCCTTTCCTTGCATGCGCGCGTCCGCAAAGGGGAACCGGTCGGGATCGCCGGCAATACGGGAACCACCGGCGGGCGCGCTTATGGCCCCGAGGGTCATTATCATCTGCACTTGACCACATGGTACAATAATACGGGCGAATACGTGGAGACGCCCAAGATGCTTATCCCGGTCGACGGTTATTGGCTCGACCCACTTGCGATGTTGCGGGGGGGACCCCTGGAGAGCGCCGCAGTTCGTGCCCTACCGGAGAGCCAAAAGCAGGTGCGTTTCGCCTACATGACCACCGATGGCTCCGTCCACCCGGAAGGAGCCAGGGTCGTGTGGCCATTCGTCTGTCGCTGATTCTTGGCGGACAAGGTGGGGGCGCGGCGCGCCCCCTCACCCTCCCGCTACGCGGGCCCCTCCCTCTCCCGCTTGCGGGAGAAGGGAGTCCACGGTTTACATCCTCTCCCGCTTGCGGGAGAGGGTCGGGGTGAGGGTCTTGGCCGCCATGCGTTCCCGGATGACCTCGGCCAGCATCAGGAACTCGCGCTTGCGCGGCGAGGACTTGCGCCAGCCCAGGCCGATGCGGCGCGCCGCGTCCTCGCCCTGGAGCGGGCGCGTGACCAGGCCGGTTCCGCGCAGGACGTCGGCCGCCACCGCCATGCGCGGCAGCAGCGTCACCCCCAGACCGTTGGCGACCATCTGCACCAGGGTGTGCAGGCTGGTCCCCTGCACGCCCTCGGCGGTGCCGCCGCGCGCCAGGCGGCAGGCGGCCAGGGCGTGCTCGCGCAGGCAGTGGCCCTCCTCGAGCAGCAGCAGCGGCGCGCCGGCCATGTCGGCCACCCTCACCGTTTCCCCGCGGCACAGCGGATCGTCGGGCAGGCAGGCGACGACGAACGGGTCGTCGCCGACCACCACGGTTTCCAGATCCTCGGCCGGATAGGGCAAGGCGATCAGCACCGCGTCGAGATGGCCGGCGGACAGCTGGTCGAGCACCCGCCCCGTCAGATCCTCGCGCAGATAGAGCTTGAGCCTGGGAAAGCGTTGCCGCAGGGCCGGCAGCAGATCGGGCAGCAGATAGGGGCCGATGGTCGGGATCACGCCCAGCCGCAGCGTGCCGGCCAGCGGCTCGCCGGCCGCCCGCGCCAGTTCTGCGATGTCCTCGGCGCCGCGCAGGAGACCGCGGGCGCGGGCCACGATCTGCTCGCCCAGCGGCGTGAACATCACCCGCCGCTTGGTGCGCTCGACCAGGCTGGCCGCCAGCAGGGTCTCCAGTTCCTGGATGCCGGCACTGAGCGTCGACTGGGTGACATGGCAGGCCTCGGCGGCA
Organism: Rhodospirillales bacterium; assembly: GCA_019455065.1. Lineage (GTDB taxonomy): Bacteria > Pseudomonadota > Alphaproteobacteria > Rhodospirillales > Magnetospirillaceae > JACFNC01. The sequence continues at coordinate 80,236 of JACFNC010000010.1, forward strand.
CGGCCGAAGTGGTTATGGTCGGCGAGGGCGACGAGATAGGAAAGCTGCCTCAGGGTGGGGAGTATAGTCATCGGTTTTCTCGATTTCTGAATCCAGAATAACTCGTTGGATCGATTTCGCAAGAGTTCTTAAGTTCGGGGCAACGCAAACCGAACTTCGAGGAGAAGGACATGCTGACTGTTGGAGACCGCTTCCCGAGCTATCGCCTGAAGGCCGTGAGCGGCACGGACCTGCCCGAAAGCTTCCCCGAGATGACCGACAAGGATTTCACGGGCAAGTGGAAGGTGTACGTGTTTTGGCCCAAGGACTTCACCTTCGTCTGCCCGACCGAAATCCTGGCCTTCGACGAACTCGACGGCGAGTTCCGCGACCGCGACGCCCAGATCATCGGCGCCAGCACCGATTCGGACTTCGTGCACCTGTCGTGGCGGCGGAGCCGCGAGGACCTCGGCAAGGTCAAGTACCCGTGGCTGTCGGACATCCGCAAGGAACTGTCGGCGAGCCTCGGCATCCTCGATCCCGAGGAAGGGGTGGCGAAGCGGGCGACCTTCGTCGTCGATCCCGACGGGATCATCCGCTTCGTGTCGGTCACCGACATGAACGTCGGGCGCAACGTGCAGGAGGTGCTGCGGGTGCTCGACGCCCTGCAGACCGACGAGCTTTGCCCCTGCAACTGGCAGAAGGGCACCGAGACGCTGAAGGCCGCCTGACCCGCGTGGCCGGCCCGCGAGGGCCGGCCGCCCTCACCAAGGAGACAGACGACATGGGCATCGAACACCTGAAGGAACGGCTGCCGGAGTACGCCCGCGACCTGAAGCTCAACCTGTCGAGCATCGCCGGCGAGCAGGCGCTGACCGAGCAGCAGAAATGGGGCGCCATCATCGCCGCCGCGCTGGCCGCGCGCGACCCCGAGGTGACCGCCGAACTGGTCGCCGAGGGCGCCCGGCACCTGTCGCCGGAGGCGCTGGTCGCCGCCAAGACCGCGGCCGCGATCATGGCCATGAACAACATCTACTATCGTTTCCTGCATCTATCGGGAAACCCGGACTATCGCGGCATGCCGGCCCGCCTGCGCATGAACGCGCTGGCCAAGCCGGGCGTGGACAAGCTGGATTTCGAGCTGTGGTCGCTGACCGTGTCGGCGGTCAACGGCTGCGGTTCGTGCATCGACTCGCACGAACGCGCGCTCCGCGAGGGCGGGATGAGCCGCGAGGCCATCCAGACCGCGGTGCGCATCGCCGCCGTGATCCATGCAGTGGCCGCCACCCTCGACGGCGAGCGTGCGCTGGCCGGGCCGCAGGCGATGGCGGCGGAGTAGCCGGCGTCGCGCCTTTCCGACGCCAACCCCCGGGCTCGTCCCGGGGGTATGGATTGGCTGGATAGCAGGCAATCCATGGGGTTTGCGATTGACATGCAGTCGCGAATTTCCTTATGTTCGCGGGAGTAGTTCACTCGGATGCCCGTTCGGCGATGTACGTCTGCATATGCCATGGTTTGACCGATCGGCGGATTCGCCAGGCGATCGACAACGGCTGTCGAAACGCGGGTGAGGTTTACGCCTTTTTCGGCGTGTCGCCGCGGTGCGGTCGCTGTATGCCGGAAGTCTGCCGGCTGTTGAACGAAAACGAGGCGCGATCAGGCGAGATGATCGCCGCCGAATAGCGCGAGGAGGGTAGGGTGAAGGGCGATCCGGGCGTCATCCAGCACCTCAATCAGGTCCTCAAGAACGAACTCACCGCCATCAACCAGTATTTCCTGCATGCGCGCATGCTGCGGAACTGGGGATTTTCCGAGCTTGGCGAGCATGAGTACAAGGAATCCATCGACGAGATGAAGCACGCCGATCAGCTCATCGAGCGGATTCTTTTTCTCGAAGGCCTGCCGAACCTCCAGGACCTTGGCAAGCTGCTGATCGGCGAGGACGTGCCCGAGGTCATCGACAACGACCTTCGCCTGGAGCGCGCGGCGCGCGCCGAGCTGGTGGCCGCGGTCGCCACCTGCGAGGCGGCGTCGGACTACGTCAGCCGCAAGGTGCTGCGTGACATCCTCGAAGAAACCGAGGAACACATCGACTGGTTGGAAACCCAGCAGAACCTGCTGCGCTCCGTCGGCCTGCAGAATTATCTGCAATCCCAGATGTAGGCGGATAGGCGCCGGCGCGGTCGGCCGAAGCGCGTTGCATTCAGATGCGTCGCTCTCACGTTCGTCATTGCCGGGCTTGACCCGGCAATCCATGGGCCCCCGGGTCAAGCCCGGGGGTGACGATCCAGGGTGATTCCAAAGTGAATTTATGATGCGTTACGCCGACACCTCGCGCGCGGGTCTGCCGGCCCCGCGAATGGCGTCCAGCATCGCCATCACGTTGCCGTCCTTTTCAAGATAGCCGCAGGCGCCGGCTTCACGCGCGGCGGTCACCGCCGACTGGTCGGAAAGACCGCTGCACACGATCGTCCGCACCTGCGGAAAGCGTCTGCTCACCTCGCGCAAGGCTTCGACCGGATCGCGGCCGGGCATCTTCATATCGAGAAGCAACACGTCGGGCCGCAGGCGTTCGATCTCGTCCGACAGGTGGTCCGCCTCGTGAAAGCACCCCACGCACTCCATTCCCGGATCCAGGTCGATGACCTGACGCATGGCCTCGACGACCAGACGGTTGTCGTCCACGCACACGACACGGATTGGTCTTTCAGTCGACAATCGGCCTCCGAATGTCTGGGGGTGGAGACGCTACTCTAGTCGATTGCCCAAAGCCCGCACGGCACGCATTCGGGGGTTCACTGGCCGAAAATCTCGGCGAACAACGCTCCAAGCCGTTCGCGGGTGGGAGCCCGGTCCGTGCCGAAGATGGCCGGCGGCCCGAGCGGCCTCTGTTCGGCGTCGAATTCGGCCCTTATTCCCCAGAAAGCGAGAAGCGTCTCGCCCGGCAGGCCGTAGCGGACGTCATAGCCTTCGACCAGTGCCCCCGGCGAGGCGCTCCGCGTCCGCCAGAGCACCTTGCCGGCGGCAAACCACGACAGCATCTCGCCCTCCCAGGTTCCCGCGACCCGGGTTGCGAGCGCGCCGTGATCCCGCTCAACCCGGTTCCAGGCGATCGGGCGATCCACCAGTGCCGAATGGAACCCGATGAGAAACGTGTCCGGCATCTCGACGACGATGCGCCGATAGTAGGGCTGGAACAGCACCGGATAGGCCTCGACCGCCGCCCCGGCCACACCTTCGCTCCGCAGCTGTCGGTGCGCCACGTCGGCGGCCCGCTCGTTCAGGGACCACGCGAACAGCGTGTACGCGATCACGAAGAACAGACCGGCCGCCCCCGCCCCCCTCGCCACCACGACCGACCGGCGGGCAAACAGGCCGACCACCATCGCAGCCAGCAATGCCAGAGTGTACACGGGGTCGATGACCGGCATGGCCGGGATGGCGAAGCGGTGCCGCGACAGGGGCGCCAGCAGCTGCGTGCCGTAATGGGTGAAGAGGTCGAGGACGGGGTGCGTGAACAGGACCACCCAGAACAGGCCGACCCAAGCCAGGAGCGGCCTACGAGCCGCCTTTGCGCCCTCTCCGCCGGCGTGCAGCCGCCAGACCAGCCAACCCAGCAGCGCGCCACCGATGGCGGCGAAGAACACCGAATGCGTCGGGCCCCGGTGCCAGAGCCAGGCGGCGTAGGGCCCGGCGACAAGGCCTGCCACGACATCGAGGTCCGGCATCACGGCGGCCGCCGCCCCATAGGCCATCGCCCGGCGTCCGAGACTGCGGCGGAACCCCGCTTGGCCGACCACGGCACCGAAGATCGCATGGGTGAGCGTGTCCATCTGCCAGACCTTCTCAGCCCCCCGTCACGCTCATATGACGGGCCACGGTTGGTCTGCGGTCGCGGCCGATGACGAAATCATGGCCCTTGGGCTTGCAGGAGATGGCCCGGCCGATCGCCTCGATCAGGGCCGCGTCGTCCGGGCCGGCCCGCAGCGGCGCCCGCAGGTCGGTTGCCTGTTCGTGCCCCAGGCAGGTGTACAGAGTGCCCGTGCAGGTGACGCGGACCCGGTTGCAGGTTTCGCAGAAGCCGTGGCTCATCGGCGCGATGAACCCCACTCGGCCCCGGTCTCGACCACGTCGACGTAGCGCGACGGCCCGGCCGTGCGATGGCCGCTTTCCGCCAGGGTCCATTTGGCGGCAAGCCTCTCCCTGACCTCCGACAGCGGCAGGTAGCGGTTCGTACGGTCCTCCGCCACTTCGCCCATCGGCATGGTCTCGATGAAGGTGAGGTCGTAGCCCCGGCGTCCGCACCATGCGACCAGCGCGTCGAACTCGTCATCGTTGACCCCGCGCATGGCGACCGCGTTGATCTTGACCGCCAGCCCGGCGGCATCGGCGGCGTCAAGGCCCTCGATCACCTTCGCGAGATCGCCGGTGCGGGTGATGGCGCGAAACCGGGCGGGATCCAGGGTATCGAGCGAGACGTTGAGGCGGCGCACCCCGGCGGTGGCGAGATCGGCGGCATGGCGGGCAAGTTGGGTTGCGTTGGTGGTCAGCGTAAGCTCGTCGAGGGCGCCGGCCGCCACGTCACGGCCAAGTCTCTGGATGAGACTGAGGATGTTGGCACGCACCAGGGGCTCGCCGCCGGTAAGACGGATCTTGCGCACCCCAAGGCCGATAAAGGCCTCGCACACCCGCCCCAGTTCCTCGAGGCTGAGGACGTCCGCCTTGGGCAGAAAGCTCATATGCTCCGCCATGCAGTAGACGCAGCGCAGATCGCAGCGATCGGTCACCGACACGCGCAGATAGGTCACCCGGCGGCCGAACGCATCGATCATGCCTCGGCACCTCTCCCGCTGATTCCCGGAGATCGGGGAATTCATGTGGCCTTGACCTCCGCTACGTCCTTTGCCGCCCCAAATTATCGAAACCATCCGTCCTATGTCGTTAAGACTTATGGACAAGCGACGCCTTCGGCTTCGGGCCGGCGGTATTGGGGTGGGCGAAGGCGAGGCGCACGGTCAGGCCGGGTTCGTTGTCACCAAGCACCAGCTTGGCCCGGTGCAGCCGGGCGACCGCGTCGACCAGACTGAGCCCAAGGCCGTTACCGGGGGTCGAGCGGGTGGCGTCGAGTCGCGTGAACCGCTCCAACACCTTGTCGCGCGATTCGGCCGGGATGCCCGGCCCGTTGTCGGCGACCACGAGTTCCGGACCCTGCGCTCCCGCCGTCACCGACACCCTGATGCGCCCCTCCGGCGGCGTGTATTTGACGGCATTGTCGAGCAGGTTGGCGACCGCCTGCGACAGCAGGTGCCGGTCGCCCTGCACCATCACCTCGTCGGCGGCCTCCAGCGCGACCGCGACGCCCTTTTCCTCGGCGACCGGCTCGTAAAGCTCGAACACGTCGCGGACCAGGGGCACCAGATCGAGCGGGGAGAGTTGGCTGGACCGCGCCCCCGCTTCGGCCTCGGCGATGGTGAGCAGGGCGTTGAAGGTGGCGAGGAGATGGTCGGCGTCGGCCATCGTCTCCTCGAGAGTGCGCCGGCAGGTCTCGACGTCGGCTTCGCCCAGCAGCGCCAAGTCGATGCGGCTGCGCAGGCGGTTGAGCGGCGTGCGCAGGTCGTGCGCCACGTTGTCGGTGACGGTTCTGATGCTTTCGAACAGGCGCTCGATCTGATCGAGCATGGCGTTGAGGTTGTCGACGAGTTGGTCGAACTCGTCCTCGGTGCCGCTGCGCGCCATGCGCTGGCTCATGTCGCCGCCCATGATTCGGCGCACCGTGCGGTTGATCGCCTCGACGCGCTGCAAGAGCTGGCGGCTCATGAACACCCCGCCCAGCCCGCCGAGCAGCACGGTCACGGCAATGCCCCAGCCGATCGCCTGGGCGATCACCCGCTTGAGTTGCTCGCCGTCCTGGAGGCTGCGGCCGACCAGCAGGCGGAAGCCGCCGGGCAGGAGGAAGCTGCGCGCCGTGGCATCGGCGATCTCGCTGCGCTTGCCCTGCAGGGTCTGCACCGGGAAGGTCAGCCAGCCAGCCTCGTCGGGCTTGACCTCGGGCCAGCCGAGCAGGTTGCCGGCGAGCGGGCGCATGGCGTTGTCGGTGAGCAGGTAGAGGGTCTTCTTGTCGCGCTCGCGGGCGCTGCGTTCGCTGATGATCTCGACCAGCCCGCCGAGGCCGCGCTCGCGGTACTGCTCGGACAGGCCGGTGATCTCGGCGTCGATGGTCTCGCGGATCTGCCGCTCGATGAACGAGGCCGTCGTCCAGTAGACGACGGCCAGCAGCGTCGCCGCCGAGAGTGTGAAGATCGCCAGGTAGGAAAGCGAAAGCCGGAAGGTGGAGGTGCGGAGAAGCTTGCTATGATCCACGTAGGCAGTACCCGGCCCCGCGCACGGTGCTGATCAGAGGCGGATCGAAGCCCTTGTCGATCTTCTGCCGCAGCCGGCTGATATGAACGTCGATGAGGTTGGTCTGCGGGTCGAAGTGGTAGTCCCAGACGTTTTCCAGGAGCATCGTGCGCGTCACCACCTGACCCGCGTGCCGCATCAGATATTCGAGAAGCCGGAACTCGCGCGGTTGCAGGTCGACCTCCTGCCCCGATCGGGTCACCTTGCGGGACAGCAGGTCGAGTTCGAGGTCATCGACCCGCAGGCGGGTCTCGGCCGGCGCCACCGCGCCGCGCCGCGCCAGCGCCTCGATGCGCGCCAGAAGTTCGGCGAACGCGTAGGGCTTGACCAGATAATCGTCGCCGCCCGCCCGCAGGCCGCGCACGCGGTCGTCGACCTTGCCGAGCGCCGACAGCACCAGAACCGGGGTGGCGTTACCCTGGGCGCGGATGGTCTGGATGATCGACAGGCCGTCGAGGCTGGGCAGCATGCGGTCGACGATCATCACGTCGTAGCGCTCGCTGACCGCCAGGAACAGGCCGTCCTTGCCGTCCGCCGCGTGGTCGACGACGTGCCCGATCTCCTTCAGTCCCTTCACCATGTACGCCGCCGTTTCGGCGTCATCTTCGATGAGCAGAATGCGCATTGAGCTTTCCGAAATCTGCAACGGATTGTCCACGGTTGGGGCCTGGAAGTCCATGATTCCGTAGGAAAGGCCGCCGGCCGGAACGACCGGCGGCCAGGAAGGCGCTGCTAGGCGGGCACCTCGAGCGCCAGGAAGCGCTGATCGCCCTTGCGGTTGACCAGTATGACCACCGTCTTGCGCTCACCCGACTTCGCCTCGGCGACGCGCTTGGCGATCTCGGCGGGCTTGGTCACCCGGTCCTGGTTGACCGCGACGATCACGTCGCCCGGACGAATGCCCTTGCGCGCGGCCTCGCTGCCCCGCTTGACGTTCTCGACCACCACCCCGGCGATGCCGTCGTCGAGCCCCAGATCGGCCCGCCGGTCGGGTGTGAGTTCGGCCAAGGCAAGACCCAGTTCGTTGGCGCCCGGCGACCGCTCGGCCGGCGGCGTGGCGGAGGCCATGCGCGGCTCGTCGGGCATGCGGCTGATCGTCAGATCGAGGGTGAGTTTTCGGCCGTTGCGCAGCACGGTGACCTTGGCGGTGCTGCCGGCCTCGGTCCCGGCGACGAGCCGGGGAAGCTGCCGCGCGTCCTTGATCGCGGTATCGGCAAAGGCGACGATGAGGTCGCCCTGGTGGATACCCGCCTGGGCGGCGGGCGTGCCGGGAAAGACGTCGGTCACCAGCGCCCCCTCGACCTTGCCCAGCCCCAGCCCGGCCGCGAGGTCGGGGGTCAAGCCCTGGATCTGGACGCCCAGCCAGCCCCGCTCGACGCGCCCATGCTCGCGGAGCTGGGCGATCACGTCGCGCGCGATCGACGACGGAATCGCGAAGCCGATGCCGACGCTGCCGCCGTTCGGCGAGAAGATGGCGGTGTTGATGCCAACCACCTCGCCCGCCAGGTTGAAGGCCGGACCGCCGGAGTTGCCGCGGTTGATCGAGGCGTCGATCTGCAGGTAGTCGTCGTAGGGGCCGGACTGGATGTCGCGGCCGTTGGCCGAGATGATGCCCGCGGTCACGCTGCCGCCGAGACCGAACGGATTGCCGACCGCCAGCACCCAGTCGCCGACCCGCATCTTTCCGGAATCGCCGAACTTGACGAAGGGCAGCGGCTTGTCGGTTTCGACCTTGAGAAGGGCCAGATCGGTCTTGGGATCGCGACCCCGGATGGTGGCCGGAAGCCGCGTGCCGTCGTTCAGAACCACCTCGATCTCGTCGGCCTCGCCGACCACGTGGTTGTTGGTCACCACATAGCCCGACTGGTCGATGACGAAACCGGAACCCAGGGCGTGCGCCTCGCCGGGCTGCGGCATGTCGCCCGAACCCTGGCGGTCCTCGAAGAAGCGGCGGAAAAAGTCCTCGTGGGGTGTGCCGGGAGGAAGCTCGAAGGGCGGCAAGGCCTCGCGGCGTTCCACCTTCTGAGTGGTCGAGATGTTGACGACGGCGGGCTTCACCTTCGCGACGAGATCGGCGAAGGAGGCAGGCGCGGTGACCATGACGGCCAGTTCTTCGGACGCGGCCCATGCCGGGCGCCCCTGGTCGATGGCCTGGCCGGCAATCGCGCCGACGCCTAGCGCCAGCGCCGCCACGGTCGAGAGCAGCATGCGGCGGCTGCGACCGGCCCGCCGCGTCCGGGACTCCTGAGACATCTTTTGGCGACCTCCGAAAGGTGGCAACGGTGCCGCGAAGGCGGCATCCTCTTATGCCCCTATAACCGCCCGCACCTTACGGGCGGCTGTCATGAACATTAATGTTTCGTAAGGCAGCCGAAGGGGCTGGCGGCGCGGACCTCTAACGGGCCATCGCCTCGGCGATTTCGCGTTCGGTTTCGCGAAAGGTTCCCGCCTCCGGATCCAGCCGGATGGCCTCGCGAACCGCCGCCAGCGCTTGGCGGGGCCGCCCACCGTCGGCCAGCGCCACCGCCAGGTTGTTCCAGGCCTCCGCCATTTGCGAATCCGCCTCGACGGCGCCGCGGAAGGCGTGGGCGGCGCCGGCGAAATCGCCGACCGCGTGGCGCAGATTGCCCAGACCGATCCACGCCTTCGGGTCGTTCGGCCAACGCGCCGTCATCGCCGCATAGGTTGCGGCCGCCGCTTCGGGATGGCCGCCCCGCTCGAGGGCGAAGGCGGCACGCATGACCTCGGCGGCCGGAACGGTCGCGGGAAGGCGGTCCGGCGGCAGCACGGCCAGGGCCCAATGGCCGCCACGCGCCCAGGTGTGCTCGAAGGTGTGCAGCGACAAGACCTGGCGTTCCTGGTCGCCCGAGCGCAGATGGATCTCGCCAGCGTCGAGGTCATAGCCGACGGCGACCGCGTAATGCCAGCGGGGATACCACGACAGGCCGAGATTCTGGAACACGATGACCGGGTGTCCGGCGGCCAGTTCGCCGAGCACGCCGCGCAGTTCGTCCAGCGGCACCGCGAGGCGCCCGTGACGGCGTGCGCCTCCGATCATGTCGCTGCGCAGCGTGCCGTCCCGGTTGGCGACGAACACCTGGCGGGCCACCTCTTCCTGCGACACCGGCAGGCCCGACCACGTCAGCGCCATGGCCAGCGAGGCCGGACCGCAATAGGCGTCGGCCTGCGAATAAAACGGCACGCCGGCCACCGTCGCCGCAGTGGGGAGGCCCAACGGCCGCTCACGCAGGGCAGTGGCCTGCGGAGCCGCGCATCCGCTCAGCCACAGCGCGAGCAGGGCCGCCAACCCGCGTCCGATCAGGCCGGGCAATGGCGCCTCTAGCGGGCGCTGCGGGTGAAGGGGAAGACCTTGGTGAGGCCGGCGATATCGGTGATCAGCAGCACGATGAAAATCAGGACCGCGGCGCCGACCACCGTGCCCAGGCCGTCGCCGCCGGCGGGCAGCTCGGAGAGGCGACCGGCAATCTGGCTGATCTCGTCGTCACTCAGCGCGGCGACGCGGGCCGCAGCCTCGTCGGGGGCAATACCCAGGACCGTCAGCTCGCGGCGCACGTCGTCGCGCGCGAGAAAGGCCGTCACCTTGGCGCGGTCGTCGCCGGCCTGGCGGTCGACCACCGCCTCGGTCGGCACCAACCCGGCGCTGGCCGGAGCGACCGGCAGCGAGGCCAGTAGCAGGATCGCGGCCATCGGCAGGGCCACGCCGCGATAGAACGGAGAGATGGAGGACATTCCCGCAGCTCCTTCAGTTGCCGTGGGCGATGTTATTCAAAGGAGACGCGCCGCGCCAATCGGGGCAGATGGTCTAGGGCGGAACGGTTAGGCGGGCCATCGGATGGCGGAAAGGTCGACAGCGGCGGCGGGCGGCATGCGCGGCATCCTGGCCCGAAGGGCCGCTTCCGGTTAATCTGGGAGGGCGCGAGGAGAACTTGGAAGACGTCCTCTACAACTTCACCGCCTTCTTCGTGATCATCGACCCGGTCGGCACCGCGGCCCTGTTCGCGGTGATGACGCGCAGCGTCGCGGAGCCGCAGCGGCGCCAGATGGCCAGGCGGGCGACGGCGTTGGCGGGGTCGCTGCTCCTTATTTTCGCATTTATCGGCGATGCCCTGCTCGAGGCGTTGGGCATCAGCCTGGCGGCGTTCCGCATCGCGGGGGGCATCCTGCTCTTTCTGCTCGCCACCGACATGGTGTTCGCCCGCCACTCGGGACTGCGCGGCATGACGAGCAGCGAGGACCAGGAAACGGTCCATCGCGAGGACATCACCGTGTTCCCCCTTGCCTTTCCCCTGATCGCGGGACCAGGCGCGATGACCTCGGTCGTGCTGCTGATGGGAAATGCGCAAGGCGACCTGTTGCGGACCGCCGCTGTCATCGGCGTGCTGGTGGCCGTGCTGGCGCTCCTTCTGGCGTTGCTGCTGATGGCGCCCCGCGTGCTCGCCGTGCTGGGGGTCACCGGCTCCAACGTGGTCAGCCGTGTGCTGGGGATCATCCTGGCGGCCCTTGCCGTCCAATTCGTCATCGACGGCCTTAAGTCAATCTTCTAGCGGGCATCGGAAAGTCGTTCTTGCCCCAACACCCATAAGATGCTATTGCGACTGTCTCGCATTCGCATAATGCCAACTTGAAGAGAGGATTGACGGTCATGAGTGCGCTTTCCCGCTTGGCCCTCGCTGTGGTGGCGTCGCTGATGACGGCCGCAAGCGGCTTCGCCACCGAGGTCAACATCTACTCGGCCCGCAAGGACCAGCTCATCAAGCCCCTGCTCGACGAATTCACCAAGCAGACGGGCATTCACTACAACCTGCTGACCGCCGATGCCGACCAGTTGCTCGCGCGGCTGAAGAACGAGGGCCAGAACAGCCCCGCCGACGTGCTGATCACCACCGACGTCGGGCGGCTCCATCGCGCCAAGACCGAAGGCCTGCTGCAAGCCGTGAACTCGCCGGTCCTCGCGGCCAACATTCCGGCCCAGTACCGCGACCCCAACGGCCAGTGGTTCGGACTTTCGCTGCGCGCCCGCGTCATCTTCTACGCCAAGGACCGCGTCGACCCGAAGGAGTTGTCGACCTATGAGGCCCTGGCCGACCCCAAGTGGAAGAACCGCATCTGCATCCGCAGCTCGAACAACATCTACAACCAGTCGCTTCTGGCCGGGATGATCGCCATTCACGGCGCCGACAAGGCCGAGCAATGGGCCAAGGGCGTCGTCGCCAACCTCGCCCGCAAGCCGCAGGGCGGCGACCGCGACCAGATTGCCGCGGTGGCCGCGGGTCAATGCGATATCGCCGTCGCCAACACCTACTATTACGGAAACATGCTGACCTCGTCGAAGGCCGACGAAAAGGCGGCCGCCGAGAAGGTGGGCGTGTTCTGGCCCAACCAGGACGGCCGCGGCGCGCATGTGAACATCTCCGGGGGCGCGGTCACCATGAGCGCGAAGAACACGGCCGAGGCGGTGAAGTTGCTCGAATTCCTGTCGGGTGACGCGGCCCAGCGCATCTACGCCGAGGTCAATCAGGAATATCCGGTGAAACCCGGGGTCGCCTGGTCGCCATTGGTCAAGTCATGGGGCGGGTTCAGGGCCGACAACCTGAACGTATCGGCGCTGGGCGAGAACAATCCCGAGGCGGTCCGGATTTTCGACCGCGTCGGCTGGCGCTGAGGTCAACGGGGCCGGGTTCGCCCGGCCCCTCAGGACGTGCGCGCGGCCCGCTTGGCGATTACCGCCTCGAGGCCGCGCATGATGTTGGCCCCGGCCGTCCCGCCGTCGCCCTGCATGCGGCTGCCGATGACGAGGCGAAGTGCGTCGATATGCACCTTGACGAGGTCCAGGTCCGCGGTCGCGGCCTCTTCGAGATGTTCGAGGTAGCGGCAAAGCTGATTGGCGATCGCCGTCATCAGCGGATAGCCGAAGCTTCCCCCCTGCCCCTTGATGTCATGGGCGACGTGGTAGACCTCTTTGAGATGGCCCATGCGCCCGGCCGCATCGGCCACCGCGCGGTCGAAAAACTCCTGGGCCTTTTTCAGGTCGTCCTGAACCCATTCGAGGTAGTCGCCCTGCATGCCCGCGATCAGCGCCTCGGCCTTGTCGAGCACGTCGGGATTGACCCCGTCGGGACCGTAGCTGACCTTGCCCTTCAGGGTCGAGGGGGGCTTGATGATTTCATGGTCGTCTGCGCTCATGGTCCAATCTCTTATCCGTTGAGAAGAGCCTCGACCTCGGCCTGGGTGAGACCGGCGGACGTCTCCTCCGCCGGCGCGCCGACGAGGGTCTTGCGGCGCTCCTTGCCCTTGTACTCGATCTGCCGCCGACGGCGGTCGGGACCGAAATAGGTGGCGGTGCGAATGAACGGGCGCGGGCGCTCGATGATGGCGCGAATGCGGGAATACAGGCTTCGGGCCGAAATCGGCTTCGCCAGAAACTCGTGCACGCCGGCATCGCGGGCCTCGACGACGCGGTGCATCTCGGTATGGCCGGTGAGCATGATGATCGCGGCAAATGGATTGGGGCTGTCCTTGCCGGTGCGCACCAGTCTTACGAAATCAAGCCCGTCAAGCGGCGACATATTCCAGTCGCAGATGATGATGTCGGCAGGAAAATGGCGCAATTCCTTGAAGGCATCGGCACCATCGGCGGCTTCCACGACGTTTTTCGTTCCCAATGAATGAAGGATCGTCTTGACGAGAGCGCGCATATGCTTGTTGTCGTCAACGACAAGAAAATTCAGCCGCTCGAGGTTGTAACCTCCCATCGGTGCGCCCTAGAACCCTGACCGAATTTCTCTCATGGAAACAACGATCATCGCCGACGAATTCCCCACCCCTGCCCGACACATCGCCTTGATGTCGAGTCTATACTTATAGGCAATATACTTCAATTGCCACGAGGACGGGCGATTCAGGCCCGCGGCAGTGCCCGCGCCACCCGCGAACCGGACGGGCGCCCGAGGTGCCGGCAGATCCTGTCCCCGGCGGCCACGAGCGCGGTCATGTCGACCCCGGTCTCGATCCCGAGCCCGTCCAGCATGTAAAGGACGTCTTCGCTGGCCACGTTGCCGCTGGCGCCCTTGGCATAGGGGCAGCCGCCCAGACCGGCCACCGAGCTGTCGACCACCGCGATTCCCAGTTGCATGACCGCCAGGATGTTGGCCAGCGCCTGACCGTAGGTGTCGTGGAAGTGGGCGGCAAGCCGCTCGACCGGCACCCGCGCCGCCACCGTCTCGACCATCACCTGCGCCTTGCCCGGCGTACCCACGCCGATCGTGTCGCCCAGCGAAATCTCGTAGCACCCCATCCCGAACAGCCGCGCCGCCACCTCGGCGACCGCGGCGGGCCGGATCTCGCCCTCGTAGGGGCAGCCGAGCACGCACGAGACGTAGCCGCGGACCCGCAAGCCGCGCGCGCGTGCGGCGTCGACCACCGGCTCGAAACGCTCGAGGCTTTCGGCGATAGAGCAGTTGATGTTCTTGCGCGAGAACGACTCCGAGGCGGCACCGAACACGGCGATTTCCTCCGCCCCCGCCGCCAACGCCGCCTCCAGGCCCTTTTCGTTGGGAACCAGGACGGGATAGCTCGTTCCCGGTCGGCGCCGGATACCGGCCAGCACGGCGGCGGTGTCGGCCATCTGGGGAACCCATTTCGGCGATACGAAGCTGCCCGCCTCGATGACGGGCAGACCGGCGGCGGTCAGGCGGTCGATCAGGTCGACCCGCACCTCGACCGGCACGGGCCGCGTCTCGTTCTGAAGCCCGTCGCGCGGCCCCACTTCCACCATCTTGACCCGTTCCGGCAGGCGCATCGTCAGTCCTCCGCAACCTCGAATTCCAGCAGTTCCGCACCCTCGGGCACCTGGTCGCCGGCGCGGAAATGTATCTCCCTGACCGTTCCGTTGGCGGGCGCCTTGATGGTGTGCTCCATCTTCATCGCTTCGAGGATCAATAGCGGCGCCCCCCGCTCGACCACCGCGCCCCGCGTTGCGATCACTTGCACCACCTTGCCCGGCATCGGGGCCGTCAGCCCCCCGCCCGCCATCTCGTGGGCGGCGGCGCGCGCCGCCGGGTCGTCGAGAAGCAACCGCCACGCCCGCCCGTCGACGAACAGGTTGAGTTCCTCGCCCACGCGGACCACCGTGGCGCCACGCCGCGTGCCATCGAGTTCGACCGCCAGGCGCCCGTCGCCTTCCGCCTCGGCCTTCGCCGCGACGCGGCGTTCGGGCAGGTCCAGCAACCAGCCTTCCGCGCGGTAGTGCACGGTCACGGCCACCCTCCGATCTCCGTCGCGGAAGGCGAGATCGTGATGGTTGTCATCGTTGAGCCGCCATCCCGCGGCGGCGTGCCATGGCGAGAACGGGTCGCCGGACCGGCGGGCTACCCGCTCCACCTCGCGCGCCCGTTCGACCATCACCGACAGCGCCGCCACGGCCAGAACGGTGTCGGGGACGGGTTCGGCAGCGGGCGACAGCAGCGCGCCATGCCGCTCGATGAACCCTGTGTCCACCTCGCCGGCGGCAAAAACGGGATGGCTGGCGATGGCCTGCAGGAATCCGATGTTGGTCGATACCCCGACCACCTGATAGGCGGCCAAGGCACTGCGCAGGCGCCGCAGGGCGGCGTCGCGAGTCTCGTCCCATACCACCAGCTTGGCGATCATCGGGTCGTAATGCACGGTCACGGCGTCGCCCTCGCGCACGCCGGTGTCGACGCGCACATGCACCCCCTCGGCGGGGGGGCGCAAATGGCGAAGGCGGCCCGTCGACGGCAGGAAGCCCCGCGTCGGATCCTCGGCGTAGACCCGCGCCTCGAAGGCGTGACCGCGGCGGCGGATTTCCTCCTGTCGCAACGGCAGTTCCTGGCCGGCGGCCACCCTGAGCTGCCACTCGACCAGATCGAGGCCGGTGATCATCTCGGTCACCGGATGTTCGACCTGCAGACGGGTGTTCATCTCGATGAAATAAAACCGGCCGTCCTCGTACAGGAACTCTACCGTCCCGGCGCCGACATAGGCCACGGCCTTGGCGGCGGCCACGCCGGCGGCGCCGACATGGGCGCGCGCCTCGGCCGTGAGACCGGGCGCCGGCGCCTCCTCGACCACCTTCTGATGGCGGCGCTGGATCGAGCAGTCGCGCTCGAAGAGGTGCACCACGTTGCCGTGCCGGTCGCCGAACACCTGAACCTCGACGTGGCGCGGCCGGGTCAAGTACTTCTCGACGAGCAGGCGGTCGTCGCCGAACGCGGCCTTGGCCTCGCGGCGCGCGCCGGCCAGGGCCTCGGCCAGTTCGCCGGCCTCGTTGACGATGCGCATGCCCTTGCCGCCGCCGCCCGCCGAAGCCTTGACGAGCACCGGAAACCCGATCTCGGCGGCGGCCTTTTCCAGCGCCGCACCGCTCTGGTCGTCGCCGTGATAGCCGGGCACCATCGGCACCCCGGCCTCGCCCATCAGCCGCTTGGAGGCCGCCTTCGAGCCCATCACCTGGATGGCGTGGACGGGCGGGCCGATGAAGACGATCCCCGCCGCCGCGCAAGCCTCGGCGAACTCGGCGTTCTCGGACAGGAAGCCGTAGCCGGGGTGAACCGCCTGCGCCCCGGTCGCCGTGGCGGCGGCGATCACCTTGCCGGCGTCGAGATAGCTCTCGCGGGCCGCCGCCGGGCCGAGCAGCACGGCTTCGTCGGCCATCGCCACATGCATCGCCCCGGCGTCGGCCTCGGAATAGACGGCCACGGTGGCAATGCCCATCCGCCGGGCGGTGCGGATGACCCGGCAGGCGATTTCTCCACGGTTGGCGACGAGGATCTTGTCGAACATGCTCAGCCTTGCGTCCAGGCGGGCTTGCGCTTGTCGAGGAAGGCCGACAGGCCCTCCTTGCCTTCCGCCGAGGCCCGGATATCGGCGATGCGCCGCGCCGTGAAGCGCATGAGGTCGGGGCCGCTCTCGCTGTCGCGGACGACGTGGACGAGGTCCTTCGCGGCCGCCTGCGCCTTCGGCCCGCAAGTCAGCAGCGCCCGTATCATGCGGTCGCGGCTCTCGGCCAGCTTGTCCTGCGGCACCACTTCGCTGACCAGGCCGATGCGCCTGGCCTCGGCGGCGTCGAAGCGCTCGCCGGTCAGCATGTAGCGGCGGCTGGCGCGCGCGCCGATGGCGGCGAGAACGTAGGGCGAGATGACGCTGGGGATGATGCCGAGGCGCACCTCGGTCAGCCCGAAGACCGCCGTGTCGGCGGCAACGGCGATGTCGCAGCATGCGACCAGCCCGACACCGCCGCCCAGCGCCGCCCCCTGGACCACCGCCAGCACCGGCTTCGGGCAGCGGTCGATGGTATCGAGCATGAGGGCCAGAGCCATCGCGTCGCGCAGGTTCTCCTCGTCCGAATAGCCGGCCATGCGCCGCATCCAGTTGAGGTCGGCACCGGCCGAGAAGCTGGGCCCCGTCGAGGCCAGCACCACCACGCGCACGCTCTCGTCCTGGCCCAGGCGGCGGAACTCGTTGGTCAGAAGCCCGATGAGGTTGTCGTCGAAGGCGTTGTGCACCTCGGGGCGAGTCAAGGTCACGGTGGCGACGCCGCCCTCTATGGTGGTGGTGACGGGTTCGGTCATGGTTCTCCTGTCCCCCTTCGATCACGAATCCCCTCACCCTCCCGCTGCGCGGGCCCCTCCCTCTCCCGCTGGCGTGAGAGGGGGATTTCTCCCTCTCCCGATTGCGCGAGAGGGCCGGGGTGAGGGGGCGGCGGCACGGCGCTCATCCTCACATCCTGAACACGCCGAAGGTGCTGGGCGGGATCGGGGCGTTGAGCGAGGCCGAGATGCCCAGGCCAAGCACCGTGCGGGTCTCGGCCGGATCGACGATGCCGTCGTCCCACAGCCGGGCGCTGGCGTAGTAGGGATGGCCCTGCGTCTCGTACTGGGCGCGGATGGGCGCCTTGAACGCCTCCTCCTCCTCCGGCGGCCAAGTCTCCCCGCGCGCCTCCATGCCGTCGCGCTTGACCTGGGCGAGTACGTTGGCCGCCTGCTCGCCGCCCATCACCGAGACGCGCCCGTTCGGCCACATCCACAGCAGGCGCGGCCCGTAGGCGCGCCCGCACATGCCGTAGTTGCCGGCGCCGAAGCTGCCGCCGACGATCATGGTGAACTTCGGCACCTGGGTGGCGGCCACCGCCGTCACCATCTTGGCGCCGTCCTTGGCGATGCCGCCGGCCTCGTACTTCCGCCCCACCATGAAGCCGGTAACGTTCTGCAGGAAGACCAGCGGGATGCGGCGCTGGCTGCACAGTTCCACGAAATGCGCGCCCTTCAGCGCCGATTCCGAGAACAGGATGCCGTTGTTGGCGACGATGCCCACCGGATAGCCCCAGATATGCGCGAAGCCGCACACCAGCGTGGTGCCGTAGAGCTGTTTGAACTCGTCGAAGCGGCTGCCGTCGACGACGCGGGCGATCACCTCGCGCACGTCGTAGGGTTTGCGCGGATCGGCCGGGATGATGCCGTAGATTTCGCGCGGGTCGTAGGCCGGCTCCTCGGGCGGCTGGACGGCGATGTCGATGCCCTTGGTGCGGTTGAGGTTGGCCATCAGCCGCCGGGCGATGGCCAGCGCGTGGGCGTCGTCGGCGGCGTAGTGGTCGGTCACGCCCGAAATCTTGCAGTGCACGTCTGCCCCGCCCAGGTCCTCGGCGCTCACCACCTCGCCGGTCGCCGCCTTCACCAGCGGCGGCCCGCCGAGGAAGATGGTGCCCTGGTTGCGCACGATCACCGCCTCGTCCGACATCGCCGGGATGTAGGCGCCGCCGGCGGTGCACGACCCCAGCACGATGGAGATTTGCGGGATGCGCTGCGCGCTCATGTTGGCCTGGTTGTAGAAGATGCGGCCGAAATGCTCCTTGTCGGGGAACACCTCGTCCTGGGTCGGCAGGTTGGCGCCGCCCGATTCCACCAGATAGACGCAGGGCAGCCGGTTCTCCCTTGCGATTTCCTGGGCGCGAAGGTGCTTCTTGACGGTGAGCGGGAAGTAGCTGCCGCCCTTCACCGTCGGGTCGTTGGCGATGACCACGCATTCCTGCCCGGCGACTCGGCCGATGCCGGTGATGATCCCGGCCGAGGCCACGTCGCCGCTGTACATCCCCCAGGCGGCGAGCTGCGAAAACTCGAGGAAAGGCGATCCAACGTCGAGCAGCCGGCGAATGCGCTCGCGCGGCAGCAGCTTTCCGCGCTCCAGATGGCGCTCGCGCGCCCGCTGACCGCCGCCCAGCTTGACCTGCTGGACCTTGTCGCGCAGGTCGGCGACCAGCCCCTCCATGACCTCGGCGTTGCGGCGGAACTCCTCCGACCGGGTACTGATTGCGCTCTTCAGAATGGTCAATGCCGCCCCCCTACCATCCGCCGGCCGACAGCCAGTCGTCCACCATGTCCAGGCGGTCGTTGCCCCAGAACGGCTCGCCGTCGACGAAGGTGAAGGGCGATCCAAAGGCGCCGCGCCGCAGCGCCTCGTCGGTCGCCTCCTTGAGCTTCGCCTTCCAGACCGGATCGGCCGTCGCGGCCACCAATTCGGTTGCGGGAATGCCCAACGTGGCCCCCTCGGCGGCCACCGCCTCCGGGGCCGTTACGTCCCGTCCCGCGCCGAAATAGGCCTGAAACATCCTGAGCGCGAACGCGTTGGCGAGCGGCCGGTCGCGGTCGGCCAGCCAGTAGAAGGCCCGGGCCGCGGCCAGGGTCACGATCGGAAACCTCTCCGGCAACACGAAGGGAAGGTTCATCCGGCGGGCCAGCCGGTCCCAATCGCGCCGGGCGTAGTCGCCGCGCAGCGGCTGCTCGGTCAGGGGCATCATGCCGGTTGCCTTGAAGGCGGCGCCCAGCATGAACGGCCGCCACTCGACCTCGCGCCCGTGCTTCGCCGCGATCGCATCGATCCGGTGCGCGGCGAAATACGCATAAGGCGACGCGAAGTCGAAGAAGAACTCGATCGGTGCGGGCATCACGCTCTCCCTAGGCGATATCCTGCACCAGGAAGCGGCTGATCACCATCTTCTGGATGTCGCTCGTGCCCTCGTAGATCTGGCACACTCTTTGATCGCGGTAGAGGCGTTCCACCTGGAAGTCCGCCAGATAGCCGTAGCCGCCATGAACCTGCAGGGCGTCGGAGATCACGCGCTCGGCCATCTCGCTGGCGAACAGCTTGGCCATGCAGGCTTCCTTGAGGCAGGGCTGGCCGGCATCGCGCATGACCGCGGTGTGATGCACGAGGTGCCGCGCCGCCTCGATGCGCGTCGCCATGTCGGCGAGACGGAACGCCACCGCCTGATGCTCGAAGATCGGCTTGCCGAAAGTCACCCGCTCCTGGGCGTAGCGCAGCGCGTGATCGTAGGCCGCCTGCGCCAGGCCGACGGCCTGGGCTCCGATGCCGATGCGCCCGCCCTCGAGATTGGCCAGGGCCAGGCGGTAGCCGTCGCCCTCGTTGCCGAGGCGGAACTCGGCCGGCACCCGCATGTCCTCGAACACCAGATGGCAGGTGTCCGAGGCGTGCTGGCCCAGCTTGTCCTCGACGCGCGACACGGTGAAGCCCTTGGTGTCGGTGGGCACCACGAAGGCGGTGATGCCGCGACCGCCCGCCGCCGGATCGGTCACCGTGAACAGGACCGCGACCTCGGCGTTCTTGCCCGAGGTGATGAACTGCTTGGACCCGTTGATGACGTAATGATCACCGTCGCGCCGGGCGCGGGTGCGGATGGCCGAGGCGTCGGACCCGGCATGCGGCTCGCTCAAACCGAAGCAGGCGAGCATCCGCCCGCTCGCCATCGGCTTGAGAAAGCGCTCCTTCTGGGCGTCGTTGCCGCCCTTCAGCACGCAGGCGCAGGCGAGATTCTGCACCGCCACGATGGTCGAGATGGCGCCGTCGCCGGCCGCGATCTCCTCCATGGCCAGGGCGTAGGACAGATTGTCGGTACCGGCGCCGCCCCACTCCTCGGGCACGGTCATGCCCCACAAGCCGAGTTCCCCCATGGCCATCACCGCTTCTCGCGGAAAGGCGTGCTCGCAATCCCATTGGGCCGCGTTGGGCGCCAGCTTTTCGCGTGCGAACTGGCGCGCCATGTCGCGAATCAGCGTGTGTTCTTCGTCGAGAATCACCAGGGGATCTCCTGTCCGTCGTAATTGTAGAATCGGCCGCTCATGGCCGGGGTGGCGTTGTCGATGAGGCGCCGCAGGGCACCGACGCTCTGGGCGGGCGCCAGGATGGACGACGGGCCGCCCATGCGGGTCTTGACCCAGCCGGGATGAAGGGCGAAGGCGATGATGCCCATGGGCTTCAGGTCGATCGACAGGCTCTTGACCACGGCGTTGAGGGCCGCCTTGCTGGAGCGGTAGATGTAGACGCCTCCCGAGCCGTTGTCGGCCATGCTTCCCATCTTGCTGCTCATGGTGGCGATGGTCTTTCCTCGCCCGGCCGCCAGGTTTCCGCACAGGGCCTCGGCCATTTTCAGCGGCCCCATGACGTTGACCCGCAGCGTGCGCATCCAATCCTCGGTGTCGACCGAGCCGAAGGTCTGCTCGCCGCCATAGAGCCCGGCGTTGTTGATGAGGACGTCGATCGGGCGGTCACCGAGGCGGGTGCCGAGCTTCGCTATGGCAGCGAAGTCTCCCACGTCCAGGCGGTGCGTCTCGACGCCCAAGCCACGCAACTCCTCGGCCGTGGCGGGGTCGCGATAGGTCGCGATGACGTGCCAGCCGTCGGCCGCGTACCGGCGGGCGTATTCCAGTCCAATCCCGCGGTTGGCGCCGGTGACGAGGACTGTCGGCATGACCTCCTCCGAATTGCAGCGAAAGACCCGCCGGCCCCATGATCGAGGCCGGCGGCATCAACCTATTCCTTCTTCAAGGCCGTCACTTCGATCTCGACTTTCATCCGCGGATCGACGAGCGCGCAGGCGACGGTCGTGTTCGCCGGCCGGATGCCCTTGAAATGCCTGCCGCACACCGCCGCGACCCTCTGAAAGTCGGCGGCGTCGGCAAGGTAGACGACCACCCGGACGACGTCGGCCAGGCGGGCGCCGGCCTCGGCCAGCGCCTTCCCGATGGTGGCGAACGCCTGCTCCGCCTGGTCGACCACGTCGTCGGCGATCTTGCCGTCGGCGAAGCCGCTGGTGCCGGCGACGAACACCCAGCGGCCATCGACCACGGCCCGCGAGTAGCCGGCGACCTCTTCGAAGGGCGACCCGGACGAGATCAGGCGGCGCGACATGCTATTGCAGCCGCTCGATGGCCACCGCGGTGGCCTCGCCGCCGCCGATGCACAGCGAGGCGACGCCGCGCTTCAGGCCGTACTTCTCCAGGGACGCCATCAGGGTGACGATGATGCGCGCGCCCGAGGCGCCGACCGGATGGCCGAGCGCGCAGGCGCCGCCATGCACGTTGACCTTGTCGTGCGGGATGTCGAGGTCGCGCATGGCGGCCATGGTGACCACCGCGAAGGCCTCGTTGATCTCGAACAGGTCCACGTCCTTGGCCTGCCAGCCGACCTTGTCGAACAGCTTCTTCATCGCCCCCACGGGAGCCGTGGTGAACCACGCCGGCGCCTGGCTGTACGTGGCATGGCCGTGGATCACGGCGAGCGGGGTCAGGCCGCGCTTCTCGGCCTCGGAGCGGCGCATCAGCACCAGGGCCGCGGCACCATCGGAAATCGAGGACGAATTGGCGGCCGTGACGGTGCCCCCGTCGCGGAAGGCCGGCTTGAGGGTGGGGATCTTGTCCGGCTTCGCCTTGAGCGGCTGCTCGTCCCTGTCGATGACGGTTTCGCCCCTGCCGGTCTTGATCGGCACCGCGACCACCTCCTTGGCGAAGCTGCCGTCCTCGATCGCCTTCTTGGCGCGCGCCAGCGAGGTAAGGGCGAACTCGTCCTGGGCCTCGCGGGTGAACTGGTAGTGCTGCGCGGTGTCCTCGGCGAAGGTGCCCATCAAACGGCCCTTGTCGTAGGCGTCCTCCAGGCCGTCGAGGAACATGTGGTCGTAGACCCGGCCGTGGCCCATGCGATAGCCGCCGCGGGCGCGGTCGAGCACGTACGGGGCGTTGGACATGCTCTCCATGCCGCCCGAGACGCCGACGTCGATCGAGCCGACCTTGAGGGCGTCGTGGATGAACATGGTCGCCTTCATGCCCGATCCGCACATCTTGCTGATGGTGGTCGCGCCTGCGGCGTCGGGAATGCCGGCATAGCGCATCGCCTGGCGGGCCGGAGCCTGGCCGAGCCCGGCGAACAGGCACAGGCCCATCACCACCTCCTCGATCTGGTCGGGGGCGACGCCGGCACGGCTGACCGCCTCGCGGATGGCGATGGCGCCCAGTTGCGTGGCGGCGACGGGCAGCAGATCGCCCTGGAACCCACCCATGGGGGTGCGGGCGGCGCCGACGATGACGACGGGATCGGAACTCATGTTGCCTCCTTATGAAAGCCGGCGCGCCGCATTGCCGCGCGCTCCGGATACCTTGGGGACGCCGCCTCGCGGTCGGGTCAGGCCGTTTCGTTGAACAACTCGCGACCGATCAGCATGCGCCGTATTTCGCTGGTACCCGCACCTATTTCATAAAGTTTGGCGTCCCGCAACAGACGGCCTGTCGGATATTCGTTGATATAGCCGTTGCCACCCAGGCACTGAATGGCCTCGAGGGCCATCCAGGTCGCCTTCTCGGCGGCGTAGAGGATGGCGCCGGCGGCGTCCTTGCGCGTCGTCCGGCCGCTGTCGCAGGCCTTCGCCACCGCATAGACGTAGGCTTTGCAGGCGTTCATGGTGGTGTACATGTCGGCCAGCTTGCCCTGCATGAGCTGGAACTCGCCGATCGGCTGGCCGAACTGCTTGCGCTCATGCATATAGGGCACCACCACGTCCATGCAGGACTGCATGATGCCCAGCGGGCCGGCGGCCAGCACGGCGCGCTCGTAATCCAGGCCGCTCATCAGCACGTTCACGCCCCGCCCGACCTGACCGAGGACGTTTTCGGCCGGCACCTCGCAATCCTCGAACACCAGTTCGCCGGTATTGGAGCCGCGCATACCCAGCTTGTCGAGCTTCTGGGCCACTGAAAAGCCCTTCATCCCCTTCTCGATCAGGAAGGCGGTGATGCCGCGCGGCCCGGCGTTGACGTCGGTCTTGGCGTAGACGACCAGCGTGTCGGCCTCGGGCCCGTTGGTGATCCACATCTTGGTGCCGTTGAGGACGTAGCGGTCGCCCTTCTTGTCGGCCCGCAGCTTCATCGAAACCACGTCTGACCCGGCGTTGGGCTCGCTCATCGCCAGCGCGCCGACATGCTCGCCCGAGATCAGCTTGGGCAGGTATCTCCGCTTCTGCTGCTCGTTGCCGTTGCGGCGGATCTGGTTGACGCAGAGGTTGGAGTGCGCCCCATAGGACAGGCCGACCGAGGCGGAACCCCGGCTGATCTCCTCCATCGCCACGACATGCTCGAGATAGCCGAGCCCCGCTCCGCCGTACTCCTCCTCGACCGTGATGCCGAGCACGCCGATGTCGCCCATCTTGCGCCACAGGTCGGCCGGGAAGTCGTTGTCGCGATCGATGTCGGCGGCCCGCGGGGCGATCTCCGCTGCGGTGAAGGCACGGACCGAGTCGCGGATCATCTCGGCGGTTTCCCCAAGATCGAAGTCCAACGACGGAAGGGCGATGAAGTTGGGGATCATGATTATCCTTTCCTGGGTCAGAAGGCGATTCCCGGACCGCCGGTCATCGCGCGTATCGTCTGCAGGGCGACGGCGTTCAAGCTTTCAGTCCCGTCCGCCGCCACACACACCTTGATTTCGGTGAAGATCAGGGTGCGGCCGGCCCGCACCACCTGGGCGCGCGAAATCAACTCGTCACCACGGCCCGGCGCGATGATGTTGATCTTGTATTCGACGGTAAGGACGCTGGAGTTCGGCGGCAACAGGGAATAGGCCGCGAAGCCTCCGGCGACGTCGGCCAGCGAGCCGATCACGCCGCCGTGAAAGAACCCGTGGTTCTGCCCCACCTCGTCGCGGTAGGCCAGCCGAAGCTCGACGAAACCGGGCCGCACCTCGGCCACGCGGGCGCCGATGTAGCCCATGAAGGGCTGGCGCGCGAACGCTTCGCGTACGGCTTGCTCGTAGTCGGGGTTGCGCGGCGTCATTTTTTCGGCCTCCTCGCGCACCGGACCCTACCTAACGTTTACGTAAACGTCAAGTACCTCGGGGGTGTGACGGCCGTCACTGCGGAATGGGAGGTGTCCGACATGCTTCGCACGCGCGGATGGCGGCCGGAATGCCTTGCCAAATGACGGCTGGTTGGACAATGTAGCCGAGTTGCGCGCCTCAGGAGTCGATCAGAACCGGGATGGCGGTTATCCCTCGCGTAGCGATCGAAGGTGCGACAGGCGACGGCGCTATCCTGCGTCTCGCGCCGGCGGCGTTGCGCCGCCGACTTCGTACCTACCTCACCCGTTGGCCCCGCATGCGGGAGGCGCGGTTGCTCCGGGTCGGGCGCGCCATCCTGCCGCTGTTGCAGTTCATAGAACAGGCGGCTTTCCCGCCCGAGTTGAGATTGCTCGACGGAAAATCGTCAGGTGAGATTCTGCGCGACTCGCGCGCAATCGAGAGGGCGTTGACCCTGTTCGATGTGGCATGGGAAACCCGTTTGGTGCGGATCAGTGTGGACGACGCCGCAACGGAGGTGCGCGGCAGCCACAAACCCGTCGCCGCCTGCGGGCTGTCCATTACCGATGCCCAGCAGTATTTCCTGATGATGGCGATGGCGCTGATTTTCGCCGAGAACGGGGACACGCTCGAGCGGCTGAAACCCTTCGTCACCAGCCGTAAGTCGCTGCCCCGCATGCGTTCGCTGGCCAGTATCGACGCCGGGAGCCTGGCGGAACTCGAAGCAGGGTGGGGGCGACGCTTCCCCGAACTGCTGACGGTGAAACCGGACCGCTTCGTCGAAGCGGTCCAGATGCTGCAACCCTTCCAATGGCGCGGCCTGCGCGGCACGATGGGGGCGCATTTCGTCCGCACACTCGATTGGACGCCGGAAATGCTCGGGGCGGTCGCCAAGTATCTGCGTTCCGCCGAGCAGTTCCAGGACCTAGGCGACCACCTGCTGCTGCTCGACACGCCGGAGAAGCTGCGCGCGGTGGGACGCTGGGAGGTGGTGCGCGAGGTCGGCGGAGACGAGCAATCGAGCGCCCGGACCGGAATTGGCGGCATCAAGACTCTGCTGGGCCAACTCTTCGGGGTGCTGCTGGAACGCGACGCCGTCGTCATCGAGCTGTTCGGCGAGATGTTCGCGGCGTTCGAATTCCTCGACCGCACGGACAAGGCCCTCGCCATCGAGCAGTTCCAGACCCTGGCAAAGCGCTACCTGCCCTACCTCACCGGACCCACGCTCCAAGCGCTGACCAACCCGCCGGCGGAGGGTGCGCCGCCCCTCAACATGGCCGAAATCAACGGCCTGTTGGAGGGGCTCTGGCGGAAAGAGGGCTTCGGTCAACCGTTCTTCGAGGGGCCGTTCCAGTCGGCCGCCGGCACCGCTGCGATGGCGCGACTGGTGAAAGCCTACGCCGAGATGAAGGGCAGCGGCGTTGCCAAGTCGGGCAGCGAGGCGACCGCGCTGATCGCGAATTCGGACCTGTTCGACCGCAACTTCGCCCACCTCGCGCGGCACAAGAAAAAGACTCAGGGCGTGCGCTGACGAAGAAGCCCCGCGCACTGCGCCTCGATCGCGTCGAGTTCCTCGAGAATGACGGCGATGTCCTCTTGCTGCTGGCGCAGATGCGCCCGCCGTTCGCGGATCTTGAGAAGGAAGTGCCTGAGCTGCGCCTCCTCGCCGGGCGTGTCGTAGAGATCCAGGATCTCCCGAATCTCGTGGAGCGAGAAACCCAGCCTCTTGCCGCGCAGGATAAGCCTCAACCGCACGCGGTCGCGTGGCCGGTAAACCCTTCTCTGCCCTTCCCGTGCCGGCGTCAGCAGCCCGACGTCCTCGTAGAAGCGAATGGCCCGGGTGGTGAGCCCGAATTCCTGGGCCAGGTCGGTGATCGAGCAGTTGCCTTCCATGCCGGCAGGATATCGCGCGGTTTACGTTTACGTAAAGGGCGAGCTCAAAGAAGAAACAGGGTGGCGAGCCCGAGGAAGGCGAAAAAGCCGATGCTGTCGGTGAGCGTGGTCAGGAACACGCTGGAAGCCACCGCCGGGTCGACCCCCATACGCTCGAGGGTCAACGGAACCAGCGTACCGGCCAGCCCCGCCACGAAGAGATTGATGATCATCGCGGCGCCGATCACCAGCCCGATGATCGGATCGTTAAACCACAACCAGGCGGCAAGGCCGCTCGGCACCGCGAAAATGAGGCCGTTCGACAGGCCGACAAGGGCCTCCTTGCCGATGACCCTGAGGGCGTTGGTCGGGGTCAGCTCCTTCATCGCCAGGGCGCGCACCGCCACGGCCAGGGTCTGCGTGCCGGCATTGCCGCCCATGGAGGCGACGATCGGCATGAGCACCGCCAGTGCCACCACCTGTTGCAGGGTCGCCTGAAAGAGGCCGATCACCGCCGAGACGAAGAAAGCGGTGCCGATATTGACCAGCAGCCAGCGCGAGCGCGCCCGCGTGGTGTCGATCACCGCCCGATAGAGGTCCGTCTCGGTGACACCGGCCAATCGCAGCATGTCGTCGGCCGCTTCCTCGTCGATAACGTCGACGACGTCATCGACCGTGATGGTTCCGATAAGCCGGCCGGCCGCGTCGACGACCGGGGCGGATACCAGGTTGTGCTGCCGGAAGAGAAAGGCCACCTCCTCCTGGTCGGTGGTGACCGGTATGGGCTGGACGTCGCTTTCCACGATGTCGCGCAGGCGCACCGGCCGTTTCGAGCGCAGCAGCTTGGCCAGCCGGACGTGGCCCACCGGCCGGTGCCGTGGGTCGACGACATAGACGTCGTAGAACTCCTCGGGCACGGCCCGGCCCTCGCGCAGGTGATCGATCGTCTCCCCGATCGTCCAGTAGGACGGCACCGCCACCAGTTCGCGCTGCATGAGGCGGCCGGCGCTGTATTCGGGGAACGCAAGCCCCTGCTCGACGATGGCGCGATCCTCGGCGCTGAGCGCGGCCAGCACGCGCGCCTGCTCGTCGGGCTCGAGCTGGTCGACGATGTAGACGGCGTCGTCGGAATCGAGTTCGCCGATCATCGTCGCGAAATTCGCGAAGCCCAGGTGCTCGATCACCTCGTCGCGCACCGCCTCGTCGAGTTCGGTGAGAATTTCCGGTTCGAAATCCGGATGCAGCAGATCCACGAGCTTGCGGCGCTGCTCGGGTGTCAGGCGTTCGATCAGGTCGGCGGCGTCGGAATAGTGCAGCGGCACCGCCAGCGTGCGGACGTCGTCGTCGCGCCCCTCGTCCAGGGCCTCGACGATGGCGCGCACGAGTTCGGGCTTGAGGCCATAGACCTCATGCGCCTGGACCTCCTCGAAGGCGGTGAACTTACGCTCCTGCTCCACGCGCCCCCCTCAAGCCGGCGTCCGCCCGTTCGACATCTGCGCATCGACGACGGCGACCGCGGTCATGTTCACGATACCCCGCACCGTCACCGACGGGGTGACCACATGGGCTGGCCCTGCCGCCCCCATGAGGATCGGACCGACGGCCAGCCCCTGCCCCAGCACCTTCACCAGATTGAAGGCGATGTTGGCCGCATCCAGCGTCGGCATCACCAGAAGATTGGCCGCGCCGCGCAGGCGCGAGTTGGGGAATATGCGCTGCCGTATCTCCTCGGACAAGGCCGCATCGGCGTGCATCTCGCCTTCCACCTCGAGATCGGGGGCACGCTCGCGCAGCAGCTCCAGCGCCTGGCGCATCCGCAGCGACGACGCGGTGGAGCGGCTGCCGAAGTTGGAGTGCGACAGCAGTGCCACCTTGGGCTCGATGCCGAAGCGCCGCACCTCGTCCGCCGCCATCATCGCCATCTCGCAAATCTCCTCCGGCCCCGGCTCGGCGGTCACGTAAGTGTCGCAGAGGAAGAACGTGCCTTTGGGAAGAATCAGAAGACTGAGCGCCGAGGCGGCATGCGCTCCGGGCCGCAGACCGACCACGTCGAGCACATGCCGCAAATGCCGGTCGTAGCGGCCGATCGTGCCGCAGATCATGCCGTCCGCCTCTTCCCGCCGCAGCATCAGGGCGGCGATCACGGTGTTTCGCGTGCGCACCACCGTGCGGGCATAGTCCGGCGAAACCCCGCTGCGTTCCATGATGCCGTGATAGAGCCTCCAGTATTCGTTGTAGCGGGGGTCGTCATCGGGATCGACCAGTTCGAAATCGCGGTCGATGCGAAGTCGCAGATCGAGTTCGTCGATCCTTCGCGCCACCACCTCGCGCCGGCCCACCAGGATGGGCTTGGCCAAGCCCTCGTCGGCCACCACCTGGACGGCGCGCAGCACCCGGCGCTCCTCGCCCTCGGCGTAGACGATGCGCTGCGGCGCCCGGCGGGCGCGGTCGAACACCGGCTTCATGACCAGCCCGGAGACGAACACGAACTGCTCCAGCCCCTCGCGATAGGCGGCAAAATCGGCGATCGGTCGCGTCGCGACGCCGGTCTCCATGGCCGCCCGCGCCACCGCCGGCGCCACCTTGACGATCAGCCGCGGATCGAAGGGCTTCGGGATCAGATACTCGGGTCCGAAGGAAAGCTGCTGGCCGCCATAGGCGGCAGCGACCCGCTCGTCACTCTCGGCGAAGGCTAGTTCGGCCAGGGCATGCACCGCCGCCAGCTTCATCTCCTCGTTGATCTCCGTCGCACCGACGTCGAGGGCGCCGCGGAAGATGTAGGGGAAGCACAGGACGTTGTTGACCTGGTTCGGATAATCCGACCGGCCGGTGGCGATCACCGCGTCGGGGCGGACGGCGCGCGCCTGTTCCGGCAGAATCTCCGGCACCGGGTTGGCCAGGGCCAGAATCAAGGGCTTCGGCGCCATCCGGGCGACCATCTCGGGCTTCAGCACGTTGGGCGCCGACAGCCCGAGGAAGATGTCGGCGTCGGCGATGGCATCCCACAGTGTCCGGGCCGGGGTATCCTGGGCATAGGCCGCCTTGTAGGGATCCATCAGGGCGGTCCGCCCGCGATAGACGACGCCCTCTATGTCGACCACGGTGACGTTCTCGCGCCGCACCCCGAGGCGCAGCAGAAGGTCGAGGCAGGCCAGCGCGGCGGCGCCGGCCCCGGCCGTCACCACCTTGACCCCGGCGATGTCCTTGCCCACCACCCGCAGGCCGTTGAGCACGGCGGCGCCGACGATGATCGCCGTGCCGTGCTGGTCGTCGTGGAACACCGGAATCCGCATGCGGGCGCGCAGCCGCCGCTCGACCTCGAAGCATTCGGGCGCCTTGATGTCCTCGAGGTTGATGCCACCGAAGGTGGGTTCGAGGCTGGCGATGATGTCGACGAGCTTGTCGGGATCGTTCTCGGCAATCTCGATGTCGAACACGTCGATGCCGGAGAATTTCTTGAACAGGACGCCCTTGCCCTCCATCACGGGCTTGGCGGCGAGCGGCCCGATGGCCCCCAGGCCGAGCACGGCGGTGCCGTTGGTGACCACGGCGACGAGATTGGCGCGCGAGGTGACCGTCGAAACCTCGCGCGGATCGGCGACGATCGCCTCGCAGGCCGCCGCCACGCCCGGAGAATAGGCGAGCGCGAGGTCACGCTGATTGGCCAGCGGCTTGGTGGGTTCGACGCTGATCTTTCCCGGCGTGGGAAGACGGTGGTATTCAAGCGCGCTGTCGCGCAGCTCGTCGGACATCCCAGACTCCCACTCGCTTCGGTTACCGACGTGCGCGACCGGGCCTCCGGTCCCAGAAAAGGCGAGGCCCGCCCGGCGATCCGGGCGGGCCTCGATTGGTGCGGTCGAGAAGACTCGAACTTCCACGGGAGTTACCCCACAGCGACCTCAACGCTGCGCGTCTACCAGTTCCGCCACGACCGCAATCTCGATGGCACGCCCCAAATGTCTTGCCAATCAGGTTGCGCCCAAATACCAAATCGGCAGGACAGGCGCAAGCGTGGTGATGGCGGGGCGATGACGCGGCAAGTGGAATGGCGTATCGGCGACCGGCCCGTCGACTACCCGTCGGCGGTAACCGACATGGAGCGCCGCGTGGCGGAAATCCACGCCGGGCGGGGGCGCGAATTGGTGTGGCTGCTCGAGCATCCGCCGGTCTACACGGCGGGCAGCAGCGCCCGGCCCGAGGATCTGTTGCACGCCGGCCGGTTTCCCGTCTATCCCACCGGCCGCGGCGGCCAGTACACCTATCACGGCCCCGGGCAGCGGGTGGCCTATGTGATGCTCGACCTCGCGCGGCGCGGCCGCGACGTGCGGGCCTTCGTGCACGGGCTCGAGGAATGGCTGATCCTGACCCTGGCGGAGTTCAACGTGCGCGGCGAACGGCGCCCCGGCCGCGTCGGGATCTGGGTCGACCGCGGCGGTGGGCGCGAGGACAAGATCGCGGCCATCGGCGTGCGTGTGCGCCATTGGGTGACCTTCCACGGCGTCGCCTTGAACGTGGATCCAACCCTCGAACATTTTTCCGGAATCGTCCCCTGCGGCATCGCCGGGCACGGAGTGACCTCGCTGTGGGACCTTGGGCTGACGCCGACACTGGCCGAGGTGGACGCGGCGCTGATCGCCGCTTTTCCGAAAGTGTTCCCTAACCCCCAGGGATAACCCGCCTGGGGTGGCGCTCACCGTTTCGAGATAGCGGCGCCCCACCTTATTGCCCGCCAGGACGCGCGCTGCGCGTGTCATATTTCCCAAAATTTCCGCGTCAGGGGAAAAAGTATGGGACGGTCCGTGCAGGAAGACGCCATCCACCAGTTGGAGCGCGCCGCCGCGGAGCATATCGCCTGGCTGAAGAGCATCCATCTCGCCCTGCTGGCGCCTGGACAGCCCCGGCAACTACCGCCCTCCGCGCCGACCTTGCTGAGCCAATGGGTGGCGGCGGCGGAAACGGCGCCCGAACGCGGCGACCGCCAGGCCCTCGTCGACGAGTTGGATCAGTCGTGCCGGCGCATGCACGCGCAGGCGGCGCGGTTGTTCGCCCCGGAGTGCGCCCCCGGCCCCGTTGACCCCGCCCGCTATCTGGCCTTCATGGGCAGCGTCGAGGATTACGGCCTGCACCTGAGGAACGCGGAATGCACGCTACGCCAAGCGCTGGCCGAAACCGACCCGCTGACCGGCGTCGCCAATCGCCAAGGTATGATGCGCGATCTCCACCGCGAATGGACCCGCGCGTTGCGCACCGGCGATCCGGTGTGCGTGGCGATCGCCGATCTCGATCATTTCAAGGATGTCAACGACACCTTCGGCCATCTTGCCGGCGACCATATCCTGCATCTCGCCGCGCGTTTCTTCCGGCGCCGCCTGCGGCCCTATGACCTCATCTACCGGTTCGGTGGCGAGGAGTTCCTGTTCTGCCTGCCCAACACCGATCCCGGGAACGCCCGGCGCGTCCTGGACCGGCTGCGAATTATGATGAGCCGCCTTCCGGTGCGTCTCGACGACGGCCGACAGGTGGTGGTGACGGCGTCGATCGGCATTTCGCCGATGGACGCCGGCATCCCGCCCGAGCGCGCCCTGGAACTTGCCGACGAAGCCCTCTACCGGGCGAAACGCACCGGCCGCAACCGTGTCTGCGTCGCGCAGGAATCCCGCCCGCAGGCCGAGCCGGCCCCGGCCGAGGACCGGCCCGCGGTCCATTGAGGAAGGTCGGCCGCGCGACGGCGCGCCGCGATGCCGCGCCCCTCACCTCCCCGCTTGCGCGGGCCCCCCTCTCCCGCCTGCGGGAGAAGGGCTTCGGCACCCAAAACCCTTGATGGTCATGCGCGGGCTTGACCCGCGCACCCACGCGGCGACCACGCGCAAGCCAAAGGCGTGGATGGCCGGGCCAGGGCGGCAGGGACAAGGGGCCGCTATGCCCGAGTGCCGCCGGTTTGCCCCCCGGTCAAGCCCGGGGGTGACGGGAAAGGCGCGAGCGGGGCTTTACAGCGTCGGCGCCTGATGGAAGCCGCCGCCCTCGGGATGTGCGGCGGGGAACACCTCGACCGACTGCACCGAGGCCGTGGCGGGGCCGTGGTGGCAGGCGCCGACCATGTCGTCGACGCGCTCGGCGGGGCCGCTGAACAGCGCCTCGACGCTGCCGTCGCGACGATTGCGGACCCAGCCGGCCAGCCCTCGGGCCTGGGCCTCGTCGACCGTCCAGCCCCGAAACCACACGCCCTGGACGCGTCCCCGTATGCTGACGCGGACGGCCTTGACGGAGCCGTCGGACATGCCGCACCCCTCAGGCGAATTCGAGAATCACCTGATCCACGGCGAGGCTGGCGCCGGGACCGGTGTGAATCTTGGAGATGCTGCCGTCGCGCTCGGCACGCAAGACGTTCTCCATCTTCATCGCCTCGACGACCGCCAGGACCTCGCCGGCCTTGACCTCCTGGCCCTCCTCGACGGCCACGGAGACGAGCAGCCCGGGCATCGGCGACAGCAGGAAGCGGCTCATGTCCGGCGGCGCCTTGTGCGGCATGAGCGCCGCCAGTTCGGCGCCGCGCCTGGTCAGGACCAGCGCATCGGCCCGGCTGCCGGCGTGGAACAGCCGGTAGCCGGCGCCCTGCCTGTCGATCTGCACGCAGACGTGATGGCCGTTGACGGTGGCCCGGAACAGCGGCTCGCCGATCTTCCAGTCGGTGCGCAGCGTCACCGGATTGCCGTCGACCACCGCCGCATAGCCTTGCGGGGCGTCCCCCACCGAAACCGTGTGGGGCTTGCCGTCGAGCATCACCACCCAGTCCTCGGCCACCTTCATCTCGCGGCCCGGAAGCTGGCCGCTGATTTGGGCGTCGCGCTCGATGGTGCGCCGGTGCGCCGCGGCGGCCACCGCGACGAGGGTCTCGGGATCGTCGGGCGGAAGATCGGCGGCATGGAAGCCTTCGGGATATTCCTCGGCGATGAAATTCGTCGTCAGACGCCCTTCGACGAAACGCTGTTTGGCCATCAGCGAGGCCAGGAAGGGGATGTTGTGGTTGACGCCGCGGATGTAGTACTCGTCGAGCGCCTGGCGCATGTGGGCGATGGCGTGATCGCGGCTGACCCCGTAGGTGATCAGCTTGGCGATCATGGGGTCGTAATACATGCTGATCTCGCCGCCCTCGTAGACGCCGGTGTCGACGCGCACGAAGTCGCCCTCGGCCGGCGGCACATAGCGCACCAGGCGGCCGATCGACGGCAGGAAGTTGCGGAACGGGTCCTCGGCGTAGACGCGTGCCTCGACGGCCCAGCCGTTCAGCTTCACGTCCTTCTGGCGAACCGTAAGGCGCTCGCCGTCGGCGATGCGGATCATCCATTCCACGAGGTCGAGGCCGGTGACCATCTCGGTCACCGGGTGCTCGACCTGCAGGCGGGTGTTCATCTCCAGGAAATAGAAGCTGCGATCGGCGCCGACGATGAACTCGACCGTACCCGCCGACTTGTAGCCGACGGCGCGCGCCAGGGCGCAGGCCTGCTCGCCCATCGCCTTGCGCGTTGCCTCGTCGAGGAAGGGGCTGGGCGCCTCCTCGATGACCTTCTGGTGGCGGCGCTGGATCGAGCATTCGCGCTCGCCGAGGTAGATCACGTTGCCGTGCGCGTCCGCCAGCACCTGGATCTCGATGTGGCGCGGCTGCTCGATGAACTTCTCGATGAACACGCGGTCGTCGGCGAAGCTGGAGCGCGCCTCGTTGGTGGCCGAGACGAAGCCCTCTGCGGCCTCCTGGTCGTTGCGGGCGAGGCGCATGCCCTTGCCGCCGCCACCGGCGCTGGCCTTGACCATCACCGGATAGCCGATGTCGCGGGCGATGCGCACCGCCTCCTCGGCGTCCTTGATGACCCCCATGTAGCCGGGCACGGTGTTGACCCCGGCCTCCATGGCCAGCTTCTTCGATTCGATCTTGTCGCCCATGGCGTAGATCGCGTGGGCGTCGGGGCCGATGAAGGCGACGCCGGCCTTGGCCAGGGCCTCCTGGAACTCGCGCTTCTCGGACAGGAAGCCGTAGCCGGGATGCACGGCCTGGGCGCCGGTCTCGAGGCAGGCGTCGACGATGCGGTCGATCCGCAGGTAGCTCTGCGCCGATTGCGGCGGCCCGATATGCACCGCCTCGTCGGCCATCTGCACGTGCAGGGCGTCCTTGTCGGCATCCGAATAGACGGCCACCGTCTTGATGCCCATCCGCCGCGCCGTCTTGATGACCCGGCAGGCGATCTCGCCGCGATTGGCTATGAGGATCTTATCGAACATACAGTCCCCGCAACTAAATCGATTTTACCTCATGCTGAGGAGCCGGCGAAGCCGGCGTCTCGAAGCATGCCTATACCTTCGTCCTCGATGACAGAGCCGGAAGCAGGTGGCATTGGCCGCTGATCAGGGCTTCCTTCTTTTCGCGCCGCCACCCCTTTACCTGCCGCTCCGCGGCTATGGCATCAGTGATCCGTTCAAATCCCTGATGAAATACCAACTGAACCGGCCTTCGCGCCGCCGTCCAACCCCCATACGTTCCCGCGTTGTGCTCCGCCACCCTGGTCTCCAGGTTGCCGCGCGTCGTACCAACGTAATAGGCGCCGTCGCGACAACGCAGGACGTAAAGGTACGCGGTCATCCTTCGAGACGGCCGCTATGCGGCCTCCTCAGGATGAGGTCAATTGTCTGGCGGCTTGTTGGCCGCCTTACAGGGGAATATTGCCGTGCTTGCGCCACGGGTTTTCCAGTTCCTTGTCGCGCAGCATCACCAGCGAGCGGCAGATGCGTTTGCGGGTGGCGTGGGGCATGATGACGTCGTCGATG
Source organism: Rhodospirillales bacterium (assembly GCA_019455065.1). GTDB lineage: Bacteria > Pseudomonadota > Alphaproteobacteria > Rhodospirillales > Magnetospirillaceae > JACFNC01. The sequence continues at coordinate 115,474 of JACFNC010000010.1, forward strand.
AAGCCGCGATGCCCGGCGACGAAGGGGTTGGCGAACTTCTGGCGGTATTCCTCGGTGCGCGCCGCGATCTTCTCGGCATTGCCGATGTCCTGGCGGAAAATGATCTCGACCGCGCCCTTCGGCCCCATCACCGCGATCTCGGCGGTCGGCCAGGCGAAGTTCACGTCGCCGCGCAGATGCTTGGAACTCATGACGTCGTAGGCGCCGCCATAGGCCTTGCGGGTAATCACCGTGACCTTGGGCACCGTGCACTCGGCATAGGCGAACAGCAGCTTGGCGCCATGCTTGATGATGCCGCCGTATTCCTGGGCGGTGCCGGGCAGGAAGCCGGGCACGTCGACGAAGGTGATGATGGGAATGTTGAAGGCGTCGCAGAAGCGCACGAACCGCGCCGCCTTGCGGCTGGAGTCGATGTCGAGGCAGCCCGCCAGCACCATCGGCTGGTTGGCGACGATGCCCACCGTCGAGCCCTCCATGCGCGCGAAGCCGGTGATGATGTTGGCGGCGAAGCTGGGGGCGATCTCGAAGAAGTCGCCCTCGTCCACGACCTTGAGGATCAGTTCCTTCATGTCGTAGGGCTTGTTGGGATTGTCGGGGATGAGGGTGTCGAGACTCATCTCCATGCGGTCGGCGCTGTCCGACGTGGGGCGGACCGGGGGCTTCTCGCGGTTCGATGACGGCAGGAAGTCGACGAAGCGGCGCAACTGCAACAGCGCCTCGACGTCGTTCTCGAAAGCGAGGTCGGCGACGCCCGACTTCGAGGAATGGGTGACGGCGCCGCCCAGTTCCTCGGCGGTGACCGACTCGTGGGTGACGGTCTTCACCACCTCGGGGCCGGTCACGAACATGTAGGAGGAGTCCTTGACCATGAAGATGAAGTCGGTCATGGCCGGGGAATACACCGCGCCGCCGGCGCACGGGCCCATGATGCAGGAAATCTGCGGCACCACGCCCGAGGCCATGACGTTGCGCTGGAACACCTCGGCATAGCCGGCCAGCGAGGCGACGCCCTCCTGGATGCGGGCGCCGCCGGAGTCGTTGAGGCCGATGACCGGGGCGCCGACCTTGATGGCGTGATCCATGATCTTGCAGATCTTCTCGGCGTGCGCCTCGGACAGCGAGCCGCCGAACACCGTGAAGTCCTGCGAGAAGACGAAGACCAGGCGGCCGTTGATGGTGCCGTAGCCGGTGACCACGCCGTCGCCGGGAATGGTCTGCTCGCCCATGCCGAAGTCGGTGCAGCGGTGCTCGACGAACATGTCCCATTCCTCGAAGGAATCGGGATCGAGCAGCAGCTCGATGCGCTCGCGTGCGCTCAGCTTGCCCTTGGCGTGCTGTCCGGCGATGCGCTTGTCGCCGCCGCCGGCGCGGGCGCGGGCGCGTTTTTCGTCGAGTTGGCGGATGATTTCCTGCATGGGTTCCCCCGAGTAACGGCTTTCAGCCCACCCAAAAGGTCAGGGCGATGCAGATACCACTAACGGCGGGGGCGTTCCAGCAAAATGACGGCTAGCCCATCGCCGCGAGGAAGGCCTCGACCGCCAGGACGTCCTTGCGGAGGATGGCACGCCGCTGCGCCGCCTCGGCGTCCTCGCCCCACAACTCCGTCTGAAAAAGCTCGTCGAGCTGCGACGCCTCGTACGCCTGTTCGCCGCTCAGCCGCCGCTCGGCCACCGCCAGCGCCAGCAGCAGCGACCCGCAAGCGGCGGTGGCGCTCTGCACCGCACAGAGGCGCCAGTCGTCGTAGGTCTCGACGGCGCGCCTGAGGGCCGCCAGCGCGTCGGCCGACTGCGCCACCGGCAGGATTCCCGTGGTCACGCGCAACCCGGCGTCGAAGCGCAGCATCGCCCAATCCACGACCGGCTGCCACACGGCGGCCTGCCGGCTCACCAGTTCGGCGGGATTGTCGGCCTGGTAGCACAGCAGGTCGGTCTCGGCATAGCGCATCAGTTCGGCAATGATGGCCTCGCGCTGCGTGGCCACCCGGTCGATGGCCGTGCTGGCGAGTTGCATGGCCGGCATCGTGGCCGGCTGCACGGTTTCGCCCTGCGCCGCCCATTCGGCGGCGATCGTCTGGGCGAGCGGGCGCGTCGGCACCACCAGCGGGGCGCCGGCCGGCGTGCGGATCGGCCGCCCGTCGAGGAGGACCGCGAAGCCGCCGTCCCGTTCCTCGACCCCCGCGTTCGCGTAGAAGCGTTTCACTGGCGCGCGCTCCTCACCGGCCCGTGATCCCCTTCAGCAGCCCGCCGATGCCCTCGCCGATGCCCTGGATGACCGCCTCGGGCGCCGATTTCCTGGCGGCCCCGCCGGCCGGCGCCTTGCCGGTGGCTTGGGCGAGGGCTTCGACGCAGGGGTTGGCGTCTCCCGTGCCGGTGGTGATCAGGGGCACCAGCACGCCGAGCGGCATGATCGCCGCCCCCGCCGCCGCGCCCGCCACGCCGATGGCAAGGGCGGCCTTGTTGGGCAGGATCGTGGGGTGCGCGAAGGTGCCCCCGACGTCCATGGGGATCGCAAGATTGACCAGGCTGGCCTGCTTGGCCCTCGGCACCAGGGTGAGGTCGAGCCCCTCGCTGGCCAGGTTGACGGTGCCGGAGCCGCCCATCGTCATGTGGCTGGTATCGAAGAGGAGAGCTTGGCTCTTGGCCAGCCCGTTCCGGATCGCGAAGCGGGCCACCAGGCACTGCATCCGGGTCATGTCCTCCCTCGGCGTCCACGGCGCGATGGCGCGGATCAGGTCGAACGCCAGAAGATCGACATACGCATTGCCGATCACTCCGTTATCGACAATCAACGTTACGTCGCCGTCGGTACGCGCCAGCAGACCGCGCAACGAGCCGCCCTTCGCCTGGAGATCGAGACGCAGCGCCGTCTTGGCGCCCGACACCGCATCGGTCAGTCGAAGGTCCTTGAGAAGCGCGCCCGCCTCGATGCCCTCCGCGACAAGTCCAAGGCGCATGGTCGCCGGCCGCCCGGTTCCGTCGATGGCCAACTCCCCGTCCAGCCGCCCGTCACCCACCCGCGCCGAAAGCGGCTTGAGGGCCAGCCGCCCGTCCTTCACCTCCAACCTGGCTTCAACGTCGTCGGCCGCAGCATCGCCAAGCGCGAGGCGCTTGATCTTCCATTCCAGGTCGAGGTCGGCGCGCGTCAGGGCATCGGTGTCCACCGGCAGGTCGGGGATTAGCCGGTCGTCGGCCTTGCCGCCCGGCGCAGCCGCCGGGGGCGGCGCCGTCTTGGCCCCTTCGGAGCGGGGCGCACGCACCAGCGAGGGGTCCACATCGGCGACATCGAGCAGCGTCGACGTCAGGCGGGCCGTGATGCTCGGCCGCGGCTGACCGAGCCGCACCGTAGCCTCGCCCGCCACGTCGCTCTTGCCCAGCGATCCTTTGATGCCCGTCAGGCGGTATTCGCCGTCGCCGTCGGTAAGTTGCCCCGCCAGCTTCAGCGCGCCGGCGGGCGGGATCGCGGTTCCCGCGATCCCGGACAGGGCTGCCGGCTTGTCCGACTCCACCGTCACCGCGAGGTCGATGCCCTCGACGGGCCGCAAGGCCTTGATCGCGCCCTTCGCGGACACCAGCAGCAGGTCACGCTTGCCCACCGCCGCCTCGATCTCGCCGAGGCCCGGATTTGAGGCCGAACCGGACAGCTTGGCCGCCATGCGGAACGGCCCCCAGGGGGCGATCTCCAGACGCGCGAAGTTGGCCGCCTCGGCCAACTCGGTGCCCTCGACGGTGATCTTGAGGTCCAGGCCCTCGCCTGTGGCGAGACGCCCGATCCGCCCGTCGACGATGGCCACCGTACCGGCCGCGCTGCCCTTCAACTTCACCGGATAGGGCTCGGTCTGGCGCAGGAGTTGAGACAACGGGCCGACCACGCCGGAAACGTCCACCTGCCGGCCGTCGACCTTTCCCGCCGCGGTGATGGCGATGGGCGCCGAGGGCTTGGTGCCGTCCGCCGCAAGGCTGTCTATACTGCCGATCAGCAGGCGGCCGTCGCGACCGTCGCGCCAAGTGACCTTTACCTTCTCGAGGCGCACCTTGCCGATCCGCAGGTTGGGAACGCCCCCGTTGCCTTCGGTCGCGGCGGCCGATTCGGCGCCCGAGAACTGCCAGTTGGGGACGCCCTTCTCGTCCAGTTCAAGCAGGATGTCCGGCTCGACCAGAACGAGGCGACGAACCTCGACGGTTCCGGTAAGCAGGGGCAGCAGCCCCACCTCCGCCTCGATCCGCTTGACGATCGCCATTTCCGACCGCGTGCCCGACGGGGCGTTGGCGAAGACGACGTCTTCGGCCACCAGGGCCGGTGACAGTGACAAAGCGAGGTCGAACTTGCCGCGTATCGCCAGTTCCCGCCCGGTGGCCTCGCGTACCTTTTCGAGCGCGAGGGAGCGATACTCGTCGACGTCTATGGATTTGACCGCCGCGATCAGGCCGACGACGGCCGCCGCCACCAGGACGGCCGCAACCTTCAGGGCCGTACCAAGGCGCATCGACGCTCCCTCAGCGCTTGCGGCAGGGCCGCGTATTCCTCGATCAGCAGTTCCGCGCCGGCCTCCAGGAGTTCGTCGACCCCATGGTAGCCCCAAGCCACGCCCAGGGCCCCGGTCCCGGCGCCGCGCGCCATGAGCATGTCGAAGGTGGTGTCGCCGATCATCACCGTCGCTTCCGCCTCGGCCCCCACCGCCTCCATCGCCCTCAGGAGCATGCCGGGATGCGGCTTGCCGGGATTGTCGTCGGCGGTCTGAACGGTGGCGAAGATGCCTTCGAAGCCGCAGCGTTCGAGCATGGCCGCGACGCCCCGCCTGGACTTGCCGGTGGCGAGCCCGAGGATCCAGCCATCGGCTTCGAGCGCGGCCAGCGCCTCGCGAGCGCCGGGAAACAGCGGTTCCTGACGTTCATGCTGCAGCCGTAGGGCGGCGAAGGCCTCCTTGTAGCTGTGGGCGATCCGGCGATGCCGCTCGGCTTCGTGGCCGGGCAGCAGCGCCGCCACCGCCTCGACCAGCGACAGGCCGATGATGCGTCGCACGGCCTCCGGACGCGGCACCTCGACCCCATGCGCGCGGCACGCCGCCGACATCGCCTCGACGATGTTGTGCTGGCTGTCGATCAGGGTGCCGTCGACGTCGAAGACGGCAAGACGAAGGCTGTCGGGCATGCGGCGGACGTACGTCAATCAAAGACGGGACGGGTTTTTTCCTGTTCCTTAACCTATCTCAGGCGGCCCCGGAAAAACACGATTAAACGTCTGACGAAGGCTCCTTCTCGGGGGTTCGCGCTCGCCAACCCTCGATAAAGGTGCTGATGACGGCGTCGGCCTGTTCCGCGAGCACGAACCGGAAATCGGAGAGAATCCAACGGAAAGCCAATCCCTGGACGCAGCTGATCAGGATACATGCGCATTGTTCGGCATCCAGGTCGGCCCGCAACTCCCCGGAGGCCTGGCCCGCCCGGATCAGCCCGGCCAGAAACTGCAGGAAGAACATGACCAGTTCCTCCATCCGCTGGCGCACCGCCGGATCGCCGCTCCGCAGTTCCTCCGAGAACAGCAGGCGCGGAATGCCCGGCTGCTCCTGAATGAAGCCGAGGTGAGCACGGATGACTGCCCGCAGCCTCTCCAGCGGCGTCAACGAACCGAGGTCGAAGCCGCGCATCTTCTCCTGGAGATTGGACTGGATGGCGTCGACCAGGGCGAGCAGCACCTGACTCTTGCTGCCGAAATGAAGAAACAGCGTCGGCTGCGCCACGCCCACCGCTTCCGAGAGGGATCGGGTGGTCAGCTTGTCGACGCCATGGTGGCGGATGATCTCCATGGCGGCTGCGACGATGTCTTGCCGCCGGACTTCTGCGGAGAGGCGGCGGCGGCGCCGGGGCTTTTCGATCGCGGGAGTTTGTTCGTTGGCCATGACGGGGAGCCTTAGCACAGATGACCGAACAGGTCCAAGGTGGCCGGAAGATGATGGCCGGGTGGTCAGTCCAGCGTGAACGCCTCGAAGGGCTCGCCCGCCTGCCGCTCCGCGAAGCCGAAGAACTCGAAGCTGGCTGCGATGTGCGGCGGCGGCTCGGCGACGAGGCGCAGGGTTCCCCCGGCGGGGTGGGGTACTTCGATGGCGCGGGCGTGCAAATGCAGCTTGCGGCTGACTCCTTGCCCGGCGAGAAACGCCTCGGCGGCCCCATACTTGCCGTCACCCAGGATCGGCGTCCCCAACAGGGCGCAATGGGCGCGGAGCTGGTGGGTGCGCCCGGTCTTCGGCATGAGTTCCAGCCACGCCACGCGCCGTGCCGCGGTGTCGACGACGCGGTACCAGGTTACTGCCCGCCTGCCCTCGTCCTCGTCCACGGCCATTTTCTCGCCCAGCCGGCCCGGCAGCTTGGCGAGCGGCGCGTCGATCCGCCCCTGGCGCAGCTTCGGCACCCCCACGACCAGCGCCCAATAGAGCTTGCGAGCGCCCCGGCTGCGGAAGGCGGCGGCCAGCTTGGCGGCGGCGGCGGCGGTGCGCCCGAGCAGGAGCACGCCGCTGGTGTTCTTGTCGAGCCGGTGGACGAGGCGCGGTCGCTCGCCGTCGAAGCGCAGGGCATCGAGCAGGGCGTCGAGATGCTTAATCGTGCCCGTGCCGCCCTGCACCGCCAGACCCGGCGGCTTGTTGATGGCGATGACATGGGCGTCGCGATGTATGACCATCGCCCGCACCGCCTCGGCCTCACCCTCGTTGATCCGGGGCGCGGGCTTGGCGGCCGGAGGCGCCGGCTGGGACGGCAGGGGCGGTATGCGGATCTGCTGGCCCGGCTCCAGGCGTTGGTTGGCCTTGGCCCGCCTGCCGTCAACCCGCACCTGGCCGGTGCGCAGGTACTTCTCAAGCAGACCGTGGGTGACTTGCGGCAGATGCCGGCGGAACCAGCGGTCGAGCCGGATGTCGGCCTCGTCAGCGGCCACCGTGCGGGTTTGAACGCTCATCGCAGGAATTGGCGCACCAGCGCCAGTCCCAGGAACAAGGCGCCGACAGAGAGGATCACCGAAGCGATCGCATACAGCGCCGCAATCGCGACCTGGTGACGTTCCCACAGGACCGCGACGTCGAGCGAGAACGCAGAGAAGGTGGTGAACCCCCCAAGCACGCCGACCGTCAGCATCGCGCGCAGTTCCGGGCTTGGCGACCACATCTGTGCCGAAGCCTCGACGAGCACGCCCATCGCGAACGAGCCGACCACGTTGACGAACAGGGTGCCCCAGGGAAAGCCGCTCCCCAGCCAGCCGCCAACCGCCGACATGGCGAGGTAGCGGCCCACCGATCCGGCGGCGCCGCCCACCGCGACCGCGAAGACCATCTGAGCGTTCATCGGCCCCCCGGATAGAGATGGGTCATCATCGAGCCGCAGCCGCAAGGACCGTCCCGCACGCCGCGGCGCTTCTGAGATACACCTACCCCGGCCGCCGCGCCACCATGTTGATGGCGCGCATCGACAGGACCGCCTCGCCGTCCTGATTGAAGGTTTCGATGAGCGAGCGCACCACCCCGCGGTCCGGTTTGCTCTGGGAAGGCCGGGATTCGATCACCGTGACGCGCACGGACAGCCGGTCGCCGGGACGTACCGGGCGCAGCCACCGCAACTCGTCAAGCCCGGGCGACGCCATGCTGGAGGCCCGCGAGAGATAGTTCTCAGCAAACAACCGCATCATCAGCGCACAGGTATGCCACCCGCTGGCGATCAGACCGCCGAACGGGCCGGTCGCGGCGAAGTCGGGATCCGTGTGGATCGGCTGTGGATCGTAGCGCCGGGCAAATTCAAGGATATCATCCCGCCCGACGGCAACCTCGCCCAGTTGGTGCACCGCACCCTCGACATAATCCTCCAGCCACCGTTCGGTCACCCTACGTTCCCCTCTCGCTAGAAATTGCTGGTAATCATGGCGCGGCGGCGATGGCCGCCGGCGTGGCCGCGAGCGCGGCGATAAGATCGGTCGGCGCCAGCTTGATCTGCAAGCCGCGCTGGCCGCCGTTGACGACCATGAAGGGCAAGGTCTGCGCACTGCTGTCGACGAAACTGCGAAGCCGCTTCTTCTGGCCGAAGGGACTGATGCCGCCCACGTGGTAGCCGCTGATCCGCTCGGCCGCGTCGACGCTCAGCAGGGCGGCGGACTTGCCGCCCGCCACCGCCGCCAAGGCCTTGAGGCTGAGTTCGCGGTCGGAAGGCAGCAGGGCCACGCACACCCGGTCGCCCACCATGGTCATCAGCGTCTTGAAGACGAGCGCCGGCGGAAGGCCCAGGGCGGCCGCGGCCTGGAGTCCGATCGACGGGGCGTCGGGATCGTAGTCGTACTCGAGGAGTTCGAAGGGCTTGCCCGCGGCCTTGAGCGCGGCCGTCGCGCGGGTCGTTCTAGCCACCTTTGGCTTTCCGCAATTTGTCCCAGTAGTCCAGGCGTTTCCTGATCTCGCGCTCGAAGCCGCGCTCGGCTGGGTCGTAGAAGCGGCGGCGCGCCATCCCGTCGGGGAAGTAGTTCTGGCCCGAGAACCCCTCCTCGGTGTCGTGATCGTACTGATAGCCTTTGCCGTAGCCGAGGTCGCGCATCATCCGGGTGGGCGCGTTCAGGATATGCATGGGCGGCATCAGCGAGCCGGTTTCCTTGGCGGCCCGCTTGGCCGCCCCGAACGCCACATAGGCGGCGTTCGACTTGGGCGCCGTGCCCAGATAGATGACCAATTGCGCCAGGGCCAGGTCGCCCTCGGGCGAGCCCAGCCGCTCGTAAACCTCCCACGCGGCGAGCGCCTGCTGCACCGCCTGGGGATCGGCGAGACCGATATCCTCGACCGCGAAGCGCGTGAGCCGCCGCGCGATGTAGCGCGGGTCCTCGCCGCCGTCGAGCATGCGAGCCATCCAGTACAACGCGGCATCGGTGTCCGAGCCGCGCAGCGACTTGTGCAGGGCGCTGATGAGGTTGAAGTGCCCCTCCTGGCTCTTGTCGTAGAGCGGGGCACGTTTCTGCACGGCTTCCGCGACGCCCTTGGCATCGAGTGTCGCGCCCTCGGGAAGTTCGTAGAGCATCTCGGTCATATTGAGGAGATAGCGCCCGTCGCCATCGGCCATGGCGCGCAAGGCGGCCCGGCCGTCGGCGTCGACGGGAATCGGCCGCCCGACCTCGGTCTCGGCACGGGCGAGAAGCTTCTCCAGCGCCGCATCGTCGAGCCGACGGAGCACCAGGACCTGACAGCGCGACAACAGCGCGGCATTGAGCTCGAACGACGGGTTCTCGGTCGTCGCCCCCACCAGTATTACGGTGCCGTCCTCGACGTAGGGCAGAAAGCCATCCTGCTGGGCACGGTTGAACCGATGTATCTCGTCTATGAAGAGAAGCGTTCCCTCGCCCATTTGGCGGCGCTTGGCCGCGGAGTCGAACACCCGCCGTAGATCGGCGACGCCCGAGAACACCGCCGACAGGGGAACGAAATGGAGATCGGTCTGCTCGGCCAGCAGGCGCGCGATGGTCGTCTTGCCGCAGCCGGGCGGCCCCCACAGGATGATCGAGGCGAGACGGCCGACTCGCAGCATGCGGCCGATCGGCCCCTCGGCCTCGAGCAGGTGGTCCTGCCCGACGACCTCGTCCAGCCGGGCCGGGCGAAGCCGGTCGGCCAGCGGCCGGGGCGCCTGGGATTCGAACAGGGTGCTCAATTGCCCACCAGGAAGGTCACGATCTCACCATTGCGGTTCAGCGAAATCTTCCACCCGTTGTAGCGCGCCGCCAGCAGCCGGCGAAGATCGGCGACCCGTTCGACCGCATGATCGTTCACCTTCACTATGATGTCGCCGGGCCGGATTTCCAGCCGGTGCGCCACGCTGCCCCGGCGGACCTTGGTCACCACCACCCCCTTCCCAACCAGGGGCAGGCCGATCTCGTCGATCAGGGCGGGGTTCAGGTTGGCAATCGTCGCCCCGGCAAAGGGATTGTGGCCGGCGACCTCGGTCTCGTCGCGCGGCGGGTCCTCGGGGGGCGCCACCAGTTTCACCCCCAACCGCCTTTCCGTGCCCTTGCGCAACACGGTCATCTCGGCGCTGCCGCCGACCGGGAGGGTGGCGATGCGGAAGCGTAGCGACTCGGCGTCCTCGATTTCGCGCCCGTTCACGGCGATGACCACGTCGCCGACCTTCAAGCCGGCACGCTCGGCGGGGCCACCCGGATGCAGGCTGTTGATGAGCACGCCCATCGGCCTCGCAAGGCCCAACGCGGACGCCATTTCGGCGGTAACCGGCTGGCCGGTAGCACCCAGCCAAGGCCGAATGGCCCGTCCCCCGTTGGCGATTCCGGCGATCACCGCCTTGACCATCGTGGTCGGAATGGCAAAGCCGATGCCGTTCGATCCGCCATCGCGGGAATAGATGGCCGTGTTGATGCCGACCAGGCGGCCCTGCATGTCGACCAGAGCGCCCCCGGAATTGCCCGGGTTGATCGCGGCGTCCGTCTGGATGAAGGACCGGAAATCCCCGATGCCCACGGTGGTGCGCGCCAACGCCGAGACGATCCCGCTGGTGACGGTCTGCCCGACCCCGAACGGATTGCCGATCGCCAGCACGAGGTCCCCTACTTCGAGTGCGTCGGAGTCGCCCACGGGAAGAACGGGCAGCTTCTCCCCCTCCGTGGCGAGCCGAAGCACGGCGAGGTCGGTCCGCTCGTCCGTCCCCACGATCTTTGCCTCGAATTCGCGCCGGTCGTTCAGAACCACGGTGATGAGATCGGAGTCCTTGATCACGTGGTAGTTGGTCACCACCAACCCGTCCTCGCTCAGGATCACCCCCGAACCCAGGGACCGCTGAATCCGCTCCTCGGGCATGCCGAACGGGAGTTGATCGCCGAAGAAACGCCGGAAGAACGGGTCGTTGAACAGCGGCGAAAGGGGCTGCTGCGCACGCACGACACGGCGGGTGTAAATATTGACGACGGCCGGCGCGGCGGCTTTGGCGACCGGCGCGAAGCTGAGCTGGATCTGGGCGCGGGATTGGGGAACCACCTCGGTGCGGGCCGGCACGGCAACGCCGAGAACGCACAGGACGGCAATGACGAGGAAGCGAGGCATCGGCTATCGGTCTTGCAACGAACGTGTAAGGGTTCGGCGCATGTTAGCATCCCGCAACGCGAAGAGGCAGCCCGTGGGCTGCCTCTCGAAGCACTCGTTCGGAACTTTCGTTGCGGGCGGCGCCTACTCGCCCTCCGCTTCCTCGGCCTGCTGCTGGACAGGACCGGAGTCCTGGCCCTTGGCCGTGGGGTCGCGGTCGACCAATTCGATCAGACCCATGGGCGCCGCGTCGCCATAGCGGAAGCCCGCCTTCAGCACGCGGGTATAGCCGCCGTTGCGCTCCTTGTAGCGCGGACCCAGGGTGTCGAAGAGCTTGCGCACGATGGTGTCGTCGCGCAGGAACGCCGCAGCCTGCCGGCGCGCGTGCAGGTCGCCCCGCTTGCCCAGGGTGATCAGCTTCTCGGCGATGGGACGCAGGTCCTTCGCCTTCGGCAGGGTGGTCTTGATCTGCTCGTGCTTGAGCAGGGCGACCGCAAGGTTGGCGAACATTGCCTTGCGGTGGGCGCTGGTGCGGTTCAGCTTGCGACCGCTCATGCCATGACGCATCTCTCACTCCTCTGGGCTTGGCCTCGCGCGCGAGGGCCGATTGCACGATCCGCCGCCATAGCCCCAAGGCCTGTACGACGGGGTAACGAAGGGTTCAGTACGGCTCTTCCAGCTTCTTCGCCAGATCCTCGATGTTCTCCGGCGGCCAGTTGGGAATCTCCATGCCGAGATGCAGTCCCATCTGGGCCAGCACCTCCTTGATCTCGTTCAGCGACTTGCGGCCGAAGTTCGGCGTGCGCAGCATCTCGGCCTCGGTCTTCTGGACCAGATCGCCGATATAGATGATGTTGTCGTTCTTCAGGCAGTTGGCCGAACGCACCGAGAGTTCCAACTCGTCGACCTTGCGCAGCAGATTCTTGTTGAACGGCAACTCCTCGCGCCGCTCCTCCTCGGTCACCGCCTGCGGCTCCTCGAAGTTGATGAACAGCTGCAACTGGTCCTGCAGGATACGGGCCGCGAGCGCCACCGCATCCTCGGGGGTGACGGCGCCATTGGTCTCGACGTGCATCGACAGCTTGTCGTAGTCGGTGACCTGACCGACGCGGGTGTTCTCGACCTTGTAGGCGACCTTGCGCACCGGGCTGAAGATGGCATCCACCGGAATCAGTCCGATCGGCGAATCCTCGGGCCGGTTCTGCGACGCCGGGACGTAGCTCTTGCCGGTCTCGACCGTCAGCTCCATGTTGAGCTTCGCGCCCTCGTCGAGGGTGCACAGAACGAGCTCGGGATCCATGATCTCGATGTCGTGCCCGGCCTCGATCATGCCGGCCTTGACCTCGCCGGGGCCGGTGACGCGGAGCGACATGCGCTTCGGTCCCTCGCCGTGCATGCGCAGGCCCATGCTCTTGATGTTCAGGATGATGTCGGTGACGTCCTCGCGGACTCCCGGAATCGACGAGAACTCGTGCAGGACGCCCTCGATCTGAATGGCGGTCACCGCCGCGCCCTGAAGCGAGGACAGCAGAACCCGCCGCAGGGCGTTGCCCAGCGTCATGCCGAAGCCGCGTTCCAGGGGCTCGGCGACCACCGTGGCGACACGCGCCGGATCGTCACCCGGCTCGACCTGGAGCTTGTTGGGTTTGATCAGTTCCTGCCAGTTTCTCTGAAGCACGAGCATGACTCCGCCATTTCATTGCAACGGCATCGCCGCCGGTCCCGCGGGGCCGGCGGCGCACCTGGTAAAGAGGACGACGTCCGGATCAGACCCGACGACGCTTGCGCGGACGGCAGCCGTTGTGCGGGATCGGAGTGACGTCGCGGATGGAAGTGATACTGAAGCCAACACTCTGCAGCGCGCGCAGCGCCGATTCCCGGCCCGAACCGGGGCCCTTGACCTCGACTTCCAGGGTGCGCATGCCATGTTCCATCGCCTTGCGCCCGGCATCCTCGGCCGCCACCTGGGCGGCGTAGGGGGTCGACTTCCGGGACCCCTTGAACCCCTGCATTCCCGACGACGACCAGGCAATCGCGTTGCCCTGGGCGTCGGTAATGGTGATCATGGTGTTGTTGAACGTTGCGTTCACATGCGCGACGCCGGAAGTGATGTTCTTGCGCTCGCGCCGGCGCGGACGCTGCACCGCTGCTTTTGCCATTGTGTGTCCTTGGTTCGAAAAGCTACTTGGTGACCTTCTTCTTACCAGCGATCGGCTTCGCCGGACCCTTGCGCGTGCGCGCATTGGTGTGGGTCCGCTGGCCGCGCACCGGCAGGCCGCGCCGATGGCGCAGACCGCGGTAGCAGCCGAGGTCCATCAGCCGCTTGATATTCATGGCCACCATGCGGCGGAGGTCGCCTTCGACCTGGTATTCGCGGTCGATCAGTTCGCGGATGCGCAGCACCTCGTCGTCAGAGAGCTGATTCACCCGGCGATCCTCCGCAATGCCTATACGCTGGACGATCTCCCGCGCCTTGGCACGGCCGATTCCGTGAATATAGGTCAACCCGATCTCGACCCTCTTGTTGGCCGGGATGTTCACGCCAGCAATACGAGCCAAAGCTGGAAACTCCTCAAAAATTGAATGCACTCAAGGCCGGCTCGCCGGGGGCGGGGAACCGAAGGTGCGCGATTATAGGGCTCTTCGCCCTCCTGTCAACTCACCAAAGCGCTATCCACGATGCCCACGAGCTGGCCCGTCACCTGGTCGATCGACTGCGTGCCATCGACGACCCGCAGGATCGACTTGCCCCCGTAATAGGGGATGATGGGCGCCGTCTGCGCGTGATAGGCATCCAGCCGTTTCTTCACCGTTTCGGCGTTGTCGTCGGCCCGACGGATAAACTCGGTTCCCCCGCACACGTCGCAGACGCCGTCCTTCTTGGGCTTCTGGAACTTGTCGTGGTAGCCGGCCCCGCACTTGGCGCAACTGAACCGCCCGGTAATGCGCTCGACGATATAGTCATCGGGCACCCGGATTTCTATGGCGAAAGCGAGCTTGAGCCCCTTTTCCGCCAGCATGCGGTCGAGCGCCTCGGCCTGCGGCACCGTGCGCGGGAAGCCGTCGAGGATGAAACCGTTCTGGCAGTCGGGCTGGTCGATACGCTGCGAGATCATGTCGATGATCAACTCGTCGGACACCAGCTTGCCAGCTTCCATGACCGCCTTGGCCTGACGGCCGACCTCGCTGCCCGAGGCGACGGCCGCGCGCAGCATGTCACCGGTCGAGAGCTGGATGATCCCGTAGCGGTCCTGCAGGATCTTCGCCTGCGTCCCCTTGCCGCCGCCCGGCGGCCCCATGAGGATGATGTTTACCTTGTTCTTAGCCACGCTTCCCCCGGAGTTTCGCTTTCTTGATTAGGCCTTCGTACTGGTGAGCCAGCAGATGGCTTTGCACCTGGGCCACGGTATCCATCGTGACGGTGACCACGATCAGCAGGCTCGTGCCGCCGAAATAGAAAGGCACCGCGTATTTGGCGATCAGGATTTCCGGCAGGATGCTGATCGCCGACAGATAGATCGCACCGACCACGGTCAGACGGGTCAGCACGTAGTCCAGATAATCCGCCGTGTTCTTGCCAGGCCGGATGCCCGGGATGAAGCCGCCGTACTTCTTCAGGTTCTCGGCGGTGTCCGCCGGATTGAAGACCACGGCCGTGTAGAAGAAGGCGAAGAAGACGATCAACCCCAGATACAGCGTCAGGTAAAGCGGATGGCCGCGGCCCAGCAACGCCGTCACGGTGGTCAGCCACTCGGGGCCGCCCGCGGCGCTGAAGCTGGCCAGCGTGATCGGCAGCAGCAGGATGGAGCTGGCGAAGATCGGGGGAATGACGCCGGCGGTGTTGAGCTTGAGCGGCAGGTGCGAACTCTCGCCCCCGTACATCTTGCTGCCCACCTGGCGCTTTGGATACTGCACGATGATGCGTCGCTGCGCCCGCTCGACGAAAACGATGACGGCGATAACCGCGACCACCATCATCAGCAGGATGATGATGAACAGCGCCGACAAGGCGCCCGTGCGGCCGAGTTCCAGGGTTCCCGCCAGAGCGCTCGGCAGTTCGGCCACGATGCCCGCGAAGATGATCAGGCTGATGCCGTTGCCGATGCCCCGCGCCGTGATCTGCTCGCCCAGCCACATCAGGAAAACGGTACCGCCCACCAGCGTGACGACCGTGGTGAAGCGGAAGAACAGGCCCGGGTCCATCACGGCTGCGCGCGCGCCGGCCCCGCCCATGCTCTCCAGTCCGACGGCGATTCCATAGGCCTGGAAGGCGGCAATCACCACCGTCAGATAGCGCGTATACTGGTTGATCTTCTTGCGGCCCTGCTCTCCCTCCTTCTTGAGCTGCTCAAGCGTGGGAACGACGGTCGTCATCAACTGCAGGATGATCGACGCCGAGATGTAGGGCATGATGTTGAGGGCGAATATGGTCATGCGCGAAAGCGCGCCGCCCGCGAACATGTCGAACATGCCCAGGATGCCGCCGCCGTTCTGGCGGAAGATGTCCTCCAGCACCATCGGGTCGACGCCGGGCAGGGGTATCCAGGTGCCCAGGCGGTAGACGATCAGCGCCCCGAGGGTGAACCAGATCCTCTTCTTCAGCTCCGTCGCCTTGGCGAAAACGCCAAGGTTGAGATTGGCGGCCAACTGTTCAGCGGCTGATGCCATACTGCCTGTCTCCGGAACCGAAAAGAGTCATGTGTGTCAGGCGGCGCCTTCCGCGCCGCCGGCGCCGCTGACGATCACCTGGCCGCCCGCCTTCTCGACGGCCTCGATCGCGGCCTTGGAGGCCCCGGCGACTTCGATGGTCACTTTGGCCTTCAGTTCGCCCTTGGCAAGCAGCCGCACGCCATCGCGCGCGTTGCCGACCAATCCGGCGCCCTTCAGGGCCTCGGTGGAGATGGTGGCCGCGGTGTCGAGCCGGCCGCCGTCGATGGCGGCCTGCAGGGCCCCCAGATTGACGACCACGTAGTCGCGACGGAAGGGATTGCTGAAGCCCCGCTTCGGCAGGCGCCGATAGATCGGCATCTGGCCGCCCTCGAAGCCGTTGATGGACACGCCGGTCCGCGCCTTCTGGCCCTTGACGCCGCGGCCGCAGGTCTTGCCCTTGGTCGAGCCGATGCCGCGGCCGACGCGGATGCGCTCCTTGCGGGCCCCGGGATTGTCGCGAAGATCGTTGAGTTTCATTCTCTCGTTCCTTCCGGCCGTACGGCCGCTCCCGTCACTCGGCGCCTTCGACGCGGATCAGGTGACGGACCTTGTTGATCATCCCGCGCACCGCCGGAGTGTCCTCCAGCTCACGCGTGCGATGAAGCTTGTTCAGCCCCAGCCCCTTGAGGGTGGCCAGCTGATCCTTGGTGCGGCCGATCGGGCTGCCGGTCTGGGTGACCCGCACCGTGGCCTTCGCCTTGGCCTTGGCTTTGGCGGCCATGTCACTGCTCCTTGGCGCTATCGCGGCGGCCGACAATGTCGCCCACCTTCTTGCCGCGCTTGGCGGCGACCGAACGCGGCGACGCCACGCCGTTGAGGGCGTCGAACGTGGCCTTGATCATGTTGTGCGGGTTCGAGGTGCCCACGCACTTGGCCACCACGTCCTGCACGCCCATGGTCTCGAACACGGCGCGCATCGGGCCGCCGGCGATGATCCCGGTGCCCGCCGGCGCGGCGCGCACGACCACCCGCCCGGCGCCGTAATGGCCGTTGGCGTCGTGATGAAGCGTGCGGCCCTCGCGCAGCGCGATGCGGACCATGGTGCGCTTCGCCTGCTCGGTCGCCTTGCGGATCGCTTCCGGAACCTCGCGCGCCTTGCCCGAGCCGAAGCCGACGCGGCCCTTCTGGTCACCGACCACCACCAGGGCGGCAAAGGCGAACCGGCGGCCGCCCTTCACCACCTTGGCGACGCGGTTGATGTGAACCAGCTTGTCGACCAGTTCCGACTCTTCGCGCTCGCGCCCGGTCGGCGCCTCGCCGCGGGGCGTCCGGCCGCCGCGCTCGCGATCGCCCTGGCCACGCGGCCCGCGTTCGCCCTGGCCGCGACGCTCTGGGTTCGGTGTACGTGCCATTCTCTCTATCCCCTCAGAATGCCAGCCCGCCTTCGCGGGCGGCGTCGGCCAGCGCCTTGACGCGGCCGTGATAGATGTAGCCGCCGCGGTCGAAGACGACGTCGGTGATACCGGCCGCCCGCGCCCGCTCGGCGATCATTTTCCCGACCGTTGCGGCGGCGGCCTTGTCGGCGCCGTTCTTCAGCGTCTTGCGGAGGTCCGCTTCGAGGCTGGACGCAGCCGCCAGCGTGACCCCCTTGGCGTCGTCGATGACCTGGGCGTAGATGTGCTTGCCGGAGCGAAACACGGAAAGGCGAGGCCGCCCGCCGCCCTTCTTGCGAAGGCCGGCCCTGGTGCGCATCTTCCGGCGCTCGAAGAGCTCATTCGAAGTCAGCATTTTCCGTGTCCTACTTCTTCTTGCCTTCCTTGCGCAGGATGGTCTCGGTGGCGTACTTCACACCCTTGCCCTTGTAGGGCTCGGGCCCGCGGAACGAACGAATCTCCGAGGCGATCTGGCCCACCCGCTGGCGATCCTTGCCGGTGATGGCGATGGCGGTCGGCTTTTCGCACTTGATGGTCACGTCCGACGGGATCGGATAGTTGATGTCGTGGCTGTAGCCGAGTTGCAGTTGCAGGTTGTTGCCCTGGACCGCGGCACGATAGCCGACACCATTGATTTCGAGGTTGATCGTGAAGCCCTCGCTCACGCCCTTGACCATGTTGTTGATCAAGGCGCGGGTGGTGCCCCACATCATCCGGGCGCGCTTGGTCTCGGTGCGCGGCTTGACCCACACCTTGTCGCCCTCGATGGAGGTCTCGATCTCGTCGACGATCCGCAACTGGCTGCTGCCCAGCTTGCCCTTCACCGAGAGCTGCTGGCCGGCCAGATCGACCGTCACGCCGCCCGGCACGACGACCGGGTATTTGCCCACTCGCGACATCATCGCCCCCTAGAACACCTGGCAGAGAACCTCGCCACCGACATTGGCGGCGCGGGCCTCGGCGTCGGACATCACGCCGCGCGGCGTCGACAGGATGGAGATGCCCAGCCCGTTCGAAACCTTCGGCAGGTCCTTGATCTTCGAATACACGCGCCGGCCCGGTTTCGACACACGCGAGATTTCGCGGATGACGGGCTGGCCCTCGTGATACTTGAGTTCGATCTGCAATTCGGCAATGCCGGTGCGGATCTCGCTGCGGCTGTAGCCGCGGATGTAGCCCTCGCGCTTCAGCACTTCCAGCACATTGGCACGCAGCTTCGAAGCCGGGGCGTTCACCACCGACTTGCGCGCCTGCTGGCCGTTGCGGATGCGGGTCAGCATATCGCCGAGGGGATCGGTCATAGCCATGGACGCCCTCCCCCTACCAGCTCGACTTGACCATGCCGGGGATCTGGCCCCTGCTGGCCAGGTCACGCAGCATCACGCGGCCCAATTTGAACTTGCGATAGACGCCGCGCGGCCGACCGGTGATCTCGCACCGCAGGCGCACGCGCTCCACGGCCGAATTGCGCGGCAGTTCCGCCAGCTTCAAGGCAGCCTCGAAGCGCTCCTCGGCGGTCGCCTCGCGATTCATCACGACTGCCTTCAACCGAGCGCGCCGGTTGCCGTACTGCTTGGCCATCCGCATCCGCTTCTTGTTGCGTTCGACGGCACTGATCTTTGCCATTGCCCTTTACCTCCTTCTCGCGTCAGCCGGCGAACGGCATGTCGAAGCCCTTGAGAAGCGCCTTGCACTCCTCGTCGGTCTTCGCCGTCGTGACGAACACGATGTCCATTCCGCGGATGCGATCCACCTTGTCGTAATCGATCTCGGGGAACACGATCTGCTCCTTGAGACCCATCGAGTAGTTGCCGCCCCCGTCGAAGCTCTTGCCGTTGACGCCGCGGAAGTCGCGGACGCGCGGCAGGGCTATGTTGATCAGGCGATCGAGAAACTCGTACATGCGGTCGCGGCGCAGGGTGACCTTGCAGCCGACCATCTGGTTCTCGCGCAGCTTGAACGCGGCGATCGACTTCTTGGCCTTGGTCACCACCGGCTTCTGGCCGGCGATCGCCGTCAGGTCGGCCACCGCGGAGTCGATCTTCTTCGAATCCTGGGCCGCCTCACCGACGCCCATGTTGATCACGATCTTTTCGATCCGCGGGACCTGCATGGGGTTGGTGTAGTTGAACTGCTCCTGCAAGGCCGGCTTGACGACCTTTTCATAATGCTCGCGCAGGCGTGCCATCTTCCCCGCCCCCTTCAGCGATCGATGATCTCGCCCGACTTGCGGGCGAATCGTACCTTGCGGCCGTCTTCCAGGACCTTGTGGCCGACGCGCGTCGGCTTATCGGTCGTGGGGTCGATGTGGGCCACGTTCGAGACATGGATCGGCGCCGGAGTCTCCTCGATGCCGCCCTGCGGATTGGCCGCGCTCGGCCGCCGGTGGCGCTTCATGATGTTGACGCCGTCGACGACGACCCGGCTTTCCTTCGGCATGGCGCGCAGCACCTCGCCGCGCTTGCCCTTGTCGCGCCCGGCGATCACGATCACGCGATCGCCCTTCTTCACATGCATGCTGTTCATCAGAGGACCTCAGGCGCTAGCGAGATGATCTTCATGTACTTCTTGGCGCGCAGCTCGCGGGTCACCGGCCCGAAGATGCGGGTGCCGATGGGCTCGCCCTGCTTGTTGATCAGCACGGCGGCGTTGCGGTCGAAGCGGATGGCGCTGCCGTCGGGACGGCGGATTTCCTTGGCGGTGCGCACGATGACCGCCCGGTGCACGTCGCCCTTCTTGACGCGGCCGCGCGGAATCGCCTCCTTGATGGAGACGACGATGACATCGCCGACGTTGGCGACGGTCCGATGGGACCCGCCCAACACCTTGATGCACTGCACCCGGCGCGCACCCGAATTATCGGCGACGTCCAGGTTGGTTTGCATCTGGATCATCAGAGTCTTCCTTTCTTAGCCGGAACCGCCCTCAAGAGGCGGTTTCGGTCACCACTTCCCAGCACTTGTTCTTCGACAGCGGGCGGCATTCCTGGATGCGCACGACGTCCCCGACCTTGTGCGTGTTGTTCTCGTCATGCGCGGAGTACTTCTTGGTCCGCCGGATGAACTTCTTGTAGACGGGGTGCATCACGCGGCGCTCGACGCGGACGACCACGGTCTTGTCCATCTTGTCGCTGACCACCACCCCTTGCAGGATCCGTTTCGGCATCTGGCTCTCCTTACGACGCGGCGCGGCTGCGATCGCCGAGAATGGTCTTGATCACGGCGATCTCGCGGCGCACCGACCGCACCCGGGCGGTGTTCTCCAACTGGCCGCTGGCCCGCTGGAAGCGCAGGTTGAACTGCTCCTTCTTCAGATCCAGCAGCCGATCCTTGAGCTGATCGGCGGTCTTCGTGCGCAGGTCGCTGGCTACGCTCATCTCAGGCCTCCACCAACCGCGTAATGATCTTGGTCTTGATCGGCAGCTTGGCCGCCGCCAGTTCGAACCCGCGCCGCGCCAGTTCCTCGGGCACGCCGTCGACCTCGAAGATGATGCGGCCGGGATGCACCCTGGCCACCCAGTATTCGGGCGAGCCCTTGCCGGAGCCCATGCGCACCTCGGCCGGCTTGGTCGACACCGGCACGTCGGGGAAGATGCGAATCCACACCCGGCCCTGGCGCTTGAGGTGGCGGGTCAGGGCGCGACGGGCGGCCTCGATCTGGCGCGCCGTGATGCGTTCGGGCTCCAGCGCCTTCAGGCCGAAGGCGCCGAAGTTGAGCGTCGTCCCGCCCTTGGCGGCGCCGTGGATGCGGCCCTTGTGCGCCTTGCGGAACTTGGTGCGTTTCGGACTAAGCATGGTTCGTCACATTCTCATCGGTTAGCGGGCCGGTGCCGGCTCGGCGGCACGCTTGTCCTGGGCCATCGGGTCGTGCGCCAGGATCTCGCCCTTGAACACCCACACCTTGACGCCGCAGGTGCCATAGGTGGTCTTGGCGGTGGCGACGCCGTAGTCGACGTCGGCGCGCAGGGTGTGCAGCGGCACGCGGCCCTCGCGGTACCACTCCATGCGGGCGATCTCGGCGCCGCCAAGGCGGCCCGAACAGTTGATCCGGATGCCCTGGGCGCCCAGGCGCATGGCCGACTGCACGGCGCGCTTCATGGCGCGGCGGAAGGCGACGCGACGCTCGAGCTGCTGGGCGATGTTCTCGGCCACCAGCTGGGCGTCGAGTTCCGGCTTGCGAATCTCCACGATGTTCAGGCTGACCTCGCTGCCCGTCATCTTGGCCAGGCTCTTGCGCAGCACGTCGATGTCGGCGCCCTTCTTGCCGATCACGACGCCCGGCCGCGCCGAGTGAATGGTCACCCGTGCCTTCTTCGCCGGCCGCTCGATGACCACCCGCGAGACACCGGCCTGCTGGAGCTTGCCGCGAAGGAAGTCGCGCAGCTTGAGATCCTCATGCAGCAGGTTGGCGTAGTCGTCGTCAGCGAACCAGCGCGAATCCCAGGTGCGGTTGATCCCCAGGCGCAGGCCGATCGGATTTACTTTCTGACCCATTATGCGTTCTCCTCGCGCTCGCGGACGACCACCGTCAGGTTGCTGAACGGCTTGACGATGCGACCTACGCGCCCCCGCGCGCGGGCTCGCCAGCGCTTCATGATCATCGCCTTGCCGACATAGGCCTCGGCGACGTACAGGCGATCGACGTCGAGCTGGTGATTGTTCTCGGCGTTCGCGATCGCGGACTGCAGGACCTTCTTGACCTCCTTGGCGACGCGCCGCTTGGAGAAGGTCAGCTCGGCCACCGCCGCCTCGGCCTTGAGGCCGCGGATGCTCTCGGCGACGAGGTTGAGCTTGCGCGGGCTGGTCCGGATGGCGCTGTTGAACGCCTTCGCCTCGTTGTCGGCCAACGCCCGTTCTGCGGGTTTCTTGCTCATCGCCTACTTCCTCTTCGCCTTCTTGTCGGCGGCATGGCCGTAGTAGGTGCGGGTCGGCGAAAACTCGCCGAACTTATGCCCTACCATGTTCTCCGTCACCAGGACGGGGATGAACTTGTGACCGTTGTAGACGCCGAAGGTCAACCCGACGAACTGGGGCAGAATGGTCGACCGGCGCGACCACATCTTGATGACCTCGTTGCGGCCCGACGAACGTGCCTTCTCGGCTTTCGCGAGAAGGTAGCCATCGATGAACGGTCCTTTCCAAACGGAACGTGCCACGGCCTTACCCCTTACTTGCTGACCTGACGGCGCCGCATGATCAGGCGATCCGTCTTCTTGTTGTTCCGCGTCTTCTTGCCCTTCGTGGGCTTGCCCCACGGGGTGACCGGGTGGCGGCCGCCCGAGGTGCGGCCTTCACCGCCGCCGTGCGGGTGATCGATCGGGTTCATGGCGACGCCGCGGACCGACGGGCGCCGGCCCAGCCAGCGGCTGCGTCCGGCCTTCGACAGGCTGACGTTCTGCTGGTCGGGATTGGACACCGCACCAATCGTTGCCATGCACTCGCCGCGCACCAGGCGAACCTCGCCCGAACTCAGTCGGAGCTGGGCATAGCCCGCATCCTTGCCGACGAGCTGCACGTAGGTGCCGGCCGACCGCGCGATCTGGCCGCCCTTGCCGGGCTTGAGCTCGACGTTGTGGACGATGGTACCGACCGGGATGTTCTTCAGCGGCATGGCGTTGCCGGGCTTGATGTCGGCCCGCTCGCCGGCGATCACCATGTCGCCCACGCCCAGGCGTTGCGGCGCCAGGATATAGGCCACCTCGCCGTCCTGGTAGCGGATCAGGGCGATGAAGGCGGTGCGGTTCGGGTCGTACTCCAGGCGCTCGACCGTGGCCTGCACGTCGAACTTGGTGCGCTTGAAGTCGATGATGCGGTAGCGGCGCTTGTGGCCGCCGCCGCGCCAACGCTGGGTGACGCGCCCGGTGTTGTTGCGACCGCCCTGGCTGCGCAGGCCCTCGGTCAGCGACTTCTCCGGCTTGCCCTTCCAGAGGTCGGAGCGGTCGACCAGGACCAGCTGGCGCTGTCCGTTGGTCGTCGGCTTGTAGCTCTTCAATGCCATGGCGTCAGATTCCCGTCGTGACGTCGATCGACTGGCCCTCGGCCAGCGTCACCATCGCCTTCTTGTAATCGCTGCGCTTGCCGACCATGCCGCGGAAGCGCTTCACCTTGCCCTGCTGGCGCAGGGTGTTGACCGCCGTCACCTTGACCTTGAACAACTCCTCGACCGCAGCCTTGATCTCGGGCTTCGAGGCGTCCAGCGGAACCCGGAAGGTCACCTGGTTGTGCTCCGAGCCCATCGTCGCCTTCTCGGTGATGACGGGCGAGCGAACGATGTCGTACATCCGCTCCTTGCTGATGACCGGCTTGCTCATTTCAGTCGGGCCTCCAGGGCTTCGACGGCATCCCGGGTGAGCACCAGGGTATCACGCCGCAGGATGTCATAGACGTTGGCGCCCTGCTGGGGCAGCACGTCGACGTTCGGCAGATTGGCCGCGGCCCGCGCGAAACCGGCATCGACCTCGTTGCCGTCGATGATCAGCACCGAGGCCCAACCCAGATCGCCGAAGCGGCGGGCAAGCTCCTTGGTCTTCGGCGTCTCGATGCGCGCGCTGTCGAGCACCACCAGCTTGCCGTCGGCGATCTTGGCGGCCAGCGCCGTCTTGAGGGCAAGCTTGCGCACCTTCTTGTTGAGGTCGTGCTCGTGCGAGCGCACCACCGGCCCGAAGATCACGGCGCCGCCGCGGAACTGCGGCGAGCGCATGCTGCCCTGGCGGGCGCGCCCGGTGCCCTTCTGCTTGTAGGGCTTCTTGGTGGTGCCGCTGATCTCGCTGACGCCCTTGGTCTTGTGGGTGCCGGCGCGACGCCGGGCAAGCTGCCAGTTGACCATGCGGGTCAGGATGTCGCGACGTACCGCGACCCCGAACACCTCTTCGGCCAGCTCGATGGAGCCGACGCTCTTGTTGTCCAGGCTGATGACGTCCAACTTCATCGCCTTCACTCCTTGTCCTCGGACTCGGCCGCGGCCGGCGCCTCGGCGGCGGCCTTGAGACCGGCCGGGAACGGAACCCCCTCCGGCAACTTCTTCTTCACCGCGTCGCGCACGAGGACGTAACCGCCCTCGGCCCCGGGCACCGACCCCTTGACCATGATCAGGCCGCGGTCGGCGTCGGTGGCGACCACCGACAGGCTCTGGGTGGTGACCTGCACGTCGCCCATGTGACCGGCCATCTTCTTGCCCTTGAACACCTTGCCGGGGTCCTGGCGCTGGCCGGTCGAGCCATGGCTGCGGTGCGAAATCGACACGCCGTGGCTGGCCTCGAGGCCGGCGAAATTGTGCCGCTTCATCACGCCCGCGAAGCCCTTGCCGATCGTCGTGCCGGTGACGTCCACGTACTGGCCGGGAACGAAGTGGCCGGCCGAGAGTTCCGCGCCGACCTCGAGGATGGCCTCGGGGCTGACCCGGAACTCGACAAGCTTGCGGCTCGGCTCGACCTTCGCCTTGGCGAAATGGCCGCGCTGCGCCTTGTTGACGTTCTTCACCTTGGCCTTTCCGTAGCCAAGCTGGACGGCGGCATAGCCGTCCTTTTCCACAGAGCGGGTCGAGACCACCTGACAGGTGTCGACCTTCAGCACCGTGACCGGCACGTGCGTACCGTCCGATGTGA
The DNA here is from genome assembly GCA_019455065.1 of Rhodospirillales bacterium. Taxonomy (GTDB): domain Bacteria; phylum Pseudomonadota; class Alphaproteobacteria; order Rhodospirillales; family Magnetospirillaceae; genus JACFNC01. The sequence goes on from JACFNC010000010.1 coordinate 140,195, forward strand.
AGATCCTCGTCATGCCGACCTTCTGGGCGATGAGACCGGATCGCATCGTCTAAGGTTCCTTACAACTTGATCTCGACGTCCACGCCGGCGGCGAGATCGAGCTTCATGAGCGCATCCACGGTCTGGGGCGTCGGATCGACGATGTCCAGAAGCCGCTTGTGCGTGCGGATTTCGAACTGCTCACGAGACTTCTTGTCGACATGCGGCGAGCGGTTCACCGTGAACTTCTCGATGCGGGTGGGCAGCGGTATCGGCCCCCGCACCTGCGCACCCGTGCGCTTGGCCGTGTTCACGATCTCGCGCGTCGACTGGTCGAGCACGCGATGATCGAACGCCTTTAGGCGGATGCGGATGTTTTGGCTTTCCATAACTCAAAGTCCGTCAGCTAGCGGGCCGCCGACCCCGTCGATGCGGGGGCGGCGGCCCGGAACACGTTTCGCTACTCGATGATCTTCGCAACCACGCCGGCGCCGACGGTGCGGCCGCCCTCGCG
>JACFNC010000001.1 GCA_019455065.1 Rhodospirillales bacterium
CATTGCGAAGTGGGGTAGCTTACGAAGCTATCCCGCTACCGGCGTTTGCGTAAGCCCCTCGCCCGGGTGCGGGATTGGGTGGGGCCAACGCGGGAGGCTTGGGAGGGTGAGGGAGCGCCGCCGTCGCCGCGCCTTTCGCGCGGCGCCCTCACCCCGACCCTCTCCCGCAAGCGGGAGAGGGGGGAGCGAAGATAGGGAGCCTCAGAAGAACGCGTTCAACCCGGTCTGGGCGCGGCCCAGGATCAGGGCGTGCACGTCGTGGGTGCCTTCGTAGGTGTTGACGGCTTCCAGGTTCATCACGTGGCGGATGACATGGAACTCGTCGGCCACGCCGTTGCCGCCATGCATGTCGCGGGCGACGCGGGCGATATCGAGGGCCTTGCCGCAGTTGTTGCGCTTCATCAGGCTGATCGCCTCGGGCGCCGCCTTGCCCTCGTCGAACAGCCGGCCCAGGCGCAGACAGCCCTGCAGGCCCAGCGTGATCTCGGTCTGCATGTTGGCCAGCTTCCACTGGATGAGCTGATTCTGCGCCAGCGGGCGGCCGAACTGCTTGCGGTCCATGGTGTACTGGCGCGCCGCGTGCCAGCAGAACTCGGCGGCGCCCAGCGCCCCCCAGGCGATGCCGTAGCGGGCGCGGTTGAGGCAGCCGAACGGCCCCTTCAGACCGGAGACGTTGGGCAGCAGGTTGCCCTCGGGCACGAACACCTCGTCCATGACGATCTCGCCGGTCGTCGAGGCGCGCAAGCTGAACTTGCCCTCGATCTTCGGCGCCGACAGGCCCTTCATGCCCTTTTCGAGGATGAAGCCGCGGATCACGCCATCCTCGGTCTTGCCCCACACCACGAACACGTCGGCGATCGGCGAGTTGGTGATCCACATCTTGTTGCCGGTCAAGAGGTAGCCGCCGTCGACCTTCTTGGCGCGGGTCTTCATGCCGCCGGGGTTTAAGGCCCAAAAAAATGCGAAGTTCGGAAAAAAAGCTGAGAGATTTCCGAAAAAAAATGGCTAGTAGTTCCCGATTTTGGAAGGTCGCTACTCCCGCGGTTTGATAGCATTGGTTGTCTCGAGGCGTGGTGACGGGGGCAGGCAATGGCTTTTGGTTTTTCTGCTACGGCGAGCAAGCATGCTAGGCTGCGAAGCCAACAACGGGGCATCACCAACGAGGTCGTTAATTTGGTCCTGGATCACTTCGACACCGTGCTTCACGCAGGTGATGGCTGTCAGACGGTCAGATTGTCACGTAGGGGATTGGCCGAACTGAGGAATACCGGCACTGATCGGCAGGTAATCGAGCGCGCGGCCCGGATTGTTGTTGTTATGCGGGAGGACAACTGGCGCATCGTGACGGTGATGCACGACACGGGTGCCGAACGCCATTATCGCCGCCAGGGTGAAACGAGGAAGAGGAACGTACAATGAGCGGGAAGGTCATCGCGTTCCCCAATCGCCCTCGGCACGAAACTAGCCAGGTAAACAAGACCCGCCCATTAAGCGAACGAGCCGCCGCGATACGACAGGCCGCCAAAAACAAGCGGATGTTAACCCGAGCCACCGAGCGGGGGATCGTCGCGAGGAACTTATACCGCATCTTGCTAGATTTTGAACGCGACAGCGGCATTTCCAGGGTGGAGGTACTGCGCGCTGTGGGGCTCGGCAATCCAGAAGTCGAATCGACCAAACGTTTGCACTACTACACCCTTCCTGGTGAGTTGGAGGAGGGGGGCAGAAAGCGGCGCGAAAAAAAACTGGCGAAAAGCGCCGCCCGCTACATTCGATTTGTAGACGCTGCTGCGAAGCTGGCAAAGGTGTCAGCGGATGAAAAACTCGTTGAGTTGTTCGCGGGCACCTCTTATGACGCTGGCACCCGCGAATTAGAATATCCTGCAGCCGTCTATGACCTCATCGACAAGTTGAACTCGATGGTGCGGTGGGTAGTCGCCGAAGCCAAGCTGGAGCATTACTGGCGCGAGGTGAGGGCCACGCGCGGCGCTTACGACGTCTATGAGGAAGCTATCCGGATTTCGGGCCGGAGGCTATCGACAATGGGTGACTTTTCGGGCGGCTCAATAGAGCATATCGACGACATCCCGCCGATTCCGGAGGTTTCGCTTTTCGAATACCGAGAGCCGGGCACGCTCTCAGCCCGTCTGAAGACTCAAGACGAGGCTGGGGCATGGCATGATCGGGGGGAAGCCAAGATAGAGGTGTTCCGCGAGGTCCGGCTGGCGGTGGCGGAGGTCGGAAGTGTTCCCAGGGGAGTGTTCGCGGTCTATACCCGGATTGTGGCTACCGTGGGTAGCCTAGTACTCAATGCCATGCACACAGACGGGACCTTTACGGTGAGCCGCCCGCATTTCCCGAAGGACGCGCGTGGGCGTCGATGGGTTCCGGTGCTTAGTGCCGACGGTTCTGTTGAAGGATACTCGCCAGTTTGCGTTGAGGAGAAAGGGCGCTGGGTCGCGGCCGAATTAGACCACGGTCCTAACAATAATTGCCCTATACCAAGTCGCGCACCCGCGCCTTATGACGGCTTCATTGGCCCCGGAGAACCGTGGTGGGTGATTCTCGTACCTATCGTTGATACGGCCGTATTTGGATACTGCTCGATGTGCGCGGGAAACGATGAGCCGCGAGGGCCATTATTTCATATGCCCCGCGAGTTCAGTTCCACTCCATGGCCTATTGGCTCTCTAGGCGAGGCGATCGAAGCGAACTTACTCTACGCTGATCAAGGACGTCTAGACGACTTGCTGCTCGCCGACGCTAGAGCAAAGGTTGAAATTCTCGCGCGCTACCGGGCAGCCGCAGCCGAGAAGCGGTCATCTGCTGAAGTCGCCGTGTACAAGAAATGGAAAAACAAGGGGAATGAGAATGAGTTATCAGATTGATATCTCTGCTAGAAATGATTTTCAAGTAGTCGAAGATGCGGGTCGCATTTCCGCCGTTATCGACAGCACCGCCTCGCAGTTTTACGTTTACCTCTTGCTCAGGCCAAACCGAGAACCGTTTTACGTGGGTAAGGGCACTAATAAGCGGTTGTTTCAACATGAAGCCGAAGCTAGGAACACGACTAGGCGGACGCACAAGTTAAATGTCATCAGGTCAATCCAACAATCTGGCCAACGTATCGGCTATGGCATTGCCTGCTTTTTCGATAGCGAGGTCGATGCGCATCAATGTGAAAGGCGGTTGATTCAGGTGATTGGTCGGCACGATTTGGGCACAGGGCCGCTGACCAATCAGACTGACGGAGGGGAAGGTACATCCAACCCATCAGACGAGAGCCGTGCGCGGCGCGCCGCTACTCTGGGCGGCGCGGCTGAGGATCCGGAGAGACGCGCTGCGAACGAGTTCTTCCATCGTATCGCCAGGCAGCAGGACTCCGTCCCCATAAAACCACTTGGTTCCCGGCGCCTGGAACGTACGACGCCCCATTCGAGCCCGCGGCAGCCGACGCAACGCATGGCGGTGACCCTGGTCGCTGCCGCTCTGGTCGGAGACGTGCCTATGGCTGCGGGCATCGCCGTCCCGCGCGTGTTTGCGATCGATGGACGACAGTACGCGATCGAAAATGGAGTGGCGAAAGATATGTTAAAGGCTGGCATGATCGAGATTACTGCTTCAGCACTCCCGGAGGACGAGCGCTTTGTAATAACGGACCGCGGCTTCAAGGCGGTAATAGCGCTAATCGGGCGGGACAGGTTGTTAGACTTGGGAGTGCTTGATCCCGCTTAAGGATCACATTCCTGCTTTAGTGCTTTGCACCCACCCCGACCCTCTCTCGCAGGCGGGAGAGGGATGATGATGGCCTTGATCGCTTCGCCGGCTCCGAAAACCCGATTCGTCATTGCCTGGCTCGACCCGGCAATCAATGGACCCCCGGGACGAGCCCGGGGGTGACGTGGAAAGGCGAAGGCACTCTGGGGTGCCGCCGCCTCAAAAGAACGCGTTCAACCCGGTCTGGGCGCGGCCCAGGATCAGGGCGTGCACGTCGTGGGTGCCTTCGTAGGTGTTGACGGCTTCCAGGTTCATCACGTGGCGGATGACATGGAACTCGTCGGCCACGCCGTTGCCGCCATGCATGTCGCGGGCGACGCGGGCGATATCGAGGGCCTTGCCGCAGTTGTTGCGCTTCATCAGGCTGATCGCCTCGGGCGCCGCCTTGCCCTCGTCGAACAGCCGGCCCAGGCGCAGACAGCCCTGCAGGCCCAGCGTGATCTCGGTCTGCATGTTGGCCAGCTTCCACTGGATGAGCTGATTCTGCGCCAGCGGGCGGCCGAACTGCTTGCGGTCCATGGTGTACTGGCGCGCCGCGTGCCAGCAGAACTCGGCGGCGCCCAGCGCCCCCCAGGCGATGCCGTAGCGGGCGCGGTTGAGGCAGCCGAACGGCCCCTTCAGACCGGAGACGTTGGGCAGCAGGTTGCCCTCGGGCACGAACACCTCGTCCATGACGATCTCGCCGGTCGTCGAGGCGCGCAAGCTGAACTTGCCCTCGATCTTCGGCGCCGACAGGCCCTTCATGCCCTTTTCGAGGATGAAGCCGCGGATCACGCCATCCTCGGTCTTGCCCCACACCACGAACACGTCGGCGATCGGCGAGTTGGTGATCCACATCTTGTTGCCGGTCAGCAGATAGCCGCCGTCGACCTTCTTGGCGCGGGTCTTCATGCCGCCGGGGTCCGAGCCGTGGTCGGGCTCGGTCAGGCCGAAGCAGCCCACCGTCTCGCCGGTGGCCAGCTTGGGCAGGTACTTCATGCGCTGCTCTTCCGAGCCATAGGCGTAGATCGGATACATCACCAGCGACGACTGCACGCTCATCGCCGAGCGATAGCCGGAATCGACACGCTCGACTTCGCGCGCGATCAGGCCGTAGCAGACGTAGCTGACACCGGCGCAGCCGTATTTCTCGGGCAGGGTCGAGCCGAGGAAGCCGAGTTCGCCCATCTCGTTCATGATCTCGCGATGGAAGATCTCGTGCCGGTTGGCCTCGGTCACGCGGGGCAACAGGCGCTCCTGACAATAGGCGCGGGCCGAGTCGCGCACCATGCGCTCGTCCTCGGTGAGCTGCTCCTCGAGCAGGAAGGGGTCGTCCCAGCGGAAATCCGGCTTGCTCGCGGACATCGTCTTCGTCTCCAAAATCGCTTGATGTCAGGTGTTATCGGGGATGACGGCGGTTGCCTCAAGCTCAATCTTGCCGGGCGAGTCCAACAGGTCGCTGACGAAGATCATGCTCATCGCCGGGTAGTGCTTGCCCATGTGCTCGCGCCAGATGCGGCCCAGTTGGTTGCGGGCGGCCAGATACATCGGCTTGTCGCAGCAGAAGGCGGTCATGCGGCAGATGTGCTCGGGCTTGCCGCCGGCTTCGGCCAGGATGGCCAGCACGTTGCGCAAGGCCTGGTCGAACTGCGGGACGATGTCCTCGCTGTGGAACTTCTGCTGTTCGTCCCAGCCGACCTGGCCGGCGACGAAGACGATGCGACCGCGGGCCGCGATGCCGTTGGCATAGCCGATGGCCGGCGCCCAGCCGGCGGGATGTAGAACCTCCACGGACTCTCTCCTCACATGTCGTAGTTGGGTGGATCCAGATCGTCGTCCCATCCCGGCTCGGGCTCGGGCGTCGCCGCCAGCCGATCGCGGATGAGGCGAACATGCTCCTGTTCGCGCTCCGCCAGTTGCCAGGCGAGATCGCGCACGTCGCCGGAGGTGCGCTCGGCGACCGCCTGGAAGAAGGCGAGGGAGCGTTCCTCGTTGGTCAGCGCGATTTCCCAGGCATGGTAGGGGCGCATGAGGTAGTGGACGGCCTCGGGGTCGCCGGGGTCGTATACGAACCATTGAAAGCCGGGCGGGGGCGCGCCGTTGGCGGCCGACATCAGGTGTTCGCCCTCCCACTCGGCCAGCCACTTGAAGACCTCGGCGGTCTCAACATTGTTCGACATCTCGAACGAGTCGGCGAGTTCCTCGTATTGCTCCGCCGACGATTCCTCGATGATCTGGCGCGCGCCCAGCAGATCCTCGACGGTGTCGATACCCTCGGCGCCGCCCGTCACAGCGCGAACTCTGCTTCGAGGTCGGCAGCCGTCATCCGGGCCCGCAGGGGAGGCTGGTAGGGCGTGCGGTCGCCCTTGAACAGGATGCCGATGTTGAAGCCGTCGTCCGTCATCAGCCGTCGCGCCGCCTGCGAGCGGTCCGAGGTCGCGGGAACCGGCGAGGGCCGCACCTGCGTCTTCCACTGGCGCTGTTCGTCACGGAAGGTCACGCACGGGCTCATCACTTCGATGAACGAGAATCCGGGATGCTTTATCGCCTCGGCGATGATCTCGGCGGTGCCGTTGGGATCGCCCGAGAAGGCGCGGGCCACGAAATTGGCGCCGGAGGCCAGCGCGATGACCAGCGGCCGGAACGGCGACAGACCCGTGCCCCCCGGGGTGAGGGCCGAATCCCAGTCGGGCTCCGTCGTCGGCGAGGGTTGGCCCTTGGTCATTCCGTAGACGCGGTTGTCCATGACCACATAGGTGAAGTCGGCGTTGCGGCGGGCGGCATGCAGGAAGTGGTTGCCGCCGATCGAATAGCCGTCGCCATCGCCGCCGGCGGCAAGGACCGTGAGTTCCGGGCGCGACAGCTTGAGGCCCGCCGCGGTGGGCAGGGCGCGGCCGTGCACGCCGTGGAAGCCGTAGGTGTTCAGATATGCGGGCAGGCGCGACGAGCAGCCGATGCCCGATACCACCGCCACCTCCTCGGGGCGCAGCCCGAGCTCCGCCAGCGCCTTGGTGATCGACGACAACACGGTGAAGTCGCCGCAACCGGGGCACCAGACGGGCTTGAGGTCGGACTTGAAGTCCTTGGCGGTCAGGGCGGGGGCGGCGGTCTTGCTATCCATGACACTCATCTCCACGACAGGAGCCGCTGGCGGATCTCCCCGGGCCGCATGGGCAGGGGACCCGGCCGGTTGAACAGGGTGACGTCGCGGGTGGGCAGATCGTATTCGGCCCGCAGGTACTTGTGGAACTGGCCAAGGTGGCTCTGCTCGACGACCAGGATGCGCTTCACCCCGTCGAGCGCCTCGGCCATCTTTTCCGGCTGAGCCGGGTAGAGCAGGCGGGGGGCGACGAGGCGCGCCTTGAGGCCGTCCGCCTGGGCGAGGGCCAGCGCCTCGCGGACCGCGCCCGTGGTCGATCCCCAGGTCAGCACGGCGACGTCGCCCTCGCCCTCGACCACGGCCCAGTGATCGCCATACTGGTAGTCGGTCAGCTTGTGCAGGCGCTTGTCCAACTGGGCGAGGTGGTCCGAGGCCTGGCTGGACGGAGAGCCGGTCTCGGAGTGCTCGAGGCCGTCGGCCGTGTACTGGCAGCCGGGGGTTCCCGGAATGGCCATCGGCGAGACGCCGGTGCCGGTGAGCGCATAGCGCTTGTAGGTTTCTTCCGCAGCGAGAGCGCTTACCGTTTCGCGCCGGGCGACGAAGGCGAGGTCGGCAGGCCGGTCGATGACGGCCCGCGTCTGTGCCATCGACTGGTCCGAGAGCACGATCGCGGGGCATTGCACCGCCTCGGCCAGATGCACCGCCCATTGCGTGGTGAACAGGCAGTCGGCGACCGAGGTGGGGGCGAGGACGAGGTGGGGAGCGTCGCCATGCAGGCCGTAGAGGGCGATGTTCAGGTCGCTCTGCTCGGTCTTGGTCGGAATGCCGGTGGACGGCCCCCCGCGCATCACGTCGACCACGACCACCGGGGTCTCGGAGGCGACGGCGAGGCCGATGGCCTCGATCATGAGCGCCAGTCCGGGGCCGGACGTCGCGGTCAGGGAGGGCGTGCCGCCGAACGAGGCACCGATCGCCATGTTGATCGAAGCTAGTTCATCCTCGGCCTGGACGAGCGCGCCTCCGACCTTTTGCAGGGCCGGAGCCATCCATTCCAGCATCTCGGTGGCCGGCGTGATCGGATAGGCGGCGACGAACCGTACGCCGCCGCGGATGGCGCCGTACCCCGCCGCGCTGTTGCCGGTGATCGCCCAGCGTGGCGGCAGGTCGCCTTGCGGGACGCCCAGGCGCGCCGTTGCCTGCAGCGCCTTCGCAGCCTCGGCGCCGGCGTTGACGGCGGCGATGCTGGCCTCCAGCGCGTCCTGCCGCTTCTTCTTCAGCGCCTTGCCCAGCGTCTCGGTGAAGGCCGACACCGGCAAACCCACCAGTTCGGCGACGGCGCCCAGGGCGATCATGTTGGCGCGCCCGCCGGGAATCTTCTTCGCCAGCTCCTTCATCGGCAGTTCGACGATGCGCGCGCCATAGGCGGCAATCGCCGCCGGCACCTCACCGGCGTCGGGATCGGTGATGATCAGGCTGTCCGGCGTCAGGGGCAACTCCGCCGCGAAGCGCTGGACGTTGAGCCAGTCGATCGCCAGCAGAATGTCGAAATGGTCGTCCGGGGCTTCGACCGGAACGGGGCTGAGGCGCAGCAGGGCGGCCGCCTCGCCGCCGCGGATCTGCGGTCCCGACGTACGGCCCATCAACCCATAGAACCCCGCATGGGCGGCGGCGTCCAGCAACATGCTGCCGGCGGTCATCACCCCGGCGCCGCCGCTTCCCGCGAGTGCTATAGAAACTGATCCTGTGCTGGACATGATGCCGTTCTCCATAGACCTGGCGCCTTCGGCGACCTTCTGAATGTGCCCTTGACGGGGAAATCGGTATTGTGGTACGCCTTTGCCTGTATCGCGATCATAGAGTCCTCCCCAGTCGGGCGTCAAGAGCCCACTCGACAGGGCGGGAAAGCAAGAGAGGGTATGAGGGGGCCATGACCATTTCTGCTTATCGTTGGATGATGACCGCCGTCGGTGAACCGATGGTCAGGGACACCTTCGAGGTTCCCAAGCCAGGTGCGGGCGAAGTTGTCGTCGAAGTGGCCGGCTGCGGGGTCTGTCATACCGATCTCGGCTATTATTACGATGGCGTGCGTACCAATCACGCCCTGCCGCTTACCCTGGGTCACGAGATCAGCGGCCGTGTCGTCGCGGCCGGGCCGGACGCCGAGGGCATGCTGGGCAAGGCGGTGATCGTGCCCGCGGTTATACCTTGCGGCAAGTGCGATCTGTGCAAGCGCGGCAAGGGCACCATCTGCAAGGCGCAGAAAATGCCGGGCAACGACATTCAGGGCGGCTTCGCCTCGCACATCACCGTTCCCGTCTTCGGCCTTTGCCCGGTCGACGAGGGGCGCCTCGCCAAGGCGGGGCTCGCGCTCGCCGACGTCTCCGTGGTCGCCGACGCGGTCACCACTCCCTATCAGGCCGTCATCCAGACCGACCTTCGCCCGGGCACCCTGGCGGTCGTCATCGGCGTCGGCGGGGTGGGCGGATACTGCGCCCAGATGGCCAAGGCCTTCGGCGCCACCGTGGTGGCCATTGACGTCGATCCCGTGAAACTCGAGGCGATGAACGGCATCGCGGCGTTCACGATCAACGCCCGTGAGGTTCCCGCCAAGGACATGAAGAAGGTGATCGGCGGATTCGCCAAGGAAAGCGGGCTTCCCGGCACCGAATGGACCATTTTCGAATGTTCCGGCACCGCCGCCGGGCAGACCACGGCCTGGGGGCTGCTGGTGCACGGCGCCACCCTGGCCGTCGTTGGCTTCACGATGGACAAGGTCGAGGTGCGCCTGTCCAACTTGATGGCGTTCCACGCCCGGGCGATGGGCAACTGGGGGTGCCCGCCCGAGTATTATCCGGCAACCCTCGACCTGGTGCTCGACGGCAAGGTCGAACTCAAGAAATTCGTCGAACAGCATCCGTTGGAAGAGATCAACCGGGTGTTTGCCGACGTGCATTCCCACAAGCTGAAGCGCCGCGCCATTCTGGTGCCGTGACGAAATCGAGAGGAGAAGGGGGAGTAATGACCGCCGATACCGCCACCGTGATCAGAAACACCGCGCCCGCACATCTGAACGACCACAATCTGGTGCCGGAGACCGTGGTGCCCGGCGTCCTGGTCGAGAAGCGCCCGGCCAAAACGCCCGACGGCAAGGTCGCCGAGGGCCTCTACAACTACTGGATCACGCTGGACAATCCCAAGCAGTACAACTCCTACACCACCGAGATGGTGAAGGGCGTGATCATGGCTTTCCGCGCCGCCTCGAACGCGCGCGACGGCGTCGCCGTGGTGTTCACCGGCGCCGGCGACAAGGCCTTCTGCACCGGCGGCAACACCAAGGAATACGCCGAATACTACGCCGGCAATCCGCAGGAATACCGGCAGTACATGCGGCTGTTCAACGACATGGTGTCGGCGATCCTGGGCTGCGACAAGCCGGTGGTCTGCCGCGTCAACGGCATGCGCATCGGCGGCGGCCAGGAAATCGGCATGGCCTGCGACTTCTCCATCGCCCAGGACCTCGCCAAGTTCGGACAGGCCGGCCCGAAGCACGGCTCGGCCCCGATCGGCGGCGCCACCGACTTCCTGCCGGTGATGATCGGCTGCGAGAACGCCATGGTCTCCGGGTCGCTGTGCGAGCCGTGGTCGGCGCACAAGGCCTACCGCATGGGCATGATCATGGACATCGTGCCGGCGCTCAAGGTCGACGGCAGGTTCGTCGCCAATCCGCTGGTCGTCACCGACCGCTATCTCGACGAGTTCGGCCGCATCGTGCATGGCGAATCCCGGACCGGCGAGGAGCTGGCAAAGGGCAAGGAGCTGCTGAAGCAGGGCGCGGTCGACCTCAGCCTGCTCGACGCCAAGGTCGAGGAGGTGTGCGCCAAGATCCTGCTCACCTTCCCCGACTGCTTCACCAAGACCATTCAGGAACTGCGCAAGCCCAAGCTGATCGCCTGGAACGCCAACAAGGAGAACAGCCGCGACTGGCTCGGCCTCAACATGATGACCGAGGCGCGCGCCGGCTTCCGGGCCTTCAACGAGGGCACCAAGGAGGACCGCGAGGTCGACTTCGTTGCCCTGCGCCAGGCGCTGGCCAAGGGCACGCCGTGGACCGACGCGCTGACCGAGAGCCTGATGCCGGCCACGAGGGCGGGGAAATGACCGACTCCCCGCTCCGGGTATGGCGCGACCGGGAGGGCAAGCTCCTCCGCCTGCGCCTCGCCCGGCCGAAGGCCAACATCGTCGACGCCGCGATGATCGCGGCGTTGCAGGCGGCGTTGGACGAGGCCGCCGGCGATGCGCACCTGCGGGGTGTGCTGCTCGACCACGAGGGGCCGCATTTCAGCTTCGGCGCGTCGGTGCAGGAGCACATGCCCGAGCAGTGCGCCGCCATGCTGAAGAGCCTGCATGCGCTGGTGCTGCGCATGGTCGAGTTTCCGGTGCCCATCCTGGTCGCGGTGCGCGGCCAGTGTCTGGGCGGCGGGCTCGAGGTGGCCATGGCGGGACACCTGATGTACGTCGCTCCCGACGCACGCCTGGGGCAGCCCGAAATCCAGATCGGCGTGTTCGCCCCCGCCGCCTCATGCCTGATGCCCGAGCGGATGCCGCGTGTGCAGGCCGAAGACCTGCTGTTCTCCGGCCGCAGCATCACCGGTGAGGAGGCGGCCCGTCACGGCCTCGCGAACAGCGTCGCCGAAGATCCCGAGGCCGCCGCCCTTGCCTGGTTCGACGGCTCGGTCGCCAAGCACAGCGCGGCCGTGCTGCGCTACGCCGTGCAGGCGGTGCGCGCCGACATGGTGGAGCGCGTCAAAGCCCGTATCGCCTTTGTCGAGACCCTTTATCTTTCCGGCCTTATGTCCTCTCACGACGCCGTCGAAGGGTTGACGGCGTTCCTCGAGAAGCGGCCGGCCAAATGGGAGGACCGTTGAGTATGTCTACAGCCGAAATCGTCAGCCGCGCGCAGCAGCTGTTCGAAGATCTCAACTTCACCTATGCCCGCGAATGGAAGGCGGCGGCGCCTGGGCGCAAGGTGGTGGGTTTCATGCCGGTCTACGTGCCGCGCGAGATGATCTGGGCGGCGGGAGCGCTGCCGTTGGGCATCTTCGGCGGCGGTGACGAACTCGAGGTCATCCACGGCGACGCCTACTACCAGAGCTACATTTGCCGCATTCCGCGCTCGACCATCGAACTCGGGGTGTCCAACCGCCTCGACTTCGTCGACGGCATGCTGTTCCCGTTCGTTTGCGACGTGATCCGGAACCTCTCGGGTATCTGGAAGATCATGTTCCCGAACGTGTATTCGAAGTTCTTCGACACCCCGCAGAACTACCAGAGCAGCATCGGCGGCAATTACTACGTCCAGGAACTCCACGAACTCCGCGAGGGGCTGGAGAAGATGGCCGGCCGCAAGATCACCGACGACGACTTGCGTCGCTCCATCGCCGACTACAACGAGAACCGCAAGGCCGTGCGCGAGGTCTACGACTTCCGGATCGAGCAGCCGTGGAAGGCTCCCGCCTGGGAGGTCTATCTGCTCATGCGCGCCGGAATGGTCCTGCCTCCTGACGAGCACACGAAGATGTTGCGTGACTACGTCGCCGCAGCCAGGGATGAGGATCGGCCGATCCGCGACAACTGCCGCATCGTCGTCACCGGTTCGTTCTGCGAGCAGCCGCCGCTCAACCTGGTGAAGTCGATCGAGATGGCCGGCTGCTACGTGGTCGACGACGACTACATGCTGGTCAACCGCTGGCTGATGACCGACGTACCCACCGAGGGCGATCCTCTCGTCAACCTCTCCGAGGCGTTCATCAAGCATTCCGTCGAGACGGCGTGCAAGTACGTCGACAAGGAAGAGGTCAAGGGGCAGTTCCTGGTCGAATCGGTGCGCAGGAGCAAGGCCGAGGGCGTGATCTTCGCGGCGCCCAGCTTCTGTGATCCGGCCCTGCTGGATCGCCCGATGCTGCAGCATCGCCTGACCGAGAACAACATCCCGTTCATCGCCTTCAAATACGCCGAGAACTCCGGGCAGATGCAGCCCATCCGCGAGCAGGCTGGCACTTTCGCCGACTCGATCAAGCTGTGGAGCGAGCAACAATGAGCGCCAAGGAAACCGTCAAAGAACCTTCGATGCTGAAGCAGAAGGAGATGATCGCGCGCAACTATGACGCGATTACATCCGCGAAGGAAACGGGCCGCAAAGTTTCTTCGACCTTCGTGCCGGGAAACTTGAACGAACTGGTGATGTCGTTCGGCATCCTCAACAACCTGCCGGAGATCAACGCCATCCAGAACGGGATGCGCAAGGCCTCGGGCCCGATGATCATGGACGCCGAGAAACGCGGCCACTCCGAGGACGTGTGCACCTACGTCAAGGCCGACATCGGCATGATGGCCAGGGGCAACATCGCGCCCAACGGCAAGCCGATGCCCGATCCGGACGTGCTGCTGCTCAGCTACACCGGCTGCTTCACCTTCATGAAGTGGTTCGAACTGCTGCGCGAGGAGTACAAGTGCCCGACCTTGATGCTGCATGTGCCCTATGAGGGCGACGGCCACATGACCAAGAACATGGTCGACTACGTGGTGAAGCAGCTCAAGGAAGTGATCATCCCCGGCCTTGAAGAGGTCAGCGGGGTGAAGTTCGACATCGACCGCCTGCGCGAATACATGCGCAACTCGGCCAAGGCCGAGGACGACCTCGTTTGGGTGCTCGAAACCGGCAAGCTGAAGCCGTCGCCGATCGACGCCTATTTCGGCGGCGTCTACTACATCGGCCCGATGTTCACCGCGTTCCGCGGCACCGAGGACGCGGTGGAGTACTACAAGCTGCTGCGTAAGGAAATCCAGTACCGCGTCGACAACAAGCTGGGCCCGATCACGCCGGATGGCGAGATGAAGGATCAGAAGTATCGGCTGGTCGTCGAAGGGCCGCCGAACTGGACGCATTTCCGCGAGTTCTGGAAGATGTTCTACGACGAGGGCGCGGTCGTCGTCGCCAGCACCTACACCAAGGTCGGCGGCACTTACGACCAGGGCTTCCGCCACGACGAGACGCGTCCGCTGGAGTCGCTCGCCGAGTACTGCCTGTCCTGCTACACGAACCGCAATCTCCCCGACCGCATCGGGATGATGGAGCGCTACATCAACGAGTACGAGGCCGACGGCCTGCTGACCAACTCGATCAAGAGCTGCAACAGCTTCTCGGCCGGTCAGCTCCTGATGATGCGTGAAATCGAGCGCCGCACCGGCAAGCCGGGCGCGTTTATCGAAACCGATCTGGTCGACCCGCGCTACTTCTCCGCCGCTAACGTCAAGAATCGCCTGGAAAGCTATTTCCAGATGATCGACCAGAAGCGGAAGGGCGCGAAGTCCGCGGCGTAGGAAGGATAGATACAAATGCAAAGCTTCATCGGAATCGATCTCGGCTCGACCACGACCAAGGCCGTGCTGATGGACGACACGGGCACCGTGCTCGGCCGCGGGATCACCAACTCGCGCTCCAACTACGACACGGCCTGCGCCGTGGCCAAGCAGGAGGCGCTCATCAACACCCGGTTCACCTTGTTCCGTCAGAACCTCGGCCACGACTCGGGCGACGCGAACAAGGTCGAGATCTTTCTCGAAGGACTGGAGCGGAACTTCCGCCTCGTCCAGTTCATCGAGCAGCTCAACGACCTGCACGAGACCTGCGTCCGCAACACGGCCGGTAGCCGCTTCGAGGGCAAGGAGAAGGCGGTCGCCGAGGCGTTGGGTCATCTTTTTGACCAGCTTCGCGAGGACGCCCTGTCGCTGTTCGCCCCGGGGGCCGAGCGCAAGTCGGACTTCTTCCGGGATATCGCCGGCTCGCGCTACATGCACTTCGGCGAGTTGGTGGCCAAGGATACGGGCCTAGGCTTCGACCTGCTGCTCAACGTCTATGACAAGTCGATCATCGAGGTCGAGAATCGGCCGCCGTCGGGCGAAATGAAGAACAAGTTCCTCGAGGCCCTGAATCGCGTCGTGAAGGAGGGCAGCCTGCCGTTCAACGCCGCCGAGGTCGAGGAACCGGTCAAGAAGGCGCTCGACGTCGACATCATCGAGACGAGCGTGGTGGGCACCGGCTATGGCCGCGTGCGTCTGCCCTTCGCCAAGGAGTTCATCCGCTCCGAAATCCTGTGCCACGGTCTGGGCGCGCACCTGATGTATCCCCAGACCCGCACCGTGCTCGACATCGGCGGCCAGGACACCAAGTCGATCCAGGTCGACCCCAAGGGCATCGTCGAGAACTTCCAGATGAACGACCGCTGCGCCGCCGGGTGCGGCCGCTACCTGGGATACATCGCCGACGAAATGAACATGGGCCTGCACGAGCTGGGCCCGATGGCGATGAAGGCCAACAAGGTGGCGCGCATCAATTCCACCTGCACGGTGTTCGCCGGCGCCGAGCTGCGCGACCGGCTGGCGATGGGCGAGCGGCGCGAGGACATCCTGGCCGGTCTGCACCGCGCCATCATCCTGCGCGCCATGTCGATCATCTCGCGTTCGGGCGGCATTACCGACGAATTCACGTTCACCGGTGGCGTCGCCAAGAACGAGGCTGCGGTGCGCGAGCTTCGCAAGCTGGTCTACGAGAACTACGGCGAGGTGACCATCAACATCAACCCGAACTCGATCTACACCGGTGCCCTCGGGGCCGCCGAGTTCGCGCGCCGCGCGGTCATCAACTGACCGGCCGTAGAAGGAGGAACGAGATGACCATTACTGCAGGCATCGACATCGGCACCGGCGTCGTCAAGACCGTGATCTTCGACGTCGACGGCGACAACACCAAGTGGCTGGGCAAGCGGTCCGACCGCATCCGGCAGCGCGATCCCTTCCAGCTCGCCGAGCAGGCCTATGACGAGCTGCTGGAGGAGTGCGGGCTCGGACGGAAGGACGTCGCCTATGTGGCGACCACCGGCGAAGGCGAAAACCTGGCCTTCCACACCGGCCACTTCTACTCGATGACCACCCACGGCCGCGGCGCCATCTACTTCGAGCCGAAGGCCGGTGCGGTGCTCGACATCGGGGCGCTCCACGGTCGCGCCATCAAGGTGGACGAGCGCGGCAAGGTGACCACCTACCGCATGACCAGCCAGTGCGCCTCGGGCTCGGGCCAGTTCCTCGAGAACATCGCCCGTTACCTCGGCATCGCCCAGGACGAGATCGGCACGCTTTCCCAGCAGGCCGACGACCCGGAGAAGGTCTCGTCCATCTGCGCCGTGCTGGCGGAGACCGACGTCATCAACATGGTGTCGCGCGGCATCTCGGCCCCGAACATCCTCAAGGGCATCCACGAATCGATGGCCGTGCGTCTGGCGAAGCTGCTGAAGTCGATCGGCGCCGTCGACGGCGTGGTGCTGATGACGGGTGGCTTGGCTCTGGACACCGGCTTGGTCGCCGCGCTCAACGAGGCGATGGTCAAGGAAAAGGTGAATCTGGTTGTCAAGAGCCACCCGGACTCGATATACGCGGGTGCCATCGGGGCTGCGTTGTGGGGGGCGTTCCGCCACGAGAAACTAGCGCGGCTCGGTCAGCTAGCAATGGCTTCTTGATCGAACAGGGGATTGGAATCATGGCTCTTTACATTACCGACGACTGCACGAGCTGCGACGCCTGCGTGCCGGTCTGCCCGAACACCGCGATTTCCGCCGGCGATGTGATCTATCACATCGACCCCGATCGCTGCACCGAGTGCGTGGGTGCCGAGGACGAGCCGCAGTGCGTGCTCGTCTGCCCGGCCGACTGCATCCTCAAGGATCCCAACCACGAGGAATCGCAGGACGAGTTGCAGGCGAAGTACGAGCGTTTGCACGGCTGAGGCCGCGTCGGAACAAAAGAAAACCCCGGGAGGCGCTCACCTCCCGGGGTTTTTTGTTGTCCGCCAGCTAGAACCGATAGCGGGTCGCGAGTTGGAGGCGGTGCGCCTCGCCTTCGCCGGCACCGTTGGACTCCAGCTTGCCCCATAGCCATTCGGCGCCGAGGTCGATCATGGAGACGGGGTTCCAGATGACGTTGGCCGCCAGGTAGTGGGACTTCTGGAAGGCCGTGGCCGCCTGAGTTGCCACATTGTCGACCTCGACGTAGCCGTAGGTGGCGTTCGACCGAAGGGTCGGATTCCAATGGTGCTGGAAGCTGGCATAGCCGCCCCAGGATTCCAGAACCTCCAGCGACGAGGTCGCAGTGACGAACACCGCCCCTTGGCCGCCGGCCGCCGCCAGGTCGTTGACGTAACGGCCGATGCCGTTGCCGAAATAGAGCTGGCCGCGAATGTTGTCCTTTCCCAGGGCCGGGAGATTGATGCGGGTGCTGACATTCAGGCCCCAGCCGAACTCTTCGTCGCCGGTGCCAGGGCCGGAGTCGTTGGCGATTTGACGGACCAGGCCGCCGGCCTGGAAGTGCCCCCAATCCGCCTCCATGCGCCACCGGCCGGCAAAGTCGGGGTACTGGTCCAGGTTGCTGCCGCCGCTGATGTCGCCTTCCGGGTTCTCGACGGCGACCGCGACGCTCATTCCGCCGCCCATCGGCTGGGTCCAGCGGACCTGGCCCTGGCGAACGCTGATCTGGGCGTTGACACCCTGAAAATCGAGTGTCTCGGGCAAAGCGGTAACGTCCATGAACGTGGTCCAGGTCTGGCCTGCCGTGAAATTGCCCACCTCGCCATACGCATGGCGTAGGCGGAACCCGAAGGAATTGGTGGCCACCTGCGTGCCACCGGCGCCGTAGAAGTCGCCTTCCACATAGGCGCGTACCACGCCCAGCGCCGACGGGCTGCGGGCATCGATGTTGAACCGCGACTCCCGGGCATGAAGGATGGTGCGGCCATTCTGCCCGGCCGCTGCCGTACCCTCCAGCGGGATGGCGGAGGTCGGGAAGGTGAACTCGGAATTGATGGCGTCGAAATCATGGATGGCGTCGAGTTTGACGTACCCGCCGATTTTCAGCGAGATGTCGGTCTCGGGAAGTTTTATCGAACCGGGAAAGGCGCCAGCCGTAACCACGTTGGTCGCGGGCTGCGGTGCCGGCGTCCCGCGCGCGAGCGTGTCGAGGCGCTGGCGGAGTTCGTTGATTTCGCGGCTTTGCTGCTGAATCTGGTCTTGCTGCCGGTCAACCGTGCGCCGCAACTCCTCGACTGTCTGGGCCCCGGCCGGTGGGGCGCTGAGGAGCGGAATCGAGGCCACTAGCGCAGCGCAGATCGACGTCGTCAAACGTGGTTTCATGCTTCACCCCTCTCGCTCATGCAGGTGACTCCATCGGCCAACTGCCAACTGTTTAGTGCTGCCGCGAGAAGGATAAACAAGCAAAACACCAGAGAAATGGCGCGCATGTATTATGGGAGGATTAAAGGGAGCGTCGATCGTCCCCTTCGGGCCGATCGGTCACTTGCGAAATGTTTGTTCACCTATGGGAGAATTATCGGCACCGACAAAATAGCCGCGTCGCTCGCCGAACTGGTTAGGCGTTGGAAATCGACGCGCGGGTTGGACCCGCGCATCGATCCAGCAAATTGCCACTCTAGTCCAACGGGTACGTAAACGACAGCCGCTGCGAGGGATTGAAACCCAGCCGCTTAAGGAAGCCCAGAAGCGCGAAGTTGTCCCAATCCAGCTGCGTGTAAACGCGCTCGACGCGCAGAGACGCGAGATTCGAGAGGAGTTGTGAAAGCAAGGCGCGCCCGACGTTGCGATGCGAGAAGGCGGGATTCACCCCGATGGTGTCGATGACGGCCGCAGGAACAGTTCGCCCGTATTCGCCGAAATCGACGCGGGCCATTACGAATCCGGCGAACTGGCCGTCCACCTCGGCAACGAGCGATACCCGCACGCCGGACTCGTTCAATGCCTCGGCAAGCTTGCGTTTGTAGTACGAGCTGCGATCGCGGCCGGTGATCTTGCGGTCGATGCCGATGATTGCGGGCAGGTCTCGCTCCTCCATCGAGCGTACCGGAACGATGTCACGCGACAGCGCCTCGAAGTCGTCACCCGACGGGTCACTGAAATCGACCTCGTCGGCCACGTTGAGGTTATGGGGAATCTGGGTAGTGGGCATGGCGGCGGGCTCCTCAGAAGTCGGCGCTGGCGGTGGTCTGGCGTTCGAGTACGAGGCGCGGCGCGAGGGTGAAGCCGGCGGCGCCGAAGAAATGGACGATGTCGTACTGGGTCCAATCCGCTTGCGTCTGCAACTCGCGCACGCCACGCCCGCGCAGGGCCTGGGTGAGGGCGGTCATGAGTTGGCGCCCCACACCCCGCCCCTGGGCATCGGGATGCACGTTGACCGCGTCCAGGACGGCGACGGGAGCGACACCGCCAAATTCGCCATCGAGAACGTAGGCGAACGCGAAACCCACAAGCGAGCCGTCAACCGCGGCGCCCAGGGAAAGGAAAGCGCCGGGCTCGCGTGCCGCGGCGTCCAGCCGTTTCTCGAAAAACCCACGGCGCGACTGGCCGGTGGTAAGGCGATCGAGGTCGATGACGCCCTCGAGATCCGCGGGAACGATCGGGCGTATAGACGCTTTGCTAGTCCTGTCCGTCATATCTCTCCCCTGTTCGCGAACGCCGGGGCGGTCTTGACTTCTTCCCGTACCGGCGATAGCCTAGCTTAAATAGATAATTCGGTACTAGAATACCTAAATCCCTCTCTGACAGTCAAGGAAAACAGATGTCGGCAGTCTTCACTTGCGATTTCGCCGGGCGGGCGGCGATCGTCACCGGCGGCCAGCGTGGCATCGGCCGTCGCATCGCCGAACGGCTTGCCGCCGACGGGGCCGAGGTTCACGTCTTCGATCGCGAGGGCGGCGAGCATGTGCCGGGGATCACTTTCCATGCCGTGGACATCGCCGATTCTGCGGCAGTCACCGAGGTGGTGGCAAGCCTGGAAAATCCGCCGCTGCTTTTGGTCAACAATGCCGGCATCACCCGGGACCGCAGCCTGATGCGCATGTCGGACGCCGAGTGGCAGGCGGTGATCGACGTCAACCTGACCGGCGCGTTCCACATGCTGCGCGCCGTTGCGCCGCGTATGGTCGAGGCCGGCTACGGGAGAATTGTAAACATCACTTCGATCAACGGTATGCGCGGCAAGTTCGGGCAGGCCAACTACAGCGCCTCAAAGGCCGGACTGATCGGCCTGACGAAAACCGCGGCCCGCGAATTGGGGCCCAAGGGAATCAGCGTGAACGCCGTCGCGCCGGGAATGGTCCTGACCGAGATGACCTTGGCGCTGGCCGAGGAATTTCGCAAGAAGGCGCTGGATGAAACCGTCCTCAAGCGCCTGCCGGACGTTGACGACATGGCCAACGCCGTTCTTTTCCTGCTGTCCGATGCGGCTCGAATGATCACCGGCCAAGTGGTCAAGGTGGACGCCGGCCAGTACATCTAGGACGGGCGAGATAGCGACGGCGCCCGCCGGGGCGCCGTCGCATCCCTGAAGGGTCGGTCAGCGGCCGCCGCCGCCAGCACCGCCGCCGGCGCCGCCACCGGCCGCGCCGCCACCCATGCCGCCGCCGGTCGTGCCGCCCATTCCGCCGGTGGCTCCCTCACCAGCGCCGCCGCCCGGGGTGGCGCCGGGAGTCGTCGTACCCATGCCGGATTCGCCGGTGGGGGCTGCGCCTTGCTGCGTCGCCATGCCGGCCTGCACCTCGAGGGCCGCCATCGTCTGCTGGTCGAGCTGGCCGGTTGCCTGGATGCCCTGATCCTGCTGGAAGCGGGTCAGCGCCTGCCGGGTGTTGTCGCCCATGATCCCGTCGACCTCGCCGACGTCATAGCCCCGATCCCTGAGCTTTTGCTGGATTTCCCGCACGGTGGCCTCATCGGCCTGCATGCCGGCGCCGGAAGGAGCGGCGCTCTGCTGCTGGTCGATGGCCGCGCCGCCCGATTGCCCCATGGCCGACTCGCCGGTCTGCGACGTCTGCCCGCTCTGGTACGAGGATTGTCCACTTTGGCTTTCCGCGCCGGCCGCCCAGGCGGGGCCGGCCGCGAGCGCACCAAGCAACGCGATCGATAGCACTTGTTTCATACGAATCTCCTTTGCCGACCGAAGGCGACCTATTCGCCTTCGTTTAGGGCCACGGTTCGGGCTCTGCCCCATGAATGCCCGCCAGACGCGGAGGTTCCAGAAAAGGGTCGCGAAATTGGGAGGGGGCTGGATGCCCCCGCCCGATCACTGCCGCTGCCCGTCTGTCGAACTAAGCGGCCTGCTGACGCCGGGGGTGGAGATGTTGCCGGGTTCCTGCGGCACATCGGAGATCGTTCCGCCCTGGCCGGCGCCCTGGGGAAGCTGGCCTTGCTGGGTCATTGCCGGCAGATTCAACGCTGCTAGCGTCTGGGCGTCGAGCGAGCCGGTCCCGGTCATGCCAAGATCACGCTGGAAGCTGCTCAGCGCCGAGCGTGTGTTGGGACCGACCACCCCGTCGACCTGTCCTACCGCATAGCCGCGATCGCGCAGGGTCTGTTGGATGTCGCGGACCAGCGAGGGATCGAGGAACTGGCCGCCGGGTGAACTCTCCTGGAAGGCTGTGGCGCCGTTTGCCGGGGCGCCTGGTGACTGCTGGGCGAGGGCGGGGCTGACGGCCAGAGCGCCGATCGCCGCCAGGGCCAAAGCTGTTGATTTCATCGTCGTCTCCTTCGTTCCGGCCTTCATCACCCGAACAATGCGCGCCTCCAGGGAAGGTTCCCGGGGCGTGTTGCATGTTGGTCATTCGATGCCTAGAGTGGTCATACCAGTCCGATGTGTGAAGACCGACATGCGGATGCCCGTTCCCGACACCCCCACGATTGCCCGAAGGCAGCAGATCGTCGGAGCTTTGCGGCGGATCGTGCCCGACGGCGTGATCGCCGACGAGGCCGCCATGCGGCCCTACGAATGCGACGGGCTGGCGGTTTACCGGCAGATTCCCCTGGTGGTGGTGCTGCCTTCGACCGTCGAACAGGTCTCGGCGATTCTCCGCTATTGCAACGCAAACAATGTGAAGATCGTGCCCCGCGGCGCGGGGACCTCGCTGTCGGGCGGGGCTTTGCCGCTGGCCGACGCGGTCACCATTGGCTTGGGGCGCTTCAACCGCATCCTCGAGATCGACTGGGACAATCGCTGTGTGGTGGCGCAGCCGGGCGTGACCAACCTGGCCATCACGAATGCCGTTCAGCACCGCGGCTTCTACTATGCGCCCGATCCCTCGAGCCAGATCGCCTGTTCGATCGGCGGCAACGTCGCCGAGAACGCGGGCGGCGTGCATTGCCTGAAATACGGGCTGACGACCAACAACGTGCTCGGCCTCCAGATCGTCTTGCCCGATGGCGAGGTGGTGCGGGTTGGTGGCAGGCACCAACCCGAGGGTGAGGGCTACGACCTGATGGGCCTTCTTACCGGTTCGGAGGGGCTGCTCGGGATCGTGACCGAAGTGACCGTCCGCATCCTTCGCAAGCCGGAAACGGTGCGCGCCATGCTCATGGGCTTCGCCTCCAACGAAGCTGCCGGCGACGCCGTCGCCGCGATCATCGGCGCCGGCGTCGTGCCGGCGGGCCTGGAAATGATGGACCGCCTGGCGATCCACGCGGCCGAGGAGTTCGTCCACGCCGGCTACCCGCTCGACGTCGAGGCCCTCCTGATCGCCGAACTCGACGGGCCGCAGGCGGAGGTGGACTATCTGGTGGAACGTGTCGCGGCAATCGCTGCTCGATGCGGCGCGGCGTGCGTCCGGGTGAGCGCGAGCGAGGACGAGCGGCTGCGGTTCTGGGCCGGGCGGAAGGCTGCCTTTCCCGCCGTCGGACGCATCTCCCCCGACTATCTGTGCATGGACGGCACCATCCCGCGCCGCCGCCTTGCCGAGGTTCTGGCCCGCATTCGCGCTCTGTCGGAAAAACATGGGCTCAGGGTCGCCAACGTGTTTCATGCCGGCGACGGCAACCTGCACCCGTTGATTCTTTTCGATGCAAACCGGCCGGGCGAACTGGAACGGGCGGAGGAGTTTGGCGCCGACATCCTGCGACTGTGCGTCGAGGTGGGCGGCGTGCTGACGGGCGAACATGGCGTCGGAGTCGAGAAGCGCGACCTCATGCCCGTGATGTTTGACGAGGTCGACCTGGAGCAGCAGCAGCGCGTCAAATGCGCCTTCGATGCCGGCGGCCTTCTGAATCCCGGAAAGGTGTTTCCCACCCTGCACAACTGCGCCGAGATGGGAAGGCTGCGGGTCAGCGGCGGCCAGTTGCCTTTTCCCGACCTCCCGAGGTTCTGATGGGGGACCCGCTGATCGCGACCGATGAGGCGAGCGCGAGGGATGCCATCGGATGGGCGGTAAGCGAAAAGACGCCCATCGAGATCATGGGCGGGGGAACGAAACGCGCCTTGGGCCGTCCCATACAGGTCGCAAGGGGACTGTCGCTCGCAGGCTTGAGCGGGATCGAGGACTACGAACCGAGCGAATTGGTGATGACCGCGTGGGCCGGCACGTCGCTGGCGGAGATCGAGGCGACGTTGGCGGCGAACGGGCAGCGGTTGGCCTTCGAACCGCCGGATTACCGGGCGCTGCTCGGCGGCGCCGCCGACGGGGCCACGATCGGCGCCGTGTTCTCATGCAATCTGGCGGGACCGCGCCGGACCGCGGCGGGGGCCGCGCGCGACCACCTGCTTGGCATTCGCGGGGTCAACGGTCGGGGCGAGATTTTCAAGGCGGGAGGGCGGGTGGTGAAGAATGTCACCGGCTTCGACCTCTGCAAGCTCGTCGCCGGTTCGTTCGGAACGCTTGCGGCGCTGACGCAGGTGACTTTCCGGGTCTTTCCCATTCCGGAGGCCGAAGCCACCGTACTCGTCATCGGATTGCTCGAGCAGGACGCGGTGGCCGTGATGATTGAGGGCGCCCAGAGCCCGCATGAGGTCTCGGGCGCGGCACATCTTCCGGCGGGAATTGCCGCGCTGTCAGGAGTGTCGGCGGTCGGCGGCGCCGGACGGGCGGTGACGGCCCTGCGCGTCGAGGGACCGGCCCCGTCCGTTGTCCATCGTGTCGCGGCGTTGCGGCGGTGTTTCGCACCGCTGGGCGAGATAGAGGTGCTGGAAGCGGAGGGCTCGCAAGCCTTCTGGCGTGAGGTGAGAGACGTGACACCCTTCGCTGGCGACTCCCGCCTCGTGTGGCGGTTGGCCGTTCCGCCGGCTGGCGGGGCGGCGGTGGTTGCCGAGGTCGGCCGGCGTATCGAGGCCGAAGCCATTCTCGACCGCGGCGGCGGCTGCGTGTGGCTGGCGACCGCGCAGAAAGCCGAGGAAGCGGCCGGGGCGGTGCGCGACGCTGCGGCCACGGTGGGCGGGTCGGCCACCCTGATCCGGGCCCCGGAGGCGGTGCGCTCCCATGCCGATGTCTTTCCACCTCTGGCGGCGGGACTTCGCGATCTCACCGCCCGAGTCAAGCGGGCGTTCGATCCTCTGGGCCTGCTCAATCCCGGGCGCATGTACGCGGGGCTCTGACGCCATGCAGACGAGCTTCACGCCCGATCAGTTGCGTGACCCGGCGATCACGGCTGCGGACGAAATCCTGCGGAAATGCGTTCATTGCGGCTTCTGCACGGCCACCTGTCCCACTTATGTCCTTCTGGGCGACGAGAACGACAGTCCGCGCGGGCGGATCTATCTCATCAAGGACATGCTGGAGAACGACCGGCCCGCTTCGGACGCGGTCACGCGCCATGTCGATCGCTGCCTGTCCTGCCTGTCCTGCATGACGACCTGCCCGTCAGGGGTGAACTACATGCATCTCGTGGACGTGGGGCGCCAGCGGATCGCGCGGACGGGGCGGCGTTCGGCGGCGGATCGCCTGCTGCGCTGGCTCCTGGCGCGCGTGTTGCCGAGCCCGGAGAGGTTCCGGCTGGCCCTGCTGGGCGCCCGGATGGCTCGTCCCTTCGCCGCATTCCTGCCGGGGCGCCTGAAGGCGCTGGTCAAGCTGGTGCCGCCCGCGGCGCGCACCGCCATCCTCGAGCCGCGTGTGTTTCCCGCCGAAGGGGTGCGCCGCAGGCGGGTCGCCCTTCTCGCCGGTTGCGTTCAACAGGTGTTGGACGCCGAGATCAACGCCGCCACCATTCGGCTGCTGACCAAGCATGGTTGCGAGGTGGTGGTGGCCGAGGGCGCGGGATGCTGCGGCGCTCTGGCGTATCATCTGGGGCGCGAGGAAGAGGCCCTGGCCGGCGTGCGGTCCAATGTCCGGGCATGGATTCGGGAGAGGACGGCGAGGGGCCTGGACGCCATCGTCATCAACGCCTCCGGATGCGGGACGATGGTCAAGGACTACGGCTTCCTGTTGCGCAACGATCCGGAATTGGCGCCCGGCGCGGCCGAGGTGTCGGCTCTTGCGCGCGACGTGACCGAGGTGCTGGCCGCAGTCGGGCTGAAAGCCGCGGTGGCCGGAGCCGGCACCACGGTCGCCTATCACGACGCCTGCTCGTTGCAGCATGGGCAAGGGGTGCGCGAGGCGCCGCGCCTGCTGTTGCAGGGCGCCGGCTTCGAGGTGCGCGACGTGCCCGAAGGGCATCTGTGTTGCGGTTCGGCGGGCACCTACAACATTCTCCAACCCGAGCTTGCGACGCGGCTGCGAGACCGAAAGGCGGCGAACGTGGACGGAGTTGGCGCCGACGTGGTCGCGGCCGGCAACATCGGTTGCATTCTTCAGTTGGCGCCGGCCATCGGCCGACCGCTGGTGCACACCGTGCAACTCCTCGATTGGGCGACCGGAGGACCGCGCCCTCGTGTCCTCGATCAGGCGAATTGGCTGAACTAGCTAGTCTCTGCCGCCATGTGGGCCGACGCTGGGCGGAGTTCACCCAGCGCCTGACGAATGATCTGGACGGCACCGGATATTGCCAGTACAGCCATGATGGCCGCTACGACAACGTCCGGCCAACCTGTGCCGGTGCCGAATACGCCCGCTGCGGCAGCCAAGACAGCAAGGTTGGCGATAGCGTCGTTGCGCGAACAAATCCATACGGACTGGCGGTTGGCATCGCCATTGCGGTGGTAATACAGCAAAAGAGCGCATCCGAGGTTCGCCGCGAGAGCCAATGCGCCGACCACCCCCATTACCTCGGCTTGGGGAATGGTCTGGTAGACCGCATTCCAAGCAGCCTGTCCGGCCACCCAGACTCCCAAGACTCCCAGTGACATGCCTTTGACCAACGCCGCGCGGGCGCGCCAGGCCAGCGACATGCCGAGAACCAGGAGGGAGATGACGTAGTTCGCCGCATCGCCAAGAAAATCCATGGCGTCAGCTTGGAGCGAGGCGGAGCCGGCGGCGGCCCCTGCAGCGAGTTCGAGAACGAACATCGAAGCGTTGATGCCGAGTGCGATCCACAGAACCCGCCGATAGGTTAGATCGATGGGCGGCTTGTCTGTGGCGCACCCGCTACTGCAACAGCCGGCCATGGCAGTCCCTTCCTTGCGCGAACCATGCTAGGATGGACCCTATAGTCGCTACAGGGTCAAGGGGCATGTCAGGAAAAGCCGGGCTAAGCATCGGGGCCCTGGGAAGGGCAACGGGAACCAAGGTCGAGACGATCCGCTTCTACGAGAAAGTCGGTATCCTTCCAGCGCCTCCAAGGACGAGCGGAAACTACAGGTGCTATGGGGACGATCACGTTCGCCGGCTGGGGTTCGTGCGTCGGGCGCGGCGCCTTGGCTTTCCGTTGGACACCATACGGGCCATGCTTGCCCTGGCTGACCAGCCCGATCGCGCCTGCGGAGAGGTGGACGCGCTCGTCATCGGGCAATTGCAGGACGTGGAGGGAAAGATCGCCGACCTCGAACGGCTGCGCGAAGAGTTGAGCCGGTTGGCACGGCTGTGCCGTGGTGGGCTGCGAATCGCCGATTGCCGAATTATCGAGGCTCTTTCCCCTTAAGAAGGGCCTGTCCGGCCTTCTTGTCGGGTGCCCCATTATGCCCACATCAACGGGATGAGGCGCTTCGGACTATATCTCTTGGTGATGTTTTCCTTGGTTCTGGGAGCCTGTTCCTCGCCGGCGCCGAAGGCGCTCAGCGCGCAGCTCGACGACCTTTTCTCGCGCCTTCGGACGGCCGCGAGCGCCGAGGAAGCGGAAGTCATCCAGTTCACCATCCAGCATGTCTGGGCCCAGCACAAGGACCCCGACATACGGACGCTGATGCGCCACACCGTCGGCGCCGTCCATCGCGGTGACTACGACGCCGCGCTGACGATGCTGGACGAGGTGGTGCGCCGCGATCCGCACTTCCTCGAGGGGTGGTATTTGCGCTCGCGGGTGTATCTCGCCCTCGAGGACTATAGCCAGGCGATCGGCGACATCGAAAAGGTGCTGGCCCTGGAGCCCCGGCATTTCGGCGCCCTGGTGGGCCTGGGCCGGATCTTCTCCGCTCTGGGCGATCAGAAGGCGGCCCTTGGCGCCTATGAGGCGGCGCTGGCCGTCAACCCGCACCTTCAGGAGGCCAGGGAAGAGGCCAGGCTGCTGCGCGACGCCGTTCTGGGCGTGGCGATCTGATCAATCGCCGTCGTTCTCGACCCGAGCCACACGCAGGATGTTCGTGGTCCCGGACGTTCCGAACGGCACGCCCGCGGTGATCACGATGCGTTCCCCAGGCTGGGCGAAGCCCTCCTCGCGCGCCTTCGTCAGGGCGACGCTGACCATTTCGCTGAAGCTCTGGACATCGCCCGCCAACGAGCTGTGGGCGCCCCATACCAGCGACAGCCGGCGGGCCACCGCCATGTCGGCGGTCAGGCTGACGATCGGCACCTCGGGGCGCTCGCGGGCGGCCCGCAGGGTGGTCGAGCCTGACGAGGTGAAGGTGACGATGGCCGCAACCTCCAGGGTATGGGCGACCTGTCGGGCGGCGGCGCTGATGGCGTCCCGGGTGGTGCGTTCGGGCTCTACGCGGGCCGCCTCCACCATCAGCCGGTACTGTTCGTCATGCTCCACGCGATCGATGATGCGGTCCATCATGGTCACCGCGTCCACCGGGTACTCTCCCACCGCGGTCTCGGCCGAGAGCATGACGGCGTCGGCACCGTCGTAGATGGCGGTGGCGACGTCCGAGGCTTCGGCGCGGGTCGGCGCCGGAGCATGGATCATCGAATCGAGCATCTGCGTCGCCACAACGACCGGCTTTCCGGCGCGGCTGCATGCCCGCAGGATGCGCTTCTGAAGGATGGGAACCGTTTCGGGCGGGCATTCCACCCCAAGGTCACCGCGCGCCACCATGACCGCGTCGGACAACTCGATGATGTGCTCGAGGTAATCGATCGCCGACGGCTTCTCGAGTTTCGACAGGATGCCGGCCCGGCCGGCCACCAGGCGGCGGGCATCGGCCACGTCCTCGGGCCGCTGCACGAAGGACAGGGCGATCCAGTCGACGCCCATGTCGAGTCCGAATTGCAGATCCGCATGATCCTTCTCGGTCAGCGCCGAGATCGGAAGTACCACGTTGGGGACGTTCACGCCCTTGTGGTTCGACAGTTCGCCGCCGGTGATCACCCGCGTATCGGCGAAGTCGCCGCTGTGGCGTTCGACCCTCAGCCGGATGCGCCCGTCGTCTAGCAGAAGCTCGGTGCCGACGGACAGCGCGGCGAAAATCTCGGGGTGCGGAAGGGGAGCCCGGCGTTCATCGCCAAGCTCGTTCGACAGATCGAGGCGAAATTCGGCCCCCGGGTGAAGCTGCGCCTTGCCGTCGCGAAAATTCCCCACCCGCAACTTGGGCCCCTGGAGATCGAACAGTACACCAATGGGCCGGCGCAGCTTCCTTTCGATTGCGCGAATGGCAAAGATGCGCTCGCGGTGTTCGTCATGGGTGCCGTGACTGGCGTTGAGGCGAAAGACGTCCGCTCCGGCCACGAACAGGCTTTCTATGGCCTGCGGGGACGCCGTGGCGGGACCAAGGGTGGCAATGATCTTGGCGTTCCGTGTTCTTCTCATGACCCGTCACCGGATGCGCTGGAGAGCATGACGACTGCGGTGGGAAATCCACCAGGAACAGGTCTAACTGAAATAATTTCCTCATTGGGACGCGCTGAATGCGTCCGCCCGGGCTGATATCGACCACGCGTCGGCAAACGTCAAGCCCGCCGCGGCATGCGGCCCGGCTTTTGCCGCGGGCAAGGAATATCCGTGCGCCGTCAGCGCTGCGGGCGACAGTATGTTTCACGGACCATCGTGGCCGACAGCAGCCCCACCAGCAAACAGGCCGGCAGGACGATCAGCGCGGCAGCATAGGCATCGGTGGAATAGGCCCTCGCCCCGTTCTCCATCGCCCCGTCCCTTAACGGCGGGTCAGGCGGCCATGATCACATAAATTCATCCTCCTTTCTGGGAGCCCCCTGAGGGCGGGCCCTACTACCAATATTGTTATTGTGCGGCAGGCGGTTAAACTTTCTATCACGCTAAACTCCTACCACCGAGGAAGAGGAATGTATATTAATCGCATTCTCATCCGGAATTTTCGGTCGTTCGAGATTCTCGACCTTCCGCTCGGCCCAGGCACGACCTGCGTCATTGGGGAAAATAATACCGGTAAGTCCAATCTCCTTCACGCCATCCGGCTCTGCATCGACTCCACGCTTTCCTCCGCTTATCGATCCCTCGCCCCCAACGACATCCACTCGACGGTGGATATCTCGCACCCCAACCAGGTGCTTGTCGCCCTTGAGATCACTGATTTCCAGGGAAAAATCAACGAGGAAGCCCTTGTCGGAGCGTGGCAATTCAAGCCAGGCAAAGCGCGCCTGATTTACCGCTACCGCCCGAAACTGAGCGCCCGCGAGGATTTGGAAACCGGCGACCTAAAGGCCGGCGAGCTGACGAGAGAAGATTACCACTGGGAGATCACTGCCGGCGGCGATCCGGCTCTCGATCCTGCCGAGATCGAGTGGGACGAAGACGTGGGATCGTCCATCCGGTTCGGCGATCTCCAGTCCTTTCTGGTCGTTTTCCTGCCTGCGCTTCGCGATGTGGAGAGCGACCTGCGGCAGTTTCGCACTTCCCCGCTGGCCCGTCTCATTGATGCCATGGAGATCGATCTCTCCGAACAGGAGTTGTTGCTTGATGCCCTCCGCAAGGCCAATGCCGAAATCGCCGCAGCCCCGACGATCAGCAAGATTGCCGACGTCATCGATGCCTCGTTTAAGAAAGTCACTGGTCCCGCCTTCAGCATGGACGTAGGACTTGGCCTCGCCGAGCCGTCGTTCCAGGCAATTATCCGGGCTCTTCGCATACTGCTCTCGAATGCGGCCATGGAGAATTTCGACCCGACATCCAATGGCCTGGGGCTGAATAATATTTTGTACGTTTCGATCCTGATCGAGTACTTCCACAAGAGGCTTGCTCAGCAAAAATCGGCGGGACAAATCATTCTGTTTGAAGAGCCGGAGGCCCATCTGCACCCGCAGCTTCAGCTCACCCTTTTCAAGGCGCTTCAGGAACTGCCCTTCCAGTCGATCCTTACCACCCACAGCACTCACATCACCGCCAATGCCGCTCTCAGCTCCTATGTGGCACTTACACAGACCGGCGCGCCCGCAGTCGCGTCCGCCGTGCCTGCGCATACGGCAGACCTGGACGAGGGGGAAATCCAGGATTTGGAGCGATATCTCGACGCCACGCGCTCAAACCTGCTTTTTGCCCGCAAGGTCATGCTTGTCGAAGGCCCGGCTGAACTTTTTCTGATCCCGGCGCTGCTCAAACAGGTGAATGGGATCGACCTGGAGCGAGAGGGCGTCTCCGTCATCCCCATCTACGGGGTCCACTTCGACGTGTACGCCAAGCTCTTCTCGGAAGATGCCCTGCCCAAGAAATGCGCCATCGTATCGGACGGCGACCTGAAGCCAAGCGACGCCGATCCTGACCTTGATGGTGAGGACGATATTCCTCCGCCGCCAAACCTTAGCGACCTGGAAAGCGATTATGTTCAGGTGTTCGCCTGCAAGACGACCTTTGAGAGGGCCGTCACTATCGAGGGAACGCTGCAAATGCTCGCCAGAGCCGCGGACGATATCGGCGCTCCCATCGTCGCCGGCAAGCTTCGCGAAGGCGCTGAAGCCCTGGACGATGATAGCCTCGACAGCGCGGCGCGCGCCGCCATTCTGAATCCCCTGCGCAAGTCAGTTCTCAATACCGCGAAGCGGTTTGGCAAGGCACGCTTCGCACAAATCGCCGCCCGCCACGTAGATCAGGCAACCGATGTTCCCAAGTACCTTACCAATGCGGCCGAGTGGCTGATCGAAAAATGAAGCTCACCACCGAACAGCGGGAAGCGATCCGCTGCAATGAAGACCTGATACTGACGGCGTGTCCGGGCAGCGGCAAGACGCGCGTCATCATCTCGAAATTGCTGCGTGTCATCGATGAGGTGCGGGACACGCCCCGCGCCGTTGCCTGCATTACTTACACCAACACAGCGGTTCATGAGATCGAAGGGCGGCTGCGCCATCATATCCAGCCCGGAGACGACGCCTACTACGACATCTGTACAATCCACTCTTTCTGCCTCAATCACATTTTCCGGCCGTTCTGTCATCTGATTAAGGGCTTCAAGCGAGGCTTCAAGGTTTTAACGCCCGAATGTCCTGAATTCGAAGAGCACGTGACGGCTGTCTGTAAGAGGCATGGCCGCCACGACCTAAACTATAGGGATTTTGAGGAGTTCACCCAGCTTCGGGTGAGCCTGGATGGCAACCCTGTTGGCGCGGGGATCGATCGCGGCGCTCTGAAACCGGAGGTGGCGAGGGAGTACTGGAAGCAAATCCGGGAGGCGGGTTTCATCGATTTTGCCAACATTATTTATTATTCTTTCTTGCTCCTGAAAAAACGCCCCGAAATCCTTAGCTATATATCCTCCAAGTTTGCGTGGATACTCGTGGACGAATTCCAGGATACGACCGACCTTCAGGTCGAAATACTTACGTTGATTGCGAAGGCAGGGCATACCAAATTCCTTCTCGTCGGCGACCCTTTCCAATCCATCTTTCGCTTTGCAGGCGCGCGGCCTGACCTTGCCGATGCATTTGCCGGCCGGATAGGAGCCCGCTGCGACATGCAGCTCTCCGGCAACTTCAGGTCAAGCAAGCCGATCGTGGCCCATGCCAACCTGCTGTTGCCCCGCAATCCTCCGATGGTGGCTGTCGGACGCGCAAAGTGCTACACGGAGGTGCCAGCATGGCGGCACGGGACTTCGGCATTTCAGGTGATGACCGACGAGTTCCTGCCTGCCCTGGAAGGGCTGGGTATACCGATTGGCGAAGCCGCAATTCTAGCGCCGACGTGGGACTCCCTGTTTCCGCTGGGCCGCCGGCTGCGCGAGTACGGTGTAAGCATCGTTGGGCCAGGTGCGCGTCCATACCGCAAAGCCAGGCAGTTTTCCCAGCTTGCCGAGCATCTGTGCGGTTTTTTGATGGAGCCTCGGCCGGACGCCATCGGGAGTATCGAACGCGCCCTGTTCAATTCGCTGCTCGATGTGACAGGCAGGGCGCATTTCGACATTTTCTCCTACGCTGGCCGCACCGCCGTCTATCGGCTGCTCGCTGTTGCAAAAGAACTGTATAAGGCGCACTTCGGGGCGATTTCCTGGCTTGAGCAGGCATCGAGGGCGGTCTCGCAGGTCTTGATCGAGGAAGGCTATATCAGTCCGGCGGAGCAGGACATTTTTCCGCTCTCCGTCGAGGAAATGAAAGCCGACATGCGCAATAACAATGTCGATTTAGCCAATCTCACAATCGACGAATTGGGGATCTATGCTTCTCCGGACTCGGCGCTCAAGCTCGCCACGCTGCACAATGCCAAGGGCCGTGAGTATGAGGCCGTCGCCCTGATCGATCTTCACGACAATCGTATCCCTCACTATTACGCCCGCACCGCGGAAGACGTCGAGGAGGCCAAAAGGCTATTCTACGTGGGCATCACGCGAGCAAAACGATTCCTGATGTACGTCACCGACGACTCCAAACGCCGCAACGGCCCGTCCAGGTTCCTGCGCAAGGAGAACGGCATTGGCGTTTGCTGAGCAATCGTCCGCAGGCACCGCAGCGCAGGCTTCACGGAGCGGTCTGCGTCTCGAAAACCTTGCCAAGCTCTGCCGCGGGATGCGCCTCAAGCACATCGGCACCCGACCCTAGCGCCGTGTTGGCGATGCCTTCGGAGCGGGCTTGTCGAAGGACGCTGACCAACCCGCTGCCGCAGACGAGGAACATCCGTGCGCCGTCAGTGCTGCGGGCGACAGTATGTTTCACGGACCATCGTGGCCGACAGCAGCCCCACCAGCAAACAGGCCGGCAGGACGATCAGCGCGGCAGCATAGGCATCGGTGGAATAGGCCCTCGCCCCGTTCTCCATCGCCCCATCCCAGCGACGGTCGAGCACCCAGCCGATGAGCGGTTGGAAGATGGCCCCCGTCGACATGACGGTCATGTTGACGACGCCCAGCGTCGCCCCGCTTGCCCAGGCGGGATTGTGTTCGCGGGCCGTGGCGAAGCACAGCACCATCCCGCCCGAGAACAGGCCGGTGGCGAAGAGCAGGACGTGGACCACCGGCAACGAGAGCCCCGGCAGGTAAAGCAAGGCGACCATGAGGACGAGCGCTGTCGTTGAATTGACCAGCATCGGCAGCCGTCGGCGGCCGATATGGTCGGTGAACCATCCGGCGACCGGTGCGCCCAAGGCCCACCCCACCATCATCGTCGACATGGACAAGGCGGCGGCAGGGCGCTCGAGTCCGTATCTCGCCATCATGTAGGGAACTCCCCACAAGCCGCCGAAGGACAGCATGGGGGCGGTCAGCATGGCGCCATAGATGCCCACGAACCAGGTTTGCGGGTTGGCCAGCACGGCGCGCAGCCCCGCCAGCAGGCCCCGTCCGGCCTCGGCCGGTCGTGCCTCAGGCTGACGGCCACCCTCGCGGCGGTCCCGTACGAGAAGCCAGATCGCGGCGGCAAGAACCAGAGCGGCCGCGGCCGCGGCCCACATGGTGCCCCGCCAGCCTATGGCGCTGACGGCCGCGGCCAGAGGGGCTTGGCCGCCGATGGCGCCGGCCATTCCCATCGCCAGCGTCAGGCCGGAGAGCATCGCGAAACGTTTGGGAGGAAACCAGGCGGCGACCAGGTTGAGGGTCCCGACCCAGGTGACCGCCGCCCCGGCGCCGATCAATAATCGTCCGAGATAGGCCGGCCACAGCCCAGGGGCCGTCGCGAACAGGGCGCTCCCGAGGGCGGCCAGGGCGGCGGCGACGGCGAGCAACCGACGCGACCCCCAGCGGTCGAGAAGCAGCCCGACCGGAACCTGAAGACCGGCGTAGGTATAGAAATACAGCGCCGACAGCATCCCGGTGATCGTCGCCCCGACGGCGAAGTCGCGCATCAAATCGGCGACCATCACGCTGGGCGCGACGCGCTGGAAGAATCCGTAGCAATAGAATGCCGCGCCCAGCCCCCACATCACCCACGGCAGCAGCGGGTGCCGCTCGTCTCTCATCCCGGCGTGGGGGAACGGCGTCGCCGCTCGGCGTCGTAATGGCCTGCCACCCATCCGAGGTGATCATGCATGGCGGCCGCCGCCCGGTCCGGATCGCCGTCCCGGATGGCCGCGAAAATAGCCTGGTGGTGACCGAGGAGGGTGCGGTCCTCCTCCGCGGTCGCGAACAACTCGTAACGGTGGTATTCGAGCATCTGCCGGAGGATGTCGCGAATGACGCTCACGATATGCATGTAGACTGCGCTGCCCGAGGCCTTGGCCACCGCGAGATGAAAGGCCACGTCATCCTCGGCCTTGTGCCGTCCGCGAAGGCAATCCTTCTCCATCGCCGCCACGATCCCGGCCATCTCGGCAAGATGCGCGGCCGAGGCGTTGGAGGCGGCGCGGCGGGCCGCCCAGACCTCCAGGCTGGCGCGGATTTCGGCCAGGTCGTGGAGGTTGTCGTGATTGAGTCGGACGAGTTGGGCAAGGCCCGGATCCATGATGGCGGCCGAGGAAATCACGCGCGTGCCGCCACCCTGCACGGCGGCCAGAAATCCCTGGGTCTTGAGCCGCTGCAGCGCCGCGCGGACGGACACCCGGCTGACCCCCATGTCCTCGGCGAGTTGTCGCTCCCCCGGCAGCCTTTGTCCTGGAGCAAGCTGTCCCGAGGCGATCAGGGCAAGAACCTGCTCCGCCACTCGGTCGGAAACACGCTCGCTATGTGTGTTGGGGAGCGGAGCAAGGGTCACAGTCATGGGCGCCTCGTTCCTTCCAGGGGACGAAGTGGACATACCATTTCCCTGGTCGCCTGTAAACGCGCCTCGGCTCGCCTTCAACGGCGCCTTACGTCCTTGGCTTGGGCGTGAACCGATTGCTACCATAAGGGGTTAGCAGGGTGAACATGATGCGCTCGAGCCTCCTGGCACTGTTCCTGTCTGGCGTCCTCGCCACGCCCGCCTTCGCCGACGCGGTCACCGACCGCATCGACCGGGCGTTTGCCCTCTATCGCGACGGCGCTCTGGCTGACGCGGCGATCGCATTGGGCGCCGCGGCACTGGACGTCCAGACGAGGCTGGGCAACGCTCTTGCGGAAGTGATGCCGACGCCCCCCGATGGCTGGCAGGCCGGCGCGGCCCATGTGTCGGCGATGGGCCCCATCGGCGGGCTCACCGTGAGCCGGGACTACCGCGGGGCGGATGGGGTCATGGACGCGGCGGTGGTGGTCGGCAGTCCGGCCGTGGCGGGCGTGGCGTCGCTCATCGGGGAACCGGGGGTGCTGGCAACACAGCCGGGATTGCGCCTGGTGCGCCTCGGGGACCGCGATGCGCTTCTGCGGTGGGAGCCGTCGACCCGTTCGGGCCAGGTGATGACGGTGCTTGGGCAGACCGTGCTTGTGCAAGTCGTCGGGCGAGGGGTGGCCGATGGCGAGGAACTGGTCGCGCTGATGCGGGCCTGGGACCTGTCCGCGGTGGCGGCCCGCGCCGGTGTCGCCGAGCCCAACGGAAACTAGGACAATAGAGCGACCAGCAGCGGGAGCAACAGGGCCGTCGCCAAACCGTTGAGGCCCATGGCGAGGCCGGAGAAAGCACCGGTCACCTCGCTCTCCTGCAAAGCCCGGGCGGTTCCGATGCCGTGCGAGGCGACGCCGAGCGCCAGACCGCGCGCGGCGGGCGAGCCGACCCTGATCCGGTCCAGGATCCAGGTGCCGAACGCCGCGCCCAGAATGCCGGTGAGAATCACCAGGACCGCGGTCAGCGACGGCAGGCCGCCAATCTGTTCCGCGATGCCCATGGCGATCGGGGTGGTGACCGACTTCGGTGCCAATGACATGAGGGTCTCGCGCGATGCTCCAAGTGCCCACGCGAAGCCCACGGCGGTTACTGCCGCCGTCAGGGAACCGGCCACCACGGCCGCGATGATCGACGCCCATGAGCGGCGCAGGACCGACAACTGGCGATAAAGCGGCACGGCAAGGGCCACGGTAGCCGGACCGAGAAGGAAATGAACGAACTGGGCACCGTCGAAATAGGTGCCGTAGGCGGTTCCGGTAAGCTTCAGCGTCAATACGATCGCCACGACGGCGAACAGTACGGGGTTCAAAAGCGGGTTGCGGCCCAACCGCTCGTGGATCCACGTACCGACTTGATAAGCGATCAGCGTGACGGTGAGGCCGAGGAGGGGCGTTGTCGCCAAATAGACCCATATCGCCTGAAAATCCTGCTTCATCCGTCGCTGCTCCGGCGGGGTGCGAGCGCGCGCATGACGGCGGCGGTCACGGCGATGGTGGCCGCGGTGCTCGCGAGCAGGGAGAACGAGATCGGCAGCCACTCGTCGGCGATCAGCGGCAGATAAAGCGTTACTCCCACGCCGGCCGGAACGAACAGCAGCGCCAAGTGCCGCAAAAGGCCGTGCGCGGTTTCCTCCAGCCCGACCGGCATTCGGCGCCGCGCGACCAGGCCGCCGAACAGCAGAGCCATCCCGACGACCGGCCCGGGCAAGGGCAGCCCCAGCAGGCGGGCCAGCACTTCGCCGGCCAGTTGACACAGGAGAAGGAGGGTGAGATTGCTCAGCACTTCGGCGTCCCGGGCTCGACGAGGCGGCACAGTTGCTCGCGGCAAGGTATCATGAAATGCTTGTGCCTCCCCAGACGTGAACTCGCACCATGGATCTCACCTCGGTACGCAAGGCCTATCAGCGGTACGCCCCCATCTACGATCGGGTTTTTGGCCCTGCGCTGAACGCCGGGCGCATGCGTACCGTGCGCGCGGTGAATCGGCTGCCGGCCGCGCGCCTGTTGGAGGTCGGCGTGGGCACGGGGTTGTCGTTGCCGCATTACCGGCGCGACCACCGCGTCGTCGGCGTCGACATCTCCCGGGAGATGTTGGCGGTGGCGAAGCAGCGGGTCGAGCGGGACCGCCTGAACAACGCCGAGATACTGGAGATGGACGCGGAGAGCCTGGCGTTCGCGGACGGGGCCTTCGACGTGGTGGTGGCGATGTATGTCGTGTCGGTGGTTCCCCACCCGCGCCGTTGCCTGGACGAAATCATGCGTGTGTGTCGGCCCGGCGGGACGATCTTCATCTGCAACCATTTCCTGTCGCCGCGCAAGGCGGGGATCGCAAGGTCGATCGCCCCGCTGGGCCGCTGGCTCGGTTGGCGTCCGGAATTCACGCTGCACCAGCTACTCGGCGACAGCCGGCTCGAGGTGATCAACCAGCGGCCGGTTCCGCCGCTGGGATTGTTCACGATCATCGAATGCCGCAATCCGGCCGCGTAAGCGGCGCGCAGGCGGCGGGCCGTTCGACCCGCCGTCCGTTCATACCTTCGACGACAGCATCTGCGTGCGCGTCCGAGCCCTCCGGCTGGGCAGCGCGCTGATCATTGAGGTCGTCAGGGCGGCGGCAAACGGCACCGACTGAATGAACAGCACTACCGCCCACAACTTGGCGTCGGTCGGGTTGTAGGGCTGGGACATGGTCAGTACCGCGACCGCCGCCGTCCACTGGGCGAGCATCAACAGGCTTTCCTCACCGGCCATCAGGAAGCCCTTGGTGAAAGCCGCCTTGTTCTCGCACTTGGGAGTGCGGATGAAGGGCGTGCTCTTCTTGAAGAAGCCCTGCCACACCGCAAGCGCGATGGAGTAGGTGAGCGCCATGCCGGCGATGGCCGAGCCGATACGCTGGCGCCAGGTGCAATCCACGCGCGTTCCATAGAGGAACAGGTGATGGGCGACCTTGGCGATGAAAACGCCGATGGTCGGCACGACGAACATCTCGAGCGGGAAATCGAAGAAGCGGGGCGCCACCACCAGCCCGACCGACCACACCAGGCTGAACATCACGAAGAGCAGGTAGAAGGCGTCGGCGAGCCATGGCAGCCAGCCGGCAAGGAAATGATACTTCTGGGCAAGGGTCAGGCCGCTGTGGTTGAAGGGCATCAGGGCGCGCCAATGATGCTTCATGATCTGCATCGCCCCGAAGGCCCAACGGAAACGCTGCTTCTTGTAGCCGAGGAAGGTATCGGGCGTGAGGCCGTGACCGAAGCTGCGGTTCACGTAAACCGACTCGTAACCCGCTTGCAGCATGCGCAGGCCGGTTTCCGCGTCCTCGCAGATGCACCATTCGCCCCAGTTGCCGACGTTGGCCAGCGCTTCCTTGCGGATCAGCGTCATCGTCCCGTGTTGGATGATGGCGTCGTCCTCGTTGCGGGCGACCATGCCGATGTGGAAAAAGCCGGCATATTCCCAGTTGATCATTTCCTTGAAGGGGTCGTTCTCCCACTCGCGATGATCCTGGGGCGCCTGCACCCAGCCCACCCGGGGATTGTCGAAATACGGGACGAGGCTGCGCAGCCAGTCCTTGTCGACGACATAATCGCTGTCCACCACGCCGACGATCTCGGCGTCCGGGGCCGTCTGCGAGAGGGCGAAATTCAGCGCGCCCGCCTTGAACCCCGGCCACTTGCCGAGGGTGAAGAAACGGAACTTCTCGCCGAGCTGTTCGCAATACTCCTTGACCGGCTGCCAGACCGCCGGGTCCTTGGTGTTGTTGTCGATGATCAGGACCTCGAGGTTGGGGTAATCGAGGCGGTTGAGGCTGTCGAGCGTCAGCTTCACCATCTGCGGCGGCTCGTTGCATATGGCCAGATGGATCGACACCTTGGGAAAGCGCCGGATGCTCTCGGGCGTGAAGGGCAGGAAGCGGCGGCGCATGCGGCCCGCCCAGGTCAGTTCGGTCATTTCCAGGCCGGCGATCAGGACGACGGTGAACAGCAACAGCTGTCCCGGCACCAGCAGCCCAAACATAAGGCCGAATTCCGGCGCGAAGTCCTTGATGATCGGCACCGTGGTCATCCACACCGCCAGCGAGGCGGCCGCCTGCACCATGACGCCGAAGAACAGCTTGCCGCGGGCCCGCAAGTGCTGCCATCGGGACACGAACCAGGCCAGCGGCAGCAGGGCGATCAGCGTCGCCGCGCCGGCCTGGAGCGGCCAGGCCGAAATCTCGACCACTGGCGCGGTAAACGAGAACTTCTGATTGCGATCGGCGTCCCAGATGCCCCAGTGGGCACCCACCGACCATTCAAGCTGCTTCTTCCACGGCTGATCGAACGCCTCGATGACGTTGTACTCGATGCCGCGTTCCTCGGCGACGTTGAGGAAGCGCCGCAGGAACGCCGCCTCATTGACCAGCGACGGCTCGGCCAAACGCCGGGCCTTGCCGGCGCTCGGCCAGCCGACCTCGGTGATGACGATGCGCTTGTTGGGGAATGCCCGCTGGAGCTCGTAATAGCGATCGAGCAGGAAATCCATCGCGTGTTCGATGGGTATTCCTTCCCAGTAGGGCAGGATGTGCGCGGCGACATAGTCGACCTCGCGCGCCAGTTCCGGGTATTGCAGCCAGACATGCCATGGTTCGGCGGTGCTGACCGGAACCTTTACCTTCTCCCTGACTCGCCGGAGGTAGCGAATGAGCTGCTGTACGGTGACGTCGTCACGGTAGAGCGACTCGTTCCCGACCAGGACCTGCTTCACGTTGCGGCTGTTGCGGGCCATCGAGATCAGATTGCGTATCTCGGCCTCGTTGCGCCCGAGGCTCTCGTCCAACCAGGCGCCGACCATCACCGAGATGCCGTATTTTTCGGCCAACTCGGGCACGTATTCCATGCCGTCCATGGTGGAATACGTGCGCACCGTGGTTACCTTCCCCTCCAGCATCTGGAGGTCGCGGTCGATGTCATCGAGCGTCGGATGGCGACCCTCGATGGGATTGTCGTCCTTTTGATTGGGGCTGAACGAGATGCCTTGGATGACGCCGTTCCAGGGCACGTCGGCATGGGGGCGGTTCATCCACCACCAGACGCCCAGGTTGGCCAGCACTATCGAAACCAGAACCGCGATACCAGTTGCGCGCATTTTCAATGGCCTGTGGAAGGTCGGGGCCGCTCACGTGCAGGCATCGCGGTCGGCCGCCCGCAAACGCGCACGTATGAACGCGTCCACGGATTCCATTCCAGCGATGCTATGGTCTTGGCCGGAGCAGCCCCAGGTCCGGCGGAGAATCCTCTTCGAGGTAGATGAACGTCCATGCTCCGGAAGGGCCGGGGTCCGGCCATCACGAGCGGAGTGTGACGAACGGCACGGAATATACTGATAACGCTGCATAAAGTCGAGGGGGTTGATGCAGCGTCGGCAGCATGCCTGCGTTGCCGATCGGAAGGGTCGGCGGAGGCTGCGACGACACCTTGGCTAGCGAAGTATTGGCATTCGCGGGCGGGGGGATATAAACGGTCAGCTTTCAAACGGAACCTTCCCAATCGACATGATCTCCATCGCCAGCCAGATAGCATCGGAACTTGGCGCGAATGAGGCCCAAGTGGCCGCCGCCGTCCGCCTTCTCGACGAGGGGAGCACGGTGCCGTTCATCGCGCGCTATCGAAAGGAAGCGACCGGCAACCTGGATGACACGCAGTTGCGCCGTCTCGAGGAAAGGCTTCATTACCTTCGCGAGCTCGAGGACCGCCGCACCGCAATTCTCAAGAGTATCGAAGAGCAGGGAAAGCTCACCGGCGAGTTAGAGCGGCAGATATTAGAGGCGGATACAAAGACCCGGCTGGAGGACTTATACCTTCCGTACAGGCCCAAACGGCGCACCAGGGCACAGATCGCCAGAGAGGCCGGCCTTGAGCCGTTGGCAGACGCGCTTTTGGGCGACCCTACCCGATCTCCCGAGTATGCCGCACTCTCGTTCGTCGCACCGGACAAGGGGGTTCCCGATCCGAAAAGCGCATTGGACGGGGCGCGGCAGGTGTTGATGGAGCGCTTTGCCGAGGACGCCGAGCTCCTTGCCGGCCTGCGGACGTGGTTATGGGATATCGGGATCGTCGTTGCGAAGGTTGCCGAAGGCCGGGCGGAGGCGGGGGCCAAGTTCGCCGATTACTTCGCCTACAACGAGCCGATCCGGGCCGTGCCGTCACACCGCGCAATGGCTTTATTCCGGGGGCGAAATGAGGGGGTGCTCCAGTTGCGCCTGGCGCCACCCGACGAAGTGGAGGACGGGCGGCGCCCGGAAGGCGCGGCCGAGCGCCGGATCGCGGCGCGCTTCGGAATTTCCGATCAGGGGCGGGCCGCCGATCGTTGGCTGATGGAAACGGTACGCTGGACCTGGCGCGTCAAGCTGCACCTGCATTTGGAGTTGGAGTTGATGACCCGGTTGCGGGAAGCGGCCGAGGACGAGGCCATTCGGGTGTTCGCCCGAAACCTGCGCGCGCTGCTGCTCGCGGCGCCAGCAGGCGGCCGGACGACCATCGGTCTTGACCCGGGCCTTCGGACGGGCGTGAAAGTCGCCGTCGTGGATGCCACCGGCAAGCTCGTCGAGACGGCCGTCATCCATCCGCACCCGCCGCAAAACGCCTGGGACGCATCGATCGCCGCACTGGCCGGCCTTGCCCGGCGTCATCACGCCGAACTGGTCGCCATTGGCAACGGCACGGCCTCACGGGAAACCGACCGGCTGGCCGCCGAATTGATAAGGCGCCATCCCGATCTCGGCTTGACGAGAGTGGTGGTGTCGGAGGCGGGTGCCTCGGTTTATTCCGCCTCGGAGTTGGCGGCGCAGGAATTTCCAAACCTCGACGTCACCCTGCGCGGTGCGGCGTCGATCGCGCGCCGGCTGCAGGACCCGCTGGCCGAGTTGGTCAAGATCGACCCGAAGGCCATCGGCGTTGGCCAGTACCAGCATGACGTCAACCAGGCCGCGCTGGGCCGCACGCTCGATGCTGTTGTCGAGGATTGCGTCAACGCCGTCGGGGTGGACGTGAACACCGCGTCGGTGCCGCTGCTGGCGCGGGTCGCCGGTCTCACCCCGACCATCGCCCGCAACGTCGTTGCCCATCGTGAGCGTCAAGGCCCCTATCGAACGCGGACCGCCCTGCTCGAGGTGGAACGCCTGGGCGCCAAGACATTCGAGCAGGCGGCAGGCTTTCTGCGCGTCATGGGCGGCG
This sequence comes from Rhodospirillales bacterium, assembly GCA_019455065.1. GTDB lineage: Bacteria > Pseudomonadota > Alphaproteobacteria > Rhodospirillales > Magnetospirillaceae > JACFNC01. The sequence continues at coordinate 42,307 of JACFNC010000001.1, forward strand.
ACGATCCCCTGGACGCCTCGGCCGTGCATCCCGAAGCCTATCCCGTGGTCCGGCGGATCGTCGCTGCCAGTGGACGAGAAGTCGCGTCGCTCATCGGCGATAGGGACTTCTTGCGATCGCTGGCGCCCGCAGCTTTCACCGACGACAAGTTCGGCGTGCCGACGGTTGTCGATATCCTGGCGGAACTCGAACGGCCGGGCCGCGACCCGCGCCCTCAGTTCAAGACCGCCGCCTTCAGGGACGGCGTAGAGGAGATCAAGGACCTGGCGCCGGGAATGGTGCTGGAAGGCGTGGTCACCAACGTGACCAACTTCGGCGCCTTCGTCGACGTCGGTGTGCATCAGGACGGCCTCGTTCACGTTTCCGCCCTTGCCAATCGGTTCGTCAAGGACCCGCACGCGGTGGTCAAGGCCGGCGACGTGGTAAAGGTCAAGGTTCTGGAGATCGACCTCAAGCGGCGCCGCATCGCACTCTCGATGCGGCTCGACGAGCAGGCTGGCGCTCGCGCGGTTGGCGGGGCGGGGCGGCCGGAGGCGAGGGCGGCCAAGCCATCCAAGGCCGACAAGCCCTCATCCGGGAGCGCAGGGGCGCTCGCCGAGGCTTTTGCGCGGGCGCGCAACAGGCCTGGGGGATCCTAGTCCAGGCGCCCGTCGATCATGTCGAGAACGGTGCCGAACAGGCCATGGTCCCGGTCGCCGAAGGCGTCGATCACCGAGTAATGGTGGCGGCCGGGGATTTCCAGCGAGCGTGCCACTCGCCAAATGGCGGCGAACTCCGCCTGATGGCGCTTGAATTCGGCGGTCTCCTCGGAGCCGATGGCGAGGACGACCGGGGTGTTGGCCGGCGGTGCGAGGTGCTGCGGACTGTTGCGGTGCGCCGTCGCCTCGTCGAGCCCCAGGTCCTCGTTGACGAAGGCGTGTCGTACCGGTTCCAGATCGTACAGCCCGCTGACCGAACAGACGCCTTGTACGGGATTCGGCGTCGCCGCCATCGTCGCCAGATGTCCGCCCGCGGAGTGGCCGGCAACGAAGACGGCGGACGGGTCGCAGCCCAGCGTGCGGGCCTTGGCGCGCACCCAGGCGACCGCCGCACGGGCCTGGCGAACGATCTCATCCATCCTGACGTTCGGGGCCAGCGCGTAATTCACCGAGACGAATGTCACTCCGGCCTCCACATAGGCCGGTGCCAGATAGCTGAAATCGCCTTTGTCCAGCGATCGCCAGTAGCCGCCGTGAATGAACACCAGAACGGGCGCACCCTTTCGGGCGGCCGGAAAGACGTCCAGCCGCTCAATGTCCGAGCGCCCGTAGGCAACGTCCAGCTTGCAGCGCAGCGAGCGCCGCACGGCTGCGCTCTCGGCGGCCCAACGGGCAAAGAATTCGGGGTGCTCCGGTACGCGAGCGCGCAGGTTGTATTCGGCGTCGAGGGCGTGTTGATCGAAGTGGCGGTAGACGGCCATGGCGGGCTCCGGGGCGTGTTTCCGCGTTGTGCCCGAGGCGATTACCGCTGTCCAGAGGTTTTCGGCCCCTTGCCGCGGGGGCAGGCGGGTGCCATACGGACGGAGGACTTCTGGGGGCAACCCAAGCCGGATAGAGTTTGCCCATGACTCGATTTCGCAGGCTGCTCATCTACCTGGCGACCATCTTGGCGGCATGGCCCGGAGGGCGCCCATTGGCGCAGGACGTCGGCTATATGGTCGATATCGTCGGGGTGGAGGGAGACCTTGCCGAGCAGGTACGGGAAGCCTCGATCCTCGTCCGCCTGCGCGACCGGCCGCCCGGGAGCATGGTCGCCTTGCGGCGGCGGGCGCAGGCGGACGAGGAGAGGGTGATGGACGTCTTGCGCTCGAACGGATTCTATGCCGGCGAGGTCGAGATCACCCTGGCCGAGACCGCCCGGCCGGTGCCGGTGACCATAGCCGTCAGCCTCGGAAAACCGTTCGTTCTCGGGGCATTCCGCGTGTCCTCGGAGCGTCCCGATCCCGATGCCACGCCCCTCGTTGTCGGCCTCGAATCCCTTGGTCTTGAACTCGGTCGCCGCGCCATCGCGCGCGAGGTGGTCGAGGCCGAGCGGCGGCTGCTTCTCGAGTTGGCCCGCCGGGGCTATCCGCTGGCGCGCATTGTGGATCGCAAAGCCGTCGCCGACTTCGCCACCCATCGCCTGGCCGTGGACGTGAGCGTGGATACCGGTCCGTTTGCCCGTTTCGGTCGCGTGGAAGTCGCAGGCCTGGAGGACGTGGCCGAGGCCTACGTGCAGCGTCGACTGCCGTGGGAGCAGGGCGACTCCTTTGACAGCCGCGACATGGAGCAAGCCCGACAGGAACTCGTGGCGACCGGCCTGTTCAGTTCGGTGCGTCTCAGCACGGGTGAGGCGGTCGAGGCGGGTGGGCTGCTGCCCATCCGGATCGAACTGCGCGAGCGGCCGCACAGGTCGATCGGCGGCGGGGTTCGCTATTCGACCTCGCAGGGGCCGGGCGTGGCGCTGTTCTGGGAGCACCGCAACCTGTATGGCGAGAACGAGTTTTTCCGCGTGAGTGCGGAATACGATTCGACGGTAAGCGCCTTCAATACCACCTTCCGCAATCCCGACTTCGGCGGCAAGGATCAGGACCTCGTTCTCAGCAGCCGCCTGCGCGAGGAAAGCACCGAGGCGTTCGACAGCACCGCCTTGAGTGCGTCCGCGGTAATGCAGTGGCGCCTTACGGAGACGTGGCGCGCCTCGGCGGGCCTCGCGGCCGAGCGCAGCCGCCAGGAAGAGGCGGGCATGCGGCGCAACTTCACCCTGGTGTCAATTCCTGGACAACTCTACCACGATTCGACGGATGACCTGCTTGATCCCACGCGTGGTGGCCGCCTGCAACTGGACGTCGAACCGGTGCTCGAGGCCCTTGGCTCGTCACTCAATTTCGTCCGCACTGAACTCGCGGACAGCGTCTACTTCCAGGCCTCCGAAGAGCCGCGCGTGATCTTGGCCGGGTGGGCTCGGCTGGGGGCCATCTTTGGCGCTCAACGCCAGGAACTTCCGGCTGACCGGCGGTTCTACGCCGGTGGCGGGGGCTCGGTGCGCGGCTACGGCTTCCAACTCGCCGGACCGGTGAATGCCGAGGGCGATCCGATTGGCGGCAAGTCGTTGCTTGCCCTCGGTGGCGAGGTTCGTTATCGGGCCACGGAGAACATTGGAGTCGTAGGTTTTCTCGAAGGTGGAAACGTCTATCGCGACCAACTGCCGTCACTGGCCGAGGATCTTTTCTGGGGCGCGGGTCTGGGATTTCGGTATTTCACGCCCATCGGCCCGGTTCGCGGCGACATCGCGATACCCCTGCGGCGTCGGGACGATGTCGACGATCCGTTCCAGATCTATTTGAGTTTCGGCCAGGCCTTCTAAATATTGTCGGATGGCACGTTTCCTGCGCTGGCTGGCGATCACCCTGTCACTGGTCGTCGCCGTTCCAGCCCTTCTCCTGCTGTCAGGCCTGCTCGCCCTGCAATTGCCGGCCGTGCAGCGCGGCCTTGCGAAGTCAATCGAGTCCATCGCCAGCGAGCCCGACCGGCGGATCGAAATCGGCGGCCTCTTGGTCGATTGGCCCCTCGACCTCCGGATTCCCAGCTTGCGGGTCGGCGACAGCGAGGGGGTATGGCTTACGGGTGACGAATTGCGCCTGAGCTGGAGCCCTCTGAGGCTTCTTGCGGGCACCTTGGCTATCGACGAACTCGTGGTCGGGCAGGCCAGGGTCCATCGTCTGCCGCGCACGGCCGAGACGCCGGCGGAACCAGCGCCGGCCCCGTCCCTTCCAAGGTTGCCGGTGTTCCTGGAGGTTGACCGCCTGTCCGCCGAGATGGTCTTCGATGAACCGGTGGTCGGGGAGCGCGCCGCAATGCGCGCCGAGGGCCGCGCGGCCCTCAAGCCAGGTGCGGCCCACGTCGATCTGCGGCTTCAGGAAACCGGCGGGCCGGCTGCGATGGCCGCGCGGATCGACTACGACGAGGACGCCGGGTGGCTGGGGGTGCATGTCAAGGCCGACGAGGCGGCGGTTGCGCTCCTTGCCGAGGTCGGCGGCTGGCCGGTACAGCCGCTGGGCATACTGGTGGCGGGCGAGGGGCCGGTGGCCGACTGGCGGGGACGGGCCGAGGCGACTGCCGGTTCCAGGGTCTGCGTGGCCGCCGATCTCAGGGCCTCCCGTGGCACGGCGCTCGAATTCTCCGTGGACGGCGGCCTCGACAGCGATTGCTTCGACGACGCGACTTTGCGGACGCTGGCGCCCGAAGGCGTCGCCTTCGACGGGTCCTTCGCCTGGACGGGTGGAAAGCGCCTCCATATCGGCGAGGCGAGCGTCGCGGGCGCGGCGGGACGCGTGCAGCTTCGCGGGGCTCTGGTCGGCGGTATCGCCGACGATCTCGAATTCTCGGTCGACATCGAGGAACTGAGCCGGCTGGGAGCCCTGGCGGGTGTCGACATGAACGGTCGGGCGTCCGTCACCGGGGGGGTGGGCGGGCCGCTTGCCGCCCCGGAGGTCCGTGCGAGGGTAACATCTGCGGCGGGCACCTTGGGCGGCTCCGGCTGGTCCGGGCTCAACGGCGGCGTGACGATCGTGGCCGCCCCGGGGGGGCATGGCTGGGTCGTCGCATCCGACGGGCGAGTCATCCTCGACATGGCGCAGACCCCGATACCCGGCGGCGAGACCTTCTGGCGGGTCGGCGGCGCCGTGGATCCGCAGCGCGCGATCACGCGCATCGCCACCCTTCAGGTGGATACGGGCGCCCTGCGTCTGGCGGCCTTGGGAACGGTTCATGACTGGGGTGGGCGACTGGCCTTGCGGCTCGATGCGCGCGGCGAGGATCTGGCGGCCCTTCTCGAGCCGTTCGGGCTCGCGCTCGACGGGCGTGGGGTCGTGGGTGCCGAGGTGGCAGGAAGCCTTGCACATCCGATCGTTGCGGTCGCGGGCAGGGTTGTCGAGTTCCGGGCCGAGGTTGCCCGCCTGCGCGATATTCTCGGTCCCCGGCCAAACTTCCAAGCGGTTGCGGCGGTTAGGGCGCCGGGGCTGCCATTCGCCGCGGCGCTGGAAACCCGCGCGGGCCGGGCCGCGGCGGGCGGCCTTTGGGAGCCGGCCCGAAGCGTGGGCTGGCTGACGGAGGCGGCCGACCTGTCGCTTGCCGGCTTGAGCGGGGGCAGGGCATCTGCCAAGGGGCTCCTGGCCGGTGGTCCCGCCAAGCTTGCGGCATCGGGGATCCTTGATGCCGCCAGCCTGCCCGGCGGAGCGGCCGGGCCGTTGCGAGCCAGATTGGTGCTGGGCGGGGCTGACCTCATTGCCGATCCGCGCGTGGCCTTGAGAGGGACGGTCCTGGGAAGGTCGCTGGAGATCGACGGCCGGGCAGAAATCGAGGTGGGCGACACCCTGCGCGTTTCGAACCTCCTCGTTACCGCGGGCGCGGACAGGCTTTCCGGGAACGTCGCCTACGATACCGGCGCCGAATCCATGTCCGGCGTCCTGAATGGGCGGGTGACAAGCCTTGCGAAATGGGGCCACTTCGCGGGCCTTTCGATGTCCGGGGCGGCGACGGTCGAGGCGCGATTGGCCGGCCAATCGGCGGTGATCGGGCTGGAGGCGCAGAGCTTGACGGTCGAAGGGATCGAAACGGCACGCCTCTCAGGTCGGGCGGAGTTGGCCGAACTTTTCGATCGGCCGCGCGGGACCGTCCGGCTGTCGGCCTCCTCGCTCTCGGGTGGTGAACTGAAACTGGACGAGGCCACGCTCGTCGCGCAAGGCGATCTCAATGCGTTCGAGTTCGATTTGCGGGGAAGCGGCGAACGCGCATCCGACCCGTCCATCAGTGCCGCGGGCAGCGCTTCGCTCGTCGGCCGCGAGCGGTCCGTCGAACTGGCTGCCCTGCGCGTGGCCTATGGTGGCCAAACCGCGCGGCTTGCCGGCTCTTCCCGCATGATCGTCGGGGGCGATGGCGTCGTCGTCAGACCTACGACCCTTCTCGTTGGCGATGGCCGGGTTGAATTCGAGGGCTCGTTCACGGGGCGGGCGATCGCCGGCACCGCGCGGCTGTCGGCGATGCCGCTCGCCGTGGCGGAAATTTTGCGGCCCGAACAGGAATTTGCCGGCCGAGTGTCGGGCGAAATCCGGGCGTCGGGGACCCTGCCTTCACCCGACGTTACGGTGTCGCTGTCGGGCCGAGGCCTTGGTCTGCCGCGGGCCGGCGGAAGGGCGACGCTGGTGGACGCCCAGGTCGAGGGCCGGTGGAGCGGTGGTCGCGCGAACGCCAACCTGCGGGCGGTCAGCGGCGATCGCGTGGCGGCACAGGCCAGCGGATCCTTTCCTCTTGTGCTGGACGGCACCGGCATCGGGATACCGGAAGGTCCCATCGAAGGCCGCCTGAACCTCGATGCCGATCTCGGCCGGATCGGCGATCTTCTGCCGTTGGTCGATCAACGCTTCGCAGGGGCGATCCGGGCCGACCTGCGGGTCGCGGGCACGGTGGCCAACCCCAGCGTTGCAGGATTGGCGAGCCTCGACAACGGCTCCTACGAGCATTACTCCTCGGGAACCTACCTTCGTGACGTGTCGCTCACGGCGACGGCCGAGAATCTGGGGGGCGTCAGCGTGGTCGGTAGCGCCGACGACGGCCGCGGCGGGCGGCTTTCGGTGCGGGGGCAGGTGGCGATCGATCCGGCCGGCATTGCTTACCAACTCAGCGGCGACCTTGTCGATTTCAGGGCGGTGCGTCTCGATACCGCCACCGCCCAGGCGTCGGGCGCCCTTCGGCTGGAGGGCAACGAAACGCGGGGGATGTTGACGGGAAGTCTGGTGGTGGGACCGGCCGAGATCGACCTTGGCGAACGCGGACCCGCAAACGTGGTGACGCTGGACGTCGTCGAGGTCAACAAGCCCGGGGCCGCGGAGGGGCGGGCGCGGCCGGAGGACCGCGAGGAGGGGAAGGTTGAGTTGCCGTACACACTGGCCCTGGAGGTGCAGGCGGAGGTCAGGCGGCTTTTCGTGCGGGGGCGAGGCCTGGAATCGGAATGGCGGGGAGAACTGGAGGCGAGGGGGACGGCGAGCGATCCCGCGCTGACGGGGCAGTTGCAGGCGGTGCGCGGGCGCTACGAGGTGTTCGGCAGGACGTTCAACTTGACCAAGGGGCAGATCGGGTTCGCCGGTGAGGACCTGCTCGACCCGCAAGTCGCATTGGTGGCCGAGGCGAAGGCGCGCGACATCCTGGCGCGCGTCAACGTTGGCGGCACGGTCCGGGACCCGAAAATTGAATTCAACTCCGAACCGCCTTATCCCTCGGACGAAATCCTGGCACGGCTGCTGTTCGGCAAGGAGGCCGGCCGCTTGTCGGTCGCGCAGCAACTCCAACTCGCCCGGGCCGCGGCCAGCCTGGCGGGCGGCGGCGGCGGCTTCGACCCCATCGCCGACATCCGCGGCGCACTCGGCCTCGACCTCTTGGAAATAGGCACCGAAGAAGGGAACGGGGGGAGCCTGGGGCCGACGGTGAGCGCCGGCAAGTATCTCGACGAGGATACGTTCCTACGGCTCGAGGAGGGCGCAGGGGGAGGGCGGGTAACCATAGAGCGTGAACTCGGTGGCGGCTTCAGCGTCGAGACCGAACTTGGCGAGCAGGCGGGCGGAGGCGTGGGGTTGAACTGGCGGAAGGATTACTGATCGCCGATGGCGGCCAGCAACTCCTCGGTCCGGGTAAGCTTCTCTCGGGGGCGGCCGGGGGGCGCGGTGGCCTTCTCGCGTTCGTCGATGCGCAGCCAGTCGGCGAAGGTTACCGCGCGCACCGACCTCTCCGACAACAACAGGTCGAGCGCCCGGCCGCCCGGCTTCGCGGTCAACGATTCGCCGATGCTTCCGACCGCACGCTCGATCACGGCGAACGAATCCGCCCTGTTGGTCGGTATGGTTCCCGATGGACCACGCTTGCTCCATCCGACGACACAGACGCCAGGCTCGACCTGGCCGTCGACGTTTCGAACCACCCCGCGTGCCGGATCGAACGGCAGCCCGGGCACGGCGACGGTGCGGTAGCCGATGCATGTGACGACGGCCCCCACCGCCAGTTCGAAGGTCTTGTCGGTCACGGCGCCGGCTTCGGCGGCGACCCCTGAACGCGCCAGGCGGATGCCTTCGACCCTCTCGCGGCCGAGAATGGCCTGCGGCGCGGCATGAAATATGAAATGAAGCGTCAGCGGTTTGCCCGCCGGCGGCTGCTGCGCGAGCCCGCGTAGAATCTCGAGATTTTTTTTCGCCGCCGGGCTGTCCGCGGGTAGGTTGGTCGCGACGTCCCGGGGGGCGACCTTGGGGGCGGTGCGCCGCAGACGGCCCAGTTCGGCAAGTTCGGCGGGCGTGAAACTCGCTTGCGCGGGGCCGCGCCGTCCGATGACGTAAATGTCGGTGAGCGGTGCCGCGGCAATGACCTCGCCGGCATGGCGGCAGAGGTCCGAACCCGCCATTTCCTCAGGCGTCTTGGCGAGCACCCGAGCCACGTCGATGGCGACGTTGCCATTGCCGACAATGGCCACGGCCGGGCAATCGAGCAGGGGCGCAAGGTCGCGGTGGTCGGGGTGTCCGTTATACCAGCCCACGAAGGCGCCAGACCCGTAGACCCCGGGCAGATTCTCTCCGGGCACGCCGAGCTTGCGGTCGACGGGCGCGCCGAGAGCCAGCACGACCAAGTCGTAAAAATCCTTCAGCTCCGCGTAGCCGACGTCGCGGCCGAGGCCGACATTGCCGAGGAAGCGCACGGAGGGATGCTGGCAGAGGCGTTCAAATTGGCGCGCAATGTTCTTGGTGCCCTGATGATCGGGCGCCACACCGCCGCGCACGAGGCCGTAGGGCGTAGGCAAGCGGTCGAGGATGTCGACGCGGATGTCGGGAACCCTTCGGAGGAGGGCGTCGGCGGCGAAGAAGCCCGAGGGCCCACTGCCGACGACGCACGCCTCGATGGCCTTCATCCCGCCTCCTGCACCTCCGCCAGCCGGCCGAAGCGGTCGAAGAAATGGGGCGCCGCTTCCGGCAGGGGCCCGTCGGCCGTCTCCAGTATCGACATGAGATGGCGTTCCGCCGGCTCCAGCGCCACCCGGTAGATGTTCCGGCACAATATGCGCGATGCCGTGCCCGACCAGTCCGTGGGCAGGAGTTCGTCGGGTAGCATCGGATCGCGAAGGATCAGCCGCCGGAAGTCGTGGATGAGCAGGATGCGGATGAGGAAACAGTACCGGGGATCGAGCTCCCGCGCCGATTCCAGTGCCCGCCACACCGGCCGGAAGTGATCGAGAAACACGTTGTAGTCGGCGGCCAGTTGATCGAGGTCCCAGCAATTCTGGACGAGGTTGCGCAGGGCCTGGGTCGACGACAGGCTCGACGCCCGCATCACCACCACCCGCTCGGTAAGTTCCAGATCCTGGAGGACTTGGCGCAACGCCTCATGATCGGGCGAGGGGTGCGCGAACACCGATTGCGCCATTGCCCCGAAACCCATCCAGCCGAGGTCACGGCGCAGGCGCTCCCGCTCCGCGCCGTCGCAGTTCGTGGCGCTGACCACGCACCACTCTCCGTTCCAGGGGCGATGCAACGGCCCGTAGATGCGCCGGTGCACCGCCTCCGTGCGGTGGCGACCGCTTTCGGTCATGCTGTAATAGCTGCGTCGGCCGATCTGCCGCGAGGTCAGCCAGTCGTCCTTCGAAAGGCGAAACACCGACGTGCGCACGATCCGCTCGCTGAGGCCGAAGGGCTCGACCAGTTTGATGACGCTCCCGAGCCAAGCGGTGCCGCCGTGAGGCAGAATCGCGTCACCATACACCGTAACGATCAGCGACTTGGCGCGCAGCCGCATGCTCTCGAGAAGATGCTCTACCTGAGCGTCCAGATTTCTTGCTTTTGCCATTAACCTTGTCCAGCCCGGGTGATCTTCTGACTCCGGCCTTCGGGCCGGTTTCCGGGGAGGCGGCCAGCATTGGAATAACTGCGGCTTGCCCCCCGATCCTCTAGTTATAAGCCAAAATCGCTAGGCAAACCGGCACTTTTAGGCCGCCGCTGCGCGTTAGAACCACTCCAAAACAGTTTGACAGTTCTCGACGTGATACAATAACCTTTAGACGACGCTAGATTTTGTGTCACGTGTCCGATGGCGTCAAGCGGCAATCCGATCCGGTGGAGATTGGTCATGAAGACCTACGACAAGGACGACGTGCTGCCCGACGACTACAAGGCGGCGCTTCTCAATCTGATGTCTTTCCAGGCCGATTCCGAATATGCGGGAGGGCAGCGCGTGGCCGAGAACCTGCGCTTCGCACCCCGGCCCGAGGAAGCCTATCGCCTTTCGAAGAAGGTGATGGAGGAGATGGGCCACGCCTATTATGTCTGGAACCTGATGCAGCACCTCGGCGTCGACGTCGACGCGCGCCTGCAGGAACTGGTGCGCAACCCTGACAGTCCGGACCCGAAAAAGGTCAACGTCATCAACGGCTTCCGTAAGGAGAACTGGTCGAAGTGGTTTGAGTGCTGGGAGGACGTCGCACTATTCTCGACCGTCGTCACCCCGGCGGCGGTGGCCTTTCTCGGCCAATACCGCGAGTGCTCCTATCTTCCCTGGGCCCGCGTCAACACGCGCATTCACAAGGAGGAGCATGGCCACCTTGCCTTTGGCGTGTGGGCGTCCAAGCGCTGCATCGAATTCGGCGGCGAACAGACACGCGAGTTCATGCAGCGGCGAATCCCGAAATTCATGCGCGTGGGCCTGGGATTCTACGGCCGGCCTTCGAGCGGCTCGGGCAAGTCGAAGATGTTCGACATCTATTACGAATACGGCATCAAGGTGAAGAAGCCCGAGGAACTTCAGGCGGAATATCTCGAACTATTGGAGGATCGGTTGACCGAGGTCGGTTTCGAAATGCCGCGCGGGGTTGAGGCCGACTACGACATGCGGGTCGGCTACGAGGCGGAAGAGCCGGCCAGGCGCCTTGCCGGTTGAGGGGGCGGCGATGGCGGCCCCCCGATTTCCCAACCGGCTGTTCCAGGACGGACGCCGGGTCTTAAGACGGTTCGGCTATCGGGCCAGACCGTCCGAACCCGATTGGGCGCGCGTCTGGGACCGTCAGCTTTCCGCCCGCGGGCGCCGGATCCCGCGGTTCACCCAGCTTACGGCCGAGCAGCGCGCGGCCGCGGTGGAATACATGCGCCGCCGCATGGCCGCGGACCAGAACTTGAATGTATGCGAACGGTTGCATTATTCGCTGTTCGCGAAGGGGATCGACACGGACCTGGTAGAACGCTACGCTGCCGCCCGCGAAGTCTATGAAGAATGCGTGGAGGACTTCGGGCGGGCCAGGGAACGACTTGACGCCATGTTCCCCGATTAGCTGACCGACACGTCCGCATCGACGGCAGGAAGGCGGCGGCACACTTCCCGGCTCGCGGCAACGCGCAATATTTTTTCTTTCACTTTTTGCCTTTTCCGGGCAAGAATTGTATCACATGCGCGGTACCTAGCCGTAGTTGGGAGGGAAAAATGAAGATGATGTTGAAGGGAGGAGCGGTCGCTGGCGTGGCGTTGGCGGCCGGGCTGGCGGTTGGCGTGGCGCAAGCCGCTGATCCGATCAAGATCGGTGCGACCCTGTCGGTGACCGGGGGCGCCTCGTTCCTCGGTGATCCCGAGAAGAAGACCCTTGAGATGTATGTGGACGCCATCAACAAGGATGGCGGCGTGCTCGGCCGCAAGATCGAGTTGATCGTCTATGACGACGCCGGCGCGCCGGACAAGGCGACCAGCAACGTCAAGCGCCTGCTGCAGAACGACAGCGTCGACATCATCGTCGGCGGCAGCACGACGGCCACCACCATGGCCGCGGTGCCCCTGGTCGAGAAGGCCGAGGTGCCCTTCATCTCGCTGGCCGGCGCCGTGGTGATCATCGAGCCGGTGAAGAAGTGGGTGTTCAAAACACCCCACACCGACCGCATGGCGGCCGAGAAGGTCTTCGCCGACATGAAGAAGCGCGGCATCACCAAGATCGGCCTGATCTCCGAGGACGCTGGCTTCGGCAAGTCCGGCCATGACGAGTCGCTCAAAGTGGCGCCCAACTACGGCATCCAGATCGTCGCCGACGAAACCTATTCGCCGAAGGATCCGGACGTCACGGCGCAGCTTACCAAGATCAAGAACGCCCCCGGCGTGCAGGCGGTGTTCAACTTCGGCTTCGGCCAGGGGCCGGCCGTGGTGACCAAGAACTACCGGCAGCTCGGCATCACCGTGCCGCTCTATCAGTCGCACGGCGTCGCGTCGAAGAGCTTCATCCAGCTGGCCGGCGAGTCCGCGGAAGGCGTTCGCCTGCCGGCTGCCGGCCTGGTCGTCGCCGACCAGCTTCCGGCCAACGATCCCCAGAAGGCGGTCGTGACCTCCTTCAACAAGGAATACAAGGCCAAGTGGGGCAGCGATCCGTCGACCTTCGCCGGCCATGCCTATGACGGCCTGCAGATCGCGTTGGCGGCCATTCAGCGCGCCGGCTCGAGCGACAAGGCCAAGGTCCGCGACGAGATCGAGAAGACCAGCGGCTACGTCGGCACGGGCGGCATGGTGTCCATGTCTCCGACCGATCACATGGGGCTGTCCCTGCAGGCCTTCCACATGGTGGAAATCCGCAAGGGCGACTGGGTCCTCATCGACTGATCGAGAAATAGCTGAAGCATCCGGCCCGCCCCGCCACAAGCGGAGCGGGCCGAATGACTGTTAGTCGGAGCATTGGATGTTCGCGGAATTTCTACAGTTTTTGTTAAGTGGTATTACCATCGGCGCGATCTACGCGCTGGCGGGCTTAGGTTTCTCGATCATCTATAATTCCAGCCACGTGATCAATTTCGCCCAGGGCGAATTCATCATGGTCGGCGCCATGTCGACGGTCGCCCTGGTGGGAACCGGGGTTCCGTTGCCGGTGGCGATCCTCATCGCGATCGTCGCGACGATGCTGGTGGGGCTCGCACTCGAGAAGTTCGCCATCGAGCCGGCCCGCAATGCCGACGTGGTGACGCTGATCATCATCACCATCGGCGCCTCGATCTTTCTCAGGGGCGTGGCGCAGGTGCTGTGGGGCAAGGACTTCCATTCGCTGCGGGCGTTCACCGGCGATACGCCGATCAATATCATGGGCGCCACCATAGTGCCGCAGAGCCTGTGGGTGCTTGGTGTCACGATGGTGGTCATCATCGCGCTCGGCTGGTTCTTCAGCCGCACCCTCGCCGGCAAGGCGATGCTGGCGACCTCGTATAACCGCCTCGCCGCGCAACTGTGCGGCATAGCCGTGAAAAGGGTGCTGATGCTGTCGTTCGGGCTGTCGGCGATGCTCGGCGCGATCGGCGGCATCGTCGTGACGCCCATCACCTTCACGTCCTACGAAGCCGGCATCATGCTCGGGCTCAAAGGATTTACGGCCGCCGTGCTCGGCGGGCTGGGCAACGGCGCCGGCGCGGTGGTGGGCGGCCTGATCGTGGGCGTCGCCGAGGCCATGGGGGCGGGTTATATCTCTTCGGCCTACAAGGATGCGATCGCCTTCGTGATCATCCTTTTCGTACTGTTCTTCATGCCGAGTGGCCTCTTCGGCAAACGCGCTACCGACCGGGTGTGACATGCAGCGAAATCGTTACATCGGGTTGGCGGTTCTGGCGATCGTGATCGCCCTCCTGCCGTTGGCCTTTTCGAACAACTACCATTACGACATCGCGATCCTGGCCGGGTTCAACGCCATCGTGTGTGTGGGGCTCAACCTCCTAGTCGGATACGCGGGGCAGATCAGCCTGGGACACGCCGGCTTTTTCGCACTCGGCGCCTATGCTTCGGGCATTCTCACCACCCGTTACGGGGTGCCTCCCTTGTTGGCGCTGCTGTCCGGTGCCGTCTTCGTCGGCTTTCTCGCCTTCGTGCTGGCGCGGCCGATCCTGCGCCTCAAGGGCCACTATCTGGCGATGGCCACCCTGGGCATCGGGATCATCATTTCCATCGTTCTCAACACCGAATCCTGGATCACCGGCGGACCCGACGGTTTGATGACCGATGCCTTCTCGGTGGCTGGCGTGGCGTTGACCACCGAAAAGACGTGGTACTGGGTCGTCGGTGGGCTGCTGCTGTTCGCCGTATGGTTGGCCCTGAACATAATCGATTCACCGATTGGCCGCGCCCTGCGGGCCCTTCACGGCTCGGAGGTCGGAGCCCAGGTCGTCGGCGTCGATACCACGCAATACAAGGTTCTCGTATTCGTGATTTCAGCCGTGTTCGCCAGCGTGGTGGGCAGCCTTTTCGCCCATTACGTGGGCTTGATGACGCCGACCAGCGCAGGGTTCATGAAATCGGTCGAACTGGTGGCGATGGTGGTGTTCGGGGGCATGGCGTCGACCTATGGTGCCGTTGTGGGAGCCGCCATTCTGACAAGCTTGCCGCAATTCCTTGCCACTCTTCATGATTACGAGGCGGTCGTGCTCGGCGCGGTGCTGATGGGGACCATGATCTTCATGCCCCGCGGCCTGCTGCCCACGATGGTTCGCCTCATCCGGCGATGGGGGCAGTGATGTCGCTGTTGCGAGTTGAAAAACTGAGCAAGGAATTCGGGGGCGTCCACGCCGTCGAAGACCTGAGCTTCTCGGTGAGCCGGGGCACCATCCACTCGATCATCGGTCCGAACGGTGCAGGCAAGACCACCCTGTTCAACCTGATTACCGGGATCTACCAGCCCACGTCGGGAAAGGTGTTCCTGGAGGACGAGGAAATCACCAATCGTCCGGTCCATGCGTTGGCCGCCAAGGGGATGTCGCGGACATTTCAAAACCTGCAAATCTTCTTCAACATGACGGCTCTCGAGAATGTGATGGTTGGCCACCACCTCCATCTCGACCGCCGACTCCTGCCGGCGCTTCTGCACATGGGCACGCTCGTGAGGCGGGATCGCGAGTGCCGGGACTATTGCATCGAGCTGATGGAGTTCGTGGGCTGCGGCAAGTACCGGAACAGCGATGCCGCGTCGATGCCCTATGGGGCCTTGAAACGGCTGGAAATCGCCCGAGCGCTGGCGTCGAAGCCGAAGCTCCTGCTCCTCGATGAGCCGGCCGCCGGTTTGAACGCCACCGAGAGTCGCGAAATCGACGAGGTGATCAAGAAGGTGGCCGCGCAGGGCGTGACCGTCGTGCTCGTCGAGCATGACATGAAAATGGTGATGGGCATTTCGGACCACATCCTGGCGCTCGATTACGGCCGCAAGCTGGCCGAAGGAACGCCGGCCGAGGTGGGCAGCAACCCGGACGTGGTCGCCGCCTATCTGGGCGCCGCGGTATAGGAGGTTCGGGATGCTGTTGGAAATCAATGGTCTGACCAGCCATTACGGGCGTATCCAGGCGCTGCGCGGCATCGACGTGGCGGTTGCGGAGGGCGAGCTGGTGGCCTTGGTGGGCGCGAACGGGGCCGGCAAGACCACCCTGCTACGTGCCGTGTCTGGGGTGCAGCCGGTGACCGGCGGGAGCATCCGGTTCGAGGGCCAGGACATCACGCGGCTCTCGCCGGACCAGCGGGTGGCCAAGGGGATCATGCAGGTGCCGGAAGGGCGGCAGGTGTTCGGACCGCTCTCGGTCGAGGACAATCTGCGCCTCGGGGCCTACCGTCGGCAAGGGGCGGACACCGCGGCCGACCTCAAGCGCATGTATGCAATGTTTCCCATCCTCGAGGAGAAGCGCAACCAAGCGGCCGGCACCCTGTCGGGCGGCCAGCAGCAGATGCTCGCCATTTCCCGGGCGCTGATGGCAAACCCCCGGCTTCTTCTGCTCGACGAACCGAGCATGGGGCTGGCGCCGCTGCTGGTGAGTGAGATCTTCAAGGCGATTCAGATGCTCAAGGACCAGGGCACCACCATCTTTCTCGTCGAACAGAACGCCTATGCGGCGCTCGCCATCGCGGATCGGGGCTACGTCCTCGAGACCGGCGAGATCGTTCTGGCGGACGAAGGGCGCAACCTCCTGGCGGACGAAAAGGTCAAGCAGGCCTATCTCGGCCTCTAAGACAAGCCGGCTCAGCCGGGGGCATGACAAGGGGGCGTTACGGCCGGGCTGAGTCTCGGCCATCCGCCCGTTTCGTCTGTCCAAGAAGCACGTCCCACCCCATATCCCGAACATGCATGAGCGGTGCAGGAGCGGGGTATGACGGACAAGGTGTTCGCCTCCCAAGGCGATCTGGAAGAGAAAAGGATCACGTTCTCCGAGTTGGCCGTGGGTGTATACGCCTACACGACCGAGGGCGATCCCAATACCGGGATCATCATTGGCGACGACGGTGTGATGGTGGTCGACACGCAGGCGACGCCCGTCATGGCCCAGGGCGTGATCGACGCCATCCGCTCGGTCACGGACAAGCCTGTCAAACACGTCGTCCTTAGCCACTATCATGCCGTGCGGGTTCTCGGTGCGTCGGCCTTTTCCGCTCCCGTGACGATCGCCAGCCAGGGCACATACGAACTTATCCGCGAGCGGGGCGAGCACGATTACCGCTCCGAGGTCGGGCGTTTTCCCCGGCTTTTCAATGCGGTGGAATCCATTCCCGGCCTCACCTGGCCGACGATCGTGTTCCGCGACGAGCTCACGGTGTTCATGGGCCGCCGGGAGGTGCGGATCATGCATCTGGGCCGCGGGCATTCCAAAGGCGACACCGTCGTCTGGCTGCCGCGCGAGCGGGTACTGTTCTCGGGGGACTTGGTGGAATACGGCGCGACGCCCTACACCGGCGACGCCTATCTCGAGGATTGGCCGCTTACCCTCGACCGGGTTGCCGCCCTCGGGCCGGCCAAGCTGGTGCCGGGCCGCGGTGACGCCCTGACCACTCCCGAACAATGCCGCGAGGCGATCGAAGGAACCCGCGCGTTCCTCACGGCGATGTACGGGTCGGTCATGGAGGGCGTGCGGCAGGGCAAAAGTCTCAAGGACGTCTACGCCGAAACCTACGAGGCCCTCAAGCCGCGGTTCGGCCACTGGGTGATTTTCGACCACTGCCTGCCATTCGATGTCAGCCGGGCGTACGACGAGGCGTGCGGCGTGGCCGATCCCCGCATCTGGACCGCCGAGCGCGACCGGGAGATGTGGGCGGCGCTCGAAGGCTGAGGTCTCCTTTATTCGCCGGGCTCTCGACCCAAGATACGAAAGGGAAGGGAGGGCACCCGCATGCCGCGAGTCGTGCTCGCTATCGCGCTGGCGCTGTTCACTCTGGCGGGGCTTGTGGCGGCGCAGCAGCCGGCCGCCAAGCTGGCGGTCCTGATCCGCATCGAAGGTCCGATCGGGCCGGCGACCAGCGAATATGTCGGGCGGGCGATGGAGACGGCCGCCGAACGGCAGGCCGCGCTGGTCATCCTCCAGATGGACACTCCGGGCGGCCTCGATACCAGCATGCGCGACATCATCCGCGACGTGCTGTCATCGGCGGTGCCGGTGGTGGGGTTCGTGGCGCCGCAGGGTGCCCGGGCGGCCAGTGCCGGTACTTACATCATGTACGCCAGCCATGTCGCGGCCATGGCTCCCGGCACCAATCTGGGCGCCGCCACGCCGGTACAGTTGGGCGGCGGCTCCCAGCCCTTGCCCGGCGGTGAGGCACCGGAGAAGGACGGGGAGGGCGCCGCCGGCAAGCCGGGCCCCGATGCGATGGCCTCCAAGGCGATCAATGACGCCGCGGCCTACATCCGCAGCCTCGCCGAACTGCGCGGGCGCAACGCCGATTGGGCGGAGCGCGCTGTGCGCGAGGCGGCCAGCCTGTCCGCCAACCAGGCGCTCAAGCTGGGCGTGATCGAGGTAATCGCCGAGGACGTCGCCTCGCTGCTGGCGCAGCTCGACGGCAGGACGGTGTCGGTCGGCGCCGGAGAGCGCCGGCTCGACACCGACGGGGCGGTGGTCGAGGTGATCGAACCCGACTGGCGAACCGAACTGCTGTCGTTGCTCACCAACCCCAACGTCGCCTTCATCCTGATGCTGGTCGGCGTCTACGGGCTGATCTTCGAGCTTTCCAACCCGGGTGCCATCTTTCCCGGCGTCCTCGGCGCCGTGTGCCTGATGTTCGGGCTCTACGCCCTCAACGTGCTGCCGGTCAACTACGCGGGTCTGGCCCTGGTGGTCCTCGGCATCGCCTTCATGGTGGCCGAAGCCTTCCTGCCCTCGTTCGGGGTTCTCGGGATCGGCGGCCTGGTGGCCTTCGCCGCCGGCGCCACCATCCTATTCGACACCGACATTCCCGGCTACAGCCTGTCCTGGCCGGTCATCATCGGCACCACCGTCGTGATGGCGGCGGCCTTGCTCCTGCTTCTCGCCTATGTGGTGAAGGCGCAGCGGCGGCCGGTCACCACCGGGCAGGAGCATATGATCGGGGCGCTCGGCAGAGTGGTGGAGTGGCAGGGGACGGCGGGGCGCGTGCGCGTCGACGGCGACCTGTGGCGGGCGGTGGGCCATCCCGGGCTGGCGCCGGGGAAGGGGATCCGGGTGATCAAGATTCGCGGCCTCACGCTCACTGTGGAAGCCGCCGACAACCTCGTCGACAGGGGGTGATCATGGTCAACGCCGCAATTCTGGTCGCGCTAGCCGTCCTTATCGTCGCCTTCCTCAGCGCGGCCATCCGCATCCTCCGGGAGTACGAGCGCGGGGTCGTCTTCACCCTCGGCCGCTTTTCCGGGGTCAAGGGGCCGGGCTTCATCATCCTCATTCCAATGGTTCAGCAGATGGTGCGGGTGGATCTGCGAACGCTGGTGCAGGACGTCCCGAGCCAGGACGTGATCTCGCGCGACAACGTCTCGGTCAAGGTCGACGCGGTGCTTTACTTCCGCGTGATCGACCCGGAACGCGCCATCAATCAGGTCGAGGACTATCTCCGCGCCACCAGCCAGCTCGCGCAGACCACCTTGCGTTCGGTCTTGGGCAAGCACGAACTCGACGAGATGCTGGCGGAGCGCGACCGTCTCAATCGCGACATTCAGGAAATCATCGACGAACAGACCGACGCCTGGGGGATCAAAGTCTCCAACGTCGAGATCAAGCACGTCGAGATCGACGAGAGCATGGTGCGGGCCATCGCCAAGCAGGCGGAAGCGGAACGGGTGCGGCGCGCGAAGGTCATCAATGCCGAAGGCGAGCAGCAGGCGGCGGGGAAACTGGTCGAAGCGGCCGAGATCATGGCGGGAAACCCGCAGTCCATGGTCCTGCGCTATCTGGGCGCCTTGCAGGACATCGCCGGAGATCGTGCCTCGACGATCGTCTTCCCGCTGCCGATCGACATTCTCCCCGGTCGCCGCGGTGAGTAGGGCCCCGCTCAGGCCACCCGACGCAGCGTTTCCAGGAAGCCGCCGACCTCGCTCTGAAGCCTCTCGGCCTGCCGGGAGAGGTCGCCCGCCGCCGTCAGGACCTCGGAGGCGGCATGGCCGGTTTCCGCGGCGGCACCGGTGACCTCCTGCACGTTGTCGCTGACCCCGCCCGTCCCGGCGGAAGCCTGCTCGACATTACGGGCGATTTCCTTCGTGGCCGCCCCCTGTTCTTCGATGGCGGCGGCAATGCCACCGGTGATGGTTTCGATTTCGGTGATGGTGCGGCCGATGGACTGGATGGCCTCCACCGCGCGTCGGGTCGCGGCCTGCATGCCGGCGATCTGCTCGGTGATCTCGCCGGTGGCGCGCGCCGTCTGCGTCGCCAGATTCTTGACCTCCGATGCGACGACGGCGAAGCCCTTGCCGGCTTCACCGGCCCGCGCCGCCTCGATGGTGGCGTTGAGGGCGAGCAGATTGGTCTGGTGCGCGATGTCGTCGATCAGATTGACGACGGTTCCGATTTTCTCGGCGGCCTCGGCGAGCGAGGTCACAGTCGCGTCCGCTCGTTCCGCCTCCGCCACGGCGGACATGGCGATGCGCGAAGAGGTCGACACCTGCTCGGATATTTCGCTGACCGATGCCGAAAGCTGCTCGGCGGCCGATGCCACCGTCTGGACGTTTGCCGAGGTCTGCTCGGCGGCCGCCGCGGCCATCGTCGCCTGCTCGCTGGTGCGGGTCGCGGTGCCGCTCATGCTCGCGGCGGTCGCCTGAAGCTCGGTGGCCGCGGAAGCCACCCCCTCGGCGATGCGCTGGATGCTGGTTTCGAATTCGCCCGTCGCCGTCCGGAATTCGGCGATTTTTCCGGCCATGGCGGCGGACGCGCCATTGATCGTCCTGGCCGCGTGGCGGAATCCGCCGCCCATTCCCCCTTCCATGATGCGGCGATGGTATCGGTGCTCGCGGACCGCCTCCATCGAGGCCGCCGCCTCGCGGACAAAGGCGTCGGTGCGGTCGACGAGGTCGTTGACCGACCACAGCAACTCTCCGACGAGCCCGCTATCGCCGATTCCCACCGTCCGGCGCTCGAAATCGCCGCCGGCCACCGCCCGGCAGGTTTCGGCCGCCCGCCGAAGATCGACTTCAATGCGGCGGAGCGACCACACCGCGGCCGCCGCGCCGATGACCGCGACAAGGGCAAGGCCGGCACTCCGCCAATCCCCGCCGATCGCGCTCGCTCCGCTTCCGAGAAGGGCGGCGGTCCCGGCCACGAGCGCGGCGATGCGCGCTCTAGAGAGAGAAGATCCACTCGTCATAGGTGACCCCCCTGGTCTTGAGCTGGTCCGCCAGTTGGTTGAAAGCGGCCTGCATGCCTTGCTTGCGATCGTCGTGCCGGTCTTCTTCCGCGAGCAGCGATCGATAAAGGGGAATGATCGTTGTCTCGAGGGTGCGTCGATCCGCCGTGCGCCGGTTCGAATGATAGCCCACGATCTCGCCGGCGCCGTCATAGCTCGGCGTCACATGGGCCAACACCCAGTAGTGATCGCCATTCTTGGAGCGGTTTATTACGTAAGCGAAGATCTCGTGACCTGACGCGATCCGGTCCCAAAGCAGCTTGAACACGCAGCGCGGCATGTCGGGATGGCGGATGATGCTGTGGGGAGCGCCCAGCAACTCCCCCTCCCCGTAGCCGGAGATTCGGACGAAGACCCGATTGACATAGGTCAGTCGCCCCTTGAGGTCCGTCTTGCTGACTATGATCTCCGAATCCTCGAAGGTTCGTTCGGTACCTGTCAGGTGGATGGAACGGGCCATATCGCTCTCCGGGTTTTCCCGTATCGACCCTAATATTTCCTCTTACCCTATTGGAATAGACTTAACCGCATATGCCTTCGCCTCACGAACACTGCGCTTCGTCTGCCGCAATCTTGGCGAGCGCCGGTTACCGGGTCGAGGTCGTCGAGGTCGTCGAGGTGGAGCCAGAGCCGCTTGTGTCGGCGCCGACCGCGATCGCCGCGCCGATGGCGGCGGCCGCGGCTATGGCGCCGCCGGCCATGCCCACGCCGAGTCCTCCGGCCGCAATCGCGGAGGCGCCGGCCCCGGCCGCCGCGCCGGCCGCGCCGGCGGCCCCGCCGGTCGCCGCCGCGCCTGTGGTGCCGCCGCCGGCAGCTCCCACTCCTGTTCCGCCGGCGGCTCCGCCCGCAACGCTGGTCGGCGTCAGCGAGGCGTTCAAGTTGGCCAACTGAGTCACCGCCATCGGCGGCGGAGCCGCCGGGGGTGTGGGTGGGGGCGGCGGGGCACCGGGAAGCGCCGGTCCGACGGTGGTCGAGAGTCCGGGCGCGCCGAGAGTGGTGGAGACACCCGCGAGGTTGCTGACCACCACCGTCCCCTGGGATACCGTCACGGTGGTCACACCGTTTGCCGCCACGACCACGCTTAGGGCGGTGCCGCGCACGCCGATGGTGGCAGTCGGCGTCTGCAGGAGGTAGCTGGAGGAGGGAAGCCGTCCCGAAACAAAGGAGAAGGCGCCCCTGGTGAGTTTCAGGATCATCTTGCTGGTCGAGGGATCGGGGTCGAAGACGACCTTGTCGAGGACCATGCGCGCGTTTTCGCCCATGCGAAGGACGGTCTCGTCGAGAAAGACGATTTCGGTCGCACTGCCGGGGGCGGTGGCAATCACCTCGTCATGGAAGACATTGTCCCAGAGCCTTATTTGCCGTGTCTCCAGATCGAGCGTGCCGGAAACCTTTTGCACCACACGGCTGGTGGACCCGACGCGCGATGCCGCCATTCCGGCATTCATCGAAGTCGACAAGACGAGTACAGCGGACAGCATCATGGCGCTGCCGGACCGGACAAGAAGCATCATCCCCTCCCGATGCGTCCTTATCCGCCGATACTAGACTCAACGACTGCTGCGCACAAACCGCGCGGTCATTCGGGCAAAGCTCGCGCCAGGTCGATCGCTTCGTCCAACACGTCGGTGTCCCCGATATGGTTGGCGAGCAGGAGAATCAGGCGGGCGTTGACGAGCAGACTCTGTTCGTCGGTAAGATCGCGGTGGGCGGCGATCAGTTTGGCGTATAAGCCGTCCGCATCGCCCGATCGATCGTCGGTCAGTAGCTTGCCGGCCATCTCACCTTCTCCCTGATACTTGGCCGATGGCGCGTCGAAGGGCCGCCGAAACCTTTTCCCTGTCGAAGGCGCGCCACCGGGCTGCCACATGTTGGTCGGGTCGCACGAGGTAGAAGGTGCCCGGGCGGGCGTCGTATCGGCGGGCCAACAGCCCTTCGCTGTCCACAAGGGCCGTCGGCCCCTTGCCTGTCGGCGGCACGACCACCGTGAAGCGAACGGGGACAATCGTCTCCCCCAATGCGGCGAGGTCCGCCGCCAGATGCTCGGGAACGGATTCTCGGTCTGCAAAATAGAGAGCCGTGAAGTCGCCGCCCAGTGCGTCGATCAGCCAGCCGGAACTGCCGCCAATGGTCACGGGCGCGTCCACGCAGGGGGCCCCGGGCGCGACGCCTCCCTCGAACGCGTCCTCGTCACGCGTGGTGAGCGGCGAGTGTGGGTAGCTGGTCGGCGTGGACAGCCGCCCGCTGTTGAGCATCCGCCGGGCGAACGGAAACTCCGCAGCAAGGCTGAGAACGGCATCGCGAAAGGCGCGGCTGACGGCCGTCTTGGGGGTGATGAAATCGGTGGAGCGGGTGGAGTGGCCAAGGTTCTCCTCGGCGGCCGCGATGCGCTCGGCATCGTAGCTCTCGAGCAGATCGTCCGGCGCCAGCCCTTTCAGAACCAGGGCCAGCTTCCAGGCAAGATTGTCGGCGTCTTGCACACCGGAATTGGCCCCGCGAGCGCCGAAGGGCGAGACTTGGTGGGCCGCGTCGCCCACGAACATTACGCGACCGTGGCGGAAGCGGTCGAGACGGCGGCACTGGAACGTGTAGACGCTCACCCATTCGAGCTCGAACTCGGTGTCCGCCCCCAGCATTGCGCGAAGCCTTGGAATGACCCTTTCGGGCTTCTTTTCCTCCTCGGGATCGGCCTGCGGGCCGAGTTGGAAATCGATTCGCCAGACGTCATCGGCCTGCATGTGGAGCAGGGCGGACTGACGGCGATGGAATGGCGGGTCGAACCAGAACCAGCGCTCGGGCGGGAAACCGGCTTTCATCACCACGTCGGCGATGAGGAACCGATCGTGGAAGACCTGTCCCTTGAAGTCGAGCCCCAGCATCTTGCGCACGGGGCTGCGCGCACCATCGGCCGCCACCAGATATTGGCATTCCGTGATGTAGCGACCCTCCGGAGTCTCGACTTCCAACTCGACGTGGCCGGACTTGGCGCCAACGCCGACCACCCGATTTTGCCAGCGCAATTCGATCCGAGGATCGGCGGTGGCGCGCTCGATTAGGAACTGCTCGAGATAGTACTGCTGCAAATTGAGGAAGGCGGGAATCTTGTGCCCCGTCTCAGGCAGAAGGTCGAACTGATAGACCATGCGGTCACGGTGGAAGATCTTTCCCACCTTCCAGACCACCCCCTTGTCCAGAATGGGTTGCGCGCAACCCAGCCGGTTCCAGATTTCGAGCGCGCGCTTGGCGTAGCAAACGGCCCGCGACCCGACGCTGACGGTGCGGTCCTCGTCGAGAACGACAACCGGGAGGCCGTGCGCCGCGAGGTCCAGGGCGGCCGTCAGCCCGACCGGGCCGGCCCCGATCACCGTTACCGGGTGGCGACGCGGGCGGCTCTCTCGCTGTTCGACGCAGCGGGAGTAGGGGTAGTCGGGGTATCGGTAGGTGGCCAGCATGTCGGCCCGCCGCAAATACGTAGAACGATACTAGTGCACAGTGCGACCGGTTTTAACGCGATACAAGATGCACCGATCTTCGGCGCCGTCCGTATCGCAACGCTCTGCTCTCCTTCCCGCGTGGCTTGCCTGACCTGGTGTCCGCACCGACATGCAAAGAATTCGGCGGTGGAGGTTGATGACCATGCCGCGGACGGTCAGTGAAGCCTTGCTCGAGGCGCTCGCGGCGCATGGGGCTCGCGAGATCTTTGGCATTCCCGGCGACTTTGCGCTTCCGTTCTTCAAGGTCATCGAGAAGACCGGAATCCTTCCGCTCTATACGCTGAGCCACGAACCGGCGATCGGCTTCGCCGCGGACGCGGCCGCCCGCCTGCACGGCGGCCTGGGAGTGGCCGCGGTGACCTACGGGGCGGGTGCCCTCAACATGGTCAACCCGGTGGCCGGCGCCTACGCCGAGAAGTCGCCGCTGGTGGTCATTTCCGGCGCCCCCGGGCGCGACGAGGGGAGGCGCGGCCTGCTGCTGCATCATCAGGCGAAGACACTCGACTCGCAGCTCAGGGTGTTTCGCGAGGTGACCTGCGACCAGGCGGTGCTGGACGACCCGCGCCGTGCCCCGCATGAGATCGCCCGCGTGTTGCGGTCTTGCCGCGAGCACTCACGGCCGGTTTACCTCGAACTGCCACGCGACATGGTGCTGGCGCGCTGCGACAAGGTGTCGGCGGCGCCGCCGACACCCGTCGATGCCGACGCGGTTCAAGCCTGCGCCGGTGAAATCCTCGATCGGGTACGAGCGGCCCGCGCGCCCGCTCTGCTGGTCGGCGTCGAGGTGCGGCGTCACCGGTGTGAAGACGCGGTGGCCGACCTGGCGCGCCGTCTCGGCGTTCCGGTGGCCACCACGTTCATGGGGCGCGGCCTGCTGGCCGAAACCGACGTGCCGCTGCTCGGCACCTATCTCGGCGTCGCCGGCAATCCGGAACTCACCGAGGTGATCGAGGGTGCCGACTGCCTGCTCATGCTGGGGGTCATCGTGTCCGACACCAACTTCGGGGTGTCCGGACGCCGCATCGACGTTCGCCGCAGCGTCATTGCCGCCGATCGCGAGGTCCGGCTGGGGTTCCACGTCTATCCGCTGGTTCCCCTGCCGAATCTGGTGGCCGCCTTGCTGGACGCTCTTCCGCCGACCCAGGCGGGGCCGGCGAAAGCGAATGCACCACGCGTTCGTGAAGCCGCACCGGACGACGCGCCGATAACGCCGGATGCGATCGCTGCCGCAGTAAACGATCTGTTCCTCGTCAACGGCGTCATGCCGATCGCGGCCGATATGGGAGATTGCCTGTTCACGGCGATGGACATGGCCCACTCTCCGATGGTCGCGCCCGGATACTACGCCACGATGGGTTTCGGGGTTCCGGCCGGGCTGGGCGTGCAGGCGGCGACCGGGCGCCGCCCTTTGGTGCTGGTCGGCGACGGCGCCTTCCAGATGACCGGGTGGGAGCTGGGCAACTGCCGGCGCTATGGCTGGGATCCCATCGTCCTCTTGTTCAACAATGCCGGCTGGGAGATGCTGAGAACCTTCCAGCCCGAAACAGCCTACAACGACCTTGACGACTGGCATTTCGCGCGCCTGGCAGAGAATTTGGGAGGGACGGGCCGCCGGGTCGAGACGGTCGGGGAGTTGCGGCGAGCCTTGGACGCCGCGTATGAGACCAGGGGTAGGTTTCAGCTTGTCGAAATCATGTTGCAGCGCGGCGTGATATCGCCGACCCTCGCCCGCTTCATAGCTGCCCTGCGAAATAAAAATACCTAGGCCTGGGCAAGAAATTTTCATTGATTTCGCGGGTGCGAAGAAGTATCACGAGCTACCCTTAAGCGTAGTCGGGACAGGTAGGGTAATGGCTACACATTCGGTTTCTATCGCTTTCGCCGGCAGCGGCGGGGCGGGCGTCATGACGGCCGGGCAGATCCTTTTGGACGCTGCCGCAAAGGCCGGGTATTACGGCCTGATGACGCGTTCGTCCGGGCCGCAGATTCGCGGCGGCGAGGCGGCCGCGATGGTCCGCATCGGCACCAAGCCCATCGCCGCGGTCGACGACAAGTTCGATGTGCTGATCGCATTCGACTGGGGCAACGTCCATCGCTTCGCCGCGGAAATTCCGCTGCTGCCGGACAGCCTGATCCTGACCGATCCGTCGCAGGGCGAAATCCACGCCGCGCTTCTCGCCTATCGCACCCGCGTCGCGGATCTGCAGATGGCGGCGCTGGCGAAGGCCATTCCGGGCGGCCGCGTCAACATGGTCGGCCTCGGCGCCATCGCGGCCTTGATCGGTTTGCCGATCGACACGGTCGTCGAGGTGGTCAGCGACCAGCTCAAGAAGAAGGGGCCGGAGGCTTTGCAGGCGAGTGCGGCGGCGATCAGAGCCGGCGCCGAGGCCACGGCCGGGATCGAGTCGCCCGCGCAGCTCGCCCCGGCGCTCCCCTCGTCGGTCGAGCACTGGAACATCAGCGGCAACGAGGCGGCGGGCCTTGGCGCTGTCCGCGGCGGCGTGCGTTTCTGCGCAGCCTATCCGATAACCCCGGCCACCGAGGTGCTCGAGTGGCTGGCCCCCAACCTGGCCGACCTGGGCGGTGTGTTGGTGCAGGCAGAGGACGAACTCGCCTCGATCAATATGTGCCTCGGCGCATCGTTCGGCGGCGTGCCCTCGATCACCGCAACCTCGGGGCCGGGCCTGGCGCTGATGATCGAAGCCATCGGGCTTGGCATCGCCTCGGAAACGCCGGTCGTGGTCGTTGACGTGATGCGGGGCGGGCCGTCCACCGGCATCCCCACCAAATCGGAGCAGAGCGACCTCAACATCGCCATCTACGGAATGCATGGCGACGCCCCGCACCTGGTGCTTGCCCCGAACGCCATCGACGACTGCGTCTTCACCACGCAGTGGGCGGTGCATCTGGCGGAGGCCCTGCAATGCCCGGCCATCGTCCTGTCCGACCAGGGCATGGGCCAGTCCCGCGCCGTCGTCGACCGGCCGGCCGATCTCGCCTTCATCGCCCGTCGCGTCACGGCGGAGGCCAATACGCAGGGCTACCGGCGGTACGCGCTGACCGGCACGGGCGTTTCGCCCATGGCCGTTCCGGGTACGCCGGGATGCATGTACACGGCCGACGGGCTCGAGCACAACGAACGCGGCACGCCGTCCAGCCAGGCCGCGGACCATCAGAAGCAGATGGACAAGCGCGCCGACAAGCTGGCCGATTACGACTACGGCAATCACTGGGCCGATATCGAGGGTGACGGCGAGGTGGCGGTGATCACCTGGGGCTCGA
The DNA here is from genome assembly GCA_019455065.1 of Rhodospirillales bacterium. Classification (GTDB taxonomy): domain Bacteria; phylum Pseudomonadota; class Alphaproteobacteria; order Rhodospirillales; family Magnetospirillaceae; genus JACFNC01. The sequence continues at coordinate 69,743 of JACFNC010000001.1, forward strand.
TCACCGGGGCCGTTCGCGAGGCGCTCGACCGCATGGCCGAACGTGGCCTCAAGGCGAAGCTGATTTCGGTGCGCCTCCTGACCCCGGTGCAGCCGGAGAAGATGGCGGCGGCGCTCGCGGGTGTGAAGAAGGCGTTGGTGATCGAACAGACGCACTCGGCGCAGTTCTACCACTTCCTGCGCGCCTTCTACAGGTTGCCGGCCGAGGTCGAGGTGTTCCACCGGCCCGGACCGCTTCCCGTTCGCCCCGGCGAAATCGAATCCAAACTCGCAGCCTGGATGTAGACCATGACCGCTCAAGCTCAAACGCTGACCGCCAAGGATTTCAAGTCGGACATCAAGCCCGTCTGGTGCCCCGGTTGCGGCGACTTCTCCGTGCTTTCCGCGGTGACCAAGGCGCTTGCCGAGCTGCAGCTTCGGCCCGAGAAGGTGGCTGTGGTCAGCGGCATCGGCTGTTCATCGCGAATTCCCGCCTACACGAACGTTTACGGCTTTCACGGCGTGCATGGCCGGGCCCTTGCCACGGCGACCGGCCTCAAGCTGGCCCGGCCCGACATGACGGTGGTCGTCACCGGCGGCGACGGCGACGGCTTCTCGATCGGCGGCAACCATTTCCTGCACGCCTGCCGGCGCAATGTCGACATGACCTACATCGTCATGGACAACGAGGTCTACGGGATGACCAAGGGCCAGGCGTCCCCGACCACCGACCCCGACTGGTGCAACAGCAAGCTGACGCCCGAAGGCCCGGGCGTCACCAAGCTGCGCCCCCTCAATCTCGCCCTGGCGGCCGGCGCCAATTTCGTGGGGCGCGGTTTCTCGGGCGATCCCAACGAGGTTGCCCGCCTGATCGCCGAGGGTATCCAGCACCCCGGCTTCTCGTTCATCCAGGTGCTCAGCCCCTGCGTGACCTTCCGCTCCGAACAGAGGGGCTGGAAGGACATCGTGCGGAAGGATACCCTGAAACCGCGTCACACCATGGCCGAGGCGATGCAGGTGCTGGCGGAAGACGACGGCTTCAACACCGGCATCCTGTTCGCCGGAGACCGTCCGCCCTTCCAGCCGGGCCAGAAGGCGGTCACCGAGCTCGCGGCCATCGAACGGAGGTTTGCATCGTGAACGACGTAGCGGTCTTCCTCGCCCACGCCCTCGCCCTGGAGGAGGAGGCGGCCGACCGCTACTCCGAGCTCGCCGACACCATGGCGGTCCATCACAACGACGACGTCGCAGCCTTGTTCCGGCGGATGGCGAGCTTCTCGCGCATGCACGCCGACGCGGTGCGCGGCCGGGCCGCCAATGTCGAATTGCCCCACTTCAAGCCGTGGGAGTACCAGTGGGACGGCCCGGAAGGCGCGGAAACCGGTCCTGGCGACCGCACCCATTACCTGATGACGCCGTATCATTGCCTGCAATTCGCCTTGACGAACGAGCGACGGGGTCGTGATTTCTACGATGGCGTCGCCAAGTCGACCACGGACGATGAGGTTCGGCGGCTCGCCGAGCAGATGGTGGCTGAGGAAAGCGAGCACGTGCTCGTCCTCGAGCAGTGGCTGGGACAGACCCCGAAGCCGCCGGCAGACTGGGACGCCGATCCCGATCCGCCGGTGGTCAACGACTGAGGCCGGCGGGCGCCGGTTCCTTCGGCCCCACGGCGCGGTCTTTGCCGCCCTGCTTGGCCTCGTACATGCGCCGGTCGGCGATGGCGACCAGCCGCGCCCAGTCGTCGCAGTCGTCCACGATGCGTTCCGCGATGCCGATGCTGGCGGTCTGCAGCTTACCGTCGGGCCGCAACGCCAGCCCCCCGTGGCGCAGGCGTTCCACGGCAATCGCCGCGCCGTCCGCGCCTGCCTGGGCGAGCACGACCAGGAACTCCTCGCCACCCCAACGGATCAAGATGTCGCCGCGCCGCAGCACGGCGCGCAGAGCCTCGGCGACATCGCGTAGTGTCTTGTCGCCGGCCTCGTGACCGAAACGATCGTTGATCGACTTGAAGTCGTCGAGGTCGATGTAAAGAATCGCGAGCGGCGTCTTCGAACGGGCCGATTGCGTGAACTGGATGTCGAGAAGCTCCTGACCGACCTGCCGATTGTAGGCGCGCGTCAACCCGTCATGCGAGGACTGGGTCATGGTCGCCGCGAGAAAGTGGAGTTGGCTCATGCTCGACAAAGACGCCACCGCGGCAAGCAGGGCGAGCAGCCACAAGGCACCGAGGTGCGAGGCGAACGGCAGAAGCTGATAGCCGAAGAACGGCACGATGAGGCTGACCATCCACAAGGGGAATGACAACAACACCCCCTCAAGCGCGGTGATCGGAAACATGCTGAGGCCGGCCACCATGACAAACGGCAGGAAGGCGTAGCCCGTCGCCACGAACTGGGCCGGCTGGTCGGCAACCTCGAACCGCCCCAGCAGGGGCAGCGTCACCAGGAAGAACACCGTCGGGACAGCCAAGAGAAGGAACAGCGCGATACGGGCCCTCTGGATGCCCTCGGCCCTGCGCAACGACAGTGCCAGGGCGGCGAACGCGGTGGCGGACAGGACCCGCAGGAGCGTCAGACCGGCGGCGAGCTCCGACTCGAAAATGATCAGATCGATCGGAATCCAGAGCGGGGTCAGGATGGCGAAAACGATCGCCACCGTTTGTACCCGTGACAGGATGACTTCGGAGCGCCGCCTCTTGATGAGCGACGATTGATGGCCAGGGAGAATCAGGTCCCTGAGCTCGCTCGGCAGACTTATTCTCATTTTGATATCGCCGCTACCCCATTCCCGTTTCAAAGGGTAAGCCAGCCGATTGGGGCCGCGCAACATCAACTTGTTGCGGTCCGCCGCTTTACAGCAATCGCTAATTTTCAAAAGCCGCATTTATGCGTATTCTCATGTAACCCCTACGCGGAGTGTGGGCAACGATACGACAACAAAGGAGGCAGAAATGCTGAAGGGAGTGATGACCGGTTTGCTGTTCGGATGCCTGGCGGCCAGCCCGGCCATGGCGCAGGACATGGAGGCGCTCAAGGGTGAGGCCAAGAACGTGATGATGAAGTTCGGCGGCGCCCTGAAAGGGGAATTGAAGGCCGGCATGGAGGCCGGCGGCCCCGTCAACGCCATCGGCGTGTGCAACGAGAAGGCGCCGGCGATCGCCGCGAAGGTTTCGGGGGAAACGGGCTGGACCGTCCGGCGGACCAGCCACAAGCTGCGCAACCCGGCTTCCGCCCCCGATGCGTTGGAGCAGAAGGTCCTGCAGACCTTCCTCGACCGAATCGCGAAAGGCGAGGCGGCGGCGGACCTGGCCTTCGCCACGGTGGTCGAAGAGAACGGGAAAAAAACCTTTCGGTTCATCAAGGCCATCCCCACCGAAGAACTCTGCCTGAACTGCCATGGCGAGAAGCTCAACCCCGAGGTCGTCGCCAAGCTGGACAAGGTGTACCCCGGCGACAAGGCGCGAGGGTTCAAGCCGGGCGAGATGCGCGGCGTCTTCACGCTCAGCAAGCCGCTTTGATCCGGCGGCGGGGTGTCGCGCGGAAACGTGGCGCCCCGCCTACTCGGCGTCGGGCTGGCGTGCCGGTTCGGCCGCTCTGAAGGCGGCCAGTTCGCCGCAAGCCGCGTCGATGCGGCCGACGGTGGGGTAGGGTGCAAGATCGCATCCTAACCGGCGTGCGTTGTAAAGCTGGGGGACGAGACAGCAGTCGGCCATCGTCGGTTGTTCGCCGTGGCAATACCTGCCGGTGGCGTCCTGCCCGGCCAGCATCGCCTCGACGGCGCCCAACCCTTCCGCCACCCAATGGCGATACCAGGCCGTCCGTTCGTCCTCGCTAAGGCCCATATCCCGCAAGCGATTGAGAACCCTCAGATTGTTGAGGGGATGTATCTCGCAGGCGATGGCCAGCGATAGCCCCCGCACGCGTGCCCTGCCGGGCGCATCGGCCGGCAGCAGCGGTGGTCGCGGGTGTGTCTCCTCAAGATATTCCATGATCGCCAGCGACTGCGTGAGGATCGTTTCGTGGTCGTCGAGGGTCGGCACGACGCTTTGCGGGTTGAGAAGCCTGTAGCCGGATTCGAACTGCTCGCCCCGAACCAAATGAACAGGCGCCGAGGTGTGGGGGATTCCCTTGAGGTTCAGGGCGATGCGGACGCGATAGGTGGCCGAGGAGCGGAAATAGCCGTAGAGTTTCACGGCGTCGGGCCTTCGTAACCGCGCACCTCCTGGTCGATGGCGCCGAAGATGCTGCACCCCTCGGCGTCGAGCATCTCGATGGTCACGCGATCGCCGAACCGCAGGTACGGCGTCGTGGCCGTGCCGGTGTCGATGGCCTCGAGCGCCCGTCGCTCCGCGATGCAGGACGATCCGGTGGCGGGGTCGCGATTCGAGACCGTCCCCGACCCGATGATCGTGCCCGCGCCCAGGCTGCGCGTCTTGGCCGCATGGGCGATCAGCGTCGGGAAGTCGAATATCATGTCGACGCCGGCATCCGGCCGGCCGAACAGCGCGCCGTTGAGATAAGTCGTAAGAGGCCCGTGCAGCCTCCGGCCGTCCCATGCCGTTCCCAGTCCCGCAGGCGTCACCGCCACCGGCGAAAGGGCGCTGGCCGGCTTGCTCTGGAAGAACCCGAAGCCCTTGGCGAGTTCTGCGGGGATCAGGTTTCGCAGGCTGACGTCGTTGACCAGGACCACGAGGCGGATGTGGGCGCCGGCGTGCTCGGGCGGCGTTCCCATGGGAACGTCGTCGGTGATCACCGCCACCTCGGCCTCGAAATCGATCCCCCAGTCCTCGCTGGCAGCCAGCATGGGAGCGCGAGGGGCGAGAAACCCGTCCGAGCCGCCCTGGTACATCAGGGGATCTGTCCAGAAAGAGGCCGGCAGGTCGGCCCCGCGGGCCCGGCGCACCAACTCGACGTGGTTGACATAGGCCGAGCCGTCCGCCCACTGATAGGCGCGGGGCAGGGGCGAGGCCGCCCGGGATGGCTCGAATGGAATGGCGCTCGGATATTCGCCTTCGTTGAGCAGGCGATACACCGAAGCCAGCTCGGCACAGACCTCGCCCCAGTCGTCGAGCGCCGCCTGCAGCGTGGGCGCAGCCTGCGGAACGGGGACGCAGCGGGCAAGGTCGCGGGAGACGACGACCAACGTGCCGTCGCGTCCGCCTTCCCTCAGCGTCGCGAGTTTCATCCCTGGGCGTCCGGCTTGGGCTTCCAGGAGTCGACGTAGCCGGGCCACTCGACGGCGGCGGCCTCCGGGTGGACGTCGAGCGCGTCGCGGGTGTCCACCATCACGGCCACCTCGTCGGTTTCCTTGCGCGCGTATTGCTGCGCCGTGCGGTAGGCCTTGGGATGCGGGCCGTGCGCGAAGCCGCCCGGATGATAGGTGACCATGCCGGGGTGGATGTTGTCGCGACTGAAGAACTCGCCGCGGTGGTAGAAGATGAACTCGTCGAAGTCGTCGTTGGCATGATAGTAGGGCAACTTCAGCGCCTCGGGGTCGGATTCGATGGGGCGCGGGGTGAAGGTGCAGACGACCACGCGGCTGGCCAGGAAGCTGGTATGCGCCGACGGCGGCAGGTGGTAGCGGGCGCTCGTCAGCGGCCTGATGTCGCGCCAGTTCAGGCGGACCGGGGCCAGGTTGCCGTGCCAGCCCACGGCGTCAAGGGGATTGAAGGGGAAGGTGACGGTCGACAGCGCGCCGCGGCGCTTGATCACCACCCGCCACTCGTCCTCGCTCTGCTGCGCCTTGAAGGGCTCGTCGATGGCGGGGATGTCGAGCACCATGGGATCGAAGATCGCATGGGCGCCGACGATGCCTTTCTCTGGCAGGCGGAACCACTCGCCCGTGGCCTCGATCATCAGGGCCGCGACAGGCGCAGTGCATTCCAGGCGCCACGCCGTTCCCCGCGGCATCAGCACGTAGTCGCCCTCGCGGAAGGCGAGGTGTCCGTAATCGCAAAACAGATCGCCGCTGCCCTCGTGAAAGAAGATCAGGTCGTCGCCGTCACCGTTGCGGACGAGATGATCCATCCGGCCGCTGGTCCGCCAATACCGGATCTGAGTCGACGCGTTGCCCAGGACCGGAGCGGCGTTCCATGGCGAGGTCGCAACCTCCTCGATGCGCGAAAGATCGAAGGCGCGCGGCCGCAGCGGGCCTTCCCAGTCGACCCAGCCGGTCGGCGGGTGCCTGTGGTGCATCTGCGTGGCCGGGCCAAAGAAGCCCTCGCGGCCGATCTCCCGTTCGTACGTGCCTTCGGGCAGGCGCACATGGGCCTGGCGGGAAGCCGTGCCCTCGATATGGGGAAAGGCGATCCAGTTCTTCATGGAGGTGCTCCGAGCCGGCCTGACACACCTCCACTTGGTTGCGACCGCGGCGATCTGCCAGACCGGTCCTCTTGCTTTACGCCGAGCTGTTACGGCCCTTGACGATGTGGAGCGGCTCGATCATGCCCGGATCGAGCTCCTTGCGGTCCGCCGAGACCTCGGTCAGGGCTTCGCATTCCTGGAACGACGCCAGGCAGCGCTCGGTGAGGCGCTGATACATGCCGGTGGCGAACCGCTTCCACTCCATCTCCTGTTCGGTGAGGTCGCGCAGCACCTTGGCCGGCACCCCGGCGGCCAGGGTGCGCGGCGGCACCTCGAAGCCGGCCTTGACGAAGGCCATCGCGGCCACGATCGCCGATTCGCCGATGACGGCGCCGTCATTGACCACGGTGTTCATGCCGACCATGGCGTTCCGCTTGATGGTGCAGCAGTGCAGCACCGCGCCATGGCCGATGTGGCCATTCTCCTCGATCACCGACTCCCGCCCGGGAAAGCCGTGCATGGTGCAATTATCCTGGATGTTGGCGCCATCGCGCAGGACCAGGCGGCCGAAGTCTCCGCGCAGCGAGGCGCAGGGTCCAACGTAGCAACGCGGGCCGATGATCACGTCGCCGACGATGACCGCGTTGGGATGGACGAAGGCGGTGGGATGGACGACGGGCACGACGCCGTCGATGGAAAAGACCTTGGGCATGGAACACTCTCGACTGTTTCCCCATCCCTAGCCGCTCGGCCGGTGGCGGTCAACCGCCGCCGGCCGGGCAGCCGTGACGCACGCCTCAGGCCGCGACGGGAATGCGGCTTTGCACCACACGGAAACGGCCGGCGACGAAGGCGGCGTCGCACAGCGACGCGTTGGCCGCCGGGTTGGCGCCCGTGGCATGGAAGTCGCTGAACGCCGCCGACTGATTGACGAAGATGTTGCCGGTCAGGTTGCAGGACAGCGCCACCCCGGCCTCGGCGCAGGCTTCCTCGGCGCGCCGCAGAAATTCGGGATCGGTGGAGTAGACGGCGGCCGTCAGCGCGCCGTGTCGGCGCGCCGTCCGCGTCGCCCGCGCGATGGCGTCGCGGCTGTCGTCGACGGCCACGATAATGGCGATCGGGCCAAACAGTTCGGCGGTGTATTTCGCCTCGTCGGCGGCGTCGACCTTGAGGATCAGCGGCGTGCGCACACGCGCGCCGGGAAACCGGGGATGTTCCAGCGCCTTTGATTGCAGAACCGTCTCGCCGAGCCCGGCCGCCTCATCCAGCCGCCGCAGCGTCGCCTCGCTTTGTATGCCGCCCAGAATTTCGACGGCACGCTCAGGATTGCTCAGGAATTTGTCCACCGCCTGGCCGATGGCCGCGGTCACCTCGTCAGAGGTGATATGGCCGCCGTCGGCCTGAATGCCCCCGCGCGGCACGAAGATGTTCTGCGGCGTGGTGCACATCTGCCCGGAATAAAGGCTGAGCGAGAAGGCGAGGTTGCCGAGCATGCCCTTCAGGTCGTCGGTCGAGTCGATGACGACGAAGTTGACCCCCGCCTTTTCGGTGTAGACCTGGGCGTGACGGGCGTTCTCCTCCAGCCAGCGGCCGAAAGCCGAACTGCCGGTGAAGTCGATGACTGCGATTTCTGGGCGCATGGCCAGTTCCTTGGCGACCGGGGCGTCGGCACCGTCGGCGGCCAGGGTGACGACGTCGGCCGGCAGGCCGGCCTCCCGCAGGACCTGCCGCGCGATCTCCACCGTTATCGCAAGCGGCAGGATGGCGCCGGGGTGCGGCTTGACGATCACCGGGTTGCCGGTCGCCAAACTGGCGAAAAGGCCCGGATAGCCGTTCCAGGTGGGGAAGGTCGAACAGCCGATGACGAGGCCGATGCCGCGCGGCATGATGCGGTAGGTCTTGGCGATCCGCACCGGGTCTCCCTTGCCCTGGGGCTTCTCCCAGGTGACATGGGAGGGCACCGCGTGCATGGCGTCATAGGCGTAGGCGACGGCCTCGAGCCCGCGGTCCTGGGCGTGCGGCCCGCCCGCCTGGAAGGCCATCATGAAGGCCTGCCCCGTGGTGTGCATCACGGCATGGGCGATTTCCATGGTGCGCTTGCTGAGGCGGTCGAGGATTTCCAGGCACACGCCGACCCGTCCCTCGACGCCGGCGTCGCGCCACGCCGGCATGGCCGCCTGCGCCGCCCGCACCAGGGCGTCGACGTCGGCTCGCGGATAGGTGATCCCGAGCGAGGGCCCGAACGGCGAGGTCTCGTTGCCCACCCAGCCCGCGGCGGTGGGCTGACCGAGATCGAGGGGCTTGCCCAGCCGCGCCGTGAAGGCGGCCTCGCCCTCGGCGACGGCGTTCTCGCCATAGGCCTTGGGCGATTCGGAATAGGGGCTCCAATAGCCGCGCCGCCGGGTGGCCTCCACGGCCGCTTCGAGGGTGGCGCGGTGGCGAGCGAAGTAGTCGGCGGTCATGGCTCCTCCTGGTGTGAATCGGTCGGCTACAGCTGGGTGGTCCATTCTTTCAACCATTCCAGCGCTTCCTCGTCGGGCAGCGGCTGGGTGCAAGCGTCGATCTCGAGGCGTTCGCCGACCTTGCGGGCACCGAGGTCGGCGAACAGGGCGTCCATCGTGCGTCCCGCATTGCAGAACGTGTCGGCGTAGGTCTGGTCGCCCAGGGCGACGACGCCGTAACGCAAGTGCGACAGGTCAGGCTTCAGTTCGCGCAGGCTGGCGGCCAAAGGGATGATGTTGTCCGGCAACTCGCCCTGGCCATGGGTGGCGCAGCAGATCAGCACCACATCTCTTGCAGCGAAGTCGGCATCCTCCGCCGTCCCCTGGTCCATGACGTCGGCGGCGTGCCCCTGGCGGCCGAGTTCCTCTTGAAGGCAGTCGGCCACCATCTGGGAATTGCCCGATTCAGTACCGACGAGGATGAGGACGTTCGCCATTTCAATCGATGGGGTTGCCGGGAAGGGAACAGCGGATTACGATTGTTATGATACCAATTTACGACGCATCGATCTATTTTTGTATCCCTTTCTTCGGAAATCTTCGGGCCACCAGGAGGTAGCGATGGCGAGGAGCGAGACGGAGTTGATGGCGCATCTGGCCGGCGGCGGCACCGTCGACGATGCCGCCGATCTGGCCCCCGGCTATCGCGGCGAAGTCATGCGCCTGATGGTGGTCTTCGTCGATTCCGAGCTGGCCGGCGCCGCCGGCTTCGCGGACTGCATCAACCGCGCCCCCGGCCTGCGCGAGCGGGTCACGGCGGCACGCATCGTCAGCGAGAAGTTCGACCATGCGGGCCGCGTGCTGGACCTGCTCGCACCCTTCGGGGTGAATGCCCAGCTCTACATCCGGTCCCACCCATGGACCGCCCGCCTCGACCGTTCCCTCGATCTGGGCAATCGCCGGGTGGGAGGCGACAAGCGCCTCAACGTCTTCCACTATCCCCTGGAGGGGTGGGTGGACGCGGTGACCATGAACATGCTGATGGGCACGGCGACGGCCATCCAGCTCGGCGACCTCGTGACCTGCTCCTATCGCCCGCTGGCCGCCATCATGGCCGAGGTGGCGCCTCGCGAAGCCGAGCATGCGCGGCTGGGCGAGATCGGCCTTGCCCAGGCCATCGCCCGCGACGGGACCTCCCTGCCGGCCCAGGCGTCCGTCGACTATTGGTATCCACGCGTCGCAGCCACCTTCGGGCGGCTCGATTCCGACCGCTTCGAGCTCTACCGGCGCTTCGGCCTGCGCCGCCACAGCAACGCCGACCTGCTAACGACGTGGACGCAGGCGATCAAACCCCGGCTTGCCGCTCTTGGCTTGTCCGTCCCGAGCCGCTAACAATGCCCATGCCTGCGCGGCAGATGCAGTGCGGGCCAAAAGGAACCAGCGAGGCCATGAGCTACTCGACAATCATCCTGACCCTATCCGACGGCGTCGCCACCATCACTCTCAATCGGCCCGACAAACTCAATGCCTTCACCGCGCAAATGCATGGTGAATTGCGTGGCGCGCTGGCCTCGGTGGCGGCCGACAAGAGCGTGCGCGCCCTGCTGCTGACCGGCGCCGGGCGCGGCTTCTGTGCCGGCCAGGATCTAGCCGACCGGGCCGTCAGTGCCGGCGACGAGCCGGTGGATCTCGGACACTCGATCGAGACGAACTATAATCCCCTGGTGCGCACGTTGCGGGCCTTGGAGATTCCGGTGGTGGCCGCGGTCAATGGCGTGGCCGCCGGCGCAGGCGCCAATCTCGCGCTTGCCTGCGACATCGTGCTTGCGGCGCGGTCGGCCAGCTTCATCCAGGCGTTCTGCAAGATCGGCCTGATCCCGGACACCGGAGGGACCTGGATGTTGCCGCGCCTTTTGGGAATGGCCCGCGCGACCGGGCTGGCCATGCTCGGCGACAAGGTGTCCGCCGATCGTGCCGAGGCCTGGGGCATGATCTGGAAGTGCGTCGACGACGAGCAGCTTCTGCCTAACGCCACGGCCCTCGCGGCCGATCTGGCGCGCCAGCCGACGCGCGGGCTGGCGTTCATCAAGCAGGCGTTGGCGGCCTCGCCGTCCAATACCCTCGACCAACAGCTCGACGTCGAGCGCGACTTGCAACGGCTGGCCGGCGGCACCCGCGACTACCGCGAAGGCGTCGCCGCCTTCATGGCCAAGCGCGCCCCCAGCTTCGAGGGCCGCTGAGATGGCGAACCGCGAGCGCGCCCAGCAGGTGGCCGACGCCGTTGGCCGCGTCATGTACGAGAAGGATCATTGCTCACAGGCGATGGGCATCACGCTGGACGACATCGGGCCGGGTTACGCCCGAATGTCGATGACCCTGCGCGGCGACATGGTCAACGGCCACGGCACCGCGCACGGGGGCATGATCTTCACCCTGGCCGACGCGACTTTCGCCTATGCCTGCAATTCGCATAACCACATCGCGGTCGCCGCCAGTTGCGACATCGTCTTTCCCGCCGCCGGCAAGCTCGGTGACCGCTTGACGGCGATAGCGGAAGAGAGGCACGTTCGCGGTCGGAACGGTGTCTACGACGTCACCGTGACCAATCAGATCGGCGAAGTAATCGCCATGTTCCGGGGGCATTCGCGACGCCTGCAAGGGCACGTGGTACCCGAACTGGAGTTTGATCATGTCTGAAGCCTTCATCTGCGACGCCGTCCGCACGCCCATCGGCCGTTATGCCGGAGTGCTGTCGCCCGTGCGTACCGACGACCTCGCCGCCGTTCCCATCAAGGCGCTGATGGCGCGCAACCCCGCCGTCGAGTGGGGCAAGGTCGATGACGTCATCTACGGTTGCGCCAACCAGGCGGGCGAGGACAATCGCAACGTGGCGCGCATGGCGGCGCTGCTGGCCGGCCTGCCGGTCGAGGTGCCGGGCGGCACCATCAACCGCCTGTGCGGCTCGGGCATGGACGCCGTCGGCACCGCCGCCCGCGCCATCCGCGCCGGCGAGGCCGACCTGATGGTCGCCGGTGGCGTCGAGAGCATGTCGCGCGCCCCCTTCGTCATGGGCAAGGCGACCGAGGCCTTCTCGCGCAGCGCCGAGATCTTCGACACCACCATCGGCTGGCGCTTCGTCAATCCGCTGATGAAGCAGCAGTACGGCATCGATTCGATGCCTGAGACGGCCGAAAACCTGGTCGAGGAGTTCAAGATTTCGCGCGAGGACCAGGACGCCTTCGCCCTGCGCAGCCAGCAGCGCGCCTCGGACGCCCAGGCCAACGGGCGGCTGGCCAAGGAGATCGTCGCCGTCACCATCCCGCAGCGCAAGGGCGAGCCGGTCGTGGTGGAGAGGGATGAGCACCCGCGCGCCACCTCTATGGAGGCGCTCGCCAAGCTAAAGGCGCCGTTCCGCCAGGGCGGCACCGTCACCGCCGGCAACGCCTCCGGCGTCAACGACGGCGCCTGCGCGCTGATCGTCGCCTCGCGGCGGGCCGTTGAGAAGTACGGCCTGACGCCGCGCGCCCGCGTGCTCGGCATGGCAACGGCCGGCGTGCCGCCGCGCATCATGGGCATCGGCCCGGTTCCGGCGACGCGGAAGCTCCTCGACCGCCTGGGAATGACGATCGGTCAGATGGACGTCGTCGAACTCAACGAGGCGTTCGCGGTGCAGGGGCTGGCCGTGATGCGCCAGCTCGGCCTGCCCGACGCCGCCGCGCACGTCAATCCCAACGGCGGCGCCATCGCCCTCGGCCATCCGCTGGGCATGTCGGGCGCGCGCCTGTTGGCCACCGCCACCTACGAGCTTCACGAGCGCGGCGCCCGCTACGCCCTTTGCACCATGTGCATCGGCGTCGGGCAAGGCATCGCGGCGGTGATCGAACGGGTTTGATCATGCTTGGCCGTCATATCCGGGCTTGACCCGGGCATCCATGGACCCCCGGGACAAGCCCGGGGGTGACGAGACAACGAGAGGGACACAGACACCGGGGAGGTTCGCCATGTCGAGGAGACGGCCGCCGCCGCGCGAATCGCTTGAGCCCATCGAGATCGCCAGCCGCGACGAGATCGTCGCGCTGCAGACCCAGCGGCTCAAATGGTCGTTGCGCCATGCCTACGACAACGTGGCCCATTACCGGCAGAAGTTCGACGCGGCGGGGGTCCATCCCGACGATCTCAAGGAGCTGGGCGACCTCGCCAAGTTCCCGTTCACGACCAAGGAAGACCTGCGTCAGACCTATCCCTTCGGCATGTTCGCCGTGCCCATGAGCGAGGTGGTGCGGGTGCACGCGTCGTCGGGCACCACCGGCAAACCGACGGTCGTCGGCTACACGCACAACGATATCGACATGTGGGCGACCGTGATGGCGCGCTCGATCCGCGCCTCGGGCGGCCATCGCAACGACAAGGTCCACGTCGCCTACGGCTACGGCCTGTTCACCGGCGGCCTCGGCGCGCATTACGGCGCCGAGCGGCTGGGCTGCACGGTGATCCCCATGTCGGGGGGACAGACCGAGAAGCAGGTGCAACTCATCGCCGACTTCAAGCCTGAAATCATCATGGTCACGCCCAGCTACATGCTGTGCATCGCCGACGAGATGGAACGCCAGGGCATGGACCCCAAAGGCTGCTCGCTGGCCATCGGCATCTTCGGGGCGGAACCCTGGACGCCCGAGATGCGGGCCGCGATCGAGGCGCGGCTCGACCTCGACGCCATCGACATCTACGGTTTGTCCGAGGTGATCGGCCCGGGCGTCGCCAATGAATGCATCGAGACCAAGGACGGGCTGCACGTCTGGGAGGACCATTTCTTTCCCGAGATCATCGACCCGCAGACCGGCACCGCCCTGCCCGACGGCGAACAGGGCGAACTGGTGTTCACCTCATTGACCAAGGAAGCGCTTCCCATCATCCGCTATCGCACCCGCGACCTCACCACGCTGAGGCCCGGGACGGCGCGCTCGATGCGGCGGATGGACAAGATCACCGGCCGCTCGGACGACATGCTCATCATCCGCGGCGTCAACGTCTTCCCCACCCAGATCGAGGAGCTGATCCTCAAGGACAAGAGGCTGGCGCCCCACTATCAGCTCGAGGTCTATCGTGAAAGCCACCTCGACGCCCTCGACGTGCATGTCGAGCTGCGCCCCGACCTCGCATGGAGCGACGCCGAACGCACCGCCGCCGCGCGCGACCTGCAACACCACATCAAGTCGTTCATCGGCGTCTCGACCAAGGTGCTTGTCCGCGACGTCGGCGCCATCGAGCGCTCGCTGGGCAAGGCCAAGCGGGTGGTCGACAAGCGGCCGAAGGGGTAGGTCATCCTCGTCTCCGTCATGGCCGGGCTTGGCCCGGCCATCTCCTGGGGTCCCCGGGTCAAGCCGGGGGGTGACGGGAGGTATTAGTTATCCGGCAACGTGCTAGGAAAACGCCTTGAAGGTGATGATGGTGAAGGTGTCCTTGACGCCTGGCAGGCGCTGGATCGTCTCGTTCACGAAGTGGCCGATATCCTGGCCCTCGTCGAGATAACACTTCAGCAAAAGATCGTACTGACCTGAAATCGAATAAACTTCCGACACCTGCTCGGTGTCGACGGCGAGGCTCGCGACCTCGTAGGATCGCCCGAGCTCGCACTTCACCATGATGAAGATCGTCTGCATCGTCAGCCCTCGGCCAACTCGTCGCTTTCCTCGTATTCCGGCTCCGGCTCCGCAGGCCGCCGTCCTTTCCGCCGGGCCGCCTCGGCCAACAGTTGTTTCAGCGGCTTGGCGATGAAGTCGGGCATGTGGTCGCCGAAGCCCACGGCGTCGTCGGCGTGCTTCATTTCGCCGATGCCGAACTCGTCGACCGCGCGGCGCCGCTGACGGCCACGCTCCGGCCGCGCGTCGCGTTCGCGCCGGGGCGCGGGGGCTTCGCTCACCACCTCGCGTTCCGGCCGCGGCCGACCCTCGGGGTGCCGTTCCGGCTTCGCCGTCTCCGCGCGCCGCCGCGGCTTGGCCTCCTCGGCGGGGCGGGCCTCGCCCTTGCGCGGCTTACCCTTGCGACGCCGGCGATCCTCCATCGAAAGTTCGAGTTCCGGCAAGCCCTCGAGGTGCAGGCGCTCGATCTCCTTGCCGATCAGCTTGGCGATGGCGGCGACGGCGCGCCCGTCTTCGGGTGTGGCGATCGTGAAGGAGCGGCCCTCGCGCCCCGCGCGGCCGGTTCGCCCGATCCGATGGACGTAATCCTCAGCGTGAATCGGGACGTCGAAATTGAACACGTGCGACAGGGCGAGAATGTCGATGCCGCGCGCGGCGACGTCGCTGCACACCAGCAGCGTCACCTCGTTGTTCTTGAATTTCTCGAGGGTTTCTGTGCGCGCCGACTGGGCCATGTCGCCATGCAGCTGCGCCACCGAGAAACCGTGCTTTTTGAGCGAGCGGTACAGAATGTCGACGTCGCGCTTGCGGTTGCAGAAGATCAGGGCGTTGCGGACGTCCTCGCTGCGCAGCAGGTGGCGCAGAGCCTCGCGCTTGTCGATCTCTTCGCTGACCACCAGGAACTGGCGCACCAACTCCGCCGGCGAGGCGGGCGGCGCGACCGAAATTTCCTTCGGCTGGGAGAGGAAGGCGTCGGCCAGCCGGCGAATTTCGGGGGCCATGGTGGCCGAGAAGAACAGGGTCTGGCGATTGCGCGGCAGCAGCGAGACGATGCGCTCGACGTCCGGGATGAAGCCCATGTCGAGCATCCGATCGGCCTCGTCGATGACGAGAATCTTGCAGTCGTTGAGCAGGATGCGGCCGCGTTCGAACATGTCAAGGAGGCGGCCCGGCGTGGCGATCAGGACGTCCACACCGCGATCGAGCACAGCGATCTGATCGCTCATCGACTCGCCGCCGATGAGCAGCGCCATGCTGAGCTTGTGGAACTTGCCGTAGAGCTTGAAGTTCTCGGCCACCTGTGAGGCCAGTTCCCGCGTCGGGGTCAGGATCAACGAGCGCGGCATGCGCGCCTTGGCGCGACCAGCGGCCAGTATCTCGATCATCGGCAGGGTGAACGAGGCGGTCTTGCCGGTGCCGGTCTGCGCGCAGCCCAACACGTCCCGTCCCATCAATACGACCGGGATTGCCTGCTCTTGTATGGGTGTCGGGTGGGAGTACCCCACCTCCTCCACGGCCTTCAGGGTTTCAGGGCTGAGGCCTAAATCGGAAAAATTCATCTGTCCTTTTGGTCCGGCTGGACCCGGTCTTGTGGAGGCTCGAAAGGTCGAGACATATGTGCAGCGCGATAATAGAAGTTCAAGCGACCATGTCAATGACGGCCGCATTTACAGGACGGTTGGCGCAATCGTTTGTTTTCGCTACGGTTCGAGGCGGAGAGAAGAAATGCTGATGAAGATGGATCAGAGTTGCCTGCTGATCGTCGACGTCCAGGAAAGGCTGGCCCCGGCGGTTGCGGAGCACCAGCGGGTCATCGAGCGGTGCGGCGTGCTCATGCGCGCGGCGGCCCGCTTGGGGGTGCCGATCGTGGTGTCCGAGCAGTACCCAAAGGGCATCGGTCACACCGTGGCGCCGCTACGGGAACTCACTCCCTCGGAGGCGGTTCTCGAGAAGGTGCATTTCAGCTGCGGCGCCGACCCGGCGCTGCGGGAGCGGCTTGCCACGCTGACCCGCCCCCAGGTGATCGTGGCCGGCATGGAGGCCCACGTCTGCGTGCTGCAGACGGTACTCGACCTTGCCGGGCAGGGGTACAAGGTATTCGTCGTCGCCGACGCCTGTTCGTCGCGCGACCCGCGCAATGCCGATGCCGCCTTCGAGCGCATGCGGCGCAACGGTATCGAGATCGTGACGACCGAAATGGTCGTTTTCGAGTGGTTGCACCGCGCCGCCACTCCGGAGTTCAAGGAACTGATGACTCTGATCAAGTGAGGAATGCGACGTGACGAACAGGCCGCCCCTCGTTCTGCTGCCCTGCCTGATGGGTGACGCCCTGCTGTGGAGCCACCAGACCGAGACCATGCGCGATGCCGCCGACATCACGGTCGGCGACCTGACCCTCGACGACTCCATCGGCGCGATGGCGGAGCGGGTACTGGCCGGGGCGCCGGATAACTTTGCCCTGGCCGGGCTGTCGATGGGCGGCTATGTCGCCCAGGAGATCATGCGCCGCGCCCCCGAGCGGGTCGCCCGCCTCGCCCTCATCGACAGCGCCGCGCGCGCCGACCTGCCAGAAGCGCGGGAACGCCGCATGCAAAGCATCGAGATGGCGCGTTCGGGCCAATACCTTGATGTCGCCCGGGAGATGTACCGCATGCTCGTGCACCCCGACCGGGTCGGGGACGAGGGGCTGTGGGCGCAAGTGCGGGCGATGGCCGAGCATGTCGGACCCGAAGCTTTCATTCGCCAGCAATTGGCGGTGACCAACCGGCCGGATGGGCGCGAGGATTTGAAGCGGATTTCCTGTCCCACCTTGCTGCTGTACGGGCGCCAGGACGTGATGACGCCGACGAAGGTGCAAGCCGAGATGGCCGCCAACCTGCCCAACGCGCGCATGGTCGTGATCGAGGAGTGCGGCCATCTTTCGGCGCTGGAGCGGCCGCAGGCCGTCAGCGCGGTGCTGCGCTACTGGTTGCAGGACTGAGGCCGGGCGTCAGGCCAGGCGGTGCAGGCGGGCGATGCCGTCGAGAGCCGTGAACAGGCTCTCGCCGGAATAGAAGCGGTCCTGCAGGCTGCGCCGGTCAATGCCAAGGTCGCGCAGGTTGACGCCGTGCAGGCGCTTGAGCTGCGTCTCGAGATCGCCGCGCCAGTGCGTGAAGTTCGTGTCTTCCAGGGGATGTGCCAAAGGAGCCTCCTTGGGCGAACGAGCAAGTCGCATTGCTTTTGTCATAGTAATTCCATGATTGGGACTCCTATCGAGGTATTCCTAGGGGTGGTAAGCCCGATTTGCTCGGCGCCTCTTCCAAAGATAATCCGAACCCCATATTCTGCGAGCCGGACGGCTCGGTGCCGGAGGGCGGGGCTTCACGAAGATGGGTGGCGCGCTATCGGTACGCGGGACGGCGGCTTCCGCTGCGGCGGTTCTTGCGGCTGCCGGGCTCTTGCTCGTTCCGGCGCTCTGGAACGGCTACGTCCTGTTCTATTACGACAGCGTCGATTACGTGCGGATGTCGTTCACCTGGTCGCTGCCGGTGTTCCGCACCATGCCCTATACCCTGGTCGCGGCCTTGGGGCGGCTGGCGGACACCCTGTGGGTGGTGCCGCTGGTGCAGGCCCTGGCGGTGGCTTGGGTATTGTTCGAGGCGTTGCGGGTGCTGTCGCCCTATGACGCAAGGCGCGCCCTGGTTCCGGTGACGGGCTTCCTTTGCGTGTTCACGGCGCTGCCGTGGATCACCGATCAGGTGATGGCCGACGTGTTTGCAGGGGTCGCGGTGCTCGCCATCACCTTGCTTGCCTTCGGCGATGACCGTCTCACTTGGGCCCGCCGGATCGTCCTTACCTTGTTGGTCGCGGTGGGTACGGCGGTCCACACTTCCCACGTCGCCATCATCGGGGGGCTGGTGGCGGCGTTAGGCCTGGCACGGTTCGTCCTGCGCCGTCGCGTTCCAGGCTTTCGCCCGGCGCTGCTGCTGCCCCTTGTGGCGGTCGGTTCGGGAGTGGCCATGGTGCTCGCCGTCCATTGGGTCACAGTCGGCAGGCCCTTCGTCACCCAGCCCAACAGCATCCTCATGCTGGCCCGCCTGGTGCAGGATGGTATTGCCAAACGCTATCTCGACGATGTCTGCCCCGGCGCCGCGCCACCTCTACGCCTGTGCCAATACCGGGATCGCCTTCCGCCGACAGCGAACGACTTCCTTTGGGGCGACACGCCCTTCGACGACCTCGGCGGCTGGCAGACGATGGAGAGCGAGGCGCGCCAGATCGTCGGCGAGACCTTGCGTCGCTATCCGGTTCTTCACGTCAAGGCGGCATTTGCCCTGACCCTGGAGCAGTTGACGATGATGGCCACCGGCGACGGGCTGGTGAACATGGAATGGCATCTGCGGCAAACCATCTTTCACCGCTATCCCCAGGAATACGACGACTTCATGCAGGCCGAGCAGCAGCACGGCATTCCGTTTCGCTTGATCAACGCCGTGCATGTTCCGGCGCTGGCGTTGTCCACCTTCGCCACGGTTCTTCTGTTGATTCACTGGTGGCGGCGCGGGCAGTGGCGGCAGGCCGGACTGGCTCTGGTCGTTCTGCTGAGCCTGCTGGGAAACGCGTTCGTGTGCGGAGCCCTGTCGAACCCCAACCATCGCTATCAAAGTCGGCTGGCTTGGCTGACGGTGCTGGTGGTGGCAATCGGCGGCCGCTCGCTGGTGTGGCGCGGGGCGGGTTGGGACGAGGCCGTCAACGCGGAGTGGCGATGAAGGTGCGGCGATGCGGCGAAGGGCTGACGTTGCGCGGCGCCACGCTTGCGGTAAAGCCGGCATCGCGCAGCCGGGCCAGCATTTCGGCCTCGTCATAGGATCGCAGCCCGAGGGTCCGCCGCAGCTTCGGGTAGTCGGTGGCGGCGGTGGTCGCCAGGCCGCGCAGGGCCGCCCACAGAAAGCCGTTCTTCAGGGCGAAGCGCAGCAGAGAGGATATGTCGGCGAAGGTGGTGTTGCCGGGTGGCAGAACGTCGCCGAGGATCAGCGCGCCGTCCGGCGCGAGCAAACGGCGCCAGTCGGCCAGCATGCGCTTCAGATCGTGGTCGTTCACGTACTGGATCACCGAGATCACGAGCACGAGATCGACGCTTCCGTCGGGAAGGGCGGCGTAATCATCGTCATCGAGTACGGAGATGCCGGCCAGGCCGCCGAATCGGGAGTGCACGCGGTCGCGGATCACCGGCGAGCCGTCATACAGCAGCAGCCGTGCGGCCGTCTCCGCCAAACGCGGCGTCGCCAGCGCCTCGCCGCAGCCGAAATCGAGGAGTGTGAAGGAACGGTTGCTGGGCAGAAGTGGCTGCAGGGCATCCACGATGTAGGTGTAGTGGGCCCGAAGATGCCGCGGACTGACATACAGGCTTACCACGTCGCCGTCGAAGTAGCGCGCCCACGTTGCCTCGGACACGCCGCCGTTCATTGCCGCTCCGCTCCCCCTCTCGACGCTGTTGAAGGCGACGGTGGCGCCCTACAAATACCACAATAACATGCGATTACCGGAACCGCATCGGCCGGCTCGCCGGCCAACGGAGGCTGACATGAAACATGTGGCCCTTGCGTTCGTCGCTCTTGCGGTGGTCGCCGCGCCGGCCCGTGCCGATGGCGGCAAGGAATTCTTCGGCGCCCTAGTCGGCGGCGCCGGCGGCGCCGTCGCCGGCGCCCAGTTCGGCAAGGGCAGCGGCCGGCTGGCCGCCACCGCCGCCGGGACCCTTTTGGGGGCCATGGCCGGCGGGTCGTTTGGCCGCAGCGCCGACCGTGCCGACCGGCTTTACTACGGGGATTATCACGGCGGGTACCGATCCCACCATGCCGGCTGGGGACCGCCGCCGCAGGTCGTCTACGCCCCGCCCCCTGTGGTGTACGCGCCGCCTCCGGTCGTGTACGCGCCGCCCCCGCGTGTCGCCTACGCCCAGCCGCGGACCATTGTTCTACCGCCGCCGGCGCAGGCCGTGGACACAGGCTGGCCGCCCGGCGTCCAGGTGCTGCGCGACGGCTATGACTCCTCCGGCCATTACTGCCGCGAATACCAGCAGAGCGTGGTGGTTGGCGGGGTGCCTCGGCAGGGTTATGGGATCGCCTGCATGATGCCCGACGGAAGCTGGCGCATCGTCGAATAGGGCGACCGGCGCCGGTGGCTCCGGTGGCGCCATGTTCGACGATTTCATGCTGTTCGTCGCCGTGGGCTTCGGCGCACAGATCGTCGACGGTTCGGTCGGCATGGCCTATGGGGTCACCGGCACCTCCCTCCTGCTGGGGTTCGGAATCCCGCCGGCTACCGCAAGCGCCTGCGTCCATGCGGCAGAGGTTTTCACCACCGGCGTTTCCGGCTTCAGCCATTGGCGCCTGGGAAATGTCCGGCCGGCCCTGGTATGGAGGCTGGCGGTACCGGGAATGTTGGGCGGGGCGATCGGCGCCTACGTGCTGGCGGGCCTGCCCGGCGAGGAGGTGCGCCCCTTCGTCAGCGCCTACCTTCTGATCATGGGTGGGGTCATCCTGTGGAAGGCGTTGCGCCGGGTCGAGGGCCGCGAGGCACACCCGCACCACATTAGTGTCCTAGGATTGCTCGGAGGTTTCCTCGACGCGATTGGCGGCGGCGGGTGGGGCCCGCTGGTGACATCGACGCTGCTGGGCCGCGGCAACGCTCCGCGTTATGTGATCGGATCGGTCAATGTGGCGGAATTCTTCGTCACCGCCGTAATCGCCGGCACTTTTCTCTCCACCATCGGATTGACGCTGTGGCCGATCATCGCCGGACTGGTGCTGGGCGGAGCGCTTGCCGCCCCCTTCGCGGCCAAGGTGGCGCAACGGATGCCCGACCGGCCAATGATGATCCTGGTGGGCACGGTCGTGGTCCTGCTCAGCCTGCGCGGGCTGCTCATGGCAATGCCGTGACCGGCAGTTCCCCCTCGTCGGAGTTATCCCGTCGGAGGAACT
This sequence comes from Rhodospirillales bacterium, assembly GCA_019455065.1. Classification (GTDB taxonomy): domain Bacteria; phylum Pseudomonadota; class Alphaproteobacteria; order Rhodospirillales; family Magnetospirillaceae; genus JACFNC01. The sequence goes on from JACFNC010000001.1 coordinate 91,065, forward strand.
GGCACGCGGGCTTGGCCAGCGCTAGATAAAGGTTGGATGCGGAAGGAATGTCGGGTCATACCGGCAAACCGGAAACGTCCAACGGGAGGCTCGCCCCGAAAGGGACGAGCCTTTCCTGTTATGAAGCTCGACGAGGCGAATATATCGGATTGCCGGATACCGGAAGTTCTGGCGATCGGATACCCTTTGGATAATCCAATCGATATCTAGACGGCGCTCGTGCCGGGGGCACATGACACTCCGTTACCCACCCTTGAATTTTGTGCGACGCGTCGCCCTACGAACCTTTTCGCAGGCGTCCCGCGATGGGCATAACGACTCGGTAGCTACCGCGATGGCCGTCCTGGCGGCCCTTGACGTCTTGCCCGGCCTGTCGGTTTCGGACGCCTACGAGTTGGTGACGGAAACCCTCAGGACGAATAGCGCCGCGTAGGCGGATGGATTTCACACGTCCAATTCCGTCGTCACGAACTTGGCCCGCTCCTGGATGAACTGAAAGCGCAGTTCAGGCTTGCGGCCCATCAGGTTCTCGACCATGCGGGCGGTATCCCTGGCTTCCTCATGGTCTTCCTCGGTGCGGCCGTGGGGAATGACGACGCGCAGCAGGGTGCGCCGCCCGGGGTCCATCGTCGTTTCCTTGAGCTGAGCCGGCGGCATCTCGCCCAAACCCTTGAACCGGCTGATATCGATTTTGCCCTTGCCGGCGAAGACGGTACGAAGCAATTCGTCCTTGTGCGCGTCGTCGCGGGCGTAGATCACGGTGCTGCCCTGGCTCAATCGATAGAGCGGTGGCATGGCTAGGTAGAGATGCCCGTTCTCGATCAGCCGGGGCATTTCGCGATAGAAGAACGTCATCAACAACGAGGCGATATGGGCGCCGTCGACGTCGGCGTCGGTCATGATGATGACCTTGTCGTAGCGCAGCTTCTCGTCGTCATAGCGGTCGCGCACGCCGCAGCCCAGCGCCTCGATCAGATCGCGCAGCTCCTGGTTGGCCTGCAGCTTGTCGGACGAGGCGCTGGCAACGTTCAGGATCTTGCCGCGCAAGGGCAGAACGGCCTGGGTTTCGCGGTTGCGGCCCTGCTTGGCCGAGCCGCCCGCCGAATCACCCTCGACCAGGAAGACCTCGGTGCCGGCGGCCGCCGACCGCGAACAGTCTGCCAGTTTTCCTGGCAGGCGCAGCCGCTTGGTCGGGGTCTTGCGCGACAGCTCCTTGGCCTGCTTCCTGCGCTGCCGCTCCTCGGCGCGGTCGACGAGGCGCCCGAGCAGCGCCTTGGCGGCCTCCGGCGCAGCAGCCAGCCAGTGGTCGAAGTGGTCCTTGATCGAGTTCTCCACCAGCCGGGTGGCTTCGGCGCTGGCCAGCTTCTCCTTGGTCTGGCCCTGGAACTGCGGGTCGCGGATGAACAGCGACAGCAATATGCAGGCGCCGCCGGTCACGTCCTCGGCGGTAAGCTGGGCGGCCTTACGGTTGCCGACCATCTCGCCATAGGCGCGGAAGCCGCGAGTGAGGGCGTTGCGCAGGCCCGCCTCATGGGTGCCGCCTTCGGGCGTGGGCACCGTGTTGCAGTAGGAGTTGCAGTACGCTTCCTCGTCCTCCGGCCACGCCACGGCCCACTCCACATGGCCGGCGTCGCCCGCGAAGGCGGCTTGGCCGGCGAACGCCTCGCCGGCCAGCATGCTCCGCCCGCTCAGCGTTTCGGCCAGGAAGTCCCTGAGACCGCCGGGAAAATGCAGGACGCCTTCGGCGGGCGTGGGGTCGCCCTCTTTGAGCAAGAGGGGATCGCACGACCAGCGGATCTGCACGCCGCGATAGAGATAGGCCTTGGACCGCGCCATGCGGTACAACGGCGCCGGCCGCAGATGGGCGCGCGCGCCGAAGATCTGCGGATCGGGGTGAAAGGTGACGGTGGTGCCGCGCCGGTTGTGCACCGGCCCCACCAGGCTCAAAGGACTGACCGGCTGGCCGCGCGAATAGCTCTGCGTCCATAGCTTGCGGTCGCGCGCCACCTCGACCGAGAGGTGGTCGGACAGGGCGTTGACCACCGATATGCCGACGCCGTGCAGGCCGCCCGAGGTCTTGTAGGCGTTGCCGCCGAACTTGCCGCCCGAGTGCAGGGTGGTGAGGATGACCTCCAACGCCGACTTGTCGGGAAAGCGGGGATGGGGGTCGACGGGAATGCCGCGGCCGTTGTCGCGCACCGTCACCGAGCCGTCGGCCCGCATCTCGAGATCGATGAAGGTGGCGTGACCCGCCACCGCCTCGTCCATGGCGTTGTCGAGAACCTCGGCCACCAGATGGTGGAGGGCGCGCTCGTCGGTGCCGCCGATGTACATGCCGGGGCGGCGGCGCACCGGCTCAAGCCCCTCCAGGACCTCGATATCCTTGGCGGAATAGTCGGCTGTCTTTTGGACTGCCTGTTGGAACAGATCGGACATGGCGTCATTATAGGGGACGGCCGGGGGAGCGCAAGCTCATACGGTAGGCTGTCGACCGCCTCCCCACAACATGTTGTTATCTCAGGAAACGACTATGGAAAACGAGCCTTTCAGTCCGCCGGGGGCGCTGGCCATTCGCACCATCGCCATGCCCGCCGACACCAACCCTTCCGGCGACATTTTCGGCGGCTGGCTGATGAGCCAGATGGACCTTGCCGGCGGCGCGGTGGCGCACACTCGCGCCAAGGGCCGCGTGGCCACCGTCGCGGTCGACGCCATGACCTTCCACCTGCCGGTGTTCGTCGGCGACGAACTGTCCTGCTATGCCGAGATCGTCAAGATCGGCAAGACCTCGATGCATATCCTGGTGACCGCCTACGTCCGCCGGGGCATCGAGCGTCACCGCCACATCAAGGTGACCGAGGGCACCTTCGTCTACGTCGCCATCGGCCCCGACCGCAAGCCACGCACGGTTCCGGAGGAGTAGAGCAAGAGGCCGTCGTTGCGAGGAGCCTTGACGAAGCAATCCAGCAGCACCCCCAACCTTGATTGAAAAACGATACCTCATTGATGCGCGCCATGGCGGAAAGGCCCCATGGCGGCGAGGTCGGTCATTTCCTCCGCCACCATCGCCCGCTCGCTCTCGAGAAAGTGCGCGATCACCCGCCGGAAGCGCTCGTCGGCGATCCAGTGGGCGCTGTGGGTGGGGTGCGGCAGATAACCGCGCTGTATCTTGTGCTCGCCCTGAGCGCCGGCCTCGACACGGGCCAGCCGGCGCTCGATCGCGAACTCGATGGCGCGGTAGTAGCAGCACTCGAAATGCAGGAACGCATGGTCCTCGACCGCGCCCCAGTAACGGCCGTATAGCACATCGCCGCCCATGAGGTTCAGGGCACCGGCCACCGGCCGGCCGTCTCGCTCGCCCAGCACCAGCACGACGCGATCGGCCATGCGCTCGCCGAGCAGCCGGAAGAAGTCGCGAGTCAGGTAGGGATGTCCCCATTTGCGGTCGCCGGTGTTGCGGTAGAAGCGGTAGAACGCATCCCAATGGTGCGGCTCGATGGCATCCCCGGTCAGCGTTCGGATGGCAAGTCCCGACTGGGCGACGCGTTCGCGTTCCTTGCGGATGACCTTGCGCTTGCGCGACGACAGGTCGGCCAGGAAATCGTCGAAATCGCGATAGCCGCGGTTCAGCCAGTGATATTGCTGCCCGAGGCGCGGCAGGAATCCGGCCGCGGCGAAGCCGCAAGCCTCGCTCTCGGTGGGGAAGGTGACATGCAGCGAAGACACATCGAGACGGCGCGCCACCTCGATCATCGCTTCCGCCAACAGGCGCTCCGTCCCGGCCGGTGCGCCGGGCCGGACGAGCAGGCGGCGGCCGGTTACCGGGGTGAAAGGCACGGCGCATTGCAGCTTGGGATAGTAGGCGCGGCCGGTTCGCTCGTAGGCCTGCGCCCAACTCCAGTCGAACACGTATTCGCCGAACGAATGGTTCTTCAGGTACAGCGGAGCGCAGCCGAGCACGATGCCATTTGCGCTTTCCAACACCAGATGCCGCGGCGTCCAGCCGGTGCTTGCCCCGGTGGAACCGGACCGTTCGAGTATCGACAGGAAGGCGTGGGAGGTGAACGGGTCGTCGGGGCCGGCACAGGCATCCCAAGCCTCGGACGACAGATCATCGATCCGCCGCAGGGTTCGGACGGTCATCCCGTCGCCGCCGTCGGGCATGGACTTTCCCCTTTCGATGCCCATTCTCTGGGCGGATGATAGTACCTCGCTAGTCAGATGGAATCGCTCGCCCGAGGGTCAAGGACTGAGTGGGAGGACCGGGACCGCCAGCGCCGGGCGGAACTGCGGCGCATGCGTGGCTTCGCCACCGGCTTGCTGGTCCTCATGTTCGTGGTCTACGTGGTCGCCCGGTGGGCCGAGGTGCGTTATCCACCGTTATCCTACCTGCGGGCGTTCGCCGAGGCGGGCATGGTCGGGGCGGTGGCCGACTGGTTCGCCGTGACGGCGCTGTTCCGCCATCCCTTCGGCCTGCCGATCCCGCACACCGCCATCGTGCCGCGCAACAAGGCGCGCATCGGCACCAGCCTGGGCGGGTTCATCGCCAACAACTTCCTGGTCGGCGAAGCGGTCATCCAGAAGCTGCGCAGCGTCGACATCGCGCGCCATGCCGCCGACTGGCTGGCCGACCCGGTCAACGGCCGGCTCGTCGCCGACCGCCTGGGCGCCGGCGTCCCGCGAATCCTGGCGGCGCTGGAGGAGGCGCATGTCAGGGAATTCCTGCGCGATGCCGCGGTGCGGGGGCTGAAGGCGATCGACCCGTCGCCGGTGGCCGGCCGGGTCGTCGCCGTCCTGGTGGCCAACCGACACCATCAAGTGCTGTTCGACCATGCCCTGGAGGCTGCCGGCCGCTTTCTGCTCGCCAACGAGGACGTTATCCGCCAGAAGGTCGCTGAGCACACCGCCTGGTGGGTGCCGAAATGGCTGGACGAACAGCTGTTCCGTCGCATCATGGCCGGCGTCGATTCGACGCTGCACGAGCTGCGCGATCCGGCCCATCCGTGGCGCGACGAATTCAACGCGACCGTCGACGCCATCGTCGAAAGTCTAAAGACCTCGCCGGATTACAGGCAAAAGGGCGAGGCGATCCGCGACGAGCTGCTGAGCAACCCGCGCGTGATCCAATATCTCGACGACGTGTGGGGCGAGGTGCGTGGCCGCCTGGAAGCCGATCTCGCCCTGTCCGACGGCGTCACCCGCCGGGCGGTGGCGCAGGCGATCGTCGCCGTCGGGCGGCATCTTCAGGCCGATCGCGAGATGCAGGCCATCGTCAACCGCTGGATCGAGCGTTGGGTCATCGAGCACGTCGTGCCCCGCCGCGACGCCATCGGCCGTTTCATCGCCGGGGTCGTCGATCGCTGGGACGCCAAGACCATGGTGGCCAAGCTGGAGCTGCAGGTCGGCAAGGACCTCCAGTATATCCGCATCAACGGAACCTTGGTCGGCGGCATGGTCGGGCTGGTCATCCACGCCGTATCGCAGGCAGTGTTCTGAGCGGTCTTCAGTCCCAGACCGGACGGCCGAGATAGAGGTCGTCGCGTTCGGTCAGAACGCCGGTGGTCGCGCCGGCCGCTGCCCCCGCGATCAGGCCGGGGGGGCCGAGCAGTACCCCGCCGGCGGCGCCGATTCCGGCCCCGGTCAGGCCGCGCTCGGTGCGGGTGTTTCCGCAGGCACCGACGAGTGCGACCAGGAGGGCGATGGCAAGATGGCGAAGCATGGGCGTCTCATGTGTGAGTGACAAACCCGACAACGCCACGATGCCTAGCTTGTTCCCGGCTAGGCGACTTCGAAAATTCCCTCGATCTCGACCGATGTCTGGAACGGCAGAGATTGTGCGCCGAGAACGGCGCGGGCATGACGGCCGGCCTCGCCGAACACCGCGATCAAGAGATCGGAGGCGCCGTCCATGACCGCATCGTGCTCGGTGAAACCGGGCGTGCTGGCCACGAACCCCAGCAGGCGCACGACCCGGGCGACCCGATCGAGGTTACCGTGACAGGCCGCGCGAAGCTCGGCGAGGAGGTTGAGGGCGGTAAGCCGGGCGGCGGCGTAGCCGTCTTCGACCGTGAGTTCCGCGCCGAGGCGGCCGGTGGAGAAGATCGTTCCGTCGCGCACCGGCCCCTGGCCCGAGACGAAGACGAGCTGGCCGCTGCGCACGAACGGCACGTAGGTCGCCACCGGGGCCATCGGCGCCGGCAGGACGAGACCGAGGCGCGCAAGGCGATCGGTGGCGGTCCCCGTCATTCGATCTCGAAAACGCCTTCGACCTCGACGGCAACCCCGAGCGGCAGGGACGGGGCGCCGACCGCGGCCCGCGCATGGCGTCCGGCCTCGCCGAAAACCTCGACCATCAGGTCGGAGGCCCCGTTGACGACCTTCGGCTGGTCGGTGAAGTCGGGCGCGCAGTTGACGAAGCCGCCGAGCCGGACCACCCGCTTGATGCGGTCGAGGTCGCCCCCGCACGCCGCCTTGAGCTGGGTGAGCAGGTTCAGTCCGCACAGCCGGGCCGCCGCATATCCGTCCTCCACGGACATCCCGTCGCCGAGGCGGCCAACATAGCGCGGCTTGCCGTCCTGTATGCCCACCTGGCCCGACACGAAGACGAGTTTGCCGCTGATCGCCCAGGGGACGTAGTTGGCGACGGGCGCCGTGGCAGCCGGCAGGGTGATGCCGAGTTCCGCCAGCCGGGCCTCGATCCTTCCGCTCATTCCATTCTCCTTGCGTGTTTGCCGCAGACTACCCCAGGAGGCGGCGGGAGTTCCAGGGGGCGGCGGGGGCGGGAAACGCCGATCCCAATAGCCGACGCCATTCCTCGGTCGCGGCGGCATGGTCTCCCGCGGCCGAGGCGCGCTGAGCGAGCACGCAGCGCCAATACGCCGCCTCGGCGGCCCCGTGCCAGGCAGCGTCGATTTCGAGGCGTGCGCGGCCCCCCGGCAGTTCCAGGCGACAGGGCGTGAATCGCCGGCTCCAAACGAAGAATTCGGTCAGCGCGGCAACGAAGTCGCCCGGCACCGGGGCTTCTTGCGTAACGAATTCGCGAACGAGGTTTTCCAGCTCGAAAGAGGCGAGGGCGACGGCGTTGGCGTCCCGCCACGCCCGCAGGAGCATGAGCAGTCGCGTCGCGAGGCCGCCGCCCAGCCCATCGATCAGGCGCAACGCCGCCACCTCGGCCGCCGGGTTGCTGGCGCGCCAGCGGCCGGCGACCGGGATCAGGTAGGCGTTGCCATGTTCGAGGGCCGGCAATATGCGGACCCGGCCGCCGGCCAAGCAGACGGCGTCGCCGGAATCTTCGCCGGCGACTGCCAGGGCCACCTCGGCGAGCGCCGACGCCGGGGTAGGGTAGCGGCGCGGCAGCAGGTAGATAAGGTCGACCGGGGGTAGGGGGCGCGTGGCGGTACGCTTGCCAATCGAACCAACCACCAGGAAATCCGGACCGGTGGAGGAGACATCTGGTCGAAAATGTGCGCGCAGCGCCGCCCCCGCCGTGGCTGCCGTCTCGCGGGCGGCGGCCAGTTCCTCGGGCGAGGGGTGGAGCTGGGCGAGAAAGACAGCGAACTGTTCGGCCACCGAATCCATCGACCCGCATCGTACGGCAAGGGCCGGGGATTCACCACGGTCCCGGTCCTACTTGTGCGTAATAGCCACCACTCCTACGATAGCCACGCTGATGATCTTGGCGGGACGACGGTATACCGGACGATCGCCAGCTGCCCGGGCGCCGCCATCTTCTTCCTGGCGCAGAACTACCCGCAGAGCGTCTATTTCGTGATCGCAGGGATATTGCTGGAGAAACGCGGATGACCGGAACGTCGAACTATGTGACCTGCCTAAACCGCGAAATCCATTTCATGGAGTGGGGGGCCGGCAATCCGGAGACCGTTGTGATGTGGCACGGGCTGGCGCGCACCGGCCGAGACTTTGATGATATCGCCCGCGAACTGGCCGGCCGCTACCGCGTGTTGTGTCCGGACACCATCGGGCGCGGCTTGAGCCAATGGAGCCCGGAGCCGGACAAGGAATACGGTCTGGAGTTCTACATCCGCCTTGCACACGACTTCGTGGACCGCCTTGGGGTTGGGTCAATGCGCTGGGTGGGGACATCGATGGGCGGCGCCATCGGCATGGTGGCGGCGGCCGGACCGCTGAAGCAGCGCATCACCCACCTCGTCCTCAACGACATCGGGCCGACGCTTGCGGAGCCCGCGGTGGCGCGCATTCGTACCTATGCCGGCGCGCCGGCGCGCTTCGCCACGATGACCGAGCTGGAGACGTATTTCCGCACCGTCTACCAGCCCTTTGGGAGCCTCAGCGCTGACCAGTGGCGACGATTGACCGAGACCTCCTATCGGCGCACCGAGGATGGCATGGTGACACCGCATTACGACCCGCAGATCACGCGGCAGTTCATCGAGCATCCGGGCGATTACGACCTCTGGCCGTTCTACGAGGCGATAAGCGCGCCGACGCTGTGCCTCAGGGGCGAGCACTCGGATCTTCTGTTGCCCGAGGTCGCCGAGGCGATGACCAGGCGGTGGCCCCGTTGCCGGCTCGAGGTGATTGCCGGCTGCGGCCATGCACCGGCGCTCAACACCCGCGAACAGATTGGGTTGGTGCGGCATTTCCTCGAGAACTGAATGCCTGCAAAATAGGCGGACCGGCAGGTGTGATTAATCCGTAGGCACTCACCCTGCAATTGCTCGTGCACGGCGCTCGATAACAAATTGATAATACGTGCCTTTACCCTTTTGGCGCGGAGGTTGCTGATTACCCGTCGGGGGATCACAGGATCTCTCCTGAACATCTCGATGGGGACGAACATGACACGTACCGCACCCATGCTGGCCATCGCCGGCCTTCTCGCTACCACCACGCTTGCCAACGCCGCCGACGATGCCGGCCGGATACCGGGGGCGTTCTCTGCCAGCATCGCCTTTGCCTCTGACTACGTATTTCGCGGCATCTCGCAGACGGGAAGCAATGCCGCCGTGCAGGGCGGGATCGACTGGGCGCATGACAGCGGGGTTCATCTCGGAGTGTGGGGATCAAATGTCGACTTCGGAACCGACGCCGGCACCGAGGTCGATTGGGTGGCGGGCTATGCCGGCCAGATCGGCGATGTCGCCTACGATCTCAAACTCACCTACTACAGTTATCCCGGCGCTTCGAACAGCCTCGACTACGACTTCTGGGAGGCCGCTCTGGTGCTCGGCTACGACCTCGGCCCGGCATCCCTCGGCGTCGCCTATAACTACTCGCCCGCATTCTTCGGAGGCAGCGGGCAGGCGCACTACGTCAGTGGCAGCGTTGCCGTTGCGGTGCCGGAGTTTCCCCTGGGGCTGACGTTGTCGGCGGGGATCGGCCGCCAGTTCATCGAAGACAATGCGACCTGGGGCACCCCCGACCTTACGGATTGGAGAGTGGGTGCCGCAGGCCGGGTCGAAGGCTTCGACCTGGCTCTGACTTACACCGATACCGACCTCGCCAGTGCCGATTGTGGCGGCAGCAATCTCTGTGAGGGGCGCTTCGTCTTCGCTGTGAGCCGCGCCTTCTGAGCGAGCGGGTGGCGGCGCCGGAACGGCCCGCCGCCCGACACTCGGATACCCGCAGTCGGGATAGCGACTTACCTCTTGCGGAGTAGGAGGCCATTTACCTCTTCTTACGGAGGTCGCGCTTGCCCTATTCACTGGCTGCTCAGCTTGAAGAATCAGGGACGGGATCGCCGTGAACAACCGCAAGCGCCTGCTCATCGCCGTGGCCGCCGTGGTCATGCTGCTGCTCGGAGGCGGGCTGACCTATCCCTTGGTGAGTACCCTCGTCGCGGGCGGCACGGAAAGCGAGACAGCCACCAAGGACGCCAGCTACTCCGAGATCCTCGGTCTGGTCGAGGGCGGCAAGGTGACCGAACTTACGTTCTATGGTCAGTCCAACGCCGCCGCCACCACCTCCGACGGCGTCGTGCATCGTGCCCTGGTGGCCGGCTGGGTGGCCGCCGATCTCGCCCGGCAGGCGGTGGCCAAGGGGGTGGCCGTCGATTTCCGCTCCGAGCCCTTCTTTCCCCAGGAGAACGGGATCACCGCAAAGACGCTTCTCGCGGTGCTCGGCAATCTGCTGATCTTCGGCTTCCTCGGCAGCATGTTCTATTTCTTCGTCGTCAAGGGGCAGATCGCCGGCCGGTCCAAGGCGGTGCTGTCGGCGCCGGGGGCAAGCGGGGTGCGCTTCGCGGACGTCGCCGGTTGCGACGCCGAGAAGGAAGAACTAATGGAGATCGTGCATTTTCTGCGCGATCCCGGCCGGTTCGACCGGCTTGGCGGGCGCGTGCCGACCGGCATGCTGATGTCCGGACCGCCGGGAACCGGCAAGACCCTGCTGGCGCGCGCGGTCGCGGGCGAAGCGGGGGTGCCGTTCTTCTCGATTTCCGGGTCTGATTTCGTCGAGATGTACGTCGGCGTCGGCGCCCAGCGCGTGCGCAGCATATTCACCAAGGCGAAGAAGAAGGCCCCCTGCATCCTGTTCATCGACGAGATCGACGCGGTCGGCCGTTCGCGGAGCAGCGGCACCACGGGGGGCGCCCATGAGGAGCGTGAACAGACCCTAAACCAGCTTCTCGTAGAGATGGACGGCTTCAAGCCGAATGGCGGGGTCATCGTCGTGGCGGCCACCAACCGGCCGGAAATCCTCGACCGGGCGCTGACCCGGCCTGGCCGCTTCTCGCGGCACGTCGTCCTCAATAACCCGGACGTCGCCGGAAGGAAGGCCATTCTCGAAGTGCATTGCCGCGATTTGCCGCTCGACGCTTCGGTCGATCTCGCCGTGCTGGCCCGGGGGACGCCGGGATTTTCGGGGGCCGATCTCGCGAATCTCGCCAACGAAGCGGCCATCGTGGCGGCGCGCCGCCTGGCCGCCGAGGTGTCGATGGCCGATTTCGACGAGGCGAGGGACCGTATTCTGCTGGGCAACGAGCGTCGTGCCTTCGTGCTGTCCGAGGAGGACCGGCGCTTGACCGCCTATCATGAGGCCGGGCATGCGCTGGTCGCCCATCACAGCCCGGCGTCAGACCCGATCCACAAGGTCACCATCGTGCCGCGCGGACAGGCGTTGGGAATGGTGGTCCGCCTGCCCGAGCGCGACACGCCCGCGGTGCGGCGCTCGAAGCTCGAGGCGGACCTGGCCGTGGCCATGGGCGGGCGCGCCGCCGAGGAGATCATCTTCGGGTCGGATGACGTCAGCACGGGCGCCAGCGGCGACATCCAGATGGCGACCAACCTAGCGCGCCGCATGGTGACCGAGTGGGGCATGAGCGACAAGGTCGGGATGGTGTGTTACGACCTCGCCCATGCCAGCCGCGTGGGCAGCGAGGCGTTCTCGGAAGAGACCTCGCGCGAGATCGACGCCGAGGTCAAGCGCCTGGTGGCGCTGTCGCGTGATCGCGCGCTGGCCATCCTCGAGGACAATCTCGAGCAGTTGCACCTCCTCGCCGATACGCTCCTGAAGGACGAGACGCTGACCGGGCAGGAAGTGGCCGAGCTGCTGAACTCCGCCACTCCGCTGCGGGTTTGCGCGCGGGCCGGCTGATATCCGGCCTTAATTGCGCGGCGCCTCCTCGACCTCGATTCGACCGATGCACTCGCGCCATCCCCGTCCCACCCACTGCAACGCCTCGAGCATGGCGTCGCCCGGATTGGTGGCGATCAGGTTCTGATGCGGGGCGGAGCGCCCGTCGGTGGCGTGGATGGTCACTCGGTAGAGGCGCATGGCGTGGTTCGCCATTCTGCCGGCTCCCTCCCTTGGCGATCTCCGGGATCGCGCTTCTCTTGGCCACCCGGGCTACCGAGCGCCCGGGACGTCATAAGAGTATTGGAAGGGGGTGGAATGGCGGCCGAAGCTTTGGGGGAGGGTGGCCGCGCAGACGAAGGCGGGGCCAACCGGAGGGCTGGCCCCTGAAAACCTTCGGGTAATTCAGCAGGTGAGGGGGGCGTAGGTCCAGTCGCACCCGGGATCGTTGGCGGCGAACCGGGATACCAGGTTGCGGACGTGCACGGGCTCGGAGTTGACGATCAGAAACGGGCGGCCGTCCTGGTAAACCATGTAGTTCCGAAAGGCGCGGCGCGGCTTGAACGAGGCCTGCTCGGTGAAGTCGTGATCGTGCTGGGGGGCGGGTGTGGCGACCATATTCGCTGTATCCTTGCATTCTGCGGGGGCGGTCATGGCCATCGCCTGATGGCGTACGGCTGAATAGGTATCCGCCCACCGGCCACATTTCCAGCAGTAAGTAGAGGGATACCCCGCGTGCGCCGGGCTCTTCCCGAATGGGTTAGAAACGGCCTAGCCCCAGCCCTTCCATCTCGATTTCCGGCGCGCGCTCGGAAACGAGGTCGGCGATGATCCGGCCGGATCCGCAACTCATCGTCCATCCCAGGGTGCCGTGGCCGGTGTTGAGGAACAGGTTTGCGATGGGTGCTGGGCCGATGATCGGCACGCTGTCCGGGGTGACGGGCCGCAGACCCGCCCAGAGCCGGGCCCGGTCGTAGTCGCCGATGCCGGGAAACAACTCGCGCGCCCGTTTCACCACGGCCCCGGCCCGGACCGCATTCAACGACGAATCATGGCCGGCGAGCTCGGCGGTTCCGGCGATGCGCAGGCGTTCGCCGAGGCGGCTGTAGACGAGCTTGAACTCGTCGTCGGTAATGCTGACGGTAGGGGCGGCGTCAGGGTTGTCCACGCCTACCGTGGCCGAATAGCCCTTGGCGGGATAAATGGGAAGGCGGATGCCGAGTGTCCGCGTCAACAAGGGACTGTAGCTTCCAAGGCACAGAACGTACCGATCGGCCGTCAGGCGCCCCCGATCTATTTCGACCCCCACAATTCGGCCGCCATCCATGAGAAAGCCCTTGATGCCGGTGTCGTAGCGGAAGGTGACGCCGCGTCCGGCCGCGAGCGCCGCCAGGGCCGCGGTGAACTGGTGGGCGTCTCCGCTCTCGTCCTCGGGGCTGAACAGGCCGCCGGCGAGCCGGCCGGCGATGGGGGCGAGCGCCGGCTCGACTTCGACGCACTCTGTGGGCGTCACTTCGTGGCGATGAAGGCCGTGCCGCCGCATGATCTCGGCGGCCCCGACCGCGTGGGCGAATTCCTTCGGGTCGCGGTAGATGTGCAGAATGCCCCGGCAGCGATGGTCGTATTCGATGCCCGTCTCGCCCCTGAGTTCGCCGAGGACGCGCCGCGAGTAAAGGGCCACCCGCAGGATGCGTTCGGTGTTCATCGCCGCTCGCCCCGGCGTGCAGTTGCGCAGGAAGCGCAAGCCCCACGACCACAGGGCCGGATCGTAGCGGCGCCAGCGGAAGATCAACGGCGCGTCCTCATGGCCGAGCCAGCGCAGGGCTCTCGCCGGGGTCGCGGGATTTGCCCAAGGTTCTGCATGGCTGGCCGAGATCTGCCCGCCATTGGCGAAGCTGGTTTCGAGGCCGGCTCCCGGCTGCCGGTCGACCACCGTCACGTCGTGGCCGGCCCTGGCCAGAAACCAGGCGCTGGTCACGCCGACAACGCCGGCTCCCAAAACCAATACCCTCACGTTGTCGGCTCCTCGATGTCCCGCCGGTCTTATATCGGCGCACGGCCGGCGCGAAAAGGGTGCATCACCATGGCGCAACCAAGCGGCTGTTGCATTCCCTGCCGCCCGGTCTACCCTTGCGGGGTAGGCAGCAGTTGGATTGGCCCATGAGCGGCGCGGCAGCGAACCAGCTTCTCACGACCGATGAGATGTCCCGGGCGGATCGGGCCGCGATCGCCGGCGGCGTTCCCGGGGAGCGGCTGATGGAGGCGGCGGGATGGGCCGTCGCCCGAGAAATCCGCAGGCGGTGGACGCGCCGGCCGGTGACGGTGCTTTGCGGTCCCGGCAACAATGGCGGTGACGGTTTCGTGGTCGCGCGGCTGCTTCGGCGATCGGGGTGGCCGGTGAGGGTGGCCCTGCTTGGAAGCGCCGACCGTCTGAAGGGTGATGCCGCCCTCAACCATGCCCGCTGGCGTGGTCCGGTCGAAGCCGCGCGGCTCGAGGCGTTGGATGGGGCCGGGCTGGTGGTGGATGCGCTTTTCGGTGCCGGGCTGGCGCGGCCGCTCGACGGCGACGCGCTGGCTCTGGTCGGCGAGATCAACCGCCGCCGGCTTGCCTGTGTGGCGGTGGACGTGCCGAGCGGCGTTGAGGGGAACACGGGTGCGGTGATGGGCGAGGCCCCGCGCTGTGCCCTGACCGTCACCTTCTTTCGCAAAAAACCGGCGCATTGCTTGGACCCCGGCCGAGTACTTTGCGGTGACGTCGTGGTGGCCGATATCGGCATTCCGGCGCAGGTATTGGAACAGATAACCGGGGCGGTCTGGGAGAATGCTGCGGCCTTGTGGCTGGAGCGGCTGCCCCGGCCATCGGCGACGGGGCATAAGTACGACCGCGGCCACGCGCTGATCGTCGCGGGACCGGCGAGCGGCGCGGCGCGGCTGGCGGCGCGGGCGGCGCGGCGCATCGGCGCCGGTCTGGTGACCGTCGCGGCGCCGGCATCGGTTCTGCCGGTGGTCGCCGGCGACATGCCGGGCAATCTGACCGCCGACCTCGACGCCTACGATGGCCTGCTTGCGGACCGACGCCGCAACGCGGTTCTGATCGGCCCCGGGGCCGGGACCGGCGAAGAGACGCGCCGACGCGCGCTGGCGGCGTTGGCCGCCGGCAAGGCTTGCGTGCTGGATGCCGACGCCCTCACCAGCTTCTCCGAAAACCCGCAGAGTCTGTTCGCGGCACTTGGGCCGGACTGCGTGCTTACCCCGCATGACGGCGAGTTCGCGCGCCTGTTCGGGTCGACGGGTGATCGGCTGTCCCGGGCGCGCGTGGCGGCCCAGGACAGCGGTGCGGTGGTGCTGCTGAAGGGTCCCGACACCGTGATCGCGGCTCCCGATGGGCGTGCGGCCATCAACACCAACGCGCCGGCCCATCTGGCGACGGCCGGGACCGGAGACGTGCTGGCGGGAATGATCGTAGGCCTTCTCGCGCAAGGGATGGGGGCGTTCCCCGCCGCTTGCGCCGCGGCATGGATGCACGGCGCGGCGGCTGACGCCGTCGGGCGCGGCCTCATAGCCGAGGATCTACCCGAAGTACTGCCCAGTGTGCTGAAGGCCTTAGACTCCGGCGCGACCGCACACCCCGATTGACGGGATTGCCGCCCTCTTTGCCAAGCACCCATCATGATCGTAGGCCAGGAGCCCCGCCATGGAAGAAGTGAAGGCACAGCCGGCCCCGATGAACCAGCCCGTCAGCCCCCGCCTGATCGACCGCCTGCGCAGTCTGCGGACACTGTGGCGCGACATCGCCGGCAGCTCTCGGGAGGTGCCGACCGTGCGCCCGGACCTGCCGCCGGACGATGCCGACAGCCTGCGGGAGCAGCTGCGCGCCTGCCTGGTGGGGAAGGGTGGCGAGGTGTCGGCGCGGGCACGTGCGGCGGCGCTCGGGCGAAATTATCTCGGGCTTTCGGCCGAAGGTCGTGCGCGCTTCCTTGGGATCCTGGCGGACGAGTTCGATACCGACGCCGAGGCGGTGGATGCGGCGATGGCACGGGTAGTGGCGGCGACGGCGCGCGGCGACCGGCAGGCGGCCGAGCGCGAATTGCGCCAAGCGTTGGAGGCCCCGCGCGTCCGTCTGCTGACGCAGTTCAACGCCCTTCCCGAGGGTGTGAAGTTCCTGGTCGACATGCGGGCCGAGTTGATCCGGCTGGCTCGCCAGGATGCCCGACTGCAGGGGTTGGAGGGCGATCTGAAGGCGCTGCTGGCCGGGTGGTTCGATGTGGGTTTCCTGGAACTCCGCCGCATCACTTGGCGGTCGCCCGCGCTGCTGCTCGAGAAGATCATCGCCTACGAGGCGGTCCACGCCATTCGAGGCTGGGAGGACTTGAAGAACCGGTTGGATTCCGACCGTCGCCTCTATGCCTTCTTCCATCCCCGCATGCCGGACGAGCCGCTGATCTTCGTCGAGGTCGCGCTGGTGCGCGGGATGGCCGGCAATGTTCACGATCTGCTGGACGTGGCGGCACCGGTCGGAGATCCCACCCGCGCCGACACCGCGATCTTCTATTCGATCTCCAGCGCCCAGAAGGGACTGGCGGGAATAAGCTTTGGCAATTTCCTCATCAAGCGGGTGGTCGACAGCCTCGCCGGCGAGTTCCCCAACCTGCGCACCTTCGCCACCCTTTCGCCCATTCCCGGCTTCATGGACTGGCTGCGCGACAAGCTGAACCGGGGGGAACCCGGGCTGCTCACCGCGATGGAGCATCGCGCCGTGGCCGAGATCGCCGGAGGCGGCGGGGCCAAGGGCAGCCTCAAGGCGTGGCTGGCGGGCGGCGACTGGCATCTGAACCAGGACATCGCCGAGGCGTTGAAAGGGCCGCTGATGCGGCTGTGCACGCGCTACCTGGCAGTCGAGAAGCGGCCCGACGGCCGTGCCCTCGATCCGGTGGCGCATTTCCATCTAAGCAACGGCGCACGCATGGAACGGCTCAACTGGATGGCCGACACCAGCCCGAAGGGCCTTCGCGAATCCGCGGCGATGATGATGAATTTCCTGTACAAGCTGGACGACATCGAGGCCAACCACGAGGCCTATAGCGGCCAGGGCAAGATCACGATGTCGTCGGCGATGCGCGCCCTCCTCAAGGGCTGAAGGGGCCTATCCCCGAGACCCATTCGGGACCGCAAGGATGGCGCAGGTCGTGGTGCCGTGCGCATAGAGGCGGCCGGCTCGGTCGGTCAGCCGGCCCTCGGCCGTCGCAAGGGTGCGGCCGACGTGGATGATCCGCCCTTCCGCCAGCACCTCTCCGGTCGTTTCGGTAAGCGGGCGGACAAAGTTGATTTTGATCTCGACCGTCGTGTAGCCCCGTCCCGCCGGCTGCGTGGTCTGGACCGCGCAGGCCATGCAGGAGTCGAGCAGGGTGGCGGCGTAGCCGCCGTGCACCGAGCCGATCGGATTGTAGAAATCGAAATGCGGTTCGCCGGTGAACACCACCCGGCCTTCTTCGACCTCGGTGATGTGGAACCGCAACGCCCTGCTGATCGGCGGACGCGGCAACCGGCCCTCGACGATGGCGCGCAGGAAATCCAGGCCGCTCATCTCGTTCAGCGTCTCCACCGGCGCAACGCCGACCCACGGCTCTTCCTGCTCGCTCATATCCCTGTCCCATCTCCGCAAAAATGTCAGTCGTTCGCCCGGACCTTGACGTAGCTGCCCGGGGCGTCCTCCAGCGGCGGCAGCACGCCGCCGCCCGGCATGCGGGCCGGCACCATGGCGCCGGCATGCTTGCCAACCCATTCCTGCCAGTCTGGCCACCAGGAACCCGGCGTCTCGGCCGCGTCGGCAAACCAGGCGTCGGGGTCGGGCCGCAGCTCGGGATTGGTCCAGTAGCAGTACTTGTTGGCCGAAGGCGGGTTGACCACGCCGGCGATGTGGCCGGACGCCGAAAGCACGAACCTGACCGGGCCCGAATAAAGCCGGGTGGCGGCGTAGGTCGACTTCCAGGGCGCGATGTGGTCCTCCCTGGTCGACAGGATGTAGGTCGGCGTCTTGATCTTGCGCAGATCGATGGGGACGCCCCGCAGGCTGATGCCGCCCGGCTCCACAACTTTATTCAGATGATACATGTTCCGCAGATAGAAGCTGTGCATCATCATCGGCATCCGGGTGGAGTCCGCGTTCCAGTACAGCAGGTCGAAGGGGAAGGGCTCCTTGCCGAGCAGGTAGTTGTTCACCACGAACGACCAGATCAGGTCGTTGTCGCGCATCATGTTGAAGACCTGCGCCATGTGGCGGCCTTCCAGATACCCTTTCTGCTCCATGTGCTCTTCGAGCAGCCGTAATTGCTCCTCGTCGATGAAGACGTCCAACTCCCCGACCTCCGAAAAGTCCACCAGCGCGGTGAAGAAAGTTACGCTGGCAACGCGGCCGGCCTGCCGTTTGGCGGAGAGATAGGCGAGCGTGCAGGCGGTGAGGGTGCCGCCGATGCAGTACCCGATCAGGTTGACGCGACGCTCGCCGGTGACCTTCTCGATCACGTTCATGGCCTCGATAGGCCCCTCGACCATGTAGTCCTCGAATTCCTTGTGGGCGAGCGTTTCGTCGGGATTGACCCAGGAGATGACAAACACGGTATGCCCCTGGTCGACCGCCCATTTGATGAAGGAGTTCTTCGGCCTGAGGTCCAGGATATAGAATTTGTTGATCCATGGCGGCACGATGAGCAACGGTCGTCGGAAAACCTTTCCCGTGCTCGGCGCATACTGGATCAACTGCATCAGGTCGTTCTGCCAGACCACCTTGCCGGGGCTGACGGCGACGTTTTCGCCCAGCTTGAAGGCGTCGTAATCCGTCATGCTGATCGAGAGGCGCCCGTGGCCGCGCTCCAGATCGGCCAGCATGTGGTCGAGACCCTTGACGAGGTTATCTCCGCTCGTCTCCATCGTCTTGCGCAGCGCCGCGGGATTGGTCAGCAGGAAATTGCTCGGCGCAAGGGCGTCGACGAACTGCCGGGTATAGAAGTCCAGCATCCGCGCCTTGTGCGGGTCCATGCCGTCGACCCGGCGCATCGTGCGTTGCAGCCAGCGCGAGGAAATCAGGTAGGCCTGCTTCATGTAGTCGAAGGCAACCTCGCTGTCCCAAGCCTCGTCGGCGAAGCGCTTGTCGCCTTTGTGGGGTACGGCCACCGGCTCGGCCGGCTCGCCGAGGACGCGCTTCGCCTCCGCCTGCCAAAGGAGCGAGAGGTCGCGCCAAAGTTCCATCTGGGCTTCGGCGAGCTTGCCGGGTTCGCTTGCTAGGCGGAACCACGCCTCCAGGAAGGTCTTTCCGACGACGCCGGGATCGGGGATTTGGAAGTTGTCGCTCTTGGCCTGCTGCGCCAGATAGTCGGTGGCGATCTTCTGGGTCCGCGCCGCGAATTCGGCGATCCGCTTCCAGACCTCCTCCGGCGGCATTTCTGGCGTTTTCCCGGCTGGCACGGCTGGCCTCCTGACAGTGCGCCGGCCCAGTATAGGGGCGTCGCCCGAACTGCACAATTTTCGATACTTCAGGGGCCTAGCAGGACGGACGGGGCAGGGGGCTTGGTCAGCTTCGCTCGACGGCGGGCGCCCTGTTGACCAGGAAGGCCCCCAGCCGCTTGTCGGCGCCGAGCATGTGGGTGGTCAGCCAGCCGCCCAGGAAATCCATCACCTCGAGTGTGAGATCGAGTTCGCGTGCATCGACCTTTTTCTTGAACGTCAGCAACTTGCGCAACAAGTCCTGATGTTCGAGCATATGTTCCCGGATTTCGGGGTAGTCATGTCGCCGCATGACCTCCTCCTCGTCACGGAAGTGCTCGCGCGTGTAGTCGAGCAGGCTTTCGACGGTGCGGGCCAGCACCTCCTTGCTGTCGTCGGCGTCGACGGCCTCGTACAACCCATCGAGCATCGCCACGAGCCGGCGATGGTCGACGTCGATAACCTCGACCCCGACGCTCAAGGTCTCTTCCCACCGAATGGCAGACATGGCGACTCCTTTGCGGCCGCGCCGATGGACGGGGCGGCAGAGAATAGCGCATTCGCTTGGCGCCGTACAAAACGTTCGTCAAGAGAGCATCAGGAACCGCCCGCGCTCATCCTACGTTGACGAAGGCGACAGTCCGGCATCACGCGTTAAAGCCAAGCTGGGCATCGCCGCGGTGGTGCTCGGAGGGCGCCGGATAGGGCTCGGCGACGGCGACGTCTCACCGGTGCATTCGAAAGTGGCGAGGACATGGAAATTCGCGAAATCAACAACGACCAGGACCACCGCGCCGCTCTGGCCGAAATCGAAAGCCTCAGGGATGCGCCTCCGGGATCCGATGGGGCGACGCGCCGCGGCGTGCTCCTCGCCCTGGTCGCGCAGTACGAATCGCGGGGGCGTCCGAAGCGTGACCAGGAGCGCTGATCAGGCGCCCCCTATCTCTTCGATGACGAAGCCGGTGCCTCCGCAGTTCTCGCACTCGCGGCCATTGAGACGGCCGCTTCCGCGGCATACCCGACAAATGTTTTCGCCCGTGCCCTCGGTTCCGGGGGGCGCCTGATCACCGGGATTGAGAATTCGTCGCCCGGTTTGGGGTTCGGGGGTTCCGGTGCGTCTGCTGGTCATGGCGTGAACCTCCAGCGGCTTACCCCCTGTGTACACCCGCCGCGCGAGCGATGTTCCCTTTACGCCGCCAGCGAATACCGCCAGATCGAGGCGGGCGGGACGTTTTGCCATACCCGGCCCATTCGCTCGGCGCGCACACCCGTTTCGCGAAGGATATCGAAGGGGATCGGCGAAAACAGGCTGTAGGTGAACTGCACCAGCGGGCCGCCTTCCATCACCGAGAGGCATTTTTCGAGCAACGCCTGCCGACGCTCCGGCGGCTGGGTCAGCAGCGGCAGGCCGGAGGCGATGCCGCGGACCGCGGTGACGCCGGCATGTTGGAGAACCTGGTCGAGCCGGAAGGCGTCGCCTTGAACGACGGTGATCGCGGGGAACCTGCGCTCGATCACACGGCACATGGCGGGATCTATTTCGACGACGACCACGCCATCCTGCCCCGCGGCCTTCACCAGTTCCGAGGTGATGGCGCCGGTGCCTCCTCCCAACTCGACCACGACGCCAGGGCCGTCCGCGAGGGTGGCCGAAGCCATGCGCTCGGCCAGTTTCCGCCCGCTGGGAGCCACGGCCCCGACGCGCCCCGGGGCGGATAGCCAGCGGCTGAGGAAAAGGCTGGTACTGGCCAGGGCCATGTTCGAGGTCTCCGCGTGCGTTGGATGAGCGGAACTAAGCCAGATTCGCGAAACGATCAAGCTATTCGTTGCGGGGGACGGCTTCAAAACTACGGGATGGAGGCGTCGCCTGCCTCGGAAAACCCGGCAGTTGGGCCGGGGTTTCCGGATAGTCGCCGACGCGCCATATTTCTTGACGGAGGTGGGAATTTGGCTTTTCGCATCTTGGGCATCGACCACGTCGTCATCCGCGTGCGCGACATGGACGCCGCACTGCGGTTCTACCGGGACGCGCTCGGTTGCCGGGAGGAACGGCGCATCGAGGGGATCGGCCTTGTCCAACTGCGGGCCGGCTCGTCACTGATTGATCTCATGCCCGCCGAACCTCAGGGCGCGGGCAGGAACGTGGAGCACGTCGCGCTCCTCGTCGACGATTTCGACGAAGCCGCCATTCGAGGCCACCTCGTGCGCCACGGCTTCCCGCCCGGACCCGTCGAAACCCGCTATGGGGCCGCAGGGCAGGGGCCTTCGATGTACGTGACCGACCCGGACGGCAACGTGATCGAACTCAAAGGCCGACTGTCCTGAGGGCGAGGTCGGGCGCCTGCCTTCCCACCCAGCGGGTGCGCTGGCGCTGAATCAGCTTGATCATCGTGTCGAGGGTGATCGAGCTCAGCGTGGCGCGCGCGGTGTCCTCGATTTCTTCCAGCACCTGGCGAAGCGCCATTCCTTCGGGCGTCGTCTCGCCCGGTTCATGCTCCCCCGCCGAGATCGAGTCGATGGTTTCGAAAAGGCGGATGACGTCGAGAAGAGTCGTCCGTTTCGGGTTGCCCGAAAAACGGTAACCGCCCCCGGCGCCGCGCACCGCCTCGACCAACCCTTCGCGGCCAAGGCTGCGCAAGACCTTCGCCAGATGGTTGAGCGAAATGCCATACTTGTCGGCGATCTCCGATGCCGACATCTGCCGCTGCGGATCGGCCGCCAATTCAAGGACGGCGTAGAGGGCGCAGCGGGTCGCCTTCTGCAACTTCATTCGTCGAGATCCATCTCAAGTTCGATGAACGGTCCGGCCATCATTCCCTGGCTTCGGAAGAACGACATCAGCAGGGTATTGTCGCGGGCGATCATGGTGCGCACCTTGCCCACCCCGGCTTCTCGGAAACGCGTGGTGATCGCCTCGAACAGCGTCGTCCCGATGCGCCCCAGGCGGGTGCCCGGCTTCACGGTGACACCGAAGATCCAGCCACATGGCGGCGAGCCGAATTCCCAGGCACGAACTTCGCCGATGATGTACCCCACCAGGGCGTCATCCGTCTCCGCCACGAAGAAAAAGCGGTTGCGGCCCCGGTTCACGTAGCGGTCGAACAAATCGTTCCAATATTCCGGCTTTGCCAGGCCCGTGATGTCCCGATCCAGTTCGATCACCGACGGAAGGTCGGACGACGTGGCGGCACGAACCCGAAACCCTGCATCCTGCGCGGGAACCATGTGCTGCATGGCTGCCTTTCTTCCGAAACCTGCGATCTCTTGTTCCATCCATGGCGCCTACCTTTCCCCCTAGGGTTGAGCGGCGACCGGTTGACAGTATGGATAAATTGGACTAATTTAAAAATAGGTATTTCAGTGCCAAATTACCATAACTTCCTGCCGTACCGATAGGCTGACGATGAGCGAGGCCAGAGTGACCAAAGAGAATGCGATTGATTTTGCGACGCATCCCGATAGATACCGTCATTGGAGGTTGAGCGTCGATGGCGCTGTGGCCACTCTGGCGCTCGACGTCCAGGAGGACGGGGGGCTGCGTCCAGGCTATGCCCTGAAGCTCAACTCGTACGATCTGGGAGTGGACATCGAACTCTACGACGCCGTTCAGCGGCTTCGTTTCGAACATCCCGAGGTGGCGGCGGTGATCGTCACGTCGGCCAAGGACCGTGTGTTCTGCGCCGGCGCCAATATCGCCATGCTGGGCCAGTCGAGCCACGGCCACAAGGTGAACTTCTGCAAGTTCACCAACGAGACCCGGAACGCCATCGAGGACGCCAGCCGCTTTTCCGGCCAGACCTGGCTCTGCGCCATCAACGGCACGGCCGCCGGCGGAGGGTACGAACTGGCGCTGGCCACCGACCACATCATCATGGCCGACGATGGCTCGACCGCGGTGTCGCTGCCCGAGGTGCCGCTGCTGGCGGTGTTGCCGGGCACCGGCGGCCTGACCCGCCTGGTCGACAAGCGCATGGTGCGGCGCGACCGTGCCGATTTCTTCTGCACCGTCACCGAGGGAGTGAAGGGCGGCCGAGCCGTTGACTGGCGTCTCGTCGACGAGGTGGTGCCGCGCAGCCGGCTGATCGAGGTGGCGCGGCAGCGAGCCGAGGAATTCGCGCAGCGATCTGATCGCCCGCGCGGCGCCAAAGGCGTCGAACTCACGCCCCTCAACCGGCTGATCAAAGGCGATTCCGTGACCTACGATAACGTCGAGGCCGCGATCGACCGGGACGCCGGCTCGGTGTCCATCACCGTCCGCGGACCGCGGCGCGCCCTGCCCGCCGACGCCGCCGGCATACATGCCGAGGGCGTGGCGTTCTGGCCGTTGGCCGTCGCGCGCGAGTTGGACGACCTGATCCTGCATCTGCGCTTCAACGAACCCGAGATCGGTACCTGGGTGCTGCGCACCGAGGGCGATCCCGACCTTGTGGCGGCGGCGGATGCCCTGCTGTTGGCGCATGCCGACGATTGGCTGGTCCGCGAGACCGTGCTCTTCCTGAAACGCACCTTCAAACGTCTCGATGTCACGTCGCGCAGCCTGATCGCTCTGATCGAGCCGGGAAGCTGCTTTGTGGGAACCCTGCTGGAACTCGCCCTGGCGGCCGACCGCAGCTACATGTTGGACGGCACCTTCGAGGACAGCAACCTGCCCCCACCCACGATACGGTTGAGCGGCATGAACTTCGGACCGCTGCCGATGCCCAACGACCTTACCCGGCTGGCCAGCCGCTTCCTGGCTGAGCCCGGGCGGGTGCACGCGCTGGCGGGCCGCCTTGGCGAGGACGTCGACGCCGCGGCGGCCGAGGAACTGGGGCTGGTGACCTTCGCTCCCGACGACATCGATTGGGAGGACGAGGTGCGTATCGCGGTCGAGGAGCGCGCGAGCTTCTCGCCGGACGCCATGACCGGAATGGAGGCCAACCTGCGCTTCGCCGGCCCCGAAACCATGGAAAGCAAGATCTTCGGCCGCCTGTCCGCTTGGCAGAACTGGATCTTCCAGCGCCCGAACGCGGTTGGCGAGGTCGGCGCCCTCAAGCTTTACGGCACCGGCAAGCGTAGTGAATACGACAGGAAACGGGTGTGATCATGACCATCGACTATCTCGAGAGAATTCCCAACAACGTCGATCTCGCCTCCAACAAGCGGCTGCAGAGGGCGCTGGAGCAGTGGCAGCCGGGATATCTGCAATGGTGGAAGGAACTCGGTCCCTCCGAGGCCCAGACCCTTGAGGTCTATCTGCGCACTGCCGTCAGCGTCGACGCGCAGGGGTGGGCCCACTACGGCCATGTTCGGATGCCCGACTACCGCTGGGGCATCTTCCTGGCGCCCCCGGAACGCGACCGCCGCATCAATTTCGGGGTCAACAAGGGCCAGCCGGCCTGGCAGGAGGTGCCGGGTGAACAGCGCGCCACGCTGCGCCGGCTGATCGTGACGCAGGGGGATACCGAGCCGGCCTCGGTCGAGCAGCAGAGGCACCTGGGCAAGACCTGCCCCTCGCTCTACGACCTGCGCAACCTGTTTCAGGTGAACGTCGAGGAGGGGCGCCACCTGTGGGCCATGGTGTATCTCCTGCACGCGCATTTCGGCCGGGATGGCCGCGAGGAAGCGGACGCGATGCTCGAACGCCATTCGGGCGACGCGGATAAGCCGCGCCTGCTCGGCGCGTTCAACGAAGAAACGCCCGACTGGCTCTCGTTCTTCATGTTCACCTTCTTCACCGACCGCGACGGCAAGTATCAACTCGCATCGTTGGCGGAGAGCGGTTTCGACCCCCTGTCGCGATCCTGCCGTTTCATGCTCACGGAAGAGGCGCACCACATGTTCGTCGGCGAGTCGGGCGTCGGGCGGACGATCCAGCGCGCCTGCGAGATCATGGCCGAGCACAAGACGGACGACGTGCGGAAATACGGCGGCATCGACCTGCCGACCATCCAGAAGTACCTCAATTTCCACTTCAGCGTTTCGGTGGACCTGTTCGGCCAGGAACTTTCCACCAATGCCGCCAATTACTACACGATGGGTCTCAAGGGGCGATTCGAGGAAACCAAGATTGGCGACGACCACGTCCTCGAACATGGCTTCTACGATGTATCGGTGCTCGACGATTCCGGGATCAGGACGATACAGGTTCCGGCTCTCACGGCGCTCAACGAGCGGCTTCGCGACGACTACATCCGCGACTGCCAGAAGGGGGTCGATCGCTGGAACAGGATCATCGAGCGCCACGGGATCGACTACCGGCTGCGGCTTCCTCACCGCGCCTTCCACCGCGCCATCGGCACCTTCAGCGAGATCAAGACCGATCCAGACGGCCGCGTCATCAGCGAGGCGGAATGGACGCGTCGCCACGGCGAATGGTTGCCCACGGCCGAGGATCGTGCTTACGTACAAGCCCTGATGCAGCCGGTGACGCAGCCGGGCAAAGTCGCCAGTTGGATTGCGCCGCCGGCGAAAGGTATTGACAACAAGCCGGTCGATTTCGAATACGTTCGTTTCGTCTGACCAAAGTCAAGGACGCCGCGCGAGCGGCGTCCCAAAAATTCGGCACAACGATGCCTATTTAGGGGAGAGTGGGTAATGACCTCAGCCGCTGCGGCCGCTTTGGCGGCCAAGCCGTTGGATTTTCCGCCGGGCTTCAACGCCGCCGTTCCTTTCATCGACCGGCATCTGGCCGAGGGGCGAGGGGCGAAGGTGGCGATCCGTAGCGCAAGCGGCGAGGTCACGTACGGGGAACTCGCCGAGCGGGTGAACCGCTGCGGCAACGCCCTCCGCGGCCTGGGCATCGAGCCGGGCGCCCGCGTCCTTATGATCGTCAAGGATTGCCCGGAATTCTTTTATCTGTTCTGGGGCGCCATCAAGGCGGGCATCGTGCCGGTGCCGCTCAACACGCTGCTGCGGTCGGGTGACTACCAGTACATGATCGAGGACTCGGGCTGCGCGGCCCTGTTCTATTCGCCGGAGTTCGCCGCCGAGGTGGAGCCGGCCCTGGCCGGCGTCGGCGGCAAACTGGGGATGGCGCTACGCACCGAGGGCGAGGGGAAGACGTTGCGGTCGCTGATCGGCGCGGCTTCGGCCGAGTTGAGCGCGTCGCCCGCGTCGCCCACCGCCGAATGCTTCTGGCTCTATTCCTCGGGCTCGACCGGGCGGCCTAAGGGCGCGGTGCATTTGCATCGCGACATGGTGGTCACCAGTCAATACTACGGCGTCGACACCCTGGGGGCCCGCGAGGACGACGTGTTCTTCTCGGCCGCCAAGCTGTTTTTCGCCTACGGCCTCGGCAACGGCATGACGTTTCCGCTGTGGGTCGGCGGAACCGCGGTTCTCCTCGAATCCCGCCCGTCGCCGGACAGCACCTTCGAAACCATCATCCGATTCCGGCCCACCCTGTATTTCGGGGTGCCGACCCTGTACGCGGCGCAACTCCAGGCTCTCGATCAAGGCGCGAAGCCGGACCTCTCCTCCATCCGCTACTGCGTCTCGGCGGGTGAGGCGCTGCCGGCCGAGATCTTCCGGCGCTGGAAGGAAAAGACCGGCCTTACCATCCTGGACGGTATCGGCTCGACCGAGGCGCTGCACATCTTCATTTCCAATTCGGGTGGCGATTCGAAACCCGGTTCATCGGGGCGACCGGTCGTCGGCTACGAGACACGAATCGTCGACGACGGCGGCAACCCGGTGCCGGTGGGGGAATCCGGCCGGCTGCACATCCGCGGCCCGTCGACCGCCGCCTATTACTGGAACCAGCCGGAGAAGACCGCCGCCACCATGCTGGCCGACGGTTGGGTGAATACGGGCGACACCTACTATTGCGACGCCGATGGCTACTACTATTACTGCGGCCGCAGCGACGACATGATGAAGGTGGGCGGCATCTGGTGCTCGCCGTTCGAGATCGAGGCCAAGCTCGTCGAGCACCCGAAGGTGTTCGAGGCGGCGGTCGTTGGGCGGGCCGACGCCGACGCGCTGGTCAAGCCCGAGGCATGGATCGTGCTGGCTGAAGGCGTCGTGGCCGACGACGGCGTGAAGCAGGAACTGTTGCAGCACTGCAAGAGCGGACTGGCGCCCTACAAGTACCCGCGCTGGATCCACTTCGTCGACGAATTGCCGAAGACGGCCACCGGCAAGATCCAGCGGTTTAAATTGCGTTCCGAGGCGGCGAGCCATTAGCCGGCCCGACGTCCGGGTGCCCGGCGTATGATCGACAAGCTGGCAACGCTGCAACAGGCGGTGCGGGACGGCATCGGCGATGGTGACGCCGTGGTTCTGGGCGCGGGCCTGGAGGCCGCCATTCCGTTCGCCGTCGTCTTTGAACTCATCCGGCAGGGGCGGCGCGACCTGGAACTCGTGGCGCCAATCTCTGACGGAGCGGCCGACATGCTGTTCGGCGCCGGCTGCGTCGGGGCGGTCAGTGCGGCCTGGGTGGGCAACGTCTCGGGTGGCCTTGGGCACAACTACCGGCGCGCCGTCGAGCAGGGTGTGCCGCGGAATGTCGTCGTAAACGACTATTCCAATTTCTCGCTGGGGATGGCGCTGATGGCGGCCGCCTACGGGATGCCTTACATGCCGGTGCGATCGCTGTTGGGTTCGGATATCCTTGCCTCCAACCCGGCCCTCAAGGTTCTCCAGAACCCATTGTCGGACGAGGCCGATCCGGTGGTGCTGGTGCCGCCCCTCAAACCCGATGTCGCGGTGCTGGCTGTCCAGCGCGCCGACCGGTTCGGAAACGCGCACCTGTGGGGAAGCCTAGGGGTGGCGCAGGAGGCGGCGTTGGCGGCTGACCGGGTGCTCGTGCTTGCCGACGAGATCGTCGAGCCCGGGGTGATCGCCTCCGATCCGAACCGCGTGGTGTTTCCCGGCTTCAAGGTTTCCGCGGTTGTTCATGAACCGGCGGCGCAGCACCCCTCACCGATGACCGGAATCTGGAAGCGGGACACCGAGTTCTACACCGACTATCACCGGCGCTCCAGGGAGCGCGACGGCTTTTTGGCCTGGCTGGAGGAGTGGGTATTGGGCGTGCCCGACCATGCAGCCTATAGGGCCAAGCTTGGCAGCAGGCTGGATGACCTCCGCATACGTGGGTCGGCCCTGGCGGCGCCGGCCAACTTCGCGGCGTCGTAGCCGATGCCCGCCTATTCGACCCAGGAACTGATGATCATCGCCGCGGCGCGCGAGATTCGCGACGGCGAAGTCGTGTTCGTCGGGATGCGGTTGCCGATCACCGCCTTCGGCGTGGCGCGGCTCACCCACGCACCGAACGCGGTCGGGCTGTTCGAATGCGGCCTCGCCCGCCACGCGCCGGCCCAGGACATGCTCTACACCATGAGCGACCCGCCCAACCAGCTCGGCGCCGCCTGGGCCACCGGCCTGACCCAGGTGATGGGAATTCTGCAAGGCGGATGGGTCCATGCCGGGTTCATCGGCGGCGCCGAGATCGACCGCTTCGGCAATATCAATACCTCGTACATCGGTGGCGCCGAAAAGCCGACCGTCAAATTGCCGGGATCGGGCGGCGCGGCGGACATCGCCGCCATGTCGCATCGCCTGCTGGCCATCATGAACCACGAGCCGCACCGTCTGGTGGAGCGGGTCGGCTATGTCACCTCGCCGGGCGGCCTCGCCGGCGGTGGCGCTCGCCGGGCGGCGGGTTTACGACGCGGCGGCGTCGCGGCGGTGATCACCGACCGAGCCATTCTGCGACCGCACGGGCCCCAAGGGGAATTGCATCTCGCTTCCTTCCATCCCGGCCATGCGCCGGAAGAGGTGCGGGAGAAAACCGGGTGGTCGCTGCGAACCATTCCCGGCGCGACCGAGACGCCGCCTCCGACCGCCGAGGAGATGGCGGCGCTGCACGCCATCGACCGGGAGGGTTTCTGGCGATGATGGGCGCGCGCTTGGTGGCTTCGGTGATTGGTGTAGTATCAAAAAGCATTTCCGGCGGGGCAACGGCCCTCGCCGCAATAAGAACCCCGTGATAAAAGGGGCCTTATCCATCTATTGGGAGGGTCGACGAATGAACGACAAGACTCTGTTGAATGTGAAATCGACGCGCCGGCAGGTGCTGGGCGGGGCGGCGGTCGCCGCCGGCGTCGCGGCGGCGGGAACCTTCGTGCCGACGCGCTTCGCGATCGGCGCGCAGGCCAACGTCAAGATCGGTTTTTTGCTGCCGTATAGCGGCACCTACGCCGCGCTCGGCCACAACATCACCGACGCCTTCAAGATGCGCGTCGCCGAACTCGGCAACAAGTTGGCAGGCCGCGGCGTCGAGTACGTCATGCTCGATTCCGAGGCGGCGCCGCCGAAGGCCAAGGACAACACCGCGCGACTCATCCTCAAGGACAAATGCGACGTCCTGGTGGGGCCGGTGCACTCGGGCGTGGCCATGGCGATGGCCCAGGTCGCCCGCGACGAGGGCACGCTCACGATCGTCGCCAATGCCGGCGCCGACAACATCACCCGCGAGATGTGCGCGCCCAACATCTTCCGGTCTTCGTTCAGCAACTGGCAGAGCACCTATCCCTGCGGCTCCGTCATGCTGAAGGACGGCATCAAGGACGCGGTCACCATTACCTGGAACTACCCCGCCGGTAAGCAGATGATGCAGGGCTTCAAGGATTCCTTCCTGCCCGGAGGCGGGAAGATCGTGAAGGAGATCCTGATCGACTTCCCGAGCGTCGAATTCCAGGCCCATCTGACCGAGATTGCGGCGCTGAAGCCGGGCGCCGTGTTCACGTTCTTCGCCGGCGGCGGTGCGCTCAAGTTCATCAACGACTACGCGGCGGCCGGGCTGCAGGGCAAGATTCCGCTGTACGGGGCGGGCTTCCTTACCGACGGCGTGTATCAGAAGGCCGGTGCGGCGGCGAACGGCATCAAGACGACCCTGCACTATTCGGACGCCCTCGACACTCCCAAGAATCGCGCGTTCCGCCAGAACTTCGAGAGCAACGCCAAGCGCCCCGCCGACGTCTATGCCGTACAGGGCTACGACGCCGCCGAAATGCTGCGTGTTGGCCTCGAGGCGACCAAGGGCGACCTCGGTGCCCAGGACAAGGTCGTGGCGGCCATCGAAAAGGCGACCATCGAGAGCCCGCGGGGCAACTTCACCATCTCGAAGGCGCATAATCCGGTTCAGGACATCTATCTCCGCGAAATCGTGAACGGCGAGGAGAAGGTGCTCGGGGTCGCCCATAAGGCGCTCGCCGATCCGGCAACCGGCTGCAAGATGGCCTGATCATCGTTTGGCTAGAAACCTCTCGCCCGCTTCCGGCGGGCGAGAGGGAGCGGCATGCGCGCTGGACCGATCGGTATGGATTTCAGTTACTACCTCATACAAATCCTGAACGGAGTCCAATACGGATTCCTGCTTTTCCTCGTTGCGAGCGGATTGACGCTGATCTTCGGAATCATGGGGATCATCAATCTTGCGCACGGCTCCTTCTATATGGTGGGTGCGTATCTCGCCTACTGGCTGACGGGAGTAACCGGAAATCTGTTCTACGCGATCCTGCTGGGTGTGCCGATCAGCGTGGTCCTCGGGCTGCTGATCGAACGGTTCGGCATCACCTTTCTCTATAAACGCGATCATCTTTACCAGGTGCTTTTCACCTACGGTTTGATACTCGTGTTCAACGAGATGCGCAGCGTGCTGTGGGGCAACGACGTTCATGGCGTCCCGGTGCCCGATCTGCTCTCGGGGGCGATTCCCCTGACGGAGACGCAGTCCTACCCCGTCTATCGCCTTTTCATTTCGCTGGTCTGCGTCGCGTTGGCCGCCTGCCTGTATCTCGTGATTCAGCGCACGCGCTTGGGCATGACCATCCGCGCCGGCGCATCGAATCGCGAAATGGTGCAGTCGCTGGGCATCGACATCAGCCGCTTGTTCGCCGTGGTGTTCGGACTTGGCGCGGCGTTGGCCGCGTTTGCCGGAATGATCGCCGCCCCGGTCAGTTCCGTCTATCCGGGCATGGGCGAGCACGTTCTGATCATTTCCTTCGTGGTGGTCGTCATCGGCGGCGTCGGCTCCATCAAGGGCGCCTTCATCGGCGCCATGTTGATCGGCCTGACGCACACGTTCGGCGCCGTATTCGTGCCCCAGGCGGCCAGCATGGCGGTCTACGCGGTGATGGCGCTGGTGCTTCTGTGGCGCCCGCAGGGCCTGTTTGGAAAGGCCTGACACGATGCCGCGCACGCCACTTCCCATCTACGTGCTTCTCGCGCTCGGAGCGGTAGCCTTGGCCGTCTATCCCTTATTCGGCGACGTCTTCTACGTGCGCTTGGTTGCCAAGGTTATGGTGCTGGCCATTTTCGCCATGAGCCTCGACCTGCTCGTGGGCTATGCCGGCCTGGTAAGTTTCGGTCACGCCGCTTTTTTCGGTGTTGGCGCCTACGCTACGGCGGCGCTCATCGCGAAGGCGGGCATCGCCGACATGGCCATCATCCTGCCGGTGGTGCTGGTGGCCGCCGCCGTCGCCGCCCTGGTGATCGGGTGGTTCAGCATTCGCACGTCGGGCATCTATTTCATCATGATAACGCTCGCTTTCGCGCAGATGCTGTACTTCTTCTTCCACGACCTGCCGTTCTGGTGGGGCGCGGACGGCGTCAATCTGCCGCGGCGCGGCCTTCCCAGGCTTGCCTTCGGGGACACCGTCATCCTCGATCTTTCCGACCGCACCGTCTTCTACTACGTCGCGCTCGCTTGTCTCGTCCTGGCGTTCGCCCTGCTTACCATCATCCTGCGCTCGCCGTTCGGGAGAGTGATCGTCGGCATCCGGGTCAACGAGAACCGGGTCCGCGCGTTGGGCTACAACGTGCAGAACTACAAGCTGGTGGCATTCGTGATCGCGGGCACGCTGGCCGGGTTCGCCGGTTTTCTCGAGGCATCGCGAACCGCGTTCGTGGCCCCCGCACACCTCTCTTGGCATGAATCCGGCTTGGTGCTCGTCATCGTGCTGCTGGGCGGCATGGGAACCTTGTACGGCCCCATCCTTGGCGCCTTCGTCCTCGTCATGCTCGAAGACTGGGTGTCGGGGATCACCGAATTCTGGCTTCTGGTCATGGGCCTGTTCGTCATCCTCGTCGTGCTGTTCCTGCCGAACGGCATCGCAGGACTGGTGTCGACCCTGGCGCAGCGGCTGAGGCCGCCCAAGCCAGACGTCGGAAAGCCGGTCGAGCGCGAGGTGGAGGCCGCCGATGTCTGACGTTATTCTCGAGACCGACGGACTCTCGCGCACGTTCGGCGCATTGGTCGCGGTGGACGGGGTGACGCTGTCGTTCCGCCGCGGCCAGGTCCACGCCATCATCGGACCGAACGGCGCCGGCAAGACCACCCTGATCAACCTGCTGTCCGGAGAACTCCCTCCGTCGGCTGGCACCATCAAGCTGAGGGGGCGGGACATCACCAGGGCGAAGGCCGACGAGGTATCGCTCCTGGGCGTCGGCCGCAGCTTCCAGAAGACCAACATCTTTCAGAGCTTTACCTGCTTCGAGAACTGCTGGCTGGGCGCGCAGTCCCGGCTTCCGACCTCGATGCGTTTTTTCCGTCCGGCATCCGTCTACAGGGAGGTTGAGGCCCGGGCCCGCCGTGCGATCGAGTTGTGCGGGCTGACCCATCGCTGCGACACCCCGGCCGGGGCCATGAGCTACGGCGAGCAGCGCCAGCTCGAGATCGGGATGATGCTCGCCACCGAACCGGAGCTTTTGCTTCTCGACGAACCGCTGGCGGGGATGGGGAGCGAGGAGGCTGTCCAAGTGGTCGAACTCCTCAAACGCTTGGCAGCCGACCACACGCTGATTCTGATCGAGCACGACATGGACGCGGTGTTCGCGGTCGCCGATCTGCTCACCGTCATGGTCAACGGCCGTGTTCTCGAGACCGGCACGGTCGAGCAGATCCGCGCCAGCAAGGCCGTGCGCGAAGCCTATCTCGGCGACGAGGAAGGAGGGGGCCACTGATGGAACCCATCATCGCCACCCACGATATCCACACCTATTACGGCGCCAGTCACATCCTTCACGGTGTCTCGCTCGCGGTGCATCGCGGCGAAACCGTCTGCCTGATGGGCCGCAACGGCATGGGCAAGACGACGACCCTGCGCTCTATCATGGGCCTGACCCCGCCGCGGCGCGGAAAGGTGCTGGTCAACGGCCGCGACATGACCGGGGCCGAAGCCCACAAGGTCGTGCGGCACGGAATAGCCTATGTGCCCGAGAACCGGGGGATCTTTCCGAATCTGTCGGTGCGCGAGAACCTGATCATGGCGGCGCGCCCGAGCGGCGACGGCCGCCTGGACTGGACCTTCGACCGGGTGATCGAGACCTTCCCGCGGCTCGGCGAACGCCTGTCCAACATGGGCAACCAACTTTCGGGCGGCGAACAGCAGATGCTGACCATCGGTCGGGCCCTGATGACCAACCCCGATCTGATCATTCTCGACGAGGCTACCGAGGGGCTGGCGCCTTTGATCCGGAAAGAGATCTGGTCAGTCATCCGGCGCATCAAGGACACAGGCATCGCCACCCTTGTCATCGACAAGGACGTGAACGCGCTGCTCGGACTGTGCGATCGCAGCCTGATCATGGTGAAGGGCCGCATCGTGTTCGAGGGCCCGTCGGCGGAACTGCTTGCGAATCCCGACATCCACGTCAAGTATCTGGGCGTCTGAAGACCACTCAGGCTGCGGGCTTGAAGTCGATCTCGCCGTCGGGAAGAAGGTACAGGACCAGGGCGGCGCCGTCGGTCACGGTTGGCGGGTGAACGCTGTCTGGGGGGTAGACCAGCCAGCCGGCGCCGCGGCCGTCGAATTTCGCCTTGGGATCGATCGGCATGATGAGATCGATCTCGCCCTTGGGATGACGATGGCGAGGACCGATAACATCTTTCATGTGGACCACGTCGACCGAGTAGCCATGCGTTGCCGGTCCGGCGGCAATGACGCGGCCGTACCGTATGCCCCCGGCCTCGCGGGCGCACATCCAGCCCTCGCGGATGCCGTCGTGACACGCGGCCTCCACCTTCCGGAACCATTCGCCGCCAGCCGCGAACTCGCCGTTCAGCTCGTCGGCGAGGGCGGGAAGCACGCGTCGGCCCTGCACCCGCGAGGTGACCATGGCGACGAGAGCCTGAAACGTTTCGAGCGGCATGGCGACCCTCTCCTCCACTGAATGACGAGATCCACATTCTCGCCATCCTGTCCGCCGCTGACAATTCGAATGTTTCCAGTTGCGACCGGATCACGTGGTGCGTGGCGACTCCCCCAGCCACGAGAGCAGGAGGGCCCAGGCGATGGTGTCGTGGCGCGGCAGCGACAGGCCCGGCCGCGGCGCGGGCAGGAACTCGTCGCGGTGGAACCAGCGGGCGTCTTCGAGTTCCACCCCATCGGGGACGGGTTCGCCCCCTGTCGCCATGGCGGTGAAACCGATCATCAGCGATCCGGGGAAGGGCCAGGGCTGCGAGGCATGGTAGCCCACCTCGGCCACCACGACGCCGGTCTCCTCGAAGACTTCCCGGATGACCGCGCTCTCCAGTGACTCGCCGGGTTCGACGAAGCCCGCCAGGCACGAATAGAAACCCTCCGGCCAACTCGTCTGCCGGCCGAGCAGGCAGCGGTTTCCGTCGGTGACCAGCACGATCACTGCGGGGTCGGTGCGAGGAAAATGCTGTCCCCCGCATTTCTCCGCCACGCATTGCCGGGAATGCCCGCCCTCCATCACGCGCGTCGGGGCCCCGCAGGCCGGGCAATGACGATTGCGGGCGTGCCAGTGCAGCAGGGCGCGGGCATGGGCGGCAAGTCCGGCTTCGGCTGCCGGCAGCGTCGCCCCGATTGCCCGCAAGGAACGAAACCGGCCACCCGCGATCTCCGGCCCGCGCTCTCCGCCGGCCAGCGAGGAAATGTCGGCCGCGAAGAAGGGGCCTTCCGCCGCCATCCCGAGGAAGACGATTTCATCGGCGATCTCGACGAGTTCGCGCGCCTGCGGGCCCGACACCCATGGGGTGCGTCCGTCGTCGGCCACGAATGAGAGCCCCCGCCAATAGGGGAGCAACCGAGTCGTCTCCTGTGTCTTGAGGATGGCCAATTGGGCTTCGTCCTTTCGCAAGGCCGCCGCACGGTCGAATCCGTTTCCGTCGTAATGCAGTGGATGAGGCATGGCCTCAGAGTGGCACCGTGGACAGCGGTCGGCAAGGGTGGTTCCATTCCACGCCCACATCTGGAAATGGAATGGTAAGGGGACTATTTGAGGTCTTGGCGGGCAGGAAAAGACCACCCGCAAGGGTGGCCGGGTTGTTGACTGGCCAAGCCTCGAACACCGATAGTAATGGTTTCATCGTCTGCAAATAATCCCGACGAAACCGCATCAACCATTCTCAGGTTTTTCTCATTCGAATAGAAGTGTGGGAAAGTTTATCCTGAGCGAAAAGGGATGTATTAGAGACCCCGAATTGATGTTGCGGCGCGTCGTGACGCTCGGCCCTCTTGCGTCGGCCGGCCGCGGCGCGCGCCCGGACACGAAAGCGTGCGACGGACAGGCTTGATTGCTTGACACCAACCCGGCCCTGGATTACATCAGCGCCACCCGCGCGGGTCCGCTTCGGGGGGTGTAGCTCAGTCGGTTAGAGCGCCGGCCTGTCACGCCGGAGGTCGCGGGTTCGAGCCCCGTCACTCCCGCCAGCGGTCCATGGCGTTTCGGTTGCTGACGGGGTGGCTTGGGGGCGGTAATCGGGGTTTCGTTTATGCATTCCCCCTTCTTGAATCCGCACCCCGGCCCATCGGGTCGGGGCTAGGTTGAGACGATCGAGCCGACGGGCGTCGGACGCGGTCTGAAGTTGAAAGGCGGTCGTTGATGGACGCTTTGCTCCGCGAATACCTGCCAATCCTCATTTTCCTTGCCATCGCGGTGGCCATTGCCGCAATCGCCGTCGGCGCCTCGTGGATCGTCGCCAGGCAGCGGCCGGACAGCGAAAAAACGTCCGCTTACGAGTGCGGCTTCGATGCGTTCGACGACGCCCGCAGCAAGTTCGAGGTTCGGTTCTATCTCGTCGCCATTCTTTTCATCATCTTCGATCTCGAAGTGGCGTTCCTTTTCCCATGGGCGGTGACGCTGGGCCAGATCGGGATGTTCGGCTTCTGGTCGATGATGGTGTTTCTGGCCATTCTGACCATCGGCTTTGTCTACGAGTGGAGAAAGGGAGCTTTGGAATGGGAATGAGCCCAGGAGGTGCGTCCGCCGCGGGTTCCGTTCTGGCACCCGACCAGGAACAGGTATTTCAGAAGGTCAACGAAGAACTCAGCCAGAAGGGGTTCGTACTGGCCAATGTCGACAAGGTCGTAAACTGGGCGCGCACGGGCTCGCTCTGGCCGATGACCTTCGGGTTGGCCTGCTGCGCAGTGGAAATGATCCACGCCTATTGCTCGCGCTACGACCTCGACCGGTTCGGCGTGGTGCCCCGGCCCAGCCCGCGTCAGTCGGATCTGATGATCGTCGCCGGCACCCTGACGAACAAGATGGCGCCGGCGCTGCGCAAGGTTTACGACCAGATGGCCGAGCCGCGCTGGGTGATCTCGATGGGGTCCTGCGCGAACGGCGGCGGCTACTACCACTACTCCTATTCGGTGGTCCGCGGCTGCGACCGCATCGTGCCGGTCGACATCTACGTGCCGGGTTGTCCGCCAACCGCGGAAGCGCTGGTTTACGGGATCCTTCAACTGCAGAAGAAGATCAGGCGAACCGGCACCATTGCGCGCTGACCCGCCAGGAACGCGAGATACCATGACACAGGCCCTTCAAGACCTTGGCGATTACATCGCGGCGGCGCTGCCCAACGAAGTGCTGAAGGCGGAACTGGTGCGGGACGAATTGGTGGTGACGGTCCGACTGGCCGCCATCACCAAGGTTCTCACCTTTCTGCGCGACGACGCCAACTGTCTCTTCAAGCAGCTCATGGACGTTTGCGGCGTCGACTACCCGGCCGACGAGCAGCGCTTCGAGATCGTCTATCACCTGCTGAGCATGAAGCAGAATCAGCGGGTTCGCGTGAAGTTGCGCACCGACGAGGAGAAGCAGGTGCCGTCGGTTACGTCAATTTTCAGTGCGGCCAACTGGTTCGAACGCGAGATCTGGGACATGTACGGGGTGTTCTTCTCCGATCACCCCGACCTTCGGCGGCTGCTCACCGATTACGGGTTCGAGGGCCATCCGCTGCGCAAGGACTTTCCGCTCACCGGCTATGTGGAACTGCGCTACGACGACGAGCAGAAGCGCGTCGTCTACGAGCCGGTGAGGCTCCCGCAGGAGTTCCGCGGCTTCGATTTCCTCAGCCCCTGGGAGGGCGGCGGCCTGCTGCCAGGCGACGAGAAGGCGGAGAAGCACTGATGGCCGAGGCCAAGATCCGCAACTACACCATCAACTTCGGCCCCCAGCACCCCGCCGCGCACGGCGTGCTGCGACTGATCCTGGAGATGTCCGGCGAAGTGGTCGAGCGCGCCGATCCGCACATCGGGCTGCTGCATCGTGGGACCGAGAAGCTGATCGAGCACAAGACCTACCTACAGGCGGTGCCCTATTTTGATCGTCTCGACTACGTCGGCACGATGAACCAGGAGCACGCCTTCGTTCTGGCGACCGAGAAGCTCCTGGGCATCGACATCCCGCCGCGGGCCAAGTACATCCGCACGCTCTATTGCGAGATCGGGCGTATCCTCAACCACCTGCTGAACGTCACCTCGTATGTCCTCGACGTGGGCGGCATGACGCCGCTGCTGTGGGGATTCGAGGAGCGCGAGAAGCTGATGGAGTTCTACGAGCGGGTATCGGGCGCCCGCCTGCACACGGCCTATTTCCGGCCGGGCGGCGTGGCGGCGGATCTGCCCGCCGGCCTGCTCGAAGACATCTCGGCGTGGTGCGAGCAATTCCCCAAGATCCTCGACGACATCGAGACGCTGGTCACCGAGAACCGCATCTTCAAACAGCGCACCGTGGATATTGGCATCGTCACCCCGGAGCAGGCGCTCGACTGGGCCTTCACCGGTCCCAATCTGCGCGCCAGCGGCATCCCGTGGGACCTGCGCAAGGCACAGCCCTACGAAGTGTACGACCGGATGGACTTCGACATTCCGATCGGAAAGAGCGGCGACTGCTACGACCGCTATCTGGTGCGAATGGTCGAGATGCGCGAGTCGATCCGCATCATGCAGCAATGTATCGAGCAGATGCCGGGCGGCCCGGTCAAGGTCGACAACCGCAAGGTGGCGCCGCCGCCGCGGGCCGAAATGAAGCGCTCGATGGAGGCACTGATCCATCACTTCAAGCTCTACACCGAGGGCTTCCACGTACCGGCTGGCGAGACCTACGCCGCCGTCGAGGCGCCCAAGGGAGAGTTCGCCGTCTATCTCGTTTCCGACGGCACCAACAAGCCCTACCGCTGCAAGATTCGCGCGCCGGGCTACGCCCATCTGCAGGGCATGGATTTCATGGGGAAGGGGCACATGCTGGCGGACATCGTCGCCATCATCGGATCCATCGACGTGGTCTTCGGGGAGATCGACCGATGAGCGGGCCGGGTACGACGGCCGACCAGCCGGCGAACTTTGCGTTTTCGGCCGAGAACGTCGAGAGGGCCCGCGCCATCATTGCCAAATACCCCGACGGCCGGCAGGCGAGCGCGGTGATGCCGCTGCTCGACCTGGCGCAACGCCAGGAGGGCTGGGTGTCGCGGGCGGCCATGGACCATGTCGCCGAGATGCTGGGGATGGCGCCGATCCGAGTCTACGAGGTCGCCACCTTCTACACGATGTTCCAGCTCAAGCCGGTCGGAAAGCATCACGTGCAGGTTTGCACGAATTTGCCGTGTTGGCTGCGCGGCTCCGACGGGGTGGCCATGGCCTGTCGCGACGAGTTGGGAATCGGCTTCGGCGAGACGACGCCCGATGGCATGTTCACCCTGTCCGAGGTCGAGTGCCTGGGGGCGTGCGTGAACGCGCCGATGGTCCAGATCGGCGACGACTACTACGAGGACCTCGACCCCGACAGCACCAAGCGGCTGCTCAAGGCTCTGAGGAACGGCGAGAAGCCCAAGGCGGGGTCGCAGACCGGCCGTCAGGGCTCGGCGCCCGCCGGCGGCCCGACGACCCTGGTCGACGTGCCCGCGAAGCAGGGAGAATAGGATGCTCCGCGACCAGGATCGGATTTTCACGAACCTCTATGGGATGCACGACTGGCGCCTCGCCGGCGCGCGGGCGCGCGGCGACTGGGATGGCACCAAGGAAATCCTGCGCAAGGGCCGTGACTGGATCATCGAGGAGATGAAGAATTCCGGCCTCAGGGGCCGCGGCGGGGCGGGCTTTCCGACCGGCGTGAAGTGGTCGTTCATGCCCAAGACGATCGGTGACCGGCCGCATTATCTCGTCGTAAACGCCGACGAGGGCGAACCCGGCACCTGCAAGGATCGCGAAATCATGCGCTTCGATCCGCACAAGCTGGTCGAGGGTTGCCTGATCGCCAGCTTCGCGATGGGCGCGCATGCCTGCTACATCTACATCCGGGGCGAATTCTTCCGCGAGGCCGAGCACCTCCAGCACGCCATCGACGAGGCCTATGCGGCCGGCTTGGTCGGCAAGAACGCCTGCGGGAGCGGCTGGGACTTCGACGTCTACATTCATCGCGGCGGTGGCGCCTACATCTGCGGCGAAGAGACGGCGCTGATCGAAAGCCTCGAGGGCAAGAAGGGCCAGCCGCGCCTGAAGCCGCCGTTCCCCGCCGGCGTCGGCCTCTACGGCTGTCCGACCACGGTCAACAACGTCGAATCCATCGCCGTCGCCCCCACCATCCTGCGCCGCGGCGCGGCCTGGTTCGGCAGCCTGGGACGGCCGAAGAACACCGGCACCAAGATTTTCTGCATCTCCGGCCACGTGAACGAGCCGTGCAACGTCGAAGAGGAAATGGGCATCCCGCTCAAGGAACTCATCGAGAAGCACGCGGGCGGCGTGCGCGGCGGCTGGAACAACCTGCTCGCCGTCATCCCCGGCGGCTCGTCGGTTCCGGTGCTGCCCAAGGAAATCTGCGACAACGTTCTGATGGATTTCGATTCGCTGCGCGAGGTGCGTTCCGGTCTGGGCACCGCGGCGGTCATCGTGATGGACAAGTCGACGGACCTCATCCGCGCCATCACCAGGCTGTCGCGCTTCTATAAGCACGAGAGCTGCGGGCAGTGCACGCCCTGCCGCGAAGGAACCGGCTGGATGTGGCGCGTCATGGAACGCATGGCGACCGGCAATGCCACCGTCGAGGAGATCGACATGCTCGAGGACGTCACTCGCCAGGTCGAGGGGCACACCATCTGCGCCCTCGGCGATGCGGCGGCGTGGCCGATCCAGGGGCTGATCCGCCACTTCCGCCCGGAGTTGGAGCGGCGGATCAAGGAATACCACTCGGCCCGCTCAGGCCGGGCGGCCTAGGAGGACACATGCCCAAACTGACCATCGACGGGATCGAGGTTGAGGTTCCTGCGGGAGTGACCATCCTGCAGGCCTGCGAAACCCTGGGCATCGAGATCCCCCGATTCTGCTACCACGAGCGCCTGCAAATCGCCGGCAACTGCCGCATGTGTCTCGTCGAGGTCGAGAAGTCGCCGAAGCCGGTGGCGTCCTGCGCCATGCCCGTGGCCGACGGAATGGTCGTCCACACCGGCTCGCCGATGGTCGAGAAGGCGCGGAAAGGGGTGATGGAGTTCCTCCTCATCAACCATCCGCTCGACTGCCCCATCTGCGACCAGGGCGGCGAGTGCGACCTGCAGGACCAGGCCATCGGCTACGGCTTCGACCGCGGCCGCTTCTCCGAGAACAAGCGGGCGGTCAAGGACAAGAACTTCGGTCCCCTGATCAAGACCTACATGACGCGCTGCATCCACTGCACGCGCTGCATCCGCTTCATCACCGAGGTGGCCGGCGTGCCCGAGCTTGGCGCGACCGGCCGCGGCGAGAACATGGAGGTCGGAACCTACGTCGAGAAGGCGCTGTCCAGCGAACTGTCGGGCAACATCATCGACCTGTGCCCGGTGGGCGCGCTGACCAGCAAGCCGTTCGCGTTCACGGCGCGGCCGTGGGAGCTGCGCAAGACCGAATCGATCGACGTGCTCGACGCCCTGGGCAGCAACATCCGGGTCGACGCGCGCGGCGCCGCCGTCATGCGCGTTCTGCCGCGCATCAACGACGACGTGAACGAGGAATGGCTGTCCGACAAGAGCCGCTTCGCCTATGACGGCCTGCAGCGGCAGCGGCTCGACACCCCCTATGTCCGCCGCGACGGGCGCCTCCAGCCGGCGTCGTGGCAGGACGCCTTCGCCGCCATCGCGGCGCGCCTGAACGGTGTGGACGGCAAACGCATCGCCGCCATCGCCGGCGACCTCGCGGACTGCGAAAGCATGGTGGCGCTCAAGGACCTGACGGCGGCGCTGGGCTCGCCCAACATCGATTGCCGCCAGGACGGGGCCAAGCTGGACGCCTCCGTTCGCGCCTCGTACCTGTTCAACACCACCGTGGCCGGCATCGAGGAGGCGGACGCGCTGCTGCTGATCGGCACCGACCCGCGGCGCGAGGCGGCGGTGCTCAATGCCCGCATCCGCAAGCGCTGGCTGAACGGGCGTTTCCCGATCGCCTCCGTCGGGCCCAAGGTTGACCTGACCTATCGCTACGAATGGCTGGGCGATGAGCCGCGGCTGCTGACCGACATCGCCGAGGCGAAGCATCCCTTCGCGGAGGTGCTCAAGGGGGCGCAGAAGCCCATGCTGATCCTCGGCATGGGGGCCTTGGCGCGGCCCGACGGCGCCGCGGTCCTGGCCGCCGCCCGGCGACTCGCCGAAACCTGCGGCATGGTGAAGGACGGGTGGAACGGCTTCAACGTGCTTCACCTCGCGGCGGCGCGGGTCGGGGGGCTGGACCTCGGCCTGGTGCCGGGGAAGGGAGGGCGCGACGTCGCCGGCATCCTGGCCGGGGCCGAGAAGGGCGATATCGAGGTCGTCTACCTGCTGGGCGCCGACGAGATCGACATGGATCGGCTTGGCAAGGCGTTCGTGATCTATCAGGGCCACCACGGCGACGCGGGGGCGCATCGCGCCGACGTCGTCCTGCCGGGGGCCGCCTACACCGAGAAGAACGCGACATACGTGAACACCGAGGGCCGCGCGCAGGAGACGCGGCTGGCGGTGTTCCCGCCCGGCGAGGCCAGGGAGGACTGGAAGGTTCTGCGCGCGTTGTCCGAGGCGCTGGGGCACCGGCTGCCCTATGACAGCCTGCGCGAGGTGCGCGAGCGCATGTTGGCGGTCAGCCGCGTCTTTGCCCACCGTGACGCGGTCGCCGCCGCCGAGTGGGGGGCGTTCGGAACCGACGGGGCGCTCGACAATGCGCCCTTCGTCTCGCCGATCGAGAACTTCTACATGACCGATCCGATCAGCCGCGCCTCCAAGACCATGGCGGAATGCACGGCGCTGTTCGTGGCGGGCAATCAGCGGAAGACGGGGACCCATGGCTGAACTCTGGCAGGGCTACATCTGGCCGACCGCGATCATCGTCATCCAGATCGTCGCGATCGTCGTTCCGCTGTTGGTGGCGGTGGCCTACCTCACCTACGCCGAGCGCAAGGTGATCGGGGCGATGCAGCTGCGCAAGGGGCCCAACGTGGTGGGGCCGTTCGGCCTGCTGCAACCGTTCGCCGACGGACTGAAGCTGCTGCTCAAGGAAACCGTCATACCCACCGGCGCCAACCGCGTGGTGTTCGTGATGGCGCCGATGCTGACCTTCATCCTCAGCCTCGTCGCCTGGGCGGTGATTCCCTTCGACGACGGCTGGGTTCTGGCCGACATAAACGTCGGCGTGCTCTACCTGTTCGCCATCTCCTCGCTGGGCGTCTACGGCATCGTCATGGCCGGCTGGGCGTCGAATTCCAAATACGCCTTCCTGGGAGCGCTCCGCTCCGCGGCGCAGATGGTGT
Organism: Rhodospirillales bacterium; assembly: GCA_019455065.1. Classification (GTDB taxonomy): domain Bacteria; phylum Pseudomonadota; class Alphaproteobacteria; order Rhodospirillales; family Magnetospirillaceae; genus JACFNC01. The sequence goes on from JACFNC010000001.1 coordinate 134,070, forward strand.
CCTACGAGGTGTCCATCGGCTTCGTGATGATCTCGGTGCTGCTGACGGCCGGCACCCTGAACCTGAGCGAGCTGGTGCAAGCACAGGCGGGGAGCGGGTTCTGGAGCTGGTACTGGCTGCCGCACCTGCCGATGTTCGTGATCTTCTTCGTGTCCGCCCTGGCCGAAACGAATCGCGCGCCCTTCGACCTGCCGGAGGCGGAGGCCGAGCTCGTCAGCGGCTACAACGTGGAATATTCGGCGATGACCTTCGCCCTGTTCTTCCTGGGCGAATACGCGAACATGATCCTGATGAGCGGCATCACCACGGTGCTCTTCCTCGGCGGCTGGCTGGCGCCCCTTCCGATCCCGCCGTTCACCTGGATACCCGGCATCATCTGGTTCGGGCTCAAGGTTTCCTTGGTGCTTTTCTGCTTCCTGTGGGTGCGCGCCACGTTCCCGCGCTATCGCTATGACCAGTTGATGCGCCTGGGGTGGAAAGTGTTCCTGCCGTTCTCGCTGCTCTGGTTGGTGCTCACCGCAGGCGTGCTGGTGACCACCGGCTGGGTGCCGCAGTAATTGGAGACTTAGGACGATGTCCTTCCTGGACCGTACCGCCCGCACTTTCCTGCTGATCGAGCTGGCGCAGGGGTTGATGACCACCTTCCGGTACATGCTGAAACCGAAGGTGACCATCAACTATCCCTACGAGAAGGGTCCGCTCAGCCCGCGTTTCCGCGGCGAGCACGCGCTGCGGCGCTATCCCAACGGCGAAGAGCGCTGCATCGCCTGCAAGCTGTGCGAAGCGGTGTGTCCGGCGCTGGCGATCACCATCGAGGCCGAACCCCGTGAGGACGGCAGCCGGCGCACGCGCCGCTACGACATCGACATGACGAAGTGCATCTATTGCGGATACTGCCAGGAGTCCTGCCCGGTCGACGCCATCGTCGAGGGGCCGAATTTCGAGTTCGCGACCGAGACCCGCGCGGAGCTCATGTACAACAAGGAAAAGCTGCTCGCCAACGGCGACCGCTGGGAATCGGAGCTCGCCGCCCGCATCGCGGCCGACGCGCCTTACCGGTAAGGGGAGACCGGAGTGATTGAACTGATCTCGCGTGGGCCCGCAAGGGCCGGACAGGGGGAAGCATGATCCAGGCCCTGGTTTTCTATATGTTCGCCGCGATCGCGGTGGCCGGCGGCGTCATGGTCATCTCGGCCCGCAATCCGGTCCATTCGGTGCTTTTCCTCATCCTCGTCTTCTTCAACGCGGCCGGTTTGTTCCTGCTGCTGGGGGCCGAGTTCCTGGCGATGGTGCTGGTGGTCGTGTACGTCGGCGCGGTGGCGGTGCTGTTCCTGTTCGTCGTGATGATGCTGGACATCAACTTCCTGCGCTTCCGCGAAGGCTTCCTGCAATACCTTCCGACCGGCGCGCTGGTCGGCTTGGTGCTGCTCGTGGAACTCGCCCTGGTGTTCGGAACCTGGACCTTTGCCCCGGATGCGGCGAGTGTGTCGGCGGCGCCGGCGCCTGACGTCGCCGCGGTCAGCAATACCGAGGCGCTGGGGCGGCTGATTTATACCGACTATTTCTACCTGTTCCAGGCGGCCGGCATGGTGCTCCTGGTCGCCATGGTCGGTGCCATCCTGCTGACCCTGCGGTCGCGCCCCGGTGTGCGCAAGCAGGACATCGCCCGCCAGCTCGCCCGCCGCAAGGAGGACACGCTGGAGGTCCGAAAAGTGCCCAGCGGGGGAGGCATCTGATGTTGCAGATCGGCCTTGCCCATTACCTGACGGTCGCGGCGATCCTGTTCACGACCGGGGTGTTCGGTATTTTCCTCAACCGCAAGAACGTCATCATCATCCTGATGTCGGTCGAGCTGATGCTGCTCGCGGTGAACATCAACCTCGTGGCGTTCTCGGCCTATCTCAACGATCTCGTCGGCCAGATCTTCACCATGTTCGTGCTGACCGTTGCGGCCGCCGAGGCGGCCATCGGTCTGGCCATCGTCGTCGTCTACTTCCGCAACCGCGGCACGATCGAGGTTGAGGACATCAGCCAGATGAAAGGTTAGCCCGGCATGTACGTCGCAGCCGTATTCCTGCCGCTCATCGGGGCAATCGTGGCCGGCCTGTTCGGCCGCTGGATCGGCGACCGCGGGGCCCAGGTCGTGACCTGCGGACTGGTCGGCTTGTCGGCCATCCTGTCCATTCCGATCTTCCTGGCGGTGGTCATCGGGGGCCAGCCGCAGAGCATCGAGTTGTTCACCTGGATGCAGTCTGGGTCGCTGGACGCCTCCTGGGCTTTGAAATTCGACACCCTGACCGCGGTGATGCTGATCGTCGTGACGTGGGTGTCGTTCATGGTGCACGTCTATTCGATCGGCTACATGCACCACGACCACTCGATCCCGCGGTTCCAGAGCTATCTCAGCCTGTTCACATTCTTCATGCTGATGCTGGTGACCGCCGACAACCTCATCCAGCTTTTCTTCGGCTGGGAGGGGGTCGGGCTGGCGTCGTACCTGCTGATCGGCTTCTGGTATGAGAAGCCCTCGGCCAATGCCGCCGCCATCAAGGCTTTCATCGTCAACCGCGTCGGCGACTTCGGATTCGCGCTCGGCATCTTCGGTGCCTTCTTCCTTTTCGACAGCGTCGTTTTCGACGCCATCTTCGCCGCCGCCCCCGACAAGGCGGCCGAGACGGTGGTCTTCTTCGGCACCGAATGGCACGCCATCACCATCATCTGCCTGCTGCTTTTCGTCGGCGCCATGGGCAAGTCGGCCCAGCTCGGCCTGCATACCTGGCTACCCGACGCCATGGAGGGCCCGACGCCCGTTTCCGCCTTGATCCATGCGGCGACGATGGTCACCGCCGGCGTGTTCATGGTGGCGCGCATGTCGCCGCTGTTCGAGTATTCCGACACCGCGCTCACGGTGGTCACCCTGGTCGGCGCCTTCACGGCCATCTTCGCGGCCACCGTCGGCTGCGTGCAGAACGACATCAAGCGGATCATCGCCTATTCGACCTGCTCGCAGCTGGGCTACATGTTCTTCGCCATCGGGGTCTCGGCCTATCAGGCGGCGATCTTCCATCTGATGACACACGCCTTCTTCAAGGCGCTGCTGTTCCTGGGCGCCGGCTCGGTTATCCACGCCATGTCGGACGAGCAGGACATCCGGCGCATGGGCGGCATCTGGAGGCACATCAAGCTGACCTGGGCTCTGATGTGGATCGGCAGCCTGGCTCTGGCGGGGATACCCTTCTTCGCCGGCTACTTCTCGAAGGACATGATCCTGGAGGCCGCCTGGGGGGCGCATACGCCAGTCGGCACGCTCGCCTTCTGGCTGGGCATCGGCGCCGCCTTCCTGACCGCGTTCTATTCCTGGCGGCTGCTCATCTTGACCTTCCACGGCCAGCCGCGGGCCGACGAGCATGTCATGGCCCATGTGCACGAATCGCCTCCGGTGATGACGGTGCCGCTGATCGTGCTCGCCATTGGCGCCATCTTCGCAGGCTTCGTCGGCTACGAGTCTTTCGTCGGCCACGGCATGCAGGAATTCTGGGGCAATTCGATCCTGGTGCTGAAGGGGCATGACGCCATCGAGAACGCGCACCATGCGCCGTTCTGGGTGAAGACGCTGCCGGTGTTCGTCGCGCTGGCCGGCATCGCCATGGCGTACCTGTTCTACATGTTCGCGCCGGCACTGCCGAAGATGCTCGCCGCCCGCTTCCAGGGCGCCTACCAGTTCCTCTTGAACAAGTGGTACTTCGACGAGTTGTACGACTTCCTGTTCGTGAAACCCGCCTTCGTGCTGGGACAGGGCTTCTGGAAGACCGGGGACGGCGCCCTCATCGACGGGCTTGGCCCGGACGGCGTGGCCGCTGCTTCGCGCGACATCGCCCGCAGGATGAGCTGGCTGCAAAGCGGATACGTCTATCACTACGCCTTCGCCATGATCATTGGCGTCGCCGCGTTCGTGACCTGGTACATGTTTAACATGGGTTGACGCGGCGATGAGCGACTGGCCACTCCTGACCATCACGACGTTCCTGCCGCTGGTAGGGGCGCTGTTCATCCTCACGATCCGGGGCACTCCCGACGTGGTGGCGCGCAACGCCCGCAACGTGGCGCTGCTGACCTCGCTCGCCACCTTCCTGGTGTCGCTGCTCGTATGGGTCTATTTCGACCCCAACACGGCCGCCTTCCAACTGGTCGACAAGGCCCGCTGGCTGCCAGGGTCGAACATTTCCTATCACATGGGCGTCGACGGCATCTCGATGTTCTTCGTGCTGCTGTCGACGTTCCTCACGCCGATTTGCATTCTGGCAAGCTGGGAAGCCATCGAAACCCGCGTCAAGGAGTACATGATCTCCTTCCTGGTCCTCGAGACCATGATGGTGGGCATGTTCTGCGCCCTCGACACGGTGCTCTTCTACGTCTTCTTCGAGGGCGTGCTGATCCCGATGTTCATCATCATCGGGGTGTGGGGCGGACCGCGCCGGGTTTACGCGGCATTCAAGTTCTTCCTCTACACGCTGGCCGGCTCCGTGCTGATGCTGCTGGCCCTGCTGGCCATGTATTTCCAGGCCGGCACGACCGACATTCCGTCGCTGATGGCGCATGGCTATCCGTTCGAGATGCAAATCTGGCTGTGGCTGGCCTTCTTCGTGTCATTCGCCGTCAAGGTTCCAATGTGGCCGGTGCACACCTGGCTGCCCGACGCCCACGTCGAGGCGCCCACCGCGGGCTCGGTGATCCTGGCCGGCGTGCTTCTGAAGATGGGCGCCTACGGCTTCTTGCGGTTCTCGGTGCCCATGCTGCCCCTGGCGTCGGAATACTTCACGCCGCTGGTCTACACCCTCAGCATCGTCGCCGTCGTCTACACCTCGCTGGTGGCGCTGGTGCAGGAGGACATGAAGAAGCTCATCGCCTACAGCTCCGTGGCCCACATGGGCTTCGTCACGATCGGCATCTTCGCGCTGACCCCGCAGGCCGTCGAAGGGGCGCTTTTCCAGATGCTGAGTCACGGCATCGTATCGGGCGCCCTGTTCCTGTGCGTCGGCGTGGTCTACGACCGCATGCACACGCGTGAGATCGGCCGTTACGGTGGGCTGGTGCAGCGGATGCCGAAATACGCCGCGGTGTTCATGCTGTTCATGCTGGCATCGGTGGGACTGCCGGGAACGAGCGGTTTCGTGGGCGAGTTCCTGGTGTTGCTCGGCGTGTTCCAGGTCAACAGCTGGGTGGCTCTCTTCGCCGCCTCGGGTCTGATCCTGGGCGCAGCCTACATGCTTTATCTCTACCGGCGGGTGGTGTTCGGCAAGCTGGTGCGCGAGGACCTGAGGAGCATTCTCGATCTGAGCGGGCGCGAGATCGCGGTGTTCGCCCCGCTCGTCGCGGTCGTGCTGTGGATGGGGATTTATCCCTCGTCCTTCCTCGGATACATGCATGCCTCTGTGGCGAATCTCATCGACAAGTATCAGCTTGCCCTGTCCGCGGTGGACGCGGTGTCGATGGCGGCGCGTTAGGACATGACGGGAGTGTCGGAAATGCCCAACCTCATGCCGGCCCTGCCGGAGATCTTCCTGGCCTGCGCCGCCATGGCGATACTGATGCTGGGGGTGTTCCGCAAGAAGGACGACATGCGGGCCACCGCCACACTGGCGGTGGTCGCCTTCGCGGTGACGGCGCTCCTGGTGTCCGGGCTTGGCTCGGAGCGCACGACGACCTTTGGCGGAATGTTCGTGATCGACGGCTTCGCCGTCTTCATGAAGACCCTTGTGCTGGTGGCGTCGGGCTTGGCGGTGGTGATGTCGGTCGGCTTTCTCGAGCGCGAGGAGATCGACCGCTTCGAATATCCGGCGCTGATGGTGCTCGCCACCCTCGGCATGATGATGATGATCTCCGCCAACAACCTGATGTCGCTTTATCTCGGCCTTGAGCTGCAGAGTCTGAGCCTGTACGTGATGGCGGCTTATCAGCGCGACAGCGTGCGCGCCTCCGAGGCGGGGCTGAAGTATTTCGTGTTGGGCGCCCTGGCTTCGGGCATGCTGCTTTACGGCGCTTCGCTCATCTACGGTTTCGCCGGATCGACCGATTTCGAAGTGCTGGCCCGGACCTTCGCGGGCGGCCATGGGGCCCCGCACGCGGGCGTCATCGTGGGTATCGTGTTCGTGGTCGCGGGGTTGGCGTTCAAGGTTTCGGCCGTGCCTTTCCATATGTGGACGCCCGACGTCTACGAGGGCGCGCCGACGCCGGTCACCGCCTTCTTCTCCGTGGCGCCCAAGATCGCCGCGTTCGCCCTCTTCGTGCGGGTCATGGTCGGGCCCTTCGGTGATCTGGCCGACCAGTGGCGGCAAGTCATCGTGTTCATCTCGCTGGCCTCGATGATCCTCGGCGCCTTCGCCGCCATCAACCAGACCAACATCAAGCGGCTGATGGCCTACAGCTCGATCGGGCATGTGGGCTACGGGCTGATCGGTCTGGCGGTCGGCAATGCCGCAGGCATCCGCGGCGTGCTCATTTATTTCGCCATCTATCTGTTCATGAATATCGGCGCCTTCGCCGTCATTCTCAGCATGCGCCAGAAGGGCCGGATGGTTGAGGGTATCGAGGATCTGGCCGGGCTTTCGAAGACCAGCCCGATGATGGCGCTGGCGATGGCGATCTTCATGTTCTCGATGGCCGGAATTCCCCCGCTGGCAGGGTTCTGGGGCAAGTTCTACGTGTTCATGGCGGCAATCGATGCCGGGCTGGTGACGCTGGCGGTTATCGGCGTGCTGGCGAGCGTGGTGAGCGCCTTCTACTACCTGCGCATCATCAAGGTGATGTATTTCGACGAGCCCGTGGAGAGCTTCGACCGTCCGATCGGGCGGGCCATGGGCGCCATCCTCGCCGTCAGCGCCATCGTCATCGTCGCCTTCACCGTCGTCCCGTCACCTTTGGTGACCGAGGCGGAGGCCGCGGCGTCGACCCTGTTCGGGGAATGACGGCGGCACCGGAACTGGCGCCGCCGTTTCGCCTCATCGCCTACGACCAGATCGGAAGCACCAACGACGAGGCCAAGAGGCTGGCGGAGGCGGGCGCGGAGCACGGAACCGTGGTGTGGGCCGCGGAGCAGACGGCTGGCCGTGGCCGACGCGGGCGGCACTGGCATTCCCCGCGCGGCAATCTGCACTCGTCCTTCCTGCTTTTCCCCCGATGTCCACTGCATGAGGCGGCGCAACTCGGCTTCGTCACCGCCGTAGCCCTCCGGGAGGCTTTGAGTGAGATTTGCCCGGTGGGCCGGTTCGAATGTAAATGGCCTAACGACGTGCTGTGCGATGGGCTCAAAGTCGCCGGCATCCTTCTCGAGACGGCGGGCCATGCGGACTGGATGGTGGTCGGGGTCGGGGTGAACGTGGTGGCCGCGCCGGACCCGGCCCTTTATCCCGCCACCTGTCTTCGCGGCGTGGGGTGCCCGGCGACAGCCGGCGATGTGCTGGCGGCCCTCTGCCGGAATTTGGCGGTGTGGTACGATACATGGCGGATGCGGGGGTTCGCGCCGGTGCGCGAGGCGTGGCTCGCCGGAGCCTGCGGCCTGGGGCGTCCGGCCGAGGCGCGGCTGGCCGACGGCGAGGTTGTAAAGGGGATTTTCGCTGGCCTCGACGCGGGTGGGGCGCTGCTTCTCACGTCGGCTGACGGTGGGCAGCGTAGCGTGTTGGCGGGTGACGTCTTTTTTGCGGGCGGAAGGTGAGGGGACATGCTGCTGGCGATCGACTCGGGCAACACCAACATCGTCTTCGCCATTTTCGATGGCGAGCGCTGCATGGGCGAATGGCGGTCTTCGACCAATACCGAGCGGACGGCCGACGAGATCGGCGTGTGGTTGACGCAGCTCATGACCATCCAGGGGTTGCGGCGCGAGGATGTGGACGCCGCAATCGTCGCGTCGGTTGTGCCGGCGATGATGTTCAGCCTGAAGACGCTCTGCCGGCGCTATTTCCGCTGCGAGCCGCTGGTCGTTGGGGAAGACGGAGTAACCCTCGGCCTCAACGTGCTGCTCGACCGGCCTGAGGAAGTGGGCGCGGACCGTCTGGTCAACGCCGTGGCGGCGCACAAATTCTACAGGGGACCGCTGATCGTCATCGACTTCGGAACCGCCACCACCTTCGACGTCATCGACGCCGAGGGCAACTATTGCGGCGGCGCCATATGCCCGGGCATCAATCTTTCGCTCGAAGCTTTGCACGCCGCTGCCGCCAAGCTTCCCCGCGTCGCCATCGGCCGGCCGAAACAGGTTATCGGCAAGGCCACCGTTCCGGCGATGCAGTCGGGCGTGTTTTGGGGCTATGTAAGCTTGATCGAGGGAATGGTGGCGAGAATCAAAGCGGAGTTCGGATCGCCCATGACGGTGGTGGCCACCGGCGGCCTCGCGCCGATGTTCATGGAAGCGACGGACGCCATTCAATATCTCGACGCTGATCTTACTTTGAGAGGACTGCTTGAAATCCACCGGCGCAATGCCCGCACCGAGCCCTGACACCCTCTTCGCCGACCCGAACCAGCTTTTCCTCGTTCCGCTCGGAGGTGCGGGCGAGATCGGAATGAACCTCAATGTCTACGGCTATGGCGGCGAATGGATGATCGTCGACCTTGGCGTTTCTTTCGGCGACGATTCGATGCCGAGCATCGACGTGTTCATGGCCGATCCCGCCTTTATCGAAGAACGGCGCGACCGGCTGGCCGGCATCGTCCTCACCCACGGGCATGAGGACCATCTCGGGGCGGTGGCCTATCTCTGGCCTCGGCTGCGGTGTCCCGTGTACGCCACGCCCTTCGCGGCCGCGATCCTCGAATCCAAGTTGCAGGAGGCCGGGCTGGGCGGCCAGGTGCCGGTCAAGATCGTGCAGCTTGGGGCCCGGTTCTCGGTCGGCCCCTTCGACGTTGAGCTGATAACGCTGACCCATTCCATTCCCGAGCCCAACGCGCTTGCCATTCGCACGCCGGCGGGTACTGTCCTCCATACCGGCGATTGGAAGTTCGACCCGGATCCCCTGATCGGGGAAGCCGCCGACTTCGAGGCTCTCCGGCGCGTCGGAGCGGAGGGCGTCGTCGCCCTGGTCGGCGATTCGACCAATGTGTTCGTGCCCGGCGAGGGCGGCTCCGAGGCCGATGTCCGCAAGAGTCTGGCCGCTTTGCTCGGCCAATTCAGCAACCGTATCGCTGTCGCCTGCTTCGCGTCCAATGTTGCAAGGCTGGAAAGCATCGCGCTCGCCGCGCAGGCGAACGGCCGGCACACCGCTCTGGTGGGCCGCTCGCTTTGGAAGATCGACGCGGCTGCCCGCCGCAACGGCTATCTGAAGGATTTGCCGCCGTTTCTGGACGGCCATGACGCTGCGTATCTGCCCAAGGACAAGGTCGTCTACATCTGCACCGGCAGCCAGGGCGAGCCTCGGGCCGCCCTGGCCCGCATCGCGTCCGGCGACCATCCCCATGTGACATTGGGCGAGGGGGACGTTGCCATCTTCTCGTCGCGCATCATTCCGGGAAACGAGCGGGCCATCAACGAGTTGCAGAACAAGTTGGTGCGGCGCGGCGTCGAGCTGGTGACCGAGAAGGACCATTTCGTCCATGTCTCCGGGCATCCCGGGCGCGGCGAGCTGGCCCGCATGTACCAGACGATCCGCCCGCGCGTCGCGGTGCCGGTGCATGGGGAGGCGCGGCACCTCGTCGAGCATGCCCGACTCGCCCGCTCGTGTCAGGTGCCCCGGGCGCTGGTGGTCGAGAACGGCTCAATCGTCAAGCTGGCTCCCGGCGAGGCCGAGGTGGTGGGGACGGCGCCCTTCGGCCGGCTGGCGGTGGACGGCAATCGTCTGGTAAGCATGGATTCCGAACTGCTGAGGCGCCGGCACCGCATGATGTGGTCCGGCAACGCGGTGGTCACCCTGGCGCTTGACCGAATGGGCCGACTGCTCGGCGATCCGCAGGTCAGTGCTCATGGCCTGATCGATCCCGACCTCGATCAGTTCGAACAGGAACAGGCCGCGGACGCCATTCGCGAGGCGGTCGAGGACTTGCCGCAAAAGGCCCGCCAGGATGACGCCGTCGTAAAGGAGACGGCGCGGGTGGCGCTGAGACGGGCTTTGAAGGCGAGTTACGGCAAAAAGCCGATGACCGACGTGCATCTGGTTCGACTGTAAGGGGAAGGCGAGGAATGATCGGAAGGCTCAATCACGTTGCGATCGCGGTTCCCGATCTGGAAGCGGCGCGCGCCCTCTACCGCGACACGCTGGGCGCCAAGGTTTCGGAACCGGTGCCGCAGCCCGCGCATGGCGTGACCGTGGTGTTCGTCGAATTGCCGAACACGAAGATCGAACTGCTTCATCCGCTCGGACACTCTTCGCCGATCGCGGGCTTCCTTGACAAGAACCCTGCGGGCGGCATCCACCACGTCTGTTACGAGGTGGACGACATCATCGCGGCCCGCGACAAGCTGAAGGCGGCCGGCGCGCGGGTGCTTGGCGACGGCGAACCTCGGATCGGAGCGCACGACAAGCCGGTGCTCTTTCTCCATCCCAAGGACTTCTATGGCACTCTCGTCGAACTCGAGCAGGCATGAGTTGGTATTGTGACGTCGCTCCGGGCCATCCGTTTCACGGCCCCTATCACGACGAGGAATACGGGTTTCCCCTGACGGCGGAGAGCGGGCTGTTCGAGCGGCTGAGTCTCGAGGTGTTCCAGGCCGGATTGTCCTGGGAAATCGTGTTGAAGAAGCGGGACGGTCTCCGGCGTGCCTTTGCGGACTTCGATGTCGATCGCGTCGCCTCCTTTGACGAGGGCGACTTGGCGCGACTGATGGCCGACCCCGCCATCATCCGCAACCGCCGAAAGATCGAGGCGACGATTGAGAACGCCCGCCGCATCGCGGGCCTGAGGCGAACCGGCGAAGGCTTTGCCGCATGGATCGAAGCCGGCCACCCGATGTCGAAGGAGGAATGGGTGCGGCGGTTCCGCGCCACCTTCGTCTTCATGGGCGGCGAGGTGGTCGGCGAATTCCTGATGTCCATAGGCTATTTGCCCGGCGCCCACCGCGACGACTGCCCCGTGGCGCGGCGGATCGCCGCTTGCGCGCCAGCCTGGCTGCGCTCGTAGCGACAAGGAAAAGAAAAATGGCAAGACCTGGTGGTCTTGCCATCTTTCTCTGCTCCCCAGCGCACGGGTATTTTACCTTCCGTACGCGGTACCTCCCTAAACTTGAGCCGCGTGCTCGGAGCTAAGCTCCTGTTTTTCGTGCCGGAAACTGTAAGCAAGTTCGTTCCGAAAGTCATCCACTTTTTGCGCTATTCTTTCGCGGTAGACTCTGAGTGAGTAAGGGCATGATTCGAAGGGTGTCCATGCGATGCTCTGCGCTCCCTTCCGGGCAATATGCTTTGTCCGTGGCCAGGCGCTTTCTGGCTGTCTGCGCCGTGTTCGGCTGTCTGGCCGGCGGCGAGGCGCGGGCCCGCGAGGGGACGGTCGTCACCATCTCGTCCGAGGATTGCGCGCGCCTGGTCGTCCACCGACCGGACCCGGATGTGGCGTTCCGGCCGGGGGTGGACGTCGACGGCAACCCGGTGGCGCCCGCCGATATCGGCGCGAGCGTCATTCCCCCGCCGGTCGATGAGGTGTCCATCGTCGTCGAGATCGAGCTGGGCGGACGGCTCGGGATGCCTCCGGCCCGCTCGGCGACCGCCAAGGTCGGAACGGTGGTCGTCAAGGACGGTCGCGCCTACTTCAATGACCAGGCCCTGACCGGGGACGCCATGCAGGCGCTGAGCGAAGCTTGCCAGCGCTATGGCCGGCATTGAACACGCGGCAGTGCGTATTGCCTTCGCCACGGGCATTACCTAAAGTCGGCCGCGCCGCTGCGCCACGGACCCACTTGCGAGGAATACATGCGCCTTTCCGTCTATTTCCTGCCGACGCTCAAGGAGAACCCGGCCGAGGCCCAGATCGTCTCGCATCGGTTGATGCTGCGCGCGGGCCTGGTCCGTCAGTCGGCCGCCGGCATTTATAGCTGGCTGCCTCTCGGTCATCGCGTCCTGCGCAAGATCGAACAGATCGTGCGCGAGGAGCAGGACGCGGCGGGGGCCCAGGAAATGCTGATGCCGACGATCCAGCCGGCCGAGTTGTGGCAGGAAAGCGGCCGCTACGACGACTACGGCAAGGAAATGCTACGCATTACGGACCGGCACGAGCGCGAGATGCTCTACGGCCCGACCAACGAGGAACTGATCACCGCCATCTTCCGCGACAACGTGAAGAGCTATCGCGACTTGCCGAAGATCCTCTATCACATTCAATGGAAGTTTCGCGACGAGGTGCGTCCGCGTTTCGGCGTCATGCGTGGCCGGGAATTCCTGATGAAGGACAGCTACTCCTTCGACATCGACTACGAAGGGGCGAAGCGCTCCTACGACATCATGTACCGCGCCTATCTGAAAACGTTCGCGCGCATGGGCTTGACGGCGATTCCGGTGCGCGCCGATTCTGGCGCCATCGGCGGCGACATGAGCCATGAGTTCCAGATACTGGCGGAGACGGGGGAAAGTGTCGTCTACTACGATGCCGCCTTCGAGGACTTGGGCAAGACGGGCGAAGTCGACATCGAAGCCATGCGCGGTCTCTACGCCGCGGCGGAGGAGAAGCACGACCCGAACGCGCCCAACCTGCCTCCGCCCGAACGGCTGCGCACCCATCGCGGCATCGAGGTCGGGCACATCTTTTATTTCGGCACCAAGTATTCGACACCGATGAACGCCACGGTAGCCGGCCCGGACGGCGAGCCGGTCGTGATCGAGATGGGATCGTACGGAATTGGGGTTTCGCGCCTCGTCGGCGCGATCATCGAGGCTTCGCATGACGACGCCGGCATCATCTGGCCGGAGAGCGTTGCGCCCTTCAAGGTCGGTCTGGTCAATCTCAAGGCGGGCGACGGCGCCTGCGACGCGGCCAGCGACGACCTCTATCGCGTGCTGTCCGAATCAGGGATCGAGGTGCTGTACGATGATCGCGACGAGCGGGCGGGGGTCAAGTTCAACACCATGGACCTGATTGGTCTTCCCTATCAATTGGTGGTCGGGCCCAAGGGCCTGGCGGCGGGGCATGTGGAACTGAAGAATCGCAGGACCGGAGAGCGCCAGGAGTTGTCGATCGAATCCGCGCTGGCCAGACTGACGGGCTGAGCACGGATGTTCAGCGCCTTCGAGCGGATGGTTGCCCTGCGCTACCTGCGAGCCCGAAGGCGCGAAGGTTTCATATCCGTGATCGCCGGGTTTTCCTTGCTCGGCATCGCCCTCGGTGTGGCGACGCTGATCATCGTGATGGCCGTCATGAACGGTTTTCGCGAGGAGCTGCTCAACCGCATCCTTGGGCTCAACGGCCATATCAGCGTCTACGGGCAAGGCATCGCCCTGGGCGGGTTCGACCCGCTGGCCGACCGACTTCGCGGCCTGCCCGGGGTGGTGCAGGTGACGCCCACCGTCGAGGGGCAGGTCATGGTCGCGTCCGCGACCGGTGCGGCCGGCGGCATCGTGCGCGGCATCCGGCCCGCCGACCTGATGGCCCGCGAGGTCATCGTCGCCGGCCTGCGCGGCGACATGAAGGCATTTTCCGGCGGTGACGCGGTTATCGTCGGGAACCGGCTGGCAGAGCGCCTGGGGCTTGGCGTCGGCGACGAGATCACGCTCATTTCGCCGAAGGGCAACGTGACCGCCTTCGGGACCGTGCCGCGCCTGCGCGACTATCGCATCGCGGCAACTTTCAACGTCGGCATGTACGAGTACGACAACACGTTCGTCTTCATGCCGTTGGAGGCCGCGCAACTGTTCTTTCGCCTGCCGGATGCGGTGAGCCAACTGGAGATCACCCTGGACCGGGCCGACCGGGTGGACGAGGTCAGGGCGGCGATATACCGGTCGACCGATGCCTCGGTGAGCGTCTACGACTGGCAGCAGGCGAACTCCAGCTTTTTCAACGCCATCAAGGTCGAACGGAACGTGATGTTCCTGATCCTCACGCTCATCATCCTGGTGGCGGCCTTCAACATCATCTCCAGCCTGATCATGCTGGTGAAGGACAAGGGCGGCGACATTGCGATCCTGCGCAGCATGGGCGCGACCCGGGCGATGATCACCCGAATCTTCTTTCTCAGCGGCGCCAGCGTCGGGATGATCGGCACCTTGGTCGGTGTAGTCCTCGGCCTGGCTTTTGCCGCCAATATCGAAGCCATACGTCAATTCATTCAGCATCTGACCGGCGCCGAGTTGTTCTCGGCCGAAATCTACTTTCTTACCCGCCTGCCGGCGCGGGTCGAGGCGGTCGAGGTCGCGGGGGTGGTCGTCATGGCGCTCGTCCTGTCGTTCGCCGCCACCATCTATCCGTCGTGGCGTGCCGCCCGCATGGATCCCGTGGAGGCGCTGCGCTATGAGTGAGGCGGCCTTGAGGCTCGATGGGATCGTGCGCCGTTTCACGCAGGGCAGGGGGATGCTCGAGGTGTTGCGCGGCGCCGGGCTGACGGTGTGGCCGGGCGAGATCGTGGCCCTGGTGGGCCCCTCGGGCGCCGGCAAGTCCACACTCCTGCACATCGCGGGCCTGCTCGAGAAGCCCGACGACGGCGAGGTCTACATCGGCGGCGAGGCGTGCGGTCGGCTGTCGGACGACCGCCGGACGCGGCTGCGCCGCCACCACTTGGGATTCGTCTACCAATACCACCACCTGCTGCCCGAATTTTCGGCCCTCGAGAACGTCATCCTGCCGCAGATGATCGCCGGCGCCGGCCGGCGCAAGGCGGCCGAGCGGGCCTCGGGGCTGCTCGCCAAGATGGGGCTGGCCGAGCGCGCCAGCCACCGGCCCGGCCAGTTGTCGGGCGGTGAGCAGCAGCGCGTCGCGATCGCCCGCGCCCTGGCCAACAATCCCAAGGTGCTCCTGGCCGACGAACCGACGGGCAATCTCGATCCGCACACCTCGGCCGCGGTCTTCGACGAATTGTTGCGCAACACCCGCCAGGCCGGCCTTGCGGCGGTGATCGCCACCCACAATCCTGACCTCGCCGCCCGCATGGACCGCACGGTGACACTGGCCGAGGGCCTGTTGGTCGAGGTGCAGCGGCCGTGAGAGACCCGGCTCCGTTCGGCGCCTTCGAACTCCTGGTCGCCCGCCGCTATCTGCGAGCCCGCCGTCAGGAGAGCTTCATCTCCGTCATCGCCTCGTTCTCGCTGATCGGCATCGCCCTGGGGGTTGCGGCGCTCATCGTCGTGATGTCGGTGATGAACGGCCTGCGGCAGGACCTCGTCGGGCGCGTCATCGGCCTGCACGGCCACATCACCGTCCACGGGCCGGCGGGGCGGCTGGCCAATTACGAGGACTTGGCCGAGCGCCTGCGCGGGGTCGCGGGCGTCGTCCGCGTCGCGCCGGTGGTCGAAGGGCAGGCGATGGCGACCTCGGCGCAGGGTGGGGCGGCCGGGGCCGTGGTGCGGGGAATGCCGGCCGGCGACCTGGCGGCCAAGCGTGTCCTTACCGTGTCCGCCTCGCAGAACGAGGACGACGAGGGAATCATTCTCGGCGATCGCCTGGCGGGCCGCCTGGGGGTGGGAATCGGGGATCGCGTAACGCTGCTGGCGCCGGCGCGCGGCGATCCCCGACGCAATCTGGCGCCCCGGGCGCGCGGTTTCCGTGTCGCCGGCACCTTCCATGTCGGCATGTACGAGTACGACGCGGGCTACATCTTCATGCCGCTGGGCGCCGCCCAAACCTATTTCGAGCAACCCGAGACGGTGAGCTTCCTCGAGATCATGGTCGCCGATCCCCAGCGCCTCGACGCCGCCAAGCAGGCGGTCGCCCGCATTGCGGGGGCCGCCAAAATCCATGACTGGCAACAGAGCAACGCCAGCTTCTTCAACGCGCTGCAGGTGGAGCGCACGGTGACCTTCCTGCTTCTCACCCTGGTCATTCTGGTGGCGGCCTTCAACATCATCTCGTCGTTGGTCATGCTGGTTAAGGACAAGGGCCAGGGAATCGCCATCATGCGCACCATGGGCGCGACGCGCGGCATGATCATGCGCATCTTCTTCATCAGCGGCGCCAGCGTCGGCTTGGTGGGAACCCTGGTGGGTCTCGTCCTTGGCCTGACGCTTGCCACCAACGTCGAAACCATCCGGGAAGTATTGCAGGCCGTCGGGGGCGGGGCGATGTTCGCCGCCGAGGTGGATTTCCTCGCGCGGCTGCCGTCGCGGGTGGAGGCGGGCGAGGTCGTTGCCGTGGCCCTGCTTGCGCTCGGCCTATCGTTCGCGGCGACGCTGTTCCCGTCATGGCGGGCGGCGCGGCTCGATCCCGTCGAGGCGCTGCGATACGAATAGGCGGGCGGGAAGCCTTTCTTACACCCCGGGCCTTGCGGTACAGTCGCGCAGGGGAAAGCCGACATGCCGATAGCCGATTTCGTCCATCTGCGGGTCCATACCGCGTACTCGCTGTCCGAAGGGGCGATCAAAGTCAAGGAACTGGTCAAGCTGTGCCAGAAGCACGGCATGCCGGCCGCCGCCGTCGCCGACACCGGCAACCTGTTCGGCGCCCTCGAGTTCTCGTCGGCCTGTGCGGACGCGGGCATCCAGCCGATCATCGGCGTGCAACTGGGCATCCGGCGCGACGCCGACCCGCGCGGTCCGGCGGCGCGGGACGGAACCCGCCGCCCCGATCCCGACCAGTTGGTGCTGCTGGCGCAGAACGAGACAGGCTACGGCAACCTGCTCAAACTGGTCAGCAAGTCCTACCTGGAGACCGAGCCTGGCGAGGCGCCGCAGGTGGAGCTTTCCGACGTCGAGGCCCGTTCCGCGGGACTGATCGCATTCACGGGCGGGCCGGCCGGCGCCATCGGGCGCCTTCTCGCCGAGGGGCAGAAGGACAGGGCCGCCGAGTATCTTGACAGGCTTTCCAATGCCTTCGACGGTCGTCTTTATGTGGAGCTTCAGCGTCATGGCCTGGAGGTGGAGGATAGGATCGAGCCCCAGCTCGTCGATCTCGCCTATGCCCGCGACCTTCCGCTCATCGCCACCAACGAACCCTTCTTCGCCGACGAAGGGATGTACGCCGCGCACGACGCGCTGATCTGCATCGCCGAAGGGGCCTATGTCGGGCAGGAGGAGCGCCGCCGGCTGACGCCCCAGCACTACTTCAAATCGCCTGCCGAGATGCGCGAGCTGTTCTCGGACCTGCCCGAGGCGATCGACAACACCATGGTGGTGGCGCGCCGCTGCGCCTTCATGGCGCCGAAACGCAAGCCGATCCTGCCGCCCTTCGCCACCGGGGTGGGCGAGGCCGAGGAACTGCGCCGCCAGGCGCGCGAGGGGCTGGAGGCGCGGCTTCGGGTGCACGTGTTCACCGAGGGCATGGCCGAGGAGGAGCGTGAAAAGGCCGCCAGGGCCTATCGCGAGCGCCTGGACTACGAACTCGGGGTCATCGAGCAGATGGGCTTTCCTGGCTACTTTCTGATCGTTTCGGACTTCATCAAGTGGGCAAAGGCGAACGGCATTCCGGTTGGGCCGGGGCGCGGTTCGGGTGCGGGGTCGGTGGCGGCCTGGGCGCTCAGCATCACCGATCTCGATCCCTTGCGCTGGGGCCTGCTTTTCGAGCGCTTCCTCAACCCCGAGCGCGTGTCGATGCCGGACTTCGACGTCGACTTCTGCCAGGACCGGCGCGAAGAGGTGATCCGCTACGTCCAGGGCCGTTACGGTTACGACAAGGTCGCGCAGATCATCACCTTCGGAAAGCTGCAGGCGCGCGCGGTGCTGCGCGACGTCGGCCGCGTCCTCCAGATGCCCTATGGGCAGGTCGACCGCATCTGCAAGCTGATTCCCAACAACCCGGCCAACCCGGTGACGCTCGATCAGGCGCTGGACAGCGAGCCGCTGTTGCGCGAGCAGCGCGACCGCGACGAGAACGTCGCCCATCTGATCGATCTGGCGCGCAAGCTGGAAGGCCTCTACCGGCACGCCTCCACCCATGCCGCCGGCGTGGTGATCGGCGACCGCCCTCTCGACGAACTGGTGCCGCTGTATCGCGATCCGCGCTCGGACATGCCGGTGACCCAGTTCAACATGAAATGGGTGGAATCGGCCGGACTGGTCAAATACGACTTCCTGGGCCTCAAGACCCTGACGGTTCTGGCGCGGGCGGTGGAACTGCTGCGCATGCGTGGGGTGGAGGTCGATGTGTCGGCGCTGCCGCTCGACGACCGTGCGACCTACGACATGTTGAGCCGGGGCGAGACCGTCGGGGTGTTCCAGCTGGAAAGTTCGGGCATGCGGGACGTGCTGCGCAAGCTGCGCCCCGACTGCTTCGAGGACATCATCGCCGTGGTGGCGCTCTACCGCCCCGGCCCGATGGACAACATCCCCAGCTACATCAATCGCAAGCACGGGCTCGAGCGGCCCGACTACCTGCATCCCCGCCTGGAGAAGATTCTGAAGGAGACCTTCGGGATCATGATCTACCAGGAACAGGTGATGCAGATCGCGCAGGAGCTGTCCGGCTATTCGCTGGGCGGCGCGGACCTCTTGCGCCGCGCCATGGGCAAGAAGATCAAGGAGGAGATGGACGCCCAGCGGAAGCTCTTCGTCGACGGCGCGGTGGCGCGCGGAGTCGACCAGGCGAAGGCGTCGGAAATCTTCGATCAGGTCAACAAGTTCGCCGGCTACGGGTTCAACAAGTCGCACGCGGCGGCCTATGCGCTGGTCGCCTACCAGACGGCGTGGCTGAAGGCCAACCATCCGGTCGAGTTCCTGGCCGCCTCGATGACCTACGAAATGGCCAACACGGACAAGCTCAACGTCTTCCGCCAGGAACTCGATCGCCAGAAGATCAAGCTGCTGCCCCCCGACGTGAACCGGTCGCGCCATGACTTCGCCGTCGAGAGCGGGGCGGTGCGCTATGCCTTGGCCGCCCTCAAGAACGTCGGCGAGGCGGCCATGCGGGGCTTGGTGGAGGAGCGCGACCGGAACGGCCCTTACCGCGACGGGTTCGATTTCGCGAGGCGCGTCGACCCCAAGACGATCAACCGCCGCAATCTGGAAAATCTGGTGCGTGCGGGGGCGCTCGACTGCCTGTTGGCCAATCGCGCCCAGTTGTTCGGCGGCATAGATTTGTTGCTGCGCACCGCCGCCAACGCCGCCGAGGAGCGGGGCAGTGCCCAGGTCAGCCTGTTCGGCGCCGCCCAGCAGCCGCGCTTGACCCTTCCGGCTTGCCCCGACTGGCCGCCGGCCGAGAAGCTGAGCAACGAGTTCGACGCCATCGGCTTCTATCTCTCGGCCCACCCCATGGACGCCTACGGAAAGAGCCTGAAGCGCCTCAACGTGCTCAAGGCGGCGG
Source organism: Rhodospirillales bacterium (assembly GCA_019455065.1). Taxonomy (GTDB): domain Bacteria; phylum Pseudomonadota; class Alphaproteobacteria; order Rhodospirillales; family Magnetospirillaceae; genus JACFNC01. Next base: position 153,426 of record JACFNC010000001.1, read on the forward strand.
AGCTGCCGGGGCATCTGCGGGCGGGAGGGCCGGGACGGGTCAAGATGGCGGGAACGCTGCTGGCCAAGCAGGAGCGCACCTCGAGCCGCGGCAGCCGTTACGCCTTCCTGCAGATGTCCGATGCGAGCGGGCTTTTCGAAGTGACCGTCTTTTCGGAGGTCCTGGCGGCGGCGCGGGAGTTGCTGGAACAGGGTGGTCCGCTGCTGCTTGCCGTCGATGCACGGAATGATGACGAGCAATTGCGCCTGACCTGTCAGGAGATCCAGTCCCTGGACAAGGCTGCGGCGAAGACCGCGGCGGGCCTCAAAATCTTCATACAGGACGTGAGTCCGCTTCCCGCCATAAAGGAGATCGTACACCGCGAGCCGCCCGGGCGAGGGCGTATCGTCCTCGTGCCGCGAGTGGACGGCAGCGAGATCGAAATCATGCTCAAGGCCGGGTTCGCGATATCCCCGAAGACGGTGGGCATCTTGCGCGCGACGCCCGGCATCGTGGAGATTCAGGAGATTTGACCGGGCGGCCCGATTCGGTCACCCGCAGCTTGGTCTTGCCAAATAGCGTTCGAGTGGTTATGTAGCGCCCACAAATCCACACGCGGGGCGCGGACTTGGCGGTGAACGCCTTGGTCGCTCCGGTGCCGGCATGCCGGCTCTTTCCCGCGGAGGTTTAACCGGAAAAGGAAGGATTATCAATGGCTTTGCCGACGTTCTCTATGCGTCAGCTCATCGAAGCTGGCGTTCATTTCGGTCACAATACCCGTCGCTGGAACCCGAAGATGGCGCCCTATCTGTACGGGGTGCGCAACGGAATCCACGTCATCGACCTGCAGCAGACCGTGCCCATGCTGCACCGGGCCATGAACGCCGTGCGCGACGTCGTCGCCGGCGGTGGACGCGTGCTCTTCGTCGGTACCAAGCATCAGGCGGCCGATCAGGTTTCCGAGGCGGCGAAGCGCTGCGGCCAGTACTACGTCAACCATCGTTGGCTGGGCGGCATGCTCACCAACTGGAAAACCATTTCGCAGTCCATCAAGCGGCTGCGGGAAATCGACGAACAGCTGAGTTCGGGTGCGCTGAGCGGCCTCACCAAAAAAGAGCAGCTCAACCTCGATCGTGACCGCGAGAAGCTGGAGCGCGCCCTGGGTGGGATCAAGGAGATGGGCGGCCTGCCCGACATCATGTTCGTGATCGACACCAACAAGGAGGCGCTGGCCGTCCAGGAGGCCAACAAGCTGGGAATTCCGGTGGTGGCCATCCTCGACAGCAATTCGGACCCCGCGGGCGTCGATTTCCCGGTGCCGGGAAATGACGATGCGCTGCGTGCCATCCATCTTTACTGCGATCTGCTCGCGTCCTCGGTGCTGGACGGCATACAGACCGAGATGATGCGGGCGGGCGTTGACATCGGCGAGTCTGCCGAACTGCCGGCCGAGGAGGTCCCCGAAGAGACGGAGGCCGAAGCGGTCGCCGAGGTCGAGGCTCAACCCGAGCAGCAGCCCGAGCAGCAGCCCGAGGCCTGAGGGCGTCCGGGCGAAAACGAGGCGGCGGCCGTAGCCGCCGCCTTTTGTTTAAGAGAATCTATCGAACAGAGGACTGACATGGCAGAGATCACCGCTTCGCTCGTGAAGGAACTGCGCGACAAGACCGGTGCCGGCATGATGGATTGCAAGCGGGCGCTGTCGGAAACCCAGGGCGACCTCGAGGCGGCAGTCGACTGGTTGCGCAAGAAGGGGCTGGCGGCCGCCGCCAAGAAGGCTGGCCGCGTCGCCGCCGAAGGCCTGGTTGGCGTGGTCGCCGAGGGCGGCAAGGGCGTGGCCGTCGAGGTCAACGCGGAAACGGACTTCGTGGCGCGCAATGACCAGTTTCAGGCCTTCGTGCGGTCGGTGGCGCAGCTTTCCCTCGCAAAGGGTGGCGACGTCGAAGCCCTGAAAGACGCTCCCTATCCGGGAACGGACAAGACGGTTGGCGAGCAGCTGACCGCCCTGATCGCCACCATCGGCGAGAATATGTCGCTCCGCCGTGCCGCCGCCCTCTCGGTGTCCCAGGGTGTGGTCGCCAGCTACGTGCACAATGCCACCGTTCCCGGGCTGGGCAAGATCGGGGTGCTGGTTGCGCTCGAATCGGCGGGAGACGCCGGCAAGCTCGCCGAACTGGGCAAGCAGCTCGCCATGCACGTGGCGGCCGCCAATCCGCAGTACCTGACGGTCGACGCAGTCGACACGTCCGCCCTCGACCGCGAGCGCGACGTCCTGCGCGAGCAGGCCCGGGCGTCGGGCAAGCCTGAAAACATCATCGACAAGATGGTCGAGGGGCGCCTGCGCAAGTTCTACGAGGAGGTCGTTCTGCTCGAGCAGATCTACGTGATCGACGGCGAAAGCCGGGTCGCCAAGGTCGTCGAGGCGGCGGCCAAGGAGATTGGCGCGCCCGTCAAGCTCGCCGGATTCGTGCGCTATGCCCTGGGCGAGGGTATCGAAAAAGAGCAGAAGGACTTCGCCGCCGAGGTGGCGGCGCAACTCGGCGGCTGACCGGCCCGGCCCACGCCGGCGGCAACGCCGCCGGCGTGAAAAGGGCGCGACACCACGCCTGAATGGTGTATGATCCCCACGCCCGAGAACCCAGGCTTTGTGGTGGTTTATCGGCAGTGGCGCAGGGCGGTCAGCAAGTTTCGAGTTCCAGCATTCCCGGGGCGTGCCAATGAACAGCGACGTCAAGTATCGCCGCATACTGCTCAAGATATCCGGCGAAGGGCTGATGGGGTCGCGGGAGTTCGGGCTGGACAACGCCACGGTCAGCCGGATCGCCGCCGAGATCAAGGCGGTTCACGAAGCCGGCGTCGAGGTGAGCCTGGTCATCGGCGGCGGCAACATCTTTCGCGGAATCTCCGGCGCCGCCAACGGCATGGAACGTACCAGCGCCGACTACATGGGCATGCTGGCGACGGTCATCAACGCGCTGGCCGTCCAGAACGCGCTCGAGCGGATCGGCGTCCAGACGCGGGTGCAGTCGGCCATTCCCATGGCCATGGTGTGCGAGCCCTATATCCGCCGCCGCGCCGTGCGTCACATGGAGAAGGGCCGGGTCGTCATTTTCGCGGCGGGGACCGGCAATCCGTTTTTCACGACCGACACCGCCGCCGCTCTGCGCGCGGTGGAGATGGGGTGCGACGCGCTGCTCAAGGCGACCCAGGTCGACGGCGTGTACACCGCCGATCCCAAGAAGGTTGCGGACGCCAAGCGTTACGAATGTCTGACCTACATGCAGGTCCTGGCCAACGACCTCCAGGTCATGGATGCGTCGGCGATCTCGCTGTGTCGCGAGAATAAGATACCGATCCTGGTGTTCTCGCTTCACACCGAGGGCGCCTTGGCTGAAGTTGTGGCCGGCCGCGGCCGGTTCACGGTCATCAAGGAAGGGACGGAAAGTGTCTGCAAGTAATTACAACGACTTGAAGAGCGATGTTAAGCGCCGGATGGACGGGGCCGTCGAGGTCTTGCGCAAGGAATTCGCTGGGCTGCGGACGGGGCGCGCCTCGGCCAGCCTGCTCGAGCCGGTGGTCGTCGATGCCTACGGCAGTTCGGCGCCAATCACCCAGGTGGGCACCATCGGCGTGCCCGAGCCGCGCATGCTGACGGTCCAGGTCTGGGACAAGTCGCTGGTAAAGGCGGTCGAGAAATCAATTCGCGACGCCGGCCTCGGGCTCAATCCACAGGCCGACGGGCAGTTGGTGCGCGTGCCGATTCCGCCGTTGAACGAGGAACGCCGCGGCGAACTGACGAAAGTGGCGGGGAAATACACCGAGCAGGCGCGCGTGTCCGTACGCAACGTGCGGCGCGACGGCATGGACGGCCTCAAGCGGCTGGAAAAGGACGGCGTTATCTCGCAGGATGAACATCGCCATCATTCGACCGAAATTCAGGCGTTGACTGACGAAACCATCCGTCGGATCGACGAGATGCTGCATCACAAAGAAAAAGAGATCATGCAGGTGTAGCGTATATGGATGCCGTTCCCTCGCATTCCGACTGTCCGCCGCCCCCAATACATGTCGCGATCATCATGGATGGGAACGGTCGTTGGGCCGCCGCCCGAGGCTTGCCGCGCGCGGCCGGGCACCGGCGGGGCGTGGAGGCCGTGCGGACGACCGTCGAAACCGCGCTCGATCTCGGTGTTTCCTATCTGACCTTGTTCGGCTTCTCCACGGAGAACTGGAGGCGGCCGGCACTCGAGGTCAGCAGCCTGATGGGGCTGTTGCGCCTCTATCTGCGTAGCGAGATCGCCGATCTGCACCGCAATGGCGTTCGCCTGCGCATCGTCGGCGACCGGTCGAAGCTCAACGAGGACATCGTTGCGCTGATCGAGGAAGGCGAGGCTTTGACGGCGTCCAACCGGCGCCTCACCCTGACCATCGCCATCAGCTACGGCGGCCGTCAGGAGATCGCCGACGTCGCGCGGCGGCTGGCCGGAGAGGTGGCGGCCGGGAAGCTATCGCTTGGCGAGATCGACGAGCGCGCGTTCGCCGACCGGCTGTTCACCGCAGACATTCCGGACCCGGATTTGCTCATCCGGACGAGTGGCGAGAAGCGATTGAGCAATTTTCTTCTATGGCAGCTCGCCTACTCCGAATTGATCTTCGTCGATACGTTGTGGCCGGATTTCTCCCGCCGCGATCTGGAAGAGGCAATCCGGGATTTTCAGAGCCGGGAGCGGCGCTACGGCATGGCCGGCGCCTGAAATGGCGTGCTAGCGACCCGCGTTCTTTCCGCCTTGGTTCTGGCACCGCCGACCCTGCTGGCAATCTACCTCGGATCACCGTATTTCCCGCTGCTTCTAGCCCTCGCCGCGGCGCTGATGGCCTGGGAATGGGAGCGGCTGTGCGGCGGGCGCTTTTCCCCCGTGGGCGGGGTGATCGCGGCCAGCGGCGTCGCCGTCGCGGCGTTGGGCGGCCTGGCGCCGGCGTGGGGGGGCGCCGCGATCGCCGTGTGCGTGGGTCTCGTCGGACTGCTGACGCGGGGGGCGAAGTCGCCCGGCGCCCTTTGGATGGTTGCCGGGGTGCCCTATATTGCGGTGCCTGTGCTTGCGCTCGCGTGGTTGCGTGCGGATGCGGGGTACGTGCCGGTGTTCTGGCTGATGGCGGTCGTATGGGGGACCGACATCGGAGCCTATGCGGCCGGGAGGAGCATCGGGGGCCCGCTGTTGGCGCCGAGGGTAAGCCCCAAGAAAACATGGTCGGGATTGGGAGGCGGAGTGGTGGCGGCTTTCGCGGTAGGTGCTGCGACGGGTATGGCGTTGGGTACGGCGTGGGCGCCGCTGGCGTTGGTCAGCGCCTGCCTGGCGGTGGTCGCCCAGGCCGGGGACCTTGCCGAGTCCGCGGTGAAGCGCCATTTCGGGGTGAAGGACGCCAGTTCGCTCATCCCCGGCCATGGCGGTCTCCTCGACCGGGTGGACGGCATCATGACGGTGGCTCCGGCGGTTGTGTTGCTTCATCTGGTCGCTGGCGGGCTGTTTCCATGGCGGTGACATCGGTTGTGCCCCAGGCCGCCGTGATCGAATGCGCGGCGCACCGGACGATCACCATCCTCGGCTCGACGGGGTCGATCGGCAGTAACACGGTCGACCTGGTATTGCGCAATCCGGGTGCCTTCGAGGTCGAGGCGCTGACCGCACACAGCAACGCGGCCAAGCTGGCCCGGCAGGCACGTGAGCTTAGGCCGAAACTGGCCGTCGTGGCGGATCCGGGGGCCTATGCGGAACTGAAGGAGGCGTTGTCCGGCACCGATGTCGAGGCGGCTGCCGGCCCGGACGCGGTGGTCGCGGCGGCCGCGCGGCCTGCGGAATGGGTGATGGCGGCCATCGTCGGGGCAGCCGGGTTGCAGCCCACCCTGGCCGCGGCGCGGCGGGGCGCGGTGGTTGCACTTGCCAACAAGGAGTGCCTGGTCTGCGCCGGCGAGCTGATGATGGGCGAGGTGCGGCGCCACGGCGCGACACTGCTGCCCGTCGATTCCGAACATAGCGCCATTTTTCAGGTGTTCGACTTCGAACAGCCGGAGAAGGTCGAGCGAATCATCCTAACCGCGTCGGGGGGGCCGTTCCGCACCTTCGACTATGCCGCCATGGCGGACGTCACGCCGTCGCAGGCGGTGGCCCATCCGAACTGGGACATGGGCGCCAAGATCTCGGTGGATTCGGCGACGATGATGAACAAGGGGCTGGAACTCATCGAGGCCCATCACCTCTTCGGTCTGCCCGAGGAACGCATCGAAATCCTGGTTCATCCCCAGTCGGTGATCCACAGCCTGGTCGCCTATGTGGACGGCTCGGTGCTGGCGCAGTTGGGAACGCCGGACATGCGCACGCCGATCGCCTACGCGCTGGGATGGCCCAGACGCATGGATGCGCCGGCGGCACGGCTCGACCTCGCCGCTCTCGGCAGCCTTACGTTCGAAGCGCCAGACCTGAAGCGGTTTCCGGCATTGCGGCTGGCCCGGCAGGCGTTGCGGAGCGGCGGCGGCGCGCCGACCGTGTTCAACGCCGCCAACGAGGTTGCGGTCCAGGCATTCCTGGCGGGGCGCATCGGATTCCTCGATATAGCGGCGGTCGTCGAGGACACCATGGATCGCATGGGCGAGAGCGTCGTCACGTCCCTGGACGACGTCATCGAAATTGATTGCTCCGCTCGCGAGGCGGCGGGCGAAAGGGCGCGAATGCCCGTTGGTGGGATTTCATGATCGAGCACGGCTTCGGCCTTCTGGCCGGGTTCTGGAACTACGTCATCGTCTTCCTGGTCATCCTCACGGTCGTCGTATTCGTCCACGAGATGGGCCATTTCCTGGTGGCGCGCTGGAACGGCGTCAGGGTCGAGGTGTTCTCGGTCGGCTTCGGGCGAGAACTGTTCGGCTACACGTCGCGCGCGGGCACACGTTGGCGCGTCAGTCTGCTGCCGCTCGGCGGCTATGTGAAGATGTTCGGCGAAGGCGACGCGATCCAATCGGACGACGGGACGGAACGGCCGTTAACGCCCCAGGAGAGGGCGGTGTCGTTCAGGCACAAGCGGGTCGGACAGCGGGCCGCCATCGTCGCGGCGGGACCGGTGGCGAATTTCCTGTTCGGAATTGCCGTGCTGGCCGCCATGTTCATGGCGGTCGGCCAGCCGATGATCCCGCCCGTGGTCGGGTTGGTCCAGCCGGGATCGGCCGCGGCCGAGGCTGGTTTGCGGGAAGGCGATCGCATCCTCAGTATCAACGGCATCGAAGTCGAGCGCTTTCAGGACATCCAGCACGTCGTTCGCCTGCGCATCGGCGAGCCGCTGGTGATGGAGGTGGCGCGCGGGGGCGAGGCGCGCGAACTGAAGGCGGTGCCGCGCATCACCGAACTCGAGGACGCTTTCGGCAACGTGCAGCGGCTGCCCGTGCTGGGCATCGGTGCCGATGTGGAAAACACCGAGATCGTGCGCCACGGCCCGGTAACGGCAACGTGGAATGCGGTGAAGGAAACCGGAGTCATCGTGTCATCGACCTTCACCGCCCTCGGCCAGATGGTGTCCGGGGTGCGCGACGCCGAGGAGATAGGAGGGCCGCTACGCATCGCCAAGGGGGCCGGTCAGGCGGCCCAGATGGGACTCATCAGCGTGGTCGTGTACACGGTGTTGTTGTCGATCAATCTTGGCTTGATCAATCTATTCCCGATCCCGTTACTCGACGGCGGGCATCTAGCATTTTACGCGGTGGAGGCCGTAAGGGGACGGCCCCTTGGGGAACGCGCGCAAGAATATGGTTTTCGAATCGGGCTGTTTCTGGTATTCGCGTTGATGATTTTCGCCACCAGAAATGACCTTATCGACTTGAAGGTCTGGGACCTTTTCAAAGGGTTATTTTCCTAGACTGATCGTCAATTTCTTTGGGGGGGACCTTGAAACGGCTGCTTCGCTCCACCGCGTTGTCAATTGTCATTGCGGGGACCTTCTGGGGGACTTCGACATTTGCGCAACAGTCCGGCGAAGTGGTTCGTCAGATCGTCGTGCAGGGAACTCAGCGCATCGAACCGGAGACGGTTCGCTCGTACATGGTGATCGCCGAGGGTGACGCCTTCGACGCCCAGCGCATCGACCAGTCGCTCAAAAGCCTTTTCGCCACCGGGCTCTTCGCCGACGTGGCGTTGCGCCGCGAGGGTGACCGCCTGGTCGTCAGCGTCGTCGAAAACCCGATCATCAATCGCATCGCCTTCGAGGGCAACCGGCGCATGAAGGACGACACCCTGCAGACCGAGGTCCAGTTGCGGCCCAGGGTGGTGTATACGCGCACCAAGGTGCAGAACGACGTAAAACGCATCCTCGATCTCTATCGCCGAAGCGGTCGCTTCGCCGCCACCGTCGAGCCGAAAGTCATCCAGCTGCCGCAGAACCGCGTCGACCTCGTCTTCGAGATCAACGAGGGGCCGGCCACTTACGTCAGCGGCATCAACTTCGTCGGCAACCGGGCCTATAGCGACGGAAAGCTGCGCGACGTGATACGGACGAAGGAGGCCCGTTGGTACCGCTTCCTAAGTCAGGACGACACCTACGATCCCGACCGCCTCACCTTCGACCGCGAACTGCTTCGGCGCTTCTATCTGAGCAACGGATATGCCGACTTCAGGGTCAACTCGGCGGTGGCCGAACTGACCACGGACCGAGCCAACTTCGTCATCACGTTCACCGTCGAAGAGGGTGACCGCTACAAGGTGGGTACGACCGAGGTCAACACGACGCTCCGCGACCTCGATGTCGAGTCGCTGCGGGCGCTCGTTGCGACCGATGCCGGTGACTGGTACAGCGCCGAGGACGTGGAAGAGACCATCCAGAAGCTTACCGATGCCGTCGGCAACAAGGGCTATGCGTTCGTCGATGTGCGCCCCCGGCTCGATCGCGACCGTGAGAACCGCGTCGTCAACATCGCGTACGACATTCAGGAGGGGCCGCGGGTCTTCGTCGAGCGAATCGACATCTCCGGCAACGTGCGAACCCTGGACAGGGTGATCAGGCGGGAGTTTCGACTGGTCGAGGGGGACGCCTTCAATGTCGCCAAGTTGCGCCGCTCGCGCCAACGCATCCGCGACCTGAACTTTTTCGAGAACGTGGAGGTCGAGAACGTTCCGTCCGAGGTGGCGCCGGACCGTACGGTGATCAAGGTGGACGTCCAGGAGAAGTCGACCGGCGAACTGTCGTTCGGGGTGGGCTGGTCGACCTCGAACGGGGCCTTGTTCGATGTGTCGACGCGGGAGCGGAACCTGCTGGGCAAGGGGCAGGACCTGCGGCTCGGCGCCATGCTGGCGCAGCGGCAGACACAGGTCGACTTCAGTTTCACCGAACCCTATTTCATGGGTCGGAACGTGGTCGCCGGCGTCGACATCTTCGCTCTGAACACCGAGTTGCAGGAAGAAAGTTCGTACGATTCGAGTTCGGTCGGTGGCGCGCTGCGCACCGGCTACCAGATCAGCGAGGCGTTGCGGCAGGACGTCAAGTACACCCTTCGGCGCGACAAGGTCGAGAATGTGGCCGATTTAGCGTCTCGCTACATCCGCGAGCAGGAAGGCACCGCCACGGTCTCGTCGCTTGCCCAATTCCTCACCTATGACAAGCGCGACAGCAGAATTGAGCCGACGGAGGGATATTTCCTGCGGCTCGGTACCGAGTTCGCGGGCCTTGGCGGGACGGAGCGCTTCGTTCGCGTGACGGGCGGGGGAGGTTACTACTATCCGCTGGGCGACCAGTTTGTCCTGGGGACCACGTTGTCGGGCGGGTACATCCTGGGTCTGGGCGAAGACATTCGCATCAACAACCGTTTCTATCTAGGCGGCGACAGCCTCCGCGGCTTCCGGACCGCGGGCGTCAGCCCGCGCGACAAGGCCACCGGCGACGCCCTGGGCGGCCTATGGATGTACAACGGCACCCTACAACTCAATGCGCCCTTGGGGCTGCCCCAGGAACTCGGGCTGACCGGCAAGATCTTCACGGACTTCGGCGGCATCGGCGAGACGGACAGCGCGGTTTCGGCCGACGTCAACCAATCCTCGATGATCCGGGTTTCCGTCGGTTTCGGGGTTACGTGGCGTTCGCCGCTCGGACCGATTAACCTTGATATCGGCTTCCCGGTCGTTCAGGAATCCTTCGACGAAACGGAAAACCTGCGGTTCAACTTCGGTACGAGGTTCTGACGATGTTTTCGAAGCTGGGTTGCCGGCTGCCCATGGTCGGGGGCCTGCTGCTTGCCGCCCTGTTGCTGGCCCCCGGTCCGGCGTCGGCCCAGGAAAAGCAGAAGACGACCCCGGCCCCCATCCCCAGCGCCGTCATCGCGGTCATCGACGTGCAGGGCATCCTGCGCGACGCCAGCGCCGCCAAGGACATCCGCGTGCAGCGCGACAAATACGCCCAGACCTACCAGGCCGAGGTATCGAAGGAAGAGAACGCTCTGCGCGAGGCCGACCAGGAATTGGCGCGCCAGCGCGCCTTGCTGTCGCCGGAGGCCTTCGTCGAAAAGCGCCGCGCACTCGAACAGCGGCTGGCTGACTTTCAGCGCACCGTGCAGGCCAAACGGCGTGCCCTGGACGAAGCCTATGGCGCGGCGATGGACGTGCTCTATCGCGAGCTGATTTCGATTTCCACCGAGGTCGCCCAACAAAGGGGTGCCAATCTGGTGATCGCGAAGTCTCAGATTTTCCTGCACGATCCGGCCATGGAAGTGACGGCGGCCGCGATCGAGCGGTTGAACCGCAAGCTGCCCAAGGTCAAGTTTCCCGAACCGAAAGTGACGCCGCTGGCTTCGGGCGGCTCGTCCGACGCGTCGGCCGCACCGACGTCGAAGAAGAACTGAGAACGAATGGCGGATCCCCGCTTCTTCGCGGTAGCCGGACCCTTCACCCTGGCCCGCCTCGCCGAGATCGCCGGCGCCGAGATCGGCGAGGGCGCCGACGGCGAGGCGCTTTTCGACGACGTGGCGTCTTTGGATGCGGCCGGTCCAGGGCAGGTGAGCTTCCTCGACAACAAGCGTTACGTCGAAGCCTTCGCGGCGAGTCGGGCGGGGGCGTGCATCGTGGCGCCGGCGCTGGCGGCCCGGGCCCCGGCGGGAATGGCGCTGCTCTTGAGCGACGAGCCATACCGGGCGTACGCGGCCGTGGCCCAGGCGTTCCATCCGGTACCCGCGCCGGTGGCCGGCGTCGCTGCATCGGCCCTGGTCGACGCAACCGCGACAATCGGCGAGGGGACGCGGATCGAGCCCGGCGCCGTGATCGGTGCGTGGGTTGAACTCGGGCGCCGTTGCCTGATCGGCCCCAATGCCGTGATCGGCGCCGGCTGCGTGCTCGGCGACGACTGCGTCGTGGGCGCAAACACCACAATCACCCATAGCCTGATCGGGGCGCGGGTGACCATCTATGCTGGAGTGCGGATCGGGCAGGACGGGTTTGGTTTTGCCATGGGCCCCAAGGGACACCTGAAGGTTCCGCAACTCGGCCGCGTCGTCATTCACGACGACGTCGAGATCGGGGCCAACACCACCATCGACCGCGGTGCCGGTCCCGACACGGTCATCGGCGCCGGTTGCAAGATCGACAACCTCGTGCAGATTGGCCATAACGTGCAGTTGGGCAAGGGCTGCGTCATCGTGGCCCAGGTGGGCATCGCCGGCAGCACGCATCTGGGCGACTTCGTGGTCGCCGCCGGCCAGGCCGGAATCGCCGGCCACCTTCGCATCGGCTCGGGTGCCCGCATCGCCGCGCAAAGCGGGATCATGAGGGACGTGCCGGCGGGCGCGACGGTGGGAGGAACGCCGGCCTATCCGATCACCGAGCATTGGCGCCAGGTGGCGGCGCTGGAAAGGCTGACCAAGCGAAAGGGCGGGGCGTAGAGGGCAAGGGGATGGAGACGATTTCAAGAGGTTCCGTGATCGACATCAACCGGGTCATCCGCATGATCCCGCATCGCTATCCGTTCCTGATGGTCGACCGCGTCATCGATGTGGTGCCGGACGTCAGCGCGGTCGGCATCAAGAACGTCACCATCAACGAGCCGTTTTTCCAGGGGCACTTCCCCTCGCGGCCGGTCATGCCGGGCGTGCTGATCATCGAATCGATGGCTCAGACCGCGGCGGTGCTGGTGGTCGAGACGCTGGGCGGCCAGGCCGAGGGGAAGCTGGTCTACTTCATGACCGTGGACAATGCCCGGTTCCGCAAGCCCGTGGTACCCGGCGACCAGATGTTCATCCACGTCCACAAGGAGCGCAGCCGCGGCAACGTGTGGAAGTTCCGCGGCGAAGCCAAGGTGGAAGGCCGGCTCATGGCCGAAGCCACCTACGCGGCCATGATCATGGACGAGTGATGCCGAATATCCATCCCACCGCGATCGTCGATCCCGCCGCGCGTCTCGCCGACGACGTAAGCATCGGGCCGTTCTGTTGCGTCGGTCCCGAAGTCGAACTCGGGCCCCAAGTGACCCTGGTCTCCCATGCGGTGGTGACCGGCCGGACGGTGGTGGGCGAGGGAACACGGATATTTCCGTTCGCTTCCATCGGCCATGCGCCCCAGGACCTGAAATACCGGGGCGAGCCATCCCGCCTCGTCATCGGGCGCAACAACACCATTCGCGAACACGTGACGATGAACCCCGGCACCGAGGGGGGAGGCATGGTCACGGAGATCGGCGACAATTCGCTGTTCATGGTGGGCGCCCACGTGGCTCACGACTGCAAGCTCGGCAACAACGTGATCCTCGCCAACAGCGCGACCCTGGCCGGTCATGTCGAGGTCGGCGATCACGCCATTCTGGGCGGCGTTTGCGCCGTCCACCAATTCGTGAGGATCGGCGCCCACGCCATGGTCGGTGGAATGTCGGGCGTCGAGAGCGACATCATCCCCTTCGGGTCGGTGACCGGGAATCGCGCCCATCTGTCGGGCCTCAACATCGTCGGGATGAAGCGCAGGGGGTTCTCGCGCGAAGAAATCCACGCCGTCCGGAACGCCTACCGCATGTTGTTCGAGGAACGGGTGGGAACCCTTGCGGAGCGGCTCGAACAGGTGGCCGAGCAGTTCAGGGCGAGCCCGGCGGTCATGGCGGTGGTTGCCTTCATCCGCGCCGATTCCTCGCGCGCCCTCTGCCAGCCCAAGCCGGAGAATGGCGCCTAAGCTGGGCATCGTGGCGGGCGGCGGCGAGTTGCCGGCCCGTCTGGTGGGCGCCTGCCGCGCCAGTGGGCGGGACGTCTTTGTTCTCGCCATCGAGGGCAACGCGGAACCCGGATCGCTGGATGGCGTTCCGCATGCCTGGATCCGGTTGGGCGAGGCGGCCGAGGGGTTCCGCCTGTTGCGCCAGGCCGGTGTCGACGAGGTGGTGATGGCCGGGCGCATCCGCCGCCCGACGCTCAAGGATCTGCGCCCCGACTGGCGGACGGCCCGCTTCTTTGCCCGCCTCGGCTGGAGCGCCCTGGGCGACGATGGTTTGCTGCGTGCCGTGATCCGCGAATTCGAAGAGGAAGGTTTCCGCGTCGTGGGAGTGCAGTCGGTGCTGAACGACCTGCTCGCCGTCGAGGGTGTCTACGGGCGTCACCAGCTCGACGAGCAGGCCTGGAGCGATATCCGCCGCGGCGTCGCCGTGGCGCGAGGGCTCGGCGCCCTAGACGTCGGCCAAGCGGTGGTGGTCCAGCAGGGGATCGTGCTCGGAGTCGAAGCGGTGGAGGGAACCGACGCCCTTCTGCAAAGGTGCGCCGGGTTGCGCCGGGCCGGTGTGGGCGGGGTTCTGGTGAAGACCGCCAAGCCGGGGCAGGAGCGGCGCGTCGATTTGCCCACCATCGGGGTCGAGACCGTGCGGCAGGCGGCGGCGGCTGGACTGCGCGGAATCGCGGTGACGGCGGGAAGCAGCCTGATGGTCGAGGGTGAGGCGGTGGTGGCCGAGGCCGACGCTCTCGGCCTGTTCGTTGTCGGCGTGTCGGACGAGACGTGACGCCTCTCATCTACATCATCGCCGGGGAACCGTCCGGCGATCAACTCGGCGGCCGGCTCATGGCGGCGCTGCGGGAGGAAACCGGCGGGGCCGTCGAGTTCGCCGGAGTCGGCGGCGAGAGCATGGGCGACGAGGGGCTGCGAAGCCTGTTTCCGCTGGCCGAACTGGCCGTCATGGGCTTGGCGGAGGTGCTGCCGCGCGTGCCCAATCTGCTCCGCCGCATCCGACAGACCGTCGCCGACATCGAAGGGCGGCGGCCGGCGGCGGTGGTGACAATCGACTCCTGGGGGTTCACCGGGCGGGTGGCCAAGGCCTTGAAGCGCCGCGGCTCGACGATACCGCGAATCCATTACGTGGCTCCGATGGTATGGGCATGGGGGCCGGGACGGGCCCGGCACCTTGCGGACCGGCTCGACCTGCTGCTGACCCTGCTGCCCAACGAGCCGCCCTATTTCGAGGCCGTTGGGTTGCGCGCCGTCCACGTCGGCCACCCGGTCATCGAGAGCGGCGCCGATCGAGGGGATGGCGCGGCATTCCGGCGGCGGCATGGCATTCCCGGCGAGGCGCCGCTGCTGTGCGTCCTTCCCGGAAGCAGGCTGAGTGAGACGTCCCGGCTCCTGCCGGTATTCGAAGGCGCCTTGACGCTTCTCAAGGAGCGTTTTCCGACTTTGCGCGCGGTCGTTCCGACGACCGGGACGGTGGCTGGGGAGGTGGCCGCGGCGGCCTCCTCCTGGCCGCTACCCGCCCTGGTCATCGAGGGGCGGGCGGAAAAGTACGACGCCTTCGCCGCCGCGGACGTTGCGCTGGCCGCCTCGGGAACCGTCGCGCTCGAACTCGCCTTGGCCGAAGTGCCGTCCGTCATTACCTACAGGGTCGCGCCCCTGACCGCCGCGATCGGCCGGCGCCTGATTTCGGTGAAGTACGTGAACCTTATCAATCTGCTTCTCGATCGCCCGGTGGTGCCCGAACTCTTGCAGGACGACTGCCGGCCGGAAAAATTGGCGGCCGACGTGGCGACTCTGCTGGAGGATGCCGGGGCCCGGCGGGCGCAGAAAGAAGGCCTGCGCGAAGGTCTGGCGCGGTTGGGGTACGGCGGACCGTCGCCTAGCCGCCGCGCGGCCCGCGCCGTGCTCGATGCCATCGCGATCGGCAGAATGGAGAATGCCAAGCCATGACCAAGGACTTCCGCTTTCTGCACACCATGATCCGGGTTCAAGACCTGGATAAGTCGTTGGATTTTTACACCCGGTTGCTGGGCATGAAGCTGCTGCGCAGGACCGATTACCCCGGCGGCAAGTTCACGCTCGCTTTCGTCGGCTATGGCGACGAGGCGGGTCATACGGTGCTCGAACTCACCCACAACTGGGGGCGCGAGGAATCCTACGAGATCGGTACCGGCTTTGGCCACCTCGCGATCGGCGTGCCGGACATCTACGCGGCCTGCGAGACGCTGGCTGCCGAAGGAGTGAAGATCACCCGTCCGCCGGGGCCCATGGCGCATGGCGGCACGGTCATCGCCTTCATCGAAGACCCCGACGGCTACAAGATCGAGTTTATCGAGAAAAAGTAGGGCGGGAGTGCCTTGGGCGCCCCCGCGCCGTGCCGGTCACGGCAGCAGATGCCAGCCGAGCGAGGCGGTAAGGGCCGCCAGCAGCAGCCACGGGATGACGCGCCGCAAGGTGAAGGACAGGGGCGGGACGTTGTCGTTCGCGGCAACGAGCCGGGTTCTGGGAAGCGGGGCCGCACCCGGCAGCCGCCGCTCCTCCTCGGTTCTTTGATGCGCGCTGCGCCTAGCCACGCTGGCTCAGCGGGACGAACGCCCGCTGTGGATAGCCGGTGTAGAGCTGGCGCGGACGCCCGATCTTCTGGTGCGGGTCTTCGATCATCTCGTTCCACTGCGCGATCCAGCCCACCGTCCGCGCGACCGCGAACAGGACGGTGAACATGCTCACGGGGATGCCCATGGCGCGGAAGATGATACCAGAATAGAAGTCGACATTGGGATACAACTTCTTCTCGACGAAATATTCATCCTGAAGGGCGATGCGCTCGAGTTCCATCGCGAGTTCGAGAAGGGGCTCGTTGCGCAGGCCAAGCTCGTCGAGCACCTCGTGGCAGGTGCGCTGCATCACCTTGGCGCGCGGATCGTAGTTCTTGTAGACGCGGTGCCCGAAGCCCATCAGGCGGAAGGGATCGTTTTTATCCTTGGCGCGGGCGATGAACTCGGGAATGCGCTCCTTGCTGCCGATTTCCTGCAACATGTTGAGCACCGCCTCGTTCGCGCCGCCATGGGCGGGCCCCCAGAGAGAGGCGATGCCCGCCGAGATGCAGGCGAAGGGGTTGGCTCCCGACGAGCCGGCAAGCCGCACCGTCGAGGTCGAGGCGTTCTGCTCGTGGTCGGCATGGAGGATGAGAATGCGGTCCATGGCGCGGGCGAGGACCGGATTCGCCTCGAACTCCTCGCACGGCACCGCGAACATCATGTGCAGGAAGTTCTCGGCATAGCTCAGATTGTTCCTGGGGTACACGAAGGGCTGGCCCATCGAGTACTTGTAGGCCCAAGCCGCGATGGTCGGCATTTTCGCGACCAGGCGGTAGCTCGCCACCATGCGTTGGCGGGGGTCAGAGATGTCCAGGCTGTCATGGTAGAAAGCCGACATCGCCCCGACCACGCCGCACATGACCGCCATCGGGTGGGCGTCGCGACGGAAACCGCGATAGAAATAGTTGATCTGCTCGTGCAGCATGGTGTGACGGGTGATGTCCTGCTCGAACTTCAGCTTCTGCGCGGGGTTGGGAAGCTCGCCCTTGAGCAGCAGATAGACGACCTCGAGATAGTCGCAGTGTTCCGCCAGATCTTCGATGCGATAGCCGCGATGCAGGAGGGTTCCCTGGTCGCCGTCGATGAACGTGATTTTCGATTCGCAGCTTCCAGTGGAGGTGTAGCCGGGATCGTAGGTGAAGAGGCCCGTATCGGCGTAAAGCGAGCGGATGTCGATGACGTCCGGACCGACCGTGCCCTCGAGGATCGGAAACTCGTAGCGCCGATCGCCCCGGCTGTCGGTAAGGGTGATTTTCGCCCGGGTCTGCGTGTCTTCAATTTTTTTCGTCATGAGCCCCATTCCCTGTCTTGTCGTTGATCCGAACCAAAGTCTCGCTTCGGCCCAGTACTTCCATTACTTCGAAGATCGGCGGGGAAACCGACATGCCGGTCACGGCCGCCCGCAGCGGCTGGGCGATCTTGCCCAGCTTGATCCCCCTTTCTTCGCTGTATCGTCGGGTCAGTTCCTCGAGGTGCTCCTTGCGCCAGTCGGCGATCGCGGCAAGACGTTCGGCGATCTCGGCGAGGTAACCGCGCGCCTCGTCGGTGAGCAGCATCGCGGCCTTCTCGTCGAGACGGGCCGGCCCGTGACCGACGTAAATGGCGGCTCCCTCGACAAGCTCGAGCAGCGTCTTGGCGCGTTCCTTAAGACCGCCCATCCCCGCGATCAAACGTCGGCGCTCCTCTTCAATAAGCGCCCGTCCGATGGCGCCTTCGAGGCGCGGCGCCACGAGGTCGGCGAGCCTTTGGTCGTCCGCTCGCCGCAGATAGTGGCCATTGAGGTTGGTCAGTTTGGCGAAGTCGAAACGGGCGGCGGACCGTCCTACGGCGTCGAGGTCGAACCAGGCGACGGCCTGATCGGTGTCGATGATCTCTTCGTCGCCATGGCTCCAGCCCAGCCGCAGAAGGTAGTTGCGCATCGCCTCGGGCAGGTAGCCCATGTCGCGATAGGCCTCCACGCCCAAGGCACCATGCCGCTTCGACAGCTTTGCTCCGTCCGGGCCGTGGATCAGCGGAATATGGGCGAATTCCGGGGCAGTCCACTCCATCAACTTGTAAATCTGCATCTGGCGGAAGGCATTGGTGAGATGATCGTCGCCGCGGATCACATGGGTGATTCCCATGTCATGATCGTCGACGACCACCGACAGCATGTAGGTGGGGGTGCCGTCGGCCCGCAGTAGCACCATGTCGTCGAGCTGCTCGTTGGCGATCCGGACTTCGCCCTGCACGTGATCGCGAATGAGCGTCTCGCCGGCCGTCGGCGCCTTCAGGCGTATCACCGGCGCGCGGTCGGCCGGTGCCTCCGAAGCCGGTCTGTCCCGCCAGCGCCCGTCATAGCGCATGGGGCGGCCCGCGGCCCTCTGTTCCTCGCGCATCGCCGTCAATTCCCCGGGCGTGGCATAACAGCGGTAGGCGAGGCCGCGGCGCAGCAACTCCTTGGCCACCTCGGCGTGGCGTTCGGCCCGCGACGACTGCATCACCGCCTCTCCGTCCCAGTCCAGTCCGAGCCAGCGCAGGCCGTCGAAGATGGCGGCGATGGCCTCCTGGGTGGACCGGGCACGGTCGGTGTCTTCGATGCGAAGAAGGAATCTGCCTTCGTGATGCTTGGCGAAAAGCCAGTTGAAAAGTGCCGTACGGGCACCGCCAATGTGCAGGAATCCTGTCGGTGAGGGGGCAAATCGGGTAATTACTGGCATTGGCCGTCGTACAGCCTCGCGTGGCGCAAGATTTCGTCCGCGGCACTGTGTAGCACATTCTTCACGCACATGCAGCATGGGTAATCGAGCGATCATAGGCCGCTTTATTCAACTGCTCCGGCCGTTCGCCAAGCGTCCTCGGTTCCGCCCGGAAGAGGCGTTTGATGCGGTGCGGAACCCGCTGCTGGCGGAGCGTGACCGGTGGCCTTTGTGGCTGCCCGTGCTGCTGGGCTGCGGCATCGGCGCCTACTTCGCGCTGCCATTCGAGCCCTGGGGATGGTCGGGTCTCGCCGGGTTCGCGCTGTGCGCAACCTGTGGCCTTGCGTGGCGCAACAGGCCGGTGGGCCTGGTGATCGCCCTGGCGGGCGGCACCATGGCGGCCGGCTTCTCGGCGGCCCAGTTGGCGTCAGCGATGGCGGCGGCGCCCGTTATCGGCAAGGAGACCGGAGCGGCCATGGTCAGTGGCCGGGTGATCTCGGTCGAGAGCCGGGTGGGCGGGCAGCGGGTGGTGCTCGAAGACGTCGCGGTCGATCGGATTGAAGGCCCCCCGCCGCGCCGGGTGCGCCTTCGCCTCGGGGCCTCGGCCGAGGTCTGGCCCGGCGACCGCATCCGGGTGCGGGCCATGCTCATGCCGCCGCAGCAGCCGGCACTCCCGGGCGGTTTCGACTTCGCCCGCCAAGCGTGGTTCGAATCCCTAGGAGGCGTCGGGTACGCGGTCGGGCGGGTCGAGACCGTCGCGGTGGTTGAAGACCTTTCATGGCCGGGTCGCTTGGGCGTGGCCATCGCCGACCTCAGGCGCACGGTGACCTTGCGCATGACGGCGGCGATACCCGGGCCGGCCGGGGCGGTGGCCGCCGCCCTGACGACGGGCGAGCGGGGCGCAATTCCGGAAGGCCTCCTGAACGCCTATCGCGATTCCGGGCTTGCGCACCTGCTGTCGATATCGGGCTTGCACATGAGCCTGGTGGTGGGCTTCGCTTTCTTCGTCCTGCGGGCGGGGTTGGCCCTCGTGGAGCCGCTGGCGCTCCGCCGTCCCATCAAGAAATGGGCGGCCGCCGGGGCTCTGGCGGCGGGGGCTTTCTACCTGCTGTTGGCCGGTGCGCCCGTGCCGACCCAGCGCGCTTTCCTGATGGCAGCGGTCGTGCTTCTGGCGGTGATGGTGGACCGCAACCCGATCTCGCTGCGGCTGGTGGCCTGGTCGGCCTTCGCGGTGCTGCTGTGGCAGCCGCAGGCCCTGCTGGGGGCCAGCTTCCAGATGTCCTTCGCCGCGGTTGTCGCCCTGGTGGCGGCCTACGAGGGGCTGGGGGCCGCACTCGTCGTGCCCAGGGGTGACGAACGCGCCTGGTTGCGACGGATCGCCCTCTATGCCGCCGGCGTGGCGCTGACCACGCTGATCGCGGGTTCGGCCACCGCAGTCTTCGGCCTCTACCATTTCAATCGCGCCGCCACCTACGGCTTGGTCGCCAATCTCCTGGCGGTTCCGATCACCGGGTTCTGGGTCATGCCGAGCGCCCTGACCGCCCTGCTGGCAATGCCCTTCGGGCTCGACGCATGGCCGCTGACGGCGATGGGCCTTGGCGTGGCTGCGATCAACGAAGTGGCGGCCATGGTTGCCGGCTGGCCGGGCGCGGCGATCGCCGTGCCCCCGATGCCGCTTGCCGGCCTGATCGTGTTCACATTCGGCGGGTTGTGGCTGTGCCTGTGGCGTGGGGCGTGGCGGTGGTGGGGGGTGGCGGGCATGATCTTCGGCCTCCTCAGCATCGGCAGCGTTGAGCCGCCCGACATCCTGGCCGATGGCGAAGGAGACCTCATGGCGGTGCGTGCGGCCGACGGCCGGTTGCTGCTCGCGGTGGGGCGCGGCGACCGCTTCCAGAAGGATGCGTGGGGGCGTTACGCCGGTTCGGGCCTGCCGCCCGTCCAACCATCGGCCGAGGGGGCGACCGAGGACGGGCGGCTGCGGTGCGACTCCCTCGGCTGCATCTACGGGATTGGCGGGCAGACGGCGGCGCTGGTTCGCGACCCTGGGGCGCTGGGCGAGGATTGCGCCGCCGCCACCGTCGTCGTCAGCGCCGTCCCCGTGCGGCGGCGCTGCCAGGGACCGCGGGTCGTGATCGATCGTTTCGATCTCTGGCGCCATGGCGCGCATGCCGTCTGGCTGCGTCCGGAAGGTCCGGAGGTGCAGACGGTTGCGCAGTGGCAGGGGCGGCGCCCCTGGTCGCCGGCGCGCCCGGAATAGCCGCACTTGGCTTGATAGGGAGGCAGGGTTCCTAATACTTGCGCAGGAGGCCGACCAGCCGGCCCTGCACCTGGACCCGGTCCGGGCCGAAAATGCGCGTCTCGTATTTCTGGTTGGCCGGTTCGAGGGCGATCGACGCACCCTTGCGCCGCAGGCGCTTGAGGGTGACTTCGCCGCCGTCGACGAGGGCGACGACGATGCTGCCGTTCTCGGCCGTCTCGCAGCGGCGGATGATGACGGTGTCGCCGTCGAAAATGCCGGCGTCGAGCATCGAATCGCCTTCGACCTCGAGGGCGTAATGTTCGCCCGCACCCAGCATGCTCCCCGGAACGTCGATGGCGGCGGAATTGTCACGCAACGCCTCGATGGGCG
Source organism: Rhodospirillales bacterium (assembly GCA_019455065.1). Lineage (GTDB taxonomy): Bacteria > Pseudomonadota > Alphaproteobacteria > Rhodospirillales > Magnetospirillaceae > JACFNC01. Next base: position 174,514 of record JACFNC010000001.1, read on the forward strand.
TGCCGGCGGCGATCTTGCCGTAGAGCGGAAGCTGCATGGACACCGCCTCGCCGCCCACGGGAGTTCCGGGCAGGGTCTTGAAGTTGCCCTGGATGACGGTGGGGGCGAATTTCGGGGGCGGCGGAGCCGCCTCTTCGGCGGGCAGGTTTTCGGGCAGACGCACGACTTCGAGGGCGCGGGCGCGATGGGGCAGGCGGCGGATGAAGCCGCGCTCCTCGAGCCCCGTGATGAGACGGTGAATCCCCGACTTCGACTTCAACGCCAAAGCCTCCTTCATTTCGTCGAAGGAGGGCGAGACGCCCGACGCCCTAAGGCGCTTGTCGATGAACAACAGGAGCTCGTATTGCTTTCGCGTCAGCATTCGCCGGTCCCCCGCGCATTGCCCATGGCGGAACAAAAACAAAACGCCACCGTTTTGTTCTAGTTTGGTTCCGCTGTCGCGTCAAGTCCCTTGGCGTCGCGCGCCGCGGCTTCGGTGCACCTATCGGCCTTCCGAGAGGGGGATCACGTCGACTGGCTCGCCCGCCCGGGCGGCGGGGGCGAATGCGGCGCGCACGACCAGGCAGTCGGCAAGGGCGAGACCGGCCATCATGGCGCTGTCCTGGCGGTCGAACGGGGTGGCGACCAGGGCGCCGTCGGCGCGGTGTGAAAGCGTGGCGCGCAGATGATCCTGGCGCCGGTCGTTGGCGCCCAGGTCGCGGCCGAGTATCGCCGGAACGGTACCGACCTCGGCCGGCAAGCCCACCATCTTGCGCAGTGCCGGCCCCAGGAACATGTAGGCGCAGACCAGCGCCGATACCGGGTTGCCGGGAACGCCGAGAACCGGCACCTCGCCGATGCTCCCGAACATCAACGGCTTTCCGGGGCGCATCGCCACCTTGTAGAAGTCCACCCGCAGCCCGATGTCGTCGAGCGCGCTCTGCACGAGGTCGTAGTCGCCGACCGAGGCGCCGCCGCTGGTCACCAGCAGGTCGGCGCCGCGCGCCCCCGCCGTCATCGCGCGCAGCGACTCCTCGCTGTCGAGGGCGGTACCCAGGATCGTGGCCTCGCCGCCCATGGCGGTGACGAAGGCGGCCAAGGCCAGTCCGTTGGAGCCGATGATCTGGCTGGGCCCGATCGGCTCGCCCGGCATCACGAGTTCGTCGCCCGTCGACAGGATGGCCACGCGCGGCGGGCGCTTCACCATGATCCAGGGCACGTTCATGGCGGCGATCAGCCCCACGTCGCGCGCCCCAAGGCGCCGGCCGGCCTTCAGCGGTGCGTCGCCGACGGCGAAGTCCAGGCCCGCCGGACGAACGAAATGGCCGGCGCGCACGCTCTCCAGGATCGTGACCGTTCCTTCGCCCTTGCGGGTGTTCTCCTGCATCACCACCGCGTCGGCACCATACGGCATGGGGGCGCCGGTGAAGATGCGGACGGCTTGTCCGGGGTTCAGCGAGCCGGGGAAGGCGCGCCCGGCCGCCGATTCCCCGATCAACGCCAGCTCGGCGGGCACGGTGGCGACGTCGGTGGCCCGCACGGCATAACCGTCCATCGAGGACACGGCCACGGGAGGATGGCTGACCCGGGCCCTGACGTCTTGCGCCAGCACCCGGCCGACGGCCTGGGCGATACCGATCTGTTCGTCGGGAACCGGCCCGATGCCGGCCAGGACTCGTTGCCTCGCTTCCTCAACTGAAATCATCAGGACGCCTCGTAAGTGCCGGAATTCCCGCCTGACTTGCGGACAAGGCGAATGTCCGTAATGCGCATCGAGCGGTCTGCCGCCTTGCACATGTCGTAGACGGTCAGCGCGGCGACGCTGACCGCGGTCAGCGCCTCCATCTCGACCCCGGTGCGGCCCTTCAGCTTGCAGGTCGCCGTAATGTCGACGGCGTTGCGGTCCGGGTCGCAGTGAAGTTCCACCGTGACCGACGTGAGCGGCAGCGGATGGCACAGGGGGATGAGGTCGGGGGTGCGCTTGGCGCCCATGATGCCCGCCAGCTGTGCCACCGAAAGGACGTCGCCCTTCTTGACGCCGCCGGCGCGGATCAGGGCCATGGTTTCCGGCTGCATCAGCACGCTGCCGCGCGCCGTGGCCACGCGCTCGGTCACGTCCTTTTCAGAGACGTCGACCATGACGGCGTTGCCCTGTGCGTCGAAATGGGTGAACTCGGCCATGTCTAGCCCGCCAGTGGAAGGGGATCGGCAAGCAGCGCCCGCGTCGCGGCCGACACGTCGGCCTCGCGCATCAAGGATTCGCCGATCAGGAAACGCCGCGCGCCGACGGCGGCCAGCCGGGCGAGATCGGCGGCCGTGCGCAGGCCGCTCTCCGCGACCAACTGCCGATCCGACGGCAGCAATGCGGCCAGCCGCTCGGTGGTCGCGACGTCGGTGCGCATCGTCTTGAGATTGCGATTGTTTACGCCGATCAGCGGCGAGTTCAGCCGGAGGGCGCGCTCGAGTTCCGCCTCGTCATGCACTTCGACGAGCACGTCCATGCCGAGGTCGAAAGCTGTCCGTTCGATTGCCGAGGCGGTGTCGTCGTCGAGGGCGGCCATGATGACCAGAATGCAGTCTGCGCCAAGGGCCCGTGCTTCATGCGCCTGATACACGTCGACGAAGAAGTCCTTGCGCAACAAGGGTAAATCCACCGCCGCCCGAACCTCCTCCAGATAGGCGTCGCTTCCCTGGAAATAGGGTTCGTCGGTCAGTACCGACAAGCAGGCGGCTCCGCCCTCGCGGTAGGCGCGGGCGAGTGCGGCGGGGAGGAAGTCGGGGCGGATGAGGCCGGCCGAAGGCGAGGCCTTCTTGATTTCCGCGATCAGACCGTATGCTCCGGCGGCGACGCGGCGCGACAGGGCTGCGGCGAAGCCGCGGGGCGGATCCTGGTCGCGGGCCGCGGCTACGACCTCGGCGAGCGGCCGGCGAGCCTTCCGGGCCGCGACCTCGGCGCGCTTGGTGTCGCAGATGCGGCGCAGGACGTCGGTCATTCGGCGTCGCCGCGGTTGGTGATGGCGACGAGGCGGTCGAGGGTGTCGCGTGCGGCGCCGCCGTCGATGGCGCGCGCCGCCAGGACCATGCCCTCGGGCAGCGATTCGGCCTTGCCGGCGACCACCAGGGCGCCCGCGGCATTGAGCAGGACGATGTCACGGTAGGCGCCGGTCGCGCCCTCGAGCACGCGGCGCAGCGCCGTGGCGTTGGCGGCCGCTTCGCCTCCCTTGAGGGCGGCCGGGTCGGCCCGCGCGAGGCCGAAGTCCTCGGGGGTGACCGTGAAGGTGCGGACTTGGCCCTGGTGCCATTCGGCCACCTGCGAGGGGCCGGTGATCGTCAACTCGTCCAATCCGTCGGACCCATGCACGACCCACGCCCGCTCGCTCCCCAGGCGGCCGAGAACCTCGGCCATCGGCCGCAGCCAGTCGCCCGAGAACACGCCCACGAGCTGCCGGGTCGTGCCGGCCGGGTTGGCCAGGGGGCCGAGGAGGTTGAAGATCGTGCGCGTCGCCAGCTCGACCCGTGGACCGGCGACATGGCGCATGGCGCTGTGGTGGCGCGGCGCCATCAGGAAGCCGATGTTGTTTTCCCACAGCGCCTCGCGCACCAGCTCCATTTCGCAGTCGACCTTGACGCCGAGGGCGGCGAGAACGTCGGCCGAGCCGGACTTTGACGACAGGGCGCGGTTGCCGTGCTTGGCCACCGGCACGCCGCAGGCGGCGACCACCAGGGCGGCGGCCGTCGAGATGTTGAAGGTGCCGGCGGCGTCGCCGCCGGTGCCGCAGGTGTCGATGGCGCCCGGCGGCGCCTCGATGTGCGCCGCTTTGGCCCGCATGATGCGGGCCGCACCGGTGATCTCCTCGACCGTCTCGCCCCGCACCCGCAGCCCGACGAGGAAACCGCCGATCTGCGCGGGGGTGGCGTCTCCCGACATGATGATCTCGAACGCCGCCTCGGCATCGGCTTCGCTCAGGCGCTCGCCCGCCGCGACGCGGGCGATCAAGGACTTCATGACGCTTGCAGTGGTCATCAGGCGGCGTTTCCCGTGCGGCGGCGGGTCAGATCGAGAAAATTGGCGAGCATCCGGTGGCCGTGCTCCGAGGCGATGCTTTCGGGGTGGAATTGCACGCCATGGACGGGGAGGGTGCGGTGGGCAAGCCCCATGATGAGTCCGTCGTCGGTTTCCGCCGTGATCTCCAGGCAGGCCGGCAGACTGGCACGGTCCACGATCAGCGAATGGTAGCGGGTGGCGCGAAACGGGCTGGGCAGGCCCGCGAACACCCCGGTCCCGATGTGGCGGATGTCGCTGACCTTGCCATGCATCGGCTGCGGCGCCCTTGTGACACGCCCGCCGAACGCCTGGCCGATGGCCTGGTGACCAAGACATACGCCGAGGATGGGCACTTGGCCCGCCGCGCGGGCGATCAAATCGAGGCAGATGCCGGCGCGGTCGGGATCGCACGGGCCCGGCGAAAGCACGATGCCCTCCGGCGCCATCGCCAACGCTTCGGCCGGCGTCAGCGCATCGTTCCGCCGCACCACCACGTCGGCGCCCAGCTCACCCAGGTAATGCCAAAGGTTGTAGGTGAAGCTGTCATAGTTGTCGATGAGCAGGAGCATCGGTCGGTCGCTCTGAGGAGTGTGGCCGGCAGAATGCCGCCGTGGGACGGCGGCGGTCAAGGCATTCGCGCGGTTCGCGCAAATGCGAGAATGCCCTTGACCTTCCAGTGACTGGAACCCTCATAGTCTTGTCATGCCAAAGGATTCACCCACCCATACAACCTCCGACCTCGCCTTGCCGGTGCGGGGGATGACCTGTGCCTCTTGCTCCACGCGCCTCGAGAAGGTGCTGGCCAAGGTTCCCGGCGTCAGCGACGCCTCGGTCAGCCTCGCCGCCGAGCGCGCCAGCGTGCGGTACGATCCGGCCCTGACCTCGCCCGAGGCCGTGGCCGAAGCCATCGGCAAGGCCGGCTTTTCCGTCCCCACGGAAACCGTGACCCTGGCCATAACAGGGATGACCTGCGCGTCCTGTTCGACCCGGATCGAGAAGGTGTTGGCCAAATTGCCCGGCGTGAAGAACGCGGCGGTCAACCTCGCCACCGAGCGGGCCAGCGTCGAGGCGCTCGAGGGGGCGGTCAGCACCGCCGCCCTCGTCGCCGCGGTCGAGCGCGCCGGTTACGGCGCGCGCGTCGTGGCCGACTCGCTCGAACGCGCCGAGCGGGCCGAGGAGGAGAGGGCGCGCGCCAGCCGGCGTGAGCTGGCGAAATTGGCCGTTGCCGCGTTGCTCACCCTTCCGCTCGTTGCCCAGATGGTGTTCGAGCTGGCGGGGATTCATGCGTTCATGCTGCCGCCCGCGTGGCAGATGGCGTTGGCGACCCCCGTTCAGTTCTGGATCGGGGCGCGCTTCTACGTGGGCGCCTGGAAGTCGCTGCGCGGCGGGTCCGGGAACATGGACCTTCTGGTCGCGCTGGGCACGTCGGCGGCCTACGGCCTGAGCGCATGGCTGGTGCTGTCGGGCACCGCCGCCGGGCACCTTTATTTCGAGGCGGCGGCGGTGGTCATCACCCTGGTGCTGCTCGGCAAGTGGTTGGAGGCAAGGGCCAAGGGAAGTGCCGCGGCCGCAATTCGCGCCCTGATGAAGCTGCGGCCGGACACCGCCCGGGTCGAGCGCGAGGGGCGGTTGGTCGAGGTGTCCGCCGACGCGGTCGGGCTCGGCGAGGTCGTGGTGATCAGGCCGGGTGAACGGGTGCCGGTCGACGGAACGGTCGTCGACGGAATGAGCCAGATGGACGAATCCCTGATCACCGGCGAAAGCCTTCCGGTGCCGAAGGAACGGGGCGACACCGTGACGGCGGGGGCGATCAACGGAGATGGAATGCTCCGGGTCGAGGCCACCGGGGTGGGGGCCAATTCCACCATCTCGCGGATCATCCGGATGGTCGAGGGTGCCCAGGCCAGCAAGGCGCCGGTTCAGCGGCTGGTCGACCGCATCTCGTCGGTGTTCGTGCCTGCGGTGGTCGCCATCGCCGCGGTGACGTTCGGCGTCTGGTGGCTGGCGCTGGGCGACGCGGGCGGCGGTTTCGTGGCCGCCGTTTCGGTACTGGTGATTGCCTGCCCTTGCGCGCTCGGGCTGGCCACGCCGACCGCCATCATGGTCGGAACGGGCGTGGCGGCGCGGCGCGGCATCCTCATCAAGGATGCCGAGGCCCTGGAACGGGCGCACCATGCCACCACGGTCGTGTTCGATAAGACCGGCACTCTTACCGAGGGGCATCCCGCGGTTTGCGGCATCGTCGCCGTCGACGGCGACGATGCAGGGTTGCTGCGCCTGACCGCCTCGGCGCAACAGGGCAGCGAGCATCCGCTGGCGCGGGCGATTCTCGCCGCGGCGGCGGAACGGGGCATTGAGACTCGTCCGGTGGAGGAGTTCCGTGGCGTTGCCGGTCGCGGGCTGGTGGCGCGGGTGGAGGGGCGCGCATTGCATGTCGGAAGCCGGCGCTTTATGAGCGAATCCGGCGTCGACCTCGACCCCTTGGCAGAGGCGGCCGAGGTTTACGAGGCGGGCGGCAGCACGCTGATGTGGGTGGCCGAAGACGGGCGGCCAATCGGACTGATTGCGGTCGCGGACCGAGTGAAGGAGTCGGCGGCGCAAGCGGTGGTGGAATTGCGCCGCCTGGGGGTCGAGACGGTCATGCTGACGGGCGACGGCCAGCGCGCCGCCGACGCGGTGGCGGCCAAGGTCGGCGTCGACCGCGTCGTCGCCGAGGTATTGCCCGAGGACAAGGCGGCCGAGATCGGGCGTCTGAAGGGCGAGGGCAGGGTGGTTGCCATGGTCGGAGACGGCGTCAACGACGCGCCGGCCTTGGCCGCCGCCGATGTCGGCGTTGCCATGGGCACCGGGACCGACATCGCGATGCACGCCGCGGGGATCACGCTGATGCGCGGGGATCCGGGTTTGTTGCCCGATGCTTTGGGCATTTCGCGAGCCACCTACGCGAAGATCCGCCAGAACCTGTTCTGGGCTTTCGTCTACAACCTGGTGGCGCTGCCCCTGGCGGCGGCGGGCATGCTGAGCCCGGTCGTCGCCGGCGGCGCAATGGCGATGTCCAGCGTCAGCGTGGTGTCCAATTCCTTGCTGCTGCGTCGGTGGAGGGGCGGGGCATGAACATCGGCATGGCGGCCGAGCGCTCCGGCGTTCCGGCCAAGACCATCCGCTACTACGAAAGCATCGGGCTGATTCCCGAGGCGGGCCGCACGCGGGCCGGCTACCGCAGCTACGGCGAAAAGGACGTCGCCACCCTGCGCTTCGTGCAACGCGCCCGCAGCCTGGGGTTCTCGGTCAACGACGTCGGCGACCTTCTCGCGCTGTGGCGCGACCGCGACCGTGCCAGCGCCGACGTGAAGCGGGTGGCGCTCGAGCACGTTGCCGAGATCGAGAGAAAAATCAGGGAACTCGAGTCGATTCGGGCGACGCTGCTGGAACTGACCCATCGGTGCCACGGCGACGACCGCCCGGATTGCCCGATCATCGAGGAATTGGCTGGCTGCCGATAGGATGACGGGGCAAGGTTGACTTGCCCGACGGTCCCTTTCATGTTCGGTCGCGGCGGTGGAGTTCTTTTGGTGATCGGCGTGCCCTGGAAGCGGTTGTGGCGAAAAGCGGGCTGGCGGGGCGCACTTGCAGTCGCGTCGGTCGCCGCAATCAGCATAGGCCTCGTCGTCGGGTGGGAACTGGGCGACCGGGTTCCCGACCGACAGCAGCCCCTTGTCGTCATCCACGAACCGCCACCGGTGTACGAGGTCCCCCAAGTGGCCGAGCCGGTCGTCACTCCGCCCGACCACTCGCGGGTGATCATGCCCGATCTGGAGAGACCTCTGCCGGTTCTTCCGACGGGGGAGAGCATGCCGGCGGCCGCGGACGCCGCCGTCCCGGCGCCGCACGCGCCTCCGCAGCCGGGTGGGGCGGTGCCGGACTGGCAGAAGAACGCCGCAATCGCGGCCATCCCTGACCTTCCAATGATCGCCATCGTCATCGACGATATGGGTGTGGACCGGCGGCGCACCCGCAGGGTGATCGACCTGCCCGGGCCGCTGACGACGTCGTTCCTCGCCTATGCCGACGACCTGCCGCGCCAGACGGCCGCCGCGCGCGCGGGGGGGCACGAGCTGATGGTCCATGTGCCGATGCAGCCGCTTGGTGCTTACAAGGATCCCGGCCCGAACGTGCTGATGGTGGATCAATCGGCCGAGGAGCAGCGTGCCAACCTGGCGCGTGGGCTGGATCGGTTCGATGCGTTCGTCGGCATCAACAATCATATGGGAAGCCGCTTCACCAGCCATCGCGAGGGGATGCGCGTGGTGATGGAGGAACTGCGAAGGCGCGGGCTGTTGTACCTGGATTCCCTGACCACGCCCGACTCCGTGGGGCCCGAACTCGCGAAGGCCTACGGCGTTCCGCATGCGGAGCGCGACGTTTTCCTCGATAACGACCTGGATGTCGCCCTAGTCCGAAAGCAACTCGTGAAGTTGGAGACGATCGCCCGAAAACGGGGCTATGCCATTGCGATCGGCCATCCTCACGATACCACCATCGAGGCCTTGTCGGAGTGGCTGCCGACGATGCATGACCGGGGACTTGCGTTGGTGCCTGTCAGCGCCATCGTGCGTCGGCGGCTGCCTGCGGGCTAGGTTTTGCGCTTGACCTTCCAGCGGCGGGAAGGCGGAGACTGGCGACGAAGCGAAGGAGGCCAACAATGAGCAAGACATATCGGGTTACCGGAATGACCTGTGGCGGTTGCGCGCGTTCGGTCGAATCCGCCATCAAGGCGGCGGTTCCGGGAGCCAAGGTGACGGTCGACGTCGCCGCGGGCCGCGTCACCGTGGATGGTTCTGCCGACGAGACGATCGTCGCGAAAGCCGTCGACGACGCCGGGTTCACGTTTGCGGGCGCGGCGTGACCGGGCCTGTCAGCCGTGGCGGGCCGAGAAGCGGACCGCCTCCTCGGCGGCCCGGATCAGCGCCCGAACCTTGTTGAGGCTTTCCTGGTACTCGGCCTCTGGATCGCTGTCGGAGACGATGCCGGCGCCAGCCTGGGCGTACATGACGCCATTCTTCACCAGGGCGGTTCGCAGGGCGATGCAGGTGTCCAACGTGCCGTTGGCGGCGAAATAGCCGATGCAGCCGGCATAGAAGCTGCGCTTTTCGGGCTCCAACTCCTCGATGATTTCCATCGCCCGCACCTTCGGTGCGCCCGACACTGTGCCGGCCGGAAAGCCGGCGAGCAGCGCGTCCATCGCGTCATGTCCGGGTGCGATCTCGCCCTCGACGTTCGAGACGATGTGCATGACCTGTGAGTAGTATTCGATGTGCATCTGCTCGGTGACGCGCACGGTGCCGACCTTGGCGACGCGGCCCACGTCGTTGCGTCCCAGGTCGAGCAGCATCAGGTGCTCGGCGCGCTCCTTGGGGTCGGCCAACAGGTCGTCGGCCAGCGCGCGGTCCTCCTCGTCGGTGCGCCCGCGCCGGCGTGTGCCGGCGAGAGGACGGATCGTCACCTTGCCGTCGCGCAACCGCACCAGGATCTCCGGGCTGGAACCCACGATGGAGAATTCGCCGAAATCGAGGAAGAAGAGGAACGGGCTTGGGTTGGTCCGCCGCAGCGCGCGGTAGAGGGAAAAAGGCGGAAGCCGGAACGGCATGCTGAACCGCTGGCCCAGCACCACCTGGAAGATGTCGCCGGCAAGGATGTAGTCCTTGGCCTTGCCCACCATGGCGTAAAACGCCTCGCGGGTCATGTTCGAGGTTGGAACCGGTGCCGCCGCGCGATCTTCGGCGGCGTCACGCCGGTACGGCAGGCTGCGCTCGAAATCGGCCAGCACGTCCGCCAGCCGCTCGCAGGCCTGGTCGAAGGCGGCTCGCGCCGAGAGACCTTCCTGCGGTCGGGCAGGGGTGACGACGGTCACCACGTCGTCGATGTTGTCGAACACGGCGAGGACCGTCGGACGCAGGAAGAGGCCGTCGGGAATGCCGATGACGTCGGGGTTCCGGTCCGGCAGGCGCTCCACCAAGCGGATCATGTCGTACGACATGTATCCCACGAGGCCCGCCGCCATAGGGGGCAGGGCGGCAGGAATGTCGATTTTCGACTGCTCGACCACCGACCTTAGGGATGCGAGGGCGCCCTCCCGTTCGCCGATCGGGCAGGGAGCGAAGGCATCGCGGTCGAACCGGGCCTGCGTATTGATTTCGGCCCGGTTGCCGAAGCAACGCCAGATGAGGTCGGGCTTCATGCCGATGAACGAGTATCGGCCCCGCTTCGCGCCGCCCTCGACCGATTCGAGAAGAAAGCTGTTGGGTCGCCCTTCCGCCAGCTTCAACATGGCGGAAACCGGCGTCTCCAAATCGGCGACGAGCGTGGTCCAGACGACTTGCGGCTCGCCAACCTCGTAACGGGCCCGAAATTCGCCGAAATCGGGTGAGAATTTCATCGAGCGAACTGGTCTTCGATGATTTTCCGATTGATGCTGACCCGGTACTTGCCGCGCAGTGACGCAACGTACTGATCGACGAGATCGCCCGAAAGCGCTTGGCCGACTTGTTGCCGCAACTGCTCGAGGGCGGCCGCGTCCTCCTTCGGGTCGGCCGGCTCGATGCTGACGAGGCGGGCGGCGATCGCGCCACCGCCCGCGCCGGCGGCCGCGTGGGCGGCTTGGCCGACCGTCGCCTGGAACAACTTTCCGATCAACTCGGGCGGCAAGTCGCGCGCCGTCGTCCCTTCGCGCGTAAAAGGCTCGGTCGTCGCCACTTCGGCCCCGAAGCTGGTGGCGACCTTCTCCGCCGGTTCCCCCTGACCCAACCGTTCCGCGGCGGCCTTGGCCTGTTCCTCGGCGATCGCTTGACGACGTTCGGCCTGCCACGTCGCCGCCACCTCGTCGCGGACGGCTTCGAAGGGCTTCAGCGCCGGAGGAGTCACGGAGTCCACGCGGACGACGAAATAGGCGTTGCCATCCATTTCGGTAAGCGGGCTTTCGCTGCCCTGCGGGGTCGAGAACGCGACCGAGCGGAAGGTTTCCGACTGCGGGGCGGCCGGCGCGGGCTCGCCCTGTGGCGTCATCCCCTGCGGATCGATGGCTTCGATTTTTGCCGCCTTCAGGTTGAGGTCGCGAGCCGTCTCCTCCATGCTCGCCCCGCTGGCCAGCGCGTCGTCCACCTTGTTCGCAAGCTCGTACAGGTGGTCGATCGCCTTCTCATTGACCAAATCCTGCTTGAGCTGGTCTTTCACCTCTTCCAGCGGCCGGGTTTTCCCGGGCATCGTCTCGACGAGGTTGAACATGTGCCACCCAAGGGGGCTCTTGAACGGCTCGCTCACGGACTTGGCCGGCAGCGCGAAGATGACTTCCGCCATTTCGGGCAGCAGCGACGACTTTTCCACCCAACCGAGATTGATGATCTCGAGCGGCTTGTTGCCGACGGTGCGGGCGATGGTGGCGAAATCCTTGCCGTCCTTGCGCATCTCGCCGGCCCGCTTGGCCTGTTCCTCGTTCGCGAACAAAATTTGTTGGACGTTCCGGCGTTCGGAATCTTGGAACTCGTTGATGCGCTGCTCGTAGGCTTCGGCGACCATCTCGTCGTTGATCGTTATCTCGCCGGCCACGTCGCTGGGCCGAATCTGCAGCACGGTCACACCGCGGTACTCTGGCGCCATGAACCGAGACGAATTCTTCTCGTAGTATTGGCGGAGGCCGGTTTCGTCGGGCGGCGGCGGCGCCGTGACCTTTTCGGCCCGGAGGCGAATGATTTCGGCTGTTCGATCCTCCTGCCGGTAGGCGAAAACGGGAGCGACCATGGCCTCCGGCGGGGAGATGCCGCCGCTCAGTGCCTCGACGATCTGCCCGCGGACCAGATTGCGCCGCTCCATGGCCAGGAACGCCTGCTCGCTCAAGCCGGCGCTGGCAAGGGCTTGGCGGAATGTGTTGGGGTCGAACTGGCCGAGCTGGTTGCGAAACGCGGGAACGGCGGCGATGCTGCGGCGGAGCGCGTCGTCGTTGGCCATGAGCCCCAAGTCGTCGGCGGCCTGATCCAAGAGCGCCCGCACGACCATTCCGTCGATCGTGTTTTCCAGAAGCCCGAGTTGGCGCGCCTGGTCGGCGTCGATGGCTCCGCCCAGCGCTGCCTGCAGCTGTCGGACCTGGCGGTTGAATTCCTGCGCCACTTGTGTGGCGGGAATTTCGACGTCGCCCACGGTGATGGCCGGCGAACTTGCGACATTGATGCGGACCATGTCGCCGACGCCCCAGACCGCGAAGCTGAGGATCAGCAGGGCGAACAGGATCTTGATGACCCAGGATTTGGTTGATTTGCGGAGCGCGTCGAGCATTAGACCTTGGATTTCGGCTGAGAATGGTGCGGCGGACACCGGCGCGACGGTGAGAACGCGGCATAATAGGTGCGGGGTTGTGGCCGGGCAATACGGAAAGTGACGCGTTGGAGCGCCGTTTGGCGTCCTCAGGCGCGGTGGCCTTGGGTAGCGTTCGCTAATATGTTGTGGTAGAGACCAGAAACGTTGCTCGGGGGGCAGTGGTCAGAACGGAGGAGGCGAAATGAAGTCCAGACGTCCGCTTATCGCCGGAAACTGGAAGATGAACGGTTTGCGCCAGGATGGATTGGCATTGGCCCGCGGTGTCGCCGCCAAGTTGGCCAACGAGGGGGCGCCGTCCTGCGACCTCCTGGTCTGTCCCCCTGCGACACTGATCTCCGACGTGAGCGGGGCGCTCGCCGGCACCGCCGTCGCCGTCGGCGGCCAGGACTGCCATGCCGCACCGAGTGGCGCCCATACCGGCGACGTCAGTGCGCCGATGCTCGCCGACCTCGGCTGTGGCTATGTCATCGTCGGGCATTCCGAGCGGCGCACTGACCATGGCGAGACCGACGAGGCCGTGCGGGCGAAGGCCGTGGCGGCCCACAAGGCGGGGCTGATCGCCATCGTCTGTATCGGCGAAACCGAGGCCGAGCGTGACCAGGGCCGGACCATCGAGGTCGTTGCGGGGCAGTTCCACGGCTCGCTGCCCGAGGGCGCCACCGCGGTCGATACCGTCATCGCCTACGAGCCCGTATGGGCGATCGGCACCGGGCGCACCCCGACGGTGGCCGACGTGGCCGAGGTTCACGCGATGATCCGGCGCGAGGCGCGTACCCGTATGGGAGACGAAGCCGGCAAGTTGCGCATCCTCTACGGCGGGTCCATGAAGCCTTCGAACGCGCGCGAACTCATTGCCATCGACGACGTGGACGGCGGGCTGATCGGGGGCGCCAGCCTGAAGGTCGAAGATTTTTGGGCCATCGCGCAAAGTTGCCCCTAGCCATGGGGCGCCGTGCCGAATAAAAAGGGCGCGCAAAATCGAATGGCTCCCGTGGGTGGTTCCCGGCGGGAGCGTTGCCGTGGTGTAAAGCAATGATCAACATCGTGCTCGTCGTCCATCTTCTGCTGGCTATCGCCATGGTGGCCGTGATCATGCTCCAGCGCAGCGAAGGCGGGGCTCTCGGCATTGGTGGCGGCGGCGGTGGCGGCGGCGGGCTGATGACCGGACGCGCGGCCGGAAACCTTCTCACCCGGACCACGGCGATCCTCGCGACCGCCTTCATGGTGACGAGTCTGGTGCTGGCCGTTCTGGCCAACACGCGCAGCGCGCCGCCGTCCGTCCTCGATCAGCCGCTGCCGCTCACGGCTCCCGCTCCGGTTGGCGGGGGGCAACCGGCTGCGCCGGCCGGCGACACCCCGCAGACGCCCGCGCCACCTCTGGCGCGTTAGCGCGGGTTCGATTATTTGGGCTGGGAGGCGGTCCCCCGGGCCGTTTCCTTGAATGTCGGCCGCCTACCCGATCGGCTTGGGTGGCGGCTTCCTTTGGTGTACGTTAGCGGCCCATGACTCGTTTCATATTCATCACCGGCGGCGTCGTGTCCTCTCTCGGCAAGGGATTGGCTTCCGCGGCCCTGGGGGCGCTGTTGCAGGCGCGCGGGTTCCGCGTTCGGCTTCGCAAGCTCGACCCTTACCTCAACGTCGATCCGGGGACCATGAGTCCCTACCAGCATGGGGAGGTCTACGTCACCGACGACGGTGCCGAGACCGACCTGGACCTCGGCCACTACGAACGTTTTACGGGTGTCCCGTCGCGGCAAAGCGACAACGTCACGACGGGCCGCATCTATTCGACGGTGATCGCCAAGGAGCGGCGGGGCGACTACCTGGGCGCCACCGTACAGGTGATTCCGCACGTCACCGACGCGATCAAGGAGTTCGTCCGCAGCGACGTGACGGACGAGGACTTCGTGCTCTGCGAAATCGGCGGCACGGTCGGCGATATCGAGAGTCTGCCCTTCCTCGAGGCGATCCGGCAACTCGGCAATGAGCTCGGGCGCGACCGCGCCATGTTCGTCCATCTCACCCTGCTGCCCTATATCCCGACTGCGGGGGAACTGAAGACCAAGCCGACGCAGCATTCGGTCAAGGAACTGCTCAGCGTCGGGATCCAGCCCGACATGCTGCTGTGCCGCAGCGACCGTCCCATCCCCGAAGGGGAACGCCGCAAGATCGCCCTGTTCTGCAACGTCCAGCAGGAAGCGGTGATTCCGGCCATCGACGTTGACACCATCTACCACGTGCCGATCAGCTACCATCAGGAGGGGATGGACGCCCAGGTGTGCAAGCATTTCGGGCTGCCTCACATGCCGGCGCCGGATTTGAGCCGTTGGCACGGCATCGTCGAGCGCATCCGGCACCCGGAGGGCGAGGTCACCATTGCCGTCGTCGGCAAGTACACCAGCCTCCTCGATTCCTACAAGTCGCTGGCCGAGGCCTTGCACCACGGCGGCATCGCCAACAATGTCAAGGTCAGGCTCAAGTGGATCGACGCCCAGATCTTCGAATCCGAGGACGCGGTGCATCATCTCGAGGACGTGCACGGCATCCTGGTGCCTGGCGGGTTCGGCGAGCGCGGAGCCTCGGGCAAGATCGCGGCGGTGCGGTTCGCGCGCGAGCGCGGCGTGCCCTATTTCGGTATTTGTTTCGGGATGCAGATGGCGGTCATCGAGGTGGCGCGTTCGCTGGCGGGGTTGCCAAGGGCGAGTTCCACGGAGTTCGGGCCCTGCGAGGAGCCGGTAGTGGGTTTGATGACCGAGTGGATGCGCGGCAACGATCTCGAGCGGCGCCAGGCGGGTGGCGACATGGGCGGGACAATGCGCCTCGGCGCATACGACTGTCGGCTCCGGCCGGGAAGCCGGGTGGCCCAGATCTACGGCGTCAACCACATCAGCGAGCGGCACCGCCACCGCTACGAGGTCAACATCAATTATCTCGAGAGACTCGAGTCGACCGGGCTGGCGTTCTCCGGGATGTCGCCCGACGGACTGCTCCCCGAGATCGTCGAGATTCCCGATCATCCGTGGTTCGTCGGCGTGCAGTTTCATCCCGAGTTGAAGTCCAAGCCCTTCGACCCGCACCCGCTGTTCACGTCCTTCATCGGCGCCGCGGTGGCCCAATCGCGTCTGGTTTGACATGGCGACGCAGCGGCATGTGACGATCGGCCCGGTCACCGTCGGCAATGACCTGCCGCTGGTGCTGGTTGCCGGCCCGTGCCAGATGGAGAGCCGGGCGCATGCGCTGGAGACCGCGCACGCACTCGTCGAGTTGACCGGCGAACTTGGTCTGCCGTTGATCTACAAGACTTCGTTCGACAAGGCGAACCGCACCAGCGTTGCCGGACCGCGCGGCGTGGGGCTAGCCGAGGCGCTGCCGGTGTTCGCCGAGATCCGGGGCACGTTCGGCTGCCCGGTCCTGACCGACGTCCACGAAGCCGGTCAGTGTGCCGCCGTCGCCGAGGCGGTGGACGTACTGCAAATTCCCGCCTTTCTGTGCCGTCAGACCGACCTTCTGTTGGCTGCCGGGGCGACCGGCCGCGCGGTGAACGTCAAGAAGGGCCAATTCCTCGCGCCATGGGACATGGCCAATGTGGTCGCCAAGATCGAAAGCACCGGCAATCGCAACATCATGCTGTGCGAGCGTGGCGCCAGCTTCGGCTACAACACCCTGGTTACCGACATGCGCGCCTTGCCCATCATGGCCCGTACCGGTTGTCCGGTGGTGTTCGACGCCACACACTCCGTTCAGCAGCCCGGCGGTCAGGGGACCAGTTCCGGCGGCCAACGGGAGTTCGCGCCCGTTCTCGCCCGTGCCGCCACGGCCGTGGGGGTGGCGGCGGTGTTCATCGAAACTCATCCCGACCCCGACAAAGCCCCGAGCGACGGACCGAACATGATCCCGCTGCCGGAGATGCCGGCGTTGCTTCGCACCTTGATGGCCTTTGACCGGCTGGCGAAGTCTTTGACCTGATCAGGAGATGCGCATGACCGCGATCGTAGACATCCACGCGAGAGAGATTCTCGACAGTCGAGGCAACCCGACCATCGAGGTCGACGTGACCCTGGAGTCGGGGGCCTTCGGGCGGGCGGCGGTGCCCTCGGGGGCGTCTACGGGCGCACATGAGGCGGTCGAACTGCGCGACGGCGACAAGGCACGCTATGGCGGCAAGGGCGTACTCAAGGCGGTGGAGTCGGTCAACGGCGAGATTTCCGACGCGCTTACCGGCATGGATGCCGAGGACCAAGTGGCGCTCGATCAGACGATGATTGACCTCGACGGCACCCCGAACAAGTCGCGGCTCGGCGCCAACGCGGTCCTCGGCGTCAGCTTGGCCATCGCCAAGGCCGCCGCCGAGCATGCCGGGCTGCCTTTGTATCGGTATGTCGGCGGCGTGTTCGCCCAGACGTTGCCGGTGCCGATGATGAACATCATCAATGGCGGCGCCCATGCCGACAACCCGATCGACATCCAGGAATTCATGATCATGCCGGTCGCGGCGCCGACAGGTGCGGACGCCATCCGCTGGGGCGCGGAGATCTTTCAGGCGCTCAAGAAAAAGCTGAAGGACGCCGGTCACAACACGGCCGTCGGCGACGAAGGCGGATTCGCCCCCAATCTTGCCAGCACCGACGAAGCCTTGTCCTTCGTCATGCAGGCCATTGAGGCCGCCGGCTACAAGCCGGGCGACGAGGTCATGCTTGCCCTCGATGCCGCCTCGACGGAGTTCTACAAGGGCGGCCGATACGTCCTGGAAGGGGAGGGCAAGACCCTGGACGTGGATGGGATGGTCCGCTATTGGCAAGATCTCGTCGGCCGGTATCCGATCATCTCGATCGAGGACGGCATGTCCGAGGACGACGTGGACGGCTGGAAGGCGCTGACCGCAGCGCTGGGCGGAAAGGTGCAATTGGTCGGCGACGACCTGTTCGTCACCAATCCTCAGCGTCTGGCTGACGGCATCGCAAACGGCCTCGCCAATTCCATCCTGGTCAAGGTCAATCAGATCGGCACCCTTTCGGAGACGCTGGAGGCCGTGGAAATGGCCCACAAGGCCGGCTATACGGCCGTTCTGTCGCACCGGTCGGGCGAAACCGAGGACTCGACCATCGCCGATCTGGCGGTGGCGACGAACTGCGGACAGATCAAGACGGGGTCGCTGTCGCGCTCCGACCGCCTTGCCAAATACAACCAGTTGATCCGGATCGAAGAGCAACTTGGCGCGGCCGCCCGGTTCGCTGGCCGTTCGATCCTGCGTCGATAGGATTCCGCCCGAGTCCTCGTGAGCAAGGAAACAATGCGGAAAAGGTATCCCGCATTGTTTCCCGCTCTTCGAGTATCTTCTTTGAAGCGATTTTCTTAAGTAGGACGAATCCTATCGTTTTGCTTGTTGACGGCGGGAATCCGCCGTGATTCCATGGCGCCATGTCATTGACGCAGGAAATACGTCGCCGTGCGCGCCATGTGGTCGGGCCAATGCTCGGGGCCCTGACGGTGATCTATTTCGGCTATCACACGATCCAGGGCGACCGCGGGCTCCTGGCCTGGTGGCATCTGCGCCACGAGGTACAGCAGGCCGACGCCGAGTTGCAGCGAATCGTGGCGGTGCGCCAGGCGCTGGAGCATCGCGCCTCTCTACTGCGTCCTGACAACCTCGATCTCGACATGCTGGAAGAGCGGGCGCGGGTGATGCTCAACGCCGGGCGCAGCGACGAGATCGTCATCTTCGACGGCGCACGCGAAGATTGGCGTTAAAGGCGACGGGCCGCACCGCCGCCGATCCTCAGCGACATTACGTTGTTGCAAGGGTGCATACCAGGAGGGATGCGCCCATCTCTTAGTCATGTCAGCCTGCCTGGATGGCCGCCTCAGTCATATTAACCGGTTTTCAGTTAATCAACGCTTTTGCTTTGAAATACAATGTGTTGCTGTACTTGCCGATGAACGGGAATTGAGGTAGCACTGGAGGAAACCGAGGGGACGCAATGATGGCTGTCGCGAAACGAAGGTCGAAGGCGGCATCGGGGCCGCAGTTCCAGCCGGACGAACTGATAGAGCATTACCGGGAGATGCTTCTGATCCGCCGCTTCGAGGAAAAGGCGGGGCAACTTTACGGCATGGGCCTGATAGCCGGTTTCTGCCATCTGTATATCGGGCAGGAGGCCGTTGTCGTCGGCCTGCAGGCGGTGATCGAACCAAACGACACCGTGATCACCAGTTATCGCGACCACGGGCATATGCTCGCCTGCGGCATGGAACCGAAGGGCGTGATGGCCGAACTGACCGGACGTAGGGGCGGGTACTCGAAGGGCAAAGGCGGTTCGATGCACATGTTCAGCCGCGAGAAGGGGTTCTTCGGCGGCCACGGCATCGTCGGGGCGCAGGTCCCGCTCGGCACCGGCCTCGCCTTTGCCCACCGCTACAACGAAGACGGCGGGGTGTGTCTCTGTTATCTCGGTGACGGGGCCGTCAACCAGGGGCAGGTTTACGAGTCGTTCAACATGGCGGCGCTTTGGAAGCTGCCGGTGGTCTACGTCATCGAGAACAACAAATACGGAATGGGCACCTCGGTGGACCGCGCATCCGCCACCACCGACCTGCATCGTCGCGGCGAAGCTTATGGCATTCCCGGCGAGGCCGTCGACGGAATGGACGTGGTCGCCGTCAGGGTTGCCGGCGCAAGGGCCGTGACCCACGCGCGATCCGGGAAAGGGCCTTACCTGTTGGAGATGAAGACCTATCGTTATCGCGGCCATTCGATGTCCGACCCCGCCAAATACCGCTCAAAGGAGGAAGTGAGCCGCATGCGCGCGGAGCACGATCCCATCGACCAACTGCGGAACAGGTTGTTGGCCGACAAGGCGACCGACGAGGCCGGGCTCAAGGAGATCGACCGCACGGTGAAGGCGATCGTCACCGAGGCCGCCGACTTCGCGCAACAGGATGCGGAGCCCGATCCGGGAGAACTGTGGACCGACGTGGTCCTCGAGGGGTGACGCGATGGCCATCCAGATCTTAATGCCGGCGCTGTCGCCGACCATGACCGAGGGCAAGCTCGCGCGCTGGCTGAAGAGCGAGGGCGACGAGGTTAGGAGCGGGGACGTCCTGGCCGAAATCGAGACCGACAAGGCGACGATGGAGATGGAGGCCGTGGAAGAGGGCCGTCTGGGAAAGATCTTGGTCGACGAAGGCACCGAAGGTGTTCATGTCAACACGCCCATCGCGGTGCTGCTGGAAGAGGGGGAGCAGCCTGGCGACGCGGCCAAGGTGATGGAGCGGCCGGCCAATGTCACCGCTCCGGTCGCCGCGGAGGCACCGGCCACGTCGGCGATGCCGCCTCCGGCGCCGCCCCGCGCCGCGCGTGGGGCGCCGCCAGAGGAGAGGACGGGTGGCGCGACCGTGCGCCGGACGGTCCGCGAGGCGTTGCGCGACGCCATGGCCGTGGAGATGCGCCGCGACCCGACCGTGTTTCTGATGGGCGAGGAGGTCGGGCAGTACCAGGGGGCCTACAAGGTCAGCCAGGGGCTGCTCGACGAGTTCGGCCCGAAGCGGGTGGTCGATACCCCCATCACCGAGATGGGGTTCGCCGGCCTGGGCGTCGGCGCCGGATTTGCCGGGCTGCGGCCCATCGTCGAATTCATGACCTTCAACTTCTCGATGCAGGCCATCGACCAGATCGTCAACTCCGCGGCCAAGACCCTTTATATGTCGGGCGGGCAGATGGGTTGCCCGATCGTCTTTCGGGGGCCGAACGGCGCGGCATCGCGGGTCGCCGCGCAACACTCGCAGGATTTCGCGAGCTGGTACGCGCACGTTCCGGGGCTAAAGGTGGTGGCGCCGTATTCCTCGGCCGACGCCTACGGGCTCCTTCGCGCCGCCATTCGTGACCCCAACCCCGTCGTGGTGTTGGAGAACGAACTCCTGTACGGGCAGAGCTTCGAGATGCCCGAGGACGAGGAGCACATCGTCCCGATCGGCAAGGCCAAGATCGAGCGCGAAGGCGGCGACGTGACGGTGGTGGCGTATTCGCGCATGGTCCATGTGGCGCTCGAGGCCGCCGCCGCCCTGGAGCGCGAGGGCATCGCCGCCGAGGTCATCAACCTCCGCTCGCTGCGGCCGCTCGACGTCGAGGCGATCGTCGCCTCGGTGAAGAAGACGAACCGCCTCGTCTCGGTCGAGGAGGGCTGGCCCTATGCCGGCATCGGTGCGGAGCTTGCCGCCCTGATGATGGAGCATGCCTTCGACTGGCTGGATGCGCCGGTCAGGCGGGTGCATGGGGCCGACGTGCCGATGCCCTACGCCGCCAATCTCGAGCGGCTTGCCCTGCCGCAGCCCGAAAACGTGGTCGAGGCCTGCAAGGCCGTGTGCTACCGGAGTTGACGCCATGCCCATCGAGATCCTGATGCCGGCGCTGTCGCCGACGATGACCGAGGGGGCGCTGGCTCGCTGGCTGAAGAACGAGGGCGAGGCGGTGAGGAGCGGCGACGTCCTGGCCGAGATCGAGACCGACAAGGCGACCATGGAGATGGAGGCGGTCGACGAGGGCGTTTTGGGCAGGATCCTGGTGCCCGGCGGCACCGCCGGGGTGAAGGTCAACCAGCCGATCGCCCTGTTGCTCGAGGAGGGCGAGGATGCGGCGGCGCTCGACCGGGCGCCGGCGGCCAAGCCTCACCCCCCCGCCCCTCTCCTGGGGGGAGAGGGGAGCCCGCAGGCGGCGCCACCCCCCCTCTCCCGGGGAGAGAGGGGGGGTGAGGCCAAGCCCGACAACCGCGTCTTCGCCAGCCCGCTGGCCCGCCGCCTCGCCAAGGAGGCGGGGTTGGATCTCGCCGGCCTGAAGGGCAGCGGCCCGCATGGCCGCATCGTCAAGGCCGACATCGAACGTGCGCGCCAGGCGGCCCCGAAGCCAACGGCGCCGGCGGCGGCCGAGGCGCGCCCGGCGGCACCGGCGGTGGGTCCGGCCTACGTCGAGATTCCCAACAGCACGATGCGCAAGACGATCGCCCGCCGGGTCAGCGAGGCGAAGCGCGACGTGCCTCATTTCTATCTGACGGTGGATTGCAACATTGACGAGTTGGTGTCGCTGCGATCCCGGCTCAATTCCGCAGGCGACGCCTACAAGCTTTCGATCAACGACTTCGTCATCCGGGCGGTGGCGCTCGCCTTGCGCAAGGTCCCGGCGGCCAACGCGATGTGGACCGACGAGGCCATCCGGCAGTTCACCGAGGTCGACGTGTCGGTGGCGGTGGCCACGCCCAACGGCCTCATCACCCCGGTCGTGCGCGGTGCCGACCGCAAGGGACTCGCGGAAATTTCCAACGAGATGAGGGAACTCGGGACCAAGGCCCGGGAAGGCAAGCTGAAACCCGAGGAATACCAGGGAGGCGGCTTTACGGTGTCGAACCTGGGGATGTACGGAATCCGGGAATTCGCGGCCATCATCAATCCGCCCCAGGCCTGCATCCTGGCCGTCGGCGCCGGCGAGCCGCGGCCGGTGGTGAAGGACGGGGCGCTGGCCGTCGCCACCGTGATGAGCTGCACGCTGTCGGTCGATCACCGCGCCGTCGACGGCGCCGTGGGCGCGGAGTTCCTCGCCGCATTCAAGCAACTGGTCGAAGATCCGCTGACGATGCTGTTGTAAGGACGCAGTTCCCTACAGCCGCGGGCTCTGGGATTTGGTCTTCTCCGCGGTGCGCATGATCTCGTCGAGGAAGGCCTGGCATACCGGCGAAAGCCGGTGCCGGCCGCGTGTGATCGCGGCGACGTTCCAAGAAGGCATCGGCGAGGCCATGAACAGCGGTGTGATGGACGACCGCCTCTGTCTTCCCGCGAAGATCTGGGTCGGGAGAAGCGTGATGAAGTCGCCGCTCTCGACCAGCGCCAGGGTGCAGGCGAAGGACGTGCACTCGACCACGTTCGGCGGCGGTTCCAGGCCGTTGTCGGTGAAGGTGTGCTCGACGATGTCGCGGCCCGTCCGGTTCCGGCGATAAATGATCCAGTCGTAGCCGATCAGATCGGCGAGCGCCTTTCGCCCCCCCAGTGTCAGGGGATGTTCACTTCGGACGGCGGGGGTCAGGTTGTCCTGAAGGACGATGCTGAACTCTAGTTCCTCGTCGCTGGGCATCTCGGGGACCAGGCACAGCGCGATGTCCACTTCGCCGGTACGAAGCGTCGGAAGGACGTCGGGATAGACGCCCTCCTCGATGTGAAAGCTGACCCGCGGTCGGGCGCGTCTGAAATTTACGATGGCGCGGGGCAGCAAACCGACCGATACGGTCGGCGAGGCCATTATCTTGATCTCGCCGACGGCGGCGCCCTGGGCCATCTCGACGTCGTTCCGGGCCTGACGCAGTTCGGCCTCGACGACCTTGGCTCGGTTCAGCAGGGCGTTTCCCGCGGCGGTGGGGATGATGCCCTGCGGCGTGCGGATCAGCAGCTCGACGCCCAATGACTGTTCGAGCTGTTGAATGCTCTTGGTGATCGAGGACTGCGACAGATTGAGGGCCGCGGCGGCCTGGCGAAGGCTTCCCGCCTCCGCCACCGCGATCAGGTTGCGCAGCTGGCTCAGCTTCATAAAGGGCGGCTCATTCCGTCTCCTCCGCCTTGCTCACCCGGCACAAGAGGGCCCGCAGCTGATAGGTGCCCATCGCCGGATCGTAAGGCGGCTGATTGTCGGTGAGCAAGTTCACGTTGGCCTTCCACACCCCGTATTCGGGCCCAGGTTCGTCGGGAAACCACCAGCCGTGCTCGGCGCTGATGACGCGCGGGTCGATGCCCGTGGTCAGCTTGGCCTTCTGGCGCATGCGTCCGCGCCTGGTTTCGATCCACATCCAGTCACCCTCGGCGATGCCGTGGCGCGCCGCGGTGTCGGGATGGATTTCGGCGCGTGGATGGCGATAGGCCTTGCGGAGGCGGGAAAGCTGTCGGTGCTCGGAATTGAAGAAGAACGGAATGCGCCCGCCGGTGGTCAGAACGAGCGGGAATTCGGCGGCGACGTCCGGCGTCCGCAGCGGGCTTTCCGGTGGCTCCTCGTAATAGGGCAGGGGCGCGTAACCCATCTGTTCGAGGCGGGTGGAATAGAGTTCGATCTTGCCGGTGGGCGTGCGGAAGCCACTGTCCTCGTATTTGCGGTATTTCATCGGCAGCGTGACGAAGCCCTTTTCCCGCATCTCGCGGAAGCTCAGGCCGACCGCGCCCTGCGCCAGTTGCTGATTGAGCACCTCCTCGACGGACTCGGTGCCCACCTCCAGATTCATTCGCCGCGCCAGCTCGACGAAAATCTCCTCATCGGACTTGCATTCCCCGACGCGCACCGCCCGCTGCTGGGCGAGCACGACATTTCCGGAAATGGTCGGGAGTCCGGCGAGTTGGTCGAGCTCCGGCCAGGAGGCCGCGGGCAGCACGATGTCGGCGAGTTCCGCCGTCGGTGTCATGAAGAGGTCGGCGTTGACCAGGAAATCGACCTTCATCAGGGCATCGTAGACCTGCGCGCTGTTGGCATAGGTGGTCAGCGTGTTGTTGCCAAAGATCAGGAAGGCCTTGACCGGGTAAGGTTTGCCTTCGCGCATGGCCTGGATCAGCGTGGGGATGTGGGCGGCCGGCAGGTCGGCCCCTTCGCCGCAGAGCATCTTGAACCGGTCGGCGCCCAGGCGCTTGGCGTGGACCTCGGGCGTCAGGTTCTCGATGAGACTGGGGAATCGCCCGAGACCCTTCATGCCGAAGACCCAGGCGCCGGGCACGTCGACGTTGCCGGTGATGGCGGGCAACAGCGACACCGCGCGCACCGTCTGGATGCAGTTCGGGGTGTGTTCGAGGGCGCAGCCCCACTCCATCATGGCCGGCCGCGTCTGCGCGAACATGCGCGCGGCGGCGCGGACCTGGTCGGCCGCCACCCAGGTGATGGGTTCCGCCCATTCCGGCGTGTACGGCTTTACATGAGCGGCCAGCGCGTCAAAGCCGTATGTGTTCTTCTCGACGAAGGGGGCGTCGTACAGCCCCTCTCCAATAATCACGTGGAGCATGGCGAGCGCCAGGGCGTCGTCGGTGCCGGGCCGCACGCGAAGCCACAGGTCGGCGCGCTTCGCAAGCTCGGTCTGCCGCGGGTCCACGACGATCACCTTGGGATTGTCGGACAGCGAGTCGCGGACCACGAAGCGGGTTTCGCCGTCCGGCCCGGAATTGAGGGGGTTGTGGCCCCAGTACAGGATGCACTGCGGCTTTACGTCGCCCGTGAAGTCACCGACCGGGAAGTCGCCGAAGGTCAGCAGGCAGGTGTTGACGCGAGGGTGGAAGCACTGCGCGAAGCCGGGCTCGCACCAGTTGGGCGTGCCCAGCGCATGACCGAAACGCGACACCCAGCGAATGTGATGGCGTCCCGTGCCGGTGCCGAGGGCGATGGCCTCGGGGCCGAACTCCTCGCGAATCTCGAGAAGCTTGCCGGCAATGGTATCGAGGGCCTCGTCCCAGGTGATGCGTTGCCACTTGCCCGATCCACGCGGGCCGACCCGCTTGAGGGGATGCTTCAGGCGGTCTGGATGGTAGACGAGATCGCGTGTCACGGTTCCTATGGGACACAGGCGACCGCGATTGAGGGGGGAAGCGGGGTCGCCTTCGACCTTGATCAGTTCGCCGTCGCGGACGTGAAGGAGCGCGCCACAGCCGCCGTGGCAGCTTCGGCACACGCTCTTGAAAACGTGCGTCGTGCCGGGGGTCGCCGCGGTTGCACCTCGATCTCGTTCCATGGGCTCCCTCTCTCGGCTGGGCACGTTCGTTCTTGGCGCCCCATAGAAATACCCGTCTGCCGCCGCGTCAACCGGGCGATCTCCAAAATCGATCGCTATCGGAGAACTCTGCATCAATAGGCTGTTGCCCCCTTTCCTATACTGGCCTGAAACGCCGTGGAAACACGAGGAGAGCGGGGCTGTGAAATTTTCGCTGCTGTTGTTCGGATTGTTGCAGGCGCTGCGGGTGCAGGCCAAGCGGTACCCGCAGTTCGCAAAGCGGCTGCGCGAGAAGAATTTCACCGCCCAGATGATGGCGTTGGACACCCGAGGGGGGCGCTGGTTCACATTCCAGGACGGCCGCATCCTGTCGAAAAAGGGCCTCCATCCTTCGCCGGACGTCACGCTGTCCTTCGCCACCGAGGAGGTCGGCGCGCGCCTGATGACGCCGCCGCTGAAGGAACTCGAACAGGTCGAGGCCATCAAGAATTTCCAGATGTCCATGGACGGACCGGACGAGCTTAGCCTCTGGTTCACCCAGACCATCATGCTGATGCGCCAGCAGGGGATCGAATACGGTACGCCCATGCCGGACGGGACGACCCGCTACGTGTCCCACACCAACGGCGGCCCGATGTTCGTCTACGTCAGGAACGGCAAGATCGTTCGCATCACGCCGATCGAATTCACGGAAGAGGACGCGCCCTCCTGGACCATCGAGGCACGCGGCAAGCGCTTCACGCCGCCGCGCCGCACCTCGCTGGCACCGCATTCGATGTGCCAGAAGTCGACGGTCTATTCGCCCGATCGCCTGCTTTATCCGATGAAGCGGGTCGATTTCGATCCGAACGGTGAACGCAACTGCCAGAACCGCGGCATTTCCGGCTATGAACGGATCAGCTGGGACGAGGCGCTCGACATCGTCGCGGGCGAGATCAAGCGGGTGAAACGCGAGCACGGCCAGGGCGCCATCATGGGCACCCACGGTTCGCACCACACCTGGGGCAACCTCGGCTACTACATCAGCTCGGCGTTCAAGTTCTTCAACATCATCGGCACCACCAAGGTCGTCCACAACCCTGACAGCTGGGAAGGCTGGTACTGGGGCGCGATGCATCACTTCGGCTACAGCATGCGCCTTGGCCAAACCGAGACCTACAGCTGCGTCGAAGACCTGATGAAGGATGCCGAGATGGTGGTCTTCTGGTCGGCCGACCCGGAGACGACCAGCGGCTCCTATGCCGCCTTCGAGGGCACCCCGCGCCGCCTGTGGCTGAACGAACTCGGCATCGAGGTCGTCCATATCGACCCCTACTACAATAACTCGGCGTCGCTGATCGGCGGCAAGTGGCTGGCGCCCAAGCCGGGCACCGATGCGGCGCTGGCCTTCGCCATCGCCCACGTCTGGTTGACCGAAGGGCTTTACGACAAGAAGTTCGTGGCCGAGCGCACCGTGGGCTTCGACAAATGGGCCGATTACGTGCTCGGCAAGGAAGACGGTATTCCAAAGACGCCGGAGTGGCAGGAAGGCGAGACGGGTATTCCGGCTCGCGAGGCCCGCGCCCTGGCCCGCCAGTGGGGCAGGAAGAAGACCTATCTCGGGGCTGGCGGCTGGGGCAACGGCCATGGCGGAGCCTGCCGCTCGGCCACCGGCATCCAGTGGGCGCGCACCCTGGCCTGCCTGATGGGCATGCAGGGCATGGGCCGGCCGGGCGTCAACTACGGCTGCATGCAATGGGGCACGCCGATCGACATCCGCTTCTACTTTCCCGGCTACGCCGACGGCGGTCTCTCGGGCGATCTCGAAGGTACGGGCCTCGCCATCAACCTGTATCAGCGCATGCCGCAGTTGCCGACCTACAACCCTTCGACGCAGAAGATTCCGCGCCTCCAGATTCCCGAAGCGATCCTCGAAGGGAAAGCCGAAGGCTATCCGTGGGACGGCAAGACCATCGAAGGACAGTTCCGCAAGTTCAGCTATCCTGCGCCGGGCCACTCGCCGGTCAAGATGATGTACAAGATCGGCGGCGCCTCGATCGGCACGATGAACGACAGCAACCGGTACGTTAAGGCGTATCGCACGGACGCGCTCGAGTTCGTCGTCAATCAGTCGATCTGGTTCGAGGGCGAGGCCAAGTTCGCCGACCTCATCCTGCCCGCCTGTACCCAGTTCGAACGCTGGGACATCAGCGAGTTCGGCGGCACCGGCGGCTACGCCCTGCACGGGCAGACGCAGATGAACCATCGCGTCATTCTGCTCCAGCACAAGTGCATCGAACCGCTGGGAGAATCCCGCTCCGACTTCCAGATTTTCCTGGATATCCTGACCCGCCTTGGGCATAGCGCCTATTTTTCCGAGGGCCAGACGGAATTCGACTGGGTCAAACGCATGTTTGACGCCTCGGATCTGCCCAAGCACATCTCCTGGAAGACCTTCTTGAAGAAGGGCTATTTCGTTGTCCCGGCGCTGCCCGAGGGCCGGCGCGACCCGGTGGCGCTGCGTTGGTTCTACGAGGGCCGCAAGAAGGACGTTCCCGAGCCGCACCCGCTGCCCGGCGACTATACCGAGCAGTTCCTCGAAGGCTTGCAGACCCAGTCCGGCAAGTTCGAGTTCGAGTGCAACAGCTTGAAGCGCTTCGATCCCGACGATCCGGAGCGGCCGCCGATCGTGAAGTATCTTCGCTCTTGGGAAGGTCCAGGCACCGAACTCTACGATGCCTATCCGTTGCAGCTCATATCGCCGCACTCGCGTTTCAGCTATCACACGCTGAGCGACGGCAAGGCCAGCGCGGTCAACGACATCAAGGAGCACCGCGTTCTCGTCGACGGCTACTATTACTGGGTCGTGCGCATCAACGAGATCGACGCCAAGAAGCGGGGCATTACGGAGCACGACCTCGTGCGGGTGTTCAACGACCGCGGCACGGTCATCTGCGCCGCGCATCTGACCAACCGCCTGCCCGAAGGCACCGTGCACGCTTACGAATCGTCAGCGGTGTACGATCCGCTGGGCGAGCCCGGCCATTCGGCCGACCGCGGCGGCTGCATCAACCAGCTCACCCCGAAGCGCTCCATCGCAAAGAAGGTCACCGGCACGGCGGCGAATTCCTGTCTGGTCCAGGTGGAGCTGTGGGACGGAAGCGGCGAATTGCGTTCGGCGTCGCGTGATGCGCGATCGGAACTGGTGCCGGCGGAGTAGGGGGCGGCGGACATGAAGAAGTGGAACCTGATCGTCGACCTGGCCAAGTGCTTCAACTGCAACAATTGCGCCCTGGCCGTTCACGACGAATACCATGGCAACGAGCATCCGGGCGTGGCGGCGGAGATGCCGCGCCAGGGGCATCGTTGGATCGACGTGCTGCAGCGCGAGCGCGGCGTCTATCCGATGATCGACGTCGTCTCGATGCCGGTGACGTGCAACCACTGCGACGATCCGCCCTGCCTGAAGGCGGCCCGCGACGGAGCAGTCACGAAGCGGGCCGACGGCATCGTCGTCATCGTGCCCGAGAAGGCCAAGGGGCAGCGCCAGATCATGGAAGCGTGCCCCTACGGCGCCGTGTGGTGGAACGATGAAAAGAATCTCCCGCAGGCATGGCCCTTCGACGCGCATCTGCTCGATTCCGGGTGGACCAAGACCCGGGCCTCGCAGGTCTGTCCGACGGAGGCGATCCGTACCCTTCGCCTCGAGGACGACGAGATGCTCCGCATGGTGGCGGAAGAGGGCTTGGAGGTCTTGCACCCCGAATATGGCACCAAACCGCGCGTCTACTACAAGAACCTGGATCGTTGGCGCAAAGCCTTCGTCGGGGGCAGCCTGGCGGGGGTGATCGACGGGGTCGTCGAGTGCCTGTCCGACATTCGCGTCGAGTTGTCGAAGGATGGCAGGACGGTCGGAACCGCGACCACGGACACCTTCGGCGACTTCCGGATCGACGGCCTGCCCGAGGGCAGCGGGCGGTATCGCGTGGAGATATTCGATCCCCGCTTTGGCAGCAAGGAGATCGAAGTCGATCTCGGAACGAGCGTTTATCTCGGTGCCATTATGCTAAGCGGGCCGGAGGCCCGGCCATGAGCGCGGTCAACGCCCTGTCGCCTCTTTCCATCGGATGGATCGGGGCTGGCCGCATGGGGTGCGCGATGGCGGCGCGCCTGCTCGGGGCCGGCGCCGCCGTGAAGGTGTGGAACCGCACCGCCGCCAAGGCTGCGCCGCTCGCCGAATTGGGGGCGCGGATTGTCGATTCGCCGTCCGACCTGGCCGGCTGCGACGTGGTGTTCACCATGGTGGCGGGGCCGGACAGCTTTCTCGACGTGACCACGGGAGCGGGCGGCGTGCTCACGCACCCGGAGCAGACGCCCGGCGTGCTGATCGACTGCACCACGATCTCCGCCGAGGCGTCGGCTGCGGTTCGGCGTGCGGCCGCCGCCCGCGGTACCGCCATGCTCGACGCGCCGGTCAGCGGCAACGCCAAAGTGGTGGACGCCGGCAAGCTGAGCATCGTGGTATCCGGTGATCGGGCCGCGTTCGACAGGGCCAGGCCGCTCTTGGACGCCCTGGGTCGGGGCGTCAGCTACGTGGGCGAGGGAGAGCGCGCGCGAATCGTCAAGATTTGCCATAACGTCCTTCTCGGTGTGGTGGCGCAGTCGCTGGCCGAGATCACCGTGCTGGCCGAGAAGAACGGCATTCCGCGCCGAGCGTTCCACGCTTTCCTGAACGACAGCGTCATGGGATCGGCGTTCACGCGCTACAAGGCGCCCGCCTACGTGAACCTTGATCTTACCCCGACCTTCACATCGTCGTTGCTGCGCAAGGATCTCGATCTGGGGCTCGCCGCGGCCCGCGCCGCCGAGGTGCCGATGCCGCTGGCGGCGCAGGCGCGCGAGATCGTGCAGGGTTTGATCGGACAAGGTTACGGAGACGTCGATTTCGGGGCCCTGCTTGTGGTTGCGGCCAAGGCGGCCGGCCTCGAACTTGCGCCCGACGACGAGCCTGTCGGCACGGGCCTCTAGGGCCCGAATCGTATCGCGGCCGTAGGACACCAGAGCGGCCATCATCGGGCGTGGACCTCGCCTGCGCGGGGCCGACGGACCAAGAGGCAATGAGGGAGGAAAAACATCGATGGCTTACATCTTTCATGAAGACGAGCTGCCAAGGCTGGTCTCGGTCGTTCCGGGACGTGAGCGGGTATTCTTCGTAAGCAAGGAACTCGCCGACGTCGACACGATGCTGGCGGGCATCATGCGCTACGCCAAGGGCGCCTCATCGCCCTACCACTATCAC
This sequence comes from Rhodospirillales bacterium, assembly GCA_019455065.1. Lineage (GTDB taxonomy): Bacteria > Pseudomonadota > Alphaproteobacteria > Rhodospirillales > Magnetospirillaceae > JACFNC01. The sequence goes on from JACFNC010000001.1 coordinate 204,893, forward strand.
GAGAACTGCGAGCACTTCTATTTCATCATGGAAGGCGTCGGCACCGTGGAGACGCCCGAGGGCGTCCGTCAGGTCGGTCCGGGCGACATGGTGTTCATCCCGGCCGAGGAACGGCATCGCCTGCGGGCCATCGACCCGCTGTTCTATTTCGAGTTCCAGGCGCCCAACCGCTTCCGCACGACGATCCTCGACGGTACCGAGGATGACCTGCGCTGGGAGCGGGTGGACGGCAAGATCTGGGTGCAGAGCTGAGGGAGAACGGGACATGGCCACGCAGTACATCAACACCAACGAAATCCCGCCCATCAGCCTGCCGGCCGGCATGGGCAAGGCCGCCGAGATACTCAACCGCGAGCTGTGCGGGGCGGAGAACGTCGTCGCCACCTTGCGTTGGCTGGGCGAGAGCGACCGCTTCGACGCCGAGCCGAAGGCGGCCACCCATCAGCTCGTCTACCTCATGGAAGGCGCCGGGGTCATCACCCTGGGAGGAAAGGACTACAGCGTCGCCAAAGGAGCCGGCGTCTATCTCGGTCCGTCCGAGACGGCGAGCGTGCGCCCGCAGGGGCAATCGGCGCTGAAACTTTTCCATCTGGTCGTCCCGGAAAAGAAGGATTGAGGGGCCAGGCATCGGGTCCGCCGACAACAATAGACGGCCGCAGCGTGCGGCCGTGAAGAGGGGAGAGGAAGCGTGCTATGACCAGGAAGATCCCAATGCCGGCTGGCGGGGGCTTGCGTGCGCTCGCCACGGCTGCCGTTCTCGGCACCGCGGCGCTGATGACGGTTCCCGCCCAGGCCGAAACCGTCATGGTGGGCGTGATCCTCACCTATTCCGGGCGCGACGCCGCGCTCGGGGATCAGATCGACAAGGCGATCCGGCTGTTCCAGAAGCTGCACGGCCATGAACTGCCGGACGGCGTCAAGGTCGAGCTGATTCGCCGCGACGACACAGGCCCCAATCCGGACGTCGCCAAACGTCTTGCCCAGGAACTGATCCTGCGCGAGAAGGTCGATATTCTTACCGGTGGCCAATGGACGCCGAACGCCATGGCGGTGGCGGCCCTCAGCAAGGAGGCCAAGATCCCCTTCGTCACCATGACGGCGGGCGGCAGCAAGGTGACTTTGCAGTCGCCCTATGTGGTGCGGACGGGGTGGACGCTGTGGCAGTCCAGCTATCCGCTCGGCCAATGGGCGGCCAAGAACGGCTTCAAGCGCGCCTACACGGCGGTCAGCGATTTCGCTCCCGGCCACGACGGTGAAGAGGCCTTCACCAAGGGCTTTTCCGAGAACGGCGGCGAGGTGATCGGCTCGGTCCGCATCCCGCTGAAGACCACCGACTATCTGCCCTTCCTGCAGAAGGTCAAGGATGCCAAGCCGGAAGTGCTCTATCACTTCAATCCCGGCGGGCCTCAGGCCACCGCCTTCATGAAGGCGCTGGCCGATATCGGCCTCACCAATTCGGACATCAAGATCATCGGGCCCGGCGACATCACCAGCGACGACGAGTTGCCCAACATGGGCAAGGCGCCGCTCGGCGTCATCACCATGCTGCAGTATTCGCCGGCCGCCACCCGGCAGGCGAACAAGGACTTCGTCGCCGCTTGGAAGAAGGAATACGGCGCCGATTCCGTGCCGACGTTCTTCGCGGTCGCCGGCTGGGACGGTATGCGCGCCATCTATGACGCGGTCGCCGCCCAGAAGGGCAAGATCGACGCCGACAGGACGATGGAGTTCTTCAAGACCTGGGCGAATCCGGGCAGCCCGCGCGGTCCGGTGCGCCTCGACCCGGTGCACCGCGACATCGTGCAGCATATGTACCTGCGCCGCGTTGAGGAGGTCGAAGGCAAGTTGGCCAACGTCGAGGTCGAAACGCTCCCTCAGATCGGCGATCCCTGGAAAACCGTGGTCCTCGGCAAGCAGTAACCAGGCCCGGTCAAAGGGGAGGGGCGGGTGATCGGTTCCAGCATCGTGGCCATCCTGTTCTTCGGGGTGGCCTACGGAATGATCCTCTATCTGATCTCGGTCGGCCTGTCGGTCACCATGGGATTGATGGGGTTCGTGAACCTTGCCCATGGCGTGTTCGCCATGGCGGGCGGTTACGCCACCGTGTCGTTGATGAACACGATGGGCGTGCCGTTCTTCCCGTCCCTCGCCCTGGCCTGCATCATCGTGACGGGTATGGGGTTCGTTCTCGAGCGCACCCTGTACTCGCGCCTCTACGGCGCCACCGAGTTGCGGCAGGTGTTGTTCTCGATCGCCCTTTGCCTGGTGGCCATGGCGATCGTCCGCATCGTGTGGGGCCCCTTGGCGCAGCCGATCCAGTTGCCCGAGTACCTGACGGGGCAGACTGATATCCTCGGCCAGGCGCTGCCCACCTATCGCCTGTTCCTGGTCGCGTTCGCTGCCATCGTCATCGGGGGGCTGTGGCTGACCTTCGAGCGAACGCTGTTCGGGGCGCGCATCCGGGCAGCGGTCGACGACCGTGCCATGGCCCAGGCGGTGGGCATCAACACCAAGCGGCTGTTCGCGGCGACCTTCGGCCTTGGCACCGGCCTGGCCGCCCTGGGCGGCGGCTTGGGCGCGGACATCCTGGCCATCGCGCCCGCCTATCCGCTTCAGCACATCGTGTTGTTCCTAATCGTGGTCGCCGTGGGCGGGCTCGGCAGCATCAAGGGGCCGTTCATCGCCGCGCTGGCCATCGGCGTCTCCGACACGGCCTGCAAGTACTTTTTCCCCGAGGTGGGGTCGGTCTTCGTTTTCGCCCTGGTCTTCCTGCTGCTCCTGTGGCGGCCCAACGGCATCATGGAACGTCGATGAGTCATCAATCCGCCACCCTGGCCGCCGCCACGCGGCCTGCCGACCCGACAAAGCTGCGGGCCCTGGAGGTCCTGCCGTGGGTGGCGGCACTGACCTTCTATTTTGTCGCCCCTGGATACGAGCCTTTGGCCACGCAGGTCTTCGTGATGATCCTGTTTGCCCTCTCGCTCGATCTGCTGGTCGGATTCGCGGGTATCGTCACCCTCGGGCACGCCGCCCTGTTCGGCACGGGCGCGTACGCGGCCGGCCTTCTTTCCGTGAACGGGATAACCGATCCGATCGTCACCGCGGTGCTGGCGACCCTCGCGGCCGCGGCGGTTGGCCTGGTGACCGGGGCGCTGATGCTGCGCACCAAGGGATTGGCCCTGCTCATGCTGTCACTGGCGGCATGTTTTCTCCTTTACGAGGTGGCCAACCAGGCGACGCCCTGGACGGGCGGCGACGACGGGCTGCAAGGGGTCACCTTCAGCCCTCTCTTTGGCATCTTTCCCTTCGATTTCCGTGGTCAGACGGCATTCTTCTACAGTCTCGGCGTGCTGTTCCTTGCCTTCCTGGCGATGCGCCGGCTGGTCAACTCGCCCTTCGGCTGGTCGCTTCGCGGCATTCGCGAGAACGACGGGCGCATGCGTGCCCTCGGATGCCCCATCTACCTGCGCCGCCTGACCGCCTACGTCCTGGCATCCGCGATCGCCGGGCTGGCCGGGGCGCTTCAGGCGCAGACCACGCAATTCGTCGCACTGCACGTGCTCAGCTTCCAGTTGTCGGGCGACATCCTGATCATGCTCATCCTCGGTGGCGCCGGAGGCCTGTACGGCGCCTTCATCGGCGTGCCGGTGTACATGCTGGCCCAGGACCTGCTGGCGAAGCAGGACCCGGCCAACTGGTACCTGTGGCAGGGCGCGATGCTGCTGGCGATCACGTTCTTCGCGCCCGGTGGGCTGACCGCCCTGGCCCAGCAGGCGTTGTCGGCGATCAAGGGGAAGTTGCGGCGATGACGGCCTGTCTCGAGACCCGCGGCCTTACGAAGCTCTTCGGCTCGGTCTGCGTGACCGAGGGCGTCGACTTCCGATTGATGCCGGGCGAGCGGCGCGCCTTGATCGGTCCCAACGGGGCCGGCAAGACGACGATGATCAACCTGCTGACCGGCCGCCTCCGCCCGTCGTCGGGAAGTGTATTCCTGCACGGGATTGACGTTACCCGTCTTGGCGAAGCGCGGCGGATAAAGCGCGGGATCGGCCGCACGTTCCAGATCACGTCGCTGTTCCCGGCGCTTTCGGTGCGCGAGAACGTGTATCTGGCCGTGGCCGAGCGCGACGGCATTGCGGCCCGCATGTTTCGTCCGGCCTTCGGGTGGAAGCCTCAGCTTCAGCGCGTGGACGAACTTCTGGAGCGCTTCCACCTGTCCGACGTGGCCAACGAAACCGTTCAGCTCTTGCCCTATGGCAAGCAGCGCCTGCTCGAATTCGCGGTTAGTCTGGCCCTCAAGCCGACGATCCTGCTGCTCGACGAGCCGGCGGCCGGCCTGCCGACCGCCGAGGCGGCGATCATCCTGGAGGTGATCGATCGGCTGCCGAAGGACGTGACCGTGTTGCTGATCGACCATGACATGGACCTCGTCTTCCGTTTCGCCCAGCGGATAACCGTGTTGGTGCGCGGCCGGATCCTGGCCGAGGGGACGCCGGCCGAGATCGCCGCGGACGGACGTGTGCGGCAAGCCTATCTGGGGGAGGGTGGGCATGGCCGACATCCTTAGGCTCGACGGAGTCACGGCCGGATACGGCCAGACCGTCATCCTCGATGACCTTTCCCTGACGCTGCCGGCCGGGGGCTTGCTGGCGGTACTGGGGCGAAACGGCGTCGGCAAGTCGACCCTGATGAAGACCATCATTGGGCAGACACAGCTTCATCGCGGCACGATCAGCTTCGATGGCAATTGCATCAATTCCCTGGCGAGTCACCTGCGCTCGGACCTTGGGGTCGGTTACGTCCCTCAGGAACGCAACATCTTCGCCTCGCTGACCGTAGAGGAAAATCTGCTGGTGGCGGCGCGGCCCGGCCGTTGGACGGTGCAGGGGGTCTTCGAGTTGTTTCCTAACCTCGGGGAACGCCGGAAGAACCGCGGCAACGAGATTTCGGGCGGCGAACAACAGATGCTGACCATCGGCCGGGCGCTTGTGGGCAATCCGCGGCTGCTGCTTCTCGACGAACCGATGGAGGGGCTGGCGCCGGTCATCGTCGACGAGTTGCTGGCGGCGCTGGGCGTGCTCTGCCAGGACGGCAGCCTCGCCATCATCCTGGTCGAGCAGTACGTCCGCCTCGCGCTCGAGTTCGCGCCGCGCACCGTCGTGCTCGACCGTGGCCGTATCGTCTTCGACGGCGAGTCCGCGCGGCTGGCCGCCGACCCCGAAATGATGGCCACCCTTCTCGGCGCCTCGGGCGCGGTTTCGGAAGAACGGACGGTGGCCGCCGGTTGACGGCGGCAGACCCAACCACAGGAGGCAGACCAATGAAGTACAATCGTCCGCACGCCACGGCCACCTGGGGAACCATGGCCAAGGATTGGGAACGGGGCATCGACTACGACCGCCTCATCCGCGAGCGTTTCGAAAGGGCGCAGGCGGCGGTCAAGGCGGCCGGCCTGGGGGCGGTGGTGTGCTTCAACTTCGACAACATCCGCTACGTCACCGGTACGCATATCGGCGAATGGGCGCGCGACAAGTTCGACCGCTACGCCATCTGCCCAGCCGACGGCCGTCCGTTCCTGTGGGATCCGGCGCCGCCAGCCAAGCGCCTCAACTCGCCCTTCATCGCCGACCGCGTGGCGGCGCCGATCAGCACCATGCAGGGCGCGTTGCCGCCGGCGATGCGGGTGCAGGACGATTTCGCCCGGCAGATCAAGCGCATGCTCGTCGAGTACGGGGTTGCCAACCAGCCGATCGGCGTCGACCTGCTGGACCTGCCGATGCTGCGCGCCCTGGAGGCCGAGGGGCTCGAGGTGGTGGACGGCCAGCAGGCGATGCTCGATGCCCGCGAGATCAAGACCCGGGACGAGATCGAACTGCTCAAGCTGGCGGCGGCGATGGTCGACGCCACCTATGTGGACATCGCCAAGGCGATCCGGCCCGGCACCCGCGAGAATGAACTGGTGGCGATCGCCCATGACCGTCTGTTCCGCCTCGGCTCGGAGCGCGTCGAGTGCGTCAACTCGGTGGCCGGCCCGCGCGGCAAGCCGCATTCGCACACCTTCTCGGACCGCATCATCCAGCCCGGGGACATGGTGTTCCTCGACATCATGCATTCCTACAACGGCTACCGCACCTGCTACTACCGCACCTTCATCTGCGGCCTGCCCAACAAGCATCAGATCGAGGCCTACGAGACCTGCTCGAAATGGGTGAGTGCGGCCATCGACGTCATCAAGCCGGGGGCGACCGTCGACGACGTGGCCGCGGTATGGCCCAGTGCGCAGGAGTTCGGCTATGCCGACGAGGAAGAGGCGTTCCTTCTGCAATACGGCCACGGCATCGGCCTGTCGCTGTGGGAGCGGCCGATCCTCACCAAGCGTTTCCGGGGGCAGCAGACCGTGCTGAAGGAGGGTATGGTGTTCGCCGTCGAGTGCTGGAAAGGGGCCGAGGACGGCTCGGGCGCGGCGCGCATCGAGGAGGAGGTGGTGGTCACCGCCGACGGCTGCGAGGTCATCACCAATTTCCCGTCCGACCGGCTGATCTCCTGCGGGTTGCCGGGCTGCGACGTGTTCTTCTGATCGGGGGCGGCGATGATCACGTTGCGTGACGCGGCGCTTCTGCGCCAGCAATGCTACATCGGCGGTTCCTGGGTCGGGCCCGGTCCGGGCGGCGCCATTCAGGTAACCAATCCGGCCAACGGGAAGGTGCTGGGCTCGGTGCCCAAACTGGGCGCCGGTGAAACGCGCGAGGCCATCGCCGCCGCCAACGCGGCCTGGCCGGCGTGGCGCGCCAAGACGGCCAAGGAGCGCTCGGCGATCCTGCGCCGCTGGTACGACCTCATGCTGGCCAACGCCGACGATCTGGCGGCGATCATGACCGCCGAACAGGGCAAGCCGCTGGCCGAGGCGCGCGGCGAGATCGTGTATGGCGCGAGCTTCGTGGAGTGGTTCGCCGAGGAGGCCAAGCGGGTCTATGGCGACGTGATCCCGGAAAACGTCGCGGGCCGCAAGATCCTGGTCACCAAGGAGCCGATCGGCGTGGTGGCCGCCATCACGCCCTGGAACTTCCCCAACGCCATGATCACGCGCAAATGCGCCCCGGCGCTGGCGGCCGGCTGCCCGGTGGTGATCAAGCCGGCGAGCCAGACCCCGTTCTCGGCTCTGGCGCTGGCGGAACTCGCCGAGCGCGCCGGCTTCCCGCCGGGGGTGTTCAACGTGGTTACCGGCTCGGCCGAGGCCATCGGCGGTGAACTCACCGGCAATCCGACAGTGCGCAAGCTGACCTTCACCGGCTCGACCGAGATCGGCAAGGTCTTGATGGCGCAGTGCGCCGGCACGGTGAAGAAGGTGTCGCTGGAACTGGGCGGAAACGCGCCCTTCATCGTCTTCGACGATGCCGACCTCGACGCCGCGGTGGCGGGCGCCATGGCCTCCAAGTACCGCAACACCGGCCAGACCTGCGTGTGCGCCAACCGCCTGCTGGTTCAGGATCGCGTCTACGACGCCTTCGCCGAAAAATTGGCGCGGGCGGTGGCCGCCCTCAAGGTGGCCGACGGCTTTGCCGAAGGCGCGCAGCAGGGGCCCTTGATCGACATGGCGGCGGTGGAGAAGGTCGAAAGCCATGTCGCGGACGCCGTCGCCAAGGGCGCGCGCGTGGTGTTGGGCGGCAAGCGCCACGCCCTGGGCGGCAGCTTCTTCGAGCCCACTATCCTGGCCGACGTGACCCCTGCGATGATGGTGGCGCGGGAGGAGACCTTCGGCCCGGTGGCGCCCCTGTTCCGCTTCCGCACCGAAGACGAGGCCGTCCGCATGGCCAACGACACCGAGTTCGGGCTGGCCGCCTATTTCTACAGCCGCGACATCGGCCGTGTGTGGCGGGTGGCGGAGGCCCTGGAATACGGCATCGTCGGCATCAACGAGGGCATCATCTCGACCGAGGTGGCGCCGTTCGGCGGCGTCAAGGAGTCCGGCATCGGCCGCGAGGGCAGCAAGTACGGTATCGACGACTTCGTCGAGGTCAAGTATCTGTGCATGGGGGGACTCGGGCATGCCTGACATCATCGAACTTGCCCCCGCCGCCCCATGGCAGGAAATCCGCAGCACCGCCGCCGATTGGGACCAGGCCGACCCCCGCGGCCTGCTGCGGATGCTGCACCATCTCCACCTCATCCGCGCGTTCGAGGAGACGGTGCTCGAACTGGAGAGCGAGGGGCTGGTGCACGGCCCCGCGCATGTCAGCATCGGCCAGGAGGGGGGTGCCGTCGCCTCGATCTCGCTGCTCGGGGCGGGCGACCTGGTCACCGGCTCGCACCGCGGCCATCACCAGCATCTGGCCAAGGGTCTGCGCTATGTGGACGACGGCACGGCCGATCGGAGGGGCCGAGATCTCTCGGAGCCCGTGGCCACCTTCCTCCGCCGCAGCCTGGCCGAGATCATGGGGCTGTCCGAGGGTTACTGCGGCGGCCGCGGCGGCTCCATGCACATTCGCTGGACCGAGGCCGGGGTCTACGGCACCAACGCCATCGTCGGCGGCGGCGTGCCGCTGGCGACGGGGCTGGCCTGGGCCAAGAAGCGGCAGGGGCGGGGAGAGGTCGTATTCTCCTATTTCGGGGACGGCGCGGCCAACATCGGCGCGGTGCCTGAATCGATGAACATGGCGGGCCTCTGGGACCTACCGATCTGCTTTTTCATCGAAAACAACGCCTATGCGGTCTCGACGACGGTGGAGGAGGCGACCCGCGAGACGCGGCTGTCGGCGCGTGGCGGGGCGTTCGCGATACCGTCGTTCCGCGTCGACGGCATGGACCCCCTGGCCGTGCAGGCGGCCACCGCCAAGGCGCTGGAGTTGATGCGGGCGGGCAAGGGGCCGGTTGTCATCGAAGCCGTTCTCTACCGCTTTCTCCACCATAGCGGCCCGCTGCCGGGCAGCGCCTTCGGCTATCGCAGCAAGGAGGAGGAGGCGGCGTGGCGCCAGCGCGACGCCACCGCCCGTCTGGCGCGCGAGATGATTTCGCGTGACTGGCTGACCGAGGATGAAGACGCCGCCCTGCGCGGCGCCGCCCAGGAGGCGATGCGCGGCGTGGCGGCTCAGCTTACCGAGGCCGACGGGAACCGCCGCCGCATCATTCCCGCCCTGTGGCCCGGTCTGGAATTTCGCGACCAGGGCGTGAGAGGAGACCTGAGGGAATTCGCGGAAGCCCGTTTCGAAGAGGCGGAGACGGCGAGCGGGTCGGTCGGCGAGGTGAAATTCATCGACGCGGTGGCCGGGGTTATGAACCGCCGCATGGAGGACGACCCGCGCATCGTGGTTTTCGGCGAGGACATCCATCGGCTCAAGGGCGGCACCAACGGCGCCACCCGTGGGCTGGCGGCCCGGTTCCCTGATCGCATCGTGCCCACGCCGATCGCCGAACAGGGATTCGTGGGGGTGGCCGGCGGTATCGCGCTGGACGGCACCTATCGGCCGGTGGTCGAATTGATGTACGCCGACTTCACCCTGGTCGCGGCCGACCAGGTGTTCAACCAGATTGCCAAGGCGCGCCACATGTACGGCGGCGAGCGCGGCGTGCCCCTGGTGCTGCGTACCAAATGCGCCATCGGAACCGGCTACGGCTCGCAGCATTCCATGGACCCGGCCGGGCTATATGCGATGTGGCCGGGCTGGCGCATCGTCGCCCCTTCGAATCCGTTCGATTATGTGGGCCTGATGAACAGCGCCCTGCGCTGCGAGGACCCGGTGCTGGTGATCGAGCATGTCGGGCTTTACACGTCGGCCGGCGTCGGACCGCTCGAGGACTACGACTACTTCGTCCCTTTCGGCAAGGCCAAGGTGGTGCGGACCGGTTCGGCGGTCACCGTGCTCACCTATCTGGCCATGACCCCGCTGGCGGTGCAGGTGGCGGACGAGGGCGGCATCGACGCCGAAGTCGTTGATCTTCGCTCGCTCGACCGGGCCGGGCTGGACTGGGAAACGATCGGCGCCAGCGTCCGCAAGACAGGCAACGTCTTGATCCTGGAACAGGGCTCACAGACCGCCTCGTACGGCGGCATGCTGGCCGACGAGGTGCAGCGGCGGTTCTTCGACTGGCTGGACGCGCCGGTGCAGCGCATTCACGGCGGAGAGGCCTCGCCCACGGTATCCAAGGTGCTGGAACGGGCCGCCTTCGTCGGCGCCGAGGAGGTTGGCGCCGGGCTCGCCCGCGCCCTGGCCGAAGTGGGCCGGTCGCTGGCCGCGGAATAGAGGAGCGTCGCATGTCCGACAAGAAAACGCGGGGTCTGCCCGGATTGCGCGGGACCGACCATATCGGCTTCACCGTTCCCAACCTCGACGAGGCGGTGAAGTTTTTCGTCGAGATTCTCGGTTGCGAGCCATTTTACGAGCTTGGGCCGTTCCAGTCCGATGGCGACTGGATGGCCACGCATCTGAACGTGCATCCGCGCACCGTCATGCGCCGCCTCAAGTTCGTACGCTGCGGCTTCGGGTCGAATTTCGAGATATTCGAGTATGTGGCACCGGACCAGAACGGCGAGCAGCCGCACAACAGCGACATCGGCGGGCATCATCTGGCGTTCTACGTCGACGACATGGACGAGGCGGTCGCCTATCTGAGGAGCAAGGGCATCCGCGTCCTGGGGGAACCGACGGTGCGCACCTCGGGGCCGAACGGCGGGCAGACCTGGGTCTACTTCCTGTCGCCCTGGGGAATGCAGTTCGAGCTGGTGAGCTTCCCGAACGGCAAGGGCTACGAGCGCGACACGGACGCGCGTCTGTGGCATCCCGCGCATCCGGAGCGTTGACGCCATGCCCATCGAGATTCTGATGCCGGCGTTGTCGCCGACGATGACCGACGGGGCGCTGGCCCGCTGGCTCAAGAACGAGGGCGAGGCGGTGAGGAGCGGCGACATCCTGGCCGAGATCGAGACCGACAAGGCGACCATGGAGATGGAGGCGGTCGACGAGGGCGTGCTGGGCAAAATTCTGGTTCCCGGCGGCACGGCCGGGGTGAAGGTCAACCAGCCGATCGCCTTGTTGCTCGAGGAGGGCGAGGATGCGGCGGCGCTCGACCGGGCGTCGGCCAAGCCTCACCCCCCGCCCCCCTCTCCAGCGGGGAGAGGGGGAGTGGTGCCGCCTTCAGGCTCCCCTCTCCCACTGGGAGAGGGGCGGGGGGGTGAGGCCAAGCCCGACAGCCGCGTCTTCGCCAGCCCGCTGGCCCGCCGCCTCGCCGAGGAGGCGGGGCTGGACCTGACCGGCTTGAAGGGCAGCGGCCCCCATGGCCGGATCGTCAAGGCCGACATCGACCGGGCGCGCCAGGCGCCCGCCAAGCCCGCCATGCCGCCGGTGGCCGAGGCGCGCGCTCCGGCCTACGTCGAGATTCCGCACAGCACCGCTCGCAAGACGATCGCGCGGCGTATGAGCGAGGCCAAGCGCGAGGTGCCGCATTTCTACCTGACCATCGACTGTCGGGTCGACGAGCTGATGGCGCTGCGCGGGCAGCTCAACGCGCGTTCGGAAACCTACAAGCTGTCGGTCAATGACTTCGTGATCCGGGCCGTCGCCCTGGCCTTGCGCAAGGTTCCGGCGGCCAACGCGGCGTGGACGGAGGCGGCTATCCGGCAGTTCTCCGAGGTCGACGTGTCGGTGGCGGTGGCGACCCCGAACGGGCTGATCACCCCGGTCATCCGCGGCGCCGACCGCAAGGGCCTGGGGGCGATCTCGGCCGAAATGAAGGCGCTTGGCGCCAGGGCCCGGGAAGGCAAGCTGAAACCCGAGGAGTACCAGGGGGGCGGCTTCACCATATCGAATCTGGGAATGTACGGCATTCGGGAGTTCGCCGCCATCATCAACCCGCCGCAGGCCTGCATCCTGGCGGTGGGCGCTGCCGAGCAGCGGCCGGTGGTGACGGACGGGGCGCTGGCCGTCGCCACCATGATGAGCTGCACCCTTTCGGTTGACCATCGCGCGGTCGACGGCGCCGTGGGCGCGGAATTCCTCGCCGCCTTCAAGAAACTGGTCGAAGACCCGCTGACGATGCTGTTATGAAGGCACGGTGCGTTCGTTGACGGTACTGGAGGGGAGCGGTGGCTGACACTTCGTTCGACTTGGTCGTCGTCGGCGGCGGTCCGGGGGGATATGTGGCGGCGATCCGGGCCGCCCAACTCGGCATGAAGACTGCCGTGGTCGAGCGCGAGCATTTGGGCGGCATCTGCCTCAACTGGGGCTGCATACCGACCAAGGCGCTGTTGCGCAGCGCCGACGTCTTCCGCGAAATTAAGCACGCCGAGAGTTACGGCCTTACCGTAAAGGAGGCCTCGTTCGACCTCGACAAGGTCGTCAAGCGGTCGCGGGACGTCGCCGGGCGGCTGCAGGCGGGCGTCAAGCATCTCCTGAAGAAGAACAAGGTCACCGTCTTCGAGGGCCACGGCCGGCTCAACGGCGCGGGGCGGATACGGGTAACGCCGAACGGGGCCGCCGGAGCCGATCTGTCCGCCGGCCACGTCATCCTTGCCACCGGGGCGCGGGCGCGGACGCTTCCAGGACTGGAGCCCGACGGCGAGGTGGTATGGACCTACAAGGAGGCGATGGTCCCCAAGGCCATGCCGAAGTCGCTGCTGGTGATTGGATCGGGCGCCATCGGCATCGAGTTCGCGAGCTTCTTCCACGCCCTGGGGGCCGAGGTGACGGTGGTCGAGGTCCTGGATCGAGTGCTTCCGGTCGAGGATGAGGAAATCTCCGCAATGGCCCGGAAATCCTTCGAAAAACAAGGGATGAAGATTATTACCGGAGCTACGGTCGAGTCTCTTCGGAAATCCGACGGACAGGCCGTGGCGACGATTGCGGCGGCGGGCAAGCGCACGGAACAGACCTTCGATCGCGTCATCCTCGCGGTCGGAATCGTCGGGAACGTCGAGAACATCGGGCTGGAAGGCACGAAGGTCAGGGTCGAGAAAACCCATGTCATCGTCAACGAGTGGCTGGAGACCGACGAGCGTGGCGTCTATGCCATTGGCGATCTGGTGGGGCCGCCCTGGCTGGCGCACAAGGCCAGCCACGAAGGCGTGATCTGCGTGGAGAAGATCGCCGGCGTCAACGACGTGCATCCCCTCGATATCCGCCGCATCCCCGGTTGCACCTACTGCCATCCCCAGGTGGCAAGCATCGGGCTTACCGAGCAAAAGGCCAAGGAGCGCGGCTACGAGGTCAAGGTCGGCCGCTTCCCGTTCGTGGGGAACGGCAAGGCCATCGCGCTCGGGGAGACCGAGGGTCTCGTCAAGACGTTGTTCGACGCCAAGACCGGCGAACTGCTCGGCGCCCACATGATCGGCGCCGAGGTGACGGAACTCATCCAGGGATTCGGTGTCGCGAAGACGCTGGAAACCACGGAGGCCGAGTTGATGCAGGCGATCTTCCCGCATCCGACGCTGTCCGAGATGATGCACGAGTCCGTGCTTGACGCGTTTGGACGGGCGATCCATTTCTAGCGGGGTACCCAACGTACCCGGACGATCACGGTTCAATGAGCAAAATCCATAACCTTGCGCCTGAGGGCCAGCCGCTGCGCAAGCCGGCCTGGATCCGGGTGAAGGCTCCGACCTCGCGTGAATTCGGCGAGACCCGCGAGGTGATGCGCCGACACTCCCTGCACACCGTATGCGAGGAGGCCGCTTGTCCGAACATCGGGGAATGCTGGTCGCGTAAGCACGCGACGGTGATGATTCTGGGCGAAATCTGCACCCGCGCCTGCGCATTCTGCAACGTCAAGACCGGGCGACCGGGGGCGGTCGATCCAGCGGAGCCGGAACACCTGGCCGAGGCCGCCAGGAGCATGGGCTTTCGGCATGTGGTTATCACGTCGGTCGATCGCGACGATTTGCCGGACGGTGGCGCCGGGCAGTTCGTGCGCTGCATCGAGCGGATACGCGAATCGTCACCCGGCACGACAGTCGAGGTGCTGACGCCGGATTTCTGGCGCAAGCCGGGCGCAATGGAGTCCGTGGTGCGGGCGCGTCCCGACGTCTACAATCATAATCTGGAGACGGTGCCGCGGCTCTATCCCTCGATTCGCCCTGGGGCGCGCTACTTCAACTCGCTGCGCCTTTTGTCCGACGTCAAGCGACTCGATCCCGCCATGTTCACCAAGTCGGGCATCATGGTGGGCCTGGGGGAGGAGCGGGCCGAAGTGCTGCAGGTGATGGACGATCTGCGCGCCGCCGAGGTTGATTTTCTGACGATAGGCCAATATTTGCAGCCCACGCCGCGACACGCGCCGGTGCGGCATTTCGTGACCCCCGAGGAATTCGAAGACTATCGCCGCCTCGCCAAGGCGAAAGGTTTTCTCATGGTCGCCGCGTCCCCGCTCACCCGTTCGTCCTATCATGCCGACAAGGATTTCGAGGAACTCCGCGCGGCCCGTGAACGCAGTCGGGGCGGTTAGGCATGCCCACCCATGCCGAGAAGCGGGCGCTGCCCTTCACGCCGGAGCAGCTCTTCGACCTCGTGGCCGACGTCGAACGCTACCCCGAATTCTTGCCGTGGTGCGTGGCCGCGCGGATCCGGCGTCGCGAGGGCAATGTGTTCCATGCCGATCTCGTGATCGGCTTCAAGATGTTTCGCGAGCGGTTTACCTCGCGGGTCAGCCTCGACCGGCCGCGGCGGGTCGACGTCACCTACACCGAGGGCCCGTTCAAGTATCTCAACAACCACTGGATCTTCGAGCCGACGCCCGACGGCGGCACGCTGATCGATTTCTACGTGGATTTCGAATTTCACTCGAAGATCCTGCAGAAGGTCATCGGGACGCTGTTCAACGAGGCGGTGCGGTTGATGGTATCGGCCTTCGAACGCAGAGCGCGGCAGCTGTATGGCGAACACGCGTTGGATTCGGTGGCCATGCCACAGGCCGGGCGCGACCCAAGGGGGTGACGCATGGCGGGTGAATGCGCGAGCTGGCGCCGCTGCGTCGTCGGGCATTCCTTGGCGTTGCTGGGCGTCGCCGTACTCGTAGCCTATCTCAATTGGCCTTCGCACCTCGATGCGGAGGCCAACCTCGCCGGGATGTTCGGTGCCGGGGTGCCGGTGAGCGAGGCACAGGCCTTCGTCGATCCTGTCGGGGGTCGAACCATCTATTATCGTTTCCGCGCACCCGAAGATGAGGTGCGGGCCTTCGTCGGACGATTGGCCGTCGCGAAGACGGCGGTGGCATCGTCGGATCCGGGCGAGTTCTGGGCGGCCGATCCCCCGTCCTGGTGGCGGCCCGAGGAGGTCGCGGGCGGCATCTTCTTTGCGGGCTCGGACGCCCAGGGCAGACGCTACCGCGTCGCCGTCGATCGCGGCTCCGGCCTCACTTACCTTGTCCAGGTGAGGCCCTGACTTAGCCGGCGCGCCGGGTAAGCAGGGCCAGCGCCGCCAGGACGGTGGCATGGCGGACGTCATCGCGGTCGCCCGGAAACACGTGCCGCTCGTGCCACGTCGCCTCTCCCCGGCGCGCGGCGGCGATGTGGACCAATCCGACCGGCTTTTCTTCGGTAGCGCCCCCAGGACCGGCAATCCCCGTGACGGCAACCGCGATGTCGGCATGGGAGCGGGCGATGGCCCCTTCGGCCATGGCGCGCGCGACGGCCTCGCTGACCGCGCCGTGGCGTTGCAGAAGGTCGCCGGAAACCCCGAGCAACTCCTGCTTTGATTCGTTGGAATAGGTCACGAAGCCCCGCTCCATCGCGGTGGATGAGCCGGGGATCGCCGTGATGCAGGCGGCGATCAATCCACCGGTGCAGGATTCGGCGGTAACCAGACGCAGGCCGTGGCGCCCGCAGGCAGTCAGCAGGGCCTCCGACCCCGACACCAGATCCCGTGGCAACGTTGTCATGCGCGGCCGATCCACCAGCCCACCGCGGCCATCGCGGCGAGGGCGTAGGGGGCCGCCAGGATGTCGTCCAGCATCACGCCGAGTCCTCCCTTGACGTAACGGTCGGCCCAGCGGGCCGGCCATGGCTTCGCGATGTCGGCGACGCGGAACAGGATGAAGGCGAGGAGGTAAAGAAGGATGTCATGAGGCACCACCAGAAGGACCAGCCATTGGCCGACCACCTCGTCGACCACGATCGCCCCCGGGTCGTCGAGTTGAAGGGCGTCGACGTACGCGGCCGACGCCCACCACCCGAGCAGGAATAACAGCGCCGCGGCCGCCGCAAGGGCGGTCCATCCGCCGGCCAGTACGATGATCCAGGCGACAGGAAGAGCGGCGAGCGAGCCCCACGTCCCCGGAACGCGAGGCAACAACCCGGCCCCGAACCAGGTGGCGATCAGGAAAGCTGGATGCCAGGGCGTCAGGTGGCGAATGGGGCGCTCGTCGTCGCCGCGCAATGTCATGTCGGAAGCCGCTCCACGAAGGCGCCCGGGAAGGCGGAGTGCCATGATCGGGTTGACCCCGTGAGAAGGCAATACCTTCATCGCATGCCCCTCGGATCGCCTCGTCCTGGTAATCGCATACTCTTTCGTTTCACCCATGTACGAAAAAAGGGAGGAATGATGGCGTAATGCGACCGGCGAGCGCGCGGCATCAGCGGCGATCACGCGGGCGGGTGCGCAGCCTTATCGCGGTTCTCGCGGTGGCGGTGCTGTGCGGCGCAGGCGCGAAACACGGGTGGGCGGAGGACTCGGACGCCGCAACCACCGGACGGGACATCATCATACCGTTCCCGGCGCAAGGCGGTCCTTTCGTGGCGTTCGACGGCGGGCTTCAGCGGGACGAGGAGTGGTTTCCCGTCATGTTTCCGGCCGACGTGGTGCGCCGGTTGCTGCGCGCGCTGCCAATGGGCGCACCGCTCGACGGCTTCGAGATCAGCAGCATGTTCGGGGGGCGTCTGGATCCGGTTTCGCGAAAGCCCGCCATTCATGCCGGCATCGACCTGAAGGCTCGACGCGGCACGCCGGTCAGGGTGCGGTCGAAGGGAGTCGTCGTATTCGCCGGATGGCAAGGCGGGTATGGCCGCCTGGTGGAAATCGACCACGGCATGGGCGTTCGCTCGCTTTACGGACACTTGGCGAAAATCACCGTGCGGAAGGGGCAGACGGTGAAGGAATCGCAGGTCGTCGGCCGGGTCGGCAGCAGCGGCCGCAGCACCGGCCC
Source organism: Rhodospirillales bacterium (assembly GCA_019455065.1). Lineage (GTDB taxonomy): Bacteria > Pseudomonadota > Alphaproteobacteria > Rhodospirillales > Magnetospirillaceae > JACFNC01. Next base: position 222,017 of record JACFNC010000001.1, read on the forward strand.
CCATCTTCATTACGAAATCAGGATCAACGGTATCCCGCGCAATCCTCTTGCCCTTCTCAGCTTGGAGGCATCGTCCCCTATCGCCGCCTCAGCCGACGCCAATTAGGCCCGGCAGCTCCCGCAGGCTACGAACCTCGACCTGCGGCATCGCGGGCAACCGGTCTGGTCGCGCGCCGAGGCGGTTGATCCATACCACGTGAAGTCCGAAGGCCGCCGCGCCGGCGGCGTCCCAGCAGTTGGCGGTCTGGAACGAGATCGCGGTAGGGGGCTGGTCCCATTGCTCGACGGCCAGCCTGTAGACCGAGGGGTGAGGTTTGAAGATGCCCACCCTCTCGACCGAGATCACGGCGTCCATCAGCAGATCGAGGCCGGAATGCTTGGTCGCCGCCGTCAGCATTGGAGGAGAGCCGTTCGACAGGATCGCAGTGCGCATTCCGGCGGTCCGCAACCGGGTCAGCGTCTCGATGACGTCGGGATAGAGCCTGGGGGTGAAAAAGCCGTCCATCAGCCGTGACCGAAGCAACGGATCGTCCAGGCCCATTGCCGCCATCGCGAAATCCAGGCTGTCGCCGGTGACGTGCCAGAAGTCGGCGTGCCGTCCCATCAGGCTTCGCAACCAGGTGTATTCGAGTTGCTTTCGCCGCCACAGCTCCATCAGGTCGTCGGCACGATCGCCCAAGGCGTCGCGTGCGTGGTCGGCGATGGCGGCGATGTCGAACAGGGTGCCGTAGGCATCGAACACGCAGGTCGTAATCGTCGGCGGAACAGCCTGCTGCACGTTAGGCCTCCCTCACCGCATGAGGTCGTCGTTCAGCGAGGTGGGCATCGGTGAATCTTGTAGCCTGCGGTACACCTGAAGCCCCTCGAGCACCCTCTGTACGTAGTTCCTGGTTTCCGGATAGGGAATACTCTCAATCCAATCGACGGGATCCCGCTGACCGCGGCGCGGGTCTCCGTAATCCTTCAGCCAGGCGCGCACCCGCGCCGGCCCGGCGTTGTAGGCCGCGAGCCCGAGGACGTAGGAACCCTCGAACTCGTCGATCAACCGCGTCAGGTAGGCGCTGCCGATGGCCACGTTATAGGCCGGATCCTCGCGCAGGCGATCCTTCGAGAACGAAACCTTGAGGGCTTTGGCCACCCGCGACGCGGTCGAGGGGAGGATCTGCATGAGCCCCTGCGCCCCCGCGGAACTCACGGCGACGGGGCGGAACCCGCTCTCCTGGCGAATGAGGGCGTGGATGAGCTCGTTCTCCGCGCCGCTGATCGGGACATCCGAAAGCCGCGGATAGCCCGATCCCAGCATGGGAGTCCCGTTCACGTCCGAGCGACGGGCGAGGTGGACCGCGAGGTCCCGCCGTTGCGTCTCGTTCGCCAGGGCCGCGACGAGGGCCCTTTGTCCAGGCGATCCGGCCAAGGCGTTGAGACGCAAAACGAAGGGGGTGATCTGCTCGCCCAGTTCCAGTTCGCCCAGGCGTTCGACCACGCGCACGAGTTCGTCGTTCCGGAACTCCGCGATCTCTTCCGGTTCCGGCGCGGGATCGGGCGGGAGCGGCGGTTGCCGCCCAAGGCGTTCGGCCGCAAGTTGACCGTAGAAGGTCGTGACGTGTTCGGCCGCCAAACCATACCAATGCTCGGCCGCGTCCTTGTCCTTCTGTGCTTCGGCGGCCCGAGCGGCCCAATAGGCGCCGCGCGAGCGGCTGATCGGTGTGCTGACGCTGGCGTACAGGCGCTCGAAATGCCCCAGAGCCGTCTTGGGGTCGCTCACGAACCGCAGGGCGATCCAGCCTGCAAGCCATTCCCCTTCGGCCAGGGTGACCGATTCTGTCTGCCCGTGATCCCGTGCGAGCCGATAGGCGGTCTTCGTCTCGCCCGCCTTCAGAAGCCGACGCACGACGATCGAGCGTTCGGTCCACCATGCCGCCGGACGAACCTCGTTTGCGGCCGGATGTCCGAGGAGTTCGACGGCGAGGTTGTCCAGATCCTTCATTCGCCGCCAGCGGAGGCGCGCGTAGATCAGCCCGGCGTCGTCGCGCAGAGCGGCCGGCACGGCGGCCAAGGCCCCTGTGACGCCTCCCTGCATGGCGAGCAGGCTGATGCGGGCCCGCGCGAGGGTGGAGTGCCCCTTGTCGACGCGCAGCAGCATCCGCCGTGCCGCCGTCAGATCCATGTTCCACAGCAGGCGGTCGAGGCGGGCGCGGTTGTCGGCGGCGGTCAGTAGTTTGCCGTGGCGCGCCCAGAACTGCCGTTCCTGCAGCACGCCGAAATCGCTGGCCACCCACGCTTGGCGCAGCACCTCGCGCCCCGCCGCCTCCTGCCCGGCCCGCATCAGCGCCTCGCCAAAGGCGATACGGCCGTTCGCGGTGATCGGCGGATATTCCGAGAACCAGCGCAAGATGACCTGGTTGGGGGTCTGCGCGGTGATGGCTTCTTCGGCCGCCCGTTGCAGGTTGGTCAGGCCGGGCCAGCGCGGGTTGTCTCGAATGAACTGGGCGATCTCGTCGAAACTCGCCTCGCCGTTCGAGCCGAGACGCATCCAAAGCAGCACCTTGGCGAGCAGCGGATCGCCCTCGTGGGGCACCAGGCGGGATGCTTCGACATGACGGCCCGCCGCGGCGGCGGCGACCGCGGCCCGGTAGTCGCCTACCGCCTTGTCCGCGGCGGCGGCGTCGAGGCTCGAAAGTCCAAGGAACAATGTCAGCGTTGCCGAAGCGACGAATCTCAAAGCGATCCCCCCATTTTCCGGCGCAGCCGGACGTCTGACACGCCCACCCGCAGGCATTCTACGTCGCCGGTCGGCCGGGGGGCAAGGACCGGGGCCGAGGGGCAGACCGCCACGGCGGCGTTCTTGCCGGCTGGGCGCAGTGCGGCTATGTTCCGTTCCTTCAATGGACTCAAGGGAGCCCCCTATGTTTCAGGGTTCGATACCGGCGCTCATCACGCCGTTCCGCGACGGCAAAGTCGACGAGCGCGCCTTCCAGGACTTCGTCGAGTGGCAGATCGCGCAGGGAAGCCATGGCCTCGTACCGTGCGGCACGACAGGCGAGTCCCCGACTTTGAACCATGAGGAGCATGTCAGGGTCGTGGAGCTTTGCGTCGAGGCGGCAGCCGGACGTGTACCCGTGATCGCGGGCACGGGCTCGAACTCGACCGAAGAAGCCATCCATTTGACGCGGCAGGCGAAGGCGGCCGGTGCGAGCGCGGCCCTGGTGGTGACCCCCTACTACAACAAGCCGACGCAGGAAGGGCTGTACAGGCATTACAAGGCCATTCACGACGCGGCGGACCTTCCAATCATCATCTACAACATCCCTGGGCGCTGCGTGATCGACATGTCGGTCGAAACGATGGCGCGGCTCGCCACGCTGCCGAACATCGTGGGCGTCAAGGATGCCACCAACGATCTGGCGCGCCCGTTGCGCACCCGCGTGGCGATCGGTCCCCAGTTCTGCCAGCTGTCGGGCGAGGACGCGACCGTCATGGCCTTCCTGGCGCAAGGCGGGCAGGGGTGCATCTCGGTGTCGGCGAATGTGGCGCCGCGGCTTTGCGCCGACCTGCATGAAGCCTGGATGCGCGGTGACCACGCCGCCGCTTTCGCTGTTCGCGATCGGCTGCTGCCACTGCACGACGCGATGTTCGTCGAGACCAGCCCGGGGCCGGTGAAGTTTGCCGTAAGCCTGCTTGGCAGGTGCCGGCCCGATACACGCATGCCGCTCGTCGAGGTGCAGGAAACCACCAGACAGCGCGTGCGTGACGCCCTGACGGGCCTAGGCTTGCTGTAGCGGGCATGGGACGCGAGGGGCTTATCGCCGGGAACGTAGCCGCGCAGAACCGTAAGGCGCGGCACGAATACTTCATCGTCGAGACGATCGAGGCCGGCATCATGCTTGTCGGCACCGAGGTGAAGTCGCTGCGTCAGGGCAAGGCCAACATTACCGAGTCCTACGCCGGCCAGCAGGATGGCGAGCTTTACCTGTTCAACGCCTACATTCCCGAATATCAGGCGAAGACCTTCTTCACCCATGAAACCCGCCGCCCGCGCAAATTGCTGGTGCACCGCCGGGAGTTGCGCAAGCTGCTTGGCGCAATCAGCCGCGAGGGAATGACGCTGGTTCCGCTGTCGATATATTTCAACGACCGCGGGCTCGCCAAGGTTCAACTCGGGCTTGCGAAAGGCAAGAAGAAGGAGGATCGACGCGCCTCGGAAAAGGAGCGCGACTGGAAGCGGGAGAAGGCGAGGGTGCTGCGCGCCAAGGGCTGAGTGATCGCCCTCAGGCAAGGCGCATGACGAAGGGCCGATAGGCCCTGTCCTCGTTCAGGATGTGATCAAACAGCCAGCGACGCAGCCAGTCGGCAATGGCCAGGGAGTTCCCCTGCGGCATCTCCCCGCTCGCGAAGCGGTTCTTGAAGTGGTTGATCTGGGCGATCAGGCGCTGGTGCTCGAGCCGGTGGTAGGGCAATTCGGGGTAATGGAGTTGATCGAGCAGCGCTTCTTCGCGTTGGAAGTGCGCTTGGGCGGCGCCTATGAGCGATTCCAAAATCGGGACCGCGCGGTCTTCGCGGCCATCCAGACTTTGAAGAAATTGATTGAGAAGGTCCGCCATTCTCCGGTGGTCGGCATCCATCACCGGTAGGCCCAGATCGAGATTGTCCGTCCAGTTGATGTACCCCATCGACCCTTCCCCCACCTTTCCCCAGGAACCCCCGTCCATGCGAGCACAGGCGCGTTAATAATACGTGAATGGACCGTAATTACGGATCCAGGACGGCCCGTACCTTGTCGAACACCGCGTGGAACATGGCCTCGGTCAGCCGGCCGGTGTTCGTGTTGTAGCGGGAGCAGTGGTAGCTGTCGATCAGCACGGTGTCGCCGGGGGGCAGGGGGTGCATCGCCCCATGGGCGAAGGGCTGCGAGGAGCGCCTGCGTCCGAGAGCGGCCAACGTGCCGTCATGCGCGATCCTTCCCAACGCCACGATCGCGCGGAGGCGTGGCATGGCCGCGATTTCCGCCGCAAGAAACGGTCGGCAAGCCGCGGTTTCGGCCGGGAGCGGCTTGTTTTCCGGAGGAACGCAGCGCACGGCGTTGGAAATGCGGCAATCCACCAGTTGCAGCCCGTCGTCGCAACATTGTCCGTATCGGCCCGTGGCAAACCCAAACGACAGCAAGGTCGAATAGAGAAGATCGCCCGCATAATCGCCCGTGAAGGGCCGGCCCGTCCGGTTGGCGCCGTGAAGGCCGGGCGCCAGCCCGACGACGAGCAACCGCGCCGACGGGTCCCCGAAAGACGGTACCGGCGCGTTCCAATAGTCGGGAAGCAGCGCGCGGTTCGCGTTGCGGAAGCTTAACAGCCGGGGGCAGCAAGCACAGTCGAGTGACGGTCCGGCGCTCGCCACGACGAGGGCCTCCATTCCGGAGAACCTCAACCCAGCACGGCGTCTGAGTGGGGCGGGGGATTGCGATCCTCGCGATGGACGGGCGTGCGCGCGATGCTTCCCTCGAGATCCTGAAGCTCGACGAAATTGTCGGCCTGGCGGCGCAGTTCGTCGGCGACCATGGGCGGCTGGGATCTCACCGTGCTGACCACCGTGACCCGGACCCCCTTGCGCTGCACGGCCTCGACCAGCCTGCGAAAGTCGCCGTCACCCGAAAAGAGCACCACGTGATCGAGATGCTGCGCCATCTCCATCACGTCGATGGCGAGTTCGATGTCCATGTTGCCCTTGATCTTGCGGCGGCCGGCGGCGTCGGTGAACTCCTTGGTCGGCTTGGTCACCATGGTGTAGCCATTGTAGTCCAGCCAATCGACGAGCGGGCGGATCGGGGAATACTCCTGATCTTCGATCAAAGCCGTGTAGTAGAAGGCGCGGATCAAGCGCCCCTTCGAGGCGAAGAGGTCGAGAAGGCGCTTGTAATCTATATCGAAGCCGAGGGATCGGGCGGCTGCGTAAAGATTCGAACCGTCAATGAAGAGCCCAATGCGCTCCTGCGGATAGAAATTCATGGCCAATTCTTTCGTAAAAGTAATAAAGCTATTTCGGCGCGGAGGTTGCGACGTTGTCGGGCCACCTCCTAAAATAATAAGGTAAGGGGCGAAAATTCAGGCTGCAAGGGTCGAGCAAAGGGCCGGGACAGTTGATAATGATTGGTTTGGGGGCAAACCTTCCCAGCGTTCTGGGAGCGCCCCGTGTCACGCTCGAGGCTGCCTTGACGGCCCTGCCGGAAGCCGGAGTGTCGGTACTCGCGCGTTCTGCCTGGTATCGTAGTGCGCCCGTGCCGCCATCCGCCCAGCCGTGGTTCGTCAACGCGGTGGCGCTGGTGGGCACGGATCTTGGCCCGGAACCCTTGCTCGAGTTGCTCCACGGCGTCGAAGCCCGCCTCGGCCGCACGCGAACGGCCGTAAACGAGCCCCGCGCCATCGACCTCGACCTGTTGGCCCACGGCGATGCGGTACTTTCGGGGCCACGGGTCGTGCTGCCGCATCCGCGACTGCATCTGCGGGCGTTCGTGCTCCTGCCGCTCCGCGAAGTGGCACCCCACTGGCGCCATCCGGTGACCGGCGAAGACGTCGACAGCCTGATCGCTGCCCTGCCGGCGGGTCAGACCACCGAGCGTTGTCTCGACTGATGCGCGTCAGCGTCGGCGCATGGAGCCGAGAATGCCGCGGACGATCTCGCGTCCGACGGCGCTGCCCACGCTGCGCACCAGGCTTTTGAACATCGCCAGCCCGACGCCCTCCGCGGTGCGCGCCGGACGTTTCGCCGCCGCCTCGCCTGACGTTGTCCGTTCCGCACGCCGACGCAGTTCCTCGTGGGCGGAGTCACGATTGATGGCCTTGTCATAGCGGACGCCGACGGGGCTGGCGCCCATCACCGCCGCCCGTTCCGGGGCGGTGGCGGGACCAATCCGCGAGGCCGGCGGGCGAACCAAGGTGCGCTGCACGACCGATGGCGTGCCGCGCCCTTCCAGGGTCGACACCAGGGCCTCGCCGACCGCCAGTTCGGTGATGACCGTCGCGGTGTCGAAAAGCGGATTGGCGCGGAAGGTGTCGGCGGCCGCACGCACCGCCTTCTGGTCCCGGGGCGTGAACGCCCGCAGGGAGTGCTGAATGCGGTTGCCGAGTTGCCCCAGAACCGCGTCGGGAATGTCGAGGGGATTCTGTGTGACGAAAAAAACGCCCACGCCCTTCGAGCGGATCAAACGCACCACCTGCTCGACCTTCTCGACCAGCGCCTTTGGCGCGTCGTCGAACAGCAGATGCGCTTCGTCGAAGAAGAAGACGAGCCGTGGTTTGGGAAGATCCCCTACCTCCTGCAATTCTTCGAAAAGTTCCGACAGGAGCCACAGCAGCAAGGTGGCGTAAAGGCGCGGGTTGGTCATCAATTGGTCGGCGGCGAGGATGTTTATGCGCCCGCGGCCGTTGGTGTCGGTTCGCATGAGGTCGGCGATCTCCAGGGCGGGTTCGCCGAAGAACGCCTCGCCGCCCTGCTGGGATAGGACCAGGAGTTGCCGTTGGATGGCTCCCACGGACGCTTTCGTGATGTTTCCATAGGTGCCGGCGAGGGGACCCGCGTTGTCGGCCATGAAGGCCAGCAGGGTGCGCAGGTCATCCAAGTCGAGCAGCAGAAGCCCTTCGTCATCGGCGAACTTGAACGCCGCGTTGAGAACGCCCTCCTGCGTGTCGTTCAGGTCGAGCAGCCGCGCCAGGAGCAACGGCCCCATGTCGGTGATCGTGGTGCGGATTGGGTGTCCCTGTCGGCCGAACACGTCCCAGAAGGTGGTCGGGAAGGACATGGGTGCGTAGTCGGTCACCCCGACCGCGGCGGCGCGGTCTTGCAACTTCGGCTTGATGTCTCCGGGCTGGCTGACGCCGCCGAGGTCACCTTTGACATCGGCCAAGAAAACCGGGACGCCTTGGCTCGACAAGCCCTCGGCGAGAACCTGCAACGAAACCGTCTTGCCGGTACCGGTGGCTCCCGCGATGAGGCCGTGGCGGTTGGCATAGGGGAGCCACAGGCGTTGGGGGCCTTCACCTTTCCCGATCAAAATGGAGGACGGCTCTTCGGCTTGCATCTCGCGGCTCTCCCTGCCAGTGGCGCAACTAGAGTTGGCGCGAATGCAACATCCGCGCAACCTTCCTCATCATACGGGTTGACAGAAGGCGCCGTGGCGGCTCACTTGGTCGGGGCAAGGCGGCCGTGCGGCGGCCGGTAGGAAAGGCGGCGGCATGATCATCACCACCACAGACGGGCTCGAAGGCCGGGAGATCGCCGATTACCTGGGGATCGTGTCCGGCGATGCGGTGCTCGGGTCGAACGTGTTCCGGGACTTTTTCGCCGGTATCAGGGATATCGTGGGCGGCCGCACCGGCTCGTACGAGAAGCTGTTCCAGGAGGCAAAGCAGATTGCTCTGGACGAGATGGCGGAACGGGCCCGGGCACTCGGAGCCGACGCCATCGTGGCCGTGGACCTGGACTACGAGGTCATCGGCGGAGATAACAAGACGATGCTCATGGTCTCGGCGAACGGCACGGCGGTGAAGATTCGGCAGCGTGGATAAAAAAACAGCCGCCCTGGGGGGAGGACGGCTGTCGAGGAGTTTGAAGAGAGGGAGGCTGGCCCCGCTGGAGGCCAACATCACAAGATCAACATAGCGATCCCCATCGCATCCGTCAACTAAAATCATTATAATCCGAAAAATTCTCAGCCGGTCGTCACCACGGCGCGCAAGACCGATTCCACGGCTTCCCGACTGAGGTTCCGGGTTATGAAGACCAAGCGGGTCCGCCGGTCGTCGTCCGGCCACGCCGGCAGCGGCACGGGTGGATGGAAGAGGTGCTGGACCCCGTGAACGACCACGGGAGTCGGGTTTCCGGCCGCGTTGACGATCCCTTTGATGCGTAGCAGCTGCTCGCCGGTCGTGGCCGTCAGGAGATCCAGCGCGGACACCAGCGCGTCCCAATCCACCGGGCGCTCAAAGACGACCGAAAAGGCAGTCACTTCGACGTCGTGAGCCCCTTCGTCGTGCCGGTGGGCATGCCCGCCGGATTGCCGATAGGCCTCTTCACGCAGCCAGCCTGCGACATCGGGATGCTTACGTGCCGCCGAGAAGAGTCCGGCGTCGAGCAGTTGCGCCGCGTCGACGGCGCCGTGATCGGCCCTGAGGATCGGTGCAGCGGGATTGAGCGCCCGCAGCCTGCGCTCCAGCGCCGCTAGCTCCTCAGCATCGGCAAGGTCGCACTTGGTGATCACCAGGCGATCGGCGACCGCCGCCTGCTTTACCGGCTCCCTGTGGCCATCGAGCTGGCGGCTGCCGTTCACCGCGTCCACCGTGGCGATCACACCGTCCAGGCGATACCGCGCGCCGATCAGGGGATCGGTCATCAGGGTGTGCAGGATGGGGGCCGGATCGGCCAACCCGGTGGTCTCAATGATCAGCCTGCGGAAGTCGGGCACCTCGCCGCGCACCCGCTTCAGAAACAGGTCGCGCATGGCGGTGACAAGGTCGCCGCGCACCTTGCAGCAGAGGCAGCCGGAATTCAGCAGCAGGACCGCCTCGTCGATCTTGCGCACCAGCAGGTGGTCGAGGCCGATGTCGCCGAATTCGTTGATGAGAACGGCCGTATCGGCCAACTCGGGTCGGCCGACGAGGTAGTTGAGAAGCGTGGTTTTCCCGCTGCCAAGAAACCCGGTCAGTATCGTGACCGGGAGCGCCGCCGCCGCCTCGCTTTGCAGGTCGCGCTCGGTCACCGGCCGTAAAGCTCTTTCGGGTCGATGCTTACCGGCGCGACCGTCTCGAGGCCCGTCTCGCCGACGGCGGTGAAGAAGCAGGTTCGCCGCCCGGTGTGGCAGGCCACCCCCGCCTGATCCACCTGAAGAAGAATGGTGTCGCCATCGCAATCGACGAGAAATTTTTTCAGCGCCTGCACTTGGCCGGAGGTTTCTCCCTTGCGCCACAAGGCCTGCCGGGAGCGGGACCAGTAGCAGACCCGGCCGGAACGCAGAGTTTCCATGACCGCGTCGCGGTTCATCCAGGCCATCATCAGGACCTCCCCGCTGTCGTACTGCTGGGCTATGGCGGGAACCAGTCCATCGGCGTTGAACCGCAGGGCGGCGAGGACGGCGGTCGCGGGATCGGTCATGGACGTGGCACCTGTTGTCAATCGGGCGTGGAAAGGCAGGCATGCGCAGCCTGGGCGAGGGCCCGCATCATAGCCGGATACTGCTTCGGTCCGCTAGGCACAGACCCGCCAAGGGGGTCCAGGATGCCCAGTCGTACCGGCAGCCCCTGGGTGATCGGCTCGATGATCCGCGACGCGAATTGCGGCTCCCGGAACAGGCATTTGGTTCCCGACGAATGGATTCGGTCCCTGATGGCCGCAATGCGGCGCGCCCCGGGTTGGCGATCGGCGGCCACCGTGATCGAGCCGATGGGCGACAGACCGTAGCGATGCTCGAAATATTGGTAGGCGTCATGAAAGACCAGGAACGGCCGTGTTTTCACCGGAGAGAGCATGTCTTGGATCTCGGCATCGAGCGCGTCGAGTTCCCGCGTCACACTGTCCAGGTTCCGGCGATAGGCCGGCGCGTTGTCCGGATCCAAAACTGCGAGTTCCTTCGCAACCGTCTCGGCCAAGGCGCGGGCGTTGCTGGGGTCGAGCCATAGGTGAGCGTCATACGCCTCCTCGGCCTCATGGCCGTGCCCCCCATGGTCGTGATCACCGTGGCCGTCCTCCTCCCAGATCCCGCCCTCGCGGACGGGCAGGCGAAGGATGCCTGCCACATCTGCCATGGCCACGACGCGGGCGCGCCCGCCGAGCGTCGCCAGAGGCTTTTCGAGAAAAGTCTCAAGCTGGGGCCCGACCCAGACCACCATGTCGGCGTCGGCCAGCATCCTCGCCTGGGATGGTCGCATCGTATAGGCATGGGGCGACGCGTTGCCGGGCAGGAGCAGTGTTGGTTCGCCAACGCCCACCATGACCGCGGCGACCAGGGAGTGGAGGGGAGCGATAGTGGCGACGACCTGGGGGGCCGCCATCGCCGGCTGAGCGATGGCCACGGCCGCGAGAATTACCAAACGCCGCAGGACGCGCATGTTTTGCAGCTCCGTTCATCAAATGTTATGATATAACGTTTTCAACAGCTGGTTCTGTCAAGGAAAACGTTCAAATGCCCCCCAGTGCGCCAGCCAGTCGGTCGACTGCCACCTTCCAGCGGCCCGGCCACGATCATCGTCGCTGCATTGACGGCGCCCTGGCGGCGGCCGAGGAGCGCTGTCGGAGGCGAGGCGCCAAGCTCACGGAATTGCGGCGGCGGGTGCTGGAATTGGTGTGGCAAGGCCATGAACCCGTGGGCGCGTACGCGCTTCTGGACGCGCTGCGCGCCGAGGGCCGTGCGGCCGCCCCGCCCACCGTCTACAGGGCTCTGGACTTCCTGCTTTCTCACGGGTTGATTCATCGCCTCGAAAAGGCCAATGCGTTCATTGGCTGCCCTCGACCTGATGACCCTCATGCGGGCCAGTTCCTGATGTGTTTGGAATGCGGAACGGTGATCGAGATGGATGATGCCGCCCTCGGCGCGGCGGTGGCCGCGAGCGCCGCCAAGCATGGCTTCGCGGTCAGTCGCCAGATGCTCGAGGTGGAGGGGCATTGTCCGTCCTGCGCCAGGGGGGCGGCCGGTGGCTGAGCGCCCGCTCGTCGAGGTGGATGGAGTGTCCGTTGCCTTCGGCGATCAGACCGTGCTCGATAATGTCAGCTTGTCCGTCGCCGATGGGCAGGTCGTGACCATCGTGGGGCCAAACGGGGCGGGGAAATCGACCCTGATCCGGGTCGTTCTCGGCCTCGTAAAGCCAACGCGAGGGTTCGTGCGTGCGCCGCACGGGCTGGCCATCGGTTACGTCCCCCAGACACTGTCCGTGGAGCGGACCTTGCCGCTCACGGTACGGCGCTTCCTGTCGCTGGCCATTCAGGAGCGGATGTCCACCGAGCGCCTGCGGACCGCCTTGGAAGAGGTTAGGGCGGCTCACGTGCTCGACCGGCAGATGTACGCACTCTCGGGCGGAGAATTGCGGCGGGTACTGCTCGCGCGCGCCATCCTTAGGCGACCGCGGCTGCTCGCCCTCGACGAGCCGGTAAGCGGAGTGGACGTCGCCGGACAGGAGGAGTTCTATGGAATCATTGCCCGGGTGCGGGAGACGACGGGCTGTGCGGTGCTCATGATCACCCACGAACTCCACCTCGTCATGGCCGCGACGGATGTCGTGATTTGCCTCAACCGCCACGTCTGCTGCGCCGGCCATCCGCACGCGGTAAGCAGGGATCCCGCCTATGCCTCGATGTTCGGCGGCAGGCTAGGGGCGGGGTTGGCTTATTACGCCCATCGCCACGACCACGTTCACGATGCCGCGGGCGGCGTCGAGGCAGTGCAAGGCGGGGGAAAGAGCGATGTTGGATGAATTCCTGCTGCGGGCCCTGCTGGCCGGATGCGGCGTGGCGCTAGTGGCCGGCCCGCTTGGCTCGTTCGTCGTCTGGCGGCGGATGGCCTATTTCGGAGATACCTTGGCCCATGCCGCGCTGCTCGGTGTTGCGCTCGGCGTTCTGCTCGACGCCAACCTCACTGTGGGCATCGTCGCTGTCTGCGGCGGCATCGCGGCGATGCTGGCACTGTTACAGCGCGAGCGGCGGCTGGCGACGGATACCCTGCTCGGAATCCTGTCGCACGGAACGCTGTCGATCGGGTTGATCGCCCTAGCCTTCATGGAGCGGGTGAGAGTGGATTTGCTCGGCTATCTGTTCGGCGACATCCTGGCGGTGTCCACCGTGGATCTCGTCTGGATTTTCGGTGGCGGAGCCCTTGTCGCCGCGCTCCTTGCGGGCATGTGGCGCCAGCTGCTGGTGATGACCATCAGCGAGGAACTGGCGGCCGTGGAAGGGGCGCCGGTAGCGTTCCTGCGTCTCTTGTTCATGCTGATGATGGCGGTGGTCGTGGCGGTGGCGATGAAGGTGGTGGGAATCCTGCTCATCACCTCGATGCTCATCATCCCTGCCGCGACGGCCAGGCGCTTCGCACAAACGCCCGAGGCCATGGCCGCCGGGGCGGCGGTCGTGGGCGTCGTGGCTGTGGTGTGCGGACTAAGCGGGTCGTTTCTGTTCGACACCCCGTCCGGGCCTTCGATCGTGACCGCCGCGGTGGCTCTGTTCGGCCTCTCATTGGTGGCCGGCCTGGTCTCGCGCCCGCTGGAGGCCCGTTGACGCCGCGCGATCAGCGGGCGGCGCGCAGGCGCGCGAAGCCCTCTTCCAGGTCAGCCTTGAGATCTTCGATATCCTCGAGCCCCGCGTGAATGCGTAGCGTCGGGCCGGCGGGCTCCCAGCGGGTCGCCGTGCGCACGACTTGCCCGCTGGTCGGGATGATGAGGCTTTCGTAGCCGCCCCAGCTGTAGCCAAGCGCGAAGTATTCGAGGCCGTCCAGGAAGGCGTCGACCGCCGCCTTGGAGGTGGGCTTGAGGGTAACGCCGAACAGGCCGCAGGCCCCTTCGAAGTCCCGTTTCCACAGGGCGTGGCCGGGGTCGTCCGGCAACGCCGGGTGCATGACCGCCGCGACCTCCGGCCGCGCGGCGAGCCATTCGGCAAGCCGCAGCCCGGTTTCCTGATGCTGGCGAAGGCGGACCGAGAGGGTGCGCAGCCCGCGGTGGCCGAGATAGCATTCCTCGGATCCGGCGCTGTAGCCGAACGCCGCGACGGCGGCCTTCACGTTCGCCCAATGCTCCTCGGTCGTGGTGATCAGGCCCAACATGGCATCGGCATGGCCGACGATGTACTTGGTCGCGGCCTGGATGGACACGTCAACGCCGTGCGCGAACGGCTTGAAAAAAAGCGGGGTGCCCCAGGTGTTGTCCATCATCGTGACCACACCGCGCTCGCGGGCCACTTGGGCGATGGCGGGTATGTCCTGCATCTCGAACGTCAGCGAACCCGGCGCCTCGCAGAACACCACGCGGGTGTTGGGGCGCATCAAGCCGTCAATGCCGACCCCGATGCGGGGATCGTAATACGTGGTCTCGACCCCGAATCGGGCGAGCATTCCATCGCAGAACTTGCGCGTGGGGTGATAGACGGTGTCGACCATCAAGAGGTGGTCGCCGGCCTTCAGGTAAGCGACCAGGGCGCCGGCGATCGCTCCCAGCCCGGACGACGTGGCGATGCTACGCCAGCCCCCCTCGAGCGCGGCGACAGCCTCTTCCAGGGCGAACGTGGTTGGTGTCCCGTAACGGCCGTAGCGCACCCCCTCGAACGGCTTCTTCGCCCCAGCCTCGAGCGCGGCGACGGTGGGATAAGTGACGGTCGAGACGTGGTAGACCGGTGGATTGACGGCGCCATGCTGATCCTCGGGATGGCGCCCCGCGTGTACGATCAGCGTGTCCTTCTTCATGTCCCTCGAGCCAGCCATGCGGAAAGCGCCGGCATCTTGACACCGGCGCCGCCGCATTGCCAGGGACTAGTAACCCTTCTTTTGGTCCGATTTCTGCTCGATGGCCGATCCGGCCGCCTGCAGGTCCTCGCCGGCCCCACTGACGGTGTTGCATGCGCTGAGTGCGACTACCGTAAGCAGCGACAGCGCCATCAAAAGGGGTAAGGTCATCGGCGGGCGCACCGCCGCCTTCGGGTTGCGTCGTCTCATTTCGGCTCCGTCCTGTCTCACCATTGGCCTCAAGAGGTGGGGGTGCGAGCCGTCACCAGCAATCCGGCCTGCGTGCCATCAGACGGGATACCTCCATCCCGGCGGCTAACCGATCTCGTTGGGGGTATCTTCGCGCGCGCCCCATTCCGCCCATGAGCCGTCGTAGACCGCGATGTCCCGGTGGCCGACGAGATGGAGCGCCAGGGCGAGTACGCAGGCCGTCACCCCCGACCCGCAGGTGGCGATGATCGGCCTTTCGAGATCGACTCCGGCGGCCTCGAAGCGGGCCCCGATGAGGTCCGGCGGCAGGATCGTCCGTTCGCGATCGTCCAGAAGATCGGCAAAAGGAAGGTTTCGGCTTCCGGGAATGCGGCCAACCTTCTTGACCGGCCAAAATTCAGGGTCTACGCCGCGAAAACGCCCTGCCGAGCGTGCGTCAACCACCTGTTCCCGGCGGCTCTCCATGTTGGAGATCATCTGGTCGATGTTGCGGACGAGGGTGGAATCGACCCGCGCCATGAAGTGGCGTTCGCGGGGCATCGGCGGCAGGTCCTCGGTCGGCCGCTGTTCGCGGAGCCACTTCGGAAAACCACCGTCGAGCACCGCCACGTCGCTGTGCCCGAAGACGCGGAACATCCACCAGACTCGCGCGGCGGCGCTGGCCATCCCCGTCCCGTCGTAAACCACGATTCGGTTGCCCGAACCAAGGCCGAGGCGCCGTACCTTCGATGAGAACTTTTCGGGCGGCGGCAGCATATGGGGAAGGCCCGAAGAATTGTCGGCGATCTCGTCGATGTCGAAGAACACCGCGCCCGGGATATGTTCGTCTTCGTACTCCGCCCGCGCGTTTCGCTGTTGAATGGGCAGATAATAGCTGGCGTCGACGACGCGCACGTCGGGCGCATCGAGATGGTCTTCGAGCCATTGGGTACTGACCACCGCGTCGGGGTTAGCGTATTTCATGGGCATTTCCGTGAGGGAAGACTAGGCGAGCCAACCGGGGACGGGCAGGTCGCGCTCCTTGAGAAACGAGGGGTTGAAGAGCTTGCTTTGATAACGGGTGCCGTAGTCGGCCAGGATGGTCACGATGACGTTGCCCGGACCGAGTTGGCGTGCAACCTTGACCGCACCCATGACGTTTATTCCGGAGGATCCGCCGACCACCAAGCCCTCGTGACTGATCATGTCGAAGATCATGGGCAGGGCTTCTGCGTCGGTCACCTGCACGGCGAGATCGATGGGGGCACCTTCGAGGTTCTTGGTGATCCTGCCCTGCCCGATGCCTTCGGTGATCGAGTTGCCTTCCGCCTTGAGTTCGCCACTCGCGTAGTAATTGTAGAGCGCGGAACCCAGCGGGTCGGCCAGGGCGATTTTGATCGCCGGATTGCGTTCCTTCAGCGCCATCCCGACGCCGGCGAGGGTGCCGCCCGTGCCGACGGCGCACACGAAGGCGTCGACGCGGCCATCGGTCTGCTGCCAGATCTCCGGGCCGGTGGTCGCGGCGTGGCCCAGGCGGTTGGCGACGTTGTCGAACTGGTTGGCCCACAACACCCCGTTGGATTCGCTGGCAGCCAGTTCCTTTGCGAGAGTCTCGGAATACCGCACGTAGTTTCCGGGGTCGGCATACGGAACCGCCGGCACCAGTCGCAGGTCGGCGCCGCACAGCCTGAGCATGTCCTTCTTTTCCTGGCTCTGCGTTTCCGGCATCACGATGACGGTGCGATAGCCCAGGGCGTTGCCCACCAAGGCCAACCCGATGCCCGTGTTGCCTGCCGTACCCTCGACGATCACCCCGCCAGGCCTCAGAGTTCCCCGCGCCTCAGCGTCGCGGACGATGGCGAGCGCGGCCCTGTCCTTCACCGATCCGCCCGGATTGACGAACTCGGCCTTGCCGTAAATCTCGCAGCCGGTCATCGCGGACGCGGTCTTGAGGCGGATGAGGGGGGTGTTGCCAACCGTGTCCAGGAAACCGTTGCGAACGTCCATGACGGTCATCCATTCATTTTCCGCGGAGGCGAGACTAGCGGCGACGCCCGCCGCAATCAAGGATTGGCGGGCGTCCAGCGGCGGCGAAGGTCGTCTCGGTTCAGGGCAAGCCACTGGAGGGCGACGATGCCGGCGGCATTCACCATGCGGCCGTCGCCAACCATGGCGATGGCCTCCGTGGCCGGTACCACCACGACCCGGATGTCTTCGTGCTCGCTGTCCAAGCCGTGCAAACCTCCCATGTGGGTGGTATCGACGCGTCCGCACAATATCTCGCAGGTCTCCGACGTGCCGCCGGGGCTGACGAGGTAGCGGACCACGGGAATCAATTCGCCAACCACGCATCCCGCCTCCTCGAGAGCTTCCCGGCGGGCGACCTGTTCGGGCGTCTCGCCTTTCTCGACAATTCCGGCGACGATCTCGATGAGCCACGGTTGCCAGCCCGCGGCCAGGGCTCCCGGCCGGAATTGTTCGATGAGGGCGACGGTGTCGTGGTCGGGGTCGTAAAGCAGCACGGCCACGGCATGGCCGCGCTCGAAAATCTCGCGGACGACCTCGCCCGTCCAGCCGCCGTCATGCTTGCGGTGGCGAAGCCGATACCGGTCGATACGGAAATAACCCTGGAAAACTGTACTCCTGTCGATGACCTCGACGTCGTCCTCGGTCACTGCCGGTCTCCTAACGACTTTGACCGAGGTTTAGTGCCCTGGAGGGCGTCGTTGCAACCTATGTTTTTACTCGGGGGCGGTCGATATATTACCAAAGGATTAAGTTCCCGACTGGATCGAATGAGCCATAGGTGATAGAATTGAACGAATTTGAGCAACGCCGGACGAAATCCCATGTCAGACAAAAACAGCCCAGGCGACCTTAAGGGCGCCCGCCGGCGCGTCTCATGGTCGGCCGCCTTCAGCGTGGGTGTGCCGGAAATCGATGCCGATCACCGAATTCTTTTCGAACTGATCGGCCAGATGCGTGACGCCGCGACGGCCTTCGAGGGCGATATGGTCACGGGCAGCGTTCTTGCCGCCCTTGCCGACTATGTGGACTACCATTTCGAGCGCGAGGAGCGTGTCATGGAGGCCGTCGGGTATCCGGAGGAAAAGCAGCACGCGGAGCGTCATGCCCGGCTGCGCAAGAAAGTGGAGGAGTTCGTCCGCCGGTATAACCAGGAACCCTCGGACGGACTTGCCAATGAATTGGCGGAATTCCTGGAGGATTGGCTCAACCATCACATTCTCGATGAGGACATGCGTTATCGTCCCTATGCCGAAAATAATCGCGCGGCCAGCGTGGCCGCATCGTCGATCGGAATAGAGTTCTTCATGGATTCCGAGGACGACGCCGTAACGGGGCCGGAGGAGCGGCCGGCATGATCTGGGAGGACCTTCGCGTTCTGGTCGTTGACGACAACGCGAATATCCGGCGGCTGATCGCCACCATCTTGCAGGGCGTCAACGTCAAGTCGGTGCGTGAGGCGGCCAACGGGCATACCGCCCTCGAAATTCTGCGCTCCTTTCCCATCGACCTCGTCCTCCTCGATTACGTGATGGAGGGCATGGACGGCCCGGCGGTGACGCGGGCGGTCCGTGGTGAGATCGATCGTGACGGAAGGCGCGTCCCGGTAATCGTGGTCACGGGTTATTCCGAAGTCGCGCGTCTGAACGTGGCGAAGGAGGCGGGTGTAAACGACTTCATCGCCAAGCCTTTCACGACCAAGACCCTGCTGCAGCGGATCGCGCGGGCGTTGAGCCAGGACATGACCCTGAAGGAGATGGAGACTCTCGCCCTGCAACGGCAGCGACAACTCCGCGTCGGCAGTTGAGGCGCCTGCGGCGCCGTTGACCCGGACGCCTCCCAGCCATCAGTATCGTCCCATCGGCGCGGATGAAGGACGGATGGAATGGAAACCCGGAGCGAGAAGGTCACCTTTCGGAGCGCGAGCGGGCAGTCGCTGGCGGCGCGCCTGGATCGCCCGGCCGGCACGCCCCGCGCCTACGCCCTGTTCGCCCACTGTTTTGCCTGCGCCAAGGATTTTTTTGCCGCCTCGCGCATCAGCGGCGCGTTGGCCGAACGCGGCATTGCGGTGCTTCGGTTCGACTTCACCGGCCTTGGCGGCAGCGAGGGCGATTTCGCCAACGCAGACTTCTCGTCAAATGTGGGGGATCTGATCGCGGCGGCGGCGCATCTGCGCGAGACCGCCGAGGCGCCGTCCATCCTGATCGGCCACAGTCTCGGGGGCGCGGCGGTGTTGGCGTCGGCGGCCGCGATCCCCGAAAGCCGGGCGGTGGTCACCGTCAACGCACCCTCCGATCCGGCTCACGTGCTGAAACTGCTTGGTGATGCTCGGACGGCGCTGGACGACGGGAAGGTGGCGGAAGTCGAACTGGGCGGGCGGCGTTTCACGATTGCGCCCAATTTCGTCAAGGATCTTGAGGCGGCCAACCTGCTCGAAGCCGTACATGGAATGCGTAAGGCGTTCCTCATTTTCCACGCCCCGCGCGACCAGGTGGTCGGCATCGACAACGCGACGCGCCTTTTCCAGGCGGCACTGCATCCGAAGAGCTTCGTCGCTCTCGATGGTGCCGACCATCTCGTCAGCCGGCGCGAGGACGCTGTCTATGTCGCGGAGATTGTCGCGGCCTGGGCCCCCCGCTATCTGAAGGACAGGCGGCCGACGCCCGCCCTCGTCGAGGCTCCGCTCGAACCCGGCACGGTGGCGGTGTCCGAGACGGGCGAGGGGAGGTTTGCGCAGACCGTGAGGGTGGGCCGCCACCAGCTGCGCGCCGACGAACCCGTCGCCTATGGCGGGAAAGACAGCGGGCCCGGTCCCTACGACTACCTGCTGGCCGGGCTCGGCGCGTGCACGGCCATGACCATTCGCATGTATGCGGAGCGCAAGGGCATCCCCTTGGAGCGCGTGGCCGTAAGGCTGAGGCACGACAAAATCCATGCGCAGGACTGCGCCGACTGCAAGACCCGCGAAGGCAGGATCGACCGCATCCAGCGTGAGATCGAGTTCCTCGGCGACTTGGATGCGGAGACCAGGGCCCGCCTGCTGGAGATCGCCGACAAATGCCCGGTCCATCGCACGCTGCACAGCGAGGTGCTGATCGTCACCGAGGAAGTCGAGCCGGCAGGCGATCAGTAGGTCCAGAAGCCGCCGGTGGCGCCGATGGCGGCGGTGAAGAGCCCGAGAGGCAGGTTGATGGTGATGATCTGGCGAATCTTCGCCTGCTCGCCGGCGGCACGCGCCAGGTCGCCGGCGGCCATGGCGCGCCGGAACGCCTGGTACGGCGCGGCGTAGAGATAGACGTACAGGGCGATCATCAACAGCCCGGTCGCCTGCATCACGTTTATGTGCAGGGCGAGGCCGGCGAACCCGCCATATCCCCAGAGGATGACCACGTAGCCGGTGACGAGCAGCGCGATCACCGAGACCCACACCCAGGCAAAGAACCGCGGGAACACCCGCCGCCACAGCGCCAGGCGCTCGGGCGGCGCCATCTCCGCGAGGGCGGGCCGCAACGCCATGTGGGCGAAGAACATGCCGCCAACCCAGATGACGGCGCCGACGGTGTGAATGGCGAGTAGAAGCGGTATCATTTGCTGTCCGATCCCCGTGTGGCCGGCAAGGCTACCCGCTTTTGCCGATTTTTTGAATATCAGAGCATCAATGGAAGTCCCGGGAAGCGAGCCTGACGGCTTGGCCGCCGTCGCCGGCGAGGGCGGCGAGGCGCCAGGTGTGGTCCTCGAGACGGTCGGCGACGACGTGGATGACGATGCCGTCCTTGCCGTCCCGCTGAACCTTGCCCTCGACGCACAGCAGCGAGGCGCGCAGCACCTCGCGGCGGTAGGCCTCGAAGGTCTGGGGCCAGACCACGACGTTGGCGACGCCCGTCTCGTCCTCCATGGTCAGGAAGATGACGCCCTTGGCGCTGCCCGGACGCTGGCGCACCGTCACCAGGCCGGCGACGCGCACCTTGCCCCGGGCGGAGGCAAGACGGCTGGCCGGCACGATGCCCTGTCGCTGCAAATCCGCTCGCAGCAGGGCGAGGGGATGCTGGCGCAGCGTCATGCGCAGGCTCGAATAATCCTCCAGCACCTGCTCGCCGATGGCCGGCGGGAGCAGCCGCACTCCCTCTTCTTCGCGGTCCTCGCCGGCTGCGAACAGCGGCAGCGGGTGGTCGTCGGGCAGGCCGCGTATCGCCCACAGGGCATGGCGGCGGTCGAGTCCGAGCGAGCCGAAGGCATCGGCCTTGGCGAGGGTTTCCAGGGCCTGGCGGGGTATGGGAGGCGCGTCATTGCGAGGAGGCGAAGCCGACGAAGCAATCCAGAGTGACGGGACGGCTGGATTGCTTCGCCTTCGACTCGCAATGACGGAACTCTCCTTGCACCGCCGCCACATCTCGCCCACGTCCTCGTAGCCCGCGCCGCGCGCCGCCGCGATGCGGCGGGCGTCCCTCTCCGCCAGCCCCTTGACCTGGCGAAACCCGAGGCGCAGCGCCGGGCCGTGCCGACCGGGCTCGAGCGTGCAGTCCCAGTCGCTGTGATTGACATCCACCGGCCGCACCTCCACCCCGTGGGCGCGGGCGTCGCGGACGATCTGGGCCGGCGCGTAGAAGCCCATCGGCTGGCTGTTGAGCAGGGCGCAGGCAAAGGCCGCCGGGTAGTGGCATTTCAGCCAGGCCGAGACGTAGACCAGCAGCGCGAAACTGGCGGCGTGGCTCTCGGGGAATCCGTACTCGCCGAATCCCTCGATCTGCTTGAAACAGCGTTCCGCGAAATCAATGTCGTATCCACGTTCCCTCATTCCGTTTATGAACTTGTCGCGAAACGTCTGGATGGTGCCCGAGCGGCGGAAGGTGGCCATGGCGCGGCGCAGGCGGTCGGCCTCGACGGGGGTGAAGCCGGCCGCCTCGATGGCGATGCGCATGGCCTGCTCCTGGAACAGCGGCACCCCCATGGTCTTGCCCAGAACGTTGCGCATGGCCTCGGAGGGAAAGGTTACCGGCTCCTTGCCCATGCGGCGGCGCAGATAGGGATGCACCATGTCGCCCTGGATCGGGCCGGGGCGGACGATGGCCACCTCGATGACCAGGTCGTAGAAGGTGCGCGGCAGGAGGCGCGGCAGCATGGTCATCTGGGCGCGGCTCTCGACCTGGAAGACGCCCAGCGAGTCGGCCTTGCACAGCATGTCGTAGACGGCCGGGTCCTCGGCCGGCACGGTGGCGAGGTCGACCGCGACGCCGTGATGGGTGCGCAGCAGATCGAAGCCCTTGCGCACGCAGGTCAGCATGCCGAGGGCCAGCACGTCGACCTTGAGGATGCCCAGGGCGTCGAGGTCGTCCTTGTCCCATTCGATTACGGTGCGCTCGGCCATGGCGGCGTTGGCCACCGGCACCACCTCGTCGAGGCGGCCCTTGGTCATCACGAAACCGCCGACATGCTGCGACAGATGACGGGGGAACCCCAGGATCTCTTGCGCCAGGTCGAGGGCGAGGCGGAGGCGGGGCTCGTCGGGATCGAGGCCGATCTCGCGGATGTGCCGTTGCGCCACCGGATCGCGGCTGTGGCCCCAGACGGTGCCGGCCAGGGCGCCGACCACGTCCTCCGACAGCCCCAGCGCCTTGCCGACGTCGCGGATGGCGCTGCGCGAGCGATAGGTGATGACGGTGGCGGCCAGACCGGCGCGTTCGCGGCCGTATTTGCCGTAGATGTACTGGATGACCTCCTCGCGGCGCTCGTGCTCGAAATCGACGTCGATGTCGGGCGGCTCGTTGCGTGCCGCGCTCACGAAGCGCTCGAACAGCAGGTCGCCGCGCGCCGGGTCGACCGAGGTTATGCCCAGGCAGAAGCACACCGCCGAATTGGCCGCGGAGCCGCGCCCCTGGCACAGGATGCCGCGCGAGCGGGCGAACCCGACGATATCGTGGACGGTGAGGAAATAGGGGGCGTAGCCGAGCTGGGCGATCAACTCGAACTCGTGCTCGATCTGGGCCCGCACCTTGGGCGGAATGCCCTCGGGATAGCGCTCGCCGGCTCCGATCCAGGTCAGCCGCTCCATCTCGCTCTGCGGCGTGCCGCCTTCCGGGACCGGATCGACCGGATATTCGTAGCGTAACTCGTCGAGGCTGAAGTGGCAGCGCTCGGCGATCTCCACGGTGCGTGCCACGGCGTCCGGGTAGCGGCGGAAGAGGGCGGCCATCTCCTCGGGCGGCTTCATGTGGCGCTCGGCATTGGCGAACAGCCGCCAGCCGGCGCCGTCGATGGTGCAATGCTCGCGGATGCAGGTCAGCACGTCCTGCAAGGGGCGGCGGTCGGGGGCGTGGTAATGGACGTCGTTGGTGGCGACCAGCGGCGTGCCCGCGGATTCTGCGATTGCGGCAAGGCGATGCAGGCGGCGCGCGTCGTCGCCGCGGTGGAGATGGCTGGCGGCGAGGTAACAGCCAGCATCAAATATGCTCCTCAGTTCCTTGATATATTGTATGAAAACGTCGTTCGGATCGGCCGGCGGCAGGGCTACGGCCACCTGTCCCGCGGCGAATTCGGCGAGATCGGCGCGGTCGAGGTGGCATTCGCCCTTGGGTGCGCGGCGGTTGCCCAGGGTGAGCAGGCGGCAGAGGCGGCCGTAGGCGGCGCGGTCGGTGGGGAAGCACAGCAGGCTGGGGGCGTCGCGCAGGTCGAGGCGCACCCCCACCACCAGCCGGATACCGATCTGCTTGGCGGCGGAATGGGCGCGCACCACCCCGGCCAGGGTGTTGCGGTCGGTGACGGCGACGGCGGAATGCCCGAGCGCCGCCGCCGCCAGCACCAACTCGTCGGGATGCGAGGCGCCGCGCAGGAAGCTGAAATTGGTGGTGACCTGGAGTTCGGCGTAGCGGGCACTTCTCCCGGCTTCTTGTCCCTCTCCCTGTGGGAGAGGGAAGGGGCCCCGGCCCGAAGGGCTGGGGGAGGGTGAGGCCAGCTCGTCGCCGATCGCGAGGCATGGAGTGCTTGCCTCACCCTCCCCCGCTACGCGGGTCCCCCTCCCTCTCCCACCGGGAGAGGGAGGCTGTCCATGTATCCCTGGCAATCTACTCATGCGAACAGCCCGTGCATGTACCAGCCGCCGCCGCGACCCTCGCGGAACAGCCAGAAGCGGCGGCCGTCGTCGTCCTCGACGCGCCAGTAGTCGCGGACCGCGTCGGGCGGCGGCGGGGCGGCGGCACGCCACCATTCGGCGGCGATGCGTTCCGGGCCCTCGGCACGGGCGACCCGGTGCGTCTGCCGCCGCCAGCGGAAACGGACCAGCACCTCGCCCGCCTCCATGACCGCCTGGACGCTTTCGGGGCGCGGCAGCATGCGCAGCGGGCGTGTCCCGGTGGGCCAAGTCGTCTCCTTGATCGGTTCCAGGGGTGATGCCGACCGGGCGGCGCGTTCGGGGAGGTGGGTTGCCCGGGGAGTTGCACGAACGATGCCGTCGCGACCCAGGCGGTTGCCGATCTGGTCGATGAGCAGGGCGAGGTCGCCGCGCCGCGCGGTGGGGGCGGCGAGGGCGGCCTGTTCCGCGGCCAGGGGCCCGATTGCCGCGACGGCCAGGGTCATGGCCTCGATGCCGAAACCGGCCTCGACCTTTCCCAGGTCCTCGGCGAACAGGCGGGCGAGATGGGCCGGCTCGCGTACCGGACGTCCGGTGCCGACGGCGATCCGGGCGACGCTGCCGTCGGCGCGGAACAGCCCCAGCTCCAGGCGGCGGGCGCCCTGTCGGTCGCGGGCGAGGCGGGCGCACAGCATCTCGAGCAGCCGCCGCAAGCCGGCGGCGACGTCCTCGTGCCGGCCGATCGCCTCGGCGAAGGAAAGGCGGGCGTGGTAGGGAGGCACCGGCCGGCGCGGCGAGATCGGCTCGGGAGTACGCCCGAGAAGCTGGTCGAGGCGCCGCGCCACGGCGTCGCCGAAGCGGGCGGCAAGAGGCGCGCGGGGCAGGGGGAGGAGGTCGCCGATGCGGCGCAGGCCGAGGCGGTGCAGGGTTTCGGCCGCGGTCGGCGGCAGGCGCAGGGCGGCAACCGGCAGGCCGGCCAGAAGCTGCCGCGCCGCTCCCTCGGGCACGATCGCGGAGCGGTCGCTCTCGCCGGCCATGAAGCGGGCCGCCGCCCAGGCGGCGCCGGGAGTGTCGGCGAGGCCGGCGCGGGCGGCGAAGCCCATGCCCTCGAGCCGGCGCAGGGCGTCGGCGAGCATGGCCTCCTCGCCGTCGAACAGATGGGCGCAGCCGGTGGCGTCGAGCCACAGCCCGCCGCTCCCGTCCTCGGCCAGCACCTCGACGGCGGTCCATGGGGTGTAGCGGGTGCACCAGTCGGCGAGGGCCGTCAGCGTCTCCAGGTCGCGGTCTGGCCGGCCGTCGACGGTTTTCAGGTCCGGGCGGAGGGCGCGCGCATTGGCCAGCGGCATTCCGGGCCCGATCCCGGCCGCCTGGGCGGCGGCGTTGACGGCGGCAACGCGCAGCCCGCCCCGCACGGTGTGCACCGTCGCCAGCGGCAACGCCCGCCACCCCGCCAGGGGCGCGCGCCGGGTCAGGCGGTCGGTGGCGAGACGGGGCAGCCACAGGGAGATGATGCGACGGGTTTCGGCGACCATATTGCAGACTCAAATGACGGACCAAAGGGATGTTCCTATTTTGTTCTCGGCGAGTCCATAGTTCCACCCTTCCATTCTCCCGAATACGGTTCTGCCTCTCCGAATGAACATCTTCTTCCTCGACCGCGACCCCGCCCGCGCAGCCGCCTGTCACTCGGATGTGCACATCGTGAAGATGCCGCTCGAGACCGCGCAGATGTTGTGCACGGTGGTCCACCAATGCGGGCTGGCCGTTCCCTATCGCCCGGTGCATCGCAAGCATCCCTGCGTCCTGTGGGCGGCCGCCAGCCTCCAGCATTACCGCTGGCTCAGGCACTTCGGGCTTGTTCTTTGCGCGGAATATCAGTATCGCAGCGGCCGCCGCCACGCCTGTCAGGACGTGATCGAAAGCCTGCCAGAGGATCCGCCGATACCCGATTGCGGCTGGACCGATCCGCCGCAGGCGATGCCGGACGCCTACAAGCGTCCCGATGTGGTGGAGGCCTACCGCGCCTACTACGCCGGCGAGAAGGCGCTGTTCGCCGGCAAGGGGCCGGCCCGCTGGACGGGACGGCCGGTGCCGGAGTTCATGCGGCGGAACTAAACGCTCAGCAAGCCTGCAAGCGGCCGTCGTCCAAACTGCCGACGACGGCCAAGCCACCCCCGTCGTGGCGCCATTCCAGCAGCCAGGATCGCTGAACGCCGCCGCGGCAGCGCTCCAGGGTGACCTGCCAGCGCGCCTCGCCGAGGCCACCCCAGGGCGCCGGGGAACTGGCGGCGGCGCGGACGCGCCAGCGGCTGGTGGCGGCGCCGGTGGGGCGCGCCGCCGGCGGCAGGATCAGCAGGCCGGTCACCCCGCCGGCCTCGGCGGCGAGTTGCAGCCGTCGCCCGGCCGTCAGGTTGATGGCGCCGACCTCGCCCAACACCCCGCCCACCGCCGGGCAGCGCAGGGCCTCCTCCATCGTCCACAGCACCTGCCGGTCGTCGTCGCAGCGGGCCAGAATGAGGCGCTCGGGGGAGAGGCCGAAGGCGGCCAGCCCGGGGGCGTAGGGCTCGTCCGACCCGCGCCGCATGCACCACAACACCGGACCCCGCGCGGCCAAGCGGCCGAGCAGGGCGGCGCAGAACCCGCCGCCGGCGGCATCGGCGGCCACCACCTCATGCAGACAGGCGAGCGGCAGCCCGCCCCAAGGCAGGGCGTCGTCGATCGCAGCCGCCAGCGACAGCGCTTCCGACGCCGCCGGAGCGGTTCTCTCCAGGGCCCAAATGCGCGCCCGCAAACGCTTCAGAATTTCGGGATCGGGACGGGCCATTGCATTCCCTGATGTTCACTCTATGTTCTAGGGCGGGAGGGCGAAGGCAGTCAAGATCGCATCGGGTTCACGGTCCGACCGAAAACAACCCGTTGCATCGGCATTACATTTCCGAGAAGAATGCTTGCCTTTGGGCCGTTCGCACGGAGAAGACGAAGACATGGTCGATACTCTGGTCTTGCCAGCCGCAGGTGCGCTTACCGAACGGGACATTGCGCCCGATCTCGACCTCGTGGCGGAAATCGACCGGCTGCGCCGCGAAAAGAACGCCGTGATCCTGGCGCACTACTATCAGGACGGCGAAATCCAGGACCTCGCCGATTTCGTCGGCGATTCCCTGGATCTGTCGCGCAAGGCCGCAGCCACCACGGCCGACATGATCGTGTTCTGCGGCGTGCGTTTCATGGGCGAGGTGGCGAAGATCGTCAGCCCGACCAAGACGGTCGTCATCCCCGACGCCGAGGCCGGTTGCTCGCTGGAGGATTCCTGTCAGCCCAACGCCTTCCGCCATTTCCGCCGGCGGCATCCGGACCATGTCGCGGTCACCTACATCAACTGTTCGGCCGAGGTGAAGGCACTGTCCGACGTCATCGTCACTTCCTCCAACGCCGAGACGATCATCAGGCAGCTCCCGGCCGACCGCCCCATCCTGTTCGCCCCGGATCGCCATCTCGGCGCCTATCTGGCGCGGAAGACCGGCCGCGACATGACCTTGTGGCCCGGCACCTGCATCGTCCACGAAACTTTTTCCGAGCGTGAGCTGATCAAGCTCAAGACGCGCCATCCGAATGCCAAGGTGGCGGCCCACCCGGAATGTCCCGAAGCCATTCTCAACCACGCCGACCACGTCGGTTCGACGCGCGCGATCCTGGAGTTCGTCACCGCCTCGCCGGCCGAGGAATTCATCATCGCGACCGAGCCGCACATCATTCACCAGATGGAGAAGGCGGTTCCGCACAAGCGCTTCATGCGCGCCCCGGGAGCCGACGGCAGTTGCGACTGCGCGAACTGTCCCTTCATGGCCAAGAATACCCTCGAAAAGGTGTATCTGTGCATGATGAACGCGGCGCCGCGCATCGAAATTCCCGAGGACCTGCGGGTTCGCGCTTGGCAGCCGCTCCAGCGCATGCTCGACATGTCGGCTCCGATCCCCGTCGCGCGCAATGCGGCGGAGTGAGGGCTGGGACCGCGCGCCGGCCCGCCAGGTGATCGCGACGGCGCTGGCCGAGGACGTCGGCGCCGGGGATCTTACCTCGCAGTCGGTGATTCCTGAGGACGCCCGCTTTCGCGGCGTCATGGCGGCCCGCCAGGAACTGGTGGTCGCCGGCCTGGAAATCGCGGGCGAAGTGTTCCGCGCGGTGGAGCCCGAAGCCGTCTGGACGCCACGGACGACGGACGGCGCGCGGGTCGCGCCGGGCGCCGTCATCGCCGAGATCGAGGGACCGGCGCGCGGGCTGCTGACCGCCGAGCGCACGGCCCTCAACCTGCTGCAGCACCTGTCGGGCATCGCCACGCTCACCCGCCTCTATGTCGACCGCATCGCCGGCACCGGCGCGGTGCTGCTCGACACCCGCAAGACCATTCCCGGCCTGCGCGCCCTGGCGAAATACGCGACCCGTGTCGGCGGCGCCCGCAACCACCGCATGGGGCTCTATGACGGGGTGCTGATCAAGGACAACCATATAGCGGTTTGCGGTGGCATCACCGCCGCCGTGGAAAAGGCGCGGGCGATGACGAAATCGATCGAGATCGAAGTCGAGTGCGACACGCTCGATCAGGTGCGCGAGGCGGTCGCGGCCGGCGCCGACGCGATATTGCTCGACAACATGCCTTGCGAGGTGCTGCGGCAGGCGGTCGTCATCGTCGGCGGCAAGGCGCGCACCGAGGCCTCGGGCGGCGTCACCCTGGATTCGATCCGCGCCATTGCGGACACCGGCGTGAACAGCATTTCGGTCGGCCGAATCACGCAGTCGGCCCCGGCCGTTGATGTCGGCCTCGACTGGCAAAGGGCCGACTGACCATGAGCGATGGCCGTACCTTCGACGTCCTGGTGATCGGCAGCGGCGGCGCCGGCTTGAGCGTCGCCCTGCTGCTCGCGCCCCATGCCCGCGTCGCGGTGTTGTCGAAGGGACCGCTGTCCGAAGGCAGCACCTATTATGCCCAGGGCGGCATCGCCGCGGTTCTCGACACCACCGACTCGATCGAGTCGCATATCCAGGACACGCTGAACGCGGGGGCCGGCCTTTGCCATCCGGACGTCGTCAGGTTCGTGGTCGAGGGCGCCCCGGCGGCCATCGGGCGATTGATCGACTACGGCGTCGCCTTTACCCGTGAGGCCGGGGGAGAGGGCGGCCTCGAATATCATCTGACCCGCGAGGGCGGGCACAGCCATCGCCGGGTGATCCACGCCGCCGACGCCACCGGCAAGGCGGTGGAGGAGACGCTCGAGCAGCGGGTGCGTGCCGACCCCCGCATCACCCTGTTCGAACATCACGTGGTCATCGACCTGATCCGCGAGCGCCTTCCGGACGGCGGCTTGGGACGATGCCTGGGGGCCTATGCGCTCGACCGGCAGGCGGACGAGGTGGCATTGTTCCGGGCGCGCATCGTCATCCTGGCCACCGGCGGGGCGAGCAAGGTCTATCTGTACACCAGCAATCCCGACACCTGCACCGGCGACGGCATCGCCATGGCGTGGCGGGCCGGCTGTCGCGTCGCCAATATGGAATTCGCGCAGTTCCATCCGACCTGTCTGTACCACCCCGAAGCAAAATCCTTCCTGGTAACCGAGGCCGTGCGCGGCGAGGGCGGGCGGTTGCTGCTGCCCGACGGGAACCGCTTCATGGACCGGTTCGACGCGCGCGGTGAACTGGCACCCCGTGACATCGTCGCCCGCGCCATTGACCACGAGATGAAGCGGCTCGGCATCGACTGCGTATATCTCGACATCAGCCACAAGCCCGCGGAGTTTATCCGGGAGCACTTTCCCACGGTCTACGCCCGCTGCCTCGAATTCGGCTTCGACATCACGCGCGAGCCGGTGCCCGTGGTGCCCGCCGCGCATTATACCTGCGGCGGCGTCCTGACCGACCTTCGCGGCCGCACCGACGTGGCGGGGCTGTATGCCATCGGCGAAGTCGCCTGCACCGGCCTGCACGGTGCCAATCGCATGGCCAGCAACTCGCTTCTGGAATGCCTGGTGTTCGCCGCGGCGGCCGCCGAGGACATTGTGACGACTCTTGCCGCTATCCCTCAACCGCCGCAGCTTCCCGGCTGGGACGAGAGCTGGGTGACAGATTCCGACGAGGAGGTGGTGGTCGCACATAACTGGAGCGAGCTCCGGCACTTCATGTGGGACTACGTCGGTATCGTGCGCACGACCAAACGCTTGCAGCGGGCCAAGCGGCGCATCGACCTCCTGCTGGGTGAGATCGCGGAGTATTACGCCAGCTTCCGTGTGACCAACGACTTGATCGAACTGCGCAACCTCGCGGTCGTAGCCGACCTCATCGTGCGATCGGCCCTGCTGCGCAAGGAAAGCCGTGGGCTGCATTACAGCCTCGACTATCCTCCGGCTGCCTCGGACAGCCGTGGTCGGGACACCGTCCTGACCCCCGAACCGTCACCGCTGCGCCAGCCGGAGCCTCAAAGGCTATAGGCGAGCCGCAGGCCGCCCCAATGGCGCCCCTGGACGAAAATCGGGGCGGAGACGTCCTTCATCATGATGAACTTGCCGCCGCCCATGTCGCGGCGGTAGGTCTGCAGCAGGAATGGTTTTATGTTCCGTGCCGAGCCCAGTCCGGTGCGGTCGTTGAACATGCGCCGGTTGCGGCAGTTCGCGTTGTTCCAGTTGGGGTCGCTGCCCTGCGGCTGGGCGAACTTCCTGTTGTGCGTGGGGAGGAAGCCGTTTCGGTCGACCGCGCAGCAGATGACGGCCTTGGGGTTGGCCTCCAACACACCCTCCTGGATTTCCGGCAGCGCCTCGTCGGTGAAGGCGACGAAACGGGTCATGTATTGCTGGGGATTGGTGCCCGGAATCGGTTCGTAGCGTTCGTCGAACAGGTCCGAAATCGAGATGCGGCCGGAGCGCACACCCTCCTCGAAGGCTTCGGTGACCCTGGCGGCGGTGGCCATGACCTGCTCGATGAACGGGGTATCGGCGGTCTGAAAACCGCTCTCGGCGATAAAGGCGATCAATTTCTCGCTGCTGTCGAGCACCGCGGTCAGGCGCTCATCGGCGACCATCAGGTTCTGACTGGTCAGCGCGACGCCTTCCACGAACCTCTCGATATGGGTGATCACCTCATCGCACTGTCCGAGGCTGGTCGAAGCGGCCTGGGAAATATCGGTGACCTTGCCTTCCACCACCTCGATCGAGCTTCCGAAGGTCGATACGGCGTCATTGATCACCCCGACCCCGCTGTTCACGGCATCTGCCGTCGCCAGGGTTTCGGCGCTCGTTCCGATAAGTTCGACGACGTGCTGCGACAAGGTACCCACAGTGCCGTCGATGCCGGTCGTGGCGTCGGCGGTCTGGCGGGCCAGGGTCTTCACCTCGGTGGCCACCACTGCGAAGCCTTTGCCCGCTTCGCCCGCACGGGCCGCCTCGATGGTGGCGTTCAGCGCCAGGAGATTGGTCTGGCGGGCGACGTTCTGGATGCTCCGCGACATATTGCGCACCTCGCCCAGACTCTGCTCCAGGCCTTCCAGGCGCTGCTCGATGGCTTGAACGGAGCCGACCAGATTTCGGATGTCGCTCAGCGAAGCTGAAATGGTTTCCAGGGAATTGCCTGATCGTTGGGCGGCTTCGCCGGTAATCCGGCTGGTTTCCTGCCCGGCTTCGTCGATACGCCGTATCGCCTCCGCCATGCCGCGCGCGATTTCCTTCAGGTGGCCGAACAATTCCTCCTGGTGTTTGACGAACCTTGCCACTCCCTCGATGCTGCCGGCGATGTCGGCGACTTCGAGGCTCAGTTCTTGCGCCTTGTGTAGCACCGCCGCCGCGAACGCATCGGCCGACGCCGCCGGCGCGTTCTCGCGATCGGCAGGCAGACTCCTCGCTTCCATCTCCATTTCCCCCGATACCCCGCAGACGCGGACCACTGGTCTATTTTCGGAAAAGGGTACCGAAATGCGCTTCGGGAAGCCAGTAAGGGGTGGCGGATTATGCGGAACGGGATATCCAGACCAGGGTCAGGTCGTCCGCAAGGCGCGGACGGGCGCGACGGAAAGCCGCCGCAAGAGCGGCGAGTGGCGCCTGCTGAAATCGATTTTGGTCGACCAGCGCAAGGATGTCGTTCGATCCCAGGCAAGCACCGCTCTCGTCGGCCGATTCCAGCAGGGCGTCGGAGTAAAGGAGCAGGGAGGCGCCCGGAGGAAACGCGACTCGCCGGCTCTCGTATGCCGCTTCCCCCGTGATGCCGATGGGAAGGCCGCTGCCGTCCTCGAAAGTCGCACCTTCCTCGAGTACGAGTACGGGATCGGGGGCGCCGGCGCTGCTGAAGGTGAGGACGTCGGCAATCGTATCGATGACGCCATAGAAAAGCGTCGCGAACTGTCCCGTCGGCAACAGCCCGCCAAGGTGCCGATTGAGCGCGGTGAGGTGGGCGGCAGGTTCCCCCGCGCCCGGGGCGAGCTGGCGCATCAGGGTATGGAGGCGAAACGCGTTCAGGGCCGCCGAAACCCCATGGCCGGTCAGATCTGCCGTGAATACGCCGACACGTCCCCGCCCAAGGTCCTCGATTCCCCAGAAATCACCCCCGATTTCCGACGAGGGCTGAAAGTGGGACTGGATCACGAGGCCGTGGCCTGCCGCCAGTTCCTCGACGAGCGCGGCGGACGGAAGCAGGTCCTCCTGCATCCGCCGCGCCAGTTGGAGATCCTGGTTCAGCCGTTGCTGGAAATCCAGGAGGCTGGCGATCAGCAGCCGATTCTCGAGATGGACACGCGTTCGGGCGAGGAATTCGGGTCCGTGAATGGGCTTGGAGATGACATCGGTGGCCCCGGCGCGGAAGATCTCGGTTCGCTCGTCGGGGCTGCCGAGCGCCGTCTGGACCAGAATGGGCAGCCGTTGCCATCGTGGGTCGGCGCGCAGCCTCCGGCACAGCTCGAAGCCGTCCATGCGCGGCATCATCATGTCCAGAACGAGAAGGTGGGGTTCAAATTCCTCCAGGCGATCCAGGGCCGCGACGCCGTCCTCGGCGAACACAACCCGTGAGATTCCGTCCGCGGCCAGCAAGGCGCCGATAAGCCGGCGGATGGGTTCCGCGTCCTCAACCACCAGTATCCGGCAGTCGTGAATGCCGGCTGTCTCGCCGGTCACCGACGGAATTCCATGGCCAGCCGCCGGCCCTCCCTCTCCAGCCAGGTGCGGCGGGCCAGCGAGCGAATGAGCACAAGGCCACGGCCTGACGTCCGGGCGGGATCCGAAGAGGCGGGGGCGGGGCGATAGCCTGCCCCTTCGTCCTCGATCCGAAAAGTCAATTTGGTTGGGGCTGGCATCACCCAGACATGGACCCGTCGTCTCCCGCGTATGGGATCGGCCAGCCGCTCGTTCAGCACCGAGCAGAAGGAATCCATTTGGTCCGCGGTTTGCCGTGGGACGCCGCCCATATCCAGGTTTCCATGAATGACCGCGTTGGCGATTCCTTCGTTGAGCGCGATCTCAACGGCTTCGGAGGTTTCCTCGGCCAGATCGTATCGCGTCTCGACAGCCTGGCGGAATGCCTGTGCCGGCTGCACGGCAAACGCCGATCCGGTAGTAAGGGAAAGATAGATGCCGTCGCTCCGCTCCAGTTCCGCCAGAGGGGCGGCGACCGCGCCGGGCCCGTCCTTCCATTCCAGACAGGCGATGGTGGGCCGGCATAGCGATCGGCGAAGTGCGCCCTCGTCAAGGTCACCGACGATGACCACCTCATGCCCGCAATATCCCGAAACAGGCGTCGGGATGCCCAGCGACTCCGCCACCTCGGCCAGTTGGCCCTGGGTGACGCCGTCGCCGCGCAAATGCAACATGGTGGCCTACTGCTGGATGGTGAAAAGGGTCTCGAACTTGCTGGAGGAAAAGATTCGCTGGACCTGGCCCTTGGGGCTGCGCAGCACGATGTTGGCCTTCTTCTGGGACGCGGTGTCGCGCACCATCAAAAGCATTCCGAGGCCGGCCGAGTCGATGAACTCGACGTCGGCCAGGTCAAAGACGAGTTCCCGGGCGTCGGACTCCCGGATTTGGGAGATTACGTTCCGGAACGACGGATGGTCGGCATAGGTCACCCGTCCGTGAAGCGTGACGTGGATGCTGCCGTCCCGCTCGGCGGTTTCGTATTGCAAGGCTCCCCCCAGGTATTGGTTCGGTTCGATCAACTCTACCAGCATAGGGAATCCTCTGAAAGATCATCCGAGCGTGGCGAGTTCCCGAGCGGTGGATTGGGTTTCCTTCGCCAGGCACAATTCCGCCGCGCGGTGGCCGGAACGCACGGCACTTTCCACCGTACAGGGCAGCCCCGTGTCGGTCCAGTCGCCCGCAAGAAAGAGGTTGGCGGCCGATGTGGCGGCGGGCGGGCGGGCCGCCAGAGCC
Organism: Rhodospirillales bacterium; assembly: GCA_019455065.1. Lineage (GTDB taxonomy): Bacteria > Pseudomonadota > Alphaproteobacteria > Rhodospirillales > Magnetospirillaceae > JACFNC01. The sequence continues at coordinate 256,152 of JACFNC010000001.1, forward strand.
GCCGGCGTGTGGGCGAGGGTGGCGCGGCGCTCCTTCACGATGCGGAACGGAGGGATCGGACCGTGCGGGAGATTCAGAATGGCGCAAACCTCTCGCCACAGCCGTCCCGCGATGTCCTCGCTCGACTCTCGTACCATCGCATCCGCTGCACTCACGGTCACCGAAAGCAGGCCCTCCCTCATGAAGACCCACTGAGCGGCGCCCCCGAGCACCCCGACGAAAGGGTGCCCGAACGCAGGCGGCCCGCTGTACATGAAATGCGCGTTGACGATGGCGGCGCCAGACAACTCGGGGACCAAGCCAGGCATCAGCCGATGGGCATCCCACCAGGGGACGGCGAGAACCACCTGGTCACCTCTCCCAACCTCGAGCCGGCCGGTCACGAAGTCCAAAGCGACTACGTGGTCCGTCATCAGCAAGGCCGATAGCCGGTCGCCGAAACGGACCTCCGCGCTCATCCGGGAGAGTGCGGCTAAGGCGGGGTCTATCAGGGCGTCCGCAAGGTCTATCGCACAGAGATAGGGGCGGCACATGGCGCCGCCTTTGGCCAATGTCAGGTCCAGTACCGTTCCCAACAGGCGCGCGGAAGCGCGTTCGGGCGGGGTATTGAGGATCGCTTCGCAGAGGGGGCGCCACAGGGGGCGATAGAGTTGGTTGCTGCTCAAGGCTTCCGCCACGCGCGTTTCCGCGGACATGCGCCCCAATCGGACGGCGGCGAGGTAGTCGCCGGCCCTCGACCCCGGTACTCGCCGCCCGGAGTGCAGAATCCACCATGGCACGCGTCCCCAATTGGGGCGCAGACCCCAGCGCCCCCCATCCGCAAGATCAACGAAGGGGAAGACGAGGTCAGTCGCCCGCAGTCCATTGGGATTGCCGATCTCGCGAAGGTAGCCGAACAGCGCTTGGTTGGCGCCGAGGAAAAGATGATTGCCATTGTCGATCCTGCCAAGATGACGGTCCTGGAAGGACCGGCAACGGCCACCGGCAACCTTGGCTCCCTCGTGCACGATGACGCGCACGCCCGACCGCGCCAGTCTTACCGCACACGCCAGCCCGGCAATTCCAGCGCCGACGACGTGTACGGTGTTCACCGTTGCCAAGCCAGGTGGCGAAAGGCCACCCACAGGGATTCGCCGATACCGGGGCGGGTGGGCTGCCGCTGCCGCCATCCCCGGCGCCTCAAGCGATCCAGAAGGCGCCGATAGATGGTCATCATGATTAGCGCTGGGCGCAGCCGGCCGGCATCGGCTGGGGAAACGGCCAGGCCCGCCGCTTCGAATCGTTCTTCCGCCCAGGCGGCGAGGCGCTCGCAGGCCGAGGGGAAGGCGGGATGATTGACCACTGTGAGCGGGTCGCGGGCGGCAATTCCCGCCTCGTCCAGCAACTCGTGCGGAACGTAAAGTCGCCCCAGGCCCGCGTCCTCGTCCAGATCGCGCAGGATGTTCGTGAGTTGAAGCGCCTCGCCAAGGGTGAGGGCGAATGCTCGTGAGCCGGGGCTGTCGCATCCGAATACCGGAACCGAGAGCAGCCCGACGGCGCCGGCGACGCGTCTACAGTAGAGGCGCAAGAGGTCCGCTTTCGGCGCCCGCATCTCCCCTCGAACGTCCATCTCCATTCCCGAGATGATTTCATCGAACTCGCGGTAGTCGAGGTGGAAACACTCGATAGCCTCGTGAAGCGCCAAACCGAGTGGCCCGGCGGCCCTTCCTGCACGAATGGCCTGAAGGCGGTCTCGCCAGTCGTTCAAGGCGGACAGCTTTTCGGCTGTCGCGGCCGGCCCATCGGCGATGTCATCGAGTTCGCGGCAAAAGGCATAGATCGCGAACATGGCTTGCCGACGCTGGCGCGGAAGAAGGCGCATGGCCCAATAAAACGAGCTGCCCGAAGCTCGGACGAAGCGTGCGATGCGCCGGCTGTAGCTGGTCATCGGCGCACCACCGCCCGCCACAACCCGGCGCTCACGGAAAAGGCGTAGTCGAACGGCGTCGGCGCGACGCGCCGGCTCAAGGGATCGGAGGACCGCAAGCGTCGTTCGAGCCGGTTCGCCAGTTCGATGATCACCGCGGCCTCAGCCCGCAGCCGTCCATTCCTGAGATTACGCGGCAGATCCCCTGCGGTTGCGAGGAGGTCGCGCGCGCCCCCAAGGACCCGATCGATACATGCCCTCAAGGGGGCCGTGCAAACCGATCGGCCGAGGACTTCGGGTTCGACCCCGACTTGTCGCATCCATTCGCGGGGCAGATAGACGCGCCCGAGACGCCGGTAGTCGGTACGCGCATCTTGCACGTGGTTCAGTATTTGAACCGCGGAGCACAAGGCGTCGGCTGCGGGGACGGAGGCCGGGCCTTCGCCGTGCAGCGCAAGCAGAAAGCGCCCGACCGGCACCGCGGACTGGCGGCAATAGGCGAGAAGGTCCGTCCAGTCCGCGCATTCGCCTCCCTTCGCATCCCAGCGAAAGGCGGCCAGCAGGTCGCGGGCCGGGCGATCGTCGATCCCGGTCGCGTGCAGGCTTTCTCGTAACCGCAGCGCCGGCCGCGTCTCCTCATCGGTGGCGGCGCCGCCGTCCAAAACGGTCTCCAGGGCATTGAGGCGGCGCAATTTGACGTCCCGGTCCATGTCGGGATCATCCGCAATGTCGTCGGCATGTCTTGCGAACAGATAAAAGGCGGCGACATGCGGCCGCATGTCCGGTGCAAGCAGCAGGGACCCGAACGGAAAATCCTCGTCGCGCCGGCTCTTGCCGAGGACGGGCGGGTGGGCGATCGCGGCGGGGGAGGTCAAGTGCGCCATCGACGGAAGCTGCTTGGACGACCTATATAATAGGCCCCCCTTCGCGATCGTCACCATCAAAGGACTCGGATGGCTTCGGCCGGACAGCTCTCATCAGCCGCGCGCGCGGTCCGGCAGTACGACCGCGACCGCTTCGTGACGGCTTTGTTTGCCCCTTCGGAGCGGCGAGAGGCGCTGTTCGCGCTCTATGCGTTCAACCTGGAGATCGCGCAGATCAGGGAGAAACTCTCGGAGCCGGGAATCGGGCTGATCCGTCTGCAGTGGTGGCGGGACCAGGTGGCCGCCATCTATGGCGATCTTGCGGTGGCCGGGCATCCCATCCTTGCCGACCTCGCGGAAGCGATCCGGCGGTTCGACCTCGATCGCGGCCTTTTTGACCGCCTGATCGACACACGCGAATCCGACTTGGCCGACGCCCCACCGACCGACCTGGGGGAACTCGAGGATTATGCCGCGGGGACGTCCTCGACGCTGGCGATTCTGGCCGTTCAGGTTCTTGCCAGCCGGGGGGAGGGGGCTGCGACGGCCGCGCATCACGTCGGGGTGGCCTGGGCGCTGACCGGGCTGCTGCGCGCGGTGCCGTTCCATGCCCGCCAGGGGCGGGTCTATCTCCCTCGCACGCTGCTGGCCGAGCATTCCATGACCCCGGAAGACATCTTGCAGGGGCCACCGAAGAACCTTCCGGCGGTCAGCATGGCCATTGCCGACCGAGCGATCGAGCATATTGCTGCGGCGCGCCGCGTGCGGGCCGCCGTACCGCGCCAAGCCTTGCCGGCGCTATTGCCCGCGCGGTTGGCCGAAGGTTATCTGGCGGCGCTGAGGCGTCGGGGTTACGACGTCTTCGATACGCGCTGGGCGATGTGCAATTCGCGGCCCGCGAGCTTGCTGGTGGCTGTGTTACGTGGTCGTTATTGACTTGGCGCTGTTGGGGATGCTTTCTGGCGGCCGGGAACAGGAAGGGAACTCGAGCATGAGGTTGAGGAAACTTGCGGTGATGGCTGTCCTTTCGATGGCCATGGCGGTCGTCGGGCAAGCCCGGGCGGAGGAGGTGTCCCACGTGTATCAGGGGCGCACCCTGGTAGCGGAACTGACATTGGCCGAGGGCAAGGTTCTCCAGGACGGCGTCATTCTGATGGTGCACGGAACCCTGGCGCACAAGGACATGGAAATCATGAAATCCTTGCGCGAGGCGCTCGGGGATCGCGGCCACAGCACCCTGGCGATCAATCTCAGCCTCGGCCTCAGCAACCGGCATGGCATGTACGACTGTGCCACGCCACATCGCCACAAACATACCGAGGCGCTAACCGATATCGGCGCATGGCTGACGTGGTTGCACGAACAAAAGGTCGACTCCGTGACGCTCATGGGGCACTCGCGGGGCGGCAATCAGGTGGCTTGGTATGCCTTCGAGAAGGACGCGCCTCTGGTGAAGTCGTTGGTGCTCCTGGCGCCGATGACCTGGACGCCGGGGCGCGACGCCAAGGCCTACAAGGAGCGGTACGGGGTTGACCTGAAAACCGTGATGCGACCCGCGGAACGGCTGGTCGGCGTCGGCCGAGGCCATGAGATGCTCGAGGGCATCGACTTTCTCAATTGCCCAAAGGCGACCGTCGCGGCCGGCGCCTTGGTGGACTATTACATCGTCGACCAGCGGCGGGACACGCCAGCGCTGCTGGGCGGAATCTACCGCCCGATCCTGGTGATCGCCGGTTCGAATGACACGGTGTTTCCTGATCTCCCCGAAAAGGTCGCGGCGCGCGAGCACAAGCACGTCACCCTGCGGGTGATCGAGGGCGCCGACCACTTCTTTCAGGATCTCTTCGTCGAAGACGTTGCGGACGCGGTGGTCGAGTTTCTCGCCAAGACGGCGAAGGCAGCGGCGAAATAGTCAGGCGGCCGCCTCCAGCCAGCCGTTGAGGTCCGCAAGCGCTCGTGCGGTATAAAGGCGCTTGCGCTCGCGGCCCTTGACCCGTCGCCCCGCCTCATCCCGCTCGGGGGGCGGCGGGAAAAGCCCGAAATTGATGTTCATCGGTTGGTAGGTTTCCGCATCGCCGCCACCAGTCACGTGATTGAGCAAGGCGCCGAGCGCGGTGGTCGGGGGCGGTGGAACGGCGGGCCGGGAAGCCCGCTCGGACGCGGCGAACCGGCCGGCCAACAAGCCGATCGCGGCGCTTTCGACATACCCTTCGCATCCCGTGATCTGGCCGGCGAAGCGCAGGCGCGGCAGGACCTTCAGGCGCAACGCAGCGTCGAGAAGCCGCGGGCCGTTCAAGAAGGTATTCCGGTGGATGCCGCCGAGCCGTGCGAACTCGGCCTGCTCGAGTCCTGGAATGGTGCGAAAGACTCGTACCTGTTCGGCATGCTTCAGCTTGGTCTGGAATCCGACCATGTTGTAAAGCGTTCCCAAGGCGTTGTCCTGACGCAACTGAACGACCGCGAATGGGCGTTCGCCGTGAGGATTTGTCAGGCCCACGGGTTTCATGGGACCGAAGGCGAGGGTGTCGCGGCCGCGCTCGGCCATCACCTCGATCGGCAGGCACCCCTCGAAATACGGGGTCTGACGCTCCCACTCGTGAAACTCCGTCTTGTCGGCGGCCAGAAGAGCGTCGATGAAGCCATGATACTGATCCCGGCTGAGCGGGCAGTTGATGTAGTCGGCTCCTTCGCCCTTGTCGTAGCGCGACTGGAACCAGGCCTTGCCGAGATCGATGCTGTCCCTGTAGACGATGGGCGCGATGGCATCGAAGAAGGCCAGCGAATCCTCGCCCGTGAGCCGGCGTATGGCGTGGGCCAGGGGCTCCGACGTCAGCGGGCCGGTTGCCACGATCACGGAACCCCAGTCGTCCGGCGGCAGGCCGGCAACCTCCTCCCGAAGTATCGTTATCAGGGGATGGGCCTCTAGCGCCGCCCGGACGGCGGCCGAAAAGGCGATGCGGCCGACGGCAAGAGCGCCCCCGGCCGGAACCCGATGAGCGTCGGCGCAACGCATGATGAGCGAGCCGCAGCGGCGCATCTCCTCGTGGAGCAGACCCACCGCATTGTAGTCGGCGTCGTCGGATCGTAAGGAGTTGGAGCACACGAGTTCCGCCAAGCCGTCGGTTGAATGTGCTCCGGTCATCCTGAGGGGACGCATCTCGTGAATGACCGCGGGAATGCCGGTTTCCGCCGCCTGCCACGCCGCTTCGCAGCCGGCGAGGCCGCCGCCGATGATGTGAATCGCCGTCATGATCCTGACTTAAGGCTAATTTCCTGGTACGCAAAGACGAACAGACACGCTTGTATCCGCCCCCGGGGGGATATTATCACGCTCCATGCGTGTTTCCATTCGTACCAAGCTCCTGATCTTGCTGATGGGCATCGGTCTTGCGCCGGTCGCCATCTATGCCTGGTTCGATGTTTCGGCCGCGCGGCGGCTTGGCGCCGATCTGGCGGAACAGGCGCGCTGGTCGCTCGATGAGGCGGCCCGCGAGAAACTGTTGCTTTCGGTCCAGGATGCGGCAGAAGACTTTCGTCGGCGCCATCTGCTCCTGGAGACGCAGGTGAAGTTGCAGGCCCGGCAGGTGGAGCGCGCCCTTGCTTCCCCGGCCCCCATCGGGACCCAGGTTTGGGTGCCCAACGGAGCGGGCGAGCCGGCGTTCCTCTCGCCGTCGGCGAGGCATGGGGGCGTGGCCGTCTCCTTCGATCGTGTCGCGACCGCACTGGGCACCGACGCCAGCATGGCGGCTGTCGGTGCCCTTCCGCGGTTGCAGCGTGTCGCACCCTCCCTTCGCGGGCTCCACGATGACGGCATTGAAGGTACCCTCTGGCACCACGTCGTCCTGCGAAACGGCGCACGCGCAATCTTTCCGGGGCGGGCCGGTGCGCTTTCTTCCGACGTTGCGAACCTGCCCTGGTACCGGGCAACGCTTGGTGGCCAGGCGATCACGTCGAGCCGATCCGTTGATCCGGCGACCGGGCTGCCCACCCTGATCGTAGCGACACAGATTTTGCAGGGCGATAATGCCACTGTGGTCGGCGCGACCGCCATCGAGGTATCCCTTCCCCAAGCGCTGGAGGCTGTCGCAGGCGGGACAAAGCCTGAGCGCGCGCTCCTTGTTTCCGCCGGGCCGTCGTTCCTGCGCATCGTGGCCGAGCGGAGCGGCGCGCGCACCCATGCGAGCGGTCTGATCCTGCCCTCGGACGCCGTGCCTGAACTGAAAGAACTCGTCGCCGATGTTCGGGACGGGCGACCGGCGATCCGCCGCATGATGTTCGACGGGGAAGATTCTCTGGTCGCGAGTGATGCGATCGGGGTCTTCGATATCCATCTGGTATATGCGGTCCCCTATCGGGATGTAGCGGCTGCGGCGGAAGCTGCCCAAGCCTCCGTGGCCGATCGGTTGTCGGGCCAGCGCGTGGCCGTGCTCTGGGGGCTGTTGGGTCTGGCGGCGGCCTTGGTGGGGGTGGCGCTGGCGGTTTCGCGGGCGGTGACCCGTCCGGTGGGCCAGCTCGCCTCGTCGGCGCGGCAATTGGCGGCGGGTGATTTCTCCGCTCGCACCAGTTTGCGGTCCGGCGACGAACTGCAGGAATTGGGAGAATTGTTCAATGGCATGGTCCCGCGGCTGCGAGAGAGCATTCGCATGAGGGAATCCTTGGGGCTCGCCATGGAGGTCCAGCGCGACCTGTTGCCGCAGCGACCGCCGGACGTGCCCGGCTTCGACATCGCCGGGCTGTCGATCTACTGCGACGAGACGGGCGGCGACTATTATGATTTCCTGAGGCTGCCGCAGTACGGTCCCGGCGAAGTGGCCGTGGTCGTGGGCGACGTGGCCGGGCATGGGATACCTGCGGCGCTGCTGATGACGACGGCCCGGGCGCTGCTACGCAGCCAGTCGCCGGAGTGCGGCAATCTGGCGCAGGTTATGGGGTATGTGAACCGGCATCTCGTAGAGGACAGTCGGGCAGGGCGGTTCATGACCATGTTCCTGGCGCTGCTCGATTCGCAGCGGCGGGAGGTCCATTGGGTGAGTGCCGGCCATGACCCGGCCATCATCTACGAGCCGGAAGAAGGCGGGTTCCGCGACATGCCCGGGGTTGACATCCCGCTGGGCGTCGACGCCGAATGGCGCTACCACGAACTGTTCCACAGCGGCTGGAGCGACGGCACGGTTCTCGTGATTGGCACCGACGGGATATGGGAGACGCGGAATAGCGCCGGCGAGATGTTCGGGAAGGATGCCATCCGCAGCCTGATTCGCGCCAATGCCGGGCTGGCGGCGGCCGATCTGGCACGGGTCATCACCGATGCGCTGGCCGAGTTCCGCGAGGGGCGCGGGCAACGCGACGACGTAACCCTGGTCGTCGTGAAGTCGACCTAGCGCCCCCGGGTAATTACGGAGTATAAGGTGCGCCCGAAGGCGCCGGCCAGCGACAGGGGAACGAACGTGGCGAACAAGTACTACGTGATCGGCGGGGAATACGCCGATACCGACTTCACCACCATCGCCGAGGGCCGTAGCGAGGAGCGCTATGGCCCCTTCGCGACCGAGAAGGAAGCGCATGACTTCTGGCGGGGGATCACCGGCCGCACGGTGGACAACGCCATGGTGCGCTACCGCATCCGGCCCGACGAGGAATTGCGCGGCAAAGCCTACTACGTGGTCGGCGGCGAGTATTCGGACACCACGTTTGGTGAGATCGCCCCGGACAGGACGCTCGAGACCTATGGCCCCTTCACGCGCCGGGAGGCGCGCGACTTCTGGCGCGGCATAACGGGCCGCACCGTCGATTCCGCGCTCACCCGCTATGACATCCGCACCGAGGAAGAACTCGATCGGCCGTAACCGCGTTCAGCCGACGCCCCTCTTGCGGCGGTGACTGGCGAGATGGGGCGCAAGATAAGCCCCTGTGTAGCTGCGCGCCGTTGCCGCCACGTCCTCCGGGGTGCCGGTCGCTACTATTTGCCCGCCCCCCATGCCGCCTTCCGGCCCGAGGTCGATGATCCAGTCGGCGGTCTTTATGACTTCGAGATTGTGTTCGATCACCAGGACGGTGTTGCCGGCGTCGACTAGCGCCTGCAACACCTCCATCAGTTTGCGCACGTCCTCGAAATGCAGACCCGTGGTGGGCTCGTCCAGGATGTAGAAGGTGCGCCCGGTGGCGCGTCGCGACAGTTCCTTGGCCAGCTTGACACGTTGCGCCTCGCCCCCCGACAGCGTGGTTGCCTGCTGGCCCAGATGGATGTAGCCGAGGCCCACCTGCTTCAGGGTCTCCATCTTCTCGCGGACGGCGGGAATGGCCTTGAAATACTCCACCGCCTCTTCCACCGTCATGTCAAGAACGTCCGCGATGCTCTTGCCTTTGAATGTGATTTCCAACGTTTCTCGATTGTAACGCTTGCCCTTGCAGGCATCGCACTGGACGTAGACGTCGGGCAGGAAGTGCATCTCGATCTTGATGACGCCATCGCCCTGGCAGGCCTCGCACCGACCGCCCTTGACGTTGAACGAGAAGCGTCCCGGCTTGTAGCCGCGCGCCTGCGCTTCCGGCAGGCCGGCGAACCAGTCGCGGATGGGGGTGAAGGCGCCCGTGTAGGTGGCGGGATTGGAGCGCGGCGTTCGGCCGATGGGGGACTGGTCGATGTCCACGATCTTGTCGATGTTCTCGACGCCCTCGAGGCGGTCGTGTTCGGCGGGCTGCTCGCGCGCGCCATGAAGACGCCGGGCCAGCGCCTTGTACAGCGTTTCGATCACCAGCGTCGACTTGCCGCCGCCCGAAACGCCGGTGACGCAGGTCAGCGTACCCAAGGGGATGTCGACCGAGACGTTCTTAAGATTGTTGCCGCGGGCACCGACCACGCGGAGGCTCAGGCCGTTGCCGGTGCGCCGTGTGGCCGGCAAGGGGATCTGGCGCAGCCCGGTGAGGTATTGGCCGGTCAGGCTGTCGGGCGATTGCATGACCTTGTCGGGAGTGCCCGCGGCGACGATTTCGCCGCCGTGAATTCCCGCGCCCGGTCCCATGTCGATGAGATAATCGGCGTGTCGGATGGCGTCCTCGTCGTGCTCGACCACGATCACGGTGTTTCCCAGATCGCGCAGGCGCTCGAGCGTGGTCAGCAGGCGGTCGTTGTCGCGCTGGTGCAGCCCGATCGATGGTTCGTCGAGGACGTAGAGCACGCCGGTGAGGCCTGAGCCGATCTGCGAGGCGAGCCGGATTCTCTGGCTCTCGCCGCCGGACAGCGTGCCGGAGCCGCGCGACAGGGTGAGGTAACTCAGCCCGACGTCGTTGAGGAAGCCGAGCCGTTCGTTGATCTCTCGTAGAATTCGGTGTGCGATCTCGCGTTCCTTGGGGCGCAGCCGGCTGTCGAGCTCGGCGAACCATTGCCCGGCCTCGGCGATCGACATCTCCGTGACCTGGCCGATGTGCAGCCCCTGGATCTTGACCGCCAGGGCCTCAGGTTTTAGCCGGTAGCCTGCGCAAGCCTCGCAGGGGGCCGTGACCTGAAAACGCGAAAGATCCTCCCGCACCCAGGAGGAATCGGTTTCACGCCACCGGCGCTCCATGTTGGGGATCACGCCTTCGAAAGGGCGCTCGGTGGTGAAGTTGCGGGGGCCGTCGTGAAAGCGCAGGCGCACCGGCTCGCCGCCGGAACCGTAAAGCACGACGTTGCGGATGCGGTCGGGCAATTCGCCGACGGGCGTGTTGAGGTCAAAACCGTAATGGGCGGCCAGGCTTTCCAGTGTCTGCTGATAGTACTGGGCGACCGAGTTCGCCCATGGGGCGATCGCGCCCTTGGCCAAGGAAAGGCGTTCGTCCGGTATCACGAGGCCGGGGTCGAACAACATCTTCACGCCGAGGCCGTCGCAGGCCGGGCAGGCGCCGAACGGGTTGTTGAAGGAGAACAGGCGGGGTTCGATCTCGTCGATGGTGAACCCCGAAACCGGGCAGGCGAACTTCGCGGAGAAAACGGTTCGTTCGCCGGTATCGGCGTTCTCGGCGATGACCAGTCCGTCGGTCAGCCCGAGCGCGGTCTCGACGCTGTCGGCGAGGCGGTTGCCGAGATCCGGCCGCACCACGAGGCGATCCACCACGACCTCGATGTCGTGCTTGACCTTCTTGTTGAGCGGCGGAACGTCATCGATCTCGAACAGTTTGCCGTCGATCTTGACGCGCTGAAATCCACGCTTCTGCAGGTCTTGAAGGTCCTTGCGGTATTCGCCCTTGCGGCCCCGAACCACGGGGGCCAGCAGGTAGAGCCGGGTTCCCTCGGGCATCTCGAGGATGCGGTCGACCATCTGCGAGGCGGTCTGGCTCTCGATCGGCAAGCCGGTCGCCGGCGAATGAGGGATGCCCACCCGGGCGAAGAGAAGGCGCAGGTAGTCGTAGATCTCGGTCACCGTGCCGACGGTGGAACGCGGATTGCGCGAGGTGGTCTTCTGCTCGATCGAAATGGCCGGCGAGAGGCCTTCGATCAGATCGACGTCGGGTTTCTGCATGAGTTCGAGGAACTGGCGCGCGTAGGCCGACAGCGATTCGACATAACGGCGCTGGCCCTCGGCGTAAATCGTGTCGAACGCGAGCGACGACTTGCCCGAACCCGAAAGTCCTGTGATGACCACCAGACGGTCGCGGGGGATGTCGATGTCGATGTTCTTGAGGTTGTGCTCGCGTGCGCCGCGCACGCGGATTTGCGAGTTCATGCGGATGACCGGGTTCGCCTTGGCGTGAGGGGATTACCGATACTCGTTTTCACCGGCGGGATAAAGCCCATCGCCGAACGTTCTTGATGTATGCGGGATCGTAGGGAAATATCCGAACAAGATGGTGGTAGAAATAGAGATGCCTTCACGACCGGTCAATGTCGCCCGCGTAAACGCGCCCAGGTCGCGGCGGCGATGATTGCGGTCCGCAACGTATCGAAGGCCTTTGGCGGATTGCAGGCTGTCCGCGACTGCTCGTTCGACATCGCCAAGGGGTCGATCACGGGCCTGATCGGTCCGAACGGGGCCGGCAAAACGACCCTTTTCAGTATGATCGCCGGAGCGTTCAAGCCCGATTCAGGGCAAATTCTCATGGGCGGCGAGGACATAACCGGCCTTCCCACATACAAGCTTTTCCGCCGCGGCCTGGTGCGCACCTTCCAGATACCCAGGGAGTTCTCGCGAATGACCGTGCGCGAGAACCTGATGGTGGTGCCGCCGGGGCAGTCGGGGGAGGTGCTTCCCGTCAACTGGTTTTCGGCGGCGAGGGTAAGGAAGGAGGAGGCGGCGGTGCGCCGCCGCGCCGACGAGGTCTTGGAGTTTCTTCAGATCACTCACGTCGCCGATGAACTGGCGGGGCACCTGTCGGGCGGGCAGAAGAAATTGCTGGAACTGGGGCGAACGATGATGACGGAGGCCAAGGTGGTCCTGCTCGACGAGCCCGGGGCCGGGGTCAATCCGACCCTCATGAACAAGCTTTCCGATTCAATTTTGCGACTCAATCGGGAACGCGGCTACACCTTCTGCATCATCGAGCACGACATGGACCTCATCGCGAAGCTTTGTCACCCGGTGATCGTGATGGCGCACGGCACCGTGCTCGCCAGAGGGTCGATGGAGGAGGTGCGGGCGAACGAGCAGGTGCGCGAGGCCTATCTCGGCGGTGCGTCGGGGGGCGGGCGATGAGCCTGTTGCAGGTCGACGCCGTCTACGGGGGCTATGGGGCGGCGGACATCCTGCACGGCGCCGATCTGGCCGTGGAACCCGGCCAGATCGTCGTCATCGTCGGCCCGAACGGGGCGGGCAAGTCCACCCTCATGAAGGCCGCGTTCGGGCTGGCGAAGGTGCGCAAGGGCCGGGTCGCCTTCGAGGGCCGCGAAATCACCAATCTGCGCCCCGACCAGATCGTGCGACTGGGCATGTCCTACGTGCCACAGGAACACAACGTGTTTCCTTCGCTCAGCGTGCAGGAAAACTTGGAGATGGGCGCCTATCTGCGCCGCGACGCTGGGGTGGCGCGGCAGATGGAGATGGTGTTCGAGATATTCCCGCGTCTCGCCGAGCGCCGCCGACAGGCGGCCGGTTCGATGTCCGGCGGTGAGCGGCAGATGGTGGCGATGGGGCGCGCGCTCATGGTCGAGCCTAAGCTGATGTTGCTGGACGAACCCACCGCGGGATTGTCGCCGTTGTTCGCGGAGCAGACGTTCGATCGTATCCGCGACATCAACCGCCGGGGCATCGCCATACTGATGGTCGAACAGAACGCGAAGCAGGCCCTGGCCATCGCGGACCAGGGTTATGTACTGGCCATGGGGCGGAACCGGCACGGCGGTCCCGGCAGGGAACTGCTGGCCGATCCCGAGATCGGCGAACTTTTTCTCGGAGGCTGACCCAATGGTGCTGGCCGACTACCTGCAGCTCCTTTCCTACGGGATTATTCTGGGCAGCATCCTCACGCTCGGCGCCATCGGCGTCTCGCTCATCTTCGGCATACTCGGCTTCGCCCACTTCGCCCATGGCGACCTGATGGCGGTTGGCGCATACGCCGCGCTGACCGTCGTGGTCGGGCTGAACTGGCCGATCTGGGCGGCGTTCCCATTCGCCTTGGCGGCGACCGCGGTGGTCTCGCTGGTCATCGACCAGACGCTTTATCGACGCTTGCGGCGCACGGCGCCGGTGATCCTGCTGATCTCTTCGTTCGGCATGGCGCTGATATTGCGTAGCGTCATCCAGTTGGTGTGGGGTTCGCAGGATCGCGTGTACGAAAGCGGAATCCAATTGCCGATTCTCATCGGCGGAGTGGCCATCCGCCCCAACCACATCATCATCGTCGGCGGCAGCATCGTGCTCGTTGCCCTGCTGCATGTGTTCCTGCGCCATACCCGGATGGGAAAGGCGATGCGGGCGATGAGCGACAACGTCGACCTCGCGCGCATCAGCGGCATTGATACCGAGCGCGTCATCATCTGGACCTGGATACTGGGAGGCGCGCTGGCCGCGGCGGCTGGCATCTTCCTGGCAATGGAAACTCGCCTGCATCCGACCATGGGCTGGCACATGTTGCTGCCCATCTTCGCCGCGGCAATACTTGGCGGCATAGGGCGACCGTACGGGGCGATCGCTGGCGGTATGGTCATCGGCATTGCGCAGGAGATGTCCACCGCCTTCTGGTCGCCGGCCTACAAGCCGGCTATCGCATTCGGTTTGATGGTGCTCATGCTCATCATCAGGCCGACCGGCCTCGTGGGGGCGCGGCGATGATCGAGGTCAGCGGATTCCTCGGCTACGCCGTGTTCTTTCTGAGCCTGGCCGGCATTTACGGCATTCTCGCGCTCGGGCTCAATGTGCAATGGGGATTCACCGGCCTGTTCAACATCGGTATCGCCGGCTTCTTCGCCGTGGGGGCGTATACGGCGGCGATCCTCACCACTCCGCCCAGCGCGTCCCACCTTGGGGGATACGGACTGCCGTTTCTGGCGGGCGCGGGGGCGGCGATGCTGTTGTCCGGATTGCTCGCCGTGGCCATCGGGTTGATCACGCTGAACCTTCGTACCGATTATCTGGCGATCGCCACGATCGGCATTGCCGAGATCGTCAGGCTGGTTTTCAAGAACGAGGCATGGCTGACCAACGGCGTCCGGGGCATTCCAGGCATCTCCAGGCCATGGGACGCCGGGGCGCTGGGTTATCTGGGCGTGATCGTGGCGGCTTTGCTGCTGGTCTACTTGGCGATTGAGCGGGCGCGCCGCTCGCCTTGGGGGCGCGTGCTGCGCGCCATCCGCGAGAACGAACCGGCGGCCGAGGCGGCGGGAAAGAACATATTTCGCTTCCGACTCGAGGCTTTCGTGTTCGGCAGCATGATCATGGGGCTCGGCGGTGCGCTTTATGCCCACTTCGTCGGGTTCATCAGTCCGGAGGCTTTCGAGCCGCTCTACGGCACGTTCCTGATCTGGGTCATGCTGATCGCGGGCGGCAGCGGGAACAACCGTGGGGCGCTGCTCGGGGCGTTCCTGATCTGGCTGGTGTGGTCGGCCACGGAGATTTTCACCAGCCGCCTGCCGGCGGAACTGGTGACCCAGGCCGGGGCCTTGCGCGTCTTGCTGATAGGCCTGCTTCTGCAGGTGATCCTTCTGCTGCGCCCGGAAGGCCTGCTCCCGGAGCATCAGCCCAAGGTCAAGCCGGCGCCGCAGTCGAAGGAATAGGGCTCGCGGCCGCAACCGCGAGCCCTAAACGTCATTTCGGTTCGAACACCTTCACGGTGACGATCTCGCCGTTCTTGATTTCCCAATGGGAGAACGTGCCCCGGACGTCCCCCTGCTTGTCGAAGGAGTGGTCTCCGGCGGCGCCGACATAATCGACGTCCTTGCCGCTGGCAATCAGTTGCTTCGCCTTGGCCCAGTCGCCGGGGCCGACTTTCTCTCCGGGGGCGTTCGCAACGTCGCGAAGGGCGTCCCGGATCGCTTTGCCGCCGCTGGATTTCGCTTTTTCGGCCGCCAGGGCGATCAAATAGACGGCATCATAGCTGGCGTCGATGTAAGGCTTCGGCGGCAACTCGCCGAACTTGGCGCGGTAGGCCTGGGCGAACGTCTTCGACGCGGGGAAGTCGGGAAGGGCTTCGGGCGCGGTTCCGGCGCTGCCGTCCAGGTACTTGGCGCCGATTGCGCTGATGATCTCCGGCGCCTTCATGCCGTCGCTGAACAGGAATTTGGTGAAGAAACCTCCCTCGAGCGACTGGCGAAGAATCGGAATTCCGTCCCCCGGATAGGCGATGAGGACGAGAGTATCCGGCCGACCCTGGGCCGCGCGCTGAAGTTCGCCGCGGTACGAGGCCTGCTTTTCCTCATAGGCCACCGATGCCGCGACCTTGCCGCCGGCCTTTTCGAAGGCGTCGCTGAAGGCTTCGGCTAGGCCCTGGCCGTAGTCGTTGTTGACGTAGACAACGCCCACCGTCTTGGCGCCTTTCTCTTGGGCGATCTGCGCCATGGCCACCCCCTGGAAGGCATCCGAGGGCACGGTGCGGAAAAGGAAGTCGTTGTCGTTCAGGTTGGTGATCACTGGCGAGGTGGAGGCCGGCGAAATTTGCGGAATGCCGGCCCTCCCACTGACCGTGCTGGCGACAGGAATGGTAACACCGCTCGACAGGGCGCCGACCATGCCACTGACTCCCTCGACGGAAACCAGCTTCTGGGCGGCGTCGACCCCAGGCTGGGGGCTGGTTTGGGTGTCACCGACGGCTAAGGACAGCTTGCCGCCTAGCACGCCGCCGGCTGCGTTGATCTCGTCTGCCGCGAGGCGGGCACCATTTAGGCAGCTCTCCCCATACGCCTGCAAAGGGCCGGTGAGCGACATCAGTGCCCCGATTTTCAACCCCGTTTGCTGGGCCATTGCCGGGGTGGCGCCTAAAGTGCCGACCGCGGCAGCCAGGACCGCCATGCGTCTCCAGACATCAACCATCTCATCCTCCCGGGTAATGCGAAAAAGACTTGTTAACTGAAGCTTAAGGTTAATCGACCGGGAAGGGCAACGCCACGGACACGGTAAGTTCCCGATTTTTTTGAACCATTCGCCATATGGCCCCGGCATCGGTCAGCACCAACGGAGTAGGATTCAACGAAGGCGGATATTGGGAGGAGGGCGGATCTGCAATGAGCTTCGCGGGCCTTCGCGCATGCTTGGGCGCCCTGTGCGCACTGGCGATGCTTGCGTCCTGTGCCGCCCCGAGGGAGCGTGGCGGGGCAGAGAATCAGCTTCCGGTGAGGGTGTCGGTTCGGGACGTGTCGTATCCGCCGCCGTCCGATCACGGAGCCGGATGGGCGACGGCCGTGCTGCTCGGTTGGACTGGTCTCGACGTATCGCCATCCGATCTCGCTCCATTTTTTGGCGGGGACAACCCGCACCGGGCGGCGGTGAGGGCGGTGCGGCGGCATGGGCGCCTGGCCTATCCCCTCGAGGATTGGTCCGCCATTCTCGGAGAGTTGGCGGCCGGGCATCCGGTGCTGGTCGGGATCGACGAGGGCGACGGTCGGTCGCCGGCCAGCATGGTCGCCGTCGGCTATGATCTTGCGGAAGGTTGGGTGATGACCCATTCCTCGCAGGTGGCCCAGGAGCGCCACGCGCTTGCCCGACTCGGCGAGACTTGGGTCAAGGGGGGCGCTTGGGCGCTGGTGGTCCTGCCGCCCGGAGACCTCCCGGCCACGGTCGAGGAGGACGATTACCTCGAGGCCGCCGCTGGGCTGGAGAAGGACGGTCCGGCGTGGGAAGCGGTGATCGCCCTCGATAGCGCGCTGGCGCTGTGGAACGACAGCGTGCAGGCCCTCGTCGGGCTGGGCCGGAGCCTGTTCGCGCTCGGCGACCGAAAGGGTGCCGAGGAAGCCTTTGCCGCCGCCTCCAGCCTCACCGACGACCCGGGCATCCGCCGATGGCGCTGGGCGATCCTGCAAGCGGGGCTAAGCAGCACGGCCGAGGGCGGTGGTCCAAGGGGTGCGGGTGCCGCACGCAACTAGCGAAAGTGCTTCACCTGCCGCGGGCGGCGCAGTACATTCCCGGTCGAGTTCATTGGGGAGAAAGCCATGGCCGGGAGCGTCAACAAGGTCATCCTGATCGGCAATCTGGGCCGCGATCCTGAAGTGCGGCACGCCCAGGACGGCTCGAAGATCGTGACGATCAATCTGGCCACCTCGGAAACCTGGAAGGATCGCCAGAGCGGCGAGCGCAAGGAAAAAACCGAATGGCACCGGGTCGTCATCTTCAACGACCGGGTTGCCGACGTGGCCGAGCGGTACCTCAAGAAGGGCTCCAAGGTCTATGTCGAGGGTGCCTTGCAGACCCGTAAATGGACCGACCAAAGCGGGCAGGAGCGCTATACGACCGAGGTGGTGATCAGCCGGTTCAAGGGCGAACTCACCCTGCTTGACGGTCGGGGTGACGGGGGCGGAGGGTACGAGCCGGCGGCCGAGCCGGCCTATGGCGGCTCCTCGGCGCCCCGTGCGCCGGCGGGGGGAGCCGGCTGGGAGCCTCCACGCGACCTCGACGACGAGATCCCGTTCTAGGGTCGCACTTCCCAGCGTCTTGCCTGCAAGCAACCACGAGTGCCCCCGCTGTTGTCCGACAACGCCATATCTGGTAGCTTGCGCCCACATTCCGATGGGATCAGGGATAAACCTGGGCCCGGCCGCCGTTCCTTTCCGGACAGATGCCTTTGAGTAATTCGTCCACGCCCGCGCCGTTCGACATCACCCCCGTCACGATCGAAGAGGAGATGAAGCGCTCCTACCTCGATTACGCGATGAGCGTGATCGTGTCCCGCGCGCTTCCCGATGTCCGCGACGGCCTGAAGCCGGTGCATCGCCGCATTCTCTTCTCGATGAAGGAGAATGGGTACGACTGGAACCGGCCATACCGGAAATCGGCGCGCATCGTCGGCGACGTCATGGGCAAGTACCACCCGCATGGCGACACGGCGATCTACGACGCCATGGTACGCATGGCCCAATTCTTCTCGATGCGACTGCCGCTCATCGACGGGCAGGGCAATTTCGGGTCGATGGACGGCGATCCACCGGCGGCCATGCGGTACACGGAGGCCCGCCTGGCGCGTGCCGCGCACACGCTGCTCGAGGATATCGACAAGGATACGGTCGATTTTCAGGCCAATTACGACGACACTACCCAGGAGCCGGTGGTTCTTCCCGCCCGGTTTCCCAATCTCCTGGTCAACGGTGCCGGCGGCATTGCCGTCGGGATGGCGACGAACATCCCGCCGCACAATCTGGGCGAGGTCATCGACGCCTGCTGCGCCTATATCGACAGGCCCGAGGTAACGCCCGCGGAATTGATGACCCTGGTACCGGGACCGGATTTCCCGACCGGCGGCATCATTCTTGGTCGATCCGGGATCCGAGCCGCGTACCTTACCGGTCGTGGGTCGATCGTGATGCGGGGGCGCTGTCACATCGAGGAGATCCGCAAGGATCGCGAGGCCATCGTCGTCACCGAGGTTCCCTATCAGGTCAACAAGGCACGCATGATCGAGCAGATCGCCGAAATGGTGCGCGACAAGCGCATCGAGGGCGTGTCCGATCTGCGAGACGAGTCGGACCGCGACGGCGTGCGCGTGGTGATCGAGGTCAAGCGCGATGCCGTCGCCGAGGTGGTGCTGGCCCAGCTCTATCGCTTTTCCGCCCTGCAAACATCGTTCGGCGTGAACACGCTCGCCCTCAACATGGGGCGGCCCGAGTTGATGGCGCTGAAGGACATCATCGCCGCCTTTGTCTCCTTCCGCGAGGAGGTCATCCGGCGGCGTACGGTGTACGAACTCGGGAAGGCCCGCGAACGCGCCCATGTCCTAGTCGGGCTGGCGGTCGCCGTCGCCAATCTCGATCCCGTCATCAAGCTCATCCGTGAGGCGCCCGATCCGGGGACGGCGCGCGAAAGGCTGATGGCGCGCGACTGGCCGGCGGGTGATGTCGAACCGTTGATCCGGCTGATCGACGAACCGGGCAGGGGCGTGGTCGACGGCAACTATCGGCTGTCGGAGGCCCAGGCGAAAGCCATCCTCGATTTGCGCCTCCACCGCCTCACCGGGCTCGAGCGCGAGAAGATCGGGCAGGAACTCCAAGAGATCGGCGAACAGATCGCGGGCTACTTGGCGATTCTGGGGTCGCGACAGCGGCTCTACGAGGTCCTGCGACAGGAACTGGTCGAAATGAAAGACCAGTTCGCCACCCCGCGCCGCACCACCATCGAGGAAGCCGAATTCGAGCATGACATCGAGGACCTGATCCAACGCGAGGACATGGTCGTCACGGTCACCAACACCGGCTATATCAAACGCGTGCCTTTGTCGGCCTATCGCGCGCAGCGACGCGGGGGAAAGGGCCGCTCGGGCATGACCATGCGCGAGGAGGACTTCGTCCGGCAGGTGTTCGTGGCCAACACACATACGCCGGTCCTCTTTTTCTCTTCGGCAGGCATCGCCTACAAGCTGAAGGTCTACAAGCTGCCGCTCGGCACGCCGCAGGCACGGGGCAAGGCGATGGTCAACCTGCTGCCGTTGGGCGAGGGGGAGACGATCTCGACGGTCATGCCGCTGCCCGAGGACGAAACGACCTGGGGTGATCTGCACGTCATGTTCGCGACCGCCTCAGGGAACGTCAGGCGCAACCTGCTGTCGGACTTCGTCGACATCCGGACGAACGGCAAGATCGCCATGAAGCTCGATCCCGGGGATCGCCTGATCGCGGTGCAGACCTGCGGCGAGGACCAGGACGTGCTGCTGGCGGCGCGGCGCGGAAAGTGCATCCGTTTCGAGGTTACCGACGTGCGAGTGTTCAAAGGCCGGGATTCGACCGGCGTTCGGGGTATACGCCTCGAAGACGGCGACGACGTCATTTCCATGTCGATCCTCAATCACGTCGAAGTCGACACGGAAACCCGGGATGCGTATTTGCGGCTTGCGAACGCAAGGCGGCGCGCCGCCGGCGAGGCGGTCGAGGGTGACGAGGAGGGCGGTTCGGCCTCGATCGCTGTCGAGGAATTCGAGCGCCTGGCAGCCGCGGAACAATTCATCCTGACCGTGACTGCCAACGGATTCGGCAAGCGCACCTCCGCCTACGAGTACCGGGTGACCGGTCGTGGCGGGCAGGGGATCGCCAATATAGAAATGTCCGGCCGTAACGGCCATGTGGTGGCCTCGTTCCCGATCGCTGCCGAGGACCAGATCATGCTGGTCACCGACGGCGGGAAACTGATCCGCATGCCGGTTCACGATATCCGCATCGCCGGGCGCAAGACGCAAGGCGTCGTCTTGTTACGGACCGCCGAGGAAGAGCATGTCGTTTCCGCGGTCTGCCTCAGCGAAGTCACCACCAATGGCGACGACGCCGAAGACGAGGCTCCTGGCGGCGACGAACAGACTGCGGGTGGCGGTGATGCCGATGGGGAGGAAGACCAGGATGTCTGAACGGATAGGGATCTACCCCGGCACCTTCGACCCGATCACGAACGGCCATCAGGACATCATTCAGCGGGCCACCCGACTCGTCGACCGGCTGATCATCGGGGTGGCCGTCAACGCCGGGAAGGGGCCCTTGTTCACTTTGGAGGAACGGGTCGCCCTGGTGAAAGCGGAAGTGGCGGCCATGAAGGTGAACAACGCCACTCTCGTAGAGGTGGAGCCCTTCGACAACTTGCTGATGCATTTCGCCACCTCGCACGGCGCCCGCGTCATCATCCGCGGCCTGCGGGCTGTTTCGGACTTCGAATACGAGTTCCAGATGGCGGGCATGAACGCCCGCCTCAACCCCGACGTCGAGACGGTCTTTCTCATGGCTTCCGAGCGCTGCCAGTTCATCTCGTCGCGGTTCGTAAAGGAGATCGGTCGGCTGGGCGGCAACGTCTCGTCCTTCGTCTCGCCGCGCGTCATGTCGTGGCTCGAGAAGAAGCTCGAGGAAGAGAAGGCGTCGGGAGAGTAACGCTCAGCCAGGAGGATAGGACATGCTTAAGGACGGACGGGTCCTGAGCCCCGCGGCGGAAGCCGGATCGGGCGCGGCGGATCGCGAGAACACCCTTTATCTGGACCTCAAGGATGGACGCGTGGTGATCGGTTTGCGTCCGGACATCGCTCCCAATCACGTGGCCCGGATCAAGGAGCTGGCGCGGCAGGGCTTCTACGACGGGCTTGCTTTTCACCGGGTGATCGACGGTTTCATGGCCCAGACGGGCGATCCAATGGGTAACGGAACCGGCGGATCGGGCAAGAACCTGAATGCCGAGTTCTCGCGCGAACGCCACGTGCGCGGCACCACCTCGATGGCGCGGGCCCAGAGCCCGAACAGCGCCGACAGCCAGTTTTTCATCATGTTCGACGACGCCCCCCATCTCGACGGCCAATACACGGTGTGGGGAAAGGTGCTCTCGGGCATGGAGCATGTCGACAACATCAAGCGCGGCGACATGCGGCGCAACGGCACCGTCACCGACCCCGACCGCATCGTTCGCATGAGCGTCGCCGCCGACGTCGAGGAGTGAAGTGATGGCTGCATTGCGCAATCTTTTCGTCGCCGTGGCCGGGTTGTTCCTCGTCGCCGCCGCGCCCGGGCAGGCCGCCGACCCGGAAAACACCCTGCTCATGGATCTCAAGAGCGGGCAGGTGGTGATCGAGATGCGTCCCGACCTGGCGCCCAAGCATGTGGCGCGAATCAAGGAACTCACCCGCAAGGGATTCTACGACGGTGTGGTATTTCACCGCGTCATCGCCGGCTTCATGGCCCAGGGGGGCGATCCGACCGGAACCGGCACCGGCGGCTCCGGGGTGAAGCTGCCGGCCGAGTTCAGTGCCGAGCCGCATGTGCGCGGCGTATTGTCGATGGCGCGGACCGCCGATCCCAACAGTGGCGACAGCCAGTTCTTCATCATGCTAGGGGCCGCGCCCTATCTGGACCGGCAATACACGGTGTGGGGCAAGGTGGTCTCGGGAATGGAGCATGTCGATCAAATCAAGAAGGGCAATCAGGCCCTCAACGGCATGGTGAAGGAACCCGACAAGATCGTGCGCATGCGGGTAGCGGCGGACGTGCCGGCCGGCAAATAATGGTTTGATTCTCCGGGGCCGCCTTTCTATGGTGGCGGCCCCATCGAGAGAGCGCGTAGCTCAGCCGGTAGAGCAACTGACTTTTAATCAGTAGGTCCTGGGTTCGAGTCCCAGCGCGCTCACCACTCTCAGTTTTGTCCAGTCCGCCGGAGAACCGCCGGCGAAACGTTCGCGTTTCTTGATAGCGGTCTTACCGGCGGAGCGGTCCCCGGACGAGATGCCTCCGGGCCTTGCGGGAAAGCCGCCGCCCTGAGAACGCTCAATGCCCGGTCTGGCGGTGCAGGCGGCTGTCGGCTCCTTTGAAATGGTCTCCGAACCAGTCCCGCAGACAGTCGGCGAGGCTGGTGCGGTAATCGAACTCGCGGTCCGCATGAACCTTGTCCATGATCGCCCGAATGTCGTCGAGCAGGGCCTCGTGCTCCGCCTTGTGGCTGTCATACTGCGGGTAGTCCAGGTCCCGCATGACCTTTTCCTCCAGTGCGAAATGCGCGGATATGTTGGCGTGAATATCCCCGAGCGTGTCCTCGACCGGCCCCTTGTCAGGATCGCGCATGGCGCGGGTGTGCAAGTCGTTGATGAGACCGATAAGGTTCCTGTGCTCGTAATCGATGGATGGAATTCCTGTCGCGAATTCGTCTCGCCATTCGAGCAAGGCCATGCGCAGTCTCCTTTTAATTAGTACAAGGTGATATTAACGGTCGAACACCTCGGTGGCAATCCCCGGGGACATGTGCCCGCCCGCGATCGGTCGCCAGGCGAAGACCGGCACCTCGATGCAGAATACCGAGCCTCTGCCCTCCTGGGAGCGCACCGAGACGGGATGGTTGAGCAGGTCCGCCAACCGGATCACGATGGACAAGCCAAGACCCAGGCCACGACTGCGGTCTCGCTCCAGGTTCCCGATCTGGAAGAAGTCCTCGAAAATGAAATCGAGCTTGTCTTTGGGAATGCCGCAGCCCGTGTCCCAGACCTCGATCCGCAGGCTGCCCTGAAGGCGGCGGCAGCCAATGAGAATGCCGCCGCGTTCCGTATAGCGCAGGGCATTGGTGGCGAGGTTGCGGATCATGCGGGTCAGCAGGACCGGATCGCTGCGCACGATGGCCCTGCAATCCACCCACCTGAGGCTCAGGCCTTTCTCGGCGGCCTGGGGTTCGACCTCGCGGGCCACCCGCCCGATGATTTCGGACACCTTGACGTTGGCGAGATTGGGTTCGACCTTGCCGGCCTCCAGCGTGGAGATGTCGAGGAGGGCGTTGAGCAGGCTTTCGCCCGCGTCCATGGCCTCGGCCATCCGCGTGGCCACCTCGGTCTGCTGGGGCGAGGTAAGACGGCTGGAAAGCAAGTGGTGGAAAAGGCGCATGGCCTGGAACGGCTGGCGAAGGTCATGGCTGGCGGCGGCGAGGAAGCGTGACTTCGATTGGTTCGCCTGTTCGGCGCGGATACGCGCCCGCGTCAGTTCGGAGACGTCGATGGCGGTTCCGATGATGCCGACGATATTGCCGGTCCGGCTGCGCAATGGCTCGATGGTCAGATCGAAGATCGAGCGCTCCTTCACCTCGAGCTGCACTTCCCGCCTTATGCCGTTGCCGGTTGCCAGGACCTGCTTCTTTATGCGGGCCAGCAGCCGGGCGTCCGTCGATGAGAAGACCTCAGCGTCGGTCATGCCGATGATGCCGTCGGGTACGGCCATGACCCGGCTGTTGTAGGCCCAGGAATAACGCAGCGAAGCGTCCTGGCTGAACACCGCGATTGGAGCTGGCCGGATCGCCATGCGGAAGCGCTCCTCGCTCTGCTCGTACATGTTGCGGGCTGCCTGGAGGTTCCGGAACAGGCTGTGATAGGGGTCGGTGAGGGCGCCTCTGATGACAACAAGGTAGGTCAGATAGAAGGCTGTTATCTTCAAGACGTGGCCGGCGGCGTTGGCGCCGTCGAACACGTTGCCATAGGCCGTAAACGCAAGTTCGGACAATATCTTGGTC
Organism: Rhodospirillales bacterium; assembly: GCA_019455065.1. Classification (GTDB taxonomy): domain Bacteria; phylum Pseudomonadota; class Alphaproteobacteria; order Rhodospirillales; family Magnetospirillaceae; genus JACFNC01. The sequence continues at coordinate 280,472 of JACFNC010000001.1, forward strand.
GCCAGCATTGCGAATAGCAGAATGCGTTCGCGAGTCCCGAAGGCGTGCCGGTTGAGCGTTAGGACGATCGCCGCCACCAGCAGCACGGCGATGACCACGAACTCGCTTGCGATCTTGAACGGGGTCAGGCCGCGCCCCTCGATGTAGCAATCGGGGAACACGTCGTAGACCAGGATCGAGGCGATGGCCGCCAGGGAAAGCGGGGCGAGCAGCAGATGGATGCTGCCGTCGGGTGCCGGGCGGTCGATGTAGCGGAACGCCCATGCCAGTCCGCCGGCCTCCAGATAGCGTGCAACGATCCATAACTGGGTCGCGGTATTCGCGCCGGCATCGGGCAGGATGTGCATTCCCTGGTACGCCAGAGCGTGCAGGAGATCGATGATCCCTACGTACAGATAAATCGAGCCGATCCAGACGAGAAAGCCGTTGTTGCTGAACCGTCTGGTGTTCCAGGCAATGAAAAAAATACCGAAGGCGACCGAGACGCTGAACAACTCGGCCGCGGTATGAAACAGGATGTAGTTGTCCTTCACCAGCCACAGCACCAACCCCGTCGTCGCAGCGGCTATGGCGTAAGGTATCGTTGTCCTGACTTGGTCAGCGAAAGCCGAAGTCTGGCCACCCATCACAATGTTCATCGGTGCGGGGATGATCGTCTTATCCCTAGCACACTCGCCCCCCTCGATACAGACATAAGAGGGAGGAAACCCGTTCATACTCCCTTTGTGGTAATCAGCACGGCGGATGGTTGGTTCCGATAGGAATATTTTGGACCGCCCTACTACCTTCGGCAGGTTGCCTCGATCAAGCGTTCGATGAACCTTTCGCACTGGGCCACTTGGTCAAGGGCGATGAACTCGTTCGGCTTGTGCGCCTGCTCAATGCTTCCGGGGCCGCACACGACCGTGGGAACCCCTGCCTCCTGGAACAGGCCCGCTTCGGTGCCGAAGCTCACGCGACCGCTCGCATTTGCTCCGGTCAGGGCCGTCACGAAGCGCACCGCCTCGTCGTCGTGCCGCATGGCCAGCCCCGGGGTGGTGTTGACCTCTTCCCAGGTGAAACCCGTCTCGAGATCGACGGCATGCATTTCCGGCACCAGGACGCGCTCGACATGAGCCCGCGCCTCGTCGAGCAGCGCATCCGGATCGTCCCCGGGCAGGTTGCGAATCTCGAATTCGAACCAGCACTCGCGCGGCACGATGTTGAGCGCCGTGCCGCCATGAATCACGCCGGTGTGGATCGTGGTGAACGGGGGATCGAACTCGTCATCATGCGGACCGAAGTCGCGCAGACGGCGGGCCATCGCCTTCAGATGGGCGACGGCTTCGGCGGCCGCCTCGACGGCATTGACGCCGCGATGGGCAAGGGCCGAATGGCACTCCAACCCACGCACGCGGCACCGCATGCTCTTCTTGCCCTTGTGCCCGATGATGACGCGCATCTCGGTGGGTTCACCGACCACGCAGAGGCGAGGCGCCACCGGCAGGTTCGCCTGAAGGTCGGCGATCAGGCGCCGGACGCCTATGCAACCCACCTCCTCGTCGTAGGAGAAGGCGAGATGCAGGGGGGCGGACGGCTGGCGGCTCAGAAAGTCAGGCACCATCGCAAGGCAGACGGCGATGAAGCTCTTCATGTCGGCGGTGCCGCGTCCGAACAGACGGTCCCCGCGCTGGGTCGCCGAGAACGGCTCGCTGTCCCACGGCTGGCCTTCGACCGGGACGACGTCGGTGTGGCCGGAGAGGACGATGCCTGGGCGGCCCGCCGGTCCCAGCGTGGCGAACAGGTTGGCCTTGCGCCGTTCGTCGTCGAACGTCAGGCGGGACTCGACCCCCAGCCCCGCGAGGTAGTCGCGGATGAAGCCGATCAATTCCAGGTTGGACAGATAGCTGGTTGAATCGAATCCCACCAGCCGACCGATCATGGCCAGGGTGTCTGCACGTGGGTTTGAGGCACTAGCCGCGGTCAAGACGAGGTCATCTGTCGTTCTGCGCAACCTATAGCATCGCTCCTTCGCGGAGGCAAAAGCAACGGTGCGCCGAACGACCGCGGAAGACAGGCCGGTCGGAAACTGGCCCCGGGAACCCCGGGGCCAGTTCAGGACGCCATGAACCTAGCGGCAACCGCCCTCGGGGACTCCCGCCTTCTTGAGCATGAAGGAGAGGGGGCAGAAGTTGGTAAAGCCGCTCTGGGCAAGGTTGACGCCGACGAAGGCGGTGAGCCACAACCACCTCGGATCGACGTAGTGAGCGAGCGCGAGGCTGGCCAGAATCACGATTCCGGCGAACAAATGGACGATGCGGTCTACGGTCATGGTTCCCCCTAGAAGCGATAAGTGACCTGAAGGGTCAGGATGTTCTGCTCGAGTTCGATGGTGTTGAACGGAGCAACGTTACTGGTGACCTTGTTATGGAAGGCGTGGGCGTAGGATACCGATGTGGCGATTCTGTCGGTCCACCAGCGGGTGACGCCGACGGTGGCATGCAGTTCGGTCACCGCGAGCGAGCCGATGTTGTTGTTCACGTCCTCGGGACCGATCGGCGATTCGCCGTAGTTGAGGCCGACACGAAGCTGCGTGCGGTCGTTGAGGTCGTATTGGGCGCCGATCGCATACACCCACTGGTCTTCCCAGCCGAAGTTGAACGCGGCCGGGACGCTCGGCGGCAAGCCGCCGGTGCGAGTGACCGGTATGCTGTTCATCACGTCGCTGAATCCGATGTGCTTGACGTCGGCTTCGATCAGCAGGCTCTTGATGGGGCGAACCGCAATGCCGAAGGAAATCTGCTGCGGAGCGTCCATTTGCAGTTCGGCGGTGCCGCCGGTCCAGGTTTGAAAGCCGAGCGGCGCGGGGAAGGTGGCATTGCCGCCGGCGATGTTCCACTTGAAGTCGCTCATCTTTTGCCGGCTGATCCACGACGCGCCGAGCTGCACCATGTCGTTCAGCTTGTAGATGGCGCCCAGCGTGGCGCCGTAGCCGTAAACCTGGTTCTGGGGCAGGCTGAAGCCGGCGTTGTAGATGGCGAGGCTTTGGTAGTCGATGTTGATGGCGCCGCCGATGGAGAGCTTGTCGGTGACCCGGTAGGCAAGTCCGGGCGCGACTTTGAAGAACTGCTTCGTGGTGACGAAGCTTTGATTGCCGGGCGCGGCCGCGACATCGGGGAAGTCGACCCCCATGCCGGACAAGCCTCCCATTCCGAGCCCGATGAAGGCGCGGTCGTTCACGTTGAAGGCGACGGCGCCGGAGGGCATCATGTAAAAGTTGGAATCGCTCTCGAACCCGTTGACCTTGCGCGGCGGGTTCAGCAGGCCGATGCCGGTGTCGAAGCGCACCTCCTTGATGCCCAGGGTGGCTATGCCGGCGGGGTTTGTTAGGATGGTGCCGGCATCCTGTGGCGCGGCGACCGCGGCGCCGCCCATGCCCCACTGGGTCGCGCTGACGCCGATCATCTGATCGCCATTGGTGGCCTGGGCGGCGCCCGCGAACGCGAATGTGGCGACCGCGAGGGTCGCCGGACCGAGTTTCCGTTTCATCTTCGTTTCCCCCTGAATTATTCGCTTTTGGCGCTATTTCGCCGGCGCCGCTACGAGGCGGTCCGATACGCCGGGCACGCCGCGGAACTGCTGGTGACAGGCGACGCAGCCGCTCATGACCTCGCCGAAATGCTGCGCGGCCGTGGCGAAGTCGCCTTTCTCGGCTGCCGCCGCCACTTTCAGGGCGCCGCCTTCGACGACCATGTTGAACGTGGGAAGGGTGCTGATGTCCTGGGTGGTGATCTTGTCCCAGGGGAGGTAGGGGAGCATGCCTCCCTTCGGCAACCGGTGATTGGCGAGGCGACGTGCGGCGTCGGCCGCCATCTCACCGTTGTCGGTGGCGAGCGCTATGCTCACCGTCTGGAAGTCGGCCATGATTTCCTGCATGACCTGGCGCATCGTCGCCTGCGGGCTTCGCCGATCATGGGTTACCATGATGCTCATCAGCTGCATCCGGGTCTCCGGCGCAACCGCCATCATTTTCTTCTTCAGTTCTGGCGAGTACATGGCCGCCCATTCCGCCATCAGGGCCTGTGCGGCCTGCGGCTGGGCCTGCTGGGCCGCCGCCGGCACCGCGCAGGTGGTCGCAAGGACGGCGAGCGCCAAAAAATATCCCTTGTGCTTGAACATTCGTCTCTCCCTCGGTGGCCTAGGCCACTTATGATCTATTGAGCATATGATCTAGCGATCACGTACAGTATATAAGAGCCTGCGGATATGACAAGAGTGGCAAGTACCGCGGCTGGTGCGCCGTACGGGCCAGGGCGGGAGCGCGAAAAAGGGGTTTGGCGGCTAGGAGGACGCGACGAGGGTGCGTTTGTTCGCGGCCTCGGCGATGATGGATACGACATGATCCGTCACCGCGTACTCATGAAGGCGGCGGGGGGGAATCCAGACCACGGAATCGGCATCGTCGCCGGGCCGCGCTTCGCCGGAACTCCATTCGGCCACAAAGTCGACGACCGTGTAATGGAACCGTATGTTCCCCTTCGCGTCACGGTCCATCAAATCAACCACTGCGACGACGTCGAGCAGACGGATTTCGATACCTGTCTCCTCGCGGACTTCGCGATGGATCGCCTCCGCGATCGTTTCTCCCAGCGCTTGCGCGCCGCCAGGGAGGGTCCAGCTACCAATCCGCGGCGGGCGGGCGCGGCGCACGAGGAGCACCTCATCTCCTTTCCACACGACGGCGCCGACGCCGACAATGGGGCGCGACGGATAGCTGCGGGACATCGCTTCGCCTTCGATCGGGAAGACCGAACCTTAGCATTTTCCGGCCCTGCTGCGCGAGACATCCTCCTCGCGGTTGCGCAACGCGGTCTCCTCGACTCGAATCCGGTGGGTGAGGAGCAACGCGTTCAAACAGGAGAACGCCAACGCCACCTCCCAGGCTCCGAAGGCAAGGGGCAGGCAAGCGATTTCCGCAGTTACGACGAGATAGTTCGGATGCCGAAAGAAGCGGTACGGTCCGCCGCGAACCAGGGGGGCGCCGGGCAAGGTGATGACGCGGGTCGTCCAGAACGGGCCGAGCGCGGCGAGCACCCACAAGCGGCACGCCTGGAGGAGCAGGAACAGCGCCAGCAGGCCCCAGAGCGGAGGGGCATCGGCGGGTACGAATGCCAGCATTGCCAGCAGCCAGCCGGCATGAAGCGCCACGAACAAAGGGTAATGTCTCCGGCCGACCTCATGGGCCCCGCTGGCGAGGAGGCGGACCGTGTTGCGGCGGGCGAGGAGCAATTCCGCGACCCGCTGGGCGGCGACCAGGCCGAGGATAAGATGCAGGATGCTCACCCCATGTCGAGCATCAAGAAACCTGCGGTGAATCCTGGGCCAAGACCGGTCATCAGCTGGCGCCCGCGACGCCGCTCGCGCATGGCCTCCCGCAGCACGAAGAGGACGGTGGCCGCGGACATGTTGCCGAAATCGCGGAGAACGGCTCGCTCTGCCGCGAGGGTTTCGGGGGCGAGACCCAACGCCTCTTCCAGGGCGGCGATCACCTTGGTGCCCCCGGGATGGCAGATAAAGCCGTCGACGCCGCCGATGCCCAAGCCCGATTTGGCCAGAAATCCGTCGACGGCGGACCGAAACCGGGACTGGACGATGCGCGGTATGTCGCTCGAGAACAGCACCCCGAAACCATCGTCCTCGATCCGCCAACCCATCACGTCCAGCGAGTTGCGCCATGTATGCTCGCCCCAGGTGGTGAGGCGAGGACCGTCGCCGCTGCCCAGCAGGGCGCCTGCTGCGCCGTCACCGAACAGGGCGGTGGCGATGATGTTGGCCTTTGACAGGTCATTGATCCGGAAGGTCAAACCGCACAACTCGACCACGAGGAAGAGCACGCGCTGGCCCGGATGGGCGCGGGCCATTGCCGCAGCCCTGGCCAGCCCGAGCACCCCGCCGGCACAACCGAGCCCGAAAACTGGAAGTCGCATGACGTCGCGGCGCAAACCCATTCGTTCCATCAGCAGGGCGTCGAGGCTTGGCGTGGCGATTCCCGTGGTCGACGCGACCACCAGCGCGTCCACGTCGTCCGTCGATAAGCCTGCTGTTTCAAGGCATTCCGAGGCGACCTGCTCAAGCAGGTCGAGCGCATGCGAGACGTAAAGCCGGGTCCGCTCCCTCCATCCGGAAGGTTTCAGGTACCACTCGATGGGGACGCAGGAGTAGCGCGCATCGATCCCGGCGTTTGCGTAGGCGGGAAAGAGATGGAGGAGGTCTTGTGCCCGGCTTGTGAAAAGGGCCAGCGCCCTGGCCTCGACCTCTTGCCGTCGTAGCGGGATCGGCGGGACGGCGGTAGCCGTCGCGATGACGCGTGGATCGGTTGACATTTCGTCGTCTCGCGAACCATGAAGTTTCACGCTCAGCAGGTGGGGCTGGCAGCCGGCCGCCGGGAGGGCGTATGCCCGCAAGGTTCGCGACGGCGCGGATGGAGAGCAGGGAGGTCCTCATCCGTTGCGTTTTGGCCGTTTCGTCTCCTTCATGGCTATCCCGAAGGCCATTTGATCTGGCAACAGGGTTGATAGGGCCAAATCCGAGTCGTTCGTGCTTGCGAGGGTAACAGCGCGTTGGGGGCGCACCGCGCGCACGATGAAGCCGATCTGGACAGACGCGTGGCGGTGCCTATGCTGGTGCTCCGGCGGCTCCAGGCGTGGGTGCAGGCGGGCGGCCACTTCGCCCGTCACGAAGGGCCCTTACAGACTTAAGCGGCTATGTTCACTTTGTTATCGAGTAGGGAGTCCAGATGAGTGACCAGAGGTTGCCGACGCCGGCCGAGGAGCGGGCTGAGGGTGGCGGCGAAGGACCCAAACGGTTGAGCTTGATCGCGCGGCTGCGCGCCTATTTCTTCGCCGGCATCCTGGTCACCGCCCCGATCAGCATCACCTTCTACCTGGCGTGGCAGTTCATCGACTTCGTCGACCGGCAGGTGACGCCGCTGATCCCGGCGCGCTACAACCCGGAACAGTGGGGTGTGCCGGGTGTCGGCCTTCTTATCGTAGTCCTCGCCCTGACGCTGATCGGGATGGCGACAGCCGGCTTCGTTGGTCGCCTGTTCATTCGCGTCAGCGAGAGTTTGCTGGCGCGAATGCCGGTCATCCGCAGCGTCTATAGCGCCGTCAAGCAGGTTTTCGAGACGGTTTTGGCACAGCAGTCGAGCGCCTTTCGCGAGGTCGTGCTGATCGAGTATCCGCGGCGCGGAATATGGTGCCTCGCGTTCATCACCGGCGTAACGACGGGAGAGGTTCAGGAGAAAACGGCCGAGGAGGTCGTGAACGTGTTCGTTCCCACGACGCCCAATCCGACCTCGGGTTTTCTGCTTTTCGTGCCGAAGCGTGAAATCCACATTCTGAAGATGACGGTCGAGGAGGGGATCAAAATGGTCGTGTCGGGCGGGATCATCACGCCGCCGACGCCCGAGGAGAGCCTGACCACCGGGCCGGAAGAGAACGTCAGCCGGAGCGTAGCGTCCTGACCCCCGAATCCCTTTCGAAGAGATAGAGAAGAGTCCGCAATGCCTGTCCGCGCGGCGAGCGGAGATCGGGGTCGTTGGCCAAGATCAGTTTCGAATCGTCGCGCGCCATCGCCAGCAGATCCGCATGAGATGCGAGGTCGGCCAATCGAAAACGCGGCAGACCGCTTTGGCGGGTCCCGAGGAGTTCGCCCGTGCCGCGCAGGCGGAGGTCCTCCTCGGCTATGCGAAACCCGTCGTCCGTTTCCCGCAGAATGTTCAATCGTGCTCGCGCGGTTCCGGTCAGCGGCGTTCCGTAGAGCAGTAGGCAGGTTGATAGGCGTCCGCCGCGGCCGATGCGCCCGCGGAGTTGATGCAGTTGGGCAAGCCCGAAGCGTTCCGCCTGTTCGACCACCATGACGCTCGCCTCGGGCACGTCGACGCCGACCTCGATGACTGTCGTCGCCACCAGAATGTCGGCGTTGCCTCGCGCGAAGGCGTCCATGGACGCGTCCTTGTCGGCGGCCTTCATCCTTCCGTGAACCAGGGCGACCCGGCCGGGGAACAACATGGACAGGTGAGCGTGGCGTTCCGTCGCGGCCGCCAGATCGGAAGCCTCGCTCTCCTCGACCAGGGGGCACACCCAATAGGCTCTCGCGCCGGTTCCGATGGCTCTCTGCAAGCTGGAAACCACCTCGTCGAGCCGGGACAACGGCAACACTCGAGTGGCGATCGACCCGCGCCCCGGCGGTTTCTCGTCCAGGCGCGAGATTTCCATGTCGCCGTAGGCGGTGAGGGCGAGCGTGCGGGGGATGGGCGTCGCCGTCATGACGAGCATGTCGACTGCCCGTCCCTTGGCTGCCAGTTCCAGCCTCTGATGGACCCCGAAGCGGTGCTGCTCGTCGACGACGGCAAGGCCGAGGTCGCGAAATCCCACCTGATCCTGGAACAGCGCGTGCGTCCCCACCAGAATGTCGATCTCGCCCCCCGCGAGTTGATCGAGGACCGCCTGTCGCGTCCGGCCCTTGTCGCGGCCGGTGAGCAGCGCCACCCGCACGCCCGCCGCGGCCGCAAGGGGCTCGAGATTTGACATATGCTGACGCGCCAGGATTTCGGTCGGCGCCATCAGGGCGGTCTGGGTGCCGGCTTCCACCGCGGCGAGCATCGCAAGCAGCGCGACCACCGTCTTTCCGCTGCCGACGTCGCCCTGCAATAGGCGCAGCATGCGCTGCGGCGACGCCATATCCGCATCGATTTCCGCCAGCACGCGCCGCTGGGCGCCCGTAAGGGAATAAGGCAATACGTCCAGTACCTTGCGACGCAAAGTTTCGGTTCCGATGATGCTTCGCCCGGCCATTCGCCGCAGGTTGGCGCGCACCAGGCCCAGGGCGAGCTGGTTGGCGAGCAGTTCGTCGTAGGCGAGGCGTTGCCGGGCCGAAGCCATTGGGTTGAGATCGGGCTCGGCGGTTGGCTTGTGGACGCGGACAAGAGCCTCGTGCCAAGTGGGCCATCCAGCTCTCGATATGACCGTGGGGTCGACCCATTCGGCGAGTTGCGGCGCCCTCTCGATTGCGGCCGCAATGGTCCGCTCGACCACCCGCGCGGAGAGACCGGCAGTCAGGGAATAGACCGGCTCGACGGTCAGGACGGATTCGATCTCATGCGGAGCCGCGATGCGGTCCGGATGCGTGATCTGAACCTCGTTATTGAAGTGCTCGACGGTGCCGCTGATCACCCGCCGTTCACCAACCGGCAGGGCGCGCAGTAGCCAGTCGGGGCGGGGATGGAAGAATACGAGGTGGAGAAACCCGGTCTCGTCGCGACAGCGCACACGGTAGGGGCGCCGCCGCGAATTGGACGGGAAATGGGCGTCGATCGTCACCACCAGCGTCGCCACCTTTCCTGCCGGCGCCGCGGCAGCGGTGGTCAGGTGGCGGCGGTCGATGACGCCATGCGGCAGATGCCACAACAGATCGACGACGTTGGGTCCCGCCAGCTTGGCAAGCGGCTGGGCCAGCCGCGGCCCAATTCCCGGCATCGTTGTGATCGGGGCGAAAAGAGGATAAAGGCACTGGGGACGCATGCGAAGCGTAAACCCATGGCTGACAGCACGACGGCAAAGCTCTATATCCTAAGGCACCCGGACATCGAAGCAATGCCCGAACGAATGACCCCCTTGATCAAGAGACTCAGATACCGCGCCCATCACATGGGCACGCAAGAGAACGACCTGCTTTTCGGCGCTTTCGCCGATCGCCATCTTGGCGATTTCGACGAGGCGCAAATTGCGCGCTTTCAAGCCCTGCTCGAAGAGAACGACCCCAATCTGTTCGACTGGGTGACGGGACGGAAACCCGTTCCGGCCCGTCACGACCATGATGTCTTGCAGCTTCTCAGATCCTTCCGGCTGGTCGGCGAAACGAGTTGAAATCGCTTGAATTCCTGGCCACGGCCGCGGGCCGGACGTCGATTGCGGGCGTTCCCGAGGGCCACGACGCGCTTCTCCTCGCCGAACTGGCGTCGGGGCCGGCGGCGCCGTGCATCCTGCATGTCGCGCGCGACGACGCTCGATTGGCGCGTCTGGCTGAGACGCTGGCGTTCTTTGCGCCCGCGGCGGAGGTTCTCCAGTTTCCCGCGTGGGACACCGTTCCCTACGACCGCGTGTCGCCCCACGTCGAGATCGCGGCGCGCCGCATCGACACTCTGACGCGCCTGGCAACGCGGACCGGCGACGGGCCGGTGCTCATTGTGCTGACGACGGTCGCCGCCGTGCTTCAGCGTCTCCCCGGTCGTGAGGTGTTCGAAGCAGCGGTGTTCGCCGGCCGGGTTGGCGGCCGGCTTTCGATGGACGATCTGCTGCGGTTTCTGGCGCGCAACGGTTACGGGCGGTCCGACACGGTGATGGAGCCCGGCGAGTACGCTTTGCGCGGCGGCATCGTGGATATCTTTCCGCCCGGAACCGAGGAGCCTTTGCGGCTCGATTTGTTCGGAGACGAGATCGAGGGTATCCGGAGCTTCGATCCCATGACCCAGCGCTCGACCGGCCACCGGGAGGATTTCGCGCTCAAGCCGGTTAGCGAGGTAATTCTGGACGAGGAAGCGATCGCCCGCTTCCGCAGCTCCTACCGCGAACTGTTCGGCGCGATCAACGGCGAGGACCCGCTATACGAGGCCATCTCCGCCGGGCGCAGGTTTCCCGGAATGGAAAACTGGCTGCCGCTGTTCTACGAGGGACTCGACACACTGTTCGCCTATATCCCCGACGGCGCGATTGTCACCCTCGATCATCAGGCCGAGGAGGCGCGCGAGGCCCGCTTCGGCCTCATCGAGGAATACTACGAGGCTCGCAAGTCGATCTCGGGCGCCAGGATCGCGGATGCCGGCGCCGTATACCACCCGGTGCCGCCCGAACGACTTTACCTCGACCGGGCGGAATGGGACCGGCTGCTGGCGACCTGTCCGGTGCTGGTCTTCTCGCCCTTTTCCGCTCCCGAGAACGCCTTGCGGGTGGTCGAGGCCCATGGCCGCACGGGGCGCGATTTTGCCGACGTAAGGTCGCTTCCAGGCATCAACGTGTTCGATGCGCTGCGGGAGCATGTCGTCGCCCAGCGAGAGGCGGGGCGACGGGTCGTGGTCGCCGCCATGTCCGAGGGTTCGAGAGAACGCCTCGCGGGGGTTATGCGCGATCATTCCATCGGGCCGCTGGTAAAGGCGGATGGCTGGAACGAGGTCCAGGCGTTGCCCGGCGAGGCGGTTGCGCTGGTCACCCTTGGCATCGAGCGCGGCTTCGATACCCCCTCGCTATCGCTCGTCACCGAACAGGACATTCTCGGCGATCGGCTTGTCCGGCCGCCGCGCAAGCGGCGCAAGGCCGAGCATTTCCTGTCCGAAACCTCGGACTTGTCGGAGGGCGACCTGGTCGTGCACGTCGAGCACGGCATCGGGCGCTACGAGGGCTTGGTGACGGTGGAGGTGGCGGGAGCGCCGCATGACTGCCTGCGGGTGATTTACGAGGGCGGCGACAAGCTCTTCGTTCCCGTCGAGAACATCGAGGTTCTGACCCGCTACGGGTCGGAGGATGCGGGCGTGCAGCTCGACCGGCTAGGCGGCGTGGCCTGGCAGGCGCGCAAGGCCAAGCTCAAGCAGCGCATCCGCGACATGGCCGCCCAGCTCATACAGGTTGCCGCACAGCGGCATTTGAAGGCAGCAGACGCGTTGGCGGCGCCGGAGGGGCTTTACGACGAGTTTTGCGCCCGCTTTCCCTATGCGGAGACTGACGACCAGCTGCGCGCCATTGCTGACACGCTTGACGACATGACGTCCGGCCGGCCGATGGACCGCCTGATCTGTGGCGACGTAGGTTTCGGCAAGACGGAAGTCGCTCTGCGCGCCGGCTTTGTCGCCGCGATGAGCGGGACACAGGTGGCCGTCGTCGTGCCGACCACCCTGCTGGCCCGCCAGCATTTCAAGACGTTCAAGGAGCGCTTTGCGGGACTTCCGGTCCGCATCGAACAGCTCTCGCGCCTGGTCTCGGCGAAGCAGACGGCGGCCGTGAAGAAGGGCCTGGCCGACGGAACGGTGGATATCGTCATCGGCACGCATGCGTTGCTTGCGAAATCCATCTCCATCCGCCATCTCGGCCTGCTGATCGTCGACGAGGAGCAACATTTCGGCGTCGCCCACAAGGAACGCCTGAAGCAGCTCAAGGCCGACGTGCATGTGCTCACGCTCACCGCCACGCCCATCCCGCGCACCCTACAGCTCGCGCTGACGGGGGTGCGAGAGATGAGCGTCATCGCCACCCCGCCCGTCGATCGACTGGCGGTCCGCACCTTCGTTCTTCCCTATGACGGCGTTGTGGTGCGCGAAGCGATTCTGCGCGAGCGTTACCGCGGCGGCCAGAGCTTTTACGTATGCCCCCGGCTGGCGGATATCGACCGCGTCGCCGAGCGCGTGCGGAAACTCATCCCGGAGGTCAAGCTCGCCGTGGCCCATGGCCGAATGGCCCCTGGCGACCTGGAGGAGGTGATGACCGCCTTCAGCGATGGCGCCTACGACGTGCTGCTTTCGACCAACATCATCGAATCCGGTCTGGACATGCCATCCGTGAACACGATCGTCATCCACAGGGCGGACATGTTCGGGCTTGGACAGCTTTACCAGCTGCGCGGGCGTGTCGGTCGCAGCAAGGCGAGGGGGTACGCCTATTTGACGGTGCCGCCCGACCGGGTCCTGACCAAATCGGCCGAGAAAAGGCTCCAGGTCATGCAAACCCTCGACAGTCTGGGCGCCGGATTCAGTCTCGCCAGCCATGATCTCGACATCCGCGGGGCGGGGAATCTCCTGGGTGAGGAGCAGTCCGGCCACATTCGTGAGGTGGGGATCGAACTGTACCAGCAACTGCTCGAGGAGGCGGTGGCGGCGGCGCGCGGCGGGATAGCCGAGGCGGCGGAAGAGGAGTGGTCGCCTCTCATCACCCTAGGCACGCCGGTCCTCATTCCGGAAACCTACGTTGCCGATCTCGGCGTACGCCTGGGGCTCTACCGGCGTATAGCCCGGCTTGCGGACCGTGCGGAAATCGACGCGTTCGCGGCCGAGATGATTGATAGATTCGGGAAGCTACCGGGCGAAGTCGACAACTTGCTCGAGATCGTGGCGATGAAGACGAAGTGCCGCATGGCGAACATCGAGAAGGTGGACGCCGGCCCCAAGGGAGCGGTGATCGCCTTCCGCAACAATCGATTCGCCAACCCCGGCGGCCTTGTGCAGTTCATCAGCCAGCAGCTTGGAACCGTCAAGCTTCGCCCGGATCACAAGCTGGTCTACATGCGGGCCTGGGACGACCCCGCTCAGCGTGTCCGCGGTCTACAACACGTTCTGGACAGTCTCGCACGACTTGCGGCCACCGTGGACGCGGGTACGCTGGCGCCCTAGAAAGACATGGGCAGCGGGGCGGCCTCGCTGCGGGCGTGCGCGGCAAGATCGATCAGGCGAACGAGGATCTCGGAATCCTGAGCTCCGGCGAGGGCAAAAGCCTGATCGATCACGATTGCCGGAACGCCGGTGATCCCCATGTGGCCCGCCCTGGCGTTGTCGCGCTGAATGCCGTCAACGGCGGCGTCGTTCGCAAGATGCTTCGCCAAGCGCCCGAGAGGAAGGTCGAAACGCGCGCCGATGTCCAGCAGGACCTCGACGTCCCCGATATCAAGCCCGTCGACGAAATAGGCTTTGAACAAGGCCTCGACCACGTCCGCCTGGCAACCGAAGGAGTTTGCGAAACGGACGAGTTGATGGGACAGAGCGGTGTTGGGCGTGCGTTCGATCCGGGCGAAATCGAAGCGGATGTCCTCCGTCGCACCCGCCTGCGATACGGCGGCGAAAATTCTTTCGATGCGGCGGTCTCCGCCGAACTTTCGTTCGAGATAGGCCTGACGCGGCAATCCTTCCGGCGGAAGATCGGGGTTGAGCAGGAACGGCATCCAACGCGTCTCGGCGGGGGTCTCCGGTCGTTGCGCCAGTGCCCTGCCCAGCCGCCGCTTGCCGATGAAACACCACGGGCAGGTGGTGTCGAAGTGGAAATCGATCCGAATCGGCGCAGCGCCGCCCATGAGCTAGTCCAGGCTGTGGCGCGCCCGTCCGATCGCCGTATCCACGTCGTCGTCGGGGGCGACCATCGTGCTGCCGACCTGCACCCAGACTTTGACCGGCTGATAAACGTCGCGGACAGCAAAATCGGTATAGGTGAGCACGCCGGCAATGCGATGCATCACGACTTCGGCCTCTTCGGACGGAGTGTCGGGAAGCACGACGCAGAACTCGTTGTCCCGATAGCGCGCCGTCAAATCCTCGGCCCGCAGCAGGCCGGTGATCCACTGTCCAAGCTGAAGTAGGAGATGCGCGGCGGCCTCGTCGCCGAACTGCTGCCTGACGCCTTCCACATTGGGCGCCCGAAACATGACCAACGACAAATGTCTGTGCTCCGTGCGTGCCTCCGCGAGACGCCGGTCCAGGTAGGCTCGAAGAAAATCCCTGCTGTAGACTCCTGTGTCCAGATCGCTGGTTGCGTCTCTCAAAGTCTGCTGCAAGAGGTCGCGCACTGCCCACCGGCGCTGCTGCCGACGGACCAAGGCGAGGGTCGCTCCGTAAAGCACGTCGGCGTCCACCGCGGCGCCGAGAACACGACTGGCGCCCTTGCGATAGGCCTCGACCGCGTCGAGGCCTCCGTCGTCGATGACGAGTATCGGCAGGTTGAAGAGCCGGGGGTTGTTGCGCACCTGAGCGCAAAGGCCCATGCATTCCTCGGGCTGGGCGTCGAGCCGGACGACCGCCGCGTCGAAGTTGCGGCGGGTCAGAAGGTCTTCGGCCTCGTAGATATTGTCCGTATGGGTGAAGGTTGCCTTCGGACCGAACAACGACGGCAGGGATGCCAGATCGTTGCCGACGGTCAGCAGGTTGCAGCCCTGGTCCGTCGAAGATCCGAATGTGGTCTCTATGGCGACGCCGAAGGCCGTAGCCGCGGCCGCGCGATGAAGCAACTCGGTGCGCATGGTGCCCATTCGCACCAAGGGCCGCATCCGTGCCAGCAGTTCGTCGGCATGGAAGGGAAGCGCCATGACGTCGTCAACCCCGACATCGAGCGCAAGGCGACTGGCCTCTCCCAAGGAATCGGTGGTGAGAACGAAAACCGGCAGATCCTGGAGACTGGCATGCTCCTTGAGGCTGGCGGCCAGTTTGAACCAGCCGCCGTCCGGAAAATCAGGCCCGATGAGGACGATGTCGGGTCGCGATCGTTGAGCCAGCGAAAGGGCAGCCTCGGCGGAGTCGGCGACCCGGCTTTCATAGCCATGACCGCGGAGTTGCTCGGTGAGCATCCGCGCGTCACCGGAGTTGCCGCTTGCGACGAGAATATTGGCCAGATGAACCATCACGCGGTGGCAAGCCCTTTCCGATATTGCGAAAGAAGTGCAGCATAATACAGCCAATCGGCTATGTCGCGGTTCAGCGTTCAGGGAGCGGAAAATTTGCACGAGGTGACCGGGAAGGGCAGGGCGACGGTCGCACGTTCGACGACCGTCATCCTCGTATGCGGGGCTCTTATTCTTTCGATCGCGATGGGGGTTCGGCAGAGCTTCGGGATTTTCCTGGAGCCGATCGTCCTCGATCTCGATTTACCGCGGCAAACCTTCGCGCTGGCCATTGCGGTCCAGAACCTTCTGTGGGGACTGACCCAACCGGCCGCCGGCATGGTTGCAGACCGTTTTGGCACCGCGCGGGTGTTGAGCGGCGGCGCAGCCGTTTATGCGGTCGGCTTGGTCGTCATGGGCCTCAGCCAGTCGGCCGGCGGGCTTCACTTAGGGGCAGGATTGTTGGTCGGCCTCGGCATGAGCGCCACAAGCTTTGCCGTCGTTCTGGGCGCGATCGGTCGTTTCGTGCCCGTAGAGCGCCGCAGCATGGCCCTTGGTATGGCCAGCGCAGGCGGTTCCTTGGGGCAATTTCTTGTCGTTCCATTGGGGCAGTTTTTAATCGAGGGGGTTGGCTGGTCGATTTCCTTGATTCTTCTGGCCGGGCTCGCCGCCGCCATCGTACCATTGGCCATACCCCTTGCCGGGCGGGCGGGCAGCAGTGGCCTGCTTGAAGAGTCTCAGACGCTTTCGGAAGCATTAATGGAGGCGACGCGGCATCCTGGCTTCTGGTTGCTGACCACAGCCTTCTTTGTTTGCGGGTTTCATGTCGCGTTCGTCGCCACGCACATTGCAGTGTTCGCGGTAAGCTGCGGCTTGCCGGCGATGACGGGCGCGACCGCTCTCAGTCTCATCGGCCTTTTCAACATCGCTGGCACGTGGCTCGCCGGGGCACTCGGTGGGCGGTATCGCAAGCGATACCTTCTGGCCGCGATATATTTTCTGCGCGGGGTCGTGATAATTGTTTTGCTCTTGGTTCCAAAGACTTCCACCAACATTCTCATATTCTCTGCCGTATTGGGGACGTTGTGGCTGGGAACCGTTCCGCTCACCACCGGGCTGGTCGGAGAGATTTTCGGTCCCCGCTATGTCGCCACTCTTTTCGGCATCGTGTTCCTGGGGCATCAGGTCGGGGCTTTTTTCGGCGCCTGGCTGGGCGGCCTCGTGTTTGACGCGACCGGTTCGTTCGACCTGATGTGGTTCGCCTCGATAGCATTGGCATTGCTGGCCGCCGTCATGCATCTTCCGATCCGTGACCGGCCGGTGCCGCGGCTCTCCGCGGCGGCGAGTGGTTGACTGGGGGCGCGTTGGGGCTAATTTAACGCGGGCGGTTAACGGGGGCGGTTCAGAGGACAGTATGCAGAAGGCACTTGCGGGTATCGCGTTCCTGGCCGTGATCGTCGGGGGGGGCTATTACTACTGGCAACACGAGGCGAGCAGGGCCGGCGTCTCGCCGCCCGGGCAGGTGCAGGAGCAGCCCGAAAACCCGGTTCGCGTCGAGGCGGCCAAGGTTGCCGTAGGCCCGATGACCCGGGAGGTATCGGCCATCGGCACCCTAAAATCCGACGAGTCGGTGATTATTCGTCCCGAGATAATGGGCCGCATCGCGGAAATCGGGTTCCGGGAAGGCCAATCCGTGAACAAGGGGCAGGTGCTGGTAAGGCTCGACGCCAGCAGCTATCAGGCGCAGTTGCGCAGGGCCGAAGCGAACCTGGCGTTGAGCGAGGCCAACAGCAGGCGGGCGCGGATGCTCTTCGCTCAGGGAGCGGGCACCGAGCGCGCGCGCGACGAGAGCGCCGCAAAGCTGCGCACCGATGCCGCCGAGGTCGAGTTGGCACGGGCCATGCTCGAGAAGACGACCATCGTGGCGCCATTCGACGGGATTGTCGGATTGCGAAAGGTCAGCATCGGCGCCTTCGTCAGTCCGGGCCAGGACATAGCCAATCTCGAAAACATTGACCCAATCAAGGCGGATTTCAGAATTCCCGAACTCTATCTCGGTGCGGTGGGGGTGGGCCAAACGGTGACTGTCACTTCCGACGCTTTTCCAAACCGGGATTTCCGGGGCGAGGTTTATGCAATCGATCCCCTTATCGACGAGGCCGGAAGAAGCATCCTCTTGAGAGCGTTGATGCCCAATGCCGACCGAGTATTGCGGCCCGGCCAGTTCGTGCGCATTTCCCTGGTCATCGAGGAGAATGCGAATGCCCTTACGGTCCCCGAGGAGGCCCTCGTGCCGCAGGGCAGCGAGGTGATGGTCTTCAAGGTGGTGGACGGCAAGGCCGTTCCGACGAATGTGGAAATCGGCAGCCGCCGCGGGGGAAGGGTGGAGGTAAAGGCCGGCCTTGCCGCCGACGACGTGGTGGTGACCGCCGGACAGATGAAGCTGCGCGCCGGCATGGCCGTGGCCGTAGTCGACGCCAAGCGGGGCGCTTGACATGACATTGCCGCAACTGTGTATCAACCGGCCCGTGCTGGCCACGGTCATGAGCCTGCTGATCGTGCTGGTTGGTATCGTTGCGTTCGGACGTCTGTCGGTGCGCGAATACCCCAACATCGACGAGCCCGTGGTCACGGTAACGACAGAATATCCGGGCGCAAGCGCCGAGGTGATCGAGAGCCAGGTCACCAACGTGGTCGAGGATTCGCTCGCCGGGATCGAGGGCATCGAAGTGCTGACCTCGATAAGTCGCTCCGAACGCAGCCAGATCACGGTTACGTTCAAGGTTGACCGGGACCCGGACGGCGCCGCCAACGACGTACGCGATCGAGTCGGGCGCGTGCGCGGCAAACTGCCCGATGACATCGAGGAGCCGGTCATCGCCAAGGTGGAAGCGGATGCCCAGCCGGTCATGTTCCTCGCTTTCTCAAGCGATCGCCACAGTCCGATCGTTGTGTCCGATATCGCCGACCGGCTTGTGAAAAACCAACTCCAGACGTTGCCGGGCGTCGCAGACGTCCGCGTCTTCGGCGAACGGCGTTATGCCATGCGAATCTGGCTCGACCGGGCGCGCCTCGCCGCGTATGCGCTGACTCCCCAAGACGTCGAGAACGCCCTGCGACGTCAGAACATCGAGGTGCCGGCGGGGCGGATAGAGAGCAGCGAGCGCGAGTTCACAGTCCTCAGTGAGACCGATCTTCGCACGCCGCAACAATTCGCCAACATGATCCTCAAGACGGCCGCCGGCTATCCGGTCCGTCTCAAGGATGTGGGGCGTGTGGAACTGGGGGCCGCGGATGAGCGCCGCCTGGTCAGGTTCAACGGGGAAAGCGCCGTTGCGCTCGGCGTGGTGAAACAATCGGTGGCCAACCCGCTGGAAGTCTCAACGGCCGTGCGCGCGGCCCTTCCGACCATTGCGGATAGTCTGCCCGACGGGATGAACGTACGGGTCGCATACGACTCGTCGGTATTCATCGAAAGGTCGATCGAAGCTGTGTTTCAGACCATCGGTGAGGCGGTCCTGCTCGTCATGCTGGTGATTTTCCTTTTTCTCAGGACCATCAGGGCCACCATCATTCCGCTCGTCACCATCCCGGTGTCCCTCGTCGGGGCCTTCGCCATCATGTACGCCCTTGGCTTCAGCATCAATACGCTGACGTTGCTGTCCATGGTGTTGGCGATCGGGCTCGTGGTGGACGATGCCATTGTGATGCTGGAGAACATTTTCCGGCACATCGAGAACGGCATGCAGCCGGTGCAGGCGGCGCTGAAGGGCAGCAAGGAGATCGCCTTCGCGGTGCTGGCGATGACGGTTACCTTGGCGGCCGTCTACGTACCCGTGGGTTTTCAGACCGACCGGACGGGCAAGCTCTTTACTGAGTTCGCGCTGACGCTTGCCGCCGCCGTGCTGGTTTCGGGTTTTGTCGCCCTGACGCTGTCGCCAATGATGTGCTCCAAGATGCTTCGCCACGAAAAGAAGCACTCCTATTTCTATAACCTCGTGGAGCGCGGCTTGGTGTCGCTGACGTCCGGGTACAAGAGGGCGCTGGCCGCGACCTTGAGCGCCAGATGGTTGGTGCTCGTCCTGGCCGTGATCATAGGCGGGGCATCGTATGTGCTGTTCACCGGGCTCAAGTCCGAGTTGGCTCCGATCGAGGACAGGGGAACGATCGTCGGAATCGGCATCGGCCCCGAGGGGGCGACGATCGGCTACACCGACAAATATGCTCGACAGATCGAGGGCTTTTATCGCGACGAACCGCTAATCGATCGGTATTTCGTCATTACCGGCTGGCCGGTCGTCAACCAGATGATGTCCTTCGTGCGGTTGAAGGAGTGGAGCGAGCGCGACGTTCCCCAGCAAGAGGTCGTCCAGGGGCTGAAGCCGAAATTCGAGTCGGTTGCGGGCCTGCAGGCGTTCGTCGTGAATCCGCCTTCGCTGGGGCAAAGGGCGAGTTCAAAGCCCTTCCAGATGGTCATCCAGACGTCGGGCGACTACGCCGAACTTCAGCGGCTGGTCGATGCGATGATAGAGGAGGCCGCGAAATATCCAGGGCTCGCCGGCGTTGACAGCGACCTTAAGCTGAACAAGCCCCAGGTACGCGTCGAATTGGATCGAGAGAAGGTGATGGATGTCGGGACCTCGGTCGAGGTCATCGGACGAACGCTCGAAACCATGCTAGGCGGTCGCGCGGTCACCCGATTCAAGCGCGAGGGCGAGCAATACGATGTGATCGTCCAGATCGAGGGTGCGGACCGCCGCAATCCCGACGATCTTGCCGCGATCTACGTGCGCGGAACCGATGACAGCATGGTACCGCTGTCCAGCCTGGTGCGTATCACCGAGACGGTGGCTCCGCGAGAACTGAATCATTTCGGTCAGCTCAGGGCCGCCAAAATTACCGCGAATTTGGCCCCCGGTTACGCCCTGGGAGAAGCGGTGGAATACATGGAGGCGGCGGCTGAAAGGATGCTACCGGCCAATGCGACAGTCGATTACGACGGCCCGACCCGGGAGTTCAAGGCATCGACGGCGGGGTTCGCAATCACGATGTTGCTCGCGATCCTGTTCATTTATCTGGTGCTGTCGGCTCAGTTCGAGAGTTTTATCAGCCCCTTGGTAATCATGGCGACCGTGCCCTTGGCAATGGCCGGCGCGCTGTTGGCCTTGAAGCTGACTGGCGGCACGCTGAACGTGTACAGCAAGATCGGCCTCGTGACCTTGATTGGTCTCATCACCAAACATGGGATCCTTATCGTCGAGTTCACCAACCAGCTTCGGGCGAAAGGGCTGTCCGTCAGCGAGGCCGTCATAGAGGCGGCCAGTCTGCGGCTGCGTCCGATTCTGATGACGACGGGGGCGATGGTGCTGGGGGCATTGCCGCTCGCGCTGGCGCATGGCGCCGGGGCCGAGAGCCGCCAGCAGATCGGTTGGGTGATTGTCGGAGGCATCCTCCTGGGCACCATTCTGACCTTGTTCGTGGTGCCCACGGTCTATACGCTTCTTGTAAGAGGGCGCCGGGCCGAGGTGGCCGTGCGCGAGCCTGCCATCGCTGAATAACGTTCCGGCCGTCGACGGCGGCCCATCTCCACGGACAACGCCGGGCGGTCGATGAACTGGAGCCGGCTCACAGGCGCTATCGGAACGCTTCTGAGCGTCGCCATCTTCGTCGGCGCCCTGTACGTTCTGTACCGCGCCCTCGACAAATACGAATTGACCGATGTTCTGGCTCGTCTTGGCGAGATCGGGGGCGGTGCGGTGATGGTCGGTCTGGCGGCCACCGCGGGGAGCTACGTCGCACTTTCGGGCTTCGATTGGCTGGCGCTGCATCATCTCCGTCGCCGTCTGCCGTATCGGCGGGTCCTGCTCGCATCCTTCACGAGCCATGCGGTAAGCCATAGCGCCGGCTTCGGCGCACTGACGGGAGGAGCGATCCGCTATCGCATCTATTCCGCGGCAGGTCTGTCGGTTCTCGAGGTCGCCGGGGTGGTGCTGTTTTCAGGCGTCACGTTCGCTTTGGGTGCGCTGACTCTTGGGGCGCTCGCCTTGGTCGTGGAGCCGGGCGTTGTGGCTGTTCCCGCCGGCACGGATGAAGGCTGGGTACGCTGGTTGGGACTGGCGACGGTCGGCATCGTGTTCAGCTACGTGGCGGTAGGCCGGTTCCAAAGGTCGCCGCTTCGGCTCTTTGGACGCTCCCTTGTCCTCCCTCGCCCGCGCGTAGCGGCGGCGCAACTCGTCATTGCCGGACTGGATCTCTGTCTTGCTTCGGCGGCTTTGTTCGCCCTCCTTCCGGCCGAGGCCGCCATCTCCTATCCGGGTTTTGTCGGCGTTTACGTGCTGGCCAACCTCATGGGCGTTCTGGCGCACGTCCCAGGCGGTCTGGGGGTTTTCGAAACCGCCGTCATCGTCATGGTGCCGGGTGCGCCGGCCGACGCGATGTTGGGGGCGTTGCTCGCCTTTCGGGGAATCTACTTTCTCCTGCCCCTGACCCTCGGGGCGATTCTTCTAGGCGCCCATGAAGCCTTGTTACGAGGGCGGTTCCTGCAACGGGCGACGGCCTCGGCGGGGCTGTGGGCGCGAGAGGCCCTGCCGTCAGTGATGGCGGTTGCCGCTTTCGCCGCCGGGGCCTTGCTGTTCTATTCGGCGATTATCGGAGTAGAGGGGGCGACGGCCCCTCCAGTTGCGGCCTTGGCGGAGGCGGCGCACTTGGCGGCGGGACTGGCGGGTGTCTCACTCGTAATTTGCTCGCGTGGCCTCCACAGGCGGTTGTCTTCGGCGTATCGCTGGGCGGTCATCCTTCTGGTCATAGGGGATGTTGCCCTGGTGGCGATGGGCGAGCGGCACGTTTTTGCCGTTGTTCTGGCTGCTTTGGCTGCGACGCTGACCGTCGCGCGCGGCGCCTTCTATAGGGCCACCTCATTGTGTGCCCTGGGATTGTCCGGTTCGTGGGCCGGGGCGGTCGCCGTTGCCATCTGTGGCGGGGTCTGGTTGTTGATGTTGAACATCAATAACGGGGGCGACCTAGCTGTCTTCGAAGGCGAAGATCGATCTGTGCGAGTGGTGTTGGCGGGCGCCGCCTGGGGGCTTGTCGCGATCGTCGCGCTGCTGAACGCGGGGGGCCGAAGTCGCACCGCCGCCGCAGGTGCGGCGGCCAGCATAGTCGGAAGGGCCACGGCCGCCGCGGCCCCCTTGGCCTTGCTGCCCGGCGTGCGGCACGTTTTCGACAAGTCCGGTCAGGCGCTCATCGCCTACGTGCCATGTGGGTTGGACTGGATCGCGATCGGGGAACCCGTGGGTCCGCCCGAGCTATGGCCAGACCTGGCCTGGGAATTTCGTGAGCAGGCGGAACATGCGGGCACACGGCCCGTGTTCTGGAACGTGCGGGCGCGCCCTCTCTACCACGATCTGGGCCTCGCCCTTTCGCTCACTGGCGAGATGGGAATTGTCCAACTGCGCGGCTTCGACCTCACCACCGAGAAATATGCCCATCTCCGAGATTCGCTCCGTGGGGCCGCGCACGACGACGTCGCGTTCGAACTAACCGCGCTCGACCGAGCCTTATCGCGGGAGGTCCGTGCTCTTTCAGAGGATTGGTGGTCGTCGCAGGCACCGGGTCAAGGGGACGGGCTCGCGGAGGCCGATTATTCGGGACTGCGGCTGGCCACGCTTCGCCGCCGCGGGCGGTTGATTGCCTGCGCGCAGGTCTGGGCGGGCGCGGATGGCGTCGAGTTATCGGCAGATCTGGTGCGCTGGTGCCCCGCCATGGGCACAGTCGCGCGCGAGTGGCTGTTGGGCGAGTTGATGCTTTGGGGGCGCACCAACGGATTTGAGAGGTATGAGCTTGCGCTTGTGCCGACCGGCGAGGACCCCTTCGATATTCGGGGGAAACTGGGCGTTCTCGCGGCCTACGCCTGCCATCAGGCGCTTCGGCCGCCCGGTGTCCGCGATCTGCGATCGTGGATGCACGCTTTCCATCCAGAATGGCGGCCCCGATACTTCGGCATTCCGGCGGAACTCGGACTTTCCTCGCCCGGCGGCGTCAGCGAGTTTTCGCACTAAGCCGCGCCTGCCGCTCCCGGATCGAAGGAGGCCAGGTCGACTTTATGAAGCCTAGCACGACAGCGATTTCCTGGTCGGACAGCACACCTTCGAAGGCGGGCATGTCGCTCTCGTAACCGGGAGGGGCGACAGCCGCCAGCCCCTTCTTGGTGACTTGGAACAGAACCTCGTCGGAGTGGTGCCACGTATGGCCCGACTCATCATGGGGAGGCGCGGGGAGGCGTCCGTTAGGCGCGCGGTCGCGCCAGTTCGGCTGTCCCTGGAGTTCGGTCCCGTGGCAGCTCGCACAGTGACGTGCATAGAGTTGGGCGCCGACGGCCATGGCGCGCTGATCCTGCGGGGGAGGGATCGGGGGCGGCCCGCCGTCTTTTGCGGTCCATAGGACACCACCAAGGAGCACGGCGCCGAAACCCGTCGCGATCCAAGCGACCTTTCGGCGGGACACGCGACGCTTCGTGGGCTCATCGGTCATCGTGGCCGAATGTAACCGAGAACGCGGGCTGGCGCCAAGATCATGGTCCGGATGGCGGCGTTTCCCCGTTGGGCACGTCGAAAATCTCGGTCACCGGTGACATTGCGATGTCGCGGAAATCGTCGGCCCGCCGGCTGCTGGTGTCGAGCAAATTGGAGATGCGGGCATAGGTCGACGGCACCAGGACGCTGCCGCCGTCGAGTGTTGTTCTGCGGATGCCAAACCGAACCTTGGTCATTTCGGTCGCCGGCAGCTTGCTCAGCAGGTTCTTGGCAGCCCAGATGCTGCCGTCGCGGGCGAAGGTGCTCAACCGGGTAGCATTGTTCACGGTGTCTCCCAAAACGGTGAACTCGACATGGGTGGACGTCTGATAGGTTCCGAACCACTCCTCGCCCGCGTCGATCCCGATGTTCAGACGAAGCTCGTTCAACCACCCTTTGCGACGGCGCCATTCCCGACTTACTTCCGTCATCGTCTGCTTCATGCGTTGCGCGCACAGTATGGCGTTCATGACGTAGTGGGTGTCGGGTTGGGGAAAGAAGTAGAAGACGATGCCATCGCCGGGATGCTTGCCATGGGTCGCGTGGAAGCGCCGCAGGTTCGGCTCCATGGCGTTCAACACGCGATTGATGAGAAGGAAGTACTCATCCGGAGGCAATTCGGCGCAGATCTTCGTCGACTCCTGCAGATCGGCCACGAGCACCGCGAGAGGCGTAAGATAGGGCCGGCGCCTGCGCAGGATGTCGCGGATCACCAGATCCCGCCGCGCAAGCCACGACAACAGCGACGACGATTCCGAGTTGGGAGACAGGACGAAAAGAACCCCCTCGCGAAAAAACGTCGCATAGACCGTATGCCACCGCTCGGATTGGCCTTCGGCGGCGAGGTCGATGTCCGCATCCACAATGCCCTTCGGCGGCAGGGAATCCACCTGCTCGTACAGGCGATCGAGCGTATCCGATGCAGGTCCGAGGGCGGACAGATTCCCCAGCGCCAGTGGTTTAGACATTATCCCCTTGGCGATGGACAGTGTAAAAGCCAGAAAATCGTTGCCTCCAGCCGCCGCCCGTAACGGGCGCGAGGCAAGGAGGATTGCGAAAAGATTGCGGGCCCGGATGTCGCTGGGCGGCGCCGAAGGGAGGTCCAGCAATGCCCGTTCCGCGGCTTCGTTCCACCATTCGAGTTCGAACCGCTTGTTGACCATGAATGCCGGATGCTCAAACGCTTCGAAGGTGAGCCGCGGGAGCGTTGCCGGCAAAGGCGCGGTGGTGGCGATGGGCTTGGTGATTTCCGCCGGTTGGGCGTCCGTGGGCTGCGTTCCCGCCAATACGCGTACGATCTCGGCCATTGGCGTGCCGGACTGCTTCAACGCGGCGATGCGTGACAGTGTCTCCAAGGACTCCTCAGGGAAGAATCCGAGACGAGGCGGTCTCTTGCCGTCGTCACTGCGCTGGACGATCGGTCGCGGCAAGAGTCCGAGACCGATGTAATTGTTGAGGGTAGCCCGCGAAATCCCGGCCCGCGCCATCAGGTCCTTACTGCTCAGCATGCCCCGCCCCGGAGTATGTAGACTGTATAAATGTGATCTGGACAATAGCACTTAGACAGTTGTGCGTCAATCCTCCCGCCGGCCGGGAACCCCGGCTGCCTTCCCCTGTTTGTCCCATCAGGTGCGATCGAACCGGAGAGAGCGATGAATTGGGATCAGATTCAAGGGAACTGGAAGCAGTTCAAGGGACAGCTGAAGGAGCAGTGGGGCGCGCTGACCGACGACGAAATCGACCGCGTGTCCGGCCAACGGGACCAGCTCGTGGGCAAGATTCAGGAGCGCTATGGGATCACTCGAGAGGAGGCGGAGCGGCAGGTCTCGAGCTGGGAGAAGAACCTGCATTGACGCCGCCGGAGTTGCCGCACGCTCACTGAGGGGGCGACATGTTCGAGTTCCTTGGCAAGACCGTACTCGTGATCTTCCTCATAGGCTTGGCGGTCGTCATCGCTTTGCTGGCGCTGATCTTCTGAGCGCTGGGTGGCAGTTTCGCGGGGCGGACACAGTTTGCCCCGCGAAACCTCTTTTTTACCTTTCGCGTCTATAAGAGCTAATAGGGGAGGTCTGGGTGCCCGGGCGAAGGGCTGCCCGCTGGCCTTCACGGGCGTTTTCGCTCTTCCGAGGAGCGGCGCGGCAACGGGGAGCGGACAGGAGGGGGTATGAGGTCGAGGAGGTGCTGGACCCTGGGCATGGTTGCCGCCGCGGCAATCGCCGCGTTTCCGAGTGGTGCGGGGGCGACCGCCGTGCCGTTCGACCAGTGGCTGCAGGCGCTACGCGACGAAGCGGCGCAAAAGGGGATAAGCCGACAGACCATCGAAGCTTCGCTCACCGCCGTCCAGCCCATTGCACGTGTGCTTGAACTCGATCGGAAGCAGCCGGAATTCACGCTGACCTACCAGCAATACATGGACCGCGTGGTCACGGCCGACAGGGTGGAGCGGGGGCGGCGCCTCTTCGCGCGGCATCAGGCTCTGCTGGAGGAGATCGGCCGGCTGTACGGGGTGCAGCCGCGGTTTATCGTCGCCCTGTGGGGCATCGAAACGGACTTCGGACGAATCTCCGGCGGCTTTCCGGTGATCGACGCGCTAGCCACGCTGGCCTATGACGGGCGCCGGAGCGCATATTTCCGCCAAGAACTCTTGCACGCGCTTTCGATCCTCGATTCCCGCCATGTGTCAGTCGAGCAGATGAGGGGATCATGGGCCGGCGCCATGGGACAGTGCCAATTCATGCCATCGAGCTTCGTTCGATACGCACGGGACCATGACGGCGACGGCAAGAGTGATATCTGGGGTACGCTTCCCGACGTTTTCGCTTCGGCGGCGAATTATCTGGCGTCGTCGGGTTGGAAACAAAGCGAGACCTGGGGCAGGGAGGCGAGTCTGTCCTCCGGTTTCGATCGCACGTTGATCGGGGGAACTGCGATCCGACCGCTGGCGGAATGGCAGGAGGCTGGGGTGCGGCGGGCGGACGGCACGGCCCTTCCCCGGCACGCCGACGTGAAAGCCGGACTGATCGAAGCGGAACCGGGAGGGCGCGTCTTCCTGGTTTACGACAATTTCCGGACAATTCTGAAGTGGAACCGCTCGGTGTTCTTCGGGTTGGCGGTCGGGCAGCTTGCCGATCGGATAAGCAGCCCGTAAACTACAAAATATCTTGGGGGGAACCGTGGGGGGACACCAGATCATGGGATGCGCGCGGCCGTTCTGGTTGCTTGCCGCCGCTGCGTCGGTCGCCGTCGCCGGATGCACGGAAACCAAACTGGCTAGCCACGCCCTCAAGGAAATCCAGCAATACCAGCAGCCTCCGGACAAAACCGCCTCCGGCACCTACAAGGTCGGCAAGCCGTACCAGATCAACGGCGTGTGGTACTATCCGAGCGAAGATTACGGGTATGACGAGACAGGCGTCGGGTCGTGGTACGGGCCCGACTTTCACGGCAAACCCACCGCGAACGGCGAAATATTTGATCAGAACGGCCTGACGGCCGCCCACCGCACCTTGCCGATGCCAAGTCTAGTGCGCGTGACCAATCTCGAAAACGGGCGGTCGATTATGGTGCGCGTGAACGATCGCGGCCCATTCGCGCATGGTAGAATCATCGACCTGTCGCGGCGTTCGGCGCAGTTGCTCGGTTTCGAGCGGCAGGGCACGGCGAAGGTTCGGGTCCAGATCGTGCCTGAGGAGAGCCGGGTGCTGGCCGCCGGATTTCAGCGCCCCGACGACACTTCCCCGCCGCCGCCGGCGGCCGCGCCGCGCATAAGCGTGGCCAGCGAAACACTGCCGCCGCCAGGCAGCCCCGACAGCCCACGGCCGATCCCGGTATCCGTTTCCGCGGGTATTTCGCAGACGGTCCGGGACAAGGCTGCGCTGCCCGACCTCGACAAGCAGAGTGTCGAGGTGATGCCCGTGAAGGGAGCGACGCAGCTTTATGTTCAGGCAGGCGCGTTCGCTTTGTACGACAACGCCCATCGGGTCGGGGCGCGCCTCTCGCCGATCGGGCCTACGAGCATCACCTCCGTCACCTCCAACGGAAAGGAGTTTTTCCGTGTGCGGATTGGTCCGATAGCCAAGCTTGAGGACGGCGACCGCATGCTCGAGCAGGCGATCCGCGCGGGTTATGAAGACGCCAAGCTCGTGGTGGATTGAGAGCGGGTGCCATATTTGTGGCGCATTCGGAGTATACTCCCGGTCCGATCGGCTTATCCTCAATCGTGAGTAAGTGGAGATTTCCCTACCCATGCTGCCTTTGCGTTTGATTCGTCGAGCGGTCGCCCTTTTGGCGGCTACCGTCATGCTCGGGGCGGCGGCGGCCGCCGCGCCGATCGAGACATCTGCGCGGGAGGCGCTGCTGGTCGACTTCACCACCGGAACGGTTCTCTACGAGAAGAACGCCGACGAGTTGATGCCGCCGTCGTCGATGAGCAAGCTCATGACCGCCTACATGGTTTTCGAGCGGCTCAAGCAAGGGCGGTTGTCTCTGGAGGATACGTTTCCGGTCAGCGAACGCGCATGGCGCAAACAGGGTTCGAAGATGTTCGTCGCCGTCGGCAGCCGAGTGAAGGTCGAGGATCTGCTGCGCGGCATCATCGTCCAATCAGGCAATGACGCGTGCATCGTGGTGGCCGAGGGGCTCGCCAACGACGAGCAGGCATTCGCGGAGCTCATGACCCGGCGGGCGAGGGAGATCGGCCTCGCGGACAGCGTATTCCGAAACGCGACCGGATGGCCGGACCCCGAACATGTGATGACCGCGCGCGACCTTGCGACGCTGGCGCGGCGGATCATCCTCGACTTCCCCGAATACTACAAGTATTACGCCGAGACCAACTTCAAGTACAACGACATCAGCCAGGGCAACCGCAACCCGCTGCTCTACAAGAACATGGGCGCCGACGGACTGAAGACCGGGCACACCGAGGCGGCGGGGTACGGCCTGACCGCCTCGGCGCAGCGCAACGGCCGGCGCCTCATCCTCGTCGTCAACGGGTTGCCCAGCGTGAAAGCCAGATCGGAGGAATCGGAACGCCTGCTCGAGTGGGGATTCCGCGAGTTCGAGAACGTGAGAATGTTCGCTGCGGGAGACGTGGTGAGCGAGGCCGAGGTTTGGCTGGGCGAACAGGCCAAAGTCCCGCTGCTCAGCAAGGAGGACGTCGAGTTCACGTTCCCGAGGCACGCGCGCCGCACGATGAAGGTCGCGGCGGTTTTCGAAGGCCCCCTTCCGGCCCCAATTAAGAAGGGGCAGGAGGTCGCCAAACTGGTCATCTCCGTCCCCGACGGGCCGACCAGAGAGGTGCCCCTCTATGCGGGAGCGGATGTCGCCAAGCTCGGGTTCGCGGGACGCATCGGGTCGGCGGTCAAACACATCGTCTTCGGCAGCAACTAGTGACGGAAAGCGGGCGGTTCATAACGTTCGAGGGCGGCGAAGGAGGCGGCAAGTCGACACAAGCGCGGCTGCTCGGCGATTTCCTTCGAAACCTGGGCTTGCCCATCCAACTGACCCGGGAACCTGGCGGGACCCCGGGGGCCGAGGCGATCCGGCGCCTCCTCGTCGACGGCGACGTCGACCGGTGGGATGCCACGGCCGAAGCCCTGCTGCATTTCGCCGCGCGCCGCCATCACCTCGTCGAGGGTATCCTGCCGGCGTTGAAACGAGGGGAATGGGTCATTTGCGACCGTTTCGCCGATTCAACCATGGCCTACCAGGGATACGGGCTTGGGTTGGGACGCGAACCCATCGAGCGGCTTTACGCTTTTGCCGTCGGAAATTTCGCTCCGGCCCTGACCCTGATCCTGGACCTTCCCGTCGAAGCCGGCCTTAGCCGCGCCGGCGGGCGCGGCGGCGGTGAGGACCGTTACGAGCGGATGGGGATTCCCTTCCACAGGCGGCTGCGGGAGGGGTTTCTCGACATTGCCCGGCGCGAACCCGAACGTTGCGTCGTCATCGACGCCACAGGTGACGTGGAAACGGTTCATGCCCATGTCCTGAGCGCGGTGCGCGCCAGGTTTAACCTGCCATGAGCGATTCCGCGCACCCACGCGCCGCCAACGATCTCGTCGGCCATGAGGACGCGGAGCGCCGATTTCTCGACGCCTGGAATTCCGGCCGCCTCGCGCATGCGTGGCTGCTTTGCGGGCCGCGCGGCATCGGAAAGGCCACGCTGGCCTACCGCATCGCCCGCTTCGTTCTGTCGGGCGGCGGCGACGGCGGCCTGTTCGGCGCGCCCGACAGCTTGGCCGTTGTTCCCGAGCACCCGGTGTTTCGCCGGGTCGCATCTGGCGGCCACGCTGACCTGAAAGTCGTGGAGCGGAGCTGGACCGACGACAAACCGCCGCGGCTGCGGTCCGAAATCGTGGTCGATGACGTACGGGAAATCGGCCGGTTCCTGTCGCACACCCCGGCGGAAGGGGGATGGCGCGTCGTCATCATCGACGCCGCCGACGAGATGAACCGTAACAGCGCCAATGCCGTGCTCAAGGTGCTGGAGGAACCGCCGCAGCGGGCCTTGCTGCTGCTGGTCAGCCATAGCCCGGGACGGCTGCTGCCGACCATCCGGTCCCGTTGCCGGCGCCTGACCTTACGGCCGCTCGCCGAGGAACAATTGCTGACCCTGCTGCTGGATCGAAGCGAGCTTTCCGAGGCCGACGCGCGAGCCCTGGCGCGGCTCGCGGAGGGCAGCATCGGCAAGGCGCTGGCCTTGGCCGGGGAAGGGGGGCTTGCTCTCTTCAAGGAGATCATCGACCTGCTTGCCCGGTGGCCGCGGCTCGACGTTGCGGCCGTGCACGCGTTTTCCGATCGGGTGGCGCGGGGCGGCTCGGGCGAAGCCTTTCGCACGGTTACCGACCTGTTCGTCTGGTGGCTCGCGCGCATGGTCCGGGTTGGGGGCAGGGGGGAAGGGCTTGCCGAGGTGGTGCCCGGCGAGGCGGCGGTGATGGAGCGTTTGCTGGGGGCCAGCAAGCTTGATCAGTGGCTGGAGGTGTGGGAAAAGACCTCGCACCTGTTTGCGCGGGCGGAGGCCGTCAACCTCGACCGCAAACAGGTCGTTCTGAACGCTTTTCTGACCGTGGAGCGGCAGGGACGCCCTTGATGCGCCCGCCGGCTCGCCCAATACCATTGGGAGCCTCCAGGAGATTGCCATGCCGGGGCGTAAACCCTACTACCTGACGACGCCCATCTATTACGTCAACGACAAGCCGCATATCGGTCACGCCTATACCACGCTCGCCTGCGATGTGCTCGCCCGCTTCAAGCGGCTTGACGGCTTCGACGTGCACTTCCTCACCGGGACCGACGAGCACGGCCAGAAGGTCGAGAAATCTGCCCAGGCGGCGGGCATCGATCCGCAATCGTTCACCGACGAAGTGTCTCAGAACTTCCGCGACCTCGCGAAGGCGATGAACTTCAGCAACGACGATTTCATTCGCACCACCGAAGAGCGTCATACGCGATCCTGCCAAGCGTTGTGGCGCGAAATCGAGACGCGGGGACATATCTATCTCGGTAGCTACGCCGGGTGGTATTCGGTGCGGGACGAGGCCTTCTGGAGCGAGGACGACCTCAGTACGGGGCCGAACGGTGAAAAACTCGCACCGACCGGGGCTCCGGTCGAATGGGTCGAGGAGCCGAGCTACTTCTTCCGCCTGTCGGCCTGGGAGAAACCTCTGCTCGAATACTACGAGCGCAATCCTGATTGCGTGGCTCCGGCGTCGCGGCGTAACGAGGTCATCAGCTTCGTGAAGAGCGGCCTTCAGGATCTTTCGGTTTCGCGGACGAGTTTCGGATGGGGAATCCCCGTCCCCGGTGATCCCAAACACATCATGTACGTCTGGCTCGACGCCCTCACGAACTATATCACGGCGGTCGGCTATCCGGACGTGTCGGGCGCCTACGCGCGTTATTGGCCCGCCGACCTGCATATGGTGGGCAAGGACATCCTGAGGTTCCACGCGGTCTATTGGCCAGCCTTCCTCATGGCGGCCGGGCTCGAGCCGCCGAAGCGGGTGTTCGCCCACGGTTGGTGGACCAACGAAGGCCAGAAAATTTCGAAATCGCTGGGTAACGTCATCGATCCGCTGCGGCTCATCGAGAGGTACGGACTCGATCAGGTGCGCTATTTCCTGCTGCGCGAGGTGCCATTCGGCAATGATGGCGACTTCTCGCACCGGGCCATGGTCAACCGCATGAACGGCGAACTGGCCAACGATCTCGGGAACCTGGCGCAGCGGGTGTTGTCCATGATCGCCAAGAATTGCGGTGCGGCGGTGCCTCGGCGTGGTCGGCTGACCGACGAGGACCAGGCCCTGCTCGACGCGGCGGCCGCGATCCTGCCGAAGGCCCGCGACTTGATGGACCGTCAGCTGTTCCATGAAGTCCTCGAAACCGTCTGGCAGGTCGTGCGGGCGGCGAACGGCTACGTCGATCGCCAGGCGCCATGGGCGCTGAGAAAGACCGATCCCGAGCGAATGGAAAACGTCCTTTACGTGCTCGTGGAGGCCTTGCGGCATATCGCGATCCTGATGCAGCCGGTAGTGCCGAATTCGGCGGCGCGGTTGCTCGATCAGCTGGGCGTCTCCGGCGACCAGAGAACGTTCGCCCATCTCACGGGTGCGAACGCCTTGAGCCCGGGCGCCCCATTGCCGAAGCCGGAAGGCGTGTTTCCGCGCTATGTCGAGGCGGAGGAGGGGGCCGCCTGATGCTCGTCGACAGCCATTGCCATCTCGATTTTCCCGAGTTGGCCGGGGAAATTGACGGGGTGGTGGCGCGGGCGGAGCGCGCCGGGGTCGGCGTGATGCTGACCATTGGCACCCACTTGACGCGGTTCGAACAGGTGCTGCGTGTGACCGAGCGGTTTCCCAATGTCTATTGCACGGTCGGCATCCACCCGCATGAGGCCGGCCACGAACCCTGCGTGGATGCCAAAGAACTGGCGGCGTTGGCGGAACATCCGAAAGTCGTCGGGTTCGGCGAGACGGGGCTTGACTATTTTTATGACCACAGCCCGCGTGATCGGCAGCGGGCCAGCTTTCGAACCCACATCGCGGCGGCGCGCCAGACCGGCCTTCCGGTCGTCGTCCACACCCGCGACGCCGACGAGGACACCATGCGAATTCTCGCGGAGGAGATGGGCCGGGGTTCTTTCAAGGGCTTGCTGCATTGCTTCAGCTCCGGTCCGCAACTCGCGGATTTCGCGATCGAAACCGGCTTTTTGATTTCCATTTCGGGGATCGTCACGTTCAAGAAGTCCGAGGCCCTGCGCCGCATCGTCGAGACAGTGCCGCTTGATCGCTTGCTGGTCGAGACGGACGCGCCCTATCTGGCGCCGGTTCCGAAGCGCGGGCAGCGCAACGAGCCGGCGTTCGTCGCCTTCACGGCCGAAGCGGTGGCCGCGGTGAAGGGCGTCACGGCGGCGCGATTGGCCGAACAGACGACGGCCAATTTCTTTCGGCTTTTCGCGAAGGCGCGAATCCCGTCATGAAAGTGACGGTCCTGGGATGCGGCCACGCCGGCGGCGTGCCGTCGATTAGCGCCGGGTGGGGGCGCTGCGACCCCGGCAATCCGAGAAACCGGCGCCGGCGGCCGTCTGTGCTGGTCGAGGACGGGGAAACCACGATCCTTATCGACACGACGCCTGATCTGCGCGAGCAACTGCTGGGCGCGTCGGTGCGCCGGCTCGACGGCGTCCTCTATACCCACGGCCATGCGGACCACCTCCACGGCATCGACGACCTTCGCGAGGTGAACCGGGCGATGCAGGCGTCGATCGACATCTACGGCGACGTCGATCTACTGGCGCGAATCAGGGAAAGGTTTGGCTACGTTCTGGAACCGCTTGATTCGCAATACTATTACAAGCCCGTGCTGACCCCCCATGTGGTAACGGAACGATTTCGCGTAGGCGGTGTCGCGGTGCTGCCATTCGTCCAGGATCATGGCGTCTGCGCCACCCTGGGGTATCGCATCGGAGATTTCGCCTACTCGACGGACGCCGTGAACCTGGATGACGCGGCGTTCGAGGCGCTCGCTGGCGTACGGTTGTGGATCGTCGGCGCCCTGACGAATCGTCCGCATGGTACGCACGCCCATGTCGACAAGGCCTTGGCCTGGATCGAGCGGGTCGGTCCTGAACGCGCGTTGCTGACCCATATGAGCACCAGCTTGGATTATTGTCGCCTGAAGGCGCGCTTGCCGGCCCATGTGGAGCCTGGCTACGACGGCATGGTGATCGAGCTATGACGGAACCCGGACCGGCCGGAGATTGGTGACGCCATCCCGCCGTTCTCATAAGCGCAACTTATGAGCGCCTTCAGATAATACCGCCTACTCGCTCGAATGGAGCAGGGCTAGGATGGCCCGGCGACAGTCACGGGGGAGAGAAGCGATGCCGCACGTCAGCGTCAAGCTGTGGCCCGGCAAGTCCGAGGAGCAGAAAGCGCGTTTGGCCGAACGCATAACCGAAGACGTCATGTCCGAACTGAACTGTGGGGCGGATTCCGTCTCCGTGGCCTTTGAGGAGATCGCCCCGGACGACTGGGCGGAAAAGGTCTACCGCCCGGAAATCCTTGGCAAACCCAACACCCTGTACAAGAAGCCCGGATCCAGCCGCTGATGTGTCGCGGGGTCCGCCACAGCATTCGAAGGCGGACGACGCGCCGCGTCGGGGTGCGCGGGTCGACTCCAGGGCCGCTGATGGCATCAAGGCGGTCGGCACTCATGCGTTCAGCGAGCATCCAGATTATCCTGTGGGGACATGTTGGCGGCTGGCCGCGCCGATGTGTCGACGGACGACACTAGGACGTCCGCCGAGAGGGTGACGCAACCCGTACCGGAGCGTGGGTGCGTTTGACCGCACTCCAGTCCGTCCACTAGAGTGGCGCTCCGACGAAATAGCGCGTCTTGTCATAATATACATTATGCGACAAATGGGGTTATTCGAGCGTCCATCCCCTTCCCAGGATCGGCGGGCGCAAGATGGATCGGAGGACGGGCTGTGAGCCGCGGTTCTCTCGATCGACTTCTCGGCATCATGGCCCGGCTTCGTGATCCCGACGGCGGCTGTCCGTGGGACCGTGAGCAGACCTTCGCAACCATCGCCCCGCACACGATCGAAGAGGCCTATGAGGTCGTCGAGGCCATCGACACCGGCGATGTCGCCGCGCTCAAGGAGGAGCTTGGCGACCTTCTATTCCAGGTCGTCTTCTATGCGCAGATCGCCGGCGAGCGTGGATTGTTCGACTTTGACGACATCGGCGCGGGAATTTCCGACAAGATGGTGCGGCGCCACCCCCACGTTTTCGGCGAGGCTCGCATCGCCGACGCAGAGGCCCAGACCGCGGCTTGGGAGGACCACAAGCAGCGCGAACGCCACGTCAAGGCGGCCGCCGCTGCCACGCCCCCCAGCGCCCTCGACGGCGTTTCCACTACCCTCCCCGCGCTTTCCCGCGCCGCCAAGCTCCAGAAGCGCGCCGCTCGCGTCGGCTTCGACTGGCCTGCCCCAACCGACGTGCTGCCCAAACTGATCGAGGAAATCGACGAAATCGCCCGAGAGATTGTCGGCGGGAACGAGAAGAAGCTCGAGGAGGAAGTCGGGGATCTCCTGTTTTCCTGCGTCAACTTGGCGCGCAAGCTCAAGATCGACCCGGAGGCCGCCTTGCGACGGGGCAATCGAAAGTTCGACGCCCGCTTCCGCAAGATCGAGCAAGCCCTAGCGGCGTCCGGACGGACGCCGGCCGATGCGACTCTGGCGGAAATGGATGCTTTGTGGGATATGCTCAAACGGGAAGAGTGATCAGGGATCGGGGGAGACCGAGGATGGGGCGTGCCCGGCGGGGCCTGGTGGCCGGTTTCATGTTGCTGGCCGTGGCGGCGGTCTTGAGCGGTTGCTACCTGCCCGACAAGTTCCGCGCCGAGATTCGTATCAGCCGCTCCGGGGCGTTCGCGGTCACCTACGAGGGGGAACTGGTCTACGCCCCACTTTATGCAGACATTGTCCAGGGCAAACTCTCGCCCCAGGAAGCACCGGAAAAAATCGCGGTCGCCGAGCGCGATCTCAAGCGGGACAGCGGGTTCAAGTCGGTCAAGTCTCTCGGGAACGGCCGTTTTTCGGTCAGCTACGAGGGCACGGGCGCGGTGGGCGGGAGAGGCTTTTTCACCTTCATCAGGCGGAACGCGGACATTCTGTCGATCAAATCGCGGGACGGAGCCATGGTGATAAGGGCCAACGCCCTCAGCGCAGTGGACGGTCAGCGGCTTATGCGGCTTGGGCTCGGCATGGCCGGCGAATTCCGCGTGACGACGGATGCCCCGGTGCGGGAGCACAACGCCGCCGCTGTGCGCAGCTACGCGGGCTATCAGATATATATCTGGCAGATCGACAATCCCCTCTCCCCTTCGCCGCGTATCGTGTTGGAAGGGCCGCGGGTTTCCGGGTGAACAGAAAGCAAGGAGCGTAAACATGACCGATCTCAACGGCTCCACCGTTTTCGTTACCGGCGCTTCCGCGGGATTCGGAGCGGCCTGCGCCCGCCGCTTTGCGGCCAAGGGGGCGCGCCTGATACTGTGCGGGCGCCGCGGCGACCGCTTGGAAAACCTCAAGGCGGAACTGAAGGTTCCCGTTCACGCGATCACCCTGGATGTACGCGATCGCCGGGCGGTCGAGCGGGCGGTGACCGCCCTCCCCCCCGAGTTCGCCGCCGTCGACGTGCTGGTCAACAACGCCGGCCTGGCTCTCGGACTGGAGCCCGCGCAGGAAGCAGACCTCGACGATTGGGACCAGATGGTCGACACCAACATCAAGGGGCTGACCTATTGCACGCGCGCGGTCCTGCCGGGAATGGTGGCGCGCGACCGGGGCCACGTCATCAACATCGGCTCCGTCGCGGCCACCTATCCCTATCCCGGCGGCAACGCCTATGGCGCCACCAAGGCCTTCGTGCAGCAGTTCACCATGAACCTTCGTGCCGACCTGTTCGGGACGCGGGTGCGGGCGACTGTGATCGAGCCCGGCCTGTGCGGCGAGACGGAGTTCTCGGTGGTGCGCTTCAAGGGCGACGCCGAGAGGGCGGCCAAGCTGTACCAGGACACCCAGCCGTTGACAGCGGACGACATTGCGGAGTGCGTGCTCTGGACGGCATCTCTCCCGCCGCATGTGAACGTCAATCGTCTCGAGGTGATGCCTGTGGCACAGTCCTTCGCCGGACTGAAAGTCGCCCGTGGGACCTGATCGTCAGCCCCGCCTGTTGCGCTCCCGTCCTTCCCTCGCCGCCTCCTCCAGATCCTCGTCGGACAACGCGCGCACGTCGGGATCTCGCGTGTCGCCCGCGCCGGCGCGGAACCGCAGCCCCTCCATGTAGGGTGTCGGTTTGCCGCGTCGATAATCGGCGAATTCCTTGGCGTAATAGTCCCGCGCCTCGCGCACGCTCCTTGTACCTTCCACGATGTCGTGCATCAGGTTGAGAGCGAGCAAATTGGCTTCCTCGTCATGACATCTCGCGGACACTTCGCCCGCGGTTCGCTCTACCACCACACTGCCGTCGAATTCGGCCAGCGCCGAGAACTTGTCCACCGGCACCCGGTATTCGATGACGGATTCGACGCAATCGATGTGGGGTGCGGGAAACTTATGCGGATAATACTCCCTGGAAGCCACCATACGCTTCCACGGGCCGGGGTTGTGCCAGACGAGCTGGCTTTCGGTTGCCTCGTCCGGGTCGCCATATTTGTCGATCACAAGCTGGGCCGCCTCGCGCGATTCCTCGGGCCAACCGCTGAGGATGTGTTGGAGTGTTTGGGGCATGCCGATCTCCCATCGTCTGAGGCCGGGTCATCTCCTCCAACGATAAGGGCCTTGGCAACGTTCCCTAACGGGTGGCGATCAAATCCCGGAGGCGCATCCACGAGGCTTCGCCGGGGGCCAGCAAAACCCCCGTCGCCGCGGGTAGGGGATGGTACGGCGAGCCATCGAGCAGCGCGTTCCAGCCCCCCGCTTCGCTATGCAGCAGCACACCCGCCGCATGATCCCATGGCATGAGTCTTCGATAGCAGGCAAAGTCGAGGCGACCCTCGGCAAGGGCAAGGTAGTCGTGCGCGACGCTCCCGTTGCGGACTAGCCGCTGAACCTGTCCGGCAACGTAAGGATCCTTGCGATAGCCGAGCGACCCGGCCATGGCCGACAGTTCCCGCTCTTCCGCCACATGCAGGCGACGGTCGCCGATCCAGGCCCCCTCGCCCGCCGCCGCCACGGCCGTCGTGTCCGAGAGGGGATCGTGAATCCAGCCGGCCACGGTCGTTCCCTCCATGGCCAGCGCCACGATCACACCGAACACCGGCCGGTGATGGGCGAAATTTGCGGTGCCGTCGACGGGGTCCAATATCCACACCGGGTCGTTGCCTGCCAACGCTGCGAGCACCTTGTGGTCTGCCGCCACCGCCTCCTCTCCGACGACGACCGACCCCGGCATCAGCTCGGACAGGCGGCGACCAAGCTGGCGCTCCGCCTCGATGTCGGCTTCGGTAACGAGGTTGCCGGGCCCCTTTTCCCGAATCTGATGCGCTTCGAGGTTGCGAAACCGGGGCAAAATCTCGCTCTGCCCCACCTCGCGAATAATTTCGGTCACACGCGAAAGGTCGATGACGCTCATGGATGAAGGCGGCGGAGGAAGCGTGAGGCGTCGGCCGGGTCCAGTTTGACGCGGATGTGCGCGAAGCGCTCGTCATCGTGGCGTTCCGTGACCTCGCCATGCGCATAGAGCCAGGAGATGGCGGCGCCGTCTTCGATCGGCACCGTCATGTCCACGGCCTTACGAGCCGCACCCAGCCGCGCGTCGAGCAACGCGAGGAGCTGTTCCCTGCCCTCGCCGGTCAACGCCGAGACCGGAACGAAGGACGGGTCGCGCGCCGCTTTCTTGCGTTGTTCCTCGCGATCTCCCTCGTCCAGCAGGTCGATCTTGTTGAGCACCTCGATCAAGCCCCCGTCCACGACGTCCCCGAGACCGAGATCGCGCAGCACTGATTCGACGTCCGCCTTCTGCGCGACCGTATCCGGATGCGCGACATCGCGAACGTGGACGATCAGATCGGCCTCCAGGACCTCTTCGAGCGTGGCGCGGAAGGCGGCCACGAGTTCCGTGGGCAGTTCGGAGACGAATCCGACGGTATCGGAAAGAATGACCTTCCGCCCCGAAGGCAGCGCCAGCACCCGCATTGTCGGATCAAGAGTGGCGAAAAGCTGGTCGCGGGCGACCACCTCGGCCCTGGTCAGGGTGTTGAAGAGGGTCGATTTCCCGGCATTGGTATAGCCGACGAGGGCGATGATCGGATAAGGAACGCGCCGGCGCGCCCTGCGGTGAAGCTCGCGAGTCCTTCTGACTTCTTCGAGTTCGCGCTTCAGGCGCGTGATTCGTTCGCCGATCATGCGCCGGTCGGCCTCGATCTGGGTTTCGCCCGGCCCTCCCATGAAGCCGAATCCGCCGCGCTGGCGTTCCAAGTGGGTCCACGACCGCACCAGGCGGCTGCGCTGGTAGGAGAGAGCCGCTAGGTCAACCTGCAGCCGCCCTTCGCGCGTGCGCGCCCGCTCGCCGAAGATTTCGAGTATCAGCCCGGTGCGGTCGATCACCTTGCATTTGAGCGACCGTTCGAGATTACGCTGCTGGACCGGCGAGAGGTGCGAATCGACGATGACCACCTCGATCGCCCGTTCGCTCACCAGCTCCGCCAGGCGCTCAGCCGCACCCTCGCCAATGAGCGTCGCCGGACGAATCCGGGAAACCGGCACGAGTTCCGCCGTCTCGACCTTGAGGTCGATCGCGTCTGTCAGCCCCACGGCCTCGGCCAGCCTTGCCTCGGGCAGACGGCCCGCATCGGCTTCACGCTTGAACACCGGGCGAATTACCATCGCCCGGGTCCGTGTTGCTGCGCTGCCGTCCGTACCGTTCGACAACTCTACTCTTCGCTAGGCTCTCTTGCGGGCGGCTCAAATAATTGTATCGGTGTCGACGGCATGACGGTCGAAATGGCGTGTTTATACACCAATTGCGTATGCCCGTCGCGACGCAGAAGCACCGAAAAATTATCGAACCAAGTAACGATCCCCTGAAGTTTTACACCGTTGACCAGGAAGATCGTAACCGGGGTCTTGTTCTTTCTGATGTAATTCAGGAACACGTCCTGAACATTTTGTGATTTTTCTGATGACATGGGTGTTGCCCGTTCTTTATTGCCCCGAGTTAAGCTAGGGAATCCCCTCACAAGGTCTTCGTTAGCATCAAATTCCGGATATGGGAACCAATAGTTCGTGCACAAGAGCGGCGAATTCCCGGCAGCCCGAGACGTGCCGTGCCGGTTGGCAAAGCCCGAACTCGTCCATCGCCGGCCCGGTGTCGCGCATCAGCACCGGATGGCAGCCGGCGTTCACGGCACACTCGATGTCGATGGGTGCGTCGCCCACGAACCAGACATCTGGGCCCGGCGCAATCCCGCTATCGGCCAGCGCGAGAAGAACCGGCGCCGGAGAGGGCTTGTCGGCCGCCGCGTCGGTGGCTCCCACGAGGCGGCCGAAGTGCCCGGTCCACCCCAGATGGTTTGCCTCCCGCCTCAGGAACTCGCCCTTCTTGTTGCTTACGACGGCCAGATAGATACCTTGCCGCCGCAGGTCGATCAGCATCTCCTCCGCCTCGGGCAGTGCCTTGAGACGGGCGATGTGGATCGCTTCGAAGCTCGCGTAGAAATGCCTTCGCGCTTCGGTCCATCGGTTCCCGAAGAGGCGCGGAAAGGAGTCGCGGAGCGAGGCCGCAACGCGGGCTTTTGTCTCTTCGAGCGTCCACTCCGCATGTCCCATATGGGTGAGCGTCGCGTTGATCGCCTCCCGGATGCAATCCCAGGTGTCGACGAGGGTATTGTCCCAGTCGAACAGGATCGCGCGTGGCTTGACCGAAGGTGGCTTCATGCGGCCGCGCTCGCCGCCATGGCGTCATAGGCGGCCCGCAGATTGCGCGCTACGGGGCCGGGCCGCCCATCTCCAACGGGCGCGCCATCGATGCGCACCACCGGGAGGACGATGGAACTCGTCCCCGTCAGGAAGGCTTCCGCCGCCCGCTTCGCCTCTTCGACCGAGAAGGGCCGCTCCTCGAAAACCAAGCCTTGCGTGGCGGCCAAGTCAGCCACGGCCAAGCGGGTAATCCCGCACAGTATGGAATGGTCGGCCGTGCGCGTGACGAGGTGACGATCGCGCGTCACGATCCAGGCGTTGCTGGCCGTGCCTTCCGTCACCATCCCGTCAGCGTCGACGAGCCAGGCCTCATAGGCGCCGGCCTCGGTGGCCTGTTGGCGGCACAGGACGTTCGCGATCAACGCCGTCGATTTGATATCGCGCCGAGCCCAACGGATATCTGGGATTGTTATGACGGACACCCCCTCGGCAAGCAGGGCTGCGGGCTGCGGCCGCGTGGGGCGCGCGGTCACCACGAGGCCGGGTACAGGGGACTTGGGAAAGGCGTGTTCCCGCCGCGCCCGCCCCCGGGTCACCTGCACGTACACCGTGCCGCGCCCGACGCGGTTCCGCCGTACGACTTCGCGAGTCACGACCTCCAGGGCAGCCCGTGGCATCGGCACGGGGATGCGCAACTCCCGCAGCGAGCGCTCCAGACGGTCGAAGTGCCGCGCCGCATCGACCAGTCGGCCGTTCTGGATCGCGATCACCTCGTAGATTGAATCGGCGAACTGAAAACCCCTGTCCTCGACATGGATGGTCGCCTCGCCGTGCGGGACATAGCGGCCGTTGACGTAGGAAACGCGCGGCATGACCTAGAAATACTCCAGCCTCACAGAAAACATCTTTTCGATCTTCTTGACCGCCTCGGATGCCGCGAACAGCACCACGCGGTCATTGGCCTGCACCACAGTGGTTCCGCGCGGGCTGATGACCTGTCCGTCGCGCACGACCGCGCCGATCAGCACACCCTTGGGCAGGCGGATTTCCTTGAGCGGCTTGCCCACCAAGGGCGAGGTTTCCAGCGCGTCGGCCTCGATGAGTTCGCCGAAACCCTCGTGAAGCGAGTGGACCGCGTGGATACGGCCACGACGGACATGCTGCAGGATGTTCGACACCGTTATGGCGCGGGGGCTGATCACCACGTCGACGCCGAGGGTGCTGACCAGGGTGCTGTAGGTCGTCTTGTTGATCAGGGCCATCGCCCGCCGGGCCCCGTATCGTTTGGCGAGCAGGGCTGACAGGATGTTGGTCTCGTCGTCGTTGGTGACGGCGACAACCGTTTCGGCGGTGGCCACCGCCGCCTCTTCGAGAATCTCGGAATCCAGAACGTCACCGTTCAGGACCACCGTGCGATGCAGCGTCTTGGCGACGAATTCGGCCCGTTCCTTGTCGAATTCGATGACCTTCGTGGTAACGCCCGGATGCTGCTCTTCGATCTGCTGGGCCAGAAACGTGCCGATATTGCCGCCACCGAAGATGACGATGCGGCGCGCCTCCTGCTCCTCATGGCCGAATGCGTACATCGCGCGGTCGATATGGCGGGTGTCGACCACGAAATAGACCTCGTCGCCGACCAGCATCTGATCTTCGGATGTCGGCACGATGGCCCTTCCCTGCCGCACGATGCCGATCACGACGATGTTGAGGTCGGGGAAGAGGACCGCGAGTTGGCGCAAGGGCGTATTGATGAGGGGGCATTCCTCCGAGCAACGCACGCCGATCAGGCGCACCTTGTCGTTGGCCAACGGAATCACTTCGATGGCCCCGGGAACCTGCAACCTTCGGGTGATTGCTCGCGCGACCTCGATTTCCGGG
Organism: Rhodospirillales bacterium; assembly: GCA_019455065.1. GTDB lineage: Bacteria > Pseudomonadota > Alphaproteobacteria > Rhodospirillales > Magnetospirillaceae > JACFNC01. The sequence goes on from JACFNC010000001.1 coordinate 323,231, forward strand.
GAAATGATCACGTCGATCGGCATGTGGTCCCGGCTGAACAAATTTGCCCAGATCGGGGACAGGTAGCTCTGGTTGCGCACCCGCGCCACCTTGGTGGGCACATTGAACAGGGAATGGGCCACCTGACAGGCCACCATGTTCACTTCGTCGGCGTGGGTGACGGCGATGATCATGTCGGCGTCGCCGGCTCCGGCCTGCTCGAGAACGGGCGGGTGCGAGGCATAGCCGAGGATGGCCTGTACATCGAGGGTATCGCTGATTTTTCGTATCAACTCGGGTCGCTGATCGATGACGGTAACGTCATTGTTCTCGCTCGCCAGATATCGTGCGATGTTGAACCCGACCTGACCGGCCCCGCAGACGATCACCTTCACGTCTGCCTCCGGGAGTCGCTTCCACGGTCGTCGCTCTGTACGCCCAGCAGCTTCAGCTTGCGGTGCAGGGCCGACCGCTCCATGCCGACGAAGGCGGCCGTCCGCGAAATGTTGCCGCCGAAACGGGTGACCTGCGCCAACAGGTATTCCCGTTCGAACACCTCGCGCGCGTCGCGCAGCGGCAGGGTCATGATCTCGCCGCTACGGTCCGCCCGCAGCGGTGCGGGCGTTATGGCGCCGATTTCCGGCGGCAGCATATCGGCGTGAATGGGGTGGCGCGGATCGCCCGGCGCCATGATCAGCAACCAGTCCATGACGTTGCGAAGCTGACGCACGTTGCCCGGCCAGTCATAGGCCTGCAACGCCGCCATGGCATCCTCGGCGATCGGCCGTACGGGAAGGCCGGCGGCCTGAGCGGCGCGGGCCAGGAAATGGCGGGCGAGAACGGGGATGTCCTCGCGACGCTCGCGCAGAGGCGGCACGCGTATGGGGACGACATTGAGGCGGTAATACAAATCCTCGCGGAAGCGCCCGGCACCGATCTCGCCCTGCAAGTCGCGGTTGGTGGTGGCGACCACGCGGACATCGACCTCGACGCGGGTCCGCCCCCCGACGCGCTCGAAGGTCTGGTCCTGAAGGACTCGAACGATCTTGCCCTGGGTCTCGAGCGGCATGTCGGCCACTTCGTCGAGAAGCAAAGTGCCTCCATGCGCCTGTTCGAACCGTCCTATCTTCGGCGGTTCCCCGCCCCCCTCCTCGGTACCGAACAGTTCGCTCTCCATCCGTTCCGGGTGCATGGCGGCGCAATTCAGCACGATGAACGGCCCCGACGAGCGGCGCGACCGGCCGTGCAGGAGGCGGGCCACCACCTCCTTTCCCGTCCCGGCCGGGCCGGTTATTAGGACGCGTGAACCGGTGGGCGCAACCCGTTCGATCGCTTGGCGGATTTGGTTGATGGCGGAGCAGCCGCCCAGCATCTCCTCAGAACTGCCGCTGCGCAGCCGCAGTTCTTCGTTTTCCTTGCGCAGCCGCGCCGTCTCGATCGCTCGCTGAATGACCAGGAGCATACGGTCGGTCTTGAAGGGCTTTTCGAAAAAGTCGTATGCCCCGCGCTTTATAGCCGAAACGGCGGTTTCTATGTTGCCGTGGCCGCTGATCATCACGATGGGCAGGTTGGGATGGTCGCGTTTTACAATTTCCAGGAGTTCCAGGCCGTCGAGACGGCTGCCTTGCAGCCAGATGTCCAGGATGACGAGACTGGGGCAGCGGCTCTGGATTGCCTCCAGCGCCGTATCGCTGTCGGCCGCTTCGCGCGTGCCGTATCCCTCGTCCGCCAGAACTCCCGCGATGGCCATGCGGATGTCGGCCTCGTCATCGACGATGAGAATGTCATACGCCATGGGAAGCTTCCGTCGGAAGAAGGCTTGTTGCCGCTTCGGATGCCGGGAAGATGATGCTCACCCTTGCGCCTGCCCCCTCGATGTCATCGAGTAGGAGATTTCCGCCATGGTCTTCCACGATTTTCTTGACGATGGCAAGGCCCAATCCGGTGCCCTTGGCGCGTGTCGTGACGTAGGGCTCGGTCAGCCGGTCGCGGAGTTCTCTCGGAAGCCCCCGCCCATTGTCTTCAACCTCGACCACGATTTGATCGGAGGTTCTGCGCAAGCTTACGGCTACCCTGCCGCGCGGCAGGCCCTTGCCTTCCCGTCCCTCGATCGCCTCGACGGCGTTTTTTAGAAGGTTGGCCAGCGCCTGGCTGATCTGGCGCCCGTCACAGGACAAATGAACCGGCTCGTCGGGAACATCCTCCTTGAAGGTCACGGATGGGTAACCATTGCGCTGGAGGAAAACAGTCTGCCGCACGATTTCGGAGAGATTCTCGTGCCGCATCACCGGCGCCGGCATGCGGGCGAAGTCGGAGAACTCGTCCACCATGCGACCGATGTCCCCGACCTGCCGGATGATGGTGTCCGTGCAGGCGACGAAGGTGTCCGGGTCCGCCGTGATCTGCCCAAGGTATTTGCGCTTCAGGCGTTCCGCCGATAGTTGGATGGGGGTCAGGGGGTTCTTGATCTCGTGGGCGATGCGTCGGGCCACGTCGGCCCAGGCGGCCTTGCGCTGCGCCGACAGCAACTCGGTCACGTCGTCAAAGGTGACGACGTAGCCGACCACTTCGCTGTCGATTCGCTCGGCGGCCAGGCGCACCAGCAGAATATGGGCGCGGGAATCCCGCTGAAGTTTGATCTCGCCATTGACTTGGCGCTCCGGTCGCCGGGCTACCGCTTCAATGAGGCTCGCCATTTCCGGAACGATTTCGGCCAGAGGACGGCCGGTCATTTCCTCCGCGTCAACCCGCAGCAGATCGCATGCCGAGCGATTTGGCAAGGTCACCCAACCCTCCTTGTCGAGGCCGATGACACCGGCTGACACGCCGGCGAGAACGGTCTCCGTGAAGCGGCGGCGCTCATCAAGCTCGCGATTGGCGTCAATCAGTTCCTGGCGTTGGCTGGCAAGCTGACTGGTCATCCTGTTGAACGACCGGCTGAGCAGGCCAAGTTCGTCCGGCACGCCAGCTTCGCTCACGCGGGCCGCCAGGTTCCCCGCCCTGACCTCCTCCGCGGCGTCGATCAGCGCAATGATCGGCTTGGCGAGTTGGGTTGCCAAGGTCAGGCCCACCCACACCGCCACCAGCAGCAGCAACAACGCCACCATGGCGAAAACCAGGGAAAACGTGATCTCCAGACCCGAACGCTTTCCCTCCAGGCGTTGATATTCTGCAACCGCCGCACTGGTGCGTTCGACATGCCCGACGACCTTGGGGTCGACGAAGCGGCCGACATAAAGGTAGGTGTCGACGAAGCCACCGGCGATCTGCACCAGCGCCCGCACCCGGTCGTCATTCTCAGCTGTGAGAACCGCGACCTCGCCGCTGCGCGCGCGTTCGAGCGCCCAGATCGGAATCTGGTCGATCGACAGTTCCATGGAGAATGCAAAACCGCTGCGGGCCATGATGCGGCCGCTGGTGTCGAACACCACCGCCTCTGTCAGGGAACGGATGGCGGCCTGGGTGGCGACGAGTTGGGCAAGACGCTGAGAGTTCCGTATCAGCATCGGACCTTCGCGGGTCAGGTCGTTGGCCATCGCCAAGGCGTCGCCTACGATAACCTGCTGATGTTCCTCGAGGTACGCGTGGGCGACCGCCAGCGATTCCTTCAAAGCGGTGCGGACGCGCTCGTTGAACCACGCCTCGACGCCGATGTTGAAGAAGAGCGCTGAGAACACCGCCACAAGAATGGCAGGCGTTACCGCGACCAGGCTGAACAGCACGACGAGCCGCCCGTGCAGCTTCGAGCCAGCCGAGCCGCTGCGGCGCTCGGTCCACAGCAGCGCGATCCGCCTGGCCACCACGGCGCCGAGGAGCAGCAGCAGGATGAGGTCGATGTTGAGTAGGACGATGACCTTCGTCGGGTCCTGCGAGTCGAGAGGACCGGGGGTCAAGGCCACATAGGTTGCGGTGCCCGAAATGATGGCTGCCACCGCCAGTGTGACGGCGAGCTTACGCGGCAGATCAACGCGCCGTGACCACAGCAGGAAGCGCTGCCACGTTGTTGTGTCAAGCGTATCGGTCATGGCTTATGCGGTGCCGCCCGTCCTGCTGCCGTCAAGTGGGTGATTTCACTCCCCGCGCGACATTGATGTCCAGGTCGTGAATTCTCTTTCGCAACGTGTTGCGGTTGAGGCCCAGGACGTGCGCGGCCCGTATCTGATTGCCGCGGGTCGCCTCCAGTGTCAGCGCGATCAGGGGCCGCTCCACCTCGCGAAGAACGCGGTCGTGGAGTCCGGCCGCCGGGAGGTCATCGGCATGGGCGGCGAAATATTCCCGAAGATGTCGCTCGACCATGGCGCCCAGCCCTTCGCCTTCAGTTGTCGCGGTCGGCGTGGCCGGCGGCTGGCGATCCGAAAGCTCGGCTTCGATTACGTCCAGCCCGATAACCTCCTGCGAGTACAAAGCCGCCAACCGGCGGACCAGGTTCTCGAGTTCCCGCACATTTCCGGGCCATCGATGCTTCTTCAAACGGTCGAGTGCCGCGGCGTCCAGTGATTTCAGAGGCAGTCCCTCTGCCGCCGCCTGTATCAGGAAGTGGCTTGCCAGTTCTGGAATGTCCTCGACCCTCTCGCGGAGGGGCGGCAGGCGAATGGGCACCACGTTCAGCCGGTAGTAAAGGTCTTCGCGAAAGAGTCCCTGCCTGATGAGCTGGGTGAGATCGCGGTGCGTCGCCGCGATGATGCGTACGTTCGCCTTGATCGGTGTGCGGCCGCCAACGGACGTGAACTCGCCCTCCTGCAGCACGCGGAGCAGCCTCGTCTGCGCCTCCGGCGGCATGTCTCCGATCTCGTCGAGAAACAAGGTGCCGCCCTCGGCCTGCTCAAATCGGCCGGCCGCCCGCGCCGTTGCGCCGGTAAAGGCGCCCTTCTCGTGGCCGAACAGTTCGCTCTCGATCAGTTCCCGGGGAATGGCCGCCATGTTGATGGCGACGAAGGGTCCGTTGCGCCGCTTGCCGTAGTCGTGCAGGGCCCGCGCCACCAGTTCCTTGCCGGTTCCGGACTCGCCGTTGATCATCACGGTAAGATCCGTCCCCATCAATCTGGCGAGGATGCGGTAGATCTCCTGCATGGTCGGGGAACGGCCGATCAGCGGCAAGGCCTCATCACCCTCGCCGCCTGCCGGCAGAACCGCCGCCGACACGCGGGAAGCCAGCCCCCGCTCGACCACATTCATGAGCTGGCGGAGGTCGAAGGGTTTGGGCAGGTACTCGAACGCCCCGCGTTGCGTCGCCTTGACGGCGGTCAACAGGGTGTTCTGGGCGCTCATCACGATGATGCGCAAGTCGGGCCGGATCTTGCGTATCCGGGGAACCAGGTCGAGGCCCGACTCGTCCGGCATGACCACATCCGTAATCACCAGATCACCCTCGCCGTTCGCCACCCAGCGCCACAGGGTCGCGGCATTGCCGGTGGTCATCACCTCGTAGCCGGCTCGTCCAAGCGCCTGCGACAGGACAGTCCGTATTGCCCGGTCGTCGTCGGCGATGAGGATCTTCGCGGGCGCCACCGGTCACTCCTCGGCCGGGGCCATGGGCAGGAGCACTCGGAAAACGGTGCGTCGCGGCTGGCTGTCGCATTCGATCAGGCCGCCGTGATCGTCGATGATCTTCGCCACGAGGGCGAGCCCCAGCCCGGTGCCGGTATGCTTCGTGGTGACGAAGGGATCAAAGAGATGGGGCCGCAAATCCTCGGCGATCCCGCTTCCGTTGTCCTGTACGCTTACCATGAGCGGCAGATGGACGCGGGAGTCGCCGCCAGGGATCGCGAGTCGCACGCCGTGCTGATAAGCGGTGCTGAGCACGATCTCGCCGCCCTCCTCCGGCACTGCCTCGGCGGCGTTCTTCACTAGGTTGAGGAAAACCTGGATGAGTTGGTCGCGATTGCCCCAGACCTTGGGCAAAGAGGGATCATAATTTTCCACGAACCGCACGTTCCGGGCGAAACCGCTCTCGGCCAGCCGCCGCACGTGCTCGAGAACCCTGTGGATATTGAGAGGGGCGCGATCGAGTGCGCGCCTCTCCGAGAAAACCTCCATCCGGTCCACCAAGGCGACGATGCGGTCCGCCTCCTCGCAGATCAGCTGGGTCAACGCCCGGTCCTCGGGCGGCGCGCTTTGCTCCAGCAACTGCGCGGCGCCCCGAATTCCCGACAGTGGATTCTTCACTTCGTGAGCCAGGATCGCCGCCATCCCCGTGACCGATCGGGCGACGTTCCGGTGGCTCATATGGGCCCCCATCTTCGCGGCGATGGATTGCTCGTGCAGTGCGATCACGACCGATCCCGAGGCCTCGATCGGCGAGGCATCGACCGCGACCGTACGGTGGCCCGTGCGCGGGGTGTCCAGGATGATCCCGTACTCGGAAACGGCATTCCCCCCTCGCGCCTGCTCGACCAGCATGAGCAGCGGGCTGTCGGGAGGCACCACCTGCGTCAATGTCTGGCTGCGCAACACGACGGCACCGCAGTCGAAGAACTGCTCGGCGGCGGCGTTGGCCTCCGTTATCCGCCCGGCCTCGTCGACGACCAAAATTACGGAACGCAGCGCGTCGAGGATCGCCGCCGCCTCAGGCGGCTGGACCATCCGGTCGGCTTGCCGTACCGCCGCCCTGCCATTCATCACGCCGCCTCGCGCTCGAGCAAGGGGGTATAGAACTCCAGGATCAGCCGACGGACCTTGGCCGCGTCCGGCGTGGCGTTCACGGCCGCCCGAAAGTCGCTCGAACCGGGCAGGCCCTTGCTGTACCAGGCCACGTGCTTGCGGGCGATCCGCCCGCCAACCTCGGACCCGTAATGTTCGAGCATCGCCTCGTAGTGCTCGAGCAGAACGTCCAGGCGCTGACGCAGCGTCGGGTCCGGCTGGCGCTCGCCGTGGGCCAGGAAAGTCGCCACTTGGCCGGGAAACCAGGGGCGACCGTAGGCGCCCCGTCCGATCATCACGCCGTCGGCGCCCGAAACCGCCAACAGTTCGCGCGCGTCGTCGAGTGTCTGCACGTCACCGTTGCCTACAACCGGAATGGTGACCGCCCGCTTGACTTCGCCGATGAAGGCCCAGTCGGCCCGCCCGCCATAAAATTGGCACCGAGTTCGGCCATGGACCGTGACCATTCGGATGCCGCATTCCTCGGCGATGCGCGCCAGCCGCGGCGCGTTGCGGTTGGTCTCGTCCCAGCCCGTTCGCATCTTCAACGTCACCGGCAGATCTACCGCCCTGACCACCGCCTCGAGGATGCGGGCGGCCGTCACTTCGTCTCGCATCAGGGCGGAACCGGCATCGCCTTTGACCACCTTCTTTACCGGGCAGCCCATGTTGATGTCGATGATGGCGGCGCCGCGGTCCTGATTGAGCTTTGCCGCCTCAGCCATCACCCTGGGCTCGCACCCCGCGAGCTGCACGGCCATGGGCTGCTCGTCGGCGCAGTTGGTCACCATCTTCATGGTCTGTCTGGTCTGGCGCACCATCGCCTCGCTGGCGATCATTTCCGACACCACCAGCCCGGCGCCCAAGCGCTTCACCAGGCGCCGGAACGGCATGTCGGTCACGCCCGACATCGGTGCCAACAGCACGCGATTGGCCAGCGTTACAGGACCGATGCGAAAAGTCATGCCGAATAGCCCTCTCTCATTCTGCATATGGAATGTGCAGCTCTGAGCCGGCAAACGCAATATGATTGAAAAATAGGCAAGTTCAGACGAGCAGAATCTCGGTGACGAACTTGACCCCGGGATAAGCCAACGTAAGAAGCAAGTAGGCCAAGAGCACGATTCGCGCCGCCATCCGCCCGCGCATTCCGGTCAGGCGATGAGCGACCAGCAATCCGCCGATGACGAAAAAGGCCAGAAGGGACAACAGGGTCTTATGGTCGAACTTCAGCAACGCCCCGGTTTCGAAGTATTCCGTCGCCATGCCGGTCGCCAGCCCTGCGCCGAGAACCACCTCGGACGCCACCAACAACCACCCGGCCAGCCTCTCGCTATCGAAAACCGACGGCAGCATGCGGGTCAGGGCGTTGGGGCGCTTGGTCTTGAGTGCGCGTTCCTGGAGAAACGCCGCCAAGGCCGCGACGGCCGCGAGGGTAAGCAACCCGTAGGTCACGACCGACACAAGGATGTGTAATTGCAGCCATCCCGGCGGCGCGCTGGCGCTAAGCGGGGTTTCGCTGGCCTGGTGGAATGCCGACGCGAACAAGCCCAGGATCAACAGGTAAGGAACCAGCAGCGGTGCGAGCCGCCACGCCTGCCGCACGAGAATGGCGACACCCCCGAACAGGATCAGGCTGACGGCGATGCTGACCCAGAGGGTAACCGACAGGCCGGTATGCCAGCTATCCGTCATTTGAATGCCGACCCAGGCGGCCGGGCCGGCAATCGCGAGCAGCAGGACCGCCCAGAAAACGCCGTCCTTGCCGGCCCCGCGGCGAAGCGGTACCAGGGCCGCCGGGATCAGGGACGCCAATGCGGCGAGATTGAACACCATGGCACTCGACATGGCCGGGACTATAGCATTGTTTATGGCGTGGAAAAGAGCGCGCTTCGCCGGCGCCTTGGCAAGCCGGCCGCGAGCGCCTAGGGTACGGGCGAGACAGGGGGGCAACATGCCGGGATGCGTTGCTTTGATCGTGGCGGCGGGGCGCGGGCACAGGTTCGGCGGAGAGTTTCCCAAGCAATATGCCGACCTCGGCGGACGCCCCGTTCTCCGGCATAGCCTCGCGTTGTTCGCCTCCCATCCGCAGGTTGATGTCGTGCGCGCCGTCATCCATCCAGACGATCAAGAGCTTTACGAGAACTGTAGCCGCGGGCTCGCTCTGGCCGAACCGGTGCCGGGCGGATCAAGCCGTCAGGAGTCGGTTCGGCTCGGCCTCGAGAGTTTGGTGACACTGAATCCGGATTGCGTGCTGATTCACGATGGCGCGCGGCCGTTCGTCGACGGAGATATCATTGCGCGCGTGCTGTCCGCCCTCGCCGAGCACCCTGGTGCGGTCCCGGCCCTGCCCGTCAACGACACCTTGAAGCGGACCGACGCCGGCGTGATTACGAACACCGTCGACCGGACCGGCCTGTGGCGAGCGCAGACTCCCCAGGGGTTCCGCTTTGCCGACATACTCGCCGCACACCGCCGGGCGGCGGGCCGGGAACTGACGGACGACGCGGCCGTCGCCGAGGACGCGGGCCTGACGGTGGCAGTCGTCGCCGGAAGCGAGGCGAACGTCAAGATCACCACCGCCGAGGATCTGCGCCGCGCCGCCGCGGCATTGGCCGGACCCGCCGAAGTTCGCGTCGGGCACGGCTACGACGTTCACCGCTTCGTGGCGGGACGCCCGCTGAGGCTCTGCGGCGTCGAGGTGCCGCACGACCGGGGGCTCGAAGGTCACTCGGATGCCGACGTCGCCTTGCACGCCTTGACCGATGCCCTTCTCGGCGCAATAGCCGCCGGCGACATCGGCCTTCACTTCCCGCCAGGCGATCCGAAATGGGCCGGCGCGTCGTCGGACACTTTCTTGCGGCACGCGGCCGCCTTGGTCGAGGCGCGTGGCGGAGTGGTGTCCAACGTCGACATCACGGTCGTTTGCGAACGGCCGAAGGTCGCGCCCCAGAGGATGCGGATGGCTGCCAGCGTGGCCGCGATCCTGGGCATCGCGGTCGAGCGCGTCAGCGTCAAGGGAACCACCACGGAGGGACTTGGCTTCACGGGCCGCCGCGAAGGCATCGCCGCCCAGGCGATCGTCGCCGTCCGTCTTCCGTCTTAAAGCTTTCCCGTCGTCTCGGCCGCGATCCAGTTCAGGAAGTCCGGATTTCCCGCGACGATGGGAAGGGCGACGACGCAGGGACAGGAGTAGCTGTGCATGCGCTTCACCGCGGCAACCACATCCTCCACCATGTCGCGCCTGGTCTTCGCGATCACGACCGCCTCCTCGCCCGACTGTACTTCGCCTTCCCACCAATAATACGAGGTTATGCGTTCGATCACGTTGGCGCAGGCCGCGAGGCGCTCCTCGACGAGCCGCCGGGCGAGCGACTCCGCCTCCGTGCGGGAAGAGGCGGTAACATAGATGAGGCAGTGCTCCATCTTGCCCTCCTCGCGAACGAAAGCCGTTGCCGCGGACATGAGGCAGGCGTGTGGTGAATTGGTCGGAGCGGCGGGATTCGAACCCACGACCCCCAGTCCCCCAGACTGATGCGCTACCGGGCTGCGCTACGCTCCGACCAGGATCGCGCCGGATGTACCGGAACGCGAGGGCGCAATATAGCCACACCCCACCGGGATGGCAACCGCCTCAGCGGAGCAAACCACGCAACAGGTCGCGGAGTTCCCTAAGTTCCTGAAGAAGCTCCCGCAGGTCGTCGTTTTGCGTCCGCGAAGGGGCGGCATCCGTCCCCACGTCGCCCTTCTCCTCGGCGGCCCCGCCAACGACGTCGACCGGGCTTTTCGGCGCCTGTCGCGTCGCCCCCGTCTCGCGAAGGAGCTTCTGCACACCCTTGATGGTGTATCCGCTTGTGTAGAGCAGGTCGCGGATCTGCCGCAACAGCTCGACGTCGCCGGGTCGATAGTAGCGGCGCCCGCCGCCCCGCTTTACCGGCTTGATCTGTGGAAACTTGCTTTCCCAGAAGCGAAGGACGTGCTGGGGGACGGATAGTTCCTCCGCCACCTCGCTTATCGTTCGGAAGGCCAACGCCGACTTTCCGGCGGGGCGATCGATCTCCGCCGCGACCGTCATCACTCGGCGGCGTCGCCTTCGTCAACGCCGTCGTTGATGCGGTTCTTGAGAAGTTGGGACGGGCGGAAAACGAGCACCTTGCGGGGGAAGATTGGCACCTCCTCGCCAGTCTTGGGGTTGCGTCCGACGCGCTGCCCCTTCTTCCTGACCGAGAAACTGCCGAACGACGAGATCTTGACGGCTTCGCCGCGTGCCAGCGCTGACGATATTTCGCTCAGGACGCTTTCCAGCAAGTCGGCCGATTCGTTACGGGAAAGGCCCACCTCCTGGTAGACAGCCTCGCTGAGTTGCGCACGCGTCACGGTCTTCGGCGCCATTGCCGCTTCCTCACCCGCCAAGTTGACTTGAAGAACCGTACTGGCTCTGCGGAAATTCGTCAATATCAGAGGGATGCGGGATTTCGTTGCTATGGCGCGCAAATCGATGGTTGCGCTAGAGGCGGGCTAAAGCTGCTCCCCAGGTGAAGCCGCCGCCCATGGCCTCCATCAGGACCAACTGGCCCTGCTTCAGACGGCCACTCTCGACGCCGTCGGCGAGAGCCAGGGGAATCGAAGCCGCCGAGGTGTTGGCGTGGCGATCCACCGTCATCACGATGCGATCGGTGGTCAGTCCCAGCTTTCGCGCGGTCCCTTCGATGATTCGCCGGTTTGCCTGATGAGGGACAAGCCAGTCGATGTCCCCCGCGGTGAGGTCGTTGGCAGCCAGCGTCTCGTTGATCACTTCGGCGAGGTTCACGACCGCGTGACGGAAAACCTCGCGTCCCTCCATGCGGACGTGGCCCGTGGTCCCACTGGATGACGGGCCGCCGTCGACGTAGAGCAGATTGTAATGGCGCCCGTCCGAGTGGAGATGGGTGGATAGGATACCCCGATCGCTTGCCGTCCCCGTGCCCTCGGTCGCGCGCAAGACCACCGCGCCGGCGCCGTCGCCGAACAGAACGCAGGTGGCCCGGTCTTGCCAGTCCAGAATGCGCGAGAACGTCTCCGCGCCAATCACCAGGGCGGACCGCGCCTGCCCCAGGCGCAGAAAATTGTCCGCCACCGCCAGTGCGTAGATGAAACCGGAACAGACGGCCTGCACATCGAAAGCGGCCCCGCGCGTCATCCCCAGGCGCGCCTGGACCTTGGTCGCCGTGGCGGGAAACGTATGATCGGGGGTTGCCGTGGCCAGCACGATGAGGTCCAACTCTTCGCCGCGCATGCCGGCCGCCGCGAGTGCCCGCTCGGCGGCGGCAACCGCCAGGTCGGAGGTGCACTCCCCCTCGGCGGCGACGTGGCGCTGCCGAATTCCCGAGCGTTCGACGATCCACTCGTCCGTGGTGTCCACGAGTTTCGCCATTTCGTCATTCGTGACGACCCGTTCGGGGAGATAGGCCCCGCAGCCAACGATCAAAGAGCGAAGGAGCATTAGCCGATCGCCGCCTGCGGAGCGGCTTTCTGAGCCGGATGGAGCCGCTCCAGTTCCTGTTTGATGCGGCCGTTGAAACCATGCGCCACCAAGTCGATGGCGACCCCGATGGCATTGGCGAAGCCCAGGGCATCGGTCCCGCCGTGGCTCTTCACGGCGATGCCGTTCAGTCCCAGGAACATGGCGCCATTATAGCGGCGCGGGTCGGTGCGCAACCTCACCTTGGTGAGGGCGGAGCGGGCAAGCAGGTAACCGAGTTTGGACATGAGCGAACTGCCGAATGCCTCGCGAAGAAGGGTGGCGTAAAGTTTGGCGGTTCCTTCCGCCGTTTTGAGGGCGATGTTGCCGGTAAACCCGTCCGTCACCACAACGTCAACGGTGCCGGCACAAATGTCGTTGCCCTCGACAAAGCCGTGAAAGCTGATCGGCAGTTTGCTGTTGCGCAGGATGCCGGCCGCGGTCCTGACCGATTCGTGGCCCTTTAGGTCCTCGGCGCCGACATTGAGGAGGCCGATGGTCGGCCGCTCGACCCCAAGGACCGCCCGGGCGAACACCTCGCCCATCACCGCGAATTCCACGAGATTGTTGGCATTACATTCCACGTTGGCGCCAAGATCCAACACGACCGTCTCGCCGCGCTCCGTCGGGAAAAGCCCGGCGATGGCCGGCCGGTCGATGCCAGGCAGCATGCGTAGAACGAACTTCGATACGGCCATCAGCGCGCCGGTATTGCCGGCCGAGACCACCCCCGCCGCCTCGCCCCTGGCGACTGCGTCGACCGCCAACCACATGCTCGACTTGCGGCCGTTGCGCAACACCTGTGACGGCTTGGCGTCGTTCGAGACGGCGTCCTCGGTATGGCATATGGTCGCGTAGTCCCGCATGTCGGGAACGCCGTCGAGCAGCGGGCCGACGCGGGCCTCGTCCCCGTACAACAGGAACTTCACGTTGGGAAAGCGGTTGTGAGCAAGCTTGACGCCCTGGATGACGACGTCAGGCGCGTCGTCCCCGCCCATCGCGTCAAGTGCGATCGTCAACCGCGCGATCACGCTGCTCCCTCCGCAGGGCTTGTCAGCCGTCCCTTAGGACGAGGCTCCCGACTGGGCCACGACCTCGCGCCCGTCATAGTGGCCGCACGAGCCGCAGACGTGGTGGGGCTGCTTCATCTCACCGCAGTTCGGGCATTCGGCATAGGCCGCCGGCTTCAGGCTGTGATGAGCCCGGCGCATGTTGCGGCGGGACTTCGATGTCTTCTTCTTTGGAACGGCCATTTCACACACTCACGACAGATGCGGGCGCTTCTACCCGAAAGGCAGCCTTCTTATCCAAAAACCCCGGGAAGGGCAAGCTGGATGCTGCTTTCAATCGGGCTTTCTTTTCAAGGCTTCGAGGGCGGCGAACGGATTTCGAGGCTCCCGCCCCTCCTCTTCGGCCTCCGGCCGATCTTCCTTCAGTGCGGCGCCCGGGGCTCGCGGGAAGGGATCGAGGGCCAAAGCCAGATGTTCGGCCACGGCTTCGCCCGTGTCAATGACACCATTGCGAATCGGCTCGGGTGGGTCGGCCTCATCGAGTGTCACCATGATGTCTAGCGCCTCCCGTTCGATACCCTCGGGCGGGGCATAGGCCAACTCGAAGGTCTCGTCCAAATGGGAACGCACCTCATCGAGCGTGACGCCGCATTGCTGCACCACGTCGGCCTCGAAGCGGCCCCGCAGACGGACGAGACTACTGCCGGACACGGGGCGCAGGCGCACCTCGGCGACCAGTCGCTCGAGCGAGACAAGTCCGAATCGCTTGGCCAGGGCGTCCCGCTCATGGCTGTCGGCTTGAATCTCCATGCTGGTCTCGCCCGGGCCGAGCTGACGCACGGCCACCGGCCGGGAAAACTCGGGCTGGATCTCCTTCATTCGGGTCCCATCCCCGGAGCGCCAAAAGCCACCTCTCCGGCCATGAGTTTCGCCATTTCCTGCCTGTCGAGCGCGGCAACTTCGCGCCGCAGATAAGCCGACATGGCGGCAACCTGTTCGTCCGACGGCTCACTTTTTCGAAAAAGATTGCGGCGGAGCGCCTGCCCCAACTCCGACGCCTCGTCGTCCAAGGCCGAGTCATAGGCCGCAACCCGGCCATAGAACGCCTTGGCCATCGCCTTGACCCGCTTGCCGACGCTGAGGTCCCCCACGCCCATCTCGCGCAGGTTCTGATCCATGTCGGCGAACATGATGTCGAACAACGCCTGGGACAAGTGGGCCGCTTTGGGCCCAGCCCCACGCAGCCGCCGCATGACGAGAAAGGCGTGCAAGGCCACCATGTCGAACCGTCCGTCCACGGTATCTGGCACGCCCCCCGGCGCGTAGAATTCCACGCGGCGCGCCTGTGCCACGAGGCGTGCATAGAGAAGCCGGGCGGCCTCCTGATGCGGATCACTGCGGAAGAAGCGGGTTAGGGACATCGATTGGTCCGGGCGCTCTATCGAAATGCTGGCCGGTGGGTGCGAGGAGTGTGATACCATGCCGGCCGAAATCATTCAGCAATGATAGAACCAGCCGACATGAAAACGACCTCTTTCCGCTCTCTGTTTCTCGCCGGACTTCTGGCGCCGGGCCTACTCGGGTGCGCGCCCATCGTCGATACCCGCGGCAATCAGCCGACGCCCGAGCGGTTGGCTGAGATAAAGCCGGGTCAACTGAAGCGTGACGACGTGTTGGCGATTCTTGGCACACCATCGTCGGCGGCCCTCTTCGGCGACGACACTTGGTACTATATCAGCGCCCGCACCGAGTCCCTTGCCTTCTTCGCCCCGAAGACCGTCGAGCGTTCCGTTGTCGCGATTCGTTTCGCCAGGGATGGGGTGGTCGAACGCGTGGACACGCTGGCGCAGGGTGACGGCCGCGAGGTTGAGTTCGTCAAGAGGGAAACGCCGACCGCGGGCAAAGATTTGACGGTAATCCAGCAGCTTCTCGGAAACGTCGGCCGGTTCTCCTCGGATGCGCCCTCGAGCGGGGGCTACGTGCCCGGCGGCGACCGGTAGAGACAAAAGACAAAGAAACGCCCCGCAGTTTCCTGCGGGGCGTTCACGGTAAAGGCCCCGGGGCATCGCCCCGGGGTCCTTTTTTGTATCAGCCGGCCACCATCGCCAGCAGCAGGATCGCAACGATGTTGATGATCTTGATCATCGGGTTGACGGCCGGACCGGCGGTGTCCTTGTAGGGGTCGCCGACGGTATCGCCCGTCACCGCGGCCTTGTGGGCATCCGAGCCCTTGCCGCCGTAGTTGCCGTCCTCGATGTACTTCTTGGCGTTGTCCCATGCGCCGCCGCCCGACGTCATCGAAATGGCGACGAACAGGCCGGTGACGATGGTGCCGAGGAGCATCGCGCCGACGGCGGTGAACGCCGCGGCTTGGCCCGCCACCATCAGGACGATGGCGTAGAGCACGATGGGCGCCAGCACGGGCAGCATCGACGGGATGATCATCTCGCGGATGGCCGCCTTGGTCAGCATGTCGACGGCGCGGCCGTAATCGGGCTTGGCCGTGCCTTCCATGATGCCGGGGATTTCCTTGAACTGGCGCCGGACCTCGACGACCACCGAACCGGCCGCCCGCCCGACCGCCATCATGCCCATGGCGCCGAACAGGTAGGGCAGCAGGCCGCCGATGAACAGGCCGATCACCACATACGGATCCTGCAGCCGGAACTCGACATTCAGGTTCGGGAAGTAGTGTTGAAGATCCTCGGTGTAGGCCGCGAACAGCACCAGCGCGGCGAGGCCCGCCGAACCGATGGCGTAGCCCTTGGTCACCGCCTTGGTGGTGTTTCCGACCGCGTCCAGGGCGTCGGTAGTCTTGCGGACCTCTTTCGGCAGATCGGCCATTTCGGCAATGCCGCCGGCGTTGTCCGTGACCGGACCGTAGGCGTCGAGCGCGACGACCATTCCGGCCAGCGCCAGCATGGTCGTCGCCGCAATTGCGATACCGAAGAGGCCGGCGACCGAGTAGGTCACGATGATGCCGGCCGAAATGACCAGCACCGGCAGCGCCGTCGCTTCCATCGAGACGGCAAGACCCTGGATCACGTTGGTGCCGTGGCCCGTGGTCGAGGCGAGCGCCACGCTGCGCACCGGACGATAATCGGTGCCGGTGTAGTATTCGGTGATCCACACCAGCAGGCCGGTGACGACAAGGCCCGTGAGGGCGCAGCCGAACAAGGACAGGCCGGACACCATCTTGCCGTTGGACATCTCGAAGGTGGAATCGCCGAACATCAACGAAACCGCGAGCGCGATGAGGACGGCGGAGATCACTGCGGTTGCCGCGAAGCCCTTGTAAAGGGCCTTCATGATCTTGTTGCTTTCGTCAAGCTTCACGAAGTACGTGCCGGCCACCGAGGCCAGGATGCACACGCCGCCGATGACGAGGGGGAACAGCATCATCAGATCCTGGGCCGCCCCGGTGAAGAAGATCGCGGCCAGCAACATGGTCGCCACGACCGTCACAGCATAGGTCTCGAACAGGTCGGCAGCCATGCCGGCGCAATCGCCGACATTGTCGCCCACGTTGTCGGCAATGACGGCAGGATTGCGCGGGTCGTCCTCGGGGATGCCGGCCTCGACCTTGCCCACCAGGTCGGCACCGACGTCCGCGCCCTTGGTGAAGATGCCGCCACCCAGACGCGCGAAGATCGAAATCAGCGAGGCGCCGAAGCTGAGCGCCACCAGTGCCTCGAGAATGGCGCGGCCTTCCATGCCAATGCTGCGCAGCAGCCCGTAGTAGCCGGCGACGCCGAGCAGGCCGAGGCCGACCACCAGCATGCCGGTGATGGCGCCCGCCTTGAAGGCCACGTCGAGCGCGGGTGCCAGCCCGCCGGTGCGGGCGGCGTCGGCCGTGCGCACGTTCGCGCGCACCGAGACGTTCATGCCGATGTAGCCGGCCACGCCCGAGCAGATGGCGCCGATGAAGAAGCCGACCGCGACGTGCACGCCGAGTTGGAAGCCGAGAATAAGACCAATGACCACGCCGACGATGGCGATGGTGCGGTATTGCCGGTTCAGATAAGCCCGGGCGCCTTCCTGTACCGCGGCTGCGATCTCCTGCATCCGCTCCGTCCCGGTCGCGACGCGCATGACCGACTTGAAGGCAACGTAACTGTACAGGAGCGCCGCTAAGACGCCGCCCGCAATGGCTATGAAGTACAGCATTGTGGTGATCCTATCCCCCTGGATGCAGTGAACGCCCCGCCGGTTCCAAAACGCCACCTACCCGACAAACTGCGTTCGTCGGGTAGGGTAACCACGGCGGCGGCCTAAACTGCCAGAACCTACTCGCCAAAGCAACTAAGCTGTTGCGGTATTAGCAATTCCTAATTGTCGAGTAATACCCATCAATTAAGCCGGCCGTCAGCGTTCCATGAAGGACATCACCAACACGTCGTTGACCACTCCCTTTCCCAACAGTCGGTCGCAGACCATTGTGAGGCGCAGCTTGACGACGGTCAGGTCGACGTTGTCGCGGTCGCGCAGGTGCCGGGGTATGAATTCGAGAAGATCGCTCAAGAAATTGTTCTGCAATCGCGGCAACGATTCCTCGACCCGAAGCTTCTCCTTTGGATCAACATCCAGCTTGACCTGCAATACGAGGCTTTTCACCACGCGCTTGTCTTCGATGATCGGCACCCCGACCAAGCCGACCTCGACGAACGCGGGCGGGGGTGCGGGCGGTGCGGCCGTGGCCGCTTCGTCGACACCGGCCGACGTCGCGAAAGGCGGCAGCCCCAATGCCGCCATTCCCCCGGCAGCCAGGCCGCCGATCGGAAGGAGCGACGCGACGATCAACAACGCCTTGTTCATTTCCCGCCCCGGAAATGCATGAACCCGCCGGTCACCGCGGCGCCCTTGGGCAGATTGACGACGGAAAGCCCTTCCGTCTCGATGATCGATCCTATGGGGGTCAACTCGAGGCCAAGTTGACCCGCCAGGGTGGAGATTATTGGGTCCGCCGTCGCCGGGGCGGTGAAGAGAAGCTCGTAATCGTCCCCTCCCGAAAGAACGAGGGTCATCAAATCCGGCCGTTCCCGAATGGCCATTCTCGCCGCCGCGGACAGCGGTATCCGGTCCGCATCGATGGTCGCACCAAGGCCAGAGGCCCTGCAAATATGGCCGAGATCGGAGTAGAGCCCATCGGACACGTCCATGGCCGCGTGCGCGAGTCCGGCCAGCCGCCAACCGAGAGCGAGCCTCGGCTGCGGGAGGCGGTATCTCGCGACGAGAGGGTCCGCCGCCGCCTGCGGCAATGCGAGCCCGCCTTTCAGAACCTCGAGGCCCAGCGCGGCATCGCCGATGCTCCCCGAGACATATACCCGATCCCCGACCCGGGCTCGATCCCTGCGCAATTCGCGGCCTGCGGCTACGAGACCGAGGGCAGTCACGGTCAGGGACAGAGGGCCGGGCGTGGCGACCGTGTCACCGCCTATCAGGCTGATCCCATATTCGCGGCAGTCTTCAGCCAGACCTGCGGCGAATTCTCTCAACCAGGGATCCGTCACGTCGTCCGGGAAGCACGCCGCCAACAGGATCGCGGTAGGCCTGCCGCCCATCGCAGCCACGTCCGAGATGTTCACCCGCAGAGCCTTTCGCGCGATCGAACCGGGGGGATCGTCCGGAAAGAAGTGAACTCCGGCCACCAAGGCATCTGTGGTCACAACGACACGTTGCCCCTCGGGAACGTCAACCAGGGCCGCATCATCCCGCAAGCGGAGGGCGCCGGGGAAGTTTGCCGCGAGTGGAGCGAAGTACTCAGCGATCAGCGCGAATTCGTCAAGGGAGGGAGCGGCCATGATCGAATTCGGTCGGGCGCACGACATGCGCGATTTTGTCGAGAACGGCGTTCACCATGCCCGGTTCCGGTCCAGAATAGAACGCGTGGGCCACGTCCACGTATTCCGAGATGGCAACTTTTGGGGGCACGTTCGTTTCGGCGGCGAGTTCGAAGGCTCCGGCTCTCAGGATGTTCCGTAGCACCGCCTCCAGGCGCTCCATCGTCCATCCTTTGCTGAGCGCTCCCTGGATCATTTCGTCCAACTCCCGACGCTTTTCCAGACTTCCCCGAACGACGCGGGTGAAAAGGCCGGTGTCCGCGCCGGCGATCGCTCCCTCTCCCGCGCCCTCTTCATCGACGCGGCCACGGGGCGCGGCCATCCTGTTTTGGACGAAATCGCGCACCACCGCGTCTGCTGGCGCGGCGGACAACTCGATCTCGTAGAGAGCCTGCACGGCTGCCAGCCGCGCCGCGCTGCGGCGCCGGCTTGCGGCCGATCGTCTCGGGCCACTGCTGTCGGTCATGCCTTGGCGGCCAATTCCCGTTTGAGCGCGATCATCCGCAGGCAAGCTCGCGCCGCCAGGCCCCCGATGTTCTTGCGTTCGGGTTCGCTGCGGTCGAGCGCCTGCTTTTCGTTGTGGACTGTAAGAACACCATTTCCAATGGCAAGGGAGTTGGCCAGCGCCAGATCTTGAATCCCGCGCATAGCCTCATGGCAGACGTGGGCGTAGTGATCTGTCTCCCCTCGAATGGCGCAGCCGAGGACGACGTATCCGTCATAGCCCACTGCCCCTGCCGCCTGGGAATCGAGGGCGAAACGAAGCGCCACGGGAAGTTCGAGGATTCCGGGGACGGTCATACGGTGATGATCGGCGCCGGCCGCCGCGAGGGCCGCCACGGCCCCATTCAGGAGTCCGTCCGCAATATGATCGTAAAATCGTGCCTCGATGACGAGGACTCGCGGCGGCCTCACAGGTCCTCCTCCGGGGCGGGGATCGGTTGCTGCCCGACCACCGTCAGTCCGTAGCCATCGAGCCCGACGATGGTGCGCTTGGTGTTCGACAGCAGAATCATCTCCTTGACCCCGAGGTCGAGGAGTATCTGGGCGCCCACGCCGTAATCACGCAGTTCGCCGCCGGCGGGCCGCTCCTCGATGCGCGCGCGAACACGGTCGGTCAGGCTGGTCGGGCGGGGTTCGCGGATCAACACGACCGCGCCCCGGCCATGCTCCGCGATCATTCGCATCGAGGTGTGCAGCGCGCCCGTTCTGACGCTGTCGGCGTCGCCCAGCACGTCGTCGAGTACGTTGAGCGCATGCACGCGCACCAGCACAGGGCCATCGCCAGCGAGATCGCCTTTCACCAAGGCGATATGCTCGGCATAGGCGACGGTGTTGACATACACCAGCATTCGCCATGCGCCCCCATATCGCGAGTTGAACGGGGTCTCGATGGTACGCCGGATGATCTTGTCATGACGCCGACGGTAGGCGATGAGGTCCGCGATCGTGGCAATCTTCAACCCATGGAACTGCGCGAACTTAACCAGATCCGGCATGCGCGCCATGGTGCCGTCGTCGTTCATGATCTCGCAGATCACCCCTGACGGGTTCAGCCCCGCCAGACGGGCGAGGTCCACGGCCGCCTCGGTGTGCCCGGCTCTAACCAGCACTCCGCCGTCACGGGCGACCAGCGGGAACACGTGACCAGGCGTGACGATGTCGGTCTTGCCCTTCGACGGATCGATGGCGACAGCGACCGTACGGGCGCGATCCGACGCCGAGATTCCCGTGGTAACCCCTTCCCGGGCCTCGATGCTGACCGTGAAAGCGGTATGATGGCGGGTGGCGTTTTCCCGCGACATCAGCGGCAGTTCGAGTTGCTCGACGCGCTGGCGCGACAACGAGAGGCAGATCAGCCCACGGCCGTGCTTGGCCATGAAGTTGATGACCTCGGGGGTGGCCATTTGCGCCGGAATGACGAGGTCCCCCTCGTTTTCCCGATCCTCGTCGTCGACCAGGATGAACATCCGGCCGTTGCGCGCCTCTTCGATGATCTCTTCGATCGTCGACAGGTACTGGTGGAACTGAGACACGGTCAATCCTTTGAAATCAGGCGCGCAACATACCGCGCCAACATGTCGATTTCCATATTCACCGAACTTCCGGCCACAAGCGTGCCGAAGGTTGTTTCCTTCCGGGTGTGCGGAATGACGTTCACCCCGAAGAGTGGACCCTCGACCTCGTTTACGGTCAGCGACACGCCGTCCAGCGCCACCGAGCCCTTCGGGGCCACGAACCGCTCGAGGTCCACAGGCGCCCGGAACGTGAAGCGCAGCGATTCCCCGTCCGGTCGAACGTCGGTGACCGCGGCAATCCCGTCGACGTGCCCGGAAACGATGTGTCCGCCCAACTCATCGCCGATCTTCAGCGCGCGCTCGAGATTGACCGCGGTGCCCGGGCGCCATCCCGCCAGGGTGGTCTTCGAGAGCGTCTCTCGAGAGGCGTCGACCGCGAACCATCCCGCCCCCTTCTCGACCACCGTCAGACAAACCCCGTTGCAGGCGATGGAGGCGCCGATCGCCACCGTCTCCATATCATAGCGCGTGCCAATCTCGAAGCGGGCCCCATCTTCACGCGATACCTTAAGAACTTTCCCCAAGTCCGTTATAATTCCGGTAAACATATCTTCCCCTATGCACGCCTGTAGGTTTCCATCAGGTCCGAGGCGGTCTCTCTCACACTGGTTCTGACAAAGGTTGGCGCGTCGGAAAGCCGGTTGACGCCGAACGGCATCGCGGTCGGCAGGCCGTCGCCGCCGAACATCCGTGGCGCGCGAAACCACGCGAGCCGATCAACCAAGTCCCGGCGCAAGAGGCTGGCGGCCAAGTGGCTGCCCCCCTCCACCAGCACGCGGGTCAGTCCCCGCTCCCCGAGCCTGCGAAGAGCCATTTCCAAGTCGGGGTTCCCATCGTGATCCGCGGTGACGTCGATCAACTCGACACCGCAGGATTGAAACGCCTCGCGTCGCAAGGGATCGGCATCGGCGAGAGTAAGCAGCCAGGTCGGTATCTGGCGTGCGGCGGCGACCAGTCTGCTCGTCAGGGGCAGCCGAAGATGGCCGTCGACCACCAAACGCACCGGGGATCTTGCTGTCAGACCGGGCAAACGACAGGTAAGTTCCGGGTCGTCGGCGACCGCCGTGCCGACCCCCACCATAATCGCATCGCTCTCGGCGCGCAGACGATGGGCGGCTTGCCGAGCCCCATCCCCGGTGATCCAACGGCTTTCGCCCGCGTGCGTGGCGATCCGCCCGTCCAAGGTGGTGGCCGTCTTCAGGGTCACCAGCGGCCGTCCGACGAGGGTGCGTTGAAAAAAGCCGGCGTTTAATTCGGCCGCCTCCTTGCCGAGCAATCCGACGGACACCTCGACGCCCGCCTCGCGGAGGCGATCAAGGCCCTTGCCGGCAACGCGCGCGTCGGGATCCACCGCCGCAGCGACGACCCGAGCAATCCCCGCAGCCAGCAGGGACTCGACGCAAGGCGGGGTCTTTCCATGATGGGCGCAAGGCTCAAGGGTGACATAGGCGGTGCCGCCGCGGGCCGCATCGCCCGCCCGCGCGAGCGCCTCTGGCTCTGCATGCGGCCTTCCGCCCGGCTGTGTCCAGCCGCGCCCGACGACGCGTCCATCGCGCACGATGATGCAGCCGACCGCCGGGTTTGGCCAAACGTCGCCTAGGCCCCTTCGGGCCAATCCCAAGGCGGCAGTCATGTGCTGACGGTCGAAGTGGTCAGCCGTTGTCGCCACCCAGCTTACCCACGAAATCCTCGAAATCCTTGGCCTCGCGGAAATTCCGGTAGACCGAGGCGAACCGCACATACGCCACCGGGTCGAGATTGGCCAGGGCATCCATGACCATTTCGCCGATCAGGTCGGAGCTGATCTCGATCTCGCCCGAACTTTCGAGGCGACGCTGGATGCCATTGACGATTCGATCCACGCGGTCGGGGTCTATCGGCCGCTTGCGCACGGCGATGGCGATCGAACGCGCCAGCTTGTCGCGGTCGAAGGGAACCCGCTGGCCGTTCTTCTTCACCACGATCAGTTCGCGGAGTTGCACCCGCTCAAACGTGGTGAAGCGCGAGCCACAAGCCGGGCACGAACGGCGACGGCGGATGGCCGCGTTGTCATCGGTTGGACGTGAGTCCTTCACCTGCGTGTCGTCATTGCCGCAAAATGGACAGCGCATCCTCCCCCTCCCCCGTTAACCGCCCCGTCAGGCGCCGGTGTAAATCGGGAAGCGCCGGCACAACTCCTCGACCCTGTCGCGCACCGCCCGCTCCGCTTTCGAATTGTCGTCCGGGTTTGCCGCCAGACCATCGAGAACGTCGCCAATGAGGTTGCCCACCAAACGGAACTCCTCGGCTCCGAGGCCTCGCGTGGTGGTCGCGGGCGTGCCCAGGCGAATGCCGGACGTCACGGTCGGCTTCTCGGGGTCGAACGGAATGCCGTTCTTGTTACAGGTGATTCCGGCCCTTTCCAGGCTCATTTCTGCAATATTCCCGGTCAGCTTCTTGGGGCGCAGGTCGACGAGCATGAGATGGGTGTCGGTGCCCCCGGACACGATTGCGAGGCCGCGCTCGACGAGCGTGGCCGCGAGCGTGCGGGCATTTGCCTGCACAGCCGCCGCATAGGTCTTGTAATCGGCGGAAAGCGCCTCGCCGAAGGCTACCGCCTTGGCCGCGATCACGTGCATCAGCGGGCCGCCCTGCAATCCCGGAAAGACGGCCGAGTTGATTTTCTTGGCCAGTTCGGCGTCGTTGGTCAGGATCATCCCGCCGCGGGGGCCGCGCAAGGTCTTGTGGGTGGTGGTCGTGATGACATGGGCGTGCGGAATCGGGCTGGGATGCACGCCACCGGCGACAAGCCCCGCGAAGTGGGCCATGTCGACCATGAAGTATGCGCCGACCGAATCGGCGATGGCGCGGAACCGGGCGAAATCGATTATACGCGGATAGGCCGATCCCCCGGCGATGATCAGGCGCGGCTTGTGCTCGCGTGCCAACCGTTCAACCTCGGCGAAATCGATCAGCGAATCCTCGCGCCTCACCCCGTACTGCACGGCGGTGAACCACTTGCCGGTGATGTTCGGACCGGCGCCGTGCGTAAGATGGCCGCCCGAAGACAGGGCCATGCCCATGATGGTGTCCCCGGGTTGGAGAAGCGCCAGGAACACCGCCTCGTTCGCCTGTGCGCCCGCATGCGGCTGGACGTTCACGTACTCGCAGCCGAACAACTCCTTGGCGCGGTCCATGGCCAGCTGCTCGGCAATGTCGACGAATTCGCAGCCGCCATAATAACGGCGTCCGGGATAGCCCTCGGCATACTTGTTGGTGAGAACCGACCCTTGGGCCTCGAGAACCGCGCGGGAAACGATATTTTCTGACGCAATCAGCTCGAGCTGCCCCTGTTGCCGGCTCAACTCCTTGCGGATGGCGGCCTGGATATCGGCATCACGCTCTGCCAAAGAGCCACCGAAAAAGGAATCCTGGAAGGAAGAGGTCATGCGATGCGGCATCCTTGCGTTAGCGTGATGAGTGTTGGTTGAGCTTCGCCACCCGACGGGCGTGCCGACCGCCCTCGAACTCGGTGTCGAGGAAGACCCCCAAGCAATCCTTCGCGACCTCGATCCCGATGGTCCGTCCACCGAATACGAGCACGTTGGCGTCGTTGTGAAGCCGCGCCATGCGGGCGGTGAAGGCGTCATGGACCAGCGCGGCCCGCACTTCGGGAAAACGGTTGGCAGCGATGCTGATGCCGATGCCGGTTCCGCAGATCAAGATTCCCATCTCGGCCGTCTTGTCGCGAATGGCCATGGCCATCGCCGCGGCGAAATCGGGATAATCCACCGACCCAGGCCCGTCGGTTCCAAGATCGACCACGGAACACCCGCGGGCGACAAGCTCTTCCTTCAGTATGGTTTTGAGTTCGAAACCGCCATGGTCGGCGGCGACTGCAATGGTCTGCGACATGGCCGATCATCGTGTCCGGTGCTCTGCGATTGACGCGTGTAGTACCATATGTCGGACCGGGTTGCCAATGCGCCACAAGCCCTCGCAGTTGCTTTTCGTAAATCAAGTCGCTTAGGTCTGAGGCCGGCGCGAATCGGAGAAACGCCGCATCCGGATCGCCCAAGGAGGTTACGCCGGGCCACGCATCATGCGTTCACCGCCGGGCGAAAGATTGTTCGGTTTCTGTGAAAATACGGACCGTCAAAACCTTTGCTGCATGTTTTTATTGTCCACACCCAAATCCAGAAGCAATGAATACTCTTCATGTAAGTTTCTGAATTGACATGGAAGTCCAAGCATGCACTAGATGGCGCAGATATCCCGAAATCGTGGAATGAAACCACAATGAGTCAAGAAACCGTAGAAAAGACCTCCCGCGACGACATTCTCCGCATGGCTGTTGATGTAGTTGCGGCCTACGTCAGCAAAAACCCGTTACCCGCCGGGCAAATTCCGGACGTCATCCAAACGGTCTACTACTCTCTGAGTTCGCTGGATAACGGGTCGCAGGAATCGAAGTCGGAGTCTCCGCGACCTGCTGTGCCGGTGCGCAAGTCCATTACGCCCGACTTCATCGTCTGTCTGGAGGACGGCAAGAAGCTCAAGATGCTCAAGCGTCACTTGCGGACCACCTATAATATGACGCCCGATGAATACCGGGCCAAGTGGGGTCTTCCGCCCGACTACCCGATGGTCGCCCCCAACTACGCGGCGCAACGCTCCGATTTCGCGAAGAAGATCGGTCTCGGACGCAAGAACGGCGGTGTCGAGGAAAAACGCGGACGCAGGGCCCGCGGCGCCCGTTAGGGCGACCGGTTGAGGACGTACAGAAGTTTGCGAAGGGCGGTTTCCTTCAACGCCCTTTCGCCGGCCCGCGGCGAACCAACGATCGATGTTTCCACGCCCGTAGCCGGGTCGACCGCGGTGACCTTGACGTAGGCGCCCACCCTGACGAACTCGTAAATCACTTCGTCTAGGGCGCGCCGGGCGGTCATGAATCCTAGTTGCCCTCCAGCAACCGGATGATTCCGGAAAAGTCGAGTTCCCCTTTTCCGGAGTTGCAGAAGATGCCGTACAGCGACTCGGCGGCGGCGCCTAGCGGCGTCGCCGCTCCGGCCGACTGCGCCGCCTGCTGGGCAAGACGCAGGTCCTTGAGCATCATGCTTGCGGTGAACCCCGGTTGGTGATCGCGATTTGCCGGCGACGAGGGAACCGGGCCGGGTACCGGGCAGTAGCTGGTAAGCGACCAGCACTGCCCCGAGGATTTCGAACTCACGTCGAACAACCGCTGCTCCTCCAGCCCGAGGCGACGCGCCAGCGCGAAAGCCTCGCAAACGCCTATCATCGAGATCCCCAGCAGCATGTTGTTGCAGATTTTCGCGGCCTGGCCGGTGCCCGGCCCGCCGGTGTGGATGACGGCCTTGCCCATCGCCTGCAGAATCGGTTCGGCGCGTGCGAACGCCGCCGGTTCGCCGCCGACCATAAAGGTGAGCGTACCCGCGGCGGCGCCACCGACTCCACCCGAAACCGGCGCGTCGACCATGTGCAGGCCGCTCTTCCCGGCGGCCGCGCTCACCGCCCGCGCGGTGTCGACGTCGATCGTCGAACTGTCGATAAGCAGTGTGCCGGGGGCGGCGGCGGCGATGACGCCCCGCTCGCCGAGATAGACTTCGCGGACATGCTGTCCGGCGGGCAGCATGGTGACCACCGCGTCCACTCGCCGCGCGGCATCCGCGGCCTCGGCCGCCACGGTCGCGCCCGCCTGTTTCGCCTCATCGAGCGCCGCAGGCACCACGTCGAAAGCCTTGACCGTATGTCCGGCCTTGACCAGGTTCAGCATCATGGGCCCGCCCATCTTGCCGAGCCCGATAAACCCGATGGTCGCCATGGTTCCTCCCATTTCCTTCCTGATTGATCAACCCAGGACGAGTTCGTGTCCGTCTTGAAGAGGGGCGAAATAGGCATCGATGTCCTCGGTGCTCAATTCGTCGAGGCTCGCCGGCCGCCAACGCGGCTTCTGGTCCTTGTCTATGATGACGGCCCTCACCCCTTCAAAGAAATCGTGCCCGGCCATGAAACGCTGGGACAGCCGATACTCGATGCGCATGGCCTGCTCGAAGTCCAATTTCGCACCCAGGCGGATCTGCTTGAAAGTGACGAGCAGGCTGGTCGGCGATTTGGTGCGCAGGCCAGCGAGCACCTCGTCGGCCCACGTCGTCCCCTCCTCCGCCAGCGCCTGGAAAATTGCATCGAGCGATGGCTCGCCGAAGCACCGGTCGATCGCTTCGCGGTGTTCCGCCAACGGCGCAGGCCCGGGGTCCTCGTGATAGGCGTCAAGAATGCAGGACACGGTTGCATAAAGTTCTGATTCGACGTCTTCGAGCCAGAGGGCCTGCTCGATTTCGGGAAGCCGCTGGGTCGGAACGTGATGTGTCGCGAGCTCCGCATAGAGGGAGTCCGCGGCCTTCAGGCGCGCGCCGGTGAGGCCTAGATACATACCGATCTGCCCGGGGCAGCGGGAAAGAAAGTAGGTGCCGCCCACATCGGGAAACAATCCGATGCCGGTTTCCGGCATGGCAAACAGGGTGCGTTCGGTGGCGATGCGGTGCGAGCCGTGAATGGACACCCCTACTCCACCCCCCATGACGATGCCGTCGATCAAAGCAATGTATGGTTTGGGGAACGTCTTGATGAAATGGTTAAGTATGTACTCTTCGCGATAGAAATCGGCCAGCGCGCCGAATTCTTCGCGCTGCCTGCTTTCGTAGATCGCCCGGATATCCCCGCCGGCGCAGAAGGCCTTCTCGCCCGCACCCTCGATCGTGACGGCACGGACGGAGCGGTCCTCGGCCCAGGCGCGCAGTTGGCGATCCATCGCCCTGATCTGACTGAAGGTTAAAGCATTGAGGGCTTGGGGCCGGTTCAGCAGGATCTTGCCGATCCCGTGACGCACTTCGAAGATGATCTCGTCTTCCATCCCCCTACTCTTTCAGCAAGTGGCGGGCGATGATCACCCGCATGATCTCGTTGGTTCCTTCGAGGATCTGATGGACCCGAAGGTCACGGAGCAGCCGCTCGATTGGATAATCCTGAGTATACCCGTAGCCTCCGTGCAACTGCAGTGCATCGTTGCAGACCCGAAAACCAACGTCGGTCGCCAGTCGTTTCGCCATTGCGCATTGGACGGTGGCTTCCGGATGCCCGGCGTCGAGCATGGCCGCCGCGCGGTGCAGCAAGAGCCGGGCCGCCTCGAGTTCGGTGGCCATGTCGGCCAGGCGAAACTGCAGCCCCTGAA
Source organism: Rhodospirillales bacterium (assembly GCA_019455065.1). Classification (GTDB taxonomy): domain Bacteria; phylum Pseudomonadota; class Alphaproteobacteria; order Rhodospirillales; family Magnetospirillaceae; genus JACFNC01. The sequence goes on from JACFNC010000001.1 coordinate 351,505, forward strand.
ATTCCGCGAGTTTGCGCCCGAACTGCTCGCGCATGTTCATGTGGGCGCGGCTGGCTTCAAGGCCTGCCCGCGCGCCCCCCAGCGAACAGGCGCCGATGTTGAGCCGCCCGCCATCGAGGCCCATCATGGCGATTTTGAACCCCTCGCCTTCCGCCCCCAGGCGATTGGCCACCGGCACCCTGCAATCCTCGAAGATCACCATGGCGGTCGGCTGGCTGTGCCAGCCCATCTTCTTTTCCTGCTTTCCGAAGCTCAGTCCGGCGGTTCCGTTCTCGACGACGACCGTCGAAATTCCGCGCGGCCCAGGCTCGCCGGTTCGGACCATGACCACGTAGACGTCGCTGCGGCCACCGCCGGAGATGAACGCCTTGGCACCGTTGAGCACGTAGTGGCCGCCCTGCCTATCGGCGCGAGTCTTCAGGCCGGCGGCGTCCGAGCCGGCGCCAGGCTCTGTCAGACAGTAGCTGGCGAAGGTGTCCATCCGGGTGAGCGCCGGCAACCAGCGCTGGCGCTGGTCGTCGTCGCCGAAGCGGTCGATCATCCAGGCCGCCATGTTATGGATCGACAGATAGGCGGCCGTCGACGGGCAGGCCGTCGCCAGTTCCTCGAATACGAGTGCGGCATCAAGCCGCGAAAGCCCCGCCCCCCCGACGTCGTCCCGCACGTAGATGCCGGCGAATCCCAATGCCGCCGCCTTGCGGAGCGCCTCGACCGGGAAAAGGTGTTTCTCATCCCATTCGGCGGCATGGGGGGCCATCTCGTTGGCCGCGAAATCGCGCGCCACATCCTGGAACGCCCGTTGTTCCTCGGACAAATCGAAATCCATCCGCGCCCTCCCTAGAGTGCCGGCATGATAACCGGCTTACCGGAAACGGCAACCGCGGCGGAGGTCTTTGGCGGTTCCGCAAACATTCTACATACCGAATTCACATTCCTTTAGATTTCGGTTCCTTCGGCATACGACGAAAATTGCGCGCCATGGGCTTGTCCCCCGTTCCGAATACGGCTAGCAATGTACGGGCTGCGAGCGCCAATGAGCTTGTAGCCTGGGAGGTTCGTCCGCGCCAATAACCGGAGAGGAACAAGTCCGATGACCATCAACAGCAAACATCCAGAGACGCTCGCTCTGCATGCCGGTTACCGAAGCGATCCCGCGACCGGTTCGGTAGCGGTGCCGATTTATCAGACGACGTCGTATCAGTTTCGGGACACCGCCCACGCCGCCAATCTCTTTGCGTTGAGCGAGTTGGGGAACATCTACACCCGCATCATGAATCCGACCTGCGACGTGCTCGAGCAGCGGATCGCGGCCCTTGAAGGGGGCGTGGCGGGCCTCGCGGTTGCATCCGGCCAGGCTGCCAGCGCCTTTTCGGTGCTCAATCTCTGCCAGGCCGGCGACAATTTCGTAAGCTCGACCCATCTGTACGGTGGAACCTGGAACCTGTTTGCCAACACGATGCGGCAGATGGGCGTCGAGGTGCGTTTCGCCGACCCCGAGGATCCCGAGAGTTTCCGTCGGATGACCGACGAGCGCACGCGCTGCTACTACGCGGAAACGCTGCCCAACCCGAAGCTGAACGTGTTCCCCATCCGCGAGGTCGCGACCATCGGCGACGAGATGGGCGTGCCGCTGATCATGGACAACACGGCGGCGCCGATCATCTGCAAGCCGATCGAGCACGGCGCCCACATCGTGATGTATTCGACCACCAAGTACATCGGCGGCCACGGCACCTCGATCGGCGGCCTGATCGTTGACAGCGGGCGCTTCCCCTGGGAAAAGCACGCCCAGCGGTTCCCCCTGCTTACCCAGCCCGATCCCAGCTATCACGGCGCCATCTGGACCGAGGCCGTGAAGCCGCTCGGACCGATCGCCTACATCATCCGCGCCCGTGTCATCCTGCTGCGCGACGTCGGCGCGGCGATGAGCCCGTTCAACGCCTTCCAGTTCATCCAGGGACTGGAGACCGCACCGTTGCGCATGCGGGTCCACTGCAGCAACGCCATGCAGGTGGCCGAGTATCTGAGCGGCCATCCGAAGGTCGCCCGTGTCATCTTCCCGGGCCTGCAGAGCGGCGAAATGCGCCGCCGCGCCGATGCCGTGATGAAAGGCGGCTATGGCAGCCTGCTCGGGTTCGAACTCAAGGACGGCATCGAGGCCGGACGCAAGTTCATCGATTCGCTTAAGATGTTCTATCACGTCGCCAATATCGGCGACGCGCGCAGCTTGGCCATTCACCCGGCGACCACCACGCATTCGCAGTTGTCGCCGGAAGATCGGTTGGCGTCCGGCGTGTCCGAGGGCTACGTTCGTCTCTCGATCGGCATCGAGCATATCGAGGACATTCTCGCCGACCTCACACAGGCCCTGGAGGCCGCGTAACACCGTGTCACGTATAGCCGCAGCGGGTGCGTTTCCACGCACCCGCATGCGCCGCAACCGCGGCGCCGACTGGTCCCGTCGCCTGGTGGCCGAAACCAGTCTTTCAGTAAACGACCTGATCTGGCCGGCGTTCGTCGTCGAGGGCGGCGGAATTTCCGTCGACGTGGCTTCTATGCCGGGTGTCCAACGGCACTCGATCGACCGCTTGGTGGCAGAAGTGGGAAAGGCCGGCGATCTCGGAATTCCGGCCGTGGCCCTGTTTCCCAATATTGACCCGGCCCTTAAGACGCCGGACGCCCGCGAGGCTTGCAACCCAGAGAACCTAATCTGCCGGACCGTTCGCGCGGTCAAGAAGGCCCATCCGGGCATCGGCGTCATCTGCGACGTCGCCCTCGATCCCTTCAACAGCGACGGCCAGGATGGTTTGGTGATCGAGGGCCACGTCGACAACGACCGCACCATCGAGGTGCTGTGCCGGCAGGCCGTGGTCCAGGCCGAGGCGGGATGCGATGTGATCGCGCCCTCCGACATGATGGATGGGCGCATCGGAGCCATCCGCGACGCTCTCGACGCTGCCGGTTTCCAGCGTGTCCAAATTCTGGCCTATTCGGCGAAATTCGCCTCGGCCTTCTACGGGCCGTTCCGCGACGCCGTGGGGTCCAAGGCCGCGCTGGGCAAGAGCGACAAGCGGACCTATCAAATGGATCCCGCGAACACCGAGGAGGCGTTGCGCGAAGTCGCCCTCGATCTTCAGGAGGGGGCGGACATGGTCATGGTCAAGCCCGGCCTGCCCTATCTCGACATCGTGCGACGCGTAAAGGAAACCTTCGGGGTTCCCACCTTCGCTTATCAGGTCAGTGGCGAATACGCCATGCTCAAGGCGGCCGCCGCCAACGGCTGGCTCGATAACGACAGCGTCGTCCTCGAGAGTCTCATGGCCTTCAAACGCGCGGGGGCGGACGGCATATTGACCTACGCGGCGCAGGAGGCGGCAAGGCTCCTGAAGGCCTAACCAGCCGCGTTCCGGCGGCGTCGCGGTTGGGAGAGAGAAACGGGTGTCACGCGGACGGTCCTGCCTGCCCCTCCTGAAGGTGCTAGCCCTAACCTGCTTGGTGGCCGGCGGTCAGGCTCTGGCGGACACAGGCGGGCGTCCGCCGCCCGAACCGCAGTCCGGACTGTCCGCCAAGATCGAGGCGCGCGGGTCGCACCATATGGTGGTGACGGCCGATCCCCTCGCCTCCCAAGCCGCACTCGACGTCCTGCGACGGGGAGGCAACGCTCTCGATGCCGCAATTGCGGCCCAGATGGTGCTCAACGTGGTGGAGCCGCAGTCGTCGGGCATCGGTGGCGGGGGCTTCCTGCTGTATTGGGATGCGGCCCGGCGTGTGCTCCACGCCTACGACGGACGGGAAACCGCGCCGGCGGCGGCCGCGTCGGACCGGTTCCTCGATCGGCAAGGCCGCCCGATCCCGTTCTACGAGGCCGTCGTCGGGGGGCGGTCCGTGGGGGTGCCGGGGCTGGTCCGCATGCTCGGCCAGGCGCACCGGCGTCACGGCAGGCTTGCGTGGGTGAGCTTGTTTCAGCCGGCCATCGAGCTCGCCGAAGGCGGCTTTCCTGTGACCAACCGCCTCCATCACCTTCTCGCCAGGGACGAGCATCTCCGCCGCCTCGAACCGTCCCGAAGCTTTTTCTACGGCGCCGACGGCGCCCCGCCTCAACCCGGCAGCAAAATTGTGAACCGGCCGCTGGCATCGGTCATGCGCACTTTGGCGACCGAGGGAGCGGACTCCTTTTATGATGGCGAACTTGCGAAAAGCGCGGTGAAGGCGGTTCGGGCCGCTTCGATCGCGCCGGGCGATCTGTCTCTGGCCGACATGCGGAACTATGAGGCGCTCGAAAGGCCTCCGGTCTGCGGTCCCTACCGCCTCTATTTGGTTTGTGGTGTGGGGCCGCCAAGTTCGGGAGGTATCGCCGTTCTCCAAATGCTGGCGTATTTGGCGCCTTTCGATCTGGCCGCGCTGCCGCCGGTCTCCGCAGAGTTGGCGCATCTGCTGGCAGAAGCGGGCAAATTGGCGTTCGCCGATCGGGCTCGCTATGTCGCCGATCCGGATTTCGTGCCGGTACCGGCGGAAGGGCTTCTCGATCCGGGCTACCTGCAAGCGAGGCGGCAGCAAATAGACCCGCGACGGAGCATGGGGCAGGCGGCGGCCGGAGATCCGCCCTGGCGCCAAGGGCGATGGGGCGATTCGAGCGCTGAGGAACCGCCGTCCACGACCCATCTCTCCATCGTCGATGCCGGAGGCAACGCGGTTGCGCTGACGAGTTCCATCGAAAGCGCCTTCGGCTCCCGGCTGATGGTCGACGGCTACCTTCTGAACAACCAGTTGACGGACTTCTCGTTTCGGCCGACCGATGAGGACCGTCCCGTGGCCAACCGGGTCGAGCCCCGCAAGAGGCCCCGCTCCTCGATGGCGCCGACCATGGTTTTCAATCCGAACGGGGGCCTTGTTGCGGTGCTGGGGTCTGCCGGAGGGCCGGCGATCATTGGCCACGTCGTCCAGACCCTCGTTGCCCTGCTCGACCACCAACTCGGAGCGCAGGACGCGGTTTCCCTGCCCCATGTGGTCAACCGCAACGGGGTCACCGAACTAGAGGCCGCCACCCCGGCCGCGCAACTGGCGCAGGCCTTGGCGCTTATGGGCCATGAGACGACGGTTCATCCGATGACGAGTGGGCTTCACGTCGTCGTCCTTCGCGGCGGCGTCTTGTTCGGAGCCGCCGATCCCCGCCGCGAAGGCGCCGCGCTGGGAGAGTAATCGAGGGAACCGGTGCCTTCCGGTTTGCCAGGGCATCTTCAATCGGCAGGCGACCGGTGTATAATCGAATACGATCCCGCCGCGGCCCACGCCGCCGAATCGCCTATACCTGCCCGCCACACCAGCCAGAGCAGACATGAATCAATCTTTGTACGCCCTGATCGAGAGCCGCTTCCCGGCAGATCCCTCCCGCATCCTCATCGAAACGGATGGTGGAGCGGCCTATTCCTGGCGCGACCTTGACGCCCTCACTGCGCGCTACGCCCGCTTGATGTCGGAACTCGGGTTGGCGAAGGGCGATCGCGTCGCGGTGCAGACTGACAAGTCGCCGCAGGCGATGTTCCTTTATCTGGCCTGCCTAAGGGGCGGGTTCATCTTCCTCCCGATGAACACCGCCTACCAGCCAGACGAGGTCGACTATCTTGTCGGAAACGCCGAACCGCGACTGCTCGTCTGCCGCCCCGAAGTCGAAACCACGACCAAAGACATCGCCGCTGCACATGGTTGCCTCAACGTGCTGACCATGGATGGGGATGGCCGCGGCTCGTTCGCCGAGGCCGCCCAGGCGGTGCCGGCGGACTTCTCGACGGTCGACTGCGCCGCGGACGACGTGGCCTGTATCCTCTATACCTCCGGCACGACGGGCCGCCCGAAAGGCGCCATGCTTACCCACCGGAACCTCTCCGCCAATGCGCTCGCCCTGGTCTCCTATTGGGGCATCACGGCAGGCGACGTGCTGCTGCACGCCTTGCCGATCTTTCACGCCCACGGGCTGTTCGTCGCCTGCAACACCACCCTTCTCGCCGGCGCGCGGATGCTGTGGCTCGCAAGGTTCGACGGCGACCGGGTGCTCGAGTTGCTTTCCCGCGCCACGACCTTCATGGGGGTGCCCACGTTCTATACGCGCCTGCTCGCCTCGCCTCGCCTAACCCGCGATGCTTGCCGGCACATGCGGCTGTTCGTCTCCGGTTCCGCGCCGTTGCTCGAAGAAACCTTCCGCGCCTTCGAGGAGCGGACCGGCTTCTCAATCCTGGAGCGCTACGGGATGACCGAGACCGGCATGAACACATCGAATCCCCTGACCGGCGAGCGGCGCCCCGGAACGGTTGGCTTTCCGCTGCCCGGAGTGTCGGTTCGCGCGGTTGGGGACGATGGGAACGTGCTGGGTACCGACGGCGTCGGGGTTTTACAGGTCAAGGGGGAGAACGTGTTCTCCGGCTACTGGCGAATGCCCGAAAAAACCGGCGAGGATTTCACCGCCGATGGCTGGTTCAAGACCGGTGACGTCGGCAAGATCGACGCCGACGGTTATGTGCATATCGTCGGGCGCGCCAAGGATTTGATCATCAGCGGTGGTTACAACGTTTATCCCAAGGAGGTGGAGAGCGTCGTCGACCGCATCGACGGCGTGGTCGAATCGGCGGTGATCGGAGTCCCGCATCCGGATTTCGGAGAGGCGGTCACCGCCGTGGTGAAACGCCTCCCGGGGCGGACCGACGTGACGGAAGCGGCGGTGATTGCGGAGGTGAAGACCCGCATCGCCAACTACAAGGTTCCGAAGACTGTTCACTTCGTCGAGGAGTTGCCGCGAAACGCAATGGGCAAGGTGCAAAAAAATGTGCTCAGGGAGATGTTTTCCTCCCGCGTGAGTTCACTAATTGGATAAAAAAAGACGTGTAAGCATTGGAGGAACCATGAGCGAAAGGCTGCAGCCGAATACCAACCCGGCGGATTTGGCATCGACCCTGTCGGGTTTTCACTTCATTGGCGGGAGCCTGACGCCGGCGCGTTCGGGGCGGACGTTCGACGTCATCAATCCGGCTACCGCCGACGTCGTGGCAAAGGCTGCCTACGGTGATGCGGACGACGTCGACGTGGCCGTCGCCGCCGCTGCCAAGGCACAGCCGGCCTGGGCCAAGATGGTGGCGCGGCAGCGGGGCAAGCTGGTGGCCGAATGCGGCCGCCTGCTTAGCGACCACGTCGAGGAACTGGGCCGTCTCGTGGCGTTGGAGACGGGAAAAGCCCTTCGCACCGAGAGCCGAGTCGAGGCCTCGGTGCTCGCCGACATGTTCGTCTATTACGGTGGCCTGGCCTCCGAGCTGAAGGGTGAGACGGTGCCCTTCAATCCCGACATGCTGACGATGACCGTCCGCGAGCCGATTGGCGTGGTCGGCGCCATCATTCCCTGGAACGTGCCGCTCCTTCTGATGGCGCTGAAGATCGCACCGGCATTGGTGGCCGGCAATGCCGTGGTCATCAAGTCGGCGGAAGAGGCTCCCCTCACCGCGCTGCGGGTCATCCAACTCATCAACCAGGTCCTCCCACCGGGACTTGTGAACATCCTGTCCGGCTTCGGACCGGAATGCGGCGCCCCGTTGGTCGCGCATCCCAAGGTCGGCAAGGTGACCTTTACGGGCTCGGTCGAAACCGGCCGCATCGTCTACAAGACCGCCGCCGAGAAGCTAATTCCCGTAACGCTGGAGCTTGGCGGCAAGAGCCCGATGATCGTCATGGGCGATGCCGACATCGACCGGGCGGTTGGCGGCGCGATCATCGGCATGCGCTTCACCCGCCAAGGCCAAAGCTGCACGGCCTCGTCGCGCATCTACGTCCATGAGAGCATCCATGACGAGTTCGTCGCCCGCCTGAAGGCCAAGGTGGACGCCATGAAGATGGGTGACCCGCTGGACGAGAGCACCGATATCGGCACGATCATCTCGCCCGACCAATACGAGAAGGTGCGGTCCTACATCCGGATGGGGCTGGAGAGCCCTGGAGCGAAAGCCCATGCGTGCTCGGCAATGCCCACAGACGCCCGGCTGACCAAGGGCCTGTTCGTCCAGCCTGTGATCTTCACCGACATCTCGCCGGACGCCCGGCCGGCGCGCGAGGAGATTTTCGGCCCGGTCGCCTGCGTGTTCCGGTTCAAGGATTACGAAGAGGCGATCGCACGCGCCAACGACAGCGAGTACGGCCTCGCGGCGACCATCTGGACCCGTGACCTGCGCACCGCTCTCGACGCCACCCGACGCCTCGAGGCCGGTTTCGTCCAGGTGAACCAGAACCTCGTGGTACAGCCGATGCTCTCCTACGGCGGAATGAAGAGTTCGGGCCTGGGGCGGGAAGCGAGCCTGGAAGCAATGCTCGAGCACTTCACGCACAAGAAGACCGTCATCATCAACATGACCTAAGTCCTTGGCGGAGGGCGAATGACATTTCTTCGGGCGGCGGGCGGCGCGGTCGCGCTCCTGGTGATCGCCCTGGCGGGCGGGTTCCTGTGGCTTCGCGGCTCCCTGCCGCAGGTGGACGGCACGCTCAGGGTCGCCGGGCTCGACGAGCGCGTGACGGTGACGCGGGATGCCCATGGCATCCCGCGGATCGTCGCGGCCAGCGAGCACGACGCCTATTTCGCCTTGGGGTTCGTCCACGCGCAGGATCGCCTCTGGCAGATGGAGATGCAGCGGCGCGCGGGCGCCGGCCGTTTGTCCGAGATGTTCGGCCCCTCGTCTCTCGGAACCGATCGTTTCATCCGCACACTAGGCATTTACGATCTCGCGGAACGCTCGTATGAGCACATGACGCCGGAGGCAAGGGCCGCCTTGGACGCCTACGCCGCAGGCGTCAATGCATGGATCGACGGCCACGGCGGTGCCTTGCCGCCCGAATTCGTCCTGCTGCGACATCGGCCCGAACCGTGGCGCCCTGCGGACAGCCTCGTCTGGGCCCGTCTGATGGCCCTCCAGCTGTCGGGCAACTGGCAGGAGGATCTCCTGCGGGCCCGCGTGGCGGCAAGGTTGCCGGCCGAACGCCTGCGGACGCTGTGGCCTCCCTATCCCGCGGACGCACCGACCACCGTCGTCCGGGATGAAACCGCGCAGGCCATGCTTGCAGCGACGCCGGATATCCTGCAGCCGCGGCTGGCGTCCAATGTGTGGGCGATTTCCGGCGAGCACACGGCAACCGGGAAGCCCGTACTGGCCAATGATCCTCATCTCGAGTTCGAGGCCCCGATCCTTTGGTATCTCGCCATCATCGAGACGCCCAATCTCACGCTGTCAGGCGCCACCGTGCCCGGTGTCCCGTTTCACCTGCTGGGGCACAACGGCAGCATCGCGTGGGGCATCACCACGACCCACAGCGACACGATGGATCTATTCGTCGAAGAGGAGACCGGAGCCGGTTTCTACCGCACGCCCGACGGCAAGGCGGCGTTCGAAACGCGAGTCGAGACGATCCTGGTCAAGGACGACGACCCGGTCACCATAACCGTCCGACAAACCCGCCACGGGCCGGTGATCTCGGACGTGCTGGGCGACAGGGCGGACGGCCTGATACTCGCCCTCGCCGCCACGGCACTGGATGCCGAGGACGTGACCGCCCAGGCGTTCTACAACATGCATCGGGCCCGGGATTGGCCGGCCTTCGTCGAAGCTCTGCGCGATTTCGGGACCCCGCAACAGAACGTCGCTTATGCCGACAAGGATGGCAACATAGGGTTCTACGTTCCCGGCCGGGTACCGGTGCGGAGGGCCGGCGACGGCACGGTCCCGGCCCCCGGGGGGACCGGCGAATACGATTGGGTCGGTTGGGTGCCGTTCGAGGAACTGCCTCGTATCGAGAATCCGGCAAACGGGCTGATCGTCAATGCCAACAACAAGGTTGTGGCAGACGGCTATAAGCATTTTCTGTCCGCGCAATGGCCGGCTCCCTATCGCGCCTTCCGCATCACGGAACTGCTGGCTGGGCAATCCCGCCACGACATCGGGGATTCGGCCCGCATACAGGCGGATGTGGTATCGCTGATGGAGCGAGATCTGCTTGCGCGGCTGGAGAAGGTGGTGGCGAAGGACCCCCGCGCCGCCAAGGCGCTTGAGATGTTGCGGGATTGGAACCGCTCCTGGCACCGCGACCGCCCGGAACCTTTGATCATGGCGGCCTGGCTGGTGGAGATTCAGCAAGAATTGCTCGATGGCGCGGTCGGGGAACTAAAAGCCTCTTTCCCGGTGCCGCGCCCCCTTTTCCTTGCGGCGGCCCTATCCGGCGAGGACGGGTGGTGCCCCGATTCCTGCGGGACCAATCTCGCAGCCAGCCTTGACAACGCCCTCGACAAATTGGCCGCTGCCTATGGCCCTGACATGGAGAAGTGGCGGTGGGGCGATGCGCATCAGGCCACGTTTGAGCACCGGTTCTTCCGCCATATTCCGGTCCTCAAGGACCTGTCCAGGATAACCATAGCCACGGATGGCGGTGACTTCACGGTGAACCGGGGCACCTTCATTCCCGCCGAGGGAAGGCCACCGTTCGCGCATGTTCACGGTGCCGGCTATCGCGCGATCTATGATTTGGCCGACCTGGACAATAGCCTCTTCATCATTGCAACCGGACAGTCGGGCAACCTGCTCTCTGGCCATTATCGGGATCTCGTCGAGGAGTGGCGGGACGGCCGCTATCTGACGCTGTCGTCGACGCGAAAACCCGATGGCGGCGTCCTGACGCTCGCGCCCGCCCAATGACGATCACATTCGCCGACGTCGAACGGGCGGCGCGATTGCTCGACGGCGCGGTCCTGCGCACCCCGCTCCTTCCATCGGAAGAAATTTCGCGGCTCTGCGGATGCCAAATTCTTCTGAAGCTCGAAAATCTTCAGGTCTCCGGATCGTTCAAGGCTCGCGGCGCGCTGGTCCGGATGCTTGCGCTCGACCCCGCGCGCCGCCGTGCCGGCGTCGTGGCGATGTCGGCCGGAAACCATGCCCAGGGTGTGGCGTATCACGCGAAACGCATGGGGATTCCGGCCGTCATCGTGATGCCCAAAGCCACTCCCCTTACGAAAATCGAGCGCACGCGGCGGCTGGGGGCCAGCGTCGTGCTCGAAGGCGAAACCCTGGCCGAAGCGGAAAAGGTTGCCCACGATCTGGCCAGCAAATCCGGTTTCACCTTCATTCATCCCTATGACGATGCCGACGTGATCGCCGGGCAGGGTACGGTCGCGATCGAGATGTTGGAGGGCGACGCCGGCTTCGACTGCCTAGTGGTTCCCGTCGGCGGCGGCGGGCTGATCGCCGGGATGGCGGTCGCGGTGAAATCCATGAATCCTGAAATCGAAATCATTGGGGTTCAATGCGAATCCTATCCATCCATGTTACTCGCCCTGCGGGGAAAGCCGGCCGAGTGTCGCGGATACACGATCGCCGAGGGCATCGCCGTCAAGGCGCCAGGTCGCCTGACGGTTCCGATCGTCAAAAGCCATGTGGCCGATATCCTCACCGTCGGCGAAACGGCCCTCGAGCGGGCGGTGCAGACGCTCATGGAGGCGGGAAAGGTCGTCGCGGAGGGTGCGGGTGCCGCCGCCCTCGCCGCGGTTCTGGCACACCCGAGGCGCTTTCGCGGCAAGCGCGTCGGCGTTGTGGTGTCGGGTGGCAACGTGGATGCCCGGCTGTTGGCGTCGATCCTCATGCGCAGCCTGTGCTATGCGGGCCGGCTGGCGCGACTGCGCATCCAGGTCAGCGACGTCCCCGGGATGCTGGCGCGGGCGGCGACAATCATCGGTGATGCCGGCGGCAACATCATCGAAATCTATCACCAGCGCCTTTTCGCGGACGTTCCGGTGAAGTTCGCGGATGTCGACGTCGTCGTCGAGACCACCTCGTTGACCCATGTAACCCATATCGTCGAGTCGTTGCGAACCGCCGGCCTACCGACGCGGGTGCTCAGCAGTTCGGCGGACGGCGATTAGGAGGCGGTTACCAGACGGGCGAGAGCGGCATAGTTTCCGCGGAAATAGAGCAAGGGCTTTCCCGTGTCGCTGGCGGAGGCGCGATCGACCTGCCCCACGAAGACGAGATGGTCGCCTCCTTCGTGGATGGCTGTGGTGGTGCACTCCATCGAGGCGAGGCACCCTGGGAGCAAGGGCGAGCCGTTGTTCCCCCGGCTGAAATCCAGGCCATCCCATTTGTCGTCGCCGCGCTTCGCGAACCGCGCCGACACGTCTCTTTGGTTTTCGGCGAGGACATGAACGGCAAAATGTCCGCTGGTGCGAAAAACATCGAGATGGGAGGTCTTCCGGTCGAGACAGAACAGGACCAGCGGGGGGTCAAGGGAGAGCGAGCTGAACGCGCTGACCGTCACCCCCACGGGGGTTCCGTCTGCGTCGGCAGCGGTCACGACCGTCACGCCGCTGGCGAAGCATCCCAAGGTGTTGCGGAAGGTCGCGGCATCGACGGTCATCATCCAGCTCTTTTGAATATGTGGCGAGGCCAGCTTAATACACGAAAGTCCAGAGCCGTTCAAATCGGTCTCCACCCTGCCCGGGCGAACCAAGGGAAATTTCCCGGCTGGACACATTCTGTCGCGACAATCTTGACGATTTATAGCATCTTCCTTACGGGGTAGACATTAGGGCCAGGGGTTTTCGGCCCACGGCCGGGGTAGGGCATGTTCGTCATCATTGGAATGGTTGTCGTGGTGGCATCGGTAATCGGCGGCTATATGGCTACCGGCGGCCACCTCTCGGTTCTTTGGCAACCCTTTGAAATCCTGATCATCGGCGGCGCTGCGGTCGGCAGCTTCATCATCGGAAACCCGAAGGCGGTGCTGAGCGGCGCGGCCAAATCGATGGGCACGCTCCTTAAGGGGTCGCGACACAACAAGGCGAGCTACACCGAGGTGCTCAGCCTGCTCTACACGCTCTTCAAGCTGGCGAAGACCAAGGGCGACCTCGCGCTCGAGAGCCACGTCGAGAAACCCGACGAAAGCCCGATATTCCAGAAGTTCCCAAAGTTCGCCTCGGATCACCATACCCTCACGTTCCTGTGCGATTACCTCCGCCTCCTGACCCTCGGGACCAACAACGCCCACGAGTTGGAGGCCGTGATCGACGAGGAGATCGAGGCTCATCATACAGACCTGCACGCCATTTCCGGGGCGATCACCAACATGGCGGACGCCATGCCGGCGCTCGGTATCGTGGCCGCCGTGCTCGGCGTCATCCATACCATGGGCTCGATCACCGAGCCGCCCGAGGTACTTGGTCATCTCATCGGCGGCGCGCTGGTCGGCACCTTCATGGGCGTGCTGATGTCCTACGGTTTTGTCGGCCCGGTCGGCCGCTCGCTGGAACAGACCTTCAATACCGAAACCAAGTATCTCCAGTGCATCAAGGCGGCGATTCTTGCGCACATGCAGGGCTACGCGCCGCAGGTCTCGATCGAGTTCGCCCGCAAGACGCTCCCCCACGACGTCCGGCCGAGCTTCCAGGAACTCGAGGAGGCCGTGACAAACATGCCGCCCGATTGATCGGCCATGGCACAAGGCCCGATCATCATCAAGCGTGTGAAGAAGGCGGCCCACGGGCATCACGGCGGCGCCTGGAAAGTGGCGTACGCCGACTTCGTGACCGCCATGATGGCGTTCTTCCTCCTGCTCTGGTTGCTCAACGCCGTCACCGAGGAGCAACTGACAGGGATCGCCGACTATTTCGCTCCAGTGACCGTATCCTCCAGCACCAGTGGCTCCAGCGGCCCACTTGGCGGCACGACGTTCAGCCCGACCGGCGCGATGGTCAACACCACGAGTTCACCCACTGTGTCCCAAGCCATTCCGCCAGCCACCATCTCCATCGAGGAAACCACCTCGCCCGAACCGCAGGAAGGCATGACCGAGGACCAGTTCCTGGAAGCCATGGCGGACCGTGAGCAGGAACAGTTTGAAAAGGCGCGGGATGCGCTGGTGAAGGCGGTCCACTCGATTCCCGAACTCTCGAAGATGGCCGATAGCCTTCTGGTCGACAACACCCCGGAAGGACTGCGCATCCAGATCGTCGATCAGGAGGGATTGGCGATGTTCCCGCGTGGTAGCTCGGATATGTTCGGTCATACCCGTGCCATCCTTGATCTCGTAGGGCGCGTCATCAACCAGCTTCCCCAGAAGATCGCGATCTCCGGTCACACCGATTCGACAAAGTTCTCCCAGTCCAATTACACGAATTGGGAATTGTCGGCCGAGCGGGCCTTGGCCACCCGCCGCACGCTGGTCGGCTCCGGGGTGCCCGACGCGCGCATCAACCGGGTGGTCGGCAAGGCGGATCAAGAACCTCTCGCCGCCGACGATCCGACCTCGCCGACCAACCGGCGCATCAGCATCATTCTGCTGAGGGAAAACGACCTCAAGCCCCCGCCCGCCACCACGGTCGGCGACTGAGACCGACCAGCGGGTTGCGCGGCCCGGAATTGTCCACCACGCTCGCGAAATCGTCGTCCAGTCGGCATCCTATGGCGGATGGCGAGTGGCGGCTGGTGCCGTCCCGCCATCTGCACCATATTGATGCTTTGACGAGGCGCCGGGAACCCGGCCCGTGGCGACAACAGCCGGAGCGAAGCCACGCATTATGGATCATATTCCGCTAAAGCGGCCGCATTTCTTCTTTACCACCGCGCCGTTGCCCTGCCCCTACCTTCCTGGCCGCCTGGAGCGGAAGATCGTTACCGAATTGAGCGGGGCCGACGCCGAGGTCCTGCACGAAGCCTTGTCGCGCGCCGGATTCCGGCGGAGCCACAGTATCGCCTACACGCCCGCCTGCCCCGGGTGCAACGCCTGCGTGCCGGTACGCATCGTGGCCGAGGCTTTTGCACCGAACCGAACGCAGCGGAGAAACGCGAAGGCCAACTCCGATCTCGCGGTACGGGAGGTGCCGGCGCGGGCGACGGCCGAGCAATACCGCCTGTTCGCGCGCTACCAGGATTCCCGGCACGCCGGCGGCGACATGGCGCTGATGGGCTTCTACGACTATCGATCGATGGTCGAGGACAGCCCTGTGGACACCGTGATCTACGAGTTTCGGCTTCCCGATGGTGTCTTGGTGGGCGTATGCCTCAGCGACCGGATGAGCGACGGCCTGTCGGCTGTGTACAGCTTTTATTCACCGGAGTTGGTAAAACGCAGCCTTGGCACCTTCATGATACTGTGGCTGGTCGAAGAAGCCCGCCGCCTCGCGCTACCCTACGTATATCTCGGCTACTGGATCGCCGAGAGCCGCAAGATGTCCTACAAATCCATGTTCTCGCCGCTAGAAGCATTTGGGGCCGGTGGATGGCGCCCTCAGATCCAGGAAAACCCTCGCGAAAACAAGGATATGGACCGGGACCTTGATCCCGGCCAAGTATTGCGCGCGGGCAAATTCTCTTTATAATCCCGATTTATAGCCGTTCTCGGCTTTTCCGTCGTCGATACGGCGACGGAGAAATAGTGCGCATGTCTCACGAGAATTAGAGAAGGGAGATCCCCCAGCATGAAACGTCGCGAGTTCATCTCCGGCGCTGCCGTTACTGGCGCCGCCGTCACCGCCGTTGCGGCCTCGAACTTCCCGAAACCGGCCATCGCCCAAGGCAAAATGGAATGGCGCATGGTGACGACGTGGCCAAAGAATTTCCCCGGTCTCGGCGTCGGCGCCGCGCGTGTCGCGCAGAAGATCACCGACATGTCGGACGGGCGCCTGAGCGTCAAGGTGTATTCGGCCGGCGAACTCGTCCCCCCGCTGGAGTCTTTTGACGCGGTGATTCGTGGTTCGGCCGAGATGTGCCACGGCGCGGCCTATTACTGGCAGGGCAAGAGCAAGGCCACCAACTTCTTCACCGGCGTTCCCTTCGGCATGACCGCCAACGAGTTGAGCGCCTGGGTCCGCTATCTCGGCGGACAGCAGGTGTGGGACGAGGTATACGCCCAGTTCGGCGCCAAGGGGTTCATCTCGGGCCAGACCGGTGTTCAGGCCGGCGGCTGGTTCCGCAACGAGTTGAAGTCGGTGGCGGACATCAAGGGGCTGAAGTTCCGCACCCCTGGTCTGGGCGGCGAAGTATGGAAGCGACTGGGTGCCACCGTCGTGAATCTGCCGGCCGGCGAGATCTTCCAGGCCCTTCAGTCGGGTGCGCTGGATGCCGCCGAGTTCGTGGGTCCGTATAATGACCTGGCCCTCGGCTTCTATCAGGTGGCCAAGAACTATTATTTCCCGAGTTTCATCGAGCCTGGCCTCGCCACCGAGGTTTCCGTCAACAAGGCGAAGTACGATGCCTTGCCCAAGGATCTGAAGGCCATCGTCGAATACGCCATCCAGTCCGACTATGAGCAGGTGACGGCCGATTTCGTCGCCAATGACCCGCGCGCCCTCGACACGCTGGTCAACAAGCATGGCGTCAAGGTGCACCTGTTCCCCGAGGACATCCTGAAGGCCGGCGCCGAGGCGGCGCGCAACATTCTTGTCGAACTCCGCGAGGGCGGCGACCCGCTGACCAAGAAGGTCGTGGAGTCCTATTCCTCGGCTCTCAAGATGTTCCGCGAGCGGGCGAAGCTCACCGAGCAGCCATACCTGAAGGCTCGCGAGGCATATTTCAAGGACTTGTGAACCGCCCGGGCAAGACCCTTGGTCGTCAGGAAGGCCGCCGATGTTCGGCGGCCTTTTCTGTTATCGGCGGCGTCAGCCGTAGATTACCGACGGTAGCCAGGTCGCCAACTCGGGAAACCAGAACAAAATCACCATGGCGACGATCTGCAACAGCACGAACGGAGCCACCCCACGGTAGATCTGTCCGGTGCTTACCGCTGGCGGGGCGACGCCACGCAGGTAGAAGAGCGCGAAACCGAAAGGCGGGGTCAGAAAGCTGGTCTGCAAATTCATTCCCACCATCACACCCAGCCAAACGGGCGGAAGGTCCATCGCCAAAAGCACAGGCGCGGTAATGGGAATGACGATGAAGATGATCTCGAACGTATCGAGGATGAAGCCTAGGACGAACATGATGGCCATGACCACCAGGACGGCTCCCCAGACGCCACCCGGCAGGCCACCCAGGAACTCGTCCACCAAGCGGTCGCCTCCCATCATTCGGAACACCAGCGAGAACACCGATGCGCCGAAGAGAATGACGAAGACCATCGACGTGATTTCGGCGGTCGCCCGGCAGACGTCCCGCAACACCCCGAACGAGAAGCGTCCCCGCGCCATCGCCAGGACTGTCGCGCCGATCGCCCCCACGGAAGCCGATTCGGTCGGGGTGGCGATGCCGGCCAGGATCGAGCCCAGCACCGCTACGATCAACAGGAACGGTGGCGCAAGGGTAATCAAGATCTGCATCGGCAGATCGCGCTTCTCCTGCGCGGACATCTCGAGCGCCGGGCACGCCTTCGGATCGAAGATCGCCTTTACGATCATCCAGAGAGCGTACAGGAGGACGAGCAGCAGCCCGGGCAGGAAGGCGCCTGCGAAAAGATCGCCGACCGAGACCGGGACTGGAGCGAAGTTGCCCTTGTCCATCTGCACCTGGGCGTTGATCCCCTGGAGAATGTCGCCCATGAAGATGAGGACGGTGGACGGCGGGATGATCTGTCCCAGGGTGCCGGAAGCGCAGATGACGCCGGTGGCGAGCTTGGGGTCGTAGCCAGCCCGCAACATCGCCGGCAGACTGAGTAGACCCATGGTCACCACGGTGGCGCCGACGATCCCGGTGGATGCCGCCAACAGCGCCCCGACAAGAATCACAGATAGCCCAAGACCGCCGCGCAAGCTGCCGAAGAGTTGACCCATGGTGATCAAGAGCTGTTCGGCGATCTTCGACCGCTCCAGCATCACTCCCATGAAGATGAACAAAGGCACCGCAACCAGCACCTCGTTGACCATGACGCCGAGATACCGGGACGCCAGGCTGCCGAGATTGCTGGGGTCGAACACGCCCAGCCAATAACCGACGAGGCCGAACAGGAGCGAGGTTCCCGCGAGCGTGAAGGCCACGGGGTAGCCGAGCATCAACACACCGATGATCCCGAAGAACATCGTGATGCTTAGAACTTCACCGATCAGGACGGGGTCCATCTAGTGCGCCCCCTCGTATTCGAGGGTGGGCGGAATAAGGTCGGACCGGCCGCCAAGGACGAGGATGCTGCGGCCGGCGACCGCCAGTCCCTGCAGACCGACCGAGCCCGCGAAGACGATCAGGAAGGACTTGATTATGAACAGTCCCTCCAGCCCGCCGGCGTTGCGCGAACTCTCGCGGATTACCCAGGACTCGGCCACGTAGGGCCAACTCCATACGATGACGACGACGACGAATGGGATGAGAAAGACCAGCGTACCGAACAAATCGACCCAGGCCTTGGCGCGCAAACTCGCCGGCCTGTAGAAGATGTCGACGCGGACGTGGCCGTTCCTCAGGAAAGTGTAGCCGGCGACGCCCGTAAACATCGCGGCGTTCAGCCACACGTAGAGGTCCTGCATCCAGACATGGCCCATGTTGAAGCCATACCGCAGGACGACCACGGCGAAACAAACCAGGACCACGCCCAGGCTCAACCAGGACAGCGCCCGGCCAATTGCGAGATTGACCCAGGCGAGAACGGTGATCGAGCGGGCGAGCGTCTGCAATCTAGGTGATCCCTCCCCGAACGACGCCCGCCCTGTGGATCAGCCGCGCCAAGCCTTGACCCGGCGCCACGCGAGCGGCATGACCGCCGCGCCCAAGCCGATCTTCAGTACCGACGCCAGCAGGAAAGGCACCAACCCAAAGGTAACCGCCTTTTCGAAACCAATCAGCCCTGCCAACCAGCCAAGGCCGAACACGAAAATCAACGCGGTACCGATGGCGTTAACCGCCAGGGCGGAAAGGAAGTTGCGATCCCATCCCCTCTCAGCCAGCCAGCCGGCCGTCATGGCCGCGACCACGAAGCCGACCAGATAGCCGCCCGTGGGGCCCGCCATATAGGCGATCCCAATTCCCTTCTCCGGGGTTCCTGCGAAAACCGGCAGTCCGATGGCACCCTCGAGCAGATACAGCGCCACGGTGGCTCCGCCGAGGCGCCACCCATAGGCCATGCCGATGACGATGACGGCGAAGGTCTGCATCGTCATGGGCACCGGCCAAAACGGCACCTGGACCTTGGCCGAAAGCGTGAGAAGGGCCGTTCCGACGAGCGCCAGGGTCACGAGGCGCAGTGGGATGCGGCCGGCTGCCGGCCAAAGGGCGGAAATCATTGTAGTGGTGCCAGAATTCGCCATGCCTTTTACTCCAACAAAAACCTGTGTTAGCGGCCAAGCCTTGATAACAGGGGGCGTCCGTCAAGTAAATTTATTTGCGCGCGGAAAGCCGGCCGGCGGCAGGCGCCCCTGCGTGGCGCGACGGCCCAGCCAGGGACGTAGATCCGTCTCGACGCGCATCCGTTCGCCGGACCGCCATTTCAGGCCGTCCGCAAGCAAGAACACCTTGACGTCGGCAAGCCCCCCGCCGCGATACTTCTGCAGAATGACTCCGCGGCCGCGGCTCATCGCCGGCACATCCTCCAGGGGGAAAAGCAGCAGTTTACGGTTGTCGCCCAATACCGCGACGGTGTCGCCATCGGCCGGAATACAGAACTGGCCGCGGTCGCCGTCTTCCAGGTTGAGTACCTGCTTGCCGTTGCGAGTCTGGCCGATCACGTCGCACTCATCGACCCTGAACCCGCGGCCGCCCGACGACGCCACCAGCAACTGTCCACTGGGTCGGTGGACCATCAGAGCGGCGATATCGGCCTCGTTGGGCAGGTCGATCAACAAGCGCAACGGCTCGCCATGCCCCCTGCCCCGCGGCACCTTGTCGCCGGGCAGGGTATAGAAGCGGCCGTTCGTCCCGAAGATGAGAATCTTGTCCGTGGTCGATGCCGGCACCGCGAATCGCAGTCCGTCGCCCTCCTTGAATTTCCAATCGTCGGCGTTTGCTCCATGCCCGCGCACGGCACGGATCCAGCCTTTTTCGGAAAGGATCACGGTGATGTCCTCGCGTTCCACCAAGGCTTCGAGCGGAACGACCACGGCCGAGGGCGCGTCTCCGATTTCGGTGCGACGCTGACCCAGAGCGGTGTCCTTGCCGAAACGCGCTCGGGTGTCCGCCAACTCTTCCGCTATCTTCTGCCACCGGCGCGGTTCGCTGGCCAAGAGATCCTTCAGTTCCTTCCGTTCGGCCTTGAGGGCGGCATGTTCCCGCTTGATTTCCATTTCCTCGAGGCGCCGGAGGCTTCGCAGGCGCATGTTGAGGATGGCTTCGGTTTGAATTTCAGTAAGGTCGAACGCCTCCATCAAGCGCGCCTTGGGGGCGTCGTCTTCACGGATGATTCGGATCACCTCGTCCAAGTTCAGATAGGCGATCAGATAACCGGCCAGTATTTCGAGTCGGCGTTCGATCTTGCCCAGCCGATGGCGGCTGCGCCGCTGCAGGACGTCATGGCGGTGGTCCAGAAACGCTTGCAGGACCTCCTTGAGGTTCATTACCCGCGGCACGGTATCGGCGTCGAGGACGTTCATGTTGAGCGAGACGCGCACCTCGAGATCGGTCTGGCGGAATAGTTGTTCCATCAGCAACTCTGGCTCGACAGTCCGGTTTCTCGGCTCCAACACCAGCCTGACCTCGGTCGTCGATTCGTCGCGAATGTCGGCCAGCAGGGGAAGTTTTCGCGCTTCCATGAGCTCGGCGACCTTCTCGATCAGCTTGCTCTTCTGAACCTGATAGGGAATTTCATTGACCACGATCTGATAAAGCCCGTGGCTCAGCCTCTCCACCTGCCACCGCGCCCGCAGTCGGAATCCCCCCCGCCCCGTGCGGTACGCCTCGGCTACCACGTCGCGGGCTTCGACGAGCACTCCACCCGTGGGAAAGTCCGGGCCCGGCATACGGGCGAGAAGGTCGTCGACCGTGCACTCGCGATGCTCAATGAGAAAACCCAGGGCATCGCAGATTTCGTCGACGTTATGCGGTGGAATGCTTGTCGCCATGCCGACGGCGATACCCGCGGCGCCGTTTGCCAACAGGTTCGGGAAGGCGGCCGGCATGACTACCGGCTCGTCCTCGCTGCCGTCATAGGTCGGGCGGAAATCGACCGCGTCCTCGTCCAGTCCTTCGAGAAGCGCCTGCGCAACCTGGGTCAGCCGCGCCTCGGTGTATCGCATCGCGGCGGCGTTGTCGCCGTCGATGTTGCCGAAGTTTCCCTGCCCTTCCACGAGTGGATAACGAACCGCAAAGTCCTGCGCCAGTCGCACCAGCGTGTCGTAGACGGCGACATCCCCGTGGGGGTGATATTTGCCGATCACGTCACCGACGACGCGCGCGCACTTCTTGAAGCCCGAGGCGGGGTCGAGCTTGAGCTGCTGCATGGCGTAGAGTAGGCGCCGATGGACCGGCTTTAGCCCGTCCCGCACGTCGGGAAGCGAGCGTGAAACGATGGTCGACATCGCATAGGCGAGATACCGCTCGCCTAGCGCGTCGACCAGTGGAGTGTCCCGGATCTCCCCGGCCACGGCGGGTTCTGTCATAGGGTCCTCGGCAGGTGAACGACTAGATATAGTAGCTTAAGCCCCAAACCGGTCAACCAATCGCTGGCGAGCGGCGGGCATCAGGGCGTTCTGGGGAGCGAAAACGTGGCGTTCGAGAAAATAACCGGTGAGCGCGAGGGCATTGGAAATCTCTCCGTCGGACGCCGTTTCGCCCGTGAGTAGGAAACCTGGCAAGCCGAGCAGGCGGTCGCGATAGGGTGCGCCGGCAGCAGCCGAAACCGCGCGCCCCGAGCGCGGGGATACATAGATCAGATCTGACTGCAAGCCGGTCACCGCGCATTTTGCAAGGTCGAGTCCATAACCGAGCTCTTCCAGCAGACGTAGCTCCCAGTAGGCGTAGCGCGCCGCCCAGCCCGGCTTGGCCAGGGTCCGAAGCAGATCCCCCAGGGTCTCGTGGACACCAGGATTGGGTTCTCGTTCGGGCAGAGCGACGTCGGCAAGCGCGCAGGCCGAAGCCAAGCATGCCAAGCGCCCGCCGTCGCCCAGGACCGCGGCGGCGTGGGCGGCCCGCAACTCGCAGCGCAGATGGCCCAGATGATCGGCCAGCCGCGCCTTCCACCAAGCCTCCACCTCGTTTCCGGGCTGTAGAACACCCCGCAATTCCCGCCCGGAGGCGCCCCGCACGAGGCCGGCCGTGCGGCCGTGATCGCGCGTCAGCAGATGGACGATCGCCGCGCTTTCGCCATGTCGGCGCATGCTGAGGACGATGGCCTCGTCATTCCACTCCATTGCATCAAGGCTCGTAGTCCAGGCCCATCTCGCGATAGGCGGCCCGCTCCTCCAGCCAGTTCCCTCTCACCTTCACATGAATGAAAAGGTGAATGCGCCGCTCGAGAAGCTGTTCCAACTCGCTTCGCGCGGCTTCTCCGATGGCTTTGATTTGGCGACCGCCCTTGCCGAGCACGATCGGTTTTTGGCTGTCACGCTGCACGTAAACGACTTGGTCGATGCGCGCGCTGCCGTCAGGTCGTTCTTCCCACTTTTCTGTTTCCACATGGATGGAATAGGGAAGCTCCTGATGAAGGCGCAGGAAGACCTTTTCGCGCGTCACCTCTGCGGCCAGCAGCCGCAGCGGCATATCCGAAATCTGGTCCTCTGGGAAGAGCCACGGCCCGGGCGGCATCCGCTCGGCGAGATAATCCAGAACGTCGCCCACGCCGTCGCCGGAAAGGGCGCTGACCATGAAGGTGCGCGCGAAAATCCCGGTTTCGTTCATCTCGGCCGCGAGACCGAGTAGCTTCTCGCGGCGTACGAGATCCACCTTGTTGAGGATGAGGACGGCCTCGCGCCCTGTTTCCTTCAAGCGTGCCAAGATGGCACGCGTATCGTCGTCAAAGCCGCGCGCCGCGTCGACGACGAGAGCGATGAGGTCGGCGTCGGCGGCCCCTGTCCAGGCCGCCGCCACCATCGCCCTCTCCAACCGGCGCTTGGGCGCGAAGATTCCAGGGGTATCCACCAGCACGACCTGGGCCGCCCCGGCCATGACGATTCCCAGAACGCGCGTCCTGGTCGTCTGCACTTTCGGCGAAACGATCGTGACCTTGGTTCCCACCAGGACATTCACGAGCGTGGACTTGCCGGCGTTGGGGGCCCCGACGATCGCGATGAACCCGCACCTTCGCCCCTCGGTCGCCTCGCCCTCACTCATTGCCTTAGCGTCTCCAGAAGTGTCCGGGCGGCGGCCTGCTCCGCGGCGCGCTTGGTCGTGCCTTGCCCGACCACCGGCGCGTAGCCGTCGACGGACACCGCGACCTCGAATGTCGGATCGTGCGCCGGTCCGCTCATTCCAACCATTTCATAGGAGGGCAAGGGTTTGCCGCAACCCTGCGCCCATTCCTGAAGGGCCGTCTTCGCATCCTGGGGCGGGCGCGCGCTCTCGGCCATGAGGCCTTCCCAATGGCTCCGCACGAAGGGCGCGCAAGCCCCCAGTCCCCCATCGCAATACAGGGCGCCGATCACCGCCTCGCAGGCGTCCGCTAGCGTCGCCGGATTGCGGCGCCCCCCTCCGTCCTCCTCGCCCTTCGAGAGCACCAAATGAATGGGCAAACCGATGGTCTCTGCGACGCGCGCAAGGGCCTCCCGGCGTACCAGGGCGGCATGCCGGCGCGCCAACGCACCCTCGTTCTCGGTCGGAAACCGCTCGAGCAACATTTCGGCCACGATCAATCCCAGGACACGATCGCCAAGAAACTCCAGCCGTTCATAGGCCGCCGCTCCCCTCCCTCGCCGATAACCGGCGCTCGGGTGAGTCAGCGCCTGATGCAACAGGTCGGCGTTCGAGAATCGGTGCCCGAGGGCGTCGCATAGTTCAAGAATTTGTTGGCTCGCCAAACTCACTCAACCGCGTTGAAGAATCGGCCGAAGCGGATCGCCCACGGCCATCTCCACACCTCCCAGATAGCCGCCGATCCATCGGTCGAGAAGAACAGGAACTCCGCACGTCCAACCATGTTTTCGAACGGCACGAATCCCACGTAATCGAGATACCGGCTGTCTTGCGAGTTGTCGCGGTTGTCGCCCATCATAAAGTAGTGGCCGGGCGGCACCACGTAGATGGGGGTATTGTCCGTGGGGGCGCTATCGCCGTCGTACTCGATGATGAGGTGGGACCGTCCGTTCGGCAACGTTTCCACGTATTGCCGGGCGCGGCGCGTGTTGCCCAGCGCGTCGCGCGTCACGTAGTCATCGATCTGCTTGCGCTCCACCGGCGCTCCGTTGATGTGCAGGACACCACCGACGACCTGGATGCGGTCGCCTGGAAGGCCGATCACCCGCTTGATGTAGTCCGTGCTGTTGTCCGACGGCAATTTGAAGACGGCGACGTCCCCCCGCTCCGGCTCGCTGGGGAATATCCGGCCCTCGAAAAGGGGAAGGCCGAAGGGCAACGAATACCGGCTATAGCCGTAGGAATATTTCGATACGAAAAGGTAATCCCCGATGAGCAGGCTCGGCACCATCGATCCCGATGGAATGTTGAAGGGCTCGAACGCCACGGTGCGGATGACCACCGCGATCAGCACCGCATAGACGATCGTTTTCACCGTCTCCCAGGTGCCGCCGGTATTTTTTTTCGACATCAGTGGGACTGCCCAAAGCTGATCGGGTTGGAAGAAAGGGATTGCAGGTGGGGGATAAGGCCAGTCAAGGCGGCGACTGTCAAGGCGCTTGCAGGTTGTCGGGAATGGCCGAGATGACCACTATCGCCTGGGCTAGGGGGTAATCGTCGGTCATGCTCAAGCTTACCTCAGCACGCATGCCGGGAGGGGTCAGGGAACGCAAGCGTTCGGCCGCGCCACCGGTCAGCACCAGTGTCGGACGCCCGCCGGGCAGGTTGACCACCGCCATGTCCCGCCAGAAGACCCCGTCTCGGAAACCCGTTCCCAAAGCCTTGGCGCAGGCCTCCTTCGCCGCGAACCGCTTCGCATAGGTGGCGGCTCGGACGCGCGGGATGGCTCGGGACTCCGCCTTTGCGCGTTCGATCTGGGTGAATATCCGCGCCTGGAACCGTTCACCGAACCGTGCGAGGCTTCGCTCGATTCGTTTGATGTCCACTAAGTCACTGCCCACGCCCAGAATCATTTCAGGCCGACCGTTCTCCCCCGGCCGCCGCCCGGGCTTGGTCCATGGCCGCGCGCATGCGCTTGATCGCGCTTTCCAGACCTCCGAAAATCGCTTCGCCGATGAGGAAGTGCCCGATGTTCAGCTCGACGATGGTCGGAACGGCGGCCACTGCGGCCACGGTTTCGTAACTCAGGCCATGACCGGCATGGCATTCCAGGCCGATCGCCTCGGCGTGAGCCGCCGCGGCACGAATGCGTCCCAGCTCGGCCAGCCGGCGCGGACCCTGGGCGTCGCAATAGGCGCCCGTATGCAGTTCGACGACGGGCGCCCCGATGCCAAGCGCCGCATCCAGTTGCCGGGGGTCGGGTTCGACGAAGAGCGAAACCCGAATTCCCGCCTCACCCAGGGCCGTAACGATGGGACGCAGGTGCTCCCGGTTGCCGGCCACGTCCAAACCACCCTCGGTGGTCCGCTCCTCACGCCGCTCCGGCACGATGCAGGTGGCGTGCGGGCGATGGCGCAAGGCGATGTCCCGCATTTCCTGTGTGGCGGCCATTTCCAGATTGAGTGGAAGATCGATCTCGTCCGACAGGCGGCGGATATCCTCGTCCGAGATATGCCGGCGATCCTCGCGAAGATGGGCAGTAATGCCATCGGCACCCGACTGCGCCGCCAGTCGCGCCGCCCGAACGGGGTCGGGATGCCACCCGCCGCGCGCGTTCCGGATCGTCGCCACATGGTCGATGTTGACCCCCAACCGCAAGTAGCGCTTCATCGTCTGGCCTCCAGGCCGCTCCCTCTTGCGGACACAGAAAAGCAGATTGCGCACGGGAAAACACCTACCCGCCCGCTACTCAATTGCGGGCACGCTCGACCGAATTGATCGCCGGCGTCGCGCGTAGCGCCGCGATGATGTTGGTCAGGTGTTTGACGTCCCGGACCTCCACGTCGATCTTCATCTCAAAGAACTCGGTCGTGCGATTCGTGATTTTGAGATTGCGGATGTTGCCCAGGTTCTTGGCGATGACGGTGGACAGATTTCCCAGACTACCCGGCTCATTGATTACGACCAGGCTGATCCGTCCGACATGAACGTCGCGATTGTTGGTTTCGCCGCCCCAGGCGAGATCGAGCCAGCGCTCAGGATTCTCCGCGTATTGTTCGAGCATCTCGCAGTCGATCGTATGAATCGTCACGCCCTTCCCCGTGCTGACGATGCCGACGATGCGGTCGCCGGGCAGCGGATGGCAGCACCCGGCGAAATGCATTGCCATACCCGGTATCAGCCCCTTGATGGTGACCGCGTTCTCCTGCGCCTTGTTCTTGGAGCGGGCCTTGAGCGGGACGACGTTGGTCTTGGGTTGGGTCTTGAGTTCCGGATAGACCGCCGCCACGACCTCGCGGCCCGTATGCACCCCCTCGCCCACCGAAACGATCAGGTCGTCCGCGGTCGGCGCCTTGAAGATCTTGAGTACGCCTTCAATCGCTTTTTCGGTGAATTCATAGCCTTCCTGCTTGAAGGCGCGTTGAAGGATCGATCGGCCGAGGCCGAGATACTGGGCGCGCTGCTGAGTGCGGACGAACCGGCGGATGCGGGCGCGCGCCTTGCCGGTGACGACGAAGCGTTCCCAGGTCGGAGACGGGGTTTGCGCCTTCGAGGTTACGATCTCCACCTGGTCGCCGTTGTTGAGTTGCGTCCGAAGCGGCATTATGCGGCCGTTCACCTTGGCCCCGACGCAGGTGTCGCCCACTTCGGAATGCACCGCATAGGCGAAATCCACCGGCGTCGCGCCCCGCGGCAGCGAGATGAGGTCGCCTTTGGGCGTGAAGCAGAACACCTGATCCTGGAACATCTCCAGCTTGGTGTGTTCAAGGAATTCCTCGGGGCCCGAGGCGTGCTCCAGGATGTCCAGCAACTCACGCAGCCAGCGGTACTGGCGGCCGTCCGTGCTCTTGCCGCCCTGCTTGTACTTCCAGTGCGCGGCCACGCCCAACTCGGCGATCTCGTGCATGTCCTGGGTGCGGATCTGGACCTCGATGCGGTGCCTTTCGGGGCCGAAAACGCCGGTATGCAGCGAGCGATAGCCGTTTGGTTTGGGGGTCGAAATATAGTCCTTGAAGCGGCCGGGAACCATGGAGTAGCGGCTGTGAATGACCCCGAGGGCGCGGTAGCAATCCTCCACGCTGTCGACCAAAACACGAAAAGCCATGATGTCGGAAAGTTGTTCGAATCCGACGTTCTTGTGCTGCATCTTGTTCCAGATCGAATACGGCGCCTTTTCGCGGCCGGAAACCTGGCATTCCACTCCAGCGGACCGCAGGGTGTCTCGCAGCTGTTCAAGAATGCGGCTGATCAGGTCGCCACCCTGTTCCCGCAGAAAATTGAGGCGGGCGAGCAAAGAGCGCCTGATGTCCGCGTGCAGTTCGGCGAACGCGAGGTCCTCGAGCTCGGATTTCAACTCCTGCATGCCGATGCGCTCGGCCAGTGGCGAGTAAATCTCCATCGTCTCCAGCGCGATGCGCCGGCGTTTCTCGGCGTCGTCGATGTAGTGCAGCGTCCGCATGTTGTGGAGACGGTCGGCCAGCTTCACGAGGAGCACCCGGATGTCCTCGGACATGGCCAATACGAGCTTGCGGAAATTCTCAGCTTGTTTGGTGTGATCCGACTGGAGCTCGATGCGCGTCAGCTTGGTGACACCGTCCACGAGGCGCCCCACCTCATGGCCGAACAGCTTTTCGACGTCGGCCAGCGTGGCCGGGGTGTCCTCGATCGTATCGTGGAGCAGGGCGGTGATGATCGAGGCGCTGTCGAGCTTGTAGTTGGTGAGGATTCCCGCAACCTCGAGCGGGTGCGAGAAGTAGGGGTCGCCCGACGCCCGCTTCTGCGAGCCGTGCACCTTCATGGCAAAAACGTAAGCGCGATTGAGGGCGTCCTCGTCCGCGGTGGGGTCGTAGGAGCGCACTCTTTCGACGAGTTCGAATTGCCTAATCATGCCGCAGCCTCGCACGGCATGGAACCATCAGGCCGGCCACCGCGATTTCGCCATGCCGGCCACATGTGCGCCCGTCAGTCTTCGTCGGTCGGCCCCAAATCGCCGCCGATCAACGAGTCCGAATCCAAATCACCTTCCGTCTCCTGTATCGACAAAAGATCCTCGTTGATCTCTTCATCAGCCAACGCCTCGGCAGGCTCGGCGGCAAGTTCCTGCTCCAGCGCGAAGGTGTCCATTTCGTCGGCCTCCGGCTCGTCTGCTTCGACGTGCTTTTGCAAACCTTGCACCAAGGCGTTGCGCAGATGGTCGATACTGACCGTCTCGTCCGCGACTTCGCGAAGTGCCACGACCGGATTCTTGTCGTTGTCGCGGTCGACCGTCAAAGGGGCGCCAGCGGAAATGTCCCGGGCGCGCTGCCCCGCGACCATGACCAGTTCAAAACGGTTCGGGATCTTGAGAACGCAGTCTTCAACTGTAACGCGCGCCATGAACACATCTCCAGATTGCCGTACCCCCAAGGGGGAAGCTTTTGAAATAGTCTATATATTTGCCGCGCCCCGGGAAAGCAAGGTTCTGGGCTCGGGTTTTCTGGCGCGCCCTGCTGGATTCGAACCAGCGACCTACCGCTTAGAAGGCGGTTGCTCTATCCTGCTGAGCTAAGGGCGCTAACGTTACTCAGGCTATCCTGTCGTACCGAAACTTGTCGGCATAGCTCTTGGGCCGAAGAGTGGGCGCCGGAGCGGCCTCGAAGATTTGAAAGTTGTGGCCTTCCCGTTTGGCCCAGGCCACTGCCTCCTCCTTGGTCTTGAACTTCAGCTTGACCTGTCCCCGCGTATCCGGGGACCCGACCCAGCCCATGAGAGGATCGACCCGCTTGGGCGAGGCGGGTTCGAAATCAGCAATCCAGATACCCACATTAGCCCGTCCTGACTGCATGGCGTTCTTCGCCGGGCGATAGATGCGGACCAGCATGACCATACCCTCTCTGAGTAGCGGCGTTTTCCGCCAGCCGAAATCACCTTTTTGTCCTGGTCGGGGCGACTGGATTCGAACCAGCGACATCCTGCTCCCAAAGCAGGCACTCTACCAGGCTGAGCTACGCCCCGCGCGACGGAACCTAAGGGGTTTCGGAAGGGTTTGCAACAGCACCGGAACCTCTGCCGTCACCTGGGGGGCGACCGTTCGATCAGCTAACAGTTGTTTGCACTTCGGTGCTAACCCTTAGCGGTGTCCCTCCTCAACGGTCGAGAACCTCGAACCCTTTCGCCACGTTGTCATTTGCACGATTTCTGGATGACCCGGTTCCGGCGAGAGGTTCCCATGCTACGCACAACGATCGCTACGATCTCGATGCTTGCGGCCTGGCCTGCCGTCGCGCAGCAAATCTGCGCCGATAGGAACACGATCCTGGGCAGCCTTTCCGCCGATTTCTCGGAAAGGCCTGCGGCGCTCGGAATGGGCGACGACGGCAACATCGTCGAGTTGCTCACCTCTCGTGACGGCGGAACATGGACAATCCTGGTTACGACTCCGCAGGGGGTCAGTTGCGTGGTCGCCACCGGCGAGGCGTGGGAAGACATCCCCAAGCAACTGGCGGGGTCCGGAACCTGATCATTCTCGGTCGAACATGTCGTGGATCACCCGGTCACCAACCTTGATGCCCAGGCGGTCGACCGTTCCCCCGTTCACCTCGAGCACCCCCCGCACCGCGCCCATCGAAGCGTGAGGCTGAAGCGATCCCGGAACCGTGCGTTCGGCCACGTTGGCGATGCGGCCGTCGCCGCGTATGAAGATCATATCGAGCGGCAGGAGCGTGTTCTTCATCCACATGCTCACCGGCCGTTCAACCCCGAAGTCGAACAACATTCCCGCATCCCCCGCCAATTGACGCCGGAACATGAGGCCTACGGCAAGTTGCCGTTGGCTGCGGGCGACCTCGACGAGAAAGCGGTGACGGTGGCCCTCCGTTGTTTCGACCGTCAATTCCGAACGCTCGGGCGGGGGATCGCTCACCGCACCGGTGGCGCTCCAGCCGACCGCAGCGATCGCGAGACAAGTGACGGCAAGTCGCCTGATCATGATCGTATCACTGTGCCCGGCGTTCCCCGCGCACGCAAGCGCCGGAATGCCAGACAATTCGCCTTGCCTTGGGGCGCCGGCGAGCGCATAGTCCGCCCTCATCGGCGGGGGGAGCCGCGCAGGCGGCTGAGAGGTCTTTTCGGAAGACGACCCCTAGAACCTGATCCGGTTAACACCGGCGTAGGGACGCAAGGCATATGTCGTCTATCCCCTCTCCTTCGGTTCACGTCCACGCCGCGCGCTTGGCTTTTGCCGGCGTCCCGCTTTTCGATGACCTTGACTTTCAGCTTCCAGGCGGATCGTGGACATGCCTGCTCGGACCGAGCGGCGTGGGCAAGTCGACCCTATTGCGAATACTCGCCGGCCTCGAGTCCGCAGGCGACCAGGGTCAGGTGGTATGCGGCGACGGGATTCCGCTGAGCGGACGCGCGGCCTACATGGCGCAAAAGGATCTCCTGCTGCCGTGGCTCTCCGTGATCGAGAACGCGGTCGTTGGATTTCGTCTTCGGGGCCAGCGCGCCCCCAAGCATCAGGCGCGCGAACTACTCGCCGCGGTGGGGTTGGCGGACCGTTGCTACGCTCGTCCTGACGACCTTTCGGGCGGGATGCGCCAGCGCGTCGCTCTCGTGCGCACCCTTGTCGAGGACCGGCCGGTTATCCTCATGGACGAACCCTTCTCCGCCCTGGATGCGATTACCCGATACCGTCTGCAATCTTTGGCCTCGCGACTGCTCGCTGGTCGGACGGTCCTCCTCGTCACCCACGATCCGCTGGAGGCCCTGAGGCTCGGTCATCGCATTCATGTCCTGGCCGGACGGCCGGCGCGCCTCGGTGCGTGCATCGAGCCCCCGGGGAAACCTCCACGCGACCCGTCTGATCCCGCCGTGCTTGCCGCCCAGGCCGACCTGCTACGCCGCCTCGCCGCGGCCGCCGAGGCCTAGCCGATGTGGCGCCGCCTTGCCATTCTGCCTGGCCTCGTCGCGGTTTGGCAGTTGGCCGCCCTTGCCGCCGGGGGCCGAGCCTACATTCTGCCCGGCCCCTGGGAAGTCCTCCTCGCCGGGGTGGCTCGTTGGGACGTCATTGGGGAGCACGCCCTCGTAACCTTTGCGGAAGTGATCGCCGGCCTCGTCGTGGGCGGTGTCTGTGGGGCCGGCACAGCGCTTCTGATGGCCAGCTATCGCCCCGCCTGGCGCTGGCTCATGCCGGCCCTGGTTGTCAGCCAGGCTATTCCAGTGTTCGCGATCGCGCCGATCCTGGTCCTTTGGTTCGGCTATGGCATGGCGTCGAAGGTCGTGATGGCCACCCTGATCATCTATTTCCCCGTAACGACGGCGTTTTTCGATGGGCTGCGGCGTACCGACGGCGGGTGGCTCGACCTCGCGCGCACGATGGGCGGAACCCGGCAACGCATCCTTTGGCGCATCCGGGTTCCTGCGGCTCTGCCCTCCCTCGCCTCCGGATTGCGTGTCGCGGCGGCGGTGGCCCCGATCGGGGCCGTGGTCGGCGAATGGGTCGGGTCGAGCGCCGGCCTCGGCTACCTGATGCTGCATGCCAACGCGCGCATGCAGGTGCCGCTCATGTTCGCGGCGCTCGTCACCTTGGCCATGTTCGGCGTCGCCCTTTACATCGCGGTCGATTGGCTGCTTCGGCGAGCGCTGTACTGGCAGCGCGATACCCTTCCAAGCGAAGACTGAAGAGGAATTATGATAATATGAAACTCAACGTGATCGGGCGACTCGCAGCGCTCGCCTTCGCCGTAGCGCTGGCCTCGCCCGCCGCCGCTGCGGACAAACTCACCATCGTCCTGGACTGGTTCGTCAATCCCGATCACGGCCCGCTGGTCGTCGCGCTGGAAAACGGGTATTTCGCGGATGCCGGCCTTGATGTCGAGCTGATCGCCCCGGCCGACCCCAACGACCCACCCAAGCTGGTCGCCGCCGGCAAGGCCGATCTCGCGGTGTCCTATCAGCCGCAGCTTCACCTGCATGCCGCCGAGGGCTTGCCGCTGGTGCGGATCGGCACCCTTGTGGCGACGCCCCTCAACTCGCTCGTCGTTCTGCGGGACGGGCCGATCGAGACGATCGCCGACCTCAAGGGGCGCAAGATAGGATTCTCGGTGGGGGGCTTCGAGGATGCCCTGCTTGGCGCAATGCTGGCGCGCCACGGCCTGTCGCTGGCCGACGTGACGCTCGTGAACGTGAACTTCTCACTCTCGCCCGCCCTCATCGCCGGGCAGGTCGATGCGGTGATCGGCGCGTTTCGCAATTTCGAACTCAATCAGATGGATATCGTCAAGCATCCGGGCCGGGCGTTCTTTCCCGAGGAGGAGGGAGTGCCGGCCTATGACGAACTCATCGTGGTCGCCCATCGCGAGCGCCTGAAAGACGCGCGGCTGCGCCGGTTCCTGAATGCGGTGGAACGGGCCACGCAATTTACCGTCAACCATCCCGACGCGGCGTGGTCGCTCTTCATTCGCAACCACAAGGACCTTGACGACGAACTGAACCGGCGGGCATGGGCCGATACGCTGCGGCGGTTGGCGCTGCGCCCCGCGGCGCTGGATGCGGCGCGCTACGCCGCCTTTGCCGCCTTTCTGGAACGGCAGGGGATGCTCAAGAAGGTGCCGCCGCTCGCGACTTATGCCGTCGAGCTGCCCTATTGATGTCGAGCAACGCCCGGTGCCGCTGGTGCCGGGCGTTTAAAAATAGAATACCGCGAGTGAGGCGCCGAGCAGGACCAGGGTGACCAACGCCATGTCGCCCGTCGACCATGTTCGCGCGAAGATCCCCCTGCCCCCATGCAGCCTTTCCGCCACCACCAGGACATTCCGGACGCCTAGGAACCAGGTCTTGCGGACCGTCCTGTCAACCGCAACCAACCCTCCCCCGATCAGCCGGACCAGTTGAGGGCCGAGTCGCCGGTAAATCCAGTCGGTATCGAGCGTGATCGTCAGCGTCCGCTTCATCATGGGAAGCAGCAGGAAGAACGCCAGGCCGGAGAAGCTGAGAAGTTGCAGCATCTCGAGGACGTGGGGGACCGTGTACGGTTCGTAGGTGACCGGGAAAGGCAAGAGCCGGTAGAAGGGCTCCGGAAACACGCCGATCCCAACGCAGAGCGCAGCGAAAAGGATCATGGCCGCGCGCATGTTCCATGGCGGATCGGCGGGCCGCAGGCCCGAATCCTTTTGAAAGAATACGAACCACGGGAACTTGATGCCGGCATGCAGGAAAACCCCGGCGGATGCCGCAGTCAGCAAGAGCCAGGCGCTCGCCAAATGCTGATCCGCCGCCGCCTGTGAGATCATGGACTTGCTGACGAAGCCGGAAGTCCACGGGAAGGATGAGATGGCAAGCGCGCCAATGATGCCGCAGATCGTCGTCACCGGCATCGACTGGAACAGGCCGCCGAGATCGGTGCATTTCCGCTTCCCGGTCATGTACAGCACCGAGCCCGCCGACATCAGCAGCAAGGCCTTGTAGATGATATGGGTGAAGGCGTGGGCGGCGGCGCCGTTGAGGGCCATCTCGGTGCCGATGCCGATCCCGGTAACCATGAATCCGACCTGGTTGACGATGCTATAGGCCAGGATGCGCCGCATGTCGTTCTCGAGCAGCGCGTAGATGATGCCGTAGAACACCATGAAGAGCCCGACGAACACCAGAATCTCCGCCCCCGGGAAGCCGCGGATCAGCACGTAGACCGCGGTCTTGGTCGTAAAGGCCGAAAGGAACACCATGCCGCTCCAGGACGCCTCGGGATAGGCGTCGGGCAACCACGCCGACACCGGCGGCGCTCCCGCGTTGATCAGGAACCCGAGGAGGATCAGCCAGGTCCCGAGCGACTCGGGCCGCATGGCGTGGAAGGACACGTCGCCCGTCGCGTTCACGTGGGCGACGATACCGACCATGAGAATGACGCCGCCCGCCAGGTGCATCATGACGTAGCGCAGCGACGCGCCGTAGGCCTGAGCGGTGCCCGCCGACCACAACACCAGCGTCGATGCCACCGCCATCAGTTCCCAGAAAACGAACACGCTGATCAGGTCGCCGGCCATGGCCACGCCGACCGCGCTGCCGCCGTAGACGAACGCGGCGGAAAGCTCGACGACCGTGCGCTGGTTGAGGGCGAAAAGCGCTCCGCCAGCGGCCATGACAAGAAAGATCGTCGCGAACAGGCGGCTGAGCGCATCGGCCTGGACGGGCACGATCCGATAATCGAGGAAACCCACCGACAATGCCGGGCCATCCGGGAGGGTCCATACCTGGACGAGCGCAATCGCGGGCAAGAGCAGCGCCACTCCGCCCCGAGCGCGGCCACGCAGCAGCGGCAGCAGAAAGGCTCCCAGGACGAGGATGAGGCCGGGAGGCAGTGATTCAAACGTCATAATAGTCGTCCCGGCGCTTCAGAAGGATGCCCAGCCCCTTGGCGGCCACCACCATCGCGGCGCAGGTTGCGAACCCGTACCACGCATAGAAGGCGAAGCTTCCATCAACCTCGAAATAGGCGTGGCCGTGCACGAAGGCACCGGCCCCGACCAAGGCCGCGAGAAAGGCGATGCCGCCGACCCATAACCCCTTGATCGTGGACGGCCGTACCAGCCAATGCTTTTTGCCGCCGGCACCCGAAGCATTCACCATCAGGACCTCCCTATGACGGCGCCAGCAAGCTCGAGCATCGCGCCGGGAGCCAGGAACAGGATCACGGTTCCCGTAGCGGTCACGACAAGCGCCAGCACCGACGGCCAAGGCGCCTCGCCATGCTCGTGGTGATGGCCATCGGCGGTCTCCTTGCGGAAAAAGGCCGCATAGACGATCGGCAGGAAATAGCCGGCGTTGAGCAACGTGCTAATGACCACCGTCGCCACCGCGACGATCTGCCCGGCGTCAAGCGCGCCTTGCAGGATGTACCACTTGCTCACGAATCCAGCGGTCGGGGGCACTCCGATCATCGACAGCGCTCCGATGGCGAAGGCCGTCATCGTCCACGGCATGCGCCGGCCGATGCCGGCGAGTTGGCTGACCTCGGTCTTATGGCTGGCAACCATGATCGCGCCAGCCGCGAAAAACAGCGTGATCTTGCCGAACGCATGCGCCGCGATGTGCAGCGCCGCGCCCATCACCGACTGCGGGGCCAGGACCGCCGTCGCCAGGACCACATAGGAGAGTTGGCTAATGGTAGAATAGGCCAGTCGGGCCTTGAGATTGTCCTTGGTGAGCGCGACGATCGAGGCCGCGATGATCGTGAAGGCGGCCAGCCACTGCAGCCACACCGCGCCGTCGATCCCCACCAGCAGGTCCACGCCGAACACATAGACCGTGACCTTGACCACCGTGAACACGCCGGCCTTCACCACGGCGACAGCATGGAGCAGCGCGCTGACCGGCGTCGGAGCCACCATGGCCGCCGGCAGCCAGCGGTGGAACGGCATTATGGCGATCTTGCCAATACCGAACACATAGATGGCGAACAGCACCGCGACGACGGTATCGGAGGCCTTCCCGGCAAGGATGCCGCCATCGGCGAAGGTCAGGGTGCCGGCGATGATCCAGGTTGCGATGATCGCCAGCAACTGGAACACGATCGACGTGCCTAGGAGCAGACCCAGATAGAGGCGGCCCGCCCGCTTCGCCTGCTCGGTGCCGGCATGGGTGACCAGCGGGAAAGTGCTGATGGTCAGCGCTTCGTAGAAGATGAACAGCGTCAGCATGTTCCCGGCCAACGCGATGCCCATGGTGCTGGCGATGGCGACCGCGAAGAAGGCGTAGAAACGCGTCTGGTGCTTCTCGTGGTGTCCGCGCATGTAGCCGATGGCGTAGATCGTGGTCACGATCCACAGGAAACTGGCGATGAGGGCGAACAGCATGCCCAGTGGTTCGACGCTGAATGCAATGGGTAGCCCGGGCAGCATCTCGCCGACCACCACCTCGGGCCGGGCCCCTTGGTCCACCAGCCGCCAGAGGGAGAACACAACAGCGAACAACAGTCCCGCGGTGATGAGCGAAAACGCCTCGCGCAGGTTTGGAAGACGGTCGGCGAGAACGATCGGCACCACCCCGATGAGCGGCACCAGAATGGCGAGCAGGACAAGCGTCGTCTCGTTCACGGCGCAATCCCCTGCGACAAAAAGGAAGCGGCCGTGCGGGCCACCGCCATGGTTCCCGTCGCATCCAGCCCGAACCAGACCACCGCGGCGCACAGCACCCACGTCGGCACGACGACCGTCAGCGGTGCTTCGGTCACCTTCATGGTGGCCTCGGTCGCCTTATGGAACCAAGCCACCTCGACGACCCGCCACACGTAGACAACGGCAAGCAGCGAACTCAGCAACACCAGCACCGCAGCCGGCCAGACCCCGGCCTCGACCGCAGCCTGGATCAAGTACCATTTGCTGACGAACCCCACCGTCAGGGGAACTCCGATCAGGCTGAGCCCGGCCACCAGAAACGCCACCATGGTGAGCGGCATCCGGCGTCCGATGCCGGCAAGCGCGTCGATACGAACCGAGCCGGTGCGCATGAAGACCGCCGTCAGCGCCAGGAAGATCGCCGTCTTCATCAGGGCATGGTTGAAAAGATGGACGATACCGGCGGCCAGCCCGGTGGTCGACAGCAGACTGACGCCGAACAGGATGTATCCGATCTGCGCCACCGACGAATAGGCGAAGGAACGTTTGAGATCCGCCTGCCAGATCGCCACTGCGGAGCCGACGAACATCCCGATCAGGGCGATGACCATGAGGAGGTCGGGCACCGCCGCCGCCTTCAAGAGACCGGTGCCCCCGAACATTCCAAGGACGACCCTGAGGAACACGTAGACCGAAACCTTGGTGGCCGTGCCCGCTAGAAAGGCCGTCGATATCGAGGGGGCGTAGGCGTAGGCGTTGGGCAGCCAAAGATGCAGCGGAAACGCCGCCATCTTGATGCCGATACCGATCACCAGGAAGGCAAGGGCCGCCTGGACCGTGGTCGTATGCGCGACATCGGGCAAGCGGACGGCAAGGTCGGCCATGTTGAGGGTGCCGGTCATCATGTAGGCCAGGCCGATACCGATGACGTAGAACGTCGCGCCGATGGTGCCGATCACCAAATAGCGGAAGGCCGCCGTGAGGGCCCGCCTATCGCGGCCGAGGCCGACGAGCACATAGGTGGACAACGACGAAATCTCGAGGAAGACGAACAGGTTGAACGCGTCGCCGGTGATCGCCATGCCGAGAAGGCCACACAGGCACAACAGAAACATGGCGTAGAACAGATAGCGCCGCTCTTCCGGAATCTCGTGCTCGACGCTTCGCTTCGCCGCCAGTGCGACGATGGCGCCGATGGCCGCCACGATGACGAGGACGAAGGCGTCCAGCGCATCGACTCGGTATTCAATTCCCCACGGCGCCGCCCAGCCGCCAAGCAGATAGCTGATCGGCCCCCCTTGCATCACCAGCGCCAGCAGCCCAACCGCCATCGCCAGGCAAGACCAACTCACCAGCAGGGAGATGCCCCAAGCCGCGACGGGGCGACGCATGACGAAGCACACCGGCGCCGCCATCAACGGCACGACCACCAGAAGGGCCGGAAGATGCTCGACCAACCTCACGCCCCCTCCTCCGCCTCGCGCTCGGCCAACTCGTCCTCCTCGATGGTGCCGTAGGCCTCCTGAATGCGCACGACGAGGGCGAGGCCCAGGGCGGTGGTGGCGACGCCGACCACGATCGCGGTGAGAATCAGGACGTGCGGGAGGGGGTTGGAGTAGGTGCGAATGCCTTCGGCCAGGATCGGCGCGGTGCCGCCGGTGATCTTCCCCATCGTGATGTAAAGCACGAACACGGAAATCTGGAAGACGTTGAGGCCGATGATCTTCTTGACCAGGTTGCCCCTGGCGACAACCGTGTAGAGGCCGGCCATCATCAGGACGACCACTGCCCAGTAGTTTATGAGGCCGGGGATCTCCATTTCAGCGACCGCCCTCGCCTCTTCTCACGTCGCGGCCGGCGAACACGAAAAAGATCGTCGCGACGGACGCGAAAACGTTCATTCCCACCCCAAGCTCGACGAGGAAAACGCCGAGGTGCTGGCCGCCCGTCGGAGTTTCGCCAAGAACCGAATAATCGAGATAGTTCCCACCGGCCAGCATACCGGCCACACCCACCCCCGCGTACAATAGAACCCCTCCGCCCATCAGCCATCGACGGCTTGCCGGCGGCAATGCCGCTTGGGCATTCGAGACGCCGAAAATAAGCGCGTAGAGGATGAAGCCGGCGGCGAAGATCACGCCGGCCTGAAATCCCCCGCCGGGCCCGAAGTCCCCGTGGAACTGAACATACAGCGCAAAAAGCAGGATGAAGGGTATCAGCAGCTTGGCGCTAACCCTGAGAACCGGCTTCGCCCTCATTTACCGTCCTTTCCGCGGCTGTTCCGCCCGCGTCCGAGCAGCGCCAGCACGCCCAAGGCGGCCGTGAAGATGACGGTCGTCTCCCCTAAGGTGTCGTAACCCCGATAGCTTGCAAGTACCGAAGTCACCACGTTGGGCAATCCGATTTCCGACGAGGAATCCTCGAGATAGCGCTGGACGACGTGATGATGAATCGGGGCGTCGGGGTCGCCGAACTCCGGCATGTCGAACGTTGCATAGACCAACAGCGCGCCCGTCGCGACCACTACCGCCAGCCCGAGCAGCGATCGTCCGTTCGACGGCCGTTCCACATGCGGCGTGAAGGTTAGCGTGCCCAGCATCAGGACCGTGGCCACCCCGGCCCCGACGGCGGCTTCGGTAAAGGCCACGTCGACCGCGTCGAGGACGACGTAGAGTGCCGCCGCGGCTAGGCTGTAGGCCCCCGAGAGCATCGCCGCCGCGAACAGGTTGCGCAGCCAGAGCACGGCAAGGGCCGATACGACCATCATGCCGAGCAGGCCGATATCCATCAGCTCTATGATGGCGGGTTCTCCTTTGATACTTCCCGGCCCGCCCGCGTCCAAGGCATCAGACCGGACTTGAGGGCCGCACGCGCCAGGGCGTGAGAGGTGGTCGGGCTGGTGAAGGCCAAAAAGGCGACGATCATCACGAGCTTGATCGCCACAAGCCAGTCCGTCGTCTGAAGGAGCATGCCGAGTACCAGCAACCCGGCCCCCAGGGTATCGGTCATGCCGGCGCCGTGCATACGCGAAAACACATCGGGAAGCCGCAACAGGCCTAGCGTGCCGATGAAGATGAACAGGGCCCCACTTAGTATCGAGGCCCAGCTCAGCAGATCGAGAACG
The DNA here is from genome assembly GCA_019455065.1 of Rhodospirillales bacterium. Lineage (GTDB taxonomy): Bacteria > Pseudomonadota > Alphaproteobacteria > Rhodospirillales > Magnetospirillaceae > JACFNC01. Next base: position 390,921 of record JACFNC010000001.1, read on the forward strand.
GCGCCCATCACAGCTCGCCCCTGGCGTCGTCGCCGACCGGGTGGCCGAGATGGCTGTATTCGCTGTACTTCGTCACCGCCACGGTGCCGATGAAGTTGATCAGGGCGTAAACGAGCGCAATGTCGAGGAAGTCAGGCCGCTCGGCCAGAAATCCGAGTACGGCGATCAGCAACAGTGTCTTGGTTCCGAACGCGTTCACCGCCAGGATCCGGTCATAGATGCTCGGACCGAGGAGCGCGCGCACGAGCGCCATAGCCATCGTTACGAGCAACGCGACCGCCGCCGCCGCGAACATCAGCTCTCCCCCATCAGGCGCGAGACCCGTCGGTCCATGTCGCCGCTCTCCACGCTCGCGCGCGAACCTTCGGTGAGGGCATGGACCAGGAGCGTGCCATCGGGCTCCATCCCTGCCGTCACGGTTCCCGGGGTCAGGGTGATCGAATTGGCATAGATCACCCGGCCCAGTTCGTCTTTCTGGCTGGCCTTCACCCGGAACAGGCTCGGCGAAACGCCGGCCGGGGAGGCGAGAATGACCCGCGCAACATCGATGTTCGATTTCACGATCTCGACCAAGAGCCACAGCCAATAGGCCATGCCCTTCCACGCGAGATGCAGGGGATGTCCCTCATGGTCGACCGCCTCGAGACGGCGCGCGATGACCACGACCAGCACGGCCGAGGCGCCGCCAAGTGCAACCAGCCACGCCTCGAAATGTCCCGACATCAGCAGCCAGAACCCAAACAGAACCATGAACAGGCTTAGTGCGCGCCCCACCGAGACCTCCCCTCGAATGGGCGCAAAGATATTTACGTTTATCCGTCGGCACAATTCCAAACGAACCCAGGATCGAACAAAAGCGCCCCGCCGCAGGTGCTCGGGGGTTCCGTTTTGAATCGCTAATGACTTGCATCCGGCCGCGGCCATATTAGACTGACGCGCAAGGCGGTTTCGCGCGAATAGAGTAGCGAGCGCCACCACTTGGAATGGAGGAGAGACGCCCAATGCGGAAGCTGTTGTCAGCCATGATCGCTACCGGGTTCGCATTCGCTGCCCAGCCGGCTCTTGCGGAACCCATCGTCGTGAAATTCTCGCACGTGGTGGCCGAAAACACCCCGAAGGGTCAGGGGGCGCTGCTGTTCCAGAAGGCCGTGGCCGAGCGCCTTGGCGGCAAGGTCAAGGTCGAGGTCTATCCGAATTCCCAGCTGTTCGGCGATGCGAAGGAGATGGAGGCTCTACTCCTCGGCGACGTCCACATCATCGCCCCATCGCTGTCGAAGTTTTCGAAATACACCAAGAAGCTGCAGGTCTTCGATCTTCCCTTCATGTTCGACGACATCAACGCCGTCGACCGCTTCCAAACCAGCAAGGCTGGGCGGGACCTTCTTGATTCAATGAAGTCCAAGGGCCTGAAGGGGCTTGGGTACTGGCATAACGGCATGAAGCAGATGTCGGCCAACAAGCCGCTGCGGAAGCCGGAAGATGCGGCTGGGTTGAAATTCCGTATCCAGTTCTCCGAGGTCCTCCAGGCGCAGTTCGAGGCGCTGAAGGCCAATCCGGTTCCCCTCGCCTTCGCCGAAGTCTATCAAGCCTTGCAGACCGGCGTCGTCGACGGTCAAGAGAACACTTGGTCAAACATTTATTCGAAGAAGTTCCACGAGGTTCAGAAATACATCACCGAGTCCAATCACGGCGCCCTCGATTACCTGTTGGTCACCAACGCCGAGTTCTGGGACAAGCTGCCGGCGGACGTGCGCAAGGAACTCGAGACGATCCTTGCCGACGTCACCGCGAAGGTCAACACGATGGCCGAGGAACTCAACCAACGCGACCGCCAGAAGATCGCCGAATCGGGCAAGACCGAAATCATCAAGCTCAGCAAGGATGATCTGGCGGCCTGGCGGAAGACCATGGCGCCCGTCTGGAAGAAGTTCGAGTCCGAAATCGGCGCTGACATCATCGCTGCGGCAAGCGCGGCCAACAGTTAAGAGCGCACCAAGGCTCGGCGCCATGTTCGCCAGCATCGTCAACCGGCTGGAGGAGGGCATCATCGCCCTCCTTCTTGCCGCCATGACATTGTTGACCTTTTCCCAGGTGGTGGCGCGCTACGTCTTCAACACCGGTGCCGTATGGGCCCTTGAGGCCACCGAATTCCTGTTCGCGTGGATGATCTTCCTGGGCATCTCCTACGGCGTGAAGGTGGGCGGCCACATTGGCGTCGACGCCGCGGTAAAGCTGTTTCCGCGGCGTGGGCAGCAGGTGATCGGCCTGCTCGGGGCCGCCGCCTGCATCGCCTACAGCGCGATCGTCGTCTACGGGTCGTGGATCTATGTCAGCAAGCTGCACATGATCGGGGTCGAGGCGCAGGAGATTCCCATTCCGCGCTGGATTCCCCTCACGGTCTTGCCGATCGGGTTCGGCCTGCTGGGCTATCGCTTTCTCGAAGTGCTCGTCCGCATCCTGCGCGGCACACAGACGGGCATCGGGCTCGCGGACGAGGCCAAGGAAGCGATGAAGATCGATCTCGACCATCCGGGGGCGCGGCGGTGACGACGGCCTTCCTGTTCGTCAGCCTGTTCGTGCTGATGCTTGCCGGCGTGCCCATCGCCGTGTCGCTCGGGCTCTCGAGCATCCTGACCATCATGCTCTTCGCCAACGACAGCCTCGCCTCGCTGTCGCTGAAGTTGTTCGAGACCGCCGGCCATTACACCCTGCTCGCCATTCCTTTCTTCATTCTCGGCGGCTCCTTCATGACCACGGGCGGAGTCGCCCGGCGCCTGGTTCGCTTCGCAAACGACGTTGTCGGCCATTTCCGCGGCGGTCTTGCCATCGCTTCGGTGCTTGCCTGCATGCTGTTCGCCGCGGTGTCCGGATCGTCCCCCGCCACCGTGGTCGCCGTCGGCTCGATCGCCATCGGCGGCATGGTCAAGATGGGCTATCGGAAGGAGTTCGCGGCCGGCATCATCTGCAATGCCGGCACGCTCGGCATTCTCGTTCCGCCGTCCATCGTGATGGTGGTCTACGCGGCGGCGACGGACACGTCGGTCGGCCGGCTTTTTTTGGCGGGGATCGTGCCCGGCGCGCTGCTCGCCCTGATGCTGTCGGTCGCGATTTACGTTATGGCGCGCATCAAGAACCTTCCTGCGCAGCCGCGCCCACCGATCCGCGAGATAGCCGCCTCGGGCCGCGATGCGATCTGGGGCTTGCTGCTGATGGTGATCATCCTTGGCGGCATCTATGGGGGTATTTTCACCCCGACCGAGGCCGCCGCGGTTTCCGCCGTCTACGCCGCGTTCATCGCGGTGTTCATCTACCGCGACCTGGGAGTCACCGACGTACCCCGCGTTCTGGTGGACGCCGGCAAGATGACCGTGATGCTGATGTTCATCATCGCCAACGCGATGCTCTTTGCCCACGTCCTGACCACCGAGCGCATTCCCCAGATTCTAGCCGAGCAGATCGTCGGAATCGGAATGCAGCCGTGGATGTTCCTGATCGTCGTGAACATCATGCTCCTGATCGCGGGCAACTTCATGGAACCGTCGGCGATCTTGCTGATCATGGCGCCGATCCTCTTCCCCATCGCGATGGAGCTGGGCATCGATCCCATCCACCTCGGCATCGTGATGGTCGTGAACATGGAGATCGGCATGATCACCCCGCCGGTGGGGCTCAATCTATTCGTCACCTCGGCGGTCACGGGGATGCCGCTGACGCGCGTGATCGCGGCCGCGGCGCCTTGGTTGGCTATTCTGATCAGCTTCCTCGTGATCGTCACCTATGTTCCAATCCTATCCACCTATCTCCCCGACATGGTCTTCGGCCCGCAACAGTGAACCGCGACATGGTGGCAATTCCCCGGGTTCGGCGCCATCTGAACGGAATGCGAGCCCTGGCCGGCCTTTGGGCCCGACTTTCCGCAACCTTTCTGATACTTGCTGCGACCGCCTGTGCGCAGGCCGAGGGTGTGGCGCCGCGCGCCGACTGGCACACCCAGCTCAACCGGGACCATCCGCTCGTCGGCCGGATCTGGTCGCCCGCCGCGTCGGTCTATCTTCAGCCAGACGAACTGCTGCGCAGAATTGCCGCCGCGGATTTCGTGATTCTTGGTGAAAAACACGACAATCCCGATCACCACGCAATTCAGGCCAGGGTCGTGGAACGGCTGCTCGCCTCGGGCCGCCGTCCCGCTTTGGCGTTCGAGATGATCGCGGCGGATCAGGCGCCGCGGCTGGAGGCATACCAGTCCGACCACCCGGGGACGTCGAGCGGACTGGGTGACGCCCTCGGATGGGACAAGACCGGATGGCCGGAATGGAGCCTGTACGAGCCGATTGCCGCCGCCATCGTGGGCGCCGGGCTGCCAATTCTGGCCGCCAACCTTTCCCAGGAGGACGCGATGGGGCTGGCGCGGGGCAATGCCCCCTCCGACAACCAACTGCGCGTCTGGCGCTTGGACCAATCCCCAGCCCCCGAAGTCGCGCGCGCTCTTGCGGATGACATTCGGGAAAGCCACTGCGGGCACCTGCCCGAGGACCGGATCCCGGGAATGGTGCTTGCCCAGCGTGCCCGGGATGCGGTGATGGCGAGAGCGATGATCGCCGGCGCCGGACGCCCCGAAACCGATGGCACCGTGTTGATCGCGGGCACGGGCCATGCGCGGAGCGACCGAGGCGTCCCAATGCATCTGCGGCAACTCGAACCTGGGTCCACGGTCTTCAGCCTGGCGATCGTGGAGGTCTCACCCGACCTCCCCGAGCCCGCCAGCTACGCCGACAATGGCGGCCTGCCTTTCGATGCGCTTTGGTTCACCCCCCGGCTTGACGACAAAGACCACTGCGCACTTCTTCTGCAACACTTCAAGAAGAAGCGATAACTCACTCCTTCTCTACTGTTTTCGTTGGCGGTATCCACTTCCGTACCGCCACCGGCCGGCCGGTGTGGGATTGCAGCATGCGCGACCGCAGAACCTGTTCGACCGGCGGCGCCGCCCGCTCGGGGGGGTGCGGCGCGCGACCGTAGAACGCCATCATGGACTGAAGCGTGATTTCCGCCCGATCGCCTCGGCGCAAAGCCTCGACGTATGGACTGTGGAGCTTGAGTTGCCGGGTGAGATAGTCGGCCGAGTGGGAACCGAAGCGGCGCCAGATGCCGTCAAGGAAAAGGACGACCTTTTCGGGAAGCGGGCGCGCCTCGATGTATGGGCGGCCGGTGGCCAGGGCGTGATACACCGACGGCTCGGTTGGGCCCATCTCGGCGGCCACGAACACGGCTGGCATGAGTTTGCGCCCGGGATTGGCCACGGCGTAATAGGCCTGCGCAAGGTACAGCAGGCGTTGCAGCTTTTGCGGCTGCAGGTATTCCTGTTCGCCCAGGGCCCGATCGAGAAACCAGAGGGCCACGTCGAAGTTGGACTCGATTTCCGCCGGCATTTTCCTTCCTCTCCTGGAATGAAGCATAGCCAACCCTCCCTCGCGGGCAAAGGGGACGAACGGCTTTGTTCTTGACCGGGCGAGGTTGCCGGCTCACCTTTCTTGGCAAAGATCGGCCTGCAAGACCTATGTCGCACACCCTATCCATGGTCGTGAACGGTTCGGCGGTTATCACCGAGGTCGACGACCACACCCTCCTCGTGGATTTCCTGCGCGATCGCCTCCGCCTGACTGGTGCGCACGTGGGGTGCGATACCAGCCAATGCGGTGCCTGCGTCGTCCAGGTAGATGGCCGTACGGTGAAATCCTGCACCATGCTGGCCCTCCAGGCCGACGGGGCGGTGGTTACGACGATCGAGGGGCTGGCACCCGGCGACGCTCTCCATCCCATGCAGCAGGCCTTCCGCGACCTCCACGGCCTGCAATGCGGCTTCTGCACCCCAGGCATGGTGATGAGTGCGATCGAATTCGCCGAAACCCGTCCCGATGCCGACGAGGCCACCATAAGACAGGGGCTGGAGGGAAATCTCTGCCGGTGCACCGGCTACCATAATATCGTGCGGGCCGTGATGGCCGGAATGCGCGCCATGAAGACTCGCCCAAACGCGGGATGAACGGAATGCGCCGGCGCTGGCCTCTTTTGCTGGCGCTGTGCGTAATTCTTCTCGTTCTGGCTTCGCCCTACCTCCTGGTTCAGGCGTTCACAATGGCGGCGGTCCGCATGCTCCCAGGCGGCGGGCGGATCGAGGCGGTGGATTTTTCCCTGGATCGGATCGTCCTGCGCAACGTCAGTACCGGGAACGGCACCCTCTCGCTCGAGCAAGCGGTCATCGAGTTTCGCCTGGCCGAGTTACTCCGTGGCCGGGTTCAACAGGTTCATTTGAATGGCCTGCGCATTGACCTGCCTATTGCGGGCAATGGCGGCGCTTCCCCGCCGACGCCCGCAATCCCGGGCCTCCCCCCGCTGCTGACCGTTGCCGAAGCAAGCCTGGCGGACGCGGCGCTCCACGTCGCCGTCGGCGAAGACGTCATCGCCCTTCCCTTCCACGGCTCGATCGCACTCAGCGAGGGCCGCGCGCGGGGGCGTCTCGTTTTCGAAGGACCTGTGTTCAACGCCGATACGCTGGTGGAAATCGGCCCGGGATTGGCTCGGCTGCGGTCGGAGCGGGGTGCCAAGGTGGTTCTGGATACCCTCCCGCCTATCGTCGCGCGAATGGTTCCGACGCCCTTTCACAATCCGCTAAAGAACCCCCTATCGCTCGATCTGGACGGGATGGCCGGTGAGCCGTTGGAGTTATTCCTCCGGCAAAGCAGCGGGGCTCTGCTCCTTGGCGGCCGCTTCGTGGCCGTGCTCTCCTCGGGCTCTGGCCTCCGCGCCTCCCTTTCCGCGGACGGCGAGGTCACGCTTTCCGGAGGCGATGCCCCGCCCCTACTGAATAAGCCGCTGAGCCTCGAGTTTGCCGGTCTACGAATGCCGGTGGCCGTCGTTGACGGCCGCCTGGAGATCGGGCAGTTCGCGACGTCCGACGAAATGTGGGAAGCCGAGGCCAATTTGCGACTGGCGGCGCGCGACCTTCAAGCCGCCCCGATCGCCGCCTCGGCGATCCTTCTTGATTGCAATGGATTGCTTCGCCTGAACGGCAACCATCTCGCCTTCGTGCCGCAGGCGCCTGGCCGCCTGCGGGCGGAGGAACTGGTCGGGCCGCATTTCGCTTTGAATACGCTCGATGCCGGTATTCGCGCCTCCGCCGAGCCACTCTTCGCGATCGCCGAGATGGATGGCGAAGCTGCGCTCCGAATGAATGCCGTTCTCGGCGACCTGAATGCGGTTGCGGAGCTCCGCTTGGACAGTGGACCGCGTCAAATGGCCATCGGCGCGAAGCAACTCTCCTTCGCCGGGCCGCTGGATTTGAATGAGAAGCGGAAGGCGTTGACGTTCGAGGTGCTTGGAGGATCTGTGACGCTTACGGACGTGCCGGGGCGCCTGCTCGACATGCATGCCCGCATGCGAATTTCCGATGGCGTCGAGGCCAAACTCGTGTCTGCCCGACTTCACCTGCCGGGCATCGTGCCGTTGTCGTTGGATGCCTATGCGCGCCCGACGGGTGAAGCCTCGTGGCGGCTGGGGGCGAACCTGCGCGACGCGAAGCGGCGACTGGAAATCGAGGCTTCGGGCCGGCACGTTGGGAAGACGGGCACAGGGACGCTAAACCTGACTGTCAAACCGATCGCATTTTCCGAGGACGGTCTGCAGCCGGCCGACTTGATCCCGGCCCTGGCGGACACCTTGACCCGCGTCGCCGGGCGACTCGCCGCCACGGGAACCCTTCGCTGGTCGGAACATGGTCTTTCGCCGGAAATAGACCTGCTCATCCAGGATGGGGCCGCTGCACTTGGCGGGCTTTCGATGTCGCGTATCAACACGGTCATCCGGTTGGACGGCTTGGCGCCACTCTCCACCCCGCCCGATCAGGTCGCGGCGGTGGGCTTGGTCGAGGCGGGCCTTCCCCTGACCGACGGCAGGATGACGTTTCAGATATCGGGCAGCCGCCTAACCGTTGCGGCGGCCGACATCAGCCTCGCCGGGGGGCGCATGTCACTCGCCAATGCCGTTGTCGATCACGCAGCGAAGGAACAGCGGCTCGAATTCCGGGTCGAGGGCGTGAATCTCGCCGAAATCGTTCGGCAGATCGATCTCGAAGGGCTGGAGGCGTCGGGGGCCCTCAGTGGCAGGATACCGGCCGTGGTGTCCGAGGGACGCGTCTTCATAAATGACGCACGGCTCGCAGCAACCGCGCCCGGCCTGTTGCGGTATCGGCCGGCCACCCGGCCAGCCGCACTCGAGGGTGGAGGCCAGCCGGTCGAGATGATGCTCAAGGCGCTGGACGATTTCCGCTACCGCACGCTCGTTTTGACGCTTGATGGAGAAGCCGGCGGGGATGTCGAGGCCCTGCTACACATCCAAGGCAGCAATCCGGCCCTTTACGACGGCTATCCGCTCGAATTCAACCTGACCCTTCAAGGAAAACTCGATACGGTGCTGCAAGAGACGCTGGCGGGTTATCAAATTCCGGATAAAATCCGCCAAAGGATGCTGAATTTCGGGGTGCCTTAGGGAAGATGAGGTCGGTGGCGAAACGAACGGTTCGGGCATACGTCATGGGCGTGGCACTCCTGATGCCCGCGGCATGTCAGCCAACCGTGAAGATTGAACCTCCCGACAAACCGATCGTGATCAATCTCAACATCAAGATCGAGCAGGAAGTCCGTATAAAGGTTGAGAAAGACGTTGAGGACTTGCTGAAGCAAAATCCGGAGTTGTTCTGAAGTGACGAAGGAAAATTCACGACCGCCGATGCTTCGCTGGCTCCTGCTCGGTTTGGCGCTGGTGGTGTTGCCGGTGACCGGCGAGGCCGTCGCCCAGGGAGGCCTGGAGGCAGCCAAGTCCGCCGGGCTCGTCGGGGAGCGGCCGGACGGAATGCTCGGCCTCGTCTCGTCCGCGTCTTCCGAGGTAAAAAGGCTGGTCGACGACATCAACGCGCGCAGGCTCGCCCAGTATCAGCAAATCGCTGCGCGAAACGGGACCAGCGTCGAGGCGGTGCAGGCGATTGCCGGAAGGAAACTCGTTTCCGAGGCGCCCCCCGGTACGTATGTGATGGATGGTTCGGGACGATGGCGCAAGAAATGACTGGTCCGACGACCACTCTGCCCGACAATCAGATCCTGGACCGCGCGCTGGCGTGGCGCGACGAGGGGCGCGGAGTTGCTCTGGCCACCGTCGTCACCACCTGGGGCTCGGCTCCGCGGCCGGTGGGCAGCCATCTCGCAATCGACGAAACAGGGGCTTTTCTCGGGTCTGTCTCCGGCGGATGCGTCGAAGGCGCGGTCATCGAGGAGGCCCTGGAAGTCATCCGGGATGGCAAACCGCGCCTGCTGTCGTTTGGAGTCAGCAATGAGCAGGCCTGGGAGGTCGGGTTGGCCTGCGGAGGGCAGATCGATATCTACGTCGAAGCCGTTGAATAGATGAAACCTGACATTCGAGAGCGGTTGAAGGCGGCCCGCGCGGCGCGGAATACGGTCGCGCTGGTCACCGACCTGGAAAGCGGCGCGCAGGCCGTGATCGACGAGGCGACACGGTCCGGAACCCTGACTCTGGAAGGGCCCGCACTCGAAGCCGCCCTCGCCGCCCTGCGTGCCGAGAGCACCGGCCCGTTACCCGTGACGGGACGGCGACTTTTCGTGCGGGTGTACGGCCTGCCCTGGCGGATGGTCGTGATCGGAGCCGTGCACGTCACCCAGGCCCTTGCCCCCATGGCCGCCATGACCGGATACGGTGTCACCATCGTCGATCCCCGCCAGGCTTTCGCGACGGCGGAACGCTTTCCCGATCAACGCCTCGTGCATCTCTGGCCGGACGAGTTCCTGGCCGAGGAGCCACCGGACGCGCATACCGCAATCGTGACCCTGACCCATGATCCGAAGATCGACGATCCGGCTCTCGAGGTGGCGCTGCGTTCGCCCGCCTTCTACGTGGGGGCGCTTGGCAGCCGGAAGACGCATTCGCTTCGCGTCGCGCGGCTGCGCGAAAGGGGCTACACAGAGGCCGAGATCGCCCGCATTCATGCTCCCATCGGCCTCGATCTCGGCGGCCGGTCTCCGCCGGAAATCGCCGTGGCGGTGCTGGCGCAGGTGGTGAAGGCCCGCTACATGCCTGAAACATGATCTTTGACCGCTTTCCCCTCGATCAGGCGGTCGGCGTCATCCTGGCGCATTCGCAGCGACTGCGCGACCGCACCATCAAGAAGGGCAGGACGCTCGATGAGAGCGATATCGCGGCCCTGGCCGCTGCCGGAATATCCGAGATCGCCGGCGCGCGGCTCGAAGCCGGCGACATGGGCGAGGACGATGCCGCCGGTCGCGTCGCCGGCCTTGTTGCCGGCCCCGGCACCGTGTGCACTGCGGCCTTTACCGGAAGGTGCAACGTGATCGCTATGCATCGCGGACTGGCCGATGTCGACCAAGCCTTGATCGACCGTCTCAATCGCATCGACGAGGCGATCACCATCGCGACCGTTCCGCCCGGCGAGGTCGTCGAAGAGCGTCAGATCCTGGCCACCGTCAAGGTCATACCGTTCGCGATCCCCGGTTCGCTTCTCAGCCATTATGGCTCCCTGGCGGCCGCCGCCACCGCGCTGCGGGTCCGGAGGTTCCGAAGCCGGCGCACAGGGCTGATTCTCACGACGCTGCCCGGAATGAAACCGAGCGTTCTCGACCAGACCTCTTCGGTGGTGCGTGACCGCCTCGACGCCCTCGCAGGTGAACTCGTGTCGGAGCGACGTTGCGAACATGACGAGGCAGCCGTTGCTGCCGCCGTCGAGGCCACCCTGCGCGAGGGGTGCGAGATGGTCCTGCTGTCGGGCGCCTCGGTGACGGTCGATCGGCGGGATGTCATCCCGGCGGGGATCGTCCGCGCCGGAGGAACGATCGAGCATTTCGGCATGCCCGTCGATCCAGGCAACCTCTTGCTCTTGGCCCGCCACGGAGAGGTTCCGGTCGTCGGCCTGCCGGGATGTGGTCGGTCGCCGAAGCTGAATGGGCTCGACTGGGTCCTGCGCCGGTTGGCCGCCGACCAGCCGGTTCGGCCTGCCGACATCATGGGAATGGGCGTCGGCGGTTTGTTGAAGGACATTGCGGCGCCGGCCCGCCCCTTGCCCCGCGAGCGCGCCGTCAAACGCGCTCCGACCCCGACTCCGCGAGGCGCCGCGAAGGTCGCCCTCGTCGTCTTGGCCGCAGGCCAATCGCGACGGATGGGGGCCAACAAGCTGCTTGCCGACCTTCGGGGAAGACCGCTCGTATCGTGGGCTGTTGATGCCGCGCTTGCCTCACGCGCGTCACCAGTCATCGTCGTCACCGGCCACCAGGCCGAGGCGGTGCGCTCCGCGCTTGCCGACCGGGCCGTTCAATTCGTCCACAATCAGGACTACGCCGAGGGGATGGCGGGTTCCTTGCGCAGAGGTATCGAAGCCCTACCGGCGGACGTCGACGCCGTCGTCGTTCTGCTGGGCGACATGCCCCGCATCACCGGTGCGCACATCGACAGATTGATCGATGCCTATTCTCCCGCCGGGGGGCGCATCGTCTGCGTCCCGGCGAGCGAGGGGCGGCGAGGCAACCCGGTCTTGATCGGCCGCCCCCTCTTCGGAGGGCTGAAGGCGCTACGAGGCGACGTCGGCGCCCGGCATGTCATCGCCGGCAACCCCGATGTGGTGCATGAGGTGGAATGGGACGATGATTCGATTTTTGCGGACGTCGATACCGCGCCCGAGTTGGAAAGGGCGAGAATGACTCAATAGGCGATGTCGACGCGCGTCCCGTTGCGCGCCGGACCGCCGTTGATCACCCGCATATTGGCCTCGTAGACACCTGCTCCGCCAAGTATCCCACGCCCCTTCTGGTCGCCCGCGTCGGTTTCGGTGGGCGTCTCGTTTGCCTGGTAGCCCGCCGCCAGCCGTGCCAGCAGCGGGGAAGGAAAGCGGCCCTGCTCTGGCGGAACCTCCTTTTGCTTCGTTCCGCTGCGGCCCGCCCCCACGGGCAGCCATTCGCTCTCGAAGCCAACCCATGTCGGGTTCGCCTCTTCGATCTGGGGAGACATGGTCGGACGCCCACGCAACCCCAGGCGATTCGCTCCCTGAACGAAGGAAGGACCCTGCGCGGCTTGGTTGAGTTTAGGTGTGGCGGCCATCGTGGCAAAATTTGTCTATCGAACTGGTCATATTAACTGTTCTTTTCGATCAAGCGCAACCCGCTGGGCCAAGATTTTCCCAAGGGACAATGCCTTGCGCTATCATGCGACCTCCACCGGGAGGCGCCGCCCATGAACACGTTTCTCGTATCCATCTCTTGTTCCGATCGAACCGGACTGATCGCTCAGATTGCCGGCAGGCTGTTCGACCTTGGCGTCAACCTTGGCGATACGGCCTTCGCGGCGCTCGCGGGCGACGCCGAGTTCAGCACCGTCTGCGACGTGCCGCAGACGGTGCCGGTCACGAAACTCGAGGCCGAGCTGTCCGGTCTCCCTCTTCTGGTTGGGGCGACGGTGAAGGTGGTTCCGTTCCGACCGCACGATCCGCAGGCCCCCTCCAACCGCGTGACCCATCGCATCGTGGTGTCGGGCGGGGACCGGCCCGGCCTCATCGCCCGACTGTCGGAAGCCCTCGTCCAGTACGGGGCCAACATTGTCCGACTCGACGCTCATCGCTTTCCCGAACACGGCGGCCACCGTTACGTCACCAGGATCGATGCAGCGGTTCCGAAGCGTAGCGCGGATGCGTGCCTTGCGACCATCGGCAACACCGCCGGTGAACTCGCGCTCGACTGCCATTGGGAGGCGGTTGAAGACGGCGGTTGAAGCTCAACTGCCGACCAGTTCACCGCCATTGGGGTGAAGGACCTGCCCGGTCATGTAAGAGGAGTCTGCCGAAGCCAGAAATACATAACTGGGCGCCACTTCGTCTGGCTGGCCAGGGCGCCCGAGCGGTTTGCTGCTGCCGAACTTCTCGACATGCTCTTCCGAAAACGAGGCCGGAATGAGCGGCGTCCAGATGGGGCCCGGGGCAACGGCATTCACGCGGATATTCTTTTCCGCCAGCGCACTCGAGAGTGAACGCGTGAAGGCGACGATGGCTCCCTTGGTGGCCGAATAGTCGAGAAGGACGGGGTTGCCCCGAAATGCCGTAACCGATGTGGTGTTGACGATGGTCGCGCCTTCGCCCAGGTGCGGCATCGCGGCCTTGGTCAGGAAAAACATACCGAACACGTTCGTGCGAAAGGTCCGTTCGAGTTGCTCGGCGGAGATTTCTTCGAGGCTTTCCGCGACGTGCTGTTCGCCCGCGTTGTTGACCAGGACATCGAGGCGCCCCAACGTCTCGACCGTCTTTGCCACCGCATCGCGACAGAATTGCTCGTTGCCGATGTCGCCGGCGAGGGTAACGCAACGCCGCCCCTGGGCCTCGACTTGCTGCTTGGTGTCGGCGGCGTCCTCATGTTCGTTCAGATAGAGAATGACGACGTCCGCCCCCTCCTTGGCGAAGGCGATCGCCACCGCCCGTCCTATCCCGCTGTCGCCACCCGAGATAAGGGCCACCTTTCCCATCAGCTTGCCGCTGCCGCGGTAATCGGCGGCATCGGACCGGGGAAGTGGGCGCATCTCCCGGCGCCGACCGGGTTGGACGTCCTGATGCTGGGAAGGAAGAGTGTTCTTGGCCATTGGGCGGCTCCCGTGTCGCTCTCGTCGACACTGGGGCGCGCGCGGACGGCCATCAACATGCCCCCCTCTTGTGGGGGATGGCACAAGTGGGCTCGCGTCAGTGGGAGCGGCTGGCGGCGCCGCTGCGCCGTTTGGCGTCTAGTATCTCATGGATCGCGGCGCGAAGGCTGGCCGGCTGAACCGGCTTGTGCAGAAGGCCGTGACCGCTTGCCCTTGCCAGCCGCAGACGCTCGGGCGCCGTGTCGCCGGTCAGAATGATCGCGGGTATCGGTTTGCGCAGCCGCACCTGGATCCGCGCAATCGCCTGGCCACCGGTGCTCCCATGCCGCAACCGGTAATCCGCAATGATGAGATCAGGCGCAGCCCCCAGCCCCGCCAGTCTCTCCAGCGCGTCCTCGCAGTCCCCGGCGGTGACCACCTTGTATCCCCAGCTCTCGAGCAGTAAGCCCACCCCTTCGAGCACGTCCGGTTCGTCATCGATCACCAGCACAGTGGTCCGTGGCGCCACCATATCCAACTGGAGCTGCTGCGCGGGCGGCTCCGGAACGCTGGCCCAGCCAAGCGGCACCTCGACGGAGAACATCGAGCCCTGGTGGGGCCAAGAGTTGACTTCGATCCGATGGTTGAGCAGAACCGCGAGGCGTTCGACGATCGCCAGCCCCAATCCCAGACCCTGCCGCCGGTCACGGCTGGGATTTCCGAGTTGGTGAAACTCTCTGAAAATCAAAGGTAGTTGGTTTTTCGGAATCCCCACGCCGGTGTCCCAAACCTGGATGCACAAACGTCCGGCCCGGCTCCGGCACCCGAAAAGAACAGTTCCGGTCCGAGTATAACGGATGGCGTTGTTGAGCAGGTTGCGCAGGATACGCTCGAGCAGCGCAGGATCGCTTCTGACCGTCGCGCTCGAGGAGACCGCGCGCAACTCAAGGCCCGCCGCCGCGGCGAGCGGCTCGAACTCCGCCTGGAGCCGTTGCATCAGGGGCGCGATGGAAAAATCGAGGATGGAAGGCACAACCAAACCGGCCTCGAGCTTGGAGACGTCGAGAAGGCTGTTCAGAAGACCTTCGACCGCGGCCAGGGAATCGTGGATGCGTTCGATGATTACCCGATTGGCGGGTGGATGCTCTCGATTCGCGAGCACGGCGACGAACATCGAAAGCGCCTGAAGGGGTTGGCGGAGGTCGTGGCTTGCGGCTGCGAGGAAGCGCGTTTTGGCCCGATTTGCCTGCTCTGCCGACTCCTTGGCCCGATGCAGTTCGTTTTCCTCCGCCTTCTGGCGGGTGTAGTCGTGCATGAAACCAAAATAAAGCTTGCGATGGCCAATGCAGTCCTGGGCCACACCGAATCTCTGCCACATAGGAAAAACCCGGCCTTCGGCATCCTTGGCGTCCAGCACCCCTTCCCAACTCTCGCCGCGGCGAAGCGCTCCGATGACCTCGCGCTCAAAAACGGCCAATGAAGGGTCCGTATAGTAGTCGCGGTAGGTGACCCGAGGACGATCGCGGAACGACCTGTGAAAAAGCCTGTCATGGGCTGGGTTCGCGTAGACGATGCCGCCTCCATCCGCGGAAAAGACCGCCACGGCCTCATGCGACTCCTCCACGATTGCCCTGAACACGGCAAGATCGTCTTCGGCGTCGTTATGACGAGGAGCAAGCTGGCTCACGGACGGAACGTCCCCGCGCAGGGGATCGCGGACCCGGGCACTGGCGAGGACCGCCGAGCGAGCGAGCGGCGAGAGACCGGATCAATGCTCCGCCGATCGGTCGAGGTCATCGGCTCATCGGTCTCCCTTCCGTTCGCGGTTCTCAAAAGGTTAGGTGAAGCCGGGCAGACTGAAAATATGGCCGGCGACTTATGCCCTTTCGGAGATCATGTACGGCAAAACAAGTAATTAGGGCCGGTCCTTCATGCCGAACTGCATCAAGATGGTGCGCTGCACGAAGTTGAAATTGTCATCCGACAGCAAGAAGATGCTGACTTCGCCCCCCGTTTCAGGCCGAACCGCAATGGCCTCGAAGTTGTCCACGACCAAGGGAGGCGCGATGCGGGCGACCTCGGTCCCTGTGAGACGCGCTCGCGGAACGATTGTGGCGGCCGGAATGCGCACGATACGGGCGGCAAAGCCCTCCAGAAAAGAAAAGGCCCGCTCGAGAACCAAGACGTCGCCAGAGGGCAGCAATGCGGCGTCGGTGGGATGGAAGTTTCCGGTGCGCCGGTAGGAAAGGGCTTCCCAGCCATCGGGTCCTCCGACCCAGGCCGGAATGTCGTCCTCCTCGCCGTCTTCGGCAATCATCAGCAATCGCCCGTCCGAAAGGCCGGCGATGGCCTCGACGCCCGAATTCCTCGCCAGCTCGCGCATCCCGTGCGGCGGCTGCACTTCGACCGGCGTTCCGTCTAGGCTCCCCTCAAACCGCCAGATAGCATGACGCCCCTCGAAGGTGACGTAGATTCCGTCCCCTGCCCTCGTCATTCCCTCGCTGTCCCGTTGGCGACTGAGCCGGCCCCGAGGGGCCTCCAGCAACCTGCCGCCGCCGCTGGACGCGACGCCGGTCAAGCACGCTGTCTCATCCTCGATGATCGAGAGACGAAAGGATCTGCCACGGTCGGACAGGGCGACCAGCGCCTTCCCATCCGGGGACAAGTGCATAGCCGAGAACCCGCCGAACCGGGGATTAGACGACCGCAGTTCGAGCGCACCCTTGAATGTAAGTTCGCCGATCGTGGTGATTTCGGGGCGCTCGGAATCCAGCGGCAGAGGCGTCCCGATCTGGTGCTCATCATCGGCCCGGGAGCCGGTCGAACAGCCTGCGAGCAGCGCGCCTAGGAGCGCAAGAACCGGAAGCGGATATGGCATGAGCCTTAATAAACGGATCGGCGCCCCACGCGGAAGAACCTAGACGGTCATCATTTGGAAAAGGTAAACCTTTCCCAAGCTTGAATCGCTTGGTCTTAACCTGGAGAGAACGAATGCCGCACAACATGGGCCCCGTCGATAGTGCCATTCGCGCGGTGATCGGCCTGCTGCTTATTTCATTGGTGTTCGTCGGGCCGCGCACCTCGTTCGGATGGATAGGCCTCCTTCCCCTCTTGTCCGCCTTCTTCGGCTGGTGCCCGCCCTACTCGCTGCTGCGAATCAACACCTGCCGCAAACCCCGCTGACGACGGATCAGCGCTCGCCGAGCGACAGTAGGGAGGCGTTGCCGCCGGCCGCCGTCGTGTTGACGGTGACCACGCGCTCGGTGGCGAAACGCGGCAGGTAGTGGGGGCCGCCGGCTTTCGGCCCGGTGCCGGACAGACCCTCGCCTCCGAAGGGCTGCGTTCCGACAACGGCGCCGATCATGCTTCGATTGACGTAGATATTGCCGACCCTCGCGCGCCGGGTGATGCTTTCAATCGTGCGTTCGATGCGGCTGTGAATTCCCATCGTAAGCCCGTAGCCCGTGTTTGCCACGCCGTTTAGCAGCGTATCGAGACCATCCGGTCGAAAGCGAACCACGTGAAGCACGGGGCCAAAGACCTCGCGGGCGACAAGGCCCAAGTCGTCGATCAGGAATGCCTGCGGCGACAGGAAGGTTCCGTTCTCGGTGCCGGGCGGCAGGGCCACCCGGCAGATGAGTTTCCCGCATTCCTCCATTCGGGCGACATGCGCCTCCAGCCCGGCCAGCGCTTCGGCGTCTATGACCGGCCCCACGTCGGTACTCAGGAGCCATGGGTCTCCTATGTCGAGTTCGGCCATCGCTCCGGCCAGCATTTCCAGTATCCGGTCGGCGCAATCCTCTTGCAGGCATAGGACGCGTAGCGCCGAACAGCGCTGCCCGGCACTCTGAAACGATGACGTCATCACATCGGCGACCACTTGTTCGGCAAGCGCCGAGGAATCGACGATCATTACATTTTGCCCGCCGGTTTCGGCGATCAGGGGGATGATCGGCCCGGTGCGTGCGGCCAGGCCGCGATTGATCGCCTGCGCGGTTTCGGTGGACCCTGTGAAGGCTACCCCGGCCACCCGCTCGTCGGCGACCAACCGCCCGCCCACGAGGGGCCCCGAACCCGGAAGCAGATGAAGCGCGTCGACCGGCACGCCTGCGGCATGCAAGAGCGCCACCGCGCGCGCCGCGATCAGCGGCGTCTGCTCGGCGGGCTTGGCGACCACCGCATTCCCCGCCGCGAGGGCCGCCGTCACCTGCCCAGTGAAGATCGCCAGCGGAAAGTTCCAGGGGCTGATGCAGGCGAAAACGCCCCGGCCGTGCAGGGCCAGCCGGTTGCTTTCGCCCGTCGGCCCCGGCAGTTCCAGCGGTCGGGCGAAATCCGCCCGTGCGCGTTCCGCGTAATACCGGCAATAGTCAACCGCCTCGCGAACCTCGGCGACCGCATCGGGCACCGTCTTGCCCGCCTCGCGAACGCAAAGCGCCATCAGTTCGGGCATGGCCTCGGTGAAAAGGTCTGCCGCACGCTCGAGCACGCTGGCGCGTTGGTCGGCCGAAGATTCATCCCATCCGGGCGCCGCCGCCCATGCCGCCGCCAGCGCCGCCTCGATATCCGCCTCGTCGGCGTCATGCGAAATGCCCACGGCGCGGCTTCGATTCGACGGGTCCGCTATCGCCACCGGTGCGCCCGTCGACCGTATGATGCCGCCGATCACAGGACCCGCCTGCCAGCCGCGTTCGGCCGCCGCCGCCATCGCCTCTGCCAGGGGGGCAAGCATGGTCGGGCTGGAGAAGTCGACCCCGGCGGAATTGCGGCGGTGCCAATAAAGGTTGGCGGGAACCGGAATACGCGGATGGGGAACGATTTCCAGCCGGTCGACGAGGGCTACGGGGTCCTCGACCAAGTCGTCTATGGACGCGCGCGCGTCCGCAATCCGATTGACGAATGACGTGTTGGCACCGTTCTCCAGCAGTCGCCGGACCAGATACGGCAACAGATCCTCGTGGCTGCCCACGGGGGCATACACGCGGCAGGAATACCCGTCTGCAATGACCTGATCGTACAGGGCCTCCCCCATGCCATGGAGGCGCTGGAACTCGAAATCCCGCCGTTCCCCGGCCAGTTCCATTACCGCTGCGACGGTATGGGCATTATGGGTGGCAAACTGTGGGAAGAACGCGTTCGACGCGCCAAGCAGACGGCGCGCGCTTGCCAGGAAGGAAACATCGGTCGCCGGCTTGCGCGTGAACACCGGATAGGAGGGAAGACCCCGCTCCTGCCCCCTCTTGATCTCGGCATCCCAATAGGCCCCCTTCACGAGGCGAACGGGAATTCGCCGGCGGCAGCGCCGTGCCTGGTCCGCCAGCCAGTCAATCACCGGCAGAGCCCGTTTCTGGTATGCCTGGACGGCCATTCCCAGGCCCTCCCACCCAACGAGCTGCGGATCGGCAAAGACCGCACCCATCACGTCGAGGGAGATATCCAGGCGATCGGCCTCCTCGGCATCGACGCACAACGGCAGGTCGGCACGCGCGGCGAGAAGGGCGAGGTTGACGACGCGCGGCACCAACTCATGCATCACGGCCTCGCGCTTGGCGAACTCGTAGCGCGGATGCAGGGCCGAGAGTTTGACGGAAATTCCGGGTCCGCCTACGGGGCCACGTCCCGCCGCCTTGTGCCCTATCGCCACGATCGCCTCCGCGTACGCGGCCAGATAGCGTTCGGCGTCCGCGGCCGTGTGAGCGGCCTCACCCAGCATGTCGAACGAGTGTCGATAGCCTTTGCGCTCGTCAGGCTCGGCGTTCTCCAGCGCTTCGCCGATTGTGCGCCCCATGACGAACTGGCGCCCCAGAATCCGCACGGCCTGGGTCAGTGCCTGGCGGATGACCGGCTCGCCGCTGCCGGCGACGAGGCGGGGCAGAACGCCCGCGGCAGCCTCGAGCCGGGTCACCCTGCCGGTCAACATCAACGCCCAGGTCGCCGCATTCACGAACAGCGAATCGCTCTGGCCCAGATGCCTGCTCCAGTCCGCCGACCCGATCTTGTCCCGGATCAGGCGGTCCCGCGTCTCCGCGTCGGGAATGCGCAACAAGGCCTCGGCCAAACACATGAGCACCACGCCTTCCTCGGTCGAAAGGCCGTACTCCTTCAGGAAGGCATCCAACCCCACCGCCCGGCGCCGGCGGACACCGTCGACGAGTTTGCGCGCGGCCCGGGCGACGCGGGCGCCCGTTTCATCCGGCAGACGAGCCGCATCGGCCAGGAATCGAACGATCTCCGTTTCGTCGGCAAAGTGCGCCGCGCGGACGGCCTGGCGCAAAGGATCGGAATCGACGGGAAACCTGGGAAGCATGAAGTTCTCCAGGCGGCCGCACCCCCCGTTGCAACGGCCGCATGGAGGAAATGTGAAATCCTCGGCACATTCGCGCAAGGCGCGGCGCGGAAGAAACCATTCCCCGCGCCCTGCGTACCCGTCTTCACATCGCCGGGTTGGCGGACAACACGGCCTGTTGCAACTTGTTGAACGCCGCCACCTCGATCTGGCGAATGCGCTCGCGGCTCACGCCATAGCGGCGGCCCAGTTCCTCGAGCGTTGCCGGAGAGTCGCGTAGCCGACGTTCGGTTACGATGTCACGTTCGCGGGGATTGAGGGTTTCCATGGCGTCGCTGAGGAGCCGGCGGCGAAGCTTGCCCTCTTGATGCGCGGCCAACAGGGTTTCCTGGTCGGTCGCATCGTCAACCAACAGATCCTGCAACTCGGCGCCCTGGTCCTCGACCACCGGGGCGTTCAGCGAGGCATCGCGCGCCAGCAGCCTCCGGTTCATCTCGACGACTTCGCGTTCCGGCACCTCCAAATCCTTCGCAATCCGTGCAACGGTATCGCGGTCGAGATCGCCTGACTCGAGGACGCCCAGGCCGGCCTTGAGGCGGCGGAGGCTGAAGAACAGTTTCTTCTGCGCAGCCTGCGAACCGACCTTGACCAACGACCACGACGCGAGGATGTATTCCTGTAGCGCGGCTCGTATCCACCACATTGCATAGGTGGCCAAGCGCACGCCGACCTCCGGGTCAAACTTCTTCACGGCGCGCATCAAGCCGACGTTTCCCTCGGAAATCAGGTCGGCAAGCGGCAGCCCGTAATGGCGATACCCCATCGCCATCTTTGCGACCAAGCGCAAGTGGCTGGTGACAAGCTTATGCGCCGCATCGACGTTCTGATCGTCGCGCCAGCGCCGCGCCAACATGTATTCCTCCTCCGGTTCCAGAAGGGGAAACTGGCGAATCTGATGCAGGTACTGAGCGAGGCTGCCGTCATTCGAGACGACAGGCAGGGAACGAGCCGACATGACGCCCTCCAATCAAAAACGATCCGGTCTTTCGAGATGACTCGGTCGCTGGGCTAGGTCGGGCGAAGAAACAGGCAACGCATGGTCACATCCTCCATCGAGCAACATGACGACTGGCCCGCCACCACTGGCCGGACCGTTGTACGTGGAACCCTTACAGGCATCCCACGGTCGAATTATCGTTTATTAGCGACATGAAATCAAGCAAAACCGGGGCATGACGGGAACCAAAAGTGAACATGAATTTGTTCCAACCCCCTTAAGGCCGATTGTCGGCGGCTTTTCCCCCGACCACGTCTTTTCGTCGCTTAGGCTTCGGAAAGGCACGCCAAATGAGGATCGCCCAGGTATCGCCCCTCGTCGAGGCGGTTCCTCCCCACCGGTATGGTGGGACGGAAAGGGTTGTTTCCTATCTCACCGAGGAACTGGTCTCTCTCGGCCATGACGTGACCCTCTTTGCAAGCGGCGATTCCGTCACCGCCGCCGAACTGGTTCCGGCATGCGAGCGGGCGCTCCGCCTCGGCCAGCCGAGAGCCGACCATTTCCCGGCGCATCTGCTGATGCTCGAGAAAGTCATCCAGCGGCGGTCTTGTTTCGACGTCATACACTTCCACATCGACTACATACATTACCCCTGGGCGCGGCGTGCCCCCGCGGCAACTCTCACCACACTGCACGGGAGGCTCGACCTGCCCGAACTGGAGCCCCTCTATCGGGAATTCGACGACCTGCCCATGGTTTCGATTTCCAATGCGCAGCGCATTCCTCTGCCCTCGCAGAACTGGCTGGGCACCGTGTACCACGGGCTTCCCGAGACCCTACTTCCCTTCACCCCGGCGCCCGGGACGTATCTGGCGTTCCTCGGGCGCCTATCGCCCGAGAAGCGGGCCGATCGCGCCATCGAGATCGCCCGACGCACCGGCATACCGCTGAAGATCGCGGGCAAGGTGGACCGGGCGGATCGGGAATATTTCGAGGACGTCGTCGCGCCCCTCCTCCGGGAGAATCCCATGGTCGAGTACGTCGGCGAGATCAATCAAACGCAGAAAGCGGGATTCTTGGGCGGCGCGCTCGCGTTATTGTTCCCCATTGATTGGCCGGAGCCGTTCGGCCTGGTGCTCATCGAGTCACTGGCATGCGGAACTCCGGTCGTAGCGTTCTCTCACGGGTCGGTGCCCGAGATCATAGACGACGGACTTACCGGCTTTCTGGTTGACGACGTGGCTTCCGCGGTGAAAGCGGTCGAGCGTATCACCCTGATAGACCGGGAATCCTGCCGACGGGTCTTCGAGAAGAGGTTCTCGGCCCGCCGCATGGCCAACGCGTATCTCGCCCTATACGGTGCCCTTCCCCGGTCCCGGTCGGCCGAGTCCCGCCCGTCCCTCGACCCAGTCACCTGATATGCCCGACGTAATATCCTACAAAGGGCACTCGTACATCCTGGCGACGTCGCCGCGGGTCGTCACTCGAACCCTTACGCTGAAACACGGGGACACGTTCGCGGTGTTCGATCAATTCGGCGACGCGAGCCCCCTTGGCCCGGGCGAGCATGGGGTGTTCCACAGGGGAATGCGGTCCCTGTCGCAATACGAGTTCCGCCTTGGCGGACAGCGCCCGCTCCTACTCAGTTCCACCGTTCACGAGCGAAACGCCTTCGTTGCCGTGGATTTCACCAATCTCGACGCCAGCCTCCCGGAGGGGCGACTTCTCAAGCGGGGTACCATTCACGTGTTCCGCTCGCAGTTTCTTTGGTGTGGAGCGCTTTACTGCCGAACGCGGTTGCAGAATTTCGGACGCGAGCCCCTCGATACCGACGTTTCCTTCCTGTTCGACGCCGATTTCGCGGACGTGTTCGAGGTTCGCGGTACACCGAGGAAGAGAAGGGGAAGGATACGGACCGACAAGGGCAAGCGCACGATCACGATTGCCTACGACGGGCTTGACGGAGTGACCCGTTGGTCGCGCATCGAGTTCGCGCGGGTCCCAGACGAACTGACAACCAATTCCGCCCGGTTCGCCCTGCGGCTGCTCCCCAAGCATCCGATCGACCTGTTCCACTCCGTTGGTTTTGAGGAAAAACCCATCGAAACGCCCTCGACCTCGTCTTTCAGCCGGAATCGGGACGAGTTGATTGCCAGCCAGCGTCTGGAAGGGGCCTCGCTGATTTACACCGCGAACGAACAGTTCAATCACTGGGTGAACCGCTCTTCCGCCGACCTGCAGATGCTCATGACCGAGACGAGCCACGGCCCATATCCCTATGCCGGGGTGCCCTGGTTCAGCACCACCTTCGGCCGCGACGGCATCATCACCGCACTTCAGTATCTTTGGGTCGACGCCTCGATGGCGCGCGGCGTGTTGGCCAGCCTTGCCGCGTTGCAGGCGGAGAACGAGGTTCCCGAACAGGACGCCGAGCCGGGAAAGATACTGCATGAGAGCCGCGACGGCGAGATGGCCGCCCTCGGCGAAGTGCCCTACCGGTGCTATTACGGCAGCGCCGACTCAACCCCCCTGTTCCTCATGCTGGCCCATGCCTATTACAGGCGGACCGGGGACCTCGGATTCATCGAAGGCATCTGGGGAAACGTTGAACGCGCCCTCCATTGGATCGACGCCTATGGCGATCTCGATGGCGACGGTTTCGTGGAATACGCGCGCCACCGGCCCGATGGGCTGGTCAATCAAGGTTGGAAGGATTCGGAGGATTCGATTTCCCATTCCGATGGGCGGTTGGCCGATGGGCCGATCGCCTTGTGCGAAGTGCAGTCGTACGTTTTTGCGGCCAAGCTCCGGTCCGCCGAACTCGCCCGACGGCTCGGGAAATCCTCACTTGCGGATGATCTGGCGCGGCAAGCCGATGAAATGCGGCGCCGTTTCGAAGAAGCGTTCTGGCTGGAGGATATGGGGACCTACGCCTTGGCTCTCGATGGCGACAAGCGCCCCTGTCAGGTGTATGCCTCGAACATCGGCCATCTGTTGTACTGCGGCATTTGCCGTCCCGACAGGGCGCATCGCCTGGCCGATCTTCTGCTCTCGCCCGCGATGTTCTCCGGCTGGGGCGTTCGCACGCTGGCGGCGACCGAGCGTCGCTACAACCCGATGTCCTACCACAACGGCTCGGTATGGCCGCATGACAGCGCGATCATTGCCGCTGGCCTTTCGCACTACGGATTCACCCGCCATGCGGAGCAGGTGCTGACCGGGTTGTTCGACGCCGCCCTCTTCGTGGACCTCAATCGGCTGCCGGAACTATTCTGCGGATTCCCGCGGCAGCACGGCCAGGGGCCCACCCTGTATCCCGTGGCCTGCACCCCGCAGGCGTGGGCGAGTGGAAGCGTGTTCATGATGTTGCAGGCCTGCCTTGGGTTGGGCATCGACGCCGAACCGGCCCGGATCACCTTCAACCGGCCGTCGCTTCCCCCCTTCCTGCCAACGGTGGAACTTCGCAACCTACGAGTAGGGGAGGCTTCGGTCGACCTGCTTTTGGTCCGCAATCCGCAAAGCGTCGGCGTCAATGTCCTCCGCCGACGGGGCGACGTCGATATCCGTGTGACCATTTAGCATGGAACAACTCCCGTCTGCCCCGTGTTCAAAGGGAAGTTTGGCTTCACCGATAGGAGGATGGGATGAGAGGTCTCGGACCCATGATCGCACTGGCGGCCGTGTTCGCCGTGGGCGCCTGCGGAACGACGACCCAGGAACGTGCCCTGAGCGGTGCCGGCATCGGTGCGGCGGCGGGCGGCGCGGCGAGCGCCGCTTCCGGCGGCAACGTTCTTGGCGGCGCGCTGCTGGGCGGCGCGGCGGGCGGCGCCGCCGGGGCGCTGACCAAGGAAGAGGACATCAACTTGGGCGAACCGATCTGGAAGCGTTGATCTCAGCGGGGGCGAAGGCGACGCTTGCCTCGCCCCGCGTCCCCGCAATCGAGGCATGCGCGCGGAGCGGGTGGCGATCGGCGAAAGCGCGATTGGGAGGAAAGGTCCGCCGATGTATCATCAGGGCGGACGCCGGGCCTTCACAACGACCGTTGGCGGCCTTATGTTCAAGCCATCTTTAGAGTATTTCCACATACCCAAAGAGGTCTCAGAATGGCATTGGAACTCCCGCCCCTCCCCTACGATGCGAAGGCCCTGGAACCCTACATGTCGGCCAATACCCTTGGCTTCCATCATGGAAAGCACCATGCGGCCTACGTGACCAACTACAACAACCTGGTCAAGGACACTCCCTTCGCGGACCGGCCGCTCGAGGCGGTGATCAGGGAGATCGCGGGCGACAGCTCCAAACAGGCCCTCTTCAACAACGGCGCCCAGGTCTGGAATCACACCTTCTTCTGGAATTGCATGAAGCCGAATGGCGGAGGTCGCCCCGGCGGAGACTTGGCGCGCAGGATCGACTCCGATCTGGGCGGCTTCGAGAAGTTTGCCGAGGCTTTCAAGAACGCAGCCGTC
This sequence comes from Rhodospirillales bacterium, assembly GCA_019455065.1. Taxonomy (GTDB): domain Bacteria; phylum Pseudomonadota; class Alphaproteobacteria; order Rhodospirillales; family Magnetospirillaceae; genus JACFNC01. The sequence goes on from JACFNC010000001.1 coordinate 416,341, forward strand.
ACCCAATTCGGTAGCGGTTGGGCATGGCTGGTGCTGGACGGCGGCAAGCTCGCCATCACCAAGACGGCGAATGCCGACAACCCGCTGCCCCGCAACCAGAAACCGCTGCTTACCTGCGACGTCTGGGAGCACGCCTACTATCTCGATTACCAGAATCGGCGTCCCGATTTCGTCCAGGCTTTCCTGGATCATCTCGTGAACTGGGATTTCGTTGAGAAAAACCTGGGCTAGACCTGATCGAGCGTATGAGGCCCCCACCAACGGTGGGGGCCGTGCTCTAGTCGACGGCGATGAGCGCGGCCGCGACTTGCCGGCCCTCTGAAAGCAGCACGTTATAGGTTCGGCATGCCGCGCCCGTATCCATGATCTCGGTGACGATCCCGCGCTCGCGCAAGCGTTTTCGCACGTCCGGGGCGATCATTTCGGCGCGCGCCCCGCACCCGACGAGCAGCAGTTCCACCATGCCCTCCGGTCCGCCGATGGCCTCCAACGACGCGAATGTCAACTCGTTGACCGCCCCGATCGGCCAATGCAGCGTCCTGGAGGGAAGAACGAGAACCGATCCTTCGTGGCGCGTGCCACTGATCCGGAAGCCGCCGTCTCCGTAGGCTTCGATCACCTGCCGGCCGGCCGGAATGATCGGGGTGATGTCCATGGTCACGATCTAGGGATCGACGCGCGCCGATACCACGCCCCCGTCAGCCCTGCGTCTGCTTCTCCCCCGATTCGGGCTTGCCTTCCAGTGCGCGGAGGTTGAAGTAAAAAAGAATCGGCATGGCGACGTAGACGGACGAATAGGTGCCGATGATCACGCCGAAGATCATCGCGAAACTGAAGCCCGCCAGTACCTCGCCGCCAAAGAAGTAGAGCGCCGCGACCGCCGCCAAAGTCGTACCGCCGGTCAGAATTGTGCGCGGCAAAGTCTCGTTGACGCTCAAATTGAGCAAGTCCAAGAGCGGCATGGCCTTGTACTTGCGCAGGTTCTCGCGGACACGGTCGTACTCGACAACGGTGTCGTTGATTGAATATCCCGCGATGGTCAGGATGGCCGCCACCGTGGTGAGGTTGAACTCCATCCCGAGCAGGGAGAATATACCAAACGTCGCCAGCACATCGTGGAGCGTCGACACCAGCGCCCCAATGGCGAACGGCCACTCGAATCTGAACCAGATGTAGGCCGCGATCGCCAACATTGCCAAGCCGACCGCCCACACGGCGTCCTCGAGCAGTTGCGCACCGACCTTGGGCCCAACGAATTCGGTCCGTCTGTACTCGTATTCGGTGCCAAGGGCGTTCTTGACCACGTTGAGCGCCGCCAACTGCTCGCGCTCTCCCCCTTCCTGGCGTTGAACGCGCACCAGCACCTCGTCCGGCGCACCGAACGTCTGCAGGGCGACCTCGCCCAAACCGAGCCCCGACAGGGTCGAGCGCATTGTCGCGAGATCCGCCGCCCCGGGGGTCTTGACCTCGATGAGAATGCCGCCCGCGAAATCCACCCCCAGATTGAGGCCGCGGGTCGCCAGCGATCCGATCGACACCAGGATGATCGCCGCGGTGATCGCGAAGGCAATCAAACGCTTTCCGATGAAGTCGATCTTGGTGCCGTAAGGCAGACGAATGAGCATCTGTTGCCTTCCTCAGATGGGCAGGGCCTTGGGCCGGGCCCGCGCGAGCCACAGGCTGATGATCAACCGGGTGAGCCAGACGGCGGTGAACATCGACGTGATGAGCCCCAGGGTGAGGGTTACCGCAAACCCCCGAATAGGACCGGAACCGAACTGGAAGAGCAGCAGCGCGGCGATCAGCGTGGTGAGCTGCGAGTCCAGAATGGTGACGATGGCGCGGTCGAACCCCGCCTGGAGCGCATTGATCACCGATCGTCCCACTCGGGCTTCCTCGCGCATGCGCTCGTAAATCAACACATTCGCATCGACGGCCATGCCCATGGTGAGAACGATGCCTGCGATACCGGGCAGGGTCAGCGTGGCGCCGAGCGCCGATAGGCCGCCGAGCAGGAGTACGAGGTTGATCGCCAGCGCCAGATTCGCGAAAACGCCGAACAGACCGTAGGTCAACACCATGAAGATGATCACCAGCACAAGGCCGATCACGCAGGCGATCGCCCCGGCGCGGATCGAATCGGCACCGAGATCGGGACCTACCGTTCGCTCCTCGAGTATCACGAGCGGCGCCGGGAGGGCGCCGGCGCGAAGCAGCAGGGCCAGATCGTTCGCGGATTGGACGGTGAAATTGCCGGAGATGATCCCGCTTCCGCCCAGGATCGGCTCTCTGATCACCGGCGCGCTGATCACCCGATCGTCAAGCAGGATGGCCAACTGGCGCCCGACGTTTTCCTTGGTCGCGTCGCCGAAACGCTTGGCGCCGGCGGAATCGAACCGGAACGAGACGACCGGCTCGTTGTTCTGGAAGCTCGGCTGGGCGTCCACCAAGGAGTCGCCGCCGACCGTAACCCGCCTGCGTACGACATAAGTGGCCGCCTCGCCCGCCTGCGGGTCCGCCGCCTCGATCAGGACGGAGCCAGGAGGCACGCGACCGCGCTGGGCATCGATAACCGACGCCGAGTCGTCGACCATGTGGAAGGTCAGCTTTGCGGTCTTGCCGAGTAGGGTCTTGATGCGTTCGGGGTCGTCGACCCCCGGCAACTGGACCAGAATGCGATCCTCGCCTTGGCGCTGGATGGTCGGTTCCCTGGTCCCGAGTTCATCGACCCGCCTGCGCACGATCTCGATGCTTTGATCGATCGCCGCGTTGCGTTGCTGGGTCAGCGCGGCCTGGGTATAGGTGACCACCATCAGGCCGTCGGCCCGTTCGTCGATCTCGGTATCGCGATCGAGACCGCGCAGGAGGTCACGAGCTTTCGCGCGGTCGCCGGACTCGATTATCCGTACGGTCATGGCGTTTCCGTCGACTCCCAGGTCGACGTAACGAATCCGCTCCTTGCGCAGTTCGATCCGCGCCGAATCCACCAGGCTGGTCAGACGCTCCTTGAGCACGGTGCCGACCTCGACCTCGAGCAGGAGATGCGAGCCGCCCTGAAGATCAAGACCAAGGTTTACAGGTTGCAGCCAGCCCGGAAGGTTCTCTGCCTGTTGACGGCTCAACAAATTCGGAGTCGCGAAAACCGCGCCTGCAATGCACACGGCGAGGATGACAAGGACCTTCCACCGCTCGAAGTGCATATTTACTTGCCCTTGCCGCCGCCCAGAAGGCGTCCAAGGGTCGAGCCCTTGTTCTCGCTCGGTGGAGTGGCGGGCTTCTCGCCCTCGTCGTCCTCGTCCTTTGCTTTGCTTCCGCTCACCGGCTCGGTGCGCGCCAAGATGTCCGAGATGCTCGACCGCAGGACCTTCACGCGCACGTTTTCCGCGATTTCGACGACAACCTCGCTATCACTCGAAATCTTGGTGATCTGACCGATAATCCCGCCACCCGTGACAACCCTGTCGCCGCGCCTCAGGGCGGCGAGCATGTCGCGGTGCTGCTTCATCTTCTTCTGCTGCGGCCGAATGAGGAGGAAGTAGAATACGACGAAGATCAGGATGAGAGGGATGAACGCCTCGAACCCGCTGGCCGTGCCGCCGCCGGCGGCCTGGGCAAAAGCTGGGGTGATAAACATCGATAACTCCTCGGTCGATCGGCAAAGCCAGCGGGAATATACCGGCCTTCGCCCTTCTTGCAAATGCTAACCACCGGTGGCGATGGAGAAACTCCGCGTGATAATTGACGCCGGTTCATGATGTGAATACCGTCCCCACGCGCAATCCGAGGTGTAGAGATGAATGAAACGGACATCGCCGCGTTGCTGGCCCGTATCGCCGACGCCCTGGAGCGGCTGGCGCCGGCAACCGCGGCCAGCCCAGACATCTTTGCCGCCGACGCTTTCGTGTGGAATGCGCAACTGGAGGCCCTCGAGCCGGTGCACTCGGTCAACAGGGTTGAAATAGCCTTGTTGCAGGGGATCGACCGCCAGCGCGAAACCCTGCTCGACAACACCCGGCGGTTCGCGTCCGGCCTGCCGGCCAACAACGCCCTCTTGTGGGGCGCGCGTGGCACCGGGAAGAGTTCCCTGGTCAAGGCCGTACACGCGGCCGTCAATTCGGAACATCCACGTTCCCTTGCCTTGGTCGAGATACACCGCGACGACGTCCCGACATTGCCGCGGCTATTGACGCTGCTGCGCGCGACCTCACGTCGATGCGTGCTGTTCTGCGACGACCTGTCCTTTGACGCCCGGGATGATTCTTACAAGTCGCTCAAGGCCGTTCTGGAGGGAGGGATCGAGGGCCGGCCCGAGAACGTCGTCTTCTACGCGACCTCCAATCGCCGCCACCTCATGGCGCGCGACATGTCGGAGAACGAGCGATCGAGCGCCCTGATCCCCGGCGAGGAGGTCGAGGAGAAAATCTCGCTGTCCGACCGCTTCGGCATCTGGCTCGGCTTTCACAATGTCGACCAGACGACCTACCTCGCCATCGTCGAGGGCTATGCGCGGGCGTTTGCGCTCGATATCGAACGCGAGCGGCTGCAGGCCGAGGCGATCCAATGGTCGATGGGACGCGGCTCACGCTCGGGCCGCGTCGCATGGCAGTTCATCCAGGACTTGGCGGGGCGCCTCGGGCGGCGGCTGGCCTAAGAAGAACGGCGTCATCGCGGAGATGTCGCAAGGGGTCGACGGCCCGGGTGCGACGGCGGACCTCGAAATGCAACTGCGGCTCGACCACGTTCCCCGTGTTTCCGGCCCGCGCCACCACCTGGCCCCGTTCGACAACGTCACCCCTTGCCACGAGCAGGGCTTCGTTGTGGGCATAGGCGGTCATCCACCCGTCGGCATGCTTGATCAGCAGCATATTGCCGAAACCGCGCAACTCACTGCCGGCATAAACCACCACACCGCCCTCGGAGGCGCGCACCGGCGCGCCTCTCGGCACGGCGATGTTTATCCCGTCATTGTGTTGCCCCTTGCCGATGGCCCCGAAATGACCTATCACCTCGCCCCTTACCGGCCAAAGGAAACCCGCAGCGTGAAGCGGCGGTGGATTGGCATCGGGCTGATCAGCTTTGGGGACCAACCTCGCCGCTGGCGGCGCTGCTGGAGCCGGGGTCGATACCGTGGCATGCTCGACCGCCCGGGAGGCGGCTTTTGGCGCGCCCTGCGGCGACTGCCCGGTTCGGGTATTGAGAGGCGACACGATGACGATCTTCTCGTCCCGCGGTGCCGTGGGCGCCACTGCCGGGCCGGCGGGCGAATCTGCGCGCATGGCCGCCATGACGGCGGGAAGACGCAACCTTTGGCCGGGAAAGATCGTGTAGGGCGGCGCGACGCCGTTGAGGCGCACCAGAGCGCTCACGTCCACCCCATAGCGGCGGGCGATGGCGGTGAGATTGTCCCCCTTTGCGACCACATGCTCGGCGGTGACCGGCAGGCTCAGAGCCTGGCCCGGAAAGAGCCGGTACGGCGGCGCCAGCCGGTTGGCATCAATCAGGGCGCGGAGCGACACGTTGTAGCGGCGCGAGATGCTGTAGAGGGTGTCGCCCCGGGCGACCGTTACGTTGCCGACCGCTCCACTCGACAGCAGATCGGGCGCGGGCATCCGGTCGATGAGCGGAGCCGGCGGCCCGCCCCCCTGGCACGCCGCGAGGAATGCAAGGCAGACGCCGATCGGAAAAAGACGCGAGCACTCCCTCATGGCCCGGACTATACGACCGGCCCCTACCCCCTTCAATGACTACCGCTCGCCGAAATCAGCCGGGCAGTCCCGCCACCAAGGGAACGAAGCGTACAGGAAAGAGGTTTTCGGGGATCAGGCCGTCGTCGGTCTTGGTCAAACGGACGACCTGCTGGTCTGGTCGGCCGCTCTTGCCCACCGGGAGCACCATGATCCCGCCAACGGCCAGTTGGTCGACCAATGTCGACGGCACGTCCTCGGCGGCGGCGGTCACGATGATGCGGTCGAACGGGGCTTGGTCAGGCCAGCCGCGCATGCCGTCGCCGACGATCGCCGTGACGTTGTGGATGCGCAATTGATGAAAGCGGGCCTCGGCCTCGCGCAGTAGCGGCCGATGCCGCTCGATGGTGTAGACGCGACGGCACAGCCGCGCCAGCACGCAGGTCTGGTAGCCCGACCCGGTACCGATCTCCAGCACCTTCATCTTGTCCTTGACGGCCAGCGCCTGGGTCATCAGGGCAACGATCATCGGTTGGCTCACCGTCTGCCCGTGCCCGATCGGCAGAGCCGTGTTGTCGTATGCCCGATCGAGAAATGGTTGGGGAACGAAGAACTCGCGCGGCACCCGCTCGACGGCGGAGAGGACGCGGGTGTCGATGACCCCGTTCCGACGCAACTCCATGAGCAGCCGGATCTTCCGCGCCTCGCTCCCGCTCATGCGAAGACCGGCGCCAAACGCTGCATCGCCGCGGCATCGGTGAGATCGATGCGCAGGGGAACGACCGCGACCGCCCCTTGGCTGACCGCCTCGAGGTCGGTGCCGGGCAGAGATCTGTCCTCGAGCCGTTGGGCCCCGATCCATAGATAGGGTTCGCCTCTCGGATCGAGGCCTTCCGTTAGAGCGTCGCCCAGCTTGCGCTTGCCTTGCCGCCTGATCTCGATCCCGCTCACCTGAGCTTGGGGAAGGTCAGGAAAATTGACGTTGAGAAGCACGTCGCGTGCCCAGCCCACCGCCATCGCCCGACGGATGATATCGGGCGCGAAATGCTCGGCCGTCGCCCATTTCACGGGATGGCCGGGGGTGTATTGCAGGCTGAAGGCGATGGACGGCACCCCCAGCAGGGCACCTTCGACGGCGGCCGCAACGGTGCCGGAGTAGTGGACATCCTCGCCAAGATTGGCGCCGCGATTGATTCCCGACAGAACGAGATTCGGCGGACGATCCTTCAGGATGTGACGGATCCCTAGAAGCACGCTGTCGGTCGGAGTCCCGTCGACGGCGAAGCGTCGGCGGGACAGTTGCCTGATGCGCAGCGGCTGACGCAAGGTCAGCGAATGGGCGACGGCGCTTTGCTCGGTTTCCGGCGCCACCACCCAGACATCCTTCGACAGCGACCTCGCCACGCGCTCGAGAACCTTTATGCCCGGTGCGTGGATGCCGTCATCGTTGGAAACGAGGATGCGCACCGAAGACAGGTCCGCAACGGGCCTATGCATCAGGACGGATCACAGCCAAGTTGCCCATATAGGGCCGAAGAGCCTCGGGCACGACAACCGAGCCGTCGGCCTGCTGGTAGTTCTCCAGAACCGCGATGAGCGTCCGCCCAACCGCCAGGCCCGAACCGTTCAAGGTATGCACCAACCGCGTGTTCTTCTCGCCCTGAGGCCGGAAGCGGGCCTTCATCCGCCGCGCCTGGAAGTCCCCGCAGTTGGAGCAGGAGGAGATTTCGCGGAACTGCCCCTGGCCCGGAAGCCAGACTTCGATGTCATAGGTCTTGGTTGCCGAGAAGCCCATGTCGCCGGCGCACAGGACGACGACACGATAGGGCAGGCCCAGGCGCTTCAGCACCTCCTCGGCACACGACGTCATGCGCTCGTGCTCCTCGGCCGAACGATCGGGGTGAGCAATGCTGACCAGTTCCACTTTGTAGAACTGGTGCTGACGGATCATGCCCCGCGTGTCCTTTCCGGCCGCCCCGGCCTCAGACCGGAAGCAGGCGGTCAAGGCCGCCCGGCGGATCGGGAGAGCCGCTTCGTCCAGGATCTCGTCGGCCACGATATTGGTCAGCGGCACCTCGGCCGTGGGGATGAGCCAGTGCCCCTGGACGGTGCGGAACAGGTCGTCACCGAATTTTGGCAATTGCCCCGTGCCGAAAAGAGCTGTGTCCCGCACTAGCATCGGCGGATTCGTCTCGATGTAGCCGTGTTCACGGGTCTGCAGGTCGAGCATGAAGCTGGCCAGCGCCCGCTCCAACCGCGCCAGAGCGCCGGTGAGGATGACGAAACGGGCGCCCGACAACTTGGCGGCCCGCTCGAAATCCATCATCCCGAGTTCGGCACCGATCTCGTCATGCTGGCGGGGCGTGAAATCGAACGTCCGAACCTCGCCGACTCGACGCAACTCGACGTTGTCCCTCTCGTCCCGGCCATCCGGCACATCCGCGGCAGGAAGGTTGGGGATCGCCGCCAGCATAGCTTCCAACCCGGCCGCCAATTCCCTCTCGCGGCTCTCGATGGCGGCCATACGGTCCTTGATGGCGGCAACCTCCTCCATCAGGCCGCTCGCGTCGCGTCCGGCCTTTCTTGCCCCGCCGATCTCGCGAGAAGCGTCGTTGCGCCTGGATTGAAGCTGCTGCAGCTCGGTCAGCAACGAACGCCGGCCCGAGTCCAACTCGAGCAGATGAACTGACTGCGCTGCAAGTCCCCTCCGGCGCAGACCTTGGTCGAAGGCTTCTGGGTTCTCACGAATGGATCGGATGTCGAACATGCGTTTCCGACGGTCGAGGGTCGTTATTCGAGGGGCGTTTATAGAACGGGAAGCGTCCGCCGTAAAGCGAGGGGCACGCGCCTATCCGGCGTTGAAATCGGTCTCTTCCACGGCTTCAGAGAACTCGTCCTCGCCTTCCTCGGCCAGCCGCTTCTTTTCGACCATGCGGCAGGCGATGATCGAAAGCTCGTAGAGAAGCACCATCGGAATCGCCAAGCCCAGTTGGCTGATCACATCGGGAGGGGTGAGTATAGCCGCCGCAATGAACACGCCGACGATGGCGTAGCGGCGCTTTTCGGCCAGCCCACGCGCCGTGACAAGACCCACGCGCGCCATAAGAGTGAGCGCCACAGGCAACTGAAAGGCAATTCCGAAAGCGAAAATGAGCGTCATCACCAGCGACAGGTACTCGCTCACCTTCGCCTCGAGTTGGATGGGAAGTCCAATGGCGGGCGTCGCAGGGGTTTCGAACGAAAGAAAGAAACCCCAGGCCATCGGCATGACGACGTAATAAACCAGGGCCCCACCGATCACGAACAGAATGGGCGTGGCCACCAGGAAGGGCCAAAAGGCCCGCCTTTCGTGCTTGTAGAGACCCGGCGCGATGAAGGCCCAAAGCTGTCCTGCGACGATCGGAAAGGAGATGAAAGCCGCCGCGAAGGCCGCCACCTTCATTTCGGTGAAGAACGCCTCGGTCAGGGCGGTATAGATCATCCGCCGGTCGCCGGTACCCTTCTCTGCCAGGATGTCCGCCAGCGGCTGCACGAGGAAGCCGTAGATCGGCTTCGCGAAATAGAAGCAAACGACGAAAGCCACCACAAACGCGACGGCCGAGTAAAACAAGCGTTGGCGCAGCTCGATCAGGTGATCGAGCAACGGCATCGTCTTCTCGTCAACGTCCCTGGTCACGCTTTTTCGACCCGTTCAGGGGCCCCTTCGGATGGGCGTTCTTCAACCGGAGCGGCCGACCGCTCGACCGCCGGTTCCTCGAGGCGCAACTCTTTTTCGATCTCGCCCGTCGGATCGATGACTTGCTCGGCCTCGCGCTGGATATCCATCCGCCCGATACGTTCGACCTGCTGCTTGACGTCGTCGAGTTCTGCCTCGCGCACCATGTCATCGATGTTACGCTGAAACTCGCCCGCCAGATTGCGCATCTTGCGCACCCAGATTCCGATGGTCCGCAGCACGCGCGGCAAATCCTTCGGGCCGATGACGATCAACGCCACCGCCGCAACCAGCGCCATCTCTGTCCAGGCTATGTCAAACATGCGGCCTACTCAGCGCAGAGGGACTCTCGCCGCCCACCGGCGCCGCTGGTTAGCGTTTCGCGGCCTCGTCCTTTTCGCCCACCGTCGCCTGAGCGGTCTCGGCCTTGATGGCCTTGCGTTCGCCATCCGCCTCGGATTCCTCCTCCTTGAGGCCGGACTTGAACGCCTTTACGCCCTTGGCGAGATCGCCCATCAGCCGCGGGATCTTTCCGGCACCGAACAACAGCAGAACGATGACCAGAACGATGACCCAATGCCAGATGCTCGTGAAACCCATGTGGTGTCGTCTCCCGCCCTTTTCCTACAAGAACTTGGCGCGGATCATCGCAAAATGCAGGAGGCCCCGCAATGGCGGTGATCGCCGGTCACTAATTAGTGCCTTCCGAGGGGAAGACAAAGACCTGGCTGCGGTCGAGCACGACCTCCATGATTTCGCCCTCGCTTGGCAGGAATCGGCCAGGCATCCGCGAGTGCAGATGAACATGGTGGCTGGCGACGTCGCCGACGCAAAGATGCACGAGACTGGTCCGGCCAAGCATGCGCGAGGTGACGACCTGGGCGGCGAACCGGGCATCTTCGTCGCTTGGCCGAAGGTGTAGCGCCTCGGGTCGAATGAGGATTTCCACCGCCGAACCGTCGGGCAGATTGCGTGCATCGAGCCGCCCAAACGGCGTCTCCACCCCGCCCTCGCTTACCATTCCCTCCAGGCGATTAACGTAGCCGAAGAAACTGGTGACGAAAGCGTCGACCGGATGGCAGTAGAGATCGACCGGCCGACCGACCTGCACGATCCGTCCATTCCTCATCACGGCGATCCGGTCCGCCATGAACATCGCCTCTTCCGGGTCGTGGGTAACCATCAGCGTGGCCACCCCGCTCCCCTTCAGGACGTGGAGCGTCTGGTCCCGCACCTGATCGCGCAGGCGGGTATCCAAGCCCGAGAACGGTTCGTCGAGAAGCATCAGCCGGGGCTTGGGTGCCAAGGCGCGCGCCAGTGCCACGCGTTGCTGCTGCCCCCCCGAGAGCATGTGCGGATAGCTGTGCGCATAGGGCTTCATGCCGACCTGCTCCAACACTTCGGCGACCCGGGCGCCACGCTCCGCAGCCGGCCAACCGGCCAGCCCGAACGCCACGTTGTCGGCGACCGTCAGGTGCGGGAAAAGGGCGTAATCCTGGAACAGGAACCCCAGCCGCCGCCGCTCCGGCGGGATATTGGTGGAACGGTCCGCCACGACGGCGCCCCCGACCGAAACGCGGCCGGCGGTCGGATGTTCCAAGCCGGCAGCGATCCTGAGCGTGGTGGTCTTGCCGCAACCGGAGGGGCCGAGTAGACACATCACCTCACCCGACGCCACGGTGAGATGGACGTCATCCACGACTTTGAATGCGCCGAAGAGATGGCTGACTCCCTCGAGCACCAAGCCGGGCGTCGGAGCCATGGCATCCCCGGTCTCGTCTTTCCATTCCCCTCTCATCGCGCCGGAAATCTCCCTCATGGCTCTTCCCCCGGACGGGACCGGGCGATGGCCTTGCTCAAGAGTACCACCGGCAACACCCCGACCAACACGATCGTCAAGGCCGGCAGGGCGGCGTCCGCCAAGCGCTCGTCGGAGGCCATCTCGAACGCGCGTATCGCCAACGTGTCGAAATTGAACGGCCGCATGATCAGGGTCGCCGGAAGTTCCTTCATCACGTCGACGAAGACCAGGAGCGCCGCGGTCAGAATACTGCCGCGCATGATCGGGATGTGCACCCGCCGCAGAGTGGAGAACGTTCCGTGGCCGAGAGTGCGCGCCGCTCCCTCCATGCCCGCCGTGATCTTGCTCAGGCTGGCCTCGACCGTGTTCAACGAGATGGCAAGGAACCGCACCAGGTAGGCGTAGACCAGGGCGACAAGACTGCCAGTAAGCAAAAGTCCGGTGGCGACGCCAAAAACGTCGCGCATGACGCTGTCCACGGTGTTGTCGAGCCATGCCAAAGGAACAAGGGTGCCGACCGCGATCACCGATCCCGGAACCGCGTAGCCCAGGCTGGCGATCCTCACCGCCGCCGCGTTGGCACGCGTGGCGTTCAGCCGCTGCCCGTATGCCAGCATCAAGGCGACGGCCACCGCCACGACCGCCGCCGTGGTCGCAAGCGTGAAGCTGTTGGCCATCAGTTGCCAGAACCGGGTATCCGCCGACGTTTGGGCCGATTCGAACGCCCATTTTCCCAGCACCGCTGCCGGCAGCAAGAACCCGCACGTCAACGGCGCGAGACAGGCCAGGACGGCCAGCGTGGCCCGCATCCCCGAAAGCCGGAAGCGCGGCAGGCGACGATAGCGGCTCGTGGTGTGATGGACCCTTCCCCGTCCCCGCGACCACCGTTCAAGGGTCACCAGGGCGAGGATGAAAAGCATCAGCACGGCCCCCAACTGGGCGGCGACGCCCGGCTCGTTGAGTCCGAGCCAAGTTCGGTAGATGCCCGTGGTGAAGGTGTCGACGGCGAAGAAATGGACCGTGCCGAAATCGTTCAGGGTTTCCATCAAGGCCAGCGCCAAACCCGCGGCGATCGCCGGCCGGGCCAGCGGCATCGCCACCGACCGGAAACTTTTCCAGGGCCCGCATCCCAGCGTCCGGCTGGCCTCAAGGACGCAAACCGACTGTTCGAGAAAGGCCGCCCGCGAGAGCATGTAGACGTAAGGGTAAAGGGTGAGCGTGAACATCGTCACCGCACCGCCCAGGGATCGGGTTTCCGGAAACCAATAGTCGCGTGCCGAAGCCCAACCGAAAAATTCGCGCAGGAAGCTCTGAACCGGTCCTGAATAGTCGAGAAGACCAGTATACGTGTAGGCGATCACATAGGCAGGAACCGCCAACGGCAGCAGCAGCGCCCATTCGAAAAGTCGGTCGCCCGGAAACCGGCACATCGTTACCAGCCACGCCGTTCCCACCCCGATCACCAGGGTGCCCGCCCCCACGCCAAGCATCAACCACAAGGAATTGGCCACGTAGCGCGGCAGCACGGTGGCCGCGAGATGGGCCCACACCTCGCCCGCCGGCATGAACATGTGCGCCGCGACGACCAAAACCGGGGTCGCGACGAACGCGGCCACCACGACGATCGGGATGGTCCATCCCGCCATTCCGGCACGGAATCGGGACATTGCGCGTGCAGGCTGAAATGGCCGCACTTGGGAGGTGAGGTCGATTTCCGACATGAGGATACGAAAGGCCGTCTCTTGGGTTCTACGGCCTGCGGCGCGGCATTGCAACTGACTTTCAGTGCCGCCCGACGCGCCGGTGCGGCCTCAGGCCCTCATCAGGTTCGCTGGATCGACTCCCAATTTCATCAGGTATTGCATGCACGACAGGTCCGCATAGACGCAGTTCAGAAACCTGTACAAGACCTCGTTCAGGATCACCCGGCATTCGCCCGGCCTCTTCCTGTCCAGCGCCGTTCCAAACTCCGCCAAGATGCCCATCGCCGCGCGGTGCTCGAAGCCCACCCCCTTCGCATCGGGATATCCATAGCGAACGAGAACGTCCTCCTCACGCCGGAAATGCTCGTCGAGCCGTTCGGTCAGGGTGGCGTGAAGGTCGCGGGCCGTGCGGAAGTCGGGAACCTCTAGGGCGTCATGCAGGAGGGTGAACAAAGCCGCGATTCGCCGATGTTCGACGTCGATTGACTCGACGCCCGTGTCAACGGGATCGATGGATGCCAACACTTCCCCCAACCAAATTCGTTTTCGTTGTACCCTAGGTAAATTATCGTGATGTGTATTTCAATTGTAAACGGATATACCTAAGGTCGATCTATCCTTAGTCCCTCTCAATGAGAGAGAGTTCATCCGACAAGTCGTCCGGCGCGTCGTCCAGCGCGCCGCGTGCGCTGTAGGCGGCCACTGCCGGCCGCGTGTCGAGCAGCCCGGCGGCCTTTAATTCCTCCACCCCCGGCAGTTCGTCGAGACTTTCCAGGCCGAAATGATCCAAGAACGCTTCGGTGGTCACCCAGGTGACGGGGCGGCCAGGCGTGCGCCTCCTCCCTTTCGGGCGAATCCAACCCGCCTCGAAAAGAATGTCGAGCGTGCCCTTGCTGAGCGCGACCCCTCGGACCTCTTCGACCTCGGCGCGGGTAACGGGTTGGTGATAGGCGATGATGGCGAGCGTTTCCACGGCGGCACGCGACAGCCGCCGGGTGGCCGTGGTCTCGATTCGAAGGTCCGCCGCCAGATCGGGCGCCGTGCGGAACGCCCACGCCCGGCCGGTCTCGACCAGATTGACCCCCCTGCCCGCGTACTCGGCGCGCAATGTTTGGAGAAGGGCCCGAGCGTCCGCACCCGCCGGCAGACGGGCGGCCAGGGTCTCCTGGTCCAAGGGTTCGGCCGAGGCGAACAATATGGCTTCAAGCAGGCGGAGCGTTCGCGCTTCGTCCGTCATGCGGGCTTCACGTAGATTGGCGAGAACACCTCATGCTGGCGCAGCACGATGCGCCCCTGGCGGGCCAGCTCCAGCGCAGCCACGAACGTGGCGCTGACGGCCGAGCGGCGCAGCAGACCGCTAAGCCCATCGGGAATGAAACGGGCCAGCGCCGACCAGTCGGGCATCTTGCCCAACATGCCTTCCAGGCGTCGTATGGCATCCTCTACCGAGTAGAGATCGGGGGCTTCGACATGAAGTGTTTTGACCGAGGTCCGCCGCTTGAAGTCGCCATAGGCCTTCAGCAATTCGTAGAGGCGCACGTCGTAGAACGCCCGGCTCGCCACTTCAACGCCCTCCGGCGCCCCCCGCGGGAACACCTCTCGGCCGAGAAGAGGTCGCGCCATGAGCCGTGCGCCGGCTTGCTGCATGGCTTCGAGACGCTGGAGTTGGAACGTCAGCGCGGCTGCCATGTCGGCGGCGCTGGGTTCCTCGGCCGGCTGAGGCTCGGGTAGCAGCAGCCGCGATTTCAGAAAGGCGAGCCACGCCGCCATCACCAGATAATCCGCGGCAAGTTCGAGGTTGCGCCGAAGGACCGATTCCACGAAGGCGAGATATTGGTCGGCGAGCGCCAGGATCGAGATATGGGTCAGATCGACTTTCTGCTCGCGGGCCAGCGACAGCAATACGTCGATCGGCCCCTCGAAACCGTCGAGATCCACCACCAGGCGCGAGGCTTCGACGTCGCTTCTTGCGTCGCCGAAGGCCTCGAACAGATCAGCCCCTTCGGGCACCTCAGGTAAGCCCGGTCAGGGTGTATATCGCCCCCGCGAGATACTCCACCGGCCCCCCTACCAGCCAGACGAACACGTTCAGATCGATCCCGATGCGATCCCCTATGAGCGGTAGGATGAACAGCGCGCCGAGGATAATCAAGATGCCGAAATTCTCGAGACGGGCCAGCGGCCGCGCGAGGCTCCGCGGCAGAATGCCCACCGCCACCCGCCCGCCGTCCAGCGGCGGCAGCGGCAGCATGTTGAATACGGCGAGCACCAGATTGATGGTTATCGAGTTGAGCAGGTTCTGGCCCAGCCATACCTGGAGCATGGGCGGCAGCATCACCGCAACGTGGATCAGCAGCGCCGAGAGCGTTGCCAGCGTGAGGTTCGTGGCCGGGCCGGCCGCCGCCACCACGATCATGCCCAGGCGCTGGGGCCGCAGTCGATTGAAGTTCACCGGCACCGGCTTCGCCCAGCCGAACAGGAACCGGGCGCCGCTCAACAGCAGCAGTCCGGGCAGGATCAGCGTCCCGAACGGGTCGATGTGGCGCAAAGGATTGGCCGTCACGCGCCCCAGGCGCAGGGCCGTGTCGTCGCCCAGGCGGGCGGCCATGTAACCGTGCGCGGCCTCGTGCAAGGTGACCGCCAGAATCAGGGGGATGACCCAGGTGGTCGCCGCGACGATCCAGTCGGCCATCATGCCGCCGTTCCGATCAGGGCGGTCAACTCGGAAAGTGTCACGGCGACGTCAATCGCCGCCGCCACTTCGGCGCGACGCGACGTCGCCCGGTTCAGCCGCTCCAGGGCGGCGTCGGCGAGCGGATGCGTCGCCGCCGCCACCGCCTCCATTTCCGCCATGTCCCCATTGCAGTGGAGCACCACGTCGCATCCGGCCGCGAGGGCCGCGCGGGCACGGTCATCGAGGTTGCCGCTCAATGCCTTCATGGAGAGATCGTCCGAGACCAGGACTCCACCAAATCCGATTTCACCACGAATGATCGTTTCGATGACCTTCTTGGATATGGTTGCCGGGGCCGCGGCATCCAGGGCGGTGTAGACGACATGCGCGGTCATCGCCCAGGGCGCGTCGCGCAACTCGCCAAAGGGTCGGAAATCCGTGGCACGGAGGACGGCGAGGTCCGCATCCACGACCGGCAGCCGGTGATGACTGTCGACGCACGCTCGGCCGTGACCGGGGATGTGCTTGACGACCGGGATGACTCCCCCCGCCAGCAGCCCATCGCACACCGCTCGCCCGAGGGACGCCACCACCTCCGCGTCGCCGGAGAACGCGCGGTCGCCGATGACGTCGTGGGCTCCGGCCACCGGCAGGTCGAGGACCGGCGCGCAATCCACGTCGATTCCGAGGGCGCCCAGTTCGGCGGCGATCAGCGATGCATTCAATCGTGCGGCGCGCGATGCCCGCAGCAGGTCGTCGAGCTCGCCAAAGCGCGCCATGGGCGGCGCTTGGCGCCAATGGGGCGGACGAAGCCGCTGCACGCGTCCCCCCTCCTGGTCGATTAGCACCGGAGCATCGGCGCGACCGACGCAGGACCGCAATTCTCCCACCAGGCTGCGCACTTGGCCGGGATCCCTCACATTTCGCGCGAAGAGGATGAACCCCAGCGGGTTGGTCTTTGCGAAAAACGACTTCTCCCGGTCGCTGAGGGCCAGTCCCTCGCAGCCGAAGATCGCCGCTGTGGGCGGCTGGCTACTTGCGGACAACCATGCACCCCGTATTGCGTTTGGCGAGTTGGGCGCACAGCGCCCGCGCGGCGAGTTCATCCATCGCTCCGGCGCGCAGGCGATAGAACGTACCGCGAGCACCGAGGTCGACCTTCAGAATGTCACTGCTCAGATTGCCCAACAGATCGGGATTGTCCTTCTTCAGGCGCACCCATGCCTTCTCGGCGGCGTCCAGGGTTCCCATCGCGGCCAGTTGAAGCATGAAGTCGCCCCGGGGCGTCGTGGCCTTCGCCGTCTCCGCCGCTGCGGGAGGCAAGGTCTCGACCGAGGGCCGGGGTGCCTCGGGTTTGGCCGGTGAAGGTGCGCGCAGCGATGGCGCCACATCAGGCACGATGATCTCGGGCGACACGGCGCCCGGGTTGGGCTCGCTGGGCGGCAAGGCCGCCGTCACCGGCGGCGGCTTGGGCTGCTCCGGCGGTGGCAACAGCCGTTCCACCTTCGGCTCGTGATCCCCTCGCCCCAGGTTCTCGTACACCAGTTTGTCCTGGTTCGGAACGATCAGCCCGCCGGGTTCTTCGGGGCGAGCCTTGATCGGCCTGCTGTCGGCGCGAATCAACGGAAGTTCGGAATGCGGGCTCGGCGAAAGCTCGGATGAGGCGGTGAAGATGTACCACCCGGCGACGGCGGCGACCACGGCCGCGCCGCCGAGCAGCAGGGTCGGCACCAGCCGCAGGCGCGCGCCGAAGCGTCTCCTGCGGTTGCCGGGCAGTTCGCCAAAGGGCTCTGGAATGATGTCGAGTATCTCCCGATCGACCTCCTGCGGACTCATCTCACCGCATCTCCTCGACGGGTTGAACCCCGATCACCGTCAAACCACTGGCCACGACGCTGGCCACCCCCTGCACGAGGGCGAGCCGCGCCAGCGACAGTTCCACGTCGTCGCCGACCAGGAAGCGAAGTTGAGCGTCGTCCTTTCCCTTGTTCCACAGCGCGTGGAAGGCCGACGCGAGATCGTAGAGGTAATACGCGACGCGATGCGGCTCATGCGCCTCGGCAGCGCCCTCGACCAGCCGCGGCCAGCCCGCCATCATCTTGATCAGCGCAAGTTCCGCGGGATCGCTCAGCCGGGCAAGGCCGGCCGCCGCCAGGGCGGAGGGAGAGAGATCCGCGGCCGGCATCATATCCGCTGCATGCCGCAACACCGACCGGGCCCGGGCGTGGGCGTACTGGACGTAGAACACCGGGTTGTCGCGCGACTGCTCGAGCACCTTCGCCAGGTCGAAGTCGAGATGCGCGTCGTTCTTGCGGGTCAGCATGATGAAGCGCACGACGTCCTTGCCGACCTCCTCCACCACCTCCCGCAGGGTGACGAAGGTTCCGGCACGCTTCGACATTCGGACCGGTTCGCCGTTCTTCAGCAGGTTGACCATTTGGCACAGCTTGACGTCGAGTTCCCCCTCGCCCGCGGTCACGGCCTTGACCGCCGCCTGCATGCGTTTCACGTAACCGCCGTGATCGGCCCCCCAGACGTCGATCATGCTGCCAAAGCCGCGACGATATTTGTCCAGGTGATAGGCGATGTCCGAGGCGAAATAGGTCCAGGAGCCGTCCGACTTCCGCAGCGGGCGGTCGACGTCGTCGCCAAAGTCGGTGGCCCGGAAGAGGGTCTGTGGACGTGGCTCCCAGTCGTCGGGAAGCTTGCCCTTGGGCGGCTCCAGAACGCCCTCGTAGATGAGCCCCCTCTCCTGGAGGAATCGCAGAGCTTCGTCCACGCCGCCAGCCTCGACCAGCGCGCGTTCGGAGACGAAGGTGTCGTGGGTAACCCCCAAGGCCCTCAGGTCGTCCCGGATCAGGTCCATCATGGACGCCACCGCGAAACTGCGAAACGGTGCCAGCCACTCGCGTTCAGGTGCGTTGCGCCATCGCGCACCCTCCCGCGCCGCCAGCGCCGCGCCCACCGCCTTCAGATAGTCGCCGGGATACAGGCCCTCAGGTATCTCGCCGATGTCCTCGCCCAGGGCTTCGCGATAACGCAGATGCGCAGAGCGGGCCAGAATGTCGACCTGTGCGCCAGCGTCGTTGACGTAGTATTCGCGCGATACCGCAAAGCCCGCCTTGGCGAGCAGCGAGGCCAGCGCGTCGCCCACGACAGCCCCGCGTCCGTGGCCGACATGCATCGGTCCCGTAGGGTTGGCCGAGACGTACTCGACGTTGACGCGTCGTCCGGCACCCACGTCGGAGTCGCCATAGGCCGCCCCCGCGATCAGCACCTCGCGCAGCCTCTCGCGCCAGAAGTCGTCGGACAGCCGAAGGTTGATGAAGCCCGGTCCGGCCACCTCGACGCCGGCGACCTCGGGATGGCGGCGCAGCCGAGCGGCGATCCTGTCGGCGAGGTCCCTCGGCTTCTGCCCGGCCGCCTTGGCCAATACCATGGCCGCGTTCGTCGTGACGTCGCCGTGGGCCGCCTCGCGCGGCGGCTCGGCCGTCATCTTGTCCGCGTCCAATCCGGCCGGCATCTCCCCAGCCGCGGCCAACTCATCGAGCGCCTTGGCAATCTCGCCGCGAAAGTACTTGAATACGTTCATAGTCTCTCATGCATATCGAATAAACGGCGATGCTCGTCGAGGGCGAAGCGATCGGTCATCCCCGCGATGTAATCGCCGACCACGCGGGCCGTTCCGTGACTGCCGGCCATGTCGCATTGCGCCTTCCATTCGGACGGCAGGCATTCCGGCTCGGCGAGAAGAAGGTCGAAGAGATCCCTGACCACCCGCCGCGCCTTGCTCGTCATTCGGTTGACCTTGTAGTGGCGATACATGTGGGTGAACAAGAACTTCTTGAGGGCCCGATCGTTGAGCCGCATCTCGTCCGAGAAGGCGATCAGGGGATGGTCCAGGCCGCGCACTTCGGCCGGCGACCGGGGCGAGACGGCCGTGATGCGCCGATGGCTCTCCGCGACGGCATCGTCGACCATCACGTTGATGAGCCGGCGAACCGCCTCGTGGATGTGGCGCGACCGCTCGATGCGAGGATAGCGCTTGGCAACGTCGCCGAACACCGGTCCCACGAGGGGGACCTCGGAGAGGTCGTCGATGGTAAACAGCCCTGCGCGCAGTCCGTCGTCGATGTCGTGATTGTTGTAGGCGATGTCGTCAGCCAGGGCCGCGACTTGGGCCTCGGCGCTGGCGAAGGTGGCGAGTTCGAGATCGTGCTGCCCGACATATTCGGCGATGGCGCGCGGCAGCGGTTGCGAGGGCGGCATTGGCCCGTTGTGCTTGACCAGTCCCTCGAGAGCTTCCCAGGTCAGGTTGAGACCGTCGAATTCGGCATAGCGCCGCTCCAGATTGGTGACGATGCGCAGCGACTGGGCGTTGTGGTCGAAGCCCCCGAACGGCGCCAGGGCCTCCTGCAGCGCTTCCTCCCCCGCGTGGCCGAATGGCGGGTGGCCGAGATCGTGCGCCAGCGCCAGCGCCTCGGCGAGGTCCTCGTTCAGGCCGAGGATCCTGCTGATCGACCGGGCGATTTGGGAAACCTCGAGGCTATGGGTCAGACGGGTGCGGAAATTGTCGCCTTCGTGATAAACGAATACCTGCGTCTTGTATTTCAGCCGGCGGAACGCCGCGGAATGGATGATCCTGTCGCGGTCGCGCTGGAAAACGGATCGGGTCGCGCTCTCCGGCTCGGGATGGAGCCGGCCGCGACTCGCCCGCGGATCGCATGCATACGGTGCCAAGCCCTGTCCGCTCATGGTCGGACAGTACCCGTCGACAGGCTTCCAGGCAATCGCGGTCTTGCGGCCCTGCCGGAGAACCTTACATAGGCGAGTGGTTGGTATTATCCTGCTCTACGGCAGCCGTCTTTCTTTGAGGAGTTTCCGATGTCCGAAGTATCCACGGCCTCGCGTCCACGGGTTTCCCTGACGGAGAGTGCCGCCAACCGCGTGCAGACGCTCATGGAGATGGAAGGCAACCCTGGCCTGATGCTCCGAATCATGATTTCGGGCGGCGGCTGCTCCGGGTTTCAGTACGGCTTCTCCCTCGACGACACCCGCAACGACGACGATGCCGTTTTCGAGGAACACGGGGTCAAGGTGGTCATCGACGAGACCTCGCTCGATCTTCTGAACGGATCCGTGATCGACTTCGTCGAGGATCTCGTGGGCTCGTCGTTCGCCATCCGCAACCCGAACGCCAGTTCGACCTGCGGCTGCGGCAGTTCGTTCTCGGTGTGACGGCTCGGGCCGGCGGCTCCCTGGCCGTCGGCCTACCAACTGCGGCAACGCGCCGCCGTCCTGCGATAGCTCTCCTCGGTATCGAGTTGATCGTTGACCCGGGCCCGCTCCCGCTCCAGGCCGGCCATCACTTCGTCGACGCGCGCTTGAAGAGCTTCCATCATCTCTTTCTCCGCGCGCCGCGCATCCCGCCCGACGACCGGATTGAGCCGGGCCACTACCGCGTTCAGTTCCCGGTCCAGCCTTCGCGCATACGGGCGGAGCAGCGCCGTGGTTCGCTCGACATGAGAGTTTTCATGCTCGAGTATCGCCCTGTGTTCGCAACTTCCCGGCTTGTAGTTCGACGAAACGTAGACCGTCATCGCGGGAATCTTGAGTTTGGCCTCGATCGTCCCGATCCACAGGCAGGCCCCGCCCCCCGTCCTCACCACGCTGTGAGTCGTCGAGAGCTGCAAGTCGAAGCCCGATCGCGTCAACCCAAGCATTGTTCCCCGATTGTGGCTCAGAGCCTCTTCCTGGCGGGCAAGGCGCCCTATCTCCGAGGTGGACAGGTCGTAACGGTACTCGGTGCGCGCTACGGCCGTGGTCACGCGCACGGACACGCTGTGTCGGGGCGGCTTGGGGCACTCGGCCGCCACCGCCCTCGCCGTCCCGGACACCGTCAAGACGCCGGTCAGCAAGGCCACGCCCCACACCGTTTTCGATGCCACCGCTTCCTCCTGGCCACCCGCGAGCAGCTTACCGACCCGACGGCGTCCGGCTCAACGGTCAAGGGGGGCGATAGCCTTTGATCATGCTACCCTCACCTTTTCGACAGGGAGGCATCCTTTGATCAAGGTCGCGACTTGGAACGTCAATTCCATCAAAGCCCGTCTGCCCAACGCCATGGAATGGATGCGGACCGCGGCACCGGACGTGATCCTGCTTCAGGAAACGAAGGTGCAGGACAACGACTTTCCGTACCTCGAAGCCGAATCGATGGGCTATCGGGTGGCCGCCCGCGGCCAGAAAAGCTACAACGGCGTCGCCATTCTGAGCCGGATTGGTCTGGCTGAGGTGACCAAGACACTCCCCGGCGACCCGGAGAATGGCGAGGCGCGCTATATCGAGGCGATGCTCGAAGACGGGATGAGGGTCGCCTCGATCTATGTCCCGATGGGGCAGTCGACGACCTCCGACCGCTTCCCTTTCAAACTCGCTTTCCTGGATGCCGTCCATGACAGAGCCCGAGACCTGCTGACGCGAGAGGAGCCGTTCGTGCTGGGGGGCGACTATAACGTCGCCCCGGAGGACGTGGACGTGTACGACCCGCGCGGCTGGGACGGTCACGTGCTGTTTCATCCGGAGGAACGCGCCCGGCTGCGCCGCCTGTTTCATCTCGGCCTGACCGATGCCTTCCGGGCGCTGCATCGCGAACCCCACTGCTATACTTGGTGGGATTACCGAGCCGGTGCCTGGCAGCGCGACCTGGGACTACGCATCGACCACCTCCTCCTTTCCCCGCAGGCGGCGGATCGACTGGTTGCGTCGGGCATCGACCGCTGGTGTCGAGACAAGGATAAATGTTCCGACCATGCCCCCGTTTGGTGCGAACTCTCTTGACGACGATCAGGCGGGCGGAAGTGCTTCGACGGGGCGCCCGAGATGCCGTGCCAACGCGATGACGAGCGCGCCAAGCCCGAACAGAAGGGCGATCAGCAACGCCGCTCCTCCCACCCAGGGCACGAGTGCGATTGCCGCCAGTATCGCCAAACCGACCGACGTCCAGGCAAAACGCGCCAACCACCGCCGCTCGCGCGCCGGCCGACCCAGCAACCGGCCTATGGCGGCTCCCAGCCAATAGCCGAACACCACCACCGCCGGAACAAGGATCGTGAAATAGGCGCCCAGAACAACCAGGGCGACTGGAATGCCGATCACCGTGCCCGCGAGCAGGGCCACCGCAACCGGGCTCGCCACAAGCACCGCGAAGCCGATGCCGAGGCTCGCCCAAGGATGGATGGCGACAGTAGCGGCTCCGGTCGCCATCAGGCGCGGCAAGGCGCCTTGAAGCACCGCCGCGAGGCCGGCCGCGCCCAGGAACACCGCAAGGACCGCCGTCCACCGCGCCACCGCGCCGGGCCACCGGCCATAGCGCGTCTCGCGCCGCAAGTGCTGAACCTCGCCGACGATCGCGGCGCCTGAGGCGATCGTCGCCTCGCGGTCGCTTCGATATACCAGATTTCCGCCGATCCGCGCCGCCGGGGCAATGACGATGCGTTCCGCCTCGACGTGAAGGTCGCCGGCTATCTCACCAGCGATGATCACCGAACGGCCCGCGGCCCACGCATCGCCGCCCACCCTGCCATCCAGGTTGATCTCACGGCCGGCCGCCACGACGGCGTCACCCACCGCGGCGTCCTTCGTTAGGCGGACCGCTCCCCCCGCAAGCAAAGCGTCGTCGGCCACGGTTCCGGCGAGGATGACGCTGCCGCCGGCCGCGATAACGTCGCGCGCGGCTACCCCACGAAAACCAACATGGCCTCCGGCAGCGAACAGATGGTCGCCGGATGCCCCGTCGAACTGCACGTCAGCGCCGGCGGCGAAGATGTCGTCTTCGCCCCGATGGTCAATCGCGATCCGCTCCCCGGCAGTGAAATACAGCCCTCCTATCAATGCCCAATCGGCTGCTTCCGAGCGGCCGTTGAGACAGAGCGTCAGGAGAATGGCCGCGATGAGCGGGCCGAAGATCGTTGGCATGGCGTCCACGCATTGTCACCACGACCCCGCGCCGCTTCAACTCTTCAGGAGGCTAGCCAAACCTACTTCACGGGGAAAAGTGAGGCGCCCATTCGGCAAGGCAGGCCACATGGCTTGAGGCTTGGCCTTTCACACCTTGGCAAACTTCCGCGCGTCCCAGCGTTCGATGAAAGAAACTACCTTGTCGAACGCCAGCGGGCGACAGACACCGTATCCCTGCACCTCGTCGCATTCATCCGAAAGCAGGGCAAGAAACTGGGAATCCTCCTCGACACCCTCCGCAAGGGCCACCAGCCCCATGCTGTGGGCCAGTGTGATGATCGAATTTGTGATCGACCGGTCCTTCTGGTCCACGGCGATGCCGCGAATGAAGGAGCGGTCGATCTTGATCGTGTCAATCGGAAAGCGCTTCAGATAGCTCAACGAAGAAAAGCCGGTCCCGAAGTCGTCGATGGAGACCCTGACCCCCAGGCGTTTGATGTGGGCGAGCAGCTCGGCGGCCTTTTCCGGTTCCGACATCAGCATGGATTCGGTGATCTCGATATCCAGCGTCTTCGGGTCGATGCCCGTATCCCGCAACACGCCTTCGATCACCTCGACGATATTTGTTTCGACGAGCTGGCTCCCCGACATGTTCACGGCGACCCGCAGGCACGCGAACCCCATGTCATGCAGTTTGCGCACGTCGCGGCAGGCCTGATGAAGAACCCAGGCGCCCAACTGGATGATGAGGCCGGTTTCCTCGGCGATGGGAATGAACTTGTTGGGAGGCACCAGCCCAAGGGCGGGATGGTTCCAGCGGACCAGCGCCTCCATCCCCGTGACCTGCCCGGTTCGCAGGCTCACTTGCGGCTGGTAATGCAGGCAGAACTCCTCCTGCTCGATCCCCTGCCGCAAGGCGTGCTCGAGCGTCAGGCGCTCCACCGCTTGCCTGTTCATCAAAGGATCGAAGAAACGGACCTGGTTGCGACCGGCGCGCTTGGCCTCCAACATCGCCAAGCCCGCGCGAGCAATCAGATCCGATGCCGTGCCGCCGTCGCGCGGATACACGCTGATCCCGACGCTCACGGTCACTATCACCTTCCGCTCGCGTACGAGGAAGGGAGCGTCGAACGCCATGACGAGCTGCTGGGCGGCGTCGACGATGGCTTCGACGTCCTCGACCTCGGTCATCAGGTAGGTGAACTCGTCGCCGCTGAACCGCGCGACGGTGTCCGGGCGCCGCCGCGCGGCCGCCAGCCGCTCGCCCACCTTCACCACCAGTTCGTCACCGGCGAGATGCCCTAGGGTGTTGTTGACAGTCTTGAACCCGTCAAGGTCGAGGAACAGCACGGCGACCAGCGCGCCAGTGCCATGAGAGTGCGAGATGGCTTGTTCGAGGCGATCCCGCAGAAGGACGCGATTGGGAAGGCCCGTAAGGCTGTCGTGGGAAGCCGAGTGGATGAGGTGCTCCTCGATCCGCTTCCTTTCGGTAATGTCGCGGATGATCGCCGTGAAGATGGTGCGGTCGTCCAGCCGGGTTTCGCTCAGCGCCACGTCCACCGGGAATTTCACGCCGTTGCGCCGCCGCCCGACGGTTTCTCGCTCGGTCGAAACGAGTTGTCCCCCGGCGCGCAGATCGGGTAGCAGCGCGGTCACCTGCTTGCCGACGATTTCGGCGGCCTGGAAGCCGAACATCTCCTCGGCGCTGTGATTGAAGGTCTCCACCGACCCGTCGGCGCCGTAGACGATAATGGCGTCCACCGCCATCTGCAGGATGCTGTTGAGCCGCTTGTTCCGGTCGAGAATGCCCCGTGTCGCCTTCATCAGGTCCGTGATGTTGCGCACCACGAGCAGCACGCAGCCGGGGTCGTTCGCCTTGGGCACCGCCGAAACCATCACATCGATGGCCTCCGCTCCTCGCAGGAAGCGCATCGGAACGGCGCTCGCCTCTTCGATCAAGGCTTGAAAGTTGTCCTCGACAAGGTCCCGATAGTCGGGATGGACGAGGCTGCCGAATGGCCGCCCCTCCAGGTCCGCGGGCTGGCGCGCGCCGAACAGCGCGGCGCCGGCGAGATTGATCAGGCTTATGGCGCCGTCCTGACAAACCACGACGGTGTCCGGCGACATGTCGATCAACTGGCGATAGTGACCCTCGTTGCTCGCCAGCGCCAAGTCGATCCCCGCAACGTGAAGCAGTTCATCGACCACGTGGAACAGGCTGCGCCCGGCGGAATGAATATCCTTCAGATACTCTGCAATCCGCTCGTTGTCGCACGTTCCGATCACACCGGATTCGATGAGTTCGAGCAGGCCGAGGATGGTGTTGAGCGGGGTGCGCAGATTGTAACTCATCGCGGCAAGGGCGGCGTTCTTCGCTTGCCGGGCCTCTTCCGCCTCTTGCTGCGCCGCCTCGAGCCCCCTTCGCGTCTGCCAAAGCGAAACGGCCTGCCGGATCACGCGGATCGCCGCCGGACCTCGGCACTCGGCTTCGCTCAGCCAGTCGTCCGCGTCGCCCACGACGTTACCTCGGGCCCCTACCCGGATCAGCGGCCCATTGCGTCGCCAAAGGTTCAGCCACTCGGCGAAATCTTCGATGGAGTGATCCGCGTCGAGCAGGACGGCGTCGTAGCGAGCGCCGAGCCGTGCCGCGTCGACCTGCCCATCCGCCAGAAAGACAAGGTCGACGCCCGTGTCGCGACCCACCCCCTCAGCGAGATCGAGGCAGTACCGTCGTTTGCCCCCAAGCATGAGGAGGGATAACCGGTCGGTCATTTCATAGTGTGGTTAGAACGCGTTGCTGATTCGCCGCGCGGGACGGTCCCGGCGGCATTCCCCACGCAAATTATGCCCATTTTCCCGAAGAGCACAATACGCCGACCGCCAAGTCTCCCGCAGGCCCTTGATCGCCTTAGCGTTTGCCCTCGATCTGCGACACGTCTCGAACTGCGCCGCGAGCGGCGCTGGTGGCCATTGCCGCATATGCGCGCAGCGCTTGTGAAATAATACGCTCGCGGCCGCGCGGCTTCCATGCTGACACGCCCCTCGCCTCCATGGCCGCTCGACGACCTGCCAGGTCCTCGTCGCTGAGCCGCACGGCGATCGACCGATTTGGAATGTCGATATCGACGATGTCTCCGGTTTCGATCAAACCGATCGTTCCGCCTTCGGCCGCCTCGGGCGATACATGGCCGATCGACAACCCCGACGTTCCGCCTGAAAACCGCCCGTCGGTGATCAGCGCACAATCCTTGCCCAGCCCCATCGACTTGATATAGCTGGTCGGGTACAGCATCTCCTGCATGCCCGGACCGCCGCGCGGCCCTTCATAGCGAACGACGACCACGTCGCCAGCCTTTATCTTTCCGCCCAGAATCGCGGCCACGGCCTCTTCCTGCGACTCGCAGACCACCGCCGGACCTGAGAACTTCAGGATGCTGCTGTCGACGCCCGCGGTTTTGACAATGCAGCCGTCCACCGCAAGATTGCCGTACAGGATTGCGAGGCCGCCGTCCTGACTGTAGGCGTGGGCCTTGTCTCGGATGCAGCCGCCGCTGCGGTCAAGGTCCAACTCGCGGTAGCGGCTAGCCTGGGAGAACGCCTGAGTGGTGCGCACGCCGGCGGGCGCGGCCCGATAGAACTGGCGCACCTTCTCGTCACGCGCCGTGGCCACGTCCCATTCGGCGATCGCATCGCCGAGGGTACGGGCGTGCACGGTGGGAACATCCCCATGAATGAGGCCGGCCCGGTTCAGTTCCCCGAGAATGGCCATGATGCCGCCGGCGCGGTGGACATCCTCGATGTGATAGTCCTGTGTGCTGGGAGCCACCTTGCAGAGATGCGGAACCTTTCGCGACAACCGGTCGATGTCCGCCATGGTGAAGGGAATTCCGCCCTCGTTGGCGGCCGCCAGCAGGTGGAGAACCGTATTCGTCGATCCTCCCATGGCGATATCGAGCGTCATCGCATTCTCGAAGGCCTTGAAATTGGCGATCGATCGCGGCAAGGCCGACTCGTCGTCGTTTTCATAGTAGCGCCGGCACAGTTCGACGATCTTGCGGCCCGCCTCCAGGAACAACTCGCGCCGGTCGGCATGGGTTGCGAGCACCGTCCCGTTGCCGGGCAGCCCAAGACCCAGGGCCTCGACCAGACAGTTCATCGAGTTGGCCGTGAACATCCCCGAGCAGGAGCCGCAGGTCGGGCAGCTTTCCTTTTCGTACGCCAGGGCGTCAGCGTCGGAGACGTTCTCGTCGGCCGCGGCGATCATGGCGTCGATCAAGTCGATATGGACCGATTTGCCCGCGATGTTCGCCCTGCCCGCCTCCATCGGCCCGCCCGAAACGAAGATGACCGGAATGTTCAGGCGCAACGAGGCCATGAGCATCCCGGGGGTTATCTTGTCGCAGTTGGAAATGCAGACGATGGCATCGGCGCAGTGGGCATTCACCATGTACTCGACGGCGTCCGCGATGACTTCGCGCGAGGGCAGGCTGTAGAGCATGCCCGCATGCCCCATGGCGATGCCGTCGTCAATGGCTATCGTGTTGAATTCCTTGGCGACGCCTCCCGCCTTTTCGATTTCGCGGGCCACCATCTGGCCGACGTCCTTGAGGTGGACATGGCCCGGGACGAATTGGGTGAACGAGTTGGCGACGGCGATGATGGGCTTGCCGAAGTCCTCGTCGCGCATGCCGGTCGCGCGCCACAATCCGCGGGCACCGGCCATGTTGCGGCCGTGGGTCGAAGTACGGGAACGATAAGCAGGCATCGGCAGCCCCTGTCAGAACAATAGAAACCGGGCAGCACTATAGAAAAGCCGACCGCGCAACGCCACCCGGGACTTGGCGGCCTAACGGGCTTGTCGCAGCGCCTTTTCGATCGCCGACCCATACGGGCGATGATCCTCGACGCGAGGCTCACGAAGCCAGGGCCACTGACCTTGCGGCTTCAACCGCGGCGGATGCCAGACGAATTCGGAGGCCGAGAATTCAGCCTCCAGCGGAGCCGAGGCCGGGCGCGTCGCGAAATGGCGGCGCAACAGAGTTGCCAACACATGGGCGGTGTTCTCGACCCCTTCACTCCCGCAATGGGGAAGCAATTGGTCGACCGCCGCCGCCAGGTATTCAATGCCGCGCTTCAGCCCCTCGGGACGAGAAGCGGATAAGGCTATGCCAAGGACCGGTTCCACCAACCGGACACCGTCGGCCGTGGCGTCCCAGGCGTACGGGGTACCCCCATCCAGAGCCGCAAGCAGCGACATCCCCTCCGGGTCATCCCACTCTTCCGTCAGGCTGCCGGCTGCGCCCAGCCTGGGCCTCCATTCCGTAACCAGTTTGCCGGCAACAGCCAAGCCCACCATCCAACACCCAGCGCAATCATCTCCCGCAGGGGCGGCACGCCACCCTGCTTGCGGATATCTGACATCGCTGCTCGGAAATGGCAAGAGAGGGGCGCTCAGGGCCTTATCTCGATGGGCGTCCCGACCGGCACCGCCGACCAGATGGCCATCATCTCCTCGTTCGTCACGGCGATGCACCCTTCCGTCCAGTCCGGGAAACCCTCGCCGTTCGCCACGAAGGGCCGCCCGCCGGGCAGGCCGTGGATCATGATCTGGCCGCCCGGCTCGACGTTTCGCTCCGCGGCCGAAGCCTTGTCGTCGGCGTTCGGATATGAGATTCGCAGGGAACGGAAGAAGCGGCTGTTGGGATTGCGGGCGTCGATTCGGTAGAGGCCTTCAGGGGTGCGCCCGTCCCCCTCGGCAAGCTTGTGTCCGACCGGATTGCGACCAAGCGCCACCCGGTATTCGCGCAGAACGGCCCCGTCGCGCTGAAGGATCAGTCGCCGTTCATGCTTGATGACGATAACCTTGTCGGCGACAAGGGCGGCTTCCGGATCGACCGCCGATGCCGGCAAAGCCAGCAGAAGCAGCACCATCGCCAACAAACATGGAATCAACCTCTCGCGAGACCATCGCCCGCCGTTTCCCCGCCGCAACGCCGCCCTCCGTCACGCCCCCGGAGAGTATTCGCCGCAGTCGATTAAGAAATCACGAATGACGTCGAATGAGCGCGCAGGCGGAGGTAAGTCAGAGGGCGGCGATCCGGTCCAAAGCTTCGATCACTTTGGAACGGGCCAAGTCCAATTCCTGCCGGCGTTCCCGTTGTTCGTCGACGATCTCCGGGGGTGCCTTGCTCAGGAATGATTCATTGTTTAGCTTGCGATCAATTTTCTCGATGTCTCCATCCAGCCTCGATCGCTCTTTGGCCAGACGCGCCCGCTCCAGCGCAACATTGATGTGCCCCGCCAGTGGCAGGATGACCGTCGCCTCGTCAACGACGACCTGCACCGATCCCTTGGGCGCCTCATCCTCCGACACATGAACCGTTTGCAGGCGCGCCAAGCTCTTGATGATGTCCGCATGGGCATACAGCCGCGGCCGCGTCAGTTCGCCGGCGCCCTTGACGACGGCGTTGAGCCGGGCCGCCGGCGGTACGTTCATCTCGGACCGGGCGGCGCGGATCGCGGTGATGAAGCGCACCAGCCAGTCCATTTCGCCGTCCGCCTCGGCGTCGATCACCCCCTGGCTCGTGGGCCACCCGGCAGTGATGAGCCGATTTTCCCGGCCCGGAGCCATCTCTTCCCAAAGTTCCTCGGTAATGAAGGGCATGAAGGGATGCAGCAGATGAAGTATCTGCTCGAGAACCCAGGCCGTGGTCGCCCGCGTTTCGCCCCTGGCGGCCTCGCTGCCCGATTGGAAGACCGGCTTGGCGAACTCCAGATACCAGTCGCAGAAGGTGCCCCAGGTAAACTGGTAGACGGCGTTCGCGGCCTCGTTGAACTTGTAGCCTTCAAGCGCCTGTTCGACGCGGGCCGTCGTCTCGCCCACTTTGCCGACGATCCAGCGATTGACCTTCTCGACCACCTCCTGCGGATCAAATCCGTCCACCGGGCGGCAGTCGTTCATCTGGCAAAAGCGTGCGGCGTTCCAAAGCTTGGTTGCGAAGTTGCGGTAGCCCTCGACCCGGCCTTCGGCGAGCTTGATGTCCCGCCCCTGAGCGGCGAGGGCGGCAAGGGTGAACCGCAATGCGTCGCACCCATACTTTTCGATCAGATCCAGGGGATCGATGATGTTCCCCTTGGACTTCGACATTTTCTGCCCTTTTTCGTCCCGCACCAGGGCGTGAATGTATACGTCGCGAAACGGCACTTCGCCCATGAAGTGGATGCCCATCATCATCATCCGGGCCACCCAGAAGAAGATGATGTCGAAGCCGGTGACG
>JACFNC010000011.1 GCA_019455065.1 Rhodospirillales bacterium
ACCAAACCCCTCAGCCCGGAATACGCCCCAGAAGGCATCGGTCCCCCCTTCAAACACCCAGCCCCAGCTTTACGAGCCACCCTCAAAGGCGTCAACCACTATCCCAAACGGATATTTCTTGCCGGCGCGCCCCGTCATCCGCCGGCCTGACCGCAACCGCCTTCACGGCCGGTGAGACGGGCCAACTGGTCGATGACGCGGCAGACATAGCCGAGCTGGAGTTCGGGGGTGGCGGAGTGGTAATGCGCGACCGCGAGC
Organism: Rhodospirillales bacterium; assembly: GCA_019455065.1. Taxonomy (GTDB): domain Bacteria; phylum Pseudomonadota; class Alphaproteobacteria; order Rhodospirillales; family Magnetospirillaceae; genus JACFNC01. The sequence continues at coordinate 259 of JACFNC010000011.1, forward strand.
GCCCAACTTCCGTGGCGGCGATGGTGGTTCTTGAGCAGCCAGGCGGCATAGGCGAGGTTGCGGGGCGGGTCGAAGGGGCCATCCGCCACTCCCTCGAAGAACCGGGCATGAAATCTCATGGAAACCTGGGCGCAGCCGATGTCGGCGCGTGTCGCGCCCGCGGTCCTCGCGAGAACGGCCGAGGCCTCGGCGGCCGAGGATGGAAAATACGAGCGGCCGTCGATGTTCAGGGCGAACGGGTGATCCCCGCTCTCGGCCAGGACAATGGCCTGGAGTAGGGTCGGCGGCACCTCGAACAGCGGCGCGATGCGCGCCGCCCAGTCGAGACAGACACCCGCCGCGGCAGGCCGCGCAACCGCCATCACCAGCGACAAGCACACGAGAAACCAATGCATCCCGCCCGAATCCACCGCCCGCATTTTCCGCATTGTCGGCGGTACCGGTAAAGGTTCGGTCAAGGCGCGGCAGCCTCCGCCCCCGGCGGGATGGGAGCGGAGGCCAGTCGCTTTACTTCTTCTTGGGCGGCAGGGCCTTTTCGGCGTTGCTCTTGTCGATCATCACATGCTTGATGAACACCTGCTGGCTGGGCCTTTCGCCCTTCAGCCAGCCGGCCATGGTGTCGACGCCGAGCCGACCCCAGCCGACGGGGCTGAGTTGGACGGTCATGTCGAGTTCGCCCTTCATCACCGACATCACCGCCGGCGGCACGCCGTTCATCCCGGTGATGACGATGCCCCCCTTCTTGCCGGCGGCGACCGCCGCCTGGACGGCGCCCAGGGCGAGTTCGTCATTGGCGGAGTAGATGGCGCGGACGTCCGGATGGGCGACCAGGATGTCCTCGGCCTCGCGAAGACCGTCCTCGCGGGTGAGGGCCACGTTCTTCTTGTAGACGACGGGCATGTCCTTGTGTTTGGCGATCTGTTCGGCGAAGCCCGCCTCGAGATTCTGGAAGGTGGCCGCGCCGGCCGGGCCGGCGATCATCGCCACCTTGCCCTTGCCGCCCGCCGCCTTGGCGATCCATTCGGCGATGTCGCGTCCGATCTGCTTCTCGTCCATCGCGACGAACAGGGTCTGGTGCGGCGACTTGGCGCCGCGGGCCACCGAGATGATGGGAATGCCGGCCTTCGAGGCCGCCTCGTAGGCGGCGGCCGTGGCGACGGCATCGATCGGCGAGATGAGGATGCCGTCGACCTTCTGCGCCACGAGGTCGAGCACGCCGTTGACCTGGGTGTTGACGTTCTCGTTGGCGGTGACGATGCGGACCTCCCAGCCCAGTTCCTTCGCCCGCGCCTCGATGCCGCCGCGCATGGCGATGTAGAAGGGATTGGTGTCCGACGCCAGGGCGACGCCCAGAACCTCGGCGGAGGCGGGCGCCGCACCCAACATCAGGCCGGCGGCCGCAAGCATAGTACAAAGCGTTTTCTTCATGGTCGTTTCCTAACCCCTCTTCGGTGATACCTGTGGCCCGTTCATTTACGGCGGGCCCTGAGCTGGTCGGCGGCCGCGGCGAGGACGATGACCACACCGATGGCGACCCGTTGCCAGTAGGAATGGACGTTCATCAGGTTGAGGCTGTTGGCCAGCACCACCATGATGAGCACGCCGATCATGCTCTTGTACAGCTTGCCCTCGCCGCCCTTCAACGAGGCGCCGCCGAGGACGACCGCGGCGATGGCCGTCAGCTCATAGAACTCCCCGGCGGTCGGCTGCCCGGACTGGAGGCGCGAGGCCAGCATGACGCCGGCAACGCCGGCCATCGCCCCGCACCAAGTGTAGGCCGAGGTGGCGACCCGGTCGACCTGGATGCCGGCCAGATAGGCCGCCTCGCGGTTGCCGCCGGTGGCGAAGACGCGCCGCCCATAAGCCGTCGCATGCAGGAGCCATCCGAACACCGCGAACAGCAGCAGCGGCAGCCACACCAGATAGTGGACGCCGAGAAACGCTCCGCGACCGATTTCGAGAAAGGAATCGGGCAGGCCGTATTCACCGACCACCGGCCGGCCGTCGGTGATGAGCAGTGTAAGCCCGCGCACCATGACCATCGTGCCCAGCGTGGTGATGAACGGACTGACCTTGAGCCGTGTCACCACGAGGCCGTTGAGCAGCCCGATCGCGGCCCCCGCGGCCACGCCCGCGGCCATGCCCACCACGACGTTCGTTTCCAGCATCACCCAGGCGGCGACGCAACCCGCGAAGGCCACCACCGATCCGACCGACAGGTCGAACCCGCCGGCAATGATCACGAAGGTCATGCCGATGGCGATGATCGCCATGACCGACGCTTGCAGCAGGATGTTGTTGAGATTCATCGGCGACAGGAAACGCTCGGTCGCCAATGCGCTGAACACCATCAGCAACGCCAGCGCGAGCAGCGGCATCTGGTCGAGCAGCCCCCTGAGCAGCGTCCCCCGCGCCTTGGCCTCGGACGTCTGCACCGCCCCCTCCGCACCGCCCAAACTCGCCATCCGTCACCCTCCCAGCGCTTCGCGCAACGTCCGCTCGTTGTAGTCGTCGCCGCCGCGGCGCATCGATCCGACGACCTGCCCCTTCCGCAGGGCGATGACGGCGTCGCTCATGAGCATCACCTCGGGAATCTCGGACGAGGTGAAGATCACCGCCCCACCCTCGGCGACGAAATCGTGCATCAGCTTGTGAATGCGGGCCTTGGCGGCGACGTCGATGCCCTGGGTCGGCTCGTCCAGCAACAGCACGCCAACCTTGCCAACCAGCCAGCGGGCGAAAATCACCTTCTGCTGGTTTCCCCCGGAGAGGTCGCCGACGCGGCGCGACGGATCGCGCGGGCGGATGTCGAGGACCTCCATCAACTCGGCAACCAGGCGGTCGACCGCGCCCTCGTCCATGCGCCAGCCGCGCGAAAAGGCGCGCAGGTTCGGCAGCACGATGTTGTCGCGGACGCTCAGATCCATGACCAGGGCCAGACGCCGTTCGCCCGGCACGTAGCCAATGCCGTTGGCGATGGCGTGGCCGGGACTGGCATGAGCGGCCGGCCGGCCGGCGACCGCAAGATCGCCCGGGTGCGGGAGATCGGCACCGAACAGGCGGCGGAGAAACTCGGTCGTGCCGCTGCCCAGCAGCCCGGCGAGCCCCAGCACCTCGCCCGTGCGCACCGCCAGCGTGGCGGGAACATCGGCGACGGACTCGTCGTCGATGCGGCAGCCAAGCGCGGCCTCGCCGAAAACACGGTCGTGGGGTCGGTGCAGTTCCTCGAGGTCGCGCCCGGTCATCAGGCGCACCAGTTGCTCCTTGTCGATCTCGCCCCGCCCGCAGCACGCCACCACGCGGCCGTCACGCAATACGGTGCAGGCATCGGACAAGCGCACGATCTCGTCGAGCCGATGGGAGACGTAGATTATTCCCACGCCCTCGGCCTTGAGTCGCTCGATCATTCCGAACAACCGCTCGGCCTCGCGATGCTCGAGCGAGGCCGTGGGCTCGTCGAGAATGAGCAGGCGCGCCTTCTGCGACAGGGCGCGGGCGATCACCACCAGTTGGCGTTCGGCGAAGGTCAGTTCATCCATGCGCGCATCGAGGCGGCCCTGGAAGTCGAGGCGCGCCAAGGCCGCAGCGGCATGCTCCCGCATTCGCCGATGGTCGATGGCGGGCAGCATCCCGAACACTCGGCGCTCGGGCCACGCGCCGAGGGTGACGTTCTCGGCCACCGTGGCGGCGGGGACGATGCGCATTTCCTGGGGTATGACGATGATGCCGGCGGCCTGGGCCTCGCGCGGGGAGGGAAAGCGGCGCGCTTCGCCCTCGAGCAGTATCTCGCCGGCATCGGCGCGATGCACGCCACCGAGAATCTTGATGAGAGTGGACTTGCCGGCGCCGTTCTCGCCGATCAGCGTATGAACCTGGCCCGCCCGCACGGAAAGCGAAACGTCGTCGAGCGCCTGGGTGCCGCCAAAGCCCTTGGATACATTACGAACCGACAGAAGTTCGCCGCAATGGCCCACTATGCCCACTCCCTCCCTGGGTCACCGCCGCTCTTTCATGATTGCCGGGCATCGACCCGGTTGCATTTCCGACAAGCTCTTTCCTTAATTGCGCGAACGCGATAGGGAAGGCTTGCCGGCCGCGAAGAACGTTCGGCTAATAACGAATGTTATTCACTTTTATCTGGCGGTCAACAGCTTTATAGTGAGTTGAGTCGGCAACGCGGTCCCGCAAAGGAGATGGAACTTTCGGTATGGCTCAAGTCAAGAAAACGTCGGTGCGCTTGGCCATTCTGGAGGCCGCCCACGAGCTTTTCATGAACAAGGGCTACTCGGCGACCACGCTTTCCGACATCGCGTCGGGATCGGGCGTGACGATGTCCAACATCTACAATTACTTCCGATCGAAGCTCGACGTCTTGTACGCGCTTTACGAACCCTGGCTCGACCAGCGGCTCGACCGTTTGTCCAAGGATGTGGCGAGAATCCGCGATCCGCGCAAGCGGCTGCGCAAGGTGCTGCTGGCCGTGCTGCGCGACATTCCCATGGAGAACAACTGCTTCGCCAACAACGTGCTGCAGGCGCTGTCGACCCGCACCGCCGACGACCCCTACTCGCGCGAGCTTCTGTTGCGGTCGGAGCAAAAGGTCTCCGCGATGATCCGCGACGCGCTTCCGGATTCGGCGCGCTTCGTCATGACCGACAATCTGCTCGCCCACCTACTGTTCATGGCCTTTGACGGCTTCGCCGTAAACTATAAGGTGAACGGGCCTTCGCGCCGGGTGGAGGGCATCGTCGACATGCTGGTCGACTTGATCATGGCCACCGCCGCATACGACGCCATCGTCCAGGAAGGCGGCGACCCCTCGGCGAATACCGCGTAAGCGTTCGTAAGCGGAAGGGCTTTCCCCGACCCGGTCCGTCACCCCCGCGCAGGCGGGGGTCCAACCCTTGGCGTCAATGGATTCCCCCTTGCGCGGGAATTGACGAGGGAGAATAGAGGGCTGCGCGAATCCTAAGCCCCGCGCAGCGCCTTCTTGTCGACCTTGCCGACCGTGGTGCGCGGCAGCGCGGCGACGAACTCGACGGCGGCGGGCACCTTGTACTTGGCCAGGTTGTCGCGGCAGTGGGCGAGCACGTCCTCGGCCTCGATCCGGCTGCCCGGGCGGCGCACGACATAGGCGCGGATGATCTCGCCGCGGTAGGGGTCTGGCACGCCCACCGCCGCCGCCTCGGCGATGTCGGGATGGGCGTAGAGGACCTCGTCCACCTCGCGCGGATAGACGTTGTAGCCGCCGACGATCGCCATGTCCTTCTTGCGGTCGCGGATGTACAGGTAACCCTCGGCGTCGAACTCGCCGATGTCCCCGGTGTAGAGCCATCCGTCGCGCAACGCCTCGGCGGTTTCCTGCGGGCGGTTGCGGTAGCCGGACATGATTTGCGGCCCTCGCGCCCGGATTTCGCCGATGCCGCCGACCGGCAGCACGGTGACCCCGTCATTGACGTCGACGATCTGCACCTCGGTCTCCGGCAGCACCGGCCCGACCGAGCCGGACTTGATCACGCCGCCCTCGCGGACATAGGTGAGCACCGGCCCGGCCTCCGTCTGCCCAAAGCCCTCGAGAATGTCCGTCCCCGTGAGTTCGCGCCAGCGCTTGAGGGTCTCTTCCGGCAATGGAGCCGAGCCCGAGTAGGCCGTACGTAACGTCGAGAAGTCGGCCTCGGCGAAGCCCTCGTAACCCATGAGGCCGATGAACACGGTGGGGCCCGCCGGCAGGCGGGTCAGCCGTTCGGTCCGCAGCGTCTCCAGCACCCAGTCGGGACGGTAGCGCGGCAGGATCACCATCTTGCCGCGGCAGTAGCAGGAAAGATGCAGGCACATGGCGACGGCGAAGACGTGGAACAGCGGCATCACGCAGAGCACGCTCTCGTCTTCCGCCTTGGTCGGCAGCGCCGCCTCGCGTTGGCTGATGTTCACCGACATCTGCCGATGGGTGATGTTGACGCCCTTGGGCAGTCCGGTGGTACCGCCCGTGTATTGCAGGGTAGCCATATTCTCGGGACGCGGCAGGGGCTCGGGCAGGCGCAGGCCAGCGTCATCGCGCCAGCCGTCGAGCAGGCGCCCACCCTCGCCCAGGCGGATCGCGGCCGGCACCCCGAGCGGATCGAGCAGCGGCTCGACGACCGCCGCGCTGTCGCCATCGTAGATGACCACGGCGGGTTCGGCGTCCTTGAGGATGTGGGTCAGTTCGCGGGCGGTATAGATGGGGTTGATCGGCGTCGCCTGGGCGCCCGCGGCGTGGGCGGCGAACATCGCCACCGCCATTTCCAGCGAATTGCCGCAAACCAGCGCCACCCGCGAGCCGCGCGCCCCGAGCCCGACCAATTCGTGGGCGAAGCCGGCGATGCAGCGGTAGTATTCGGCGTAGGTCAGGCGCCGATCGCCGAACACCACGGCGGTCGCCGCCGGCGCCTTCGCCGCCGCCGCGGCCAGCATGTGCACCACCGTCGGATGCACCAGCGGCAACCCAGGAAATTCCATCGTTTCCTCCCTCATTGGCGCGGGGCTCCCACCCGCTACCGCCTTCTTCGTCATGCCCGGCTTGTCCCGGGCATCCACGTTACCGCGGAGCGTGGATGGCCGGAACAAGTCCGGCCATGACGCTGAAAGTACCCTTCCCGCCGCCTCACCAGCCGGGCGGGCGGGAGACGGTGATGTGCGGCCGCACTTCCTCCTCGGTGGGCACCCATGCCGGCTTGATGGACTTGCCGAGCGGGTGGAGCTGGTGCGGGCCGGTGCCCTCGACGAAGCCCTTCTGCCGCAGCTGGGCCCGCAGGGTTTCGGTCGCGGTATGGTCGATCCGCATATCGCATGCCTCGGCGTCGATCTCTTCGATCACCACACCGTAGTACTCGCGGGCGGCCTCGACGCTCAGCCACTCGTCGAGAACGTCTTCGAGCACCAGTTCCGGCTCGCGGTCCAGCGGGTTGCCGAAGCCCCCGCCGCCGGAGGAGGAGTAATAGATCTTGTCGCCCTTCTTGAGTTCCACGCCGGTGGCGTACATGCCGGCGTTGATTTCCCGCGGCGTGCCTTTGTTGACGATCAGCATGCTGCCGCCGCCGTTGAGCCCGCCGGCGATGCCGAACGGTGCGTGCTTCTCGCGGTCACCGTGGATGGTCATGGTGACGTCGGTCAGCACCTCGAGCTCGCGCACCAGGGCGAAACCGCCCCGGCGCATGCCGTGGCCGCAGGAGTCGGCGCGGGCCTCGTAGGCCGTGTAGACGACGGGGAACCAGCGCTCCTCGAGTTCCTGCGGGATCGTGCGCGCATTGCAGAAGCGCATGAAGATGAGCGACTTGCCGTCCTTGAATGTGCGGGCGTTCTCGCCGCCGACGGCATAGGTGTATTGTACGAACGGCTTCTTGGTGCGCGGGTTGAAGCCGCCCATGCACAGGTTGGTCAGACTGACCGCGGCCGGATAGACGCGCCACGGCTGCACCTTGCCCATCGGCCCGGCAAGGCAGGCGATGGTCACCGCCTCGATCTTGTCGAAGGCGCCCGAGCAGTAGCCCGTGGTCGGCGCAGGGAAGACCACGTCGACGCAGGTGCCCGGCTTCGAGATGACCTCGAGGTTGCGGATGATTCCATGATTCAGCGGGAACAGGCTTGGGAAGCAGATCATGAACCCCAGATAATTGCCGCCGATCAGGGTGGCGCGCGACCCGCCCCACGAGGCGCGCGGCTGCGGATCGCTGTCGGTCCAGTCGAAGCTGAGCTTCGTACCCTTCTTGGTCATCTTGCAGTGGACGCGGATCGGCGGCTTGCCCGGCGACATGACGTCCTGGTCGCCGAAGTCCTCGAACTCCCACTCGCCGTCGGGAAGCCCCGCCAGTTCGGCCAGCATCATCCGCTCGGTGTAATCGAACTGCTCCTCATAGGCCTGGAAAAGTGTCTCGACGCCGTAGCGCTCGCACAACTCCAGAATGCGCCGCTCGATCAGCCGCGAGGCCTCGAACTGCGCCTGCAGATCGGCCCGACGCTCGACCGCGCCGCGGATGTTGATGGCGATCAGGCCGAACAGCTCCTCGTCGAGTTCGTTGTTCTTGAACAGGCGGATCGGCGGGATTCGCAATCCCTCGGCGTAGCAGGAGGTGGCCTCGGGATTGAACGTGCCGGGCATCGGCCCGCCCATGTCCGCCCAGTGAATGACCGTGCACGCGAAGGAGACGATCTGGCCCTGATAGAAGATCGGCCGGATCATGCGCGTATCGTTGACGTGAGACCCGGTGCGATAGGGGTCGCTGAACAGGTAGGTGTCCCCCGGACGCATCTTGTCCTTGGGAATGTCCTTCATCAACTCGGACACGCTCGGCTCGAACGAGGCGTAGTGGGCCGCGGCGTCGGTATGGCCGTGCGCCACCAGGCGCGCGTCGGGCGTCAGGATCGCGTTGGAGCGGTCGCGCCCCATGCCGATGACCGGATGGTAGGCGATGCGCTCGATGGTCGTCGACGCCTCGTAGCAGGCGGCGACGAAGGCGTTGCGCATGACCTCGAAGGTGATGAGGTCCATCTTCACGCCGGCGCCGGAAACCTTCTCCTTGACGTCGGTCGCGGTGGTCGTGGTCTGCTGAGTCATGTCGGCCCTCCTCAGCGCTCGACGTTGATGACGAGATTGCCGTAATCGTCCACCCGGCAGTGGGTGCGCGGCGGCATCACGATGGTGGTGTCGGCCTGCTCGACGATCGCCGGACCGTCGAAGGTGGCGCCCTGCGGCAGCAGATCGCGTTGATAGATGTCGGTTTCGACGAAGCCCGAATCCTTGAACCATACCTGGCGCCGGCACTTGAGCGCGTCGGCGAGCGCGGTCTTGCGGTCGATCTTCTGCAAATCGGGCTTGGCAATGCGGCCCATCGCGACGACACGCAGATTGACGATCTCGACCGGCGCGTAGCCCGGCGGCAAGGTATACCCGTAGGCCTGCTGCATCGCCGCCATGAAGGTTTTGGTGATCTCGTCGAGGTTTTCGATGCGGCCGGGGCCGATGTCGACGGTGAAGAACCGGCTTTGGCTGAAATACTTCACGTCGCCCAGGCGCTGCACCACGATGTCGGATTCGTCGATGCCTTCCGACTTCAGGACGTCGACGGCCCGCTGGACCAGCGCGTCGAACTCGGCATTCAGCCAATCGAAGTCGGTCTCGTCCTCGACCTTGTGGATGGCCTTGGTGAACTCCTGCTTCATATCAACGCGGATGGCGCCGAAGGCCGAGGCGTAGCCCGGCAGCGGCGGCACCACGACCGTCGTCGAGCCGATTTCGCGGGCCAGATCGCAGGCATAGAGCGAGCCGCCGCCGCCGTAGGGGACGATGGCGAAGTCACGCGGATCCCAGCCGCGCGCCACCGTCTGGATGCGCATGGCCATCATCAGCGAACTGAGCGCCACCATGTACATGTTCGCGGCCGATTCCTCTGCGGTCCAGCCATAGTGCGACCCGATCTTCTCGACCAGGGCCTTGCGCGACAGGTTGGCATCGACAGTGAGCTCGCCGCCCAGATAGTAGTCGGGGTCGATGCGCCCGAGGACGATCTGGCAGTCGGTGTTGGTCGGTTCGTCGCCACCCTGGCCGTAGCAGGCCGGGCCGGGAACGGCGCCCATGCTCTGGGGGCCGACGTTGAGGATGTTGCCCTTGTCCACCCAGCCGATCGAGCCGCCGCCCGACCCGATGTAGACGGTGTCCACCGACGGCAGGCAGCACGGCACGTTCCACAAAATCTTCCATTCGTGGGTAATGGCCGGGTTGCCCTTGTAGATCATCGAGACGTTGTTCGTGGTGCCGCCGGTCTCGAAGGCGATGACGTTCTCGAAGCCGGCCAGCGAGCCGATGTAGCCGGCCATGCCCACGGCCCCGGACACCGGCGACGAATGGAACGTCTTGGCGGGCATCTTGGCGGCCTCGTCCATGCCGATGACGCCGCCGCCCGAGGTGGTGACGAGAATCGGCCCGCTGAAGTTCCAGTCCTTCTTCAGCCGGTATGAAAGACCGCTCAGATAGTTCTTGAGAATCGGCGCGATGTAGGCGTTCAAGACGGTGGTGCAGGTGCGCTCGAATTCGAGCATCTGCGGCAGCACCTCATGCGACAGGGTCACGTCGACCCCCGGCAGTTCGCGCGCCAGGATTTCACGCGTGCGCAGCTCGTGCGCGGGATTCATGAACGAGTCCATGTAGACGACGGCGACCGACTCGATGCCGCGCTTGCGGCACTTGCGGGCCGCGGTGACCACGTCCTCCTCGTTGAGCGGCACCAGTATCTCGCCATAGGGGCTGACGCGCTCGCGCACCGTCAGAACGTTGCGCCGGGGGACGATCAGTTCCGGCGGGTCCCAGTCAAGTTCGAAGGCGGAGATGCGTTCGGCCCGGCCGCCGCCCAGGACGTCGCGGAAGCCGGTGGTGGTGATCAGCGCCGTCTTGACGCCCTTGCGTTCGAGAATGGCGTTGGTCGAGACGGTGGCGCCATGGCGGAAGGACAAAACCTCCTCGCCGGAGATGCCAGCCCGTCGCAGGCCGTTGATGACGCCGTCGAAGAACGTCGGCGGCGTCGACGGCACCTTGCCGATGCGCTGCTCGCCGGTTTCGAGATTGACGCCGATGACGTCGGTGAACGTGCCCCCGATGTCGGTGCCGACGACCCACTTTCCTGTACTCATCTGACCTCCCTTTGGCCCCCGGCCATCCGTTGCCGCGCGGCGCGTCGTTTGGTGTGTTCCTGCGGACGCCGCCCAAAAACGAGCGGCGTTCATTAAAGAATGATATTCACTTTTGCGGCCCGTCCGTCAATAGCCAAAAACGCCTTCGCGACGCCTCTCAGGCGGGGCCGAGGTTGCGTTTCGGCAGGTAGTGAAGAACGGACCGCTCGGCGATGATGACCGCCGCATAGGCGAGGATGCCGATGACCGTGAGCAGAATGATCGTCACGAACACCATCGCCGTGTTGGCCTGACCCTCGCCGAACACCAGCAGGTAGCCAAGGCCGGTGTTGCCGCCCACCATCTCGCCGACCACGACGCCGATGACGGCCAGGGTCGAGGCAATCCGCAGACCCGAGAACAGGGCCGGCATCGAGGCGGGAAATTCGAGTTTCCAGAAAATCTGAAAGCGGCCGGCGCTGAACGACCGCACCAGGTTGACCATGTCGCGGTCGACCGTGCGCATCGCCCCCAAAACGTTCACCATCACCGGGAAGAAAACGATCAGCACCGCCACAAGGATCTTGGGATAGACCGTGTAGCCGAACCACATCACGAACAGCGGCGCGAAGGCCACCTTGGGCGCGATTTGCAGCGCCAGGATGTAGGGCGACAGCATCATCTCGGCGGTCGGCGACATACCCAGCCCGTACCCCACCACCATGCCCAGCAGGCACCCCAGCAGAAAGCCCACCGCGACCTCGGCCAGCGTGATGCCGGTGTGGGTGATGAGGGCGTCGATCCGGAGCATGCGCAGGCTCTCCGCCAACACGTCAGACAGCGGCGGAATGATGAAGGGCGGGATGCCGGCAAGGCCCGGCAGCCACTCCCACGCCGCGGCGAAAGCCACGGCGAGGAGCAGGCTGCCGAACACGCCGGGCCGCATCAGGGATGCGAGCAGGCTGGTCATGGCCGGCGCTTACTGGACGAACTGGTTGGTGTACAGCTCGGCCAGCGGCGTCTTGGCCCGCACGATGCCCTGCGCGACGTAGAAGTCCTGCAGTTTCTCCAGGCGCACCTCGTCCATCGCCCCCAGCACCTTCTGGCCGGGATAGACCTTCTCGGCGTAGTAGCCGAGAATCTTTGCCATCGCGGCCTCCTTGCCGGCATGCTGCGGCACCGCCGCGACGTACTCCTTCGCCGCCGCCTGCGGGTCCTTCATGATTTCGGCCAGTGCCTTGAGTGTGCCCTTGACGAAGCCCTTCACGGCCTGCGGCTTCTTGGCGATGGTTTCGTCCGAGGCGATGATCGCCTGGGCCATCCCCGGGAAATACTGATCGACGGCGAACCATTTGATGGCGATACCCTCGGCCTCGACCGCCGCGGCCCATTCGGGAACGCCGGCCATCGCCGGGGCGTCGCCGCTGATCATCAACTTGGACACGCCGGCCGGGCCGACCGCCTGGGCGTTGACATCGTTCTTGGTCATGTTGAAGGCGGCCAGGGCGCCGAGCAGCGAGTAGTAGGTGGTGTCCTGGTACGCCATCACGGCCACCGTCTTGCCCTTGAGGTCGGCGGGGCCGTTGATGCCGGAGTCGGCGCGCACCACGATCTGGGTCAGCGCCCGGCCGCCGAGCACCGCCACCGCCTTCACCGGCACCCCGTTGGGACGCACGATCACCGGCGTGTCGCCGATGCCGCCGCCGAGGTCGGCGTTGCCGGCGCCCACCTGCTTGGCGACGTCGGCGCCGCCCTTGCCGATCGCGAACTCGACGTCCACGCCCTCCGCCTTGTAGTAGCCCTTGGCCTGGGCCAGCATGAACGGTGCGAAGGCCGGCAGGAACGATGGCGCCGGGAACAGATAGGTGAGCTTTTCGGCCGCACCCGCGACGCCGGCGCCCATGACGCCGACCGAAAGCGCGACAGCGAAGGTCAACCTGTGCAACAACCCTTTTGCTTTCCTAGTCATGTGCGTTTCCCCCATGGTTGGGCGCCTGGTCTCCGCGCTCGTTTATATGCAGTAGTTCGACCAGTTCGCCGACGTAGCGGCCCATGCGCGGGTCCTGTCGGCGGGCAAACGGATTGGCCCGATCGGGAATGTCGATGGTCAGTTCGCGGATGATGGTTCCGGGGCGGTGGCTCATGACCAGCACGCGGTCGGACAGCGCCACCGCCTCGGCGAGATCATGGGTGATGAACAGGGCGGTCTTGCGGGTGGCCGCGAAGGTCGCCCCGAAATCGCTTTGCAGGATCATCTTGGTCTGGGCGTCGACCGCCGAGAACGGCTCGTCGAGCAGGATGACGTCGGGATCGACCGCCAGCGTCCGGGCCAGGGCGGCGCGCTGGCGCATGCCGCCCGACAACTGGTGGGGATAGTGGTTGTAGAACTTGTCGAGGTGGCAGCGCGCCAACTGCTCCTTGGCCTTGGCGCGCCGGGATTGCCGTGGCTCGCCGCGGATCTCGAGACCCAGCTCGACGTTTTCGAGGATGGTTCGCCAGGGCAGCAGAAGGTCCTTCTGCAACATGAAGGCGACGTGGCGGTTGGGCCCCTCGACGCTCTCGCCGTCGACGAAGACCTCGCCCTTGGTGGGGCGGTCGAGGCCGGCGGCCATGGTTAAAAGCGTGCTCTTGCCGCAGCCGGACGGCCCGATCAGCGACACGACTTCGCCGTCGGCGACAGTCAGGCTGACGTCGGCGACGGCGACCAGCGGCTCGACCAGGCCCCTTCCCCGGCCTTTGCCGGGGAAGCTCCTGGTAACCTTGCGGAACTCGAGCCGCGGCTGCGCCATGGCCGACCCCCGCGCGTCAGCGTTTCCGCCAGGCCAGCTTGTCACCCCACTTCGCGAGGGTGCGGGCGAGGATTTCGGGATCGTCGACCGTGCGCGGCGGCTTCTCGCCCCAGAACTCGTACTCCTCGTTGCACATGGTGGCGTCGATACCGAGGCCGGTCTGCCAGCCCTTCTCGCGCAGGCTGACGGCCGGATCGAGCCACTGGCCGGCGCGGCGCGGCAGGATGTTGACGTCGCGGTCGGCGCGAACGCGGGTCGACAGGGCCCAGTGGACGCTGTCGTAGTCCCAGATGTCGATGTCCTTGTCGACGACGATGACATGCTTGTAGCGGGCGTAGGTGGCGCCCCACACGGCGTCCATCACCTGCTGCGGGTGGCCGGGGAACAGCTTGTCGATCTTGACGATGCACTCGTAGGTGACGTCGCAACGCATGTCGAGAACGCCGGGCACCAGGCTCTTGACGGTCTTGTACGCCACCGCCTGCGACGACTTGCCGACCGAGAACGCGCTTTCCGACGGGTACCACTGCTCGCGCGCGCCCAAGTAGATGGGGTTGCGCCGCATGGTGACGCGGGTGACCTCGAACACCGGGTTGGAACGGGCCTCGCCGTAATAGCCGGTGTATTCGCCGAACCCGCCCTCGATCTCGCGATGACCGGGCCGCACGAAGCCCTCGAAAACGAACTCGCTGGTCGCCGGCACCGGAATGTCGACGGTCTGACACATCACCATGTCGAGCGGCTCGCCGCGCAGGCCGCCGGCGATCTCGAACTCGTCGATGCCGGGCGGCGTGCGGGTGCTGGCGACGATGAAGACGGTGGGATCATAGCCCGTCACCACCGCCATCGGCATGGGTTCGCCGCGGCGCTCGTACATCATGTAATGCTGGCGGCCGTGCGTGTATTCCGGCGCGCCCCAGCCCAGCTTGTTCTTGCCCAGCGTTCCCATGCGGTAGATGCCGGCGTTGAGCACGCCCGTCTCGGGGTCCTTGGTGATGGAGACGCTGAGGGTCCCGGGGAAACGGCCGCCGTCGTACTGGTGCCACTTGGTGTTGCAGATGAGATCGAGGTCGATGTCCGAGCCCTCGAGCACCACCTCCTGGCAGGGCGCCGACGAGACGATGCGCGGCTTCACCGGCTTGTCGGTGCGCCGGCACCAGTCCTCGTTGAAAGTGTGCCACTTGTCGAGGCCCAGCGCCCACAGGAAACGCCGGTCGGTGCCGAGCAGATTGGCGACCATGGGATAGTCGCAGCCCTTGATGCGGTCGAACTGCAGGGCGGGGCCGTGCTCCTGAAGGCCGATGCGGGTGATGCCGTTGATTTCCCAGTCGGGATCGACCTCGTCGGTGACGTGGTGAAGGTCGTTCTGCTTGTCCAGGAATTCGAGGAATTCCCGCATGTCGTACCAGTTCGCTTTGGACATGGTGCTGTTGACTCCCCTGCTGAGCGTCGCCGCGGGCGGCGCTTCAAGTTCTTGGTTGCCGTTTTCCACCCGGGCGCGGAAGTTCTGGGCGAACTCGTCGCCCAGGCTCTTCGCCTTTTTCTTCATCACGCCGAGGCCGAATTTTCCGAGACGCCCGGAGATCGAGATTTCCGAGCTGTAGAAGACCTCCGTTCCGCCATCGACCGCGGAGAGCCGCAGTTCGTTGTGGGCGGACAGCAGGCTGGCGCGGGAGCCTTCCTCGCCGCGCGTAACTGATAGAACGTGGCTGGGCTCGATCATCTCGGTAACCTCGACGTCGAACAGGAACGACGCCTTGATCGGGCCGAGACCGACGGTGACGCGACTCCGATAGGTCGTCGCTCCCGTCACCTCGACGTCGCCGCAGCCGGGAACGCAGGGGCCGACCTCGTTGGGGTCGGTGATGAACCGCCACACGCGAGCCACCGGCGCCGCCACGAAAAAGCGCTCTTCGATCTTCATGAGCCTCCCTCAAGCCGCCGGGTCGCGGCGGCAATTTTCGGGGAAGCGGACGCCAGGAGGGACACGCCACGAACGCGGCTCCCTCGGCCGGACCGACCTTCCTCCCCAAAAACGTATGCTATTCTTTTTTGGCAACATTGCCGGAGCCCCGGGGCGTTGTCAACACATAAGAGAATGGCATTCACTATTGACACCCCAGGGCGCATCTGACACGCTCGCCATTAACCAATGGTGCCCTTCCCGACCCGAACGGGCTTGTGGGGCGGGCACGGAACAAGACCCGGCGCAACCGGAAATCTGGAGGGGAGGAATGACGCTGTTCCTGGAACCGCGGACGGTGGCGGAAGCGGTCGCCTGCTTCCGGGACCATCCCGAGGCGCGCTGCATGTCGGGCGGGGCGACCCTGGTGGCGATGATGAATGCCGGTCTGGCCGACCCGCCCGCCGTCGTCAGCCTGCGGCGCATCGCCGAACTGGTCGGCATCGCGCCGGCCGCCGATGGCTGGACGAAGATCGGCGGCATGACGCCGCATCGCGTCACCGCGGCGGAAACGCGCCTGGCCGGCGGCCAGGCGATCGTGCGGCTGGCGGCCGGCCGCATCGCCAATCCTCCGGTGCGCAACATGGGCACCATCGGCGGGTCGATCAGCTTCTCCGACCCGGCGGCCGATTATCCCGCAGCCCTGGTCGCGGCCGACGCCGAGATCGAGGTGGTCGGGAGCGGCGGCGGACGGCGCATCGCCGCCCAGGATTTCTTCGTCGACTGGTACACCACGGCGCTGGAGCCGGGCGAAATCGTCGTCGCCGTCCATCTGCCGCCCGCGCCGCGCGCCGCGGCCGCCTATGAGAAACTCGTCAAGACCGAGGGCGACATGGGCATCGCCACCGTCGCCGCCGTGGTCGAGATGGACCGCGGAGCGTGCTCCGACCTTCGGGTCGCGGTCGGGGCCTGCGGCCCCCATCCCGTGCGCCTGCGCGAATCCGAGTCGGACCTGATCGGCGGGCGGCTCGACGCCGACGCTGTGGCTCGGCTGGCGAGTCGGCTGGCCGAGGCCCTGGACCCGGTCGACGACGTGCGGGCTTCCTCGGACTACCGGCGCAAGGTGGTGCCGCGCATGGTCGCCCGGGCCATCGCGACCGCCCGCGCCCGGGCGGAGGGCGAGCAATGAGAGGGGACGAGGGGATGACGACCGTGGCATTGCGCATCAACGGCGTCGAGCACAGCGTCGCCGCCGACGGCCGGCGAACCCTGCTCGAGGTGCTGCGCGACGAACTGGGCCTGACCGGCGCCAAGCGCGGCTGCAACCAGGGGGTCTGCGGCGCCTGCACCGTGCTGCTCGACGGCCGCCCGGTGCGCGCCTGCCTGTCGCTGGCCGCGGCCTGCGCCGGCCATGAGATCACCACCGTCGAGGGCCTGACCGAGGGCAACGAGCTGACCCCCGTGCAGCAGGCCTTCGTCGAACACGGCGCGGTGCAATGCGGCTTCTGCACGCCCGGCATGGTGCTGACGGCGACGGCGCTGCTCAAGGAGAACCCCAAACCCAATGTCGCCGAGGTGCGCACCGCGCTGTCAGGCAACCTGTGCCGCTGCAGCGGCTACCGCAAGATCGTCGACGCGGTCGTCGCCGCCGGAGGTGCGCGATGAGCCCGTACAAGAACCAGGTCGGCCAGAGCATTCCCAAGGTCGACGTCCGCGAGAAGGTGACCGGCCGCGCCGCCTACATCGCCGACCTCAGCCGGCCCGGCATGCTGCACGGCGCGGTGCTGCAAAGCCCCTACGCCCACGCCCGCATCAAGGGATACGACACCAGCAAGGCGCTGGCGGTGCCAGGGGTCCGCTGCGTGCTCACCGGGGCCGATTTCACCGAGCACTTCATGGGCGCCTTCATCAAGGACGAGGGCCCCATCGCCATCGGCAAGGTGCGCTACGTCGGCGAGCCGGTGGCGGTGGTCGCGGCCGACGACGAGCGGACCGCGCGGCGTGCCGCCCGCCTGATCGAGGTGGAGTACGAGGAACTGCCGGCGGTGCTGACGCCCGAGGAGGCGCTGGC
This sequence comes from Rhodospirillales bacterium, assembly GCA_019455065.1. Lineage (GTDB taxonomy): Bacteria > Pseudomonadota > Alphaproteobacteria > Rhodospirillales > Magnetospirillaceae > JACFNC01. The sequence continues at coordinate 17,660 of JACFNC010000011.1, forward strand.
CCCCGGCGCGCCGCTGGTGCACGAGGATCTCGCCTCCTACGTCAAGGTGTTCGACGCCAAATTCGAGGGCAACGCCTTCTCCTGTACCGATTTGAGCGAAGGCGACGTGGACAAGGCCTTCGCCGAATGCGACGTCGTGGTCGAAGGCACCTACGAGACGCAGGCGCAATACCATCTGTCGCTTGAGCCCTGCGGCGCCCTGGCCGAGGTGGACGCCAACGGCCGCGTCCATCTGTGGTCGGCCAACCAGTCGGTGTTCCGGGTGCAGGCCAACGTCTGCGAATCGCTCGGCCTGCCGATGTCGAAGCTGCATTCGATGACGCCCAAGGTGGGCGCCGGCTTCGGCAACAAGATGGAAGCCCACATCCAGCCGCTCGTCGTGGCCTTGGCCCTCAAGGTCCAGCGCCCGGTGAAGATGATCCTGTCGCGCGAGGAGGACTTCGAGATGGTCCGCGCGCGCCACCCGTTCAAAATCCGCATCCGCACCGGGGCGCGCAAGGACGGCACCCTGCTCGCCCGCGAGGTCGAGACGCTGCTCGACGGCGGCGCCTACGCCGACGACAGCCCGGGCGTGCTGGGCTACAGCCTGCTCATGGCGCGCGGCCCCTACACCATCCCCAACACCCGCTGCTTCGGCCGCGTGGTCTATACCAACAAGATGCGCTTCGGCGCCTTCCGCGGCTTCGGGAACGGCCAGGTCGCGTTCGCCGGCGAGCAGCAGATCGACGAGATCGCCCACCGCCTGGGCATCGACCCGCTGGAGATGCGCCTGCGCAACGCCATGCGCATCGAGGAGCCGTGGTTCGGCGGCCAGCAGGTCAACTCGAACGGCCTTGCCGAATGCCTGGAGAAGGTGCGCGAGAAGTCGGGCTGGGGGCGGCGGGCGCGCCCCTCGCGGCCGGGCGTCAAGGTGGGCTACGGCGTCGCCGCCTGCGCCCATATCAGCGGCCTTCTGGCGACCAGCGCCATCGTGCGCATGCTGGAGGACGGTTCGTTCGTCCTGAGCACCGGCGCCACCGACATCGGCCAGGGCTCGGACACCGTGCTCACCCAGATCTGCGCCGACGCCCTCAAGGTGACCGTCGACAACGTGGTCTGCGCCACACCCGACACCGACGGCTCGCCCTATAACTGGGGCACCACCGCCTCGCGCGTCACCTACACCACCGGCCGCGCCGTGGCCGGCGCCGCCGAGGACGTCGGGCGCCAGATCAAGGAGGCGGCGGCCAAGATGCTGAACTGCCCGGTCGGCGACGTCGAACTGCGCGACGGCGGCTTCATCGGCGTCAAGGGATCGAACACCACCCTGCCCTACGCCGCCGTCGCCGGGTTCACCCACTGGGCGAGCGGCGGGCCGATCGTCGGCTCGAAGAGCCTGATCTACGACGCGCCGACCATCGACCCGAGGCGGGCGGTGGCCATCGGGCTGCCGTTCACCCGCATCGGCGTGTTCAGCTTCAACGCCCTGGTAGTCGAGGTCGAGATCGACGAGGTCACCGGCAAGGCGACGGTGGCGCGGGCGTGGTCGGCGGTCGACGTCGGCAAGGCCATCAACCCGCGGCTGGTCGAGGGCCAGATCGAGGGCGGCATCGTCCAGGGGCTGGGCTTCGCACTGACCGAGGAGATGGTGTGGGACGGCGGCCGCCTCGCCAACCCAACGCTCATGGACTACAAGGCGCCGGGCGCCGTCGACGTGCCCTACGAGATCAACTCCATCATCGTCGAGCATCCCGAGCCCGACGGCCCCTTCGGGGCCAAGGGCGTCGGCGAGATCAGCCTGGTCAGCGTGCCGGCCGCGGTCGCCAACGCGATCTTCGACGCCGCCGGCGTCCGCCTGCACAAGCTGCCGATGACACCCGAACGGGTGCTGACCGCGATGCTGGGGGCCGATTAGAGCTGTTGCCTCGAAACGTCGTCATGCCCGCGCAGGCGGGCACCCATTTGCCAGAGGCCCGTGGTAATGGATTCCCGCTTTCGCGGGAATGACGGAGCGAACAAGGGCACCAACCGGCGGCCGGCAAGAGCCGCCATGAACAGGTGGGGAAACGACGATGAATAGACGAAAGCTGTTTGCCGCCGCCTTGGCCCTGGCGGGCGCGGCCGTGGTTGGGACATCGCAGGCGGCGGAGCCGGTGAGGATCGGGTTTTCCATCGCCAAGACGGGCATCTTCGCACCGGCCGCGCCGTCGCAACTCAACGCCTATGAACTCTGGCGCGAGCAGGTCAACGCGCGCGGCGGCCTCGACGTCGGCGGAACCAAGCGGCCGGTGGAGTTCGTACAGTACGACGACCAGTCCGACCCGGCGCAGGCGGTGCGCATCTACGAGAAGCTGATCACCAGCGACAAGGTCGACCTGCTGCTCGCGCCGTGGGGCACGCCGCACCATTTCGCGATCGCCGGCGTGCTCGAGCGCAACAAGTTTCCGATGGTCGGCAACTCCGCCGCCTCGGTCCAGTTGCGCGACCTCAAGCCGGGCTACATCTGGTTCCCCACCTCGGCGATTCCGGACCGGGTGGCCGAGTCGCTGGTGGCGATGATGAAGGCGCAGGGCGTGGGCACCGCCGCCGTCACCACCCTGCAACTGCCGTTCTCGCTGGAGATCAAGAAGTTCCTGATGCCGGCCTTGAAATCGGCCGGCATCAAGGTGGTCGCCGACAGCGACTATCCGCCCGACATCAAGGACATGACCGCTGTGCTGGCGGCGGTGAAGTCGGCCAAGCCCGACGCCATCCTGTCGCTGTCCTACCCGACGGACTCGGTGGCCTTCATGAAGCAGGCCCGCGAGATGGATCTTTCGGCGCCCTTCATGATGGTGCTGGTCGGGCCGACCATGGACTTCTTCGGCAAGATCTTCGGGCCGGCCGCCGACGGCATCGTCACGGTGGGCCATTGGAGCCCGCATCAGAAGAACTGGCAGCGCGCGCGGCCGTTCTTCGATTCCTATGAGGCGCAATTCAAGGAACGCCCGGACTATCTGGACTCGGCGCTGGCCTACATGTCCTGCGAGATCCTGGAACAGGCCGTGGCCAAGGCGGGGCTCGACCGGGCGAAACTGCGCGACGCCATCGCCAGCCAGACTTTCGAGACGATCAACGGACCGATCAAGTTCAAGGGGGTCGAGAATGCCTCCACGCCGACCGCCCTGCTGCAATTGCAGAAGGGCGAGGCGCATCTCGTGTGGCCGGCGGAGATCGCGACCAGCGGCTTCGCCAAGAAGGACGGCTGGCCGAAGTGACGGCCTGAACCGGCGCGGGGGCGGTCGCCATGAGCAGTCTGCTGTCCGGACAGTTGCTGGTGGCCGCCCTGGCGACCGGGGGGCTGTACGCCCTGGTCGCCGTGGGCCTCAATCTGGTCTACGGCACCATGCGCCTGCTCAACGTGGCGCACGGTGAATTCGTGATGGTCGGCGCCTATGTCGCCTTCCTGCTGTTTTCCACCTGGCAGATCGGACCGCCGTGGTCGCTGCTCGCCGCCTTCGCGGTGGCCACGGCCCTCGGGCTCGCCGCCTATCGCGGCCTGTTCCATCGCCTGCTGGAGCGCAACCAGCGGGTGGAGGCCAACTCGCTGCTTCTGTTTTTCGCCGTGTCGGTGATCCTGCAGAACGTCGTGGCGCTGACGTTCAGCGCCAACGAGCGCGCCTACCGCCACCTCGACGGCATCGTCACCTTCGGCGACGTTTCGGTGACCGAAAGCCGCCTGCTGGCGCTGGTCGTCTCGCTTGCGGTGTGTCTGGCGGTGGCGCTGGCGCTGCGCTACGCGGCGGTCGGCCAGGCGATCCGGGCGGTGCTCCAGAACCGCGACGCGGCGGCGCTGGTCGGGGTCAACGTCGTGCAGGTGCAGCGCCTGTGCTTCGCCTTCGGAGTTGGCGCCGCCGGCATGGCCGGGGCGCTGATCAGCCTGACGCAGGGTATCTCGCCCTTCATGGGCTTTCCCTTCACCATCGCCGCCTTCGTGGTGGTGATCCTGGGCGGGCTCGGCAACCTTACCGGCTCGCTGGTCGGCGGGCTGCTGCTGGGGTTCCTGGAGACCTACGGCATCGCCCTGACGGCGGCCAGCTACCGCTCGATCCTGCTGTACGGCGTGTTCGTGGGCGTGCTCATCCTGTTGCCGCGCGGCCTGTTCGGTCGCCGGGCGGCGCGGCGATGAAGGCGCCGCTCGGCTTGGCCGCCGCGGTCGTCGCGGCGGCGGCGCTGCCGCTCCTCGGCAGCGACTACGCCGTCGGGATCGGCCTGTCGCTCGCCATGTGGGTGGCGCTGACCCAGAGCTGGGTGTTGATTTCCGGGATGGCCGGCTACGTCTCGCTTGGGCATGTCGTGTTCTACGGGACCGGCGCCTACGTCATGGTCCTGGCGTGGCAGCAATATCCCCCGTGGCTGGCGGTGCTGGCGGGCGGCATCGCCGCCGGGGTGCTGGCGCTGGCCATCGGCTGGCCGGTGCTGCGCGTGCGCGGGCCGTCCTTCGTGATCCTGACCTTCGGCGTGGCCGAACTGGTCAAGTACGTGGTGGTCAACGTCGAGGGGGCGCTGGGCCGCTTCGGCCGCGTGCTTTTCGGCGGTCCCGACCTGCAAACCCTGTATTGGGCGATGCTCGGCCTGGCGGTGGCGGCAAGCGTCCTGACCTACGTCGTGCGCCGATCGCGGTTCGGCGGCGGCCTGATCGCCATCCGCGAGGACGAGGACGCCGCCGAGGCGGTGGGCATCCCCGCGGCCAAGCTGAAACTCGCCGCCTTTGCGCTGTCGGCGGTGATCCCGGGCATGGTGGGCGCCATCATGGTGATGCGTTCGACTTATTTCGAGCCTTTGCAGGTCTTCAGCCCCGTGGTGTCGTTCACCATCGTCACCATGGCGGTGATCGGCGGCAGCGACGACGCCCCCGGCCCGCTGTTCGGCGCCGCCTTCCTGGTCGTGCTGGCCGAGACCCTGTGGTCCACCCTGCCCGAGGCCTACATGATCGCCCAGGGGGCCCTGCTCATCGCCTTCGTGCTGTTCGCGCCGGACGGCATCCACGGCCGGCTGACGGCCCGGCGCGCGAGGTCCGGGTGAGCCTGCTCAGCGTCGAGGCGGCGACGAAGCGCTTCGGCGGGCTGACCGCGCTGGACGCCGTCAGCCTGGAGGTCGCCCCGGGCAGCATCACCGGCGTGATGGGCGCCAATGGCGCCGGCAAGACGACCCTGTTCAGCCTGATCGCCGGCACCGACCGCCCAAGCGGCGGCCGCATCACCTTCGACGGCCGGCGCGTCGACGGCCTGCCCGCCGACCGCGTCTGCCGGCTGGGCATCGCCCGCACCTTCCAGATCGTGCGCCCGTTCGCCGGAATGACGGTGCTGGACAACGTGGCGGTCGCCGCGATGTACGGCCGCAGGCGCATCCGGGCGCGCGGCCCGGCCGAAGTGATCGCCTGGGAGGTACTGGAGGCGACCGGCCTCGCCGACCGCGCCCATCAGGCCGCCGGCAGCCTTACGCTGGCCGGGCGCAAGCGGCTGGAGGTGGCGCGGGCGCTGGCCACCGGGCCGCGGCTGCTGCTGCTCGACGAGGTGATGGCCGGGCTGACCGCGACCGAGGTCGCCGAGGCCCTGGCCATGATCGAGGACCTGCGCCGGCGCTACGACCTGACCATTCTCGTCATCGAGCACGTCATGCGCGCCCTGATGCGGCTGTGCGACCGCATCGTCGTGCTCCATCACGGTCGCCTGATCGCCATCGGCACGCCCGCCGAGATCGCCACCCATCCCGAGGTGGTCGACGCCTATCTCGGGGGCGGCTCATGACCGTGCTGCTGTCGATGGAGTTGGTGGCGGCCGGTTACGGCGACGCCGAGGTGCTGCGCGAGGTTTCCCTGTCCGTCCGGGAGGGCTCGATCACCGCCCTTCTGGGAGCCAACGGCGCCGGCAAGACCACGGTCATGCGCGTGCTCGCGGGCATGCTTCCGCCGCGGAACGGCATCGTGCGCTTCGCCGGGAACGACGTCGCGGGCGTGGCCGCCTGGGACCGGGTGGCGGCGGGGCTGGCCCTGGTGCCCGAGGGCCGGCAGGTGTTCGCCGATTTCACCATCGAGGAGAACCTGCGCATCGGCGGCTGCCGCCGCCCCGCGGCGAAGCGGACGGCCCGCCTCGACGAAATCTACGCCCTGTTCCCGCGCCTGCTGGAACGTCGGCGGCAACTGGCCGGGTCGCTGTCGGGCGGCGAGCAGCAGATGCTGGCCCTCGGCCGCGGCCTGATGAGCGAACCACGCCTGTTGCTGCTGGACGAGCCGACCCTGGGACTGGCCCCGGCCATGGCCGCCGCCGTATTCGACCTGATCCGCCGCATTCGCGAGGCGGGAACCACCATCCTGATCGCCGAACAGGACGTGCGCACCACCCTGCAAACCGCCGACCACGCCTTCGTGATCGAGAACGGCCGCAACGTCCTCGCCGGCCCGGCCGCGGCCCTGCTCGACGACGCAGCAGTGCGCGAGAGCTATCTGGGGATGTAGCAACGCGGCGCGGTTGGCCGAGCCTCCTCCGAATGACGCTGCGGAACCGCCAAGGTCTCGACGGTTTAATTTTGACAAACCCCTTCCCGGTCCGATAGTTTGGTCATCAAACCAATTCCCCACGGACGCAGGGCAACCATGCACGACGCCAATTTCATCGAGCGGCTGGGCCGGCTGCATCGGGACGGAGTGCCGTTCTGCATCGTCACCCTGGTCGACGCCCGGGGCAGCATCCCGCAAGAGGTCGGAGCCACGGCGGTGTTCGGCAAGGACGGGCTGCTGTTCGGCACCGTCGGCGGCGGCCGGCTCGAGGCGCGGTGCATCGAGAAGGCGCGCGAGCTGCTGGCGCCCGGCCAGACCACCCGCACGGTGTTCGAGCGGTTGAACCTGCACCGCGACCTTGGGATGACCTGTGCCGGCGAGGTCGCCCTGTATTACGAGGTGCATGGCGCGGCCCACCGCTGGGAGGTGGTGATATTCGGCGCCGGGCATGTCGGCCAGAAGCTGTGCCGGTTCCTGACCGAACTCGACTGTCATGTCGTTTGCGTCGACCCGCGTCAGGACTGGCTCGACCGGCTGCCGCGCAGCGAGCGCCTGGAGGCGCGCCTGGTCGGCGATTTCGCCGAGGGCGTCGACGCCGTGTCGGACGGCACCGCGGTCGCGGTGATGACCATGGGCCACGCCACCGACGTTCCGGTGCTCGTGGCCCTGGAGCGCAAGGCGTGCCGGCTGTCCTACCTGGGCGTCATCGGGAGCGACTCGAAGGCGGCCATCCTACGCCGCCACTTGCGCGAGGCCGGCGTTTCGCCGTCCTTCATCGAAAGCATCATCTGCCCGATCGGAGAGCGATTGGGCGACAACACCCCCGCCGAGATCGCCGTCGGGGTGTTGTCGCATTTGGTCAAGGTTCGCCGCCAGCCGGCCTCGTGAGAAGGTGCGCCCAATGGATCGCCTGACCCAGCTTGCCCGCGCCGCCGGATGCGCCGCCAAGATAAGCCAGGCGGACCTGCGCGCCGCCCTGTCGCATCTGCCGGCACCGCCCGACGAGCGGGTGCTGGTCGGCCATTCCACCGGCGACGACGCGGCGGTCGTGCGCCTGAGCGACGATCTCGCCTTGGTGGAAACCGTCGATGTCTTTCCGCCGATCGTCGACGACCCCTACGACTTCGGCCGCATCGCCGCCGCCAACGCGCTGAGCGACGTCTACGCCATGGGCGCGCGACCGCTCAACGCGCTGAGCTTCGTCGCCTGGCCGGTCGAAAAGCTGGGGCTGGAGCCCCTCGGCCGTGTCTTCGAGGGCGCGGCGGCGGTCTGCGCCGAGGCCGGTATTGTCATCTCCGGCGGGCATTCGATCGTCGACGAGGAACCCAAGTTCGGCCTGTTCGTCACCGGCACCGTTCATCCCGACGCCGTCGTCACCAATGCCGGCGCCCGCGCCGGCGACGCCCTGGTGCTGACGAAACGAATCGGAACCGGCGTGCTTACCACCGCCGCCAAGCGCGGCCGGTTGTCGCCGGAGGGACTGGGCGAGGCGATCGGTTCGATGGCAACCCTCAATCGGGGCGCGGCCGAGGCCATGGTCGAAGCGGGCGCGCATGCCGCCACCGACGTCACCGGCTTCGGCATGCTCGGTCATCTGGGCAACATGCTGCGGGCATCGAGCGACCGTGCCGGGCTTTCGCTGGGCGCCCGGCTGCGCTACGACGCGGTGCCGCTATTTCCACAGGTCGAGGACTTCCTGTCGGAAGGGTTGTGCCCCGGCGGGACGAAGCGTAACCTTCAGTACGCGGCTCCCCACGTCCGCTTCGCCTCCCGGCTCGACGAGCCGCGGCGCCTTCTGCTGGCCGACGCCCAAACCTCCGGTGGCCTGCTGATCGCGGTGCCGGCCGACCGTTTGCAGCATCTGCAGGCCGGGTTGCGCCGGCGCGACGTGGCCGTGGGCGCCGTGATCGGCGAGGTGGTTGTGGCGGACCTGGCGGGACACATAGAGGTCGAATGAACAAGGTACCGGCGAAGGCGATTGTGGCGGACGAGGACAACGGCGTCGATTTCGGGCCGCTGCCGCAGATGCTCGGCTATCAGATTCGCCAGGCGCAGACAGCGGTGTTCCGTGACTTCGCCGCGATCATGTCCGAACTGGAAACGTCACCGGGCGAGTTCGGCCTGCTGACCTTGATCGGCAACAATCCGGGCATCAGCCAGGTGCGTTTGGCGGCCATTTACCGGCTGGACAAGTCGACCCTGTCGCTGACCGTGAGCGGGCTGGTAAAGCGCGGCCTGGTGCGCCGGACACGGAGCAAGGTCGACCAGCGCTACTACGGGCTGTGGCTGTCGAACTCGGGCCGCGCCACGCTGCGCAAGGTTCGGGAACGGGTGGACGCCCAGGAGCGCGCCATGGACGCCGTGCTGCGTCCGGGAGAACGCGAGCACCTGCTGGACATGCTGCAGCGCATCGCCGGCGCCTTTAGCGACTGACGAACAACATTCCGGCCAATGGGACAAGAGAGAGCGTTGACATGCCCCGCATCCGCCCCGCATAGTTTGAGGACCAAACTGTTTTTCAAGATGCCGTCTACGGCAACCGAAGGCTCGGGCCATCCCGAAGGGAACCAGCGGAAATGATCCTGTATGACTTCGACCTAGAACGTCCGAACACGCTGGAGGAAGCGTCGGCGCTTCTGCGTGACAAGGGCGCCGATGCCCGCGTTCTTGCCGGCGGCACCGATCTGCTGCCCAACATGCGCGTCGAGGTGGTCCGGCCTGCGACCGTGGTGAGCCTGGGCGCCATCACGCCGCGCGACCCGGTCCGCGAGACCGACGGCACGGTGCGCATCGACGCCCTGACGCGGCTGGCGACGCTCGAGGGCTCGGACCTCATCCGCGCCGCCTGCCCGATGCTGGCCGAGGCGGCGCACCGGGTGGCCGGCAACCAGATTCGGCAGATGGGCACCCTGGGCGGCAATCTGTGCCAGGAAACGCGCTGCCTGTACTACAACCAGAAGCACGACTACCAGTTCAAGGCTCCTTGCTACAAACGCGGCGGCGAGGTCTGCTATCCCTATCCCAACAACGACCGCGACACCTGCTGGTCGGTCTACATGTCCGACACGGCGCCGGCGCTGATAGCGCTGGGGGCGGAGGTCGAGATCGTGGGCCCGGGCGGCACGCGACGCCAGCCGGTCGAGCAGTTGTTCACGGGCAGCGGCCTGACCCCGCATGCGCTTGGAGCGGGCGAAATCCTGAGCGCGGTCCTCGTACCTCCGGCGGAACCGCGTTTCGGCTGGGGCTATCACAAGTCTTCGCGACGTGGCGGGCTCGAGTTCGGCATGGCGGTGATGGCGGTCGGCCTGACCCTCGACGGCGACGGCGCCACCTGCCGCGGTGCGCGCATGGTGATCGGCGCGGTGCGCGAGAAGCCGATCCGCCTGACCGCCACCGAGCAGGCGATGACCGGGGCGAAGCTCGACGAGGCGAAAATCGCCGAACTCGCGGCGGCGGCGGCCAAGGAGATCAACCCGCTGCCCCACCACGGTTTCACCAAGAGCTACATCCGCGACAACATCAAGATCCATATGCGCCGCGTGCTGTCCGAGGCGACCGCGCGGGCGCGCGGCACCGGCACCGCCGAAAACGGGGGACACCATGACTGAGACGCCCAAGCGCCCGAAATCGAACTCGCGCCTGATCGCGCTCTGCGTGAACGGCGAATGGCATGAGGTGACGGTGAAGCCGCGCCACATGCTGGTCGAGGTGCTGCGCGAGATGATCGGCCTGACCGGAACCAAGGACGGATGCGAGCAGGGCACCTGCGGCGCCTGCACGGTGCTGCTGGACGAGCGGCCGGTTCTGTCGTGCATGACCCTGGCCGCCGACTGCGACGGCCGGCAACTCCGCACCGTCGAGGGCCTGGCCGAGGGCGAGAAGCTGTCCGTATTGCAGCAGGCGTTCCTGGATCAGGGCGCGGTCCAGTGCGGCTTCTGCACGCCCGGCATGCTGCTGTCGGCGACGGCGCTTCTGGAACGCACGCCCAAGCCGACCACCGACGAGATCAAGAAGGCGCTGGAGGGCAACCTCTGCCGCTGCACCGGCTACAACGCCATCGTCGCCGCCGTTCTGCAGGCGTCCGACCAGGGCGTCACACCTTTGATGAAATAGTCCTGCCCCGGGAGACCTCGTCGATGAACCAACTCAACTACGTCGGCAAGAGCCTGCGGCGCAAGGACGGACCGGACAAGATCACCGGCCGCGCGGTGTACAGCCAGGACGTCAAGCTGCCGGGAACCTTGGTCGGACGGCTGCTTCGCAGCCCGCATGCCCACGCCCGCATCCTGCGCATCGACACCAGCAAGGCGATGGCCCTGCCGGGCGTCAAGGCCGTGATCACGATCGACGACACCAAGGGCATCAAGCACGGCTTCGTCGAGACGCCGCGCTATCCCCCGGACCAGGAGGTGCTGGCGCGCGGCCGGGTGCGCCACGTCGGCGAGGAGATCGCCGCCGTCGCCGCCATCGACCAGATCACCGCCCAGCGCGCCATCGACCTGATCGAGGTGGAATACGAGATCCTGCCCGCCGTCTTCGACCCGCTGGAGGCGATGAAGCCGGGCGCGCCCGAGGTTCAGCCCACCCATCCCAAGGTGCGCGCCGAAGTCCCCTACTCCAACATCGGCGGCCGCACCGCCACCGGCTGGGGCGACGTCGAAAAGGGGTTCGCCGAATCCGACTATGTGCGCGAGGATCGCTTCGAGAGCCATCTGCGCACCCACGGCTATCTCGAGCCGCAGGTCACCCTCGCCCACTGGGAAAACGACAAGCTGAACGTGTGGACCTCGTCCATGGGCACGTTCGTCAAGCGCGCCAAGCTGGCCAAGGTCCTCGACCTGCCCTACTCGGCGGTGCGCATCCACAAGACCTATGTGGGCGGCACCTTCGGCGGCAAGATCGACCTGTACTCGCACGAATACTGCGCGGCGCGCCTGTCCATGCTGACCGGCCGCCCGGTGCGCATCGTCGCCACCCGCGAAGAGATCTTCTCGGCCTATCGCCACGGCCAGCCGCTGATCATGGAGATCAAGACCGGGGTGAAGAAGGACGGCACCATCGTCGCCCAGCAGGTGCGCGCCATCAACAACGCCGGCGCCTTCCGCGGCAGCGGCGTGGTGGTCATCTTCCTGGCCTGGGGCTTCACCATGATCCCCTACCGCATCCCCAACCTCGCCTATGAGGGGCTGTCGGTCCACACCAACAATCCGGTGCGCGCGCCGCAGCGCGGCCACGGCTGCCCGCAGATCCGCTTCGCCATCGAATCCCAACTCGACACCATCGCCGAGGAACTGGGCATCGACCCCGTGACCATCCGCCTGCGCAACGCCCGCAAGCCCAGGGAGCAGCTGCCGAACGGCGACAACGTGCACGAGGGGGGACTCATCGACTGCATCAAGGTGGCGGGCGAGAAGGCCGACGTGGTGCGCCGCTACGGCAAGGGGCGCAAGGCCGGGGGCACCGTCCGGCGCGGCATCGGCATGGGGGTGAGCGGCTATTTCGGCGGCTCGCTGATCTATCCCAACGGTTCCGGGGTGATCGTCAAGATGGCCGACGACGGCTCGGCCACCGTGCTGACCGGAGCCATCGACGTCGGCCAGGGCTCGGAGACCGTGATCGCGCAAATCGTGGCGGAGGAACTTTTCCTGCCCATCGAGGACGTCAAGATCGTCTCGTCGGACACCGACACCACGCCCCAGGACATCGGCGCCTGGATCAGCGGCATGACCTACGTCACCGGCAACGCGGCGCGGCAGGCGGCCGGCAACGCCCGCGACAAGATGCTGCAACTGGCGGCGCAGCGCTTCAACTGCGGGGTCGACGACCTCTACGTGGCCGACAAGGTGGTGTACAACCGGCTCGACCCGGCGCAAAGCATGAGCTACCGCGACATCATCGCGCTCAGCATCGCCACCCGCCGCGGCGACACCGTGATCGGCGAGGGTTTCTGGCGCACCATGCGCGACGTGCCGACCCACCCCAGCCTGGCGACCACCAAGGGCCGGTGGAGCGAGAACTACGCCTTCAGTTGCCAGACCGCCGAGGTCGAGGTCGACACCGAGACCGGCGAGGCCCGGGTCCTCAAGGCGCTGACCGTTCATGATTGCGGCTTCCCGGTGAACCCGGCCCTGGTGAAGAACCAGGTCGACGGCCAGGTGTCGATGGCGCTGGGCCATGCCTTCCTCGAGGAAATCATGATGAAGGATGGCTACACCCTGAACCCGACGTGGCTGGACTACCGCATGCCGACCATCCACGAGATGGCGGAATCCGACGACGCCGACGTCATCACCGAGGAATACGTGGTCGGCAAGCCCTACCGCACGAAGGAGGTCGGCGAGGGTCTGGTGTCGGGCGTGCTGGCCGCCATCGCCAACGCCATCTACGACGCCACCGGCGTGCGCCTGCACTCGACGCCGTTCACGCCCGAGAAGATCCTCAAAGGGCTGCGCCAGTTGGAGCGGGAACGCCGTGAGCGGGCGTAGGGAGACACCGAAGTACTCACGTGCCGTCATGGCCGGACCTGATCCGGCCATCCACGCGCGTCAAACCGGGCGTGGATATCCGGGACAAGCCCGGGCATGACGGGAAGGGTTTGTTTTCTCGGGGAATCGCGAGCGGCCCGGGGCAAGGGTGCGGCGACCCCATGACCGCCCCGCCCCTGTCGCCCTTCATTCTGATCAAGAGCGCCGGCGAGATGGCGAGCGGCGTGGCGTGGCGGCTGTACATGGCCAACATGCGCCGGATCTGCATGATCGACCTGGAGGACCCGCTGTGCGTGCGCCGCACCGTCTCGTTCTGCCCGGCACTCGAGATGGGGGCGGCGACGGTCGAGGATGTCGAGGCGGTCGCCGCCCATAGCGCCGCGGATATCCGGGCGGCCTGGCGGCAGCAGCGCATTCCGGTGATGAGGACCAACGACTGGGAGACGATAGGGTTCGATCCCCCGGATGTGGTCGTCGACGCCGTCATCGCCAAGCGCAACCTCGGCACGCGCCCGAGCGATGCGCCGCTGGTGATCGCGCTCGGCCCCGGGTTCGAGGCCGGCGTCGACTGTCACGCCGTCGTCGAGACCAACCGCGGGCACAATCTCGGCCGCGTCATGACCTCGGGCTTCGCCGAACCAAACACCGGCGTGCCGGGAGACATCGCCGGCCACACGGCCGCGCGCGTGCTGCGGGCGCCGACAGCGGGCCTGTTTCACAGCGATCACCGCATCGGCGACCGCGTGCGCGAGGGCGAGGTTGTGGGCGAAGTCGACGGCGCCCCGGTGAGGGCGGGCGTTGACGGGGTCTTGCGTGGCCTTCTGCGCAGCGACACACCGGTCCCCACCGGGCTCAAGCTCGGCGACGTCGACCCGCGCTGCGCGCCGGAACACTGCCATACCGTCTCGGACAAGGCGCGCGCGCTTGGCGGCGCGGTGCTGGAGGCCATCATGCGCCACTGCAACCGCGGCGCCGCGGCATGACGCTCGTCAAAGCGCTGGGTCTGGAAGAGGCCAGGCTCGTCGCCCTGACGGGGGCGGGCGGGAAGAGTTCACTCATGTTCGCGCTGGCAAAAGCGTTCGCGGCCGGCGGCGAGCGGGTGCTGATCACCACCACGACGAAGATGGCCAAGGAGCAGGCGACCGGACCGTGGCAGACGGTGCAGGCCGCCGACGCCCAGGCGGTCATGGCGGCGGCCGATGCGGCGGCGAATGTCGTCCTGGCGTTTCGCGACACCGACGAGGCCCGCGGCAAGATCGTCGGCTACCCCCCGGACGACATCGCCCGCCTCGCCGCCAGCCGGCGTTTCACCCGCATCCTGGTCGAAGCCGACGGGTCGGCGCGCCGGCCGCTGAAGGCGCCGGCGGACCACGAACCGGTCATTCCGGCGGACGCTGATTTCGTGGTGATGGTGGCCGGTGCCAAGGGCCTGGGCCGCCCCCTTTCCCAAGACACCGTGTTTCGCCCGGAACTCTGGGCTGGGCGCACCGGCCTCGCGCTCGGAAGCCCGGTCACCGCGCTGTCGCTGGCCCGCATGGCCGTCGACCCCGACGGTCTGGCGCGCGGCGCCCCCGAACGGGCGAAGCGGGCGCTGTTCGTCAACCAGACCGACGATCCCGTTCGACTGGCCGCGGCTTTGCGGACCGTCGAACATCTGGGCGTCATCGGCGGCCGCGCGCCGGATCGAGCCGTTGTCGGCCGGCTGCTGCCCCGCATAGAAATCTTGCACTGTGCGCATTTCTGAGGGGAACATGTACAGCGTCATCAGGGGGAAGCGATGACTCATCAAACGCCCAACTCCGCGGCCAGCCTCAACGCGGCCGACCTGATCCTCGGACCATCGCTGGCCCAGGGACGACAGGACGCGGTCGCCCTTCTATTCGGCGAGGAACGCATCACGTTCGCCGAACTCGATGCGCAAGCCAGCCGAGTGGGCAACGCCCTCCAACCCCACATCGCCGTCGGCGACCGGGTGCTGATGCTGCTCAAGGACAGCCCGACGTTCGTCGCCGCGTTCCTGGGCATCATGCGGGCGGGCGGCGTGTCCGTGCCGATGAACACGCGCCTGGCGCCGAAGGACCTGGCCTTCGCGATCGCCGACAGCGAGGCGGCGGTCCTGCTGATCGACGACGAATTCCTGCCGCTGCTCGACAAGGCCCGCGAGGCGGGCGCCCCCTCTCCCCGCCTCGTGGCGGTCAATGGCACCGCACCGTCCGGCATGGCGGATTTCGGCGCGCTGGTCGCCGCGGCGTCGCCGCATCTGAAGAGCGTGCCGATGGCGGCCGACGACATGGCGTTCTGGCTGTATACCTCGGGCACCACGGGCTCGCCCAAGGGCGCCATCCACTGCCACGGCGACGTGCCGGTGGGCGATTCCTACATGGCGATGCTCGGGCTGGGGCCGGGCGAGCGGGTCTTCGCCTCGTCGAAGATGTTCTTCGCCTTCTCGCTGGGCCATACCCTGCTCGGCGGCCTGCGGTCTGGGGCCACCGTCATCGTCTACGAGGGCTGGCCCGACAGCAACTCCATCGCCGAGGTGGTCGACCGCTACCGGCCGACGGTGATGCTGAGCGTGCCCACCTTCTTCCGCAACCTGTTGCGCGACGGCCTGGCCGCGCGCGCCGGCTTCAAGGGCGTGCGCACCTATCTGTCGGCGGGCGAGGCCCTGCCCGAGAGCATCTATCATCGCTGGCGCGAGGAGACGGGCGTGCCGATCATCCAGGGCATCGGCGCCACCGAAACCATCTTCATGTTCATCTCCGGCACTCCCGCCGACCACAACCCCGCGGCCACCGGCAAGCCCATGCCCTACGCCGAGGTCAGGCTGCTCGACGAGCAGGAGCGCCCCGTCACCGAGGTCGACGCTCCGGGCGTGGTGTGGACCAGGCTGGGGTCGCTGTGCCGCGGCTACTGGAAGCAGCCCGACAAGACCCAGGCCGCCTTTCGCGACGGCTGGTTCCGAACCGGCGACGTGTTCAGCGTCGACGCCAAGGGGTGGTGGTACCACCAGGGGCGTGGCGACGACCTGCTGAAGATTTCGGGCCAATGGGTCAGCCCCGGCGAGATTGAGGAATGCGCCGCCGCCGTTCCGGGGGTACTTGAGGCCGCCGCCGTCGGCGCCGAGAACGAGGACGGACTGGTGCGCACGACGCTTTTCCTGGTCGCCTCGGACGAGGCTGGGGACGTGGCGGCCACGGTACGGGAGCGGTTGCTGGCCAACCTTTCGGTCTACAAGTGCCCGCGCAACATCCACCTCGTCGAGGAAATCCCGCGCACCGCGACCGGCAAGATCCAGCGCTTCCGCCTGCGCCAGCTCGCCCAGGAACTCAACGCCGGCGGATGAGCCGGACATCCGCAGCGGTTCCGTCATAGGCCCGTTCAGGCGAAGCAATCCTGCGTAAGCGCCGGCCTGGACTGCTTCGTCGGAACGAGTCCGCCTCAGCCGAACAATGAGGGAAGCAGCAGGGCGATTCCCGGGAAGGCGATCAGGAAGCCCAGCCGCACCAGATCGGTGACGACGAAGGGCAGCACGCCGCGCATGATCTCGACCAGCGGCACCTGGGGCGCCACGCTCTTGATCACGAAGATGTTCATTCCGACCGGCGGGGTTATCAGGCCGAGTTCGACCGTGACCACCGCGATGATCCCGAACCAGATCGGGTCGAAGCCGCTGGCCATGATCATCGGATAGAAGATCGGCACGGTCAGCAGGATCATGGCCAAGCTGTCCATGAAGCAGCCAAGCACAAGGTAGAAGAGGATGATGATCACCAGCACGCCGACCGGCGGCAGGTTCATCCGCTCGATCAAGGCGACGAGTTCGAAGGAAAGTTGCGAGACGGACAGGAAGTAGCCGAACACCTCGGCTCCGATGAGGATGACGAAAATCATCGAGGCCACGGCGAGGGTTTCGTTTACCGCCTCGACGAAGCCCTTCCAGCGCATGCCGCCGCGCACCACGGCCATGATCAGCGTGATGACGGCGCCCACGCCGGCGGCCTCGGTAGGGGTGAAGATGCTGGCGTAGATGCCGCCCATCACCAGCCCGAAGACCAGCAGGATCGGAAGCAGCTTCACCAGCGCTTGGCCGACCGTGTCCTCGCCCTTCACGCCGACGGCCCCCGCCCATTCCGGACGAATCCGCACCATGATAATGATGGCGCATAGATAAAGCAGATAGGCCAGCAGACCCGGCAGGAACCCCGCCAGGAACATCGT
Organism: Rhodospirillales bacterium; assembly: GCA_019455065.1. Taxonomy (GTDB): domain Bacteria; phylum Pseudomonadota; class Alphaproteobacteria; order Rhodospirillales; family Magnetospirillaceae; genus JACFNC01. The sequence continues at coordinate 34,880 of JACFNC010000011.1, forward strand.
CGCGACCGATTGCTCGGTGATCAGGCCGTAGAGAAGCAGCGCGATGGACGGCGGGATCATGATTCCAAGAGTGCCGCCCGCCGCCAGCGATCCGGCCGCCATGCGGTCGGAATAGCCGGCCGCCTTCATTTCGGGTAGCGACACGCGCGCCATCGTCGCCGCCGTCGCCAGCGACGACCCGGATATCGTGGAAAAGCCCGCGCTGGCGCTGACGGCGGCCATCGCCAGCCCACCCCGCCAATGCCCGATGAGAGTTTTCGCGGCGTCGAACAGATCGGTGGAGATTCGCGCCCTGGCCGCGAAGCTGCCCATCAGCATGAACAACGGGATCATCGTGAAGCTGTAGTTCGAGGCCACCTCGTAGGGGCCGTTCTCGATGATCGACATCGCCGGCTTGAAGCCGACGATGGCTGAGAAACCGCCGAATCCGACGATGATCATCGACAGTCCGATCGGACAGCGCACCATGATCAGAAGCAAAAGGATGGCGACGCCGATGAAGCCGACGGTGGCAGGGGCCATCACGCAACCTCTCCGCTAGAGCGGTCGTCGACCACGCCCGCCATCAACGCCATCGACCACACCGCCGCGACCAGGGCAAGGGCGGCGGAAGCCACGGTCAGGAACGCATAAATGTAGAACAAGGGAATCAGCAGATCCTGGGTCGCGTCGCCGCGCTCGAAGGTGGTGACGGTGGCGTGGTAGTACTGCCACGTCATCCCCCCGGCGAACACGGCGTAGACAAGCCCGAAGGCGCCGTCGATGAGGCGCTGCAGGACATGTGGCAGGGACTGTGTGAACAAGTCGACCTTGATGGCGCCGACGACGAACGTGCGGTGAAGCGCCGCGAACACGATCACGTTCAGCGCCAAACCCGCCATCTCGATCGAACCGGCCCAAATCAGATTAATCACCCCGCCGGTCAGGGCGTGAACGGTGCGTACGAGTACGGCACCGGCCACGTTCAGCATCAGGAACACCACCGCAACGGCGGCGAGGACGTTGAACGAGTCGGCAATAAGCCGTACCGCACGCACCATCGTCTTCAGTCCGGTCCGAAGGCCAGCCTTACTTACCGATCAGACCCTTGCACTCCTTGGCGAATACCTTGGCCTGCTCGTAGACCTTGCGCGCCGGCAGGCCGCGGCCCTCCAGCTCGGCCAGATACTCCTCGGCGGCTGCCGCGGCTGCCTTGGCCCAGGCCTGGTCCTCGCCAGCGGCAAGGCTGTTGAGGGTGCCGGAGGCAAGGCCCTTTTTCTTGCCGGACACGTCGGCGGCATCGTAGCCGCGACCGGCAATCAGCGCCCACTTCATGCCCGAATTGTCGTCGATCGCCTTCTTGAGATCGGCCGGCAGGCTTTCGTAGAAGCTCTTATTCATCGTCTGGACGAAGGCGAGCTGGTAAAGGCCCACCTCGGTATGCTGGTCGGCCACCTCGTCGGCGCGGAAGCCGGCAACCGCCTCCCACGGCAGCAGGAAGCCGTCGATGGCGCCACGCTGCGTCGACTCGTAGATCTGCGGGGCGGGCATGCCGACCGGCTCGGCCCCGACGGCCCGCAGCATGCGGCCGATGACCGCAGTCGGCTGCCGAATCTTCAGACCCTTCATGTCGGAAAGCTTGGTGACGACCTTGTCCCGGGTGTGCAGATGGCCCGGCCCATGGACGTGCACATAGAGGACGTGCGTGTCCTTGTATTCGTCGGCAAGCGCGCCGCTGTCATACAGCTTCTGGAAGGCGCAGGACCCCTGCTCGGCGGTCTCGAAGATGCCGGGCAGTTCCATGATCTGGCTCAAAGGGAAACGGTTGGCGGTGTAGCCCTGCACCGTCCACGTCACCTCGGCAACGCGGTTGACCGCGTTGTCATAACCCGCCACGGCCTTTCCGAGCGTCTGGGCGGGGAACACCCGCACCCCGATACGGCCCTTGCTCTGCTCCTGAACGGCCTTGCCCCAGGCTTCGAACATGTCGGCGTGCTGCCACGCCGCTGCCGGCATGAAGTGGGCAAGGCGGATGTTGTAATCCTGGGCGATGGCGGCCGAGGACAATCCCGCGACCATTGCGCCGGAAATCAAGATCGATCGAATCATGGTGAATCCTCTCCCAAACAGAATTTCGGTTTATTGTTGTTGCGTCCCCGTGGGAAAGCCGCATGCCCCGCCTGCGCGTATCGCCCAAGCTGGCGTAGCGGCCACCCACGTCGTCTCGTGGCGGCCCGATCGGCCACCCCCCGGAACGAGCTTTAGCCATATAGTTTGTAAAACAAACTATATGGCCCGCTTTGAGTCAATGGCTTTTCGGCTTACTTCAAAAACAAGCCTTACACTGTAATTATTCCAGCACTCACCGGTAATAAACCATGAAGTACTTTCATGTCATGGCCGCCCGGCCCGCGCGACCACTGACACGCCGGCTTCGACCTGGTCGCCGGGGTGAACCACGACAAACTCGCCCGACTCCAGCCCCTTGCGAATCTCCATGCGCCGTCGGTCGCTGATGCCGATCTCGACTTGGCGGGGCGTCGCCCGCCCGTCTTCGACGACGAACACCGCCCAGCCTTCACCCATGCGAAAGACCGCCCCTACCGGCACGATGACGACGTCACTGCGGCGTCGCAGGATGAATGTGAGGTCCAGACGATAGCCATGCGCGAGTCGTCTATAGGCCTCGCGCGGAGAAACGATGTCGACGATCACCTCGACACGGCGCTCCTCCACGCCGAGCGCCGAAATCTTCCGAAATCCGTAGGGCTCGACCCTGCGCACCCGGCCGGCAAGGGTGTCCCCGCCCCATCCCGTCAATTCGACTTCCGCCCCGACGGGCAGGCGAACCGCGTCGGAGGTGAGCAATTCGGCGACGACTTCGATTCGGGTCGGGTCCCCGATCTCGACCAGTGGCGTGCCCGCCGCGACCACCGCCTCACTCTCCTGCAGGATGCGCAGCAATACGCCGTCGATCGGAGAGGGAACGGGCACGCAGCAGGTGCCGGGCGACGCAAGCGCGGGATCAAGGAGTTGGGCTTTCGCCGTCTCGAGCCGGTACTCCTGGACGCGGAGCGCGGCTTCGGCAGTGGTGAACCCCGCATGGCGCGCCTTGACCTCGGTTTCCGCCAACTCGAGGGCGCGTTGTGTCGCCGCCTCCTGACTCACCAGCCGTCTGAGCCGCTTCACCTCGGCCTCGGCAAAGGTAAGTTGGGCGCGCGCCCGCTCGATGTCCGCGGCGGCCAGGTCGCGCGCCGCCATCGCGGCCCGCACTTCGGCCTCGGCCTGGGCACGGGCACGGGCGTCGAGGAACCCGGTGACCGGCGGCTCCAGTGCCGCAACCTGATCCCCCGCCGCGACCGTATCGCCCACCTCGAGCGAAATGCGCTGCACCCGCCCGGCGACCGGCGCCGAGACGGTGAAGACGTCGCGCACGCGGGTGAACCCCTCTTCCTCGATGGTCTCTCGAACCGCCCCCTGCTCGGCGGTCTCCATGTCGACCAGCACGGGCTGCGGCCGGAACGCCCAGTACAGCACGCCGGCCAGCCCGGCACCCAGCACGGCGATCAGGAGGACGCGGCGGCTTCCGGCTGTCACGGGCTCACTCCATCGTCTTCAGCACGCCGACCATGTCGAGCCGGTCGACATTTCGGCGTACCAGGAACCCAGCGAGGACGGCGGCCGCCAGCACCGTGGCGATGGCGGTCCCATAGGTGGCCCGTTCGATCACCAGCGGAATGACGAACATGTCGCTTTCGAAGGCCTGCACGATTCCCCACGCCCAACCATAACCCAGAACGCATCCCAGCGGCAGGGCCGCTATGGTGAGCAGGGCAAGTTCGCCGAGCAGGATGTAGGAAACCTCGAACCGGGTGAAGCCGAGCACGCGCAAGGTCGCCAGTTCGCGCGCCCGCTCGGACAGCGCGATGCGGGCGCTGTTATAGAGCACGCCCAGCCCGATCACCCCGCCGAACGCGATGTAGAAGGTGAGCATGATCGACATCGACTCCGCCATGGTGTCGCGGAACGACCGCACGGTCGCGGCCTTCACCGCCACGGTGGCGACGTTGGGTATCTCCTTCAGCCGGGCGAACAGCGCCGGCTCGGCCAGCGGGTCGATGCGAAGGAAGCTGCCCGACACCTGTCCGGGTTCGCCGATCGCCCGGCCAAGCGCCTCGATCTCCATGTAGGCGGGCGTGCCGAGATACTCCTCGACGACTCCGGCGATCGGCAGCGACAGGGTGCGGCGGCGCCCTTCCATGATCTCGACCGACACGTCGTCGCCGGGGACAACGCCCAGGTTCTCGGCAAGCTTGGGCGAAACGAGCAGGCCATGGCGAGGCGGCGGAACCGCCCTGAAATCCGCGGTTACGATCCGGCGCAGGGCGCCGTCCTCGCGCAGCCCGGTGATCTGCGAGAGCTCGGCGCGATGCCCGTGGCGCAACCGCACCGCCACCGCGCGGAAGGGCTCGACGGCTTGCACGCCCGGCAAACGAGCCACTTCATTGGCGACCGCACCGGTCTTCGGCTCGACATAGGTCAGCATCACGTCGAACCGCTGCGCCGTGAAGAAGCTGATTTGGATCATCCGCTCGACGGCATCGAAGCCGAACGACGACGAGACGATGGTCGCGACCGCCAGTGCGATCCCCAACGTCGTCAGCGACGACCGTAGCGGCCAGCGCAGGATGTTGCGGATGACGATTCGCGACGGCTGGGTAAGCCTGCCCAGCAGGCCTGGAAGGATGTCGTTGTAGACGGGCGGCGCCGCCGGCTGCATGGCGGTGGCGGGTGGCAGGCGCGCCACGCGCGCGGTCGCCGCCAACGCCGCCGCCGCGCCCGCCATCACCGCGATGGCCGACGCCGTCGCGATCACCCACGGGACCGGGCGATAGTAGAGGGCCGGGAAATGGTAGAAGCGGCCGTAGATCTCGGTCAGTTCCCGGCCCAGCCACAGACCGCCGGCGATCCCGCCCGCGATCCCCACCAGCAGTACGGCCAGGGTAAGCTCGAGATAATGGGTTGCGATGGCACCGTTGCGATAGCCGCAGGCCTTGAGCAGCCCGATCTGCTGGCGCTCGACGGTGACCAGCCGCGACACCATGACGTAGAGCAGGAAAGCGGCGATGCCCAGGAAGACCGGGGGGATCATCCGGCTGAGGGCGCGCAGCTGATCCAGTTCGCCGGTCAGCAGCGCATGCGAAATCTGGTCCTTGCGCGCGTACGCGCCCCGTCCGCCGAAGGGTTCGATGATCTGGTCCAGGCGTGCGATCACCTCGGCCGCCGCCGCGTCCCGGCGCAGTCGCAGGAGGATGTCGTTGAAGGCGCCGTCGAGATCGAACGCGGCGGCCAGCGCTTTCTCGTCCATCCACAGCACGCCGAAGCGGCGGTCATCGGGCATCAGCATGCCCGGGGCGACCGAGTAGACATATTCCGGCGAGAGCACGATCCCGACCACCGTCAGGGTTCGCTTGCGCCCGTTCAGGATGGCGGAGACCCGGTCGCCGATGGAGAATGCGTGCGCACGGGCGAAGGCCTCGGCGACCGCCACCTCGTCGCCGCTCCCCGCGGCGGGCAGCCGGCCGCGGCGCACGATGACCTCGTTCAAGATCGGCCGGCCGGCCGGAGGAAGGGAAACCATTCGCCCGATGGCGGGCTCTTCGAGGCCGGGCACGTCCAATGCGGCGTCGGCCAGAATTCTGGTCTCCGCCACCTGGACACCGGGAATCTCGGCGATGCGGCGGGCCACGGCGTCGGGGGCACGCTTCAGGTGGGCGAAGACGTCGGCGAACCGGCCGGCGTCGTAGAAGGCGTCCCGGCTGTCCTGTAGGGCCCGCAGGGCGGTGAGCGCCATGATGAACACCGCGACGCCGCAGGCGACGACCACCGCCACCGCGAACACCTGCCCCTTGATCTGCCAAAGGGTGCGGTACAGCTTGCGGTCGAGGGCGCGCATCGCCCAACTACCAGCTCAACTCGGCGGGTGGGCGGCGCGCCGCGTTGCGGCGCTCCTCGACAACATGGCCGTCGCGAAAGGCGAGGACCCGGTCCGCCATGCCGGCGATCACGCTGTTGTGGGTGATCACCACCGTCGTGGCACCCAGCTCGCGGTTGGCCGCCTCGATCGCCTCGAGCACGACCACGCCGGTGCGGCTGTCCAACGCCCCGGTCGGTTCGTCGCAAAGCAGAATTTCCGGTCGCTTCGCCACCGCCCTGGCCACGGCGACCCGCTGCTGCTCGCCGCCCGACAATTGGGCCGGGAAATGATTCAAACGGTCGCCCAGTCCGACGAGCGCCAACGCCTCCGCCGGCTTCATCGGGCTGTCGGCGATCTCGGTGACCAGCGCCACGTTCTCGACGGCGGTAAGGCTGGGGATCAGGTTGTAGAACTGGAAGACGAAGCCGACGTGGCGGCGCCGAAACTCGGTCAGCGCGGCATCGGGAAGCGCCGTCGTGTCCGTGCCGCGAAACGACACCGTGCCGCTCGTCGGCCGGTCCAATCCCCCCAGGATGTTGAGCAGCGTCGACTTGCCGCTGCCCGAGGGGCCGAGCAGCAGGACCATTTCGCCCGGCGCGAGGTCGAGGTCCACCCCGCGCAGGGCGTGCACCTCGGTCTCGCCCGTGCGGTAAACCTTGGTAAGGCCGCGAGCGACGAAAACCGGTTCGCGCGGCAGGACGGTTTCGGCCGACATGGCCGCAGTCTACGCGGGGCGCCCCGCGGACGCCACGGCCGAAGAGGCCGGCAGGTCAGTCCGCCACCTCGGCCAGTTGCGAACGGATGAGCGCCAGCCTTGCGACCGCCATCTCGCCCAGCCGCTGCGCCTCCCGCATGGTGTCCTCGTCGGGGGCGTGTTCGGCGATGGCCATGTAAATCTCCAGAATCTCCTCGGCGTTCCTGAGCGCCAGTCGCAGGGCGCCGGTGGCGGTAAGGGCCGACGTCGACAGGGTGCCGGCCTGACGGGCCGCCTCGACGACATGGCTGGCCGTGCCGGCCTGGTCGGACGCGCCGGCTCGGCCCCGGTCCTCCTCGGCGAGGCGGCGCAGGATCGGGCCCGCCCCGTCCGCGCCGGCCTCCGCGACGAGCTCGGCGGCGATGGCGTCCACCTCGGCGGCCCCCGCCTCGAGGCCCCGCGACACCCGGCGCAGATCGGAAAGAGAGGAAACGGGCGGCCGCCGCCAGGGTGCGCCGCGCTCGGCATGGAAGGCGCGCCGCCGCAAGGCGCGCAATTCGGCGACGTGGTCGAGTTCCTCCTTGGCCAGCGCCTCGGCATGCTTGCGCACGTCATCGTCCTCGGCCAGGGCGGCGAGATAGGTATAGAACGCGAAGGCACGCTCCTCGTTGCGAACGGCGATGCCCAGGGCGCGATAGGCCGTCAGGACCTGGACTTCGCCGTCCTCCGGGCCGGTGCCGAAGGTTTCCGGCATCTGCCAGGCGAACTGCCTTGGCAGCGGCACCCGGCGGCCCTCGCGCGCGGCCCACCGGCCGAGCCCCTGTTCGTGGTCCTTTTCCAGCGAGGCGAGATCGCGGAACAGGGTCGCCAGCGACGCGTCGCCCGCCCGCTCCATGGCGGCGGCAAGCTCCTCGTAGCGCCCGGCGGCCTCGTGTTCCATGCCGGCGGCGATGTCCATCAATTCATCGACGCTGCGCACCTCGGCAATCGGATAGGCGGGATTGATCGGCTGGCCCATCGGTCCGCTCCCTCGTCGCTTCGCACCCTCCGATCATACGCTCCCCACAAATTGAAGGGGGATTCGGACGGGATAATCCTTAAGCCGCATCTCCGATCGCTGCGTTGACTGCGCCCTCCTGCCTGCCGAGTGTGGACGACGAACCGCCACCCTGAAGCGCGGCACCGGCATGGATTGAGGCGTTGCGGATTTTCCCCCGAGTTTTGGTTCTCTTGGCGTGGCTGATCGCGGCCGCGCCGATCGGGGCGCAAGCGCAGACGGGCTTGGCGTCCTTCCTCGATCAAATTCGGATCGACGAGATCTTTCCCGGGGCGGACCGAGTCGGAGAGGTGGAGGGCAAACCGCCCGCGGCGCCCGTCTTCGCCGGCCAAGAACTGGTCGGCTATCTGTTCCTGAATTCAGAGATTCTCGGCGCCATCGGCTATTCCGGCAAGCCGATCCACGTCGCCGTCGCGATCGACCTCGAGGGCACCATCGTCGGCGCCCGCCTTCTCGCGCACAGCGAACCCATCGTGCTCATCGGCATCCCCGAAAAGCGGATGACGGAATTCATCCAGGGCTATGTCGGCCGCAACGTCCTGACCGAGCCATTGGTGGGGCGGGCCCCACCCGTCGACATCGTCAGCGGCGCCACGGTCACGGTGCTGGTCATCGGCGACACCATCACGCGCGCCGCGGTGCGGGTGGCGCGGGCACGGGGTTTGGGGACGGCGGGCGCCGCTCCGGCACCGGAGGCCGCGCCGCGACGGGGCATCGACATGACCCGCGAGGGCACCCAGTCGTGGGAGGAGCTGGTGGGCGACGGATCGGTCCGGCGCCTCCACTTGACGGTGGGCGAGGTCAACGAGGCCTTCGCCAACCTCGGCCCGTCGGCGCCGCCGCCCGATCCCGCCGATCCCGCAAGCACCTTCATCGACCTGTACGTTGCCCAGGTATCGGTGCCCGTGATCGGCCGATCGCTGCTCGGGCGCAACCACTATGAGGGACTGCAACGCCGCCTGGGTGAGAACCAGCACGCCATCCTGGTCATGGGCACCGGCCCCTATTCCTGGCGCGGCTCGGGCTATGTGCGCGGCGGCATCTTCGATCGCGTCGAATTGCAGCAGGACGTCACCGCGGTGCGCTTCCGCGACCGCGACTACCGGCGGCTCGGCCGGCTGGCAGCCCCCGACGCGCCGCAGTTCCCGGAAATCGGCCTGTTCGTGCTGCCCAGCGGGGTCGAGTTCGAGCCCGCCCAGGCATGGCAACTCCAATTGCTGGTGCAGCGCGCGGTGGGCGCCCTGGAGAAACAGTTCATAACCTTCGCCCTGCCCTATCAGGTGCCGGACAAATACCTGCTGCCCGCGCCGGCGGCGGCGCCCGCGGCGGCGCGGCCGGCACCCGCCGCCGCGGAGCCGGCCCCCGCCGAAGAAGCGGAAGTCCAGCCGCTATGGCAACGCATCTGGGAAGACCGGGTGCCCGACCTTGCGATCCTCGCCGTCGGCCTGCTGCTGCTGACCTGGATCTTCTTCTTTCAGGATTGGCTGGTGAAACGCCAGCGCCTGCAATACTGGCTGCGCTTCGCCTTCCTCGCCTGGACCCTGTTGTGGCTGGGCTGGTACGCGCTCGCGCAGCTTTCGGTCGTCAACGTCCTCACCATCACCAACGCCCTGATCACCGGCTTCAGCTGGGACTATTTCCTGATGGACCCGCTGTTGTTCGTGCTGTGGGCGGCGGTGGCGGCGTCGCTCCTGTTCTGGGCGCGCGGCGCCTTTTGCGGCTGGCTGTGCCCGTTCGGCGCCTTGCAGGAGTTCGCCAACCGGCTGGCCCGGTGGGCGCGCATCCCGCAAGTCACCGTGCCCTGGTGGCTGCATGAGCGCCTGTGGCCCATCAAGTACGTGATCTTCCTGGGATTGTTCGGGTTCGCCTTGTATTCGCTGACGATCGCCGAGCGCCTGAGCGAGGTCGAGCCGTTCAAGACGGCGATCGTGCTGCATTTCATGCGGGCCTGGCCGTTCGTCGCCTATGCGGGGCTGCTGCTGGTGGTGGGGTTGTTCATCGAGCGCTTCTTCTGCCGCTACATCTGCCCGCTGGGCGGTGCGCTGGCCATACCGGCGCGCATCCGCATGTTCGAGTGGCTGAAGCGCTATCGCGAATGCGGCAACCCCTGCCAGCGCTGCGCCAACGAATGTCCGGTCGCCTCGATCCATCCCGACGGACGTATCAACCCGAACGAGTGCATCTACTGCATGCACTGCCAGCTTCTCTACTGGGACGACCAGAAGTGCCCGGTGATGATCCAGAAACGGTTGCGCCGCGAGCGCGCCGCCGCCCTGGCCTCACCGCGGACGTCAAAGGTGGCGGAACCGGCGATGAGCCCTGCCAACCCGGCCGGCTGGGAAACTCGCGACCCGGCCACGGGGTCCCCACCTTCCCCACCACGCGACTGAGCTGTGAGGAGAAACAGACGATGGCGGAGAAGACGAAATCGGACCGCGGCGTCAGCCGCCGCGGACTGCTCGGTGGATCGGCGAAACTGGCCGCGCTGGCCGGGCTGGGAGGGACGGGCCTGGGGGTGGGGGCGGGCAACCTGCTGCGTCCGGCGGCGGCCCAGCAACAGCAACAGCGGGAACCCGGCCGGTCGTTCGAGGTGAAGCCGGGCCAACTGGACGACTACTACGTGTTCAGCTCGTCCGGCCAGACCGGCGAAGTGCGCATCCTCGGCCTGCCGTCGATGCGCGAGCTGATGCGCATCCCCGTGTTCAACCGCGACAGCGCCACCGGCTGGGGGCTCACCAACGAAAGCCGCAAGATTCTGACTGAAGGACTGCTTCCTGAAACCAAGGCCTTCCTGGCCAAGCGCGGCGGCGTCTATCTCAACGGCGACGCCCACCATCCGCACATGTCGTTCACCGAGGGACGCTACGACGGCCGCTATATCTGGATCCAGGACAAGGCCAACACACGCATCGCCCGCGTCCGCTGCGACGTGATGAAGTGCGACAAGATCATCGAAATACCGAACGCCAACGACATGCACGGCATGCGGCCGCAGAAGTACCCGAAGACCGGCTATATCTTCGCCAACGGTGAGCATGAGGCGCCCCTGCCCAATGACGGACGCGACCTCGAGAACATAGAGGCCTACCGCGCCATCTTCACGGCCATCGACGGAGAGGCGATGAAGGTGGCTTGGCAGGTCATCGTCGACGGCAACCTCGACAACTGCGACGCCGACTATCAAGGCAAGTATGCCTTCTCCACCTGCTACAACTCGGAAATGGGCATGAACCTGGCGGAGATGACGGCCAAGGAACAGGACTGGGCGGTGGTCTTCAACATCAAGCGCATCGAGGAGGCGGTCAAGGCCGGCAAGGCGCAGATGATGAACGGCGTGCCCGTGCTCGACGGCCGCCATGGCTCGCCCTACACCGTTTACATTCCGATCTCGAACGGCCCACACGGCTGCAACACGGCGCCGGACCAGATTCACGTGGCGATCAACGGCAAGCTGTCGCCGACCGTGTCGCTGATCGACGTGCGCAAGCTGGACGCCATCTTCGAAGGCAAGGCCGAGCCGCGCAGCGCAATCGTTGCCGAACCCGAACTGGGATTGGGGCCGCTGCACACCGCCTACGATGGTCGGGGAAACGCCTTCACCACCCTGTTCATCGACAGCCAGGTGGTGATGTGGAACATCGACCTCGCCCGCCGCGCCTTCGCCGGCGAGAAGGTCGACCCCATCATCCAGAAACTCGACGTCCACTATCAGCCCGGTCACAACCACACCTCGATGGGCGAGACCCTGGATACCGACGGTCAGTGGCTGATTTCCCTGAACAAGTTTTCGAAGGACCGCTTCCTGAACGTCGGTCCGCTGAAACCGGAAAACGACCAGCTCATCTACACCGGGGACGGCAAGATGACCCTGGTGCACGACGGACCCAGCTTTGCCGAGCCCCACGATTGCATCATCGTCCGGGCTGACATCGTAAACCCCAAGGACGTGTGGGAACGCGGCGACCCGATGTGGGAGGATGCCCGCCGCCAAGCCGAAAAGGACGGCTTGAAACTGGAGGAAGCCAACGAGGTCATCCGCGACGGCAACAAGGTGCGCGTCTACATGACCTCGGTGGCCCCCCAATTCGGGCTGGAAAAGTTCACGGTCAAGCAAGGCGACGAGGTCACCGTGATCATCACCAACCTCGACGACGTGTCCGACCTGACACACGGCTTCACGCTGTCGAACTACGGCGTTCAAATGGAGATCGCGCCGCAGGCCACCGCGTCGGTGACCTTCACCGCCGACCGGCCGGGCGTGCACTGGTTCTACTGCGTCTGGTTCTGCCACGCCCTGCACATGGAAATGCGCGGACGCATGCTGGTCGAGGCGCAGTCGGCGTGAGGCAACATCCTCAGCACACGGCGCGCTCGTGAGTGGGTGGATGGCGGGCAGCGGTGCCCGATGGATTTCCGCTTTCGCGGGAATGACGGTTCTGCTTGCCGCCGCCGATCCGGCCATAGCCGCGGAGGTCAGCGTCCGGGCGGGGAACCTGGCCGCGGCGCTGGCCGCGGCCAGGCCAGGCGATCACCTGATCCTGGAACCCGGCATTCATGAGGGGCCGATCGACATCGACAGGACCATTACCTTGTCCGGGCGCCCCGGCGCCGTCGTCGATGGCGGGCGCCGGGGAAACGTAATCCGCGTCTCGGCGCCCGAAGTCGTGATCCGCGACCTGGAGATCCGCAACTCGGGCCACAGCCTGGAGCGCATGGACTCGGGTGTGTTCATCGGCAAGGCGGGAGACGGCGCCGTCGTCGAAAACAACCGGATCATCGGGAACCTGTTCGGTGTCTATGTCTGGGGCCCGGAAAACGCCGTCGTGGGCAACAACCTCATCTCAGGCTTGACCGAACTGCGGGTCAACGAGCGCGGCAACGGCGTCTCGCTTTGGAACGCCCCAGGGTCGCGCATCGAAGGAAACGTCATCGAGTTCGGGCGCGACGGAATCTTTACCACCACCAGCAAGCGTAACGCCTTCACCGGCAACCGCTTTTCAAACCTGCGCTTCGCCGTGCACTACATGTACACCAACGAGAGCGTGGTTTCCGGCAACGTTTCGACGGGAAACAATGCCGGCTATGTGCTCATGTTCTCCGACCGGCTGCGGGTCGAAGGCAACCACTCGAGCGGCGACCGCGATCACGGCATCGCCCTCAACTACGCCAACTCCTCGACCATCCTCGGCAACGCGGTCGAGGGCGGCAGCACGAAATGCGTTTTCATCTACAATTCCAACAAGAACGAATTCCGCCGCAACCACTTCGAGGGCTGCGAAATCGGCATCCACTTCACCGCCGGCTCGGAGCGCAACGTCTTCAGCGCCAACGCCTTCATCGGCAACGAGACGCAAGTCAAATACGTCGGAACCCGGCATCTCGACTGGTCGGACGGCGGCACCGGCAACTACTGGAGCGATAACCCGGCCTTCGACCTGAACGGTGACGGCATCGCCGACGCCCCCTATCGCCCCAACGATCTGGTGGACCAGGTGGTGTGGCGCGTGCCGGCCGCCAAACTCCTGCTCAACAGCCCCGCGGTGCAGGTGGTGCGGTGGGCGCAGACGCAATTTCCTTCGCTCCTGCCCGGCGGCGTGATCGACAGCGCCCCCCTGATGAAGCCCCCTGGCAACCAGCGGAGAGCGGCGCGGTGACGGCCGTCCGCTTGCAGGGCGCGGTCAAACGGTACGGCCGGCTGGCCGCGGTCGACGGCGTCGACCTGGCTTTGGCCCACGGCGAGCGACTGGCCCTTCTGGGACACAACGGCGCGGGCAAGACGACCATGATGAAGATCATCCTGGGACTGGTGCCGTTGTCGGCCGGGACGGTCACGGTGCTCGGCGGCCGGCCGGGACGCTGGGAGGCGAAGGCGGCCACCGGGTTCCTGCCTGAGAACGTGGCTTTCCACGAGGCCATGACCGGGTGGGAGACCCTGCGCTTCTACGCCCGCCTGAAGCGCCGCCCGGCCGCCGAATGCGGCCGCCTGCTCGAGCGCGTCGGACTTGGCGCCGCCGCCAGGCGACGGGTCGGCACCTATTCCAAGGGCATGCGCCAGCGGCTGGGGCTCGCGCAGGCGCTGCTCGGCGAGCCGCGTTTGATGCTGCTCGACGAGCCGACCAGCGGCCTCGACCCCGAGTTGCGGCTCGCCTTCTACGAGATCGTGCGCGAACTCAAGGAAAGGGGGGCGGCGGTGCTGCTGTCGTCGCACCTGCTCACCGAGTTGGAGGAACGCACAGATCGCATCGCCATCCTCGACCGCGGCCGCCTGGTCGCCGAGGGAACGCTCGACGACCTCGGCAGGCAGGCCGGGCTTCCCCTAAGGTTCCGGGTCCGGGTGGCGCCGGGGCGAAGCGGTGAACTGGCCGAGCGGCTGGGCTGGCCACCGCAAAGGCTGCGCGAGGAGACGGGGACCTCGGTGCTCGACTGCCCGCCAGCGGACAAGATGCCCTTGTTGCGCCGCCTCGCCGCCCTCGATGATCTTGTCACCGACATCGACATGCAGCCGCCCCGGCTCAACGACGTCTATGCCCACTTCACCGGCGCGAACGGCCAATGAACGCCGTCCTTACTATCGCCGCCAAGGAATTCCGGGACGGCCTGCGCAATCGGTGGGTGGTGGCCGCCACTCTCCTGCTGGCCGGCCTGGCCCTGGCGCTGGCCTTTCTCGGAAGCGCTCCGACCGGCGCGGTGGGAGCCTCGCCGCTTGCGGTGACGGTGGTCAGCCTGGCCAGCCTGTCGATTTTCCTGATCCCTCTGATCGCCCTCATGCTCGCCTTCGACGCCTTGGTGGGCGAGATCGAGCGCGGCACCATGATGCTGCTGCTCAGCTATCCGGTGGCCCACTGGCAGGTGCTGGTGGGCAAGTTCCTGGGCCACGGCGCCCTGCTTGCGCTCGCCATCCTGCTCGGCTACGGCCTGGCCGGCGCGGTGATCCGGGGCGCCGGCGGACATACGGGCGACTGGTTCGCCTACGCGGCGATGGTGGGCACGTCGATCCTGCTCGGGGCCGTGTTCCTGGCGCTTGGCTATCTGGCCAGCGCCGTGGTGCACGAGCGCGCCACGGCGGCCGGCCTTGCCGTCGGCCTGTGGCTCTTGTTCGTGCTGCTGTTCGACCTGGTGCTGCTGGGCGCGCTGGTGGCCACGGGCGGCGAGGGCCTGTCGGCGGGGATGGTGGGCGGGCTGTTGCTGCTCAACCCCACCGACGCCTATCGGCTGTTCAATCTTGCGGGTTTGGCCGAGGTGCGGCAGTTCTCGGGGCTGGCCGGCATCGCCGACCAGATCGCCCTTTCGCCGGGCGCCGCCATCGGCGCGCTGCTGGCGTGGATCGCCGTGCCGCTGGCGCTCGCCGGCATCCTGTTCTCCAGGAGGTCCATATGAAAGTCGTTGCACTGGCGCTCGCCTGCCTCACCTTGCTGGCCGGCTGTGGAGAGGACCAGCAGGCCGCCGCCCCACCACCTCCCGCCGCGCTCACGCGCGAGGCGGTGGGGCATTACTGCGGCATGGTGGTGGTCGACCACCCCGGCCCCAAGGCGCAGATCTTCGTCGCCGACACGCCCGAGCCCTACTGGTTCACCTCGGTCCGTGACGCCATCGCCTTCACGTTGCTGCCCGAGGAACCGCGCAACATCACCGCGTTCTACGTGACCGACATGGGCAAGAGCGCCGACTGGGACAACCCGCAGACCTGGATGCCGGCCCGGGACGCCGTGTTCGTGATCGGCTCAGCGCGCCGCGGCGGCATGGGCCAGATGGAGGTGGTGCCGTTTTCCGAGCGCGCGGCGGCGGAGCGCTTCATCGAGCGCAATGGCGGCCGCGTCGTGACGCAGGCCGAGATTCCGCAGGATTACGTGCTGGGTGAGGACCAGGAGGGAGCCGGCGCCACCCACGGCGGCGCGGGACATTGATTCAGGACCGCAGCAGTCCATCCAGGAACAAAGCGTAGAGTTCCGCGACCGCCTCACCCAGGGACAGGCCGGAGGCGGCGAGAAATTCGGGTTCGAGGACCCGTCGCAAGCCAGCCCACAACACCTCGGCCACCAGATAGGAATCCACGCCGCGGAAAATTTCCTGGCGCACGCACTCGTCGACCAGACTGCGCAGCCCCTCCATGCGTTCCCGACTATGGCGCACCCAGATGTCCTTGGCCGGGGGGTGGGCATCCAGGTCGCCGATCATGGTGGCGGAGATCTTGCTCGCCGCCTCGATGGCGGGCAGCAGGTAATGCCCGATCGCCGCGTCCGGGGTTGCCGCCGCCTTCGCCCCTTCCCAGCCCTTCCGCCGCAGGCGCGCCAGAAAGCGATCCAGCACCCGCATGAAAATCTCTTCCTTCGTCGGCGCCAGAAGGTAAAGGGTTCGCCGCGAACAGCGCAGCCGCCTGGCCAGTTCCTCGACCGTCACGGTGCGGAACCCCTCGGCCAGGAACAACGCTTCGAGCGCATCGAGCACCTGGGCCTGGCGCGCCGTCGGCGGCTCCCGTTCGGACGCGTCGAGGGCATCGATTGAAATCATGAATGTTCCCGCTTCGTGCCTCTGGTACCAAAACCGCTTCCATAGTACCATCCCTTCCCAGCCGTGCAAAGGGCCCTGCCCTGGCCGGGTAACGAAGCTAAGGGAGGACGAAATGGTTTCGTTGAGAAAGATTGGAACGCTGGCGGCCGTGGTTGCCGGCCTGTGGGCGGGCGCGGCGCAGGCCGCAGACCCCATTGTTCTGAAAATGACGAGCTTTCTGCCCAAGAACGACGTCAACATGACGGCGTGGCGGGCATTCGTCGACGACGTGAATGAAAAGGCCAAGGGTCGGCTGGAGATCAAATGGATCGGCGGACCGGAAGCCATTCCCGGCTTCAAGCAGTTCGAGGCCTTGCGCAACGGCGTCGTCGACGTGATGTTCGGCGCGGAGTCCTATTACGGCCAGCAGGTCACCGGCGCCCCGTACACCCATCTCACGCGCCTCACTCCGTGGGAGGAGCGCGCCAACGGCTACTACGGCTTCCGTCGCGAACTGCTGGCGAAGCACAACGTCCACTATCTCGGCCGCGCCGAATATGGCGTGTGGTTCCACCTGTTCGCCAACAAGCCCTACAAGAGCATTGCCGACTTCAAGGGCCAGAAGATCCGCGTGTCCGGCACCTACGAGGCCTTCGTCAAGGCGCTGGGCGCCGCTCCGATCACCTTGCCGGGCAACGAGATCTACACCGCCCTCGACCGCAAGACGATCGACGGTTACGGCTGGGCCGTGCTCGGCAACATCTCGATGTCCTGGCACGAGGTGGCGAAGTACATCATGGAGCCCCGCATCTTCCAGATGAACATCGAGGCGCTGGTCAACCTCAACAGCTGGAACAAGTTGCCGGCTGACCTGCAGACGCTTCTCACCGAGGCGATGATCGAGAACGAAAAGAAATACACGCCGGTGATGGCCGAGATCGCCGAGAAGGAGTTGGCCGAGATGCAGGCCAAGGGCATGCAGGTCGTCAAATTCGCCCCCGAGGAGGCGAAGAAGTACGTCGATCTCGCCTACGAGTCCCAGTGGGCCGCGGTGATTCAGGCCTCGCCCGAGGTCGGACCGAAGCTCAAGGCCCTCCTCAGCAAGTAGTCACGGGACGGGAGGCGGTCATGGCGGCCTTGTCGCGGGCCTTCGACTGGTTGTTGGAGGCCCTTGCCTGGGTGGCGGCGGCGATGATCGCCCTCGCCCTGACCGCCGTCTCCTTCGACGTGGTGATGCGTTACTTCTTCAACGCCCCGATCGCCTGGGTGATGCAGGCATCGGAATACGTGATGCTCTACGTGCCCATGCTGGCGGCGGCCTATGTGCTCCGCCGCGAGGAGCATGTGAGCGTCGACATCGTGGTGGGCGCACTGTCGCCGAAGGCGCAGCGCCGCCTGACGGCCGTGACCTCGGCGCTTGGCGCCGTGGTCGCCGCCATCGTCGCCTATGGCGGCTGGCTGGTGACCAGCGAACAATTCCGCCTGGGCACGCCCACGCTGGACGCCGTCAAGGTACCCGCCTTCCTGGTAACGGCCGCGATCCCGCTGGGCTGCGCCCTGCTCGCGGCGCAGTGTTTGCGGCGGGCGCTGGCCGCGCTGCGCGACGCCTAGGGGCCCGGCCATGGAGTGGTGGTGGTCTCTTTCCTTGCTTCTCGGCACCACGCTGGCGCTGGTGTTCGCCGGGATGCCCGTGGCGCTGGCCTTCCTGTTGACCGATGTGGTGGGTGCGCTGCTGTTTTTCGGCGGGCTGCCCGGCCTCAAGCAACTCGCCTCGAACCTCGAGGAAAGCCTTACGACCTTCAGCCTGCTGCCGGTGCCGCTGTTCATCCTCATGGGCGAGCTGATGTTCCATTCGCAGATGGGGGCGAAGGCGATCGACGCCGTCGAGGCGTGGATCGGGCGCGTGCCCGGGCGGCTGGCGTTGGTGTCGGTGTTCAGCGGCACGCTGTTCTCGACCGTGTCCGGGTCTAGCGTGGCGACGACCGCGTTCCTGGGCTCGCAACTCCTGCCCGAGATGGAGCGGCGGGGCTACAGCCGCGTGTTGTCGATGGGTTCGATCATGGGGTCGGGCGGGCTGGCGATGATGATCCCGCCCAGCGCCATCGCCATCCTTCTCGCGGCGTTGGCCAACGTTTCGGCGGGGGGGCTGCTTATCGCCGGGATCCTGCCGGGCATCCTGATGGCGATCTGCTATGTCGTCTACATCGTCGGCATCACGACCCTCAAACCCGAGCTGGCGCCCCCCTATGCGCCCCAGCCGGTGCCCCTGGCCGAGAAGCTTCGGGCGTCGCTCACCCAGGTGGCGCCGCTCGCGGTCATCATCTTCCTGGTCGTCGGATTGATTTTCTTCGGCGTGGCCACCCCGTCCGAGAGCGCCGCGCTCGGCGCCTTGGGCACGGCGGCGCTGGCGGCGGTGATGGGGCGGATGAACTGGGACGTCATGAAGCGCTCGCTCATGGGCGCCACCCGGCTGTCGGCGATGATGTTCCTGATCATCGCCGCTTCGATGCTGTTCAGCCAGATTCTCGCCTTCTCCGGCTCCACGGCGGGACTGATGGAACTGACGGGCGGGCTCGACCTGCACCCGCTGGTCATCGTTCTGATCATGCAACTGATCCTGCTCGTTCTGGGATCCTTCATGGACAACCTGTCCATGGTCATGATCGCCATGCCGATCTTTCTGCCCCTCATCCAGGGCATGCAGCTCGACCCGATGTGGTTCTGCCTGCTGATCATGATCAACATGGATCTGGCCAATCTGACACCGCCCTTCGGCCTGCTGCTCTTCGTCATGAAGGGGGTGGCGCCGGTGGGCACCACGATGCGCCAGATCTACCTGGCCGGCCTTCCCTTCGTGGCCTGCGACCTGATCGTCATGGGGGCGGTGATGCTTTTTCCGTCGCTCGCCCTGTGGCTGCCTTCCTTGATGCGCTAAGGGACCAATGATGACGTATCGTATCGGTATCGACGTGGGCGGCACGTTCACCGACTTCTTCCTGCTCGCCCCCGACGGCGGCACACGGCCGCACAAGGTCCTTTCCACGCCCGCCGATCCCTCCGAGGCCGTGCTGCAGGGACTGGCCGAACTCGCCGCCGGCGAGGGTCTGTCGACGGCGGACTTCCTGGCGCGCGTGGCGATCGTCGTACACGGCACCACCGTCACCACCAACGCCGTGCTGACGGGCCGCACCGCGCGCACCGGCCTGATCACCACCGCCGGCTTCCGCGACGCGCTGCAAATGCGGCGCGGCGTCCGTGAAGCCTTCTACGACAACAAGTTCACCGCGCCGCCGCCGCTGGTGCCGCGCCGTCTGCGCGTGCCGGTGCGCGAGCGCGTCGACCATGAGGGACGGGAGGTCGAGCCGCTGTCGCGGGAGGACCTCGGAAAGGCCATCGCCCGGCTGCGCGAGGCCGAGGTCGAGGCGGTGGCCATCAGCTTCATGCACGCCTACGCCAACCCGGCCCACGAGGAGGAGGCGGCGGCGCTGGTGTCGGAGATGCTGCCAGATGCCTATCTGTCGGTATCGAGCCGGGTGCTGCCTCAGGTGCGTTTCTACGAGCGCACCAGCACCACCGTGCTCAACGCCGCCGTCGGCCCGATCCTGCGCCGGTATGTCGACAATCTGCGCCGACGGCTGGCGGCGGCCGGGTTCTCGGGCATCCTGCGCATCATGCAGTCGAACGGCGGCGTCACCTCGCCCGAGGCGGTGGCGGCGCTCGCGGCTTCGACCCTGCTGTCGGGCCCGGCGGCGGCACCGACCGCCGGTTTGGCGGCGATGCAAACCGAGGGCGGTGACAGCTTCATCACCGTCGACATGGGCGGCACCAGCTTCGACGCCGCGATGGTCGTGGGGGGGGCGCCGGCCGTCACCACGTCCGGCAACGTCAACCGTTTCGCCCTCGCCCTGCCGTCGATGGACATCGTGACCATCGGCGCCGGCGGCGGCTCGATCGCCTGGATCGATGACGGGCTGCTGCGCATGGGGCCGCAAAGCGCCGGCGCCGACCCCGGCCCCGCCTGCTACGGCCGCGGCGGCCAGGAACCGACCTGCAGCGACGCCAACCTGGTGCTGGGCTATCTGTCGCCCGACTTCTTCGCCGGCGGCCGCCTGCGCCTGGACGTGGACGCCGCCGAGGCCGCCATCGCCCGGCGCGTCGGCGAGCCGCTTGGCATGGACGTCGTGCGCGCCGCCTTTGGAATGTACCAGGTGATGAACGTCAACATGGCCTCGGCCATCCGCGAAATCTCGGTGCAGAAGGGCTGGGACCCGCGTGAGTTTCCGCTGATTTGCGCCGGCGGCGCCGGCGCCATCCACGCCGCGATGATCGCCCGCGAACTGGGAATCGCAAAGATCATCGTGCCCCGCGAGGCGGCCATCTTCTGCGCCGCGGGCATGCTGCGCACCGACCTCAAGCACGATTTCGTGCGCAGCTACACGACCCTTCTGGGCGACGACACGGTGGACCGCGCGCATCTGGCGGGCCTGCTCGACGCCATGGCATCCGAGGCCGCGGCCGTGCTGGCGTCGGAAGGCATCGGCGAGGCCCAGCGGCGCTTCATCTACGCCCTCGACCTGCGCTATCAGGGCCAGTACCACGAGGTCACCGTCGAGGTGCCCGAAGCCTGGCTGCGCGAGGGCGCCTGGGGCGCGGTGCGCGACGCCTTCCATGATCGCCACGACCGCCTGTACGGGTATTCGCTGCGCGACGAAGGAACCCCCGTGCAACTCGTGAGCCTGCGCCTCGGCGCCGTCGGCGAGACCGACAAGCCGCCCCTGGTCGCCGATCCCCCGTCCGGAGCGGATGCCGGGCACGCGCGCAAGGGAACCCGCCCGGTGTTCCAGCCCGACACCGGCGGCTTCGCCGACACCCCGGTCTTCGACGGCGACCGCCTGCGGCATGGCAACCGCCTGGCCGGCCCGGCGATCATCGAAAAGGTCACCACCACCATCTTCCTGCCGGCCGGCTTCACGCTGCGCGTGGATGCCCAGGGCGGCTGCGTGCTCGACGACCTGACCGCGGAGGCCGGCCAATGACCAGCGTCGATCCCATCAAGGCCTCGGTGCTGCACCGCCGCCTGAAGTCGATCACCGAGGAAATGGGCCTGACCCTGCTGCGCACCACACGCTCGCCCATCCTCAACGAGGCGCGCGACTTCGTGACCGGGCTGTACGACGCCAAGGGGCACATGCTGGAGCAGACCGAGTACATCCCGGTACTGGCCTTCGCGTTGCAGCCGGCCTGCGAGGAGATCGTGCGCTTCTTCGGCGACGACATCCACGAGGGCGACGTCATCCTGCACAACGACGTGTTCTCGGGCGGCAATCAGAACAACGACGTGGCGGTGTTCCGGCCCATCTTCCGCGAGGGCCGGCTGGTGGCCTGGGCGGCGTGCAAGGGCCATCAGGCAGACATCGGCGGCGCCCAGGCGGGCGGCTACAACCCGGAAGCCCGCGAGGTGTGGCAGGAGGCGATGCGCATTCCCCCGCTCAAGGTTCATGAGCGCGGACACCTGCGCCGGGACGTGTGGCGGATGGTGTTCGCCAACATCCGCTACGGCATCGTCG
The DNA here is from genome assembly GCA_019455065.1 of Rhodospirillales bacterium. Lineage (GTDB taxonomy): Bacteria > Pseudomonadota > Alphaproteobacteria > Rhodospirillales > Magnetospirillaceae > JACFNC01. The sequence goes on from JACFNC010000011.1 coordinate 56,641, forward strand.
AAGAGGACATCAAGGCGCAAATCGGCGCAACGCGGGTGGGCGAACGCGCCATGCACGAGCTGTTCCGCCGCTTCGGCCCCGCCACCTTCGACGCCTGCATCGCATATCTGTTCGACACCGCCGAACGCATCGTGCGGCGCGAGATCGCGGCCATTCCCGACGGCACCTATCACGGCGAGAGCTGGGCCTTCTACGACGGCGTCAATGACGGCTCGCGCATGAAGATCAACCTCGCGGTCACCGTGGCCGGCGAGAACGTGACCTTCGACTTCACCGGCTCGTCGCCACAAACGCCCGGCTTCGTCAACGCGCCCTATTCGGCGACGGCCTCGGCCCTGCTGCTCACCTTCCTGATGCTGATCAATCCCGACATCCCGCACAACGCCGGCATCCTGCGGCCGATCCGCATCGTCAATCCCGAGGGCTCGTTCCTCAACGCGCGTTTCCCGGCCGCCACCACGTTCGGCAATTCGCTGACCGGGCCGACCTCGGACGCCATCTTCCGCGCCTTCGCCGAGGCCCTGCCGAAGATGGTCACCGCCGGCTGGAACCGCATGATGGGCTTCACCGTCACCGGCCACGATCCGCGCCGCGACAAGCCCTATGTCGACATCCTGTTCCTCGCCCTGAAGGGCGGATCGGGCGCCACCTGGGGAGCCGACGGCTACGACCATATCGGCCTCATCAACTGCGCCGGCGGCATCCTGGCCCAGGACTACGAGATGTTCGAGGTGCAGGACCCGCATCGCTTGGTCCGCCACGAATACGCGGCCGATTCGGCCGGCGCCGGGCGCTGGCGGGGCGGCCTCGGGGTCGAGACGGAGTTCGTCATCGACGGCGAAAACGTGACCGGAATCGCGTTCGGCGACGGGGTCGAGGAGGACGCGCGCGCCTTTGGCCTGTTCGGCGGCAGGCCCGGGAGCATCAACAGCCTTGCCCTCGCCTTTCCCGACGGCACGGAGCGCCGCCCCAAGGCAAAGGAGATCGTGCGCGGCATTCCCCGCGGCACGGTACTCCGCCAGCATGCCGGCGGCGGCGGCGGTTACGGCGACCCGCTGGAGCGGCCGGTCGAAAAGGTGCTGGCGGACGTGATGGACGAGCTGCTGAGCGTCGAGGCGGCGCGGCGCGACTACGGCGTCGCCATCAACCCCGCGACCCTGACCATCGACGCCGCCGAAACGGCGAGGCTACGCGGAACCGTGGGAGGCGGACATGGCGCTTGATCTGGGACTGAAGGGCCGCAAGGCGCTGGTGACCGGCGCGTCGAAAGGGATCGGCAAGGCCATCGCCGAGCGCCTGGCCGCCGAGGGCTGCGACGTCACCCTGGTGGCGCGCAGCAAGGACGAGATGGAGGGCGCGGCGGAGGAGTTGCGCCGCCGCCACGGCGTCGCGGTGCGCGTCTACGCCATGGATCTCGCCGACGGCAACAATCCGAAGATCCTGGCGCGCGAGCACCCCGACCTCGACATCCTGGTAAACAACGCCGGGGCGATCCCGCGCGGCACCCTGCTCGATGTCGACGAGGAACGCTGGCGTGTGGCCTTCGACCTCAAGGTTTTCGGCTACATCAACATGTGCCGCGAATTCTACCGCTCGTTCAAGGGGCGCGGCCGGGGGGTGATCATCAACATCCTGGGCAACGGCGGCGAACGGGTGGACTTCGGCTACATCTGCGGCGCCGCCGGCAATGCCGGCCTGATGGCCTTCACCCGCGCCCTGGGCGGCGGCGCCCACAAGGACGGCATCCGTGTGGTCGGCATCAATCCCGGCGCCATCGCCACCGAACGCCTGGTCAACCTGATGCGCCACGAGGCGGAGAAGCGCCACGGCGACCCCGAGCGCTGGCAGGAGCTGTTCGCACCCCTGCCCTACGAGCGCGCCGGCACGCCGCAGGAGATCGCCGACATGGCGGCGTTCCTGGCCTCGGACCTGTCGGCCTACACCAACGGCACCATCATCACCATCGACGGCGGCCTGTGCCACTCGGGATCGCTGCTGTGAGGGGGGGTGAAAAGAGAAATCGCCGTCATTTCCGCGTAAGAGCTTGTGAGGGAATCGCCAGATGCCGCCATTCCATTCGTCATTCCCGCGAAAGCGGGAATCCATTTGCCACAGGTGTTTAATGGCCCCCCGCTTTCGAGCGCGTGAAGAAATCCTCCTTTCCGTCGCCCCCGCGCAGGCGGGGGCCCATAAGCCATTGGCGTTTATGGATTCCCGCTTTCGCGGGAATGACGGGAACGTGAAGAACGGCAATTCCTCCACTGGCTCCTTCGCGGGGGCGACGGGTTTCCGTGGTAACGGCTATTTCGTGGGAGGTCTGAGCGCATGAACGCGCCGCGCATCGATCACATCGGAATACTCGTCGAGGATCTCGACACCGCCGCGGCGTCGCTGGAGCGGCTGCTGCCCGGGGCGCCGCAGCGGCGGCGGTCGCTGCCCGAGGTCGGGCTCGAGGTGGTCGAGTTCACCACAGCCAACGTGATCATCGAATTGCTGGCCTATACCGACCCCGGCGACGGCTTCGGCCGGGCGGTGATGGGCTCGCAGATGGGGGTAAACCACGTGTCGCTCGAGGTGTCCGACCTCGACGCCGCCCTGGCGGAGTTGCGGTCGAACGGCGTGGAACCGACCGCCGGCTTCCCGCGCCAGGGGGCGCATGGCCGCATCGCCTTCCTGCCGCGCGACCCGCATACCGGCCTGCTGTTCGAACTCTGCCAGAGCGACGACGAATCACATGAGCACTGATCCGGCCCGCCGCCTGTGGAACCCGGCCGTCGAGGGCGCACCCCGCGAGGCCATGCGCGCGCTCCAGCTCGAGCGCCTGCGCCGCCAAGTGGCCTACAATTACGAACGCTCGCCGGTCTACCGCCGCATCTTCGACGAGGCCGGCGCGCGGCCCGAGGACATCCGGTCCTTCGACGACTTCGCGCGGCTGCCGGTGATGACCAAGGACCAGCACCGCCGCATCCAGGAGGAGTCGCTCGAACGCCACGGCAACCCATATGCCTTGCTGGCCTGCGCCCGCCCCGACGAGATCGTGCGCATCAACGCCACCTCGGGCACCACCGGCACGCCGACCCTCTACACCCTGACCGCGCACGACGTCGGCGTGGTCAACGAGATGCATGCCCGCAAGTACTGGCGCGCCGGCATCCGCCCTGGTCATGTGATGATCCAGGCGCTGTCCTTGAGCATGTTCACAGGCGGCCTGCCGCTGTCGCAGGGCATCATGCATCTGGGCGCCTGCGTGGTGCCGGTGGGCATCGAGGGCGGCACCCGCCGCGTGCTCGATTTCGTCCGCCTGACCCGGCCGCACGCCATCATCGCCACGCCCTCCTTCGGACAATACCTGATCGAGGAGGCGCCGAAGCTGACCGGGCGGCCGGCCCATGAGCTGGGGCTGCGCTGGTTCTTCTGCGCCGGCGAGGGCGGCGGCGGCAATCCCGAGGTGCGCAAGGCCCTGGCCGACGGCTTCGGCGCCAAGGTGTTCGACCACACCGGCGGCGGCCACGCCTTCCACGGCATCTCCTGCGACGAGCCGGCCGAGGAATACAAGGGCATGCATTTCGTGTCCGAGGACCATTGCCTGCTCGAACTCGTCGATCCCGCCACCAAGGCCCCGATTCCCCTGACCGACGGAGCGGTGGGCGAGATGGTGTTCACCTTCCTCGACTGGCGGGGCGGTCCGTTCATGCGCTATGCGCTGGGCGACCTGCTGCAGGTGTGGACCGATCCCTGCCCCTGCGGCATGCCGGGCCACCGCTTCAAGATTCTGGGGCGCACCGACGACATGCTGACGGTGAAGGGGGTGAACGTCTATCCGCAGGCGATCGCCAACGTCATTTTCCGCTTCTTCCCACGGGTGACGGGCGCCTTCCGCATCGTGCTCGACCGCCCCGGCCCGATGGTCACGCCGCCGATGCGCATCCGACTCGAGCACGGCGGGGCGGAGAGCGACCTCGCCAAACTGGAGGCCGAGTTGTTGGCGGCGTTCCGTGAGGAATTGCGCATCGCCCCGGCACTCGAATGGCTGGCACCCGAGTCGCTGCCCCGCGAGGCCGGCAAAACCCGTTACATCGAGGTATCATCGAACGCATGACCGACGAGAACCGCTTCATCGCCAGGGCGCAATGGAACGCGGCCGAGGGTTCGTGGACCGACGGTCCGGCGCGCTATCTGATGCTGCGCGCCGACACGCTGATGGGCATGTTTCGCCGCCTGCCGCCGGAAGCCCGGCAGTCCGCCCTCGACGCCATCGCCGCCGCCACCGTCGAGGCGGGCGGGAAATCGCTGCGGCGCTATTGCGACGCCGCCGGCCTCACCGCCGCCGAACTGGCGCCGATGATCGAGCGGACGGCCGCGGAACTGGGCTGGGGGCGGCTCGAAATCGCGCTCGGCGAAGGTACCGTCGCCATGTCCGTACGCCACAGCCCGTTCGCCGCCGCGGCGGCGCCGACCGACGGGCCGGTCTGCGCGCCGCTGGCTGGCATCCTGTCGGCCTTCGCCGCCATCGCGCTCGGCGGCCCGGCCCGCGCCCGCGAGATTGCCTGCGCCGCCACGGGCAACGAATGCTGCCGCTTCGAGGTGGAACGAGTATGAAACAGCGGGTCGTCCTGTCGCTCGAACAAGCCTTGTCGCTGCCCCACGCCACCTTGCGCTTCGTCCAGCGCGGCTGGCGGGTGATCCGCATCGAAGCCACGCCCAGCGGGGATTCCCTGCCCGGCGATCCCAACCGCTATATCGGCCTCAGGGTTGCCGGCGAGGACCGGCGCAGCTACTTCATCGCCCAGAACGTCGGCAAGGAGGCGATCGCGCTGAACCTCAAGGACCCCGAGGGACAGGCGCTGCTGCGCCGCCTGATCCGCGAGCTGGACGCCGACGTTTTCTGCTGCAACACCATTCCCCGGCGCTACCATCAACTGGGCATCGCCCCGGAGATGTTGCGCGAGGTCAAGCCCGACCTGGTGTGGGCCGGCATCTCGGCGATGGGGCCCGACTATCCCGACGTCCCCGGCTACGACCCCGCCACCCAGGCGATGGTCGGCTTCATGGAGCTGACCGGCGAGCGCGACGGGCCGCCGATGCTGTGCGGCGTACCGCTGATCGACCTCAAGGCGGGGGACGAACTCTACGCCTCGGTGCTCGGCGCCCTGCTGGACAAGGCCGAGATGGGGCGCGGCGCCACCATTCACGTCTCGATGCTGCAGGCCGCGGCGTCGTGGCTGGTCACCACCATGCCGCTGCTCAACTTCGACTGCGACCGTTCGGAAATCAGCCGCGCCGGCAACGAGCACCGCAAGTTCATTCCGACCAACGCCTATCCCACCGCCGATGGCTTCGTTTTCATGGCCATCGGCAACGATCACCAGTGGCGGCGGCTCACCGCCCTGCCCCGCTTCGCCGCCATCGCCAACGAGATGCGCAAGACCAACGAGGGCCGTCACAAGGAGCGGACCGCGATCCACGCCGACATCGCGGCGATCACCCGCAACTTCGCGACAGGCGCGATCATGGCCGACCTCGCCGCCGCCACCATCCCGCACGCCCGCATCAACACCATCCCCCAGGTCGCGGCGCTGGAGGCGGTCGCCGGCAAGATGATGACCACCACCATGCCCGACGGCCGCGTGCTCCGCCTGATGCCGCCGGCCATCGACCTCGACCGCCCCAGCCATTTTCCCTTCCCCCCCGGCTATGGCGCGCACACCGACGCCGTGCTGCGCGAGGCGGGAATTTCCGAAGATGATTGCCGCGCACTGGCCGAACGCGGCATCATCCATCGGGGAGGACAAAGCTGACGTGTTCTACGAAACCTCGCAGCCGCACGGCCTGAAGCGCGACCCCTTCAAGGCGCTGGTGGTGCCGCGGCCGATCGGCTGGATCAGCACGGTCAGCGCGACCGGGGTGGCCAATCTGTCGCCGTTCTCGTTCTTCAACGCGATCTCGGCATCGCCGCCCATGGTCGCCTTCGCGGCCAACGGCCGTCACGCCGAGGGCGGCCCCAAGGACACGCTGCAGAACGTCATGGATACCGGCGAGTTCGTGGTCAATCTCGCCACTTGGGACCTGCGTGAGGCGGTCAACCGCTCGTCGGTGGCGGCGCCGCGCGCGGTGGACGAGTTCGACTTGGTGGGCTTGGAAAAACTGCCCTCGCATCTGGTGCGCCCTCCGCGCGTCGCCGCCTCGCCGGTGCATCTGGAATGCCGGCTGCTCCAGATCGTGCCGCTGCCCGCCGATCCGGTGACCGGCGAGCCCAACACGCTGACCATCGGCTCCGTGGTAGGGGTGCACATCGCCGACGCCGTCCTGCGCGACGGCAGGGTCGACACCGCCGCCCTCGCCCCCATCGCCCGCCTGGGATACATGGACTACGCCGTGGTCCGCGACACCTTCGCCATGCAGCGGCCGACATGGCCGTTCATAGCGGAAGAGACGCCGAAGTAGCGCCGCCCGCGAACGGCGGTCACCCCACCACCAAGAGTCTGTTAGGGACCGATCAAGGATCGGCCGCCCGTGTCAGGGTCGCAAGCGCGCTCGCTTGACGACAGTGAAGCGATTCTTCATCATTGGAATAATAATCAAATATATTACGTTCGGCATATGCACTCGGACTTGAATAATGACGGAGATACTATAGCGTATTTCCGGGAGTCGGAATGAGCATAACGAAAAGAAAACACAGGAATTACGAATACTTCGCTTCACCCACATCAAGTAAGATTTGGGGACACGCCCTTCGTATTGCGGCCATTTACGTAGTCGTGAGCGTAGTTTGGATCATTTACACCGACTATGAAATCGGATCATACTCGTTAAGAGTGCATGAAGTAACCCGCTGGCAAACTTATAAAGGTGTGATCTTTGTCAGTTTTACGTCGCTCCTTATATTTTTACTTGTATGGCGGCAGGAGTGGCTCAATGCCAGGTTACTGACCAAGCTCAGCGAGAGCGAGCGCGCCCTCGCACATGTTTTCGACCTGAACCCCGCCGTCATCTTTCGCCTGCGGGTCGATGAGAACGACATCGTTCCTTTCTGGGTCAGCAACAACGTCACCAGGGTGCTCGGCTTTTCGGTGGCCGAGGTCCTGAAGAGGGGATGGTGGAGCGCGCAGATCCACCCTGATGACCGCGCCGCGGCCAAGGACGCCGCAAGAACCATTTTCGCCACCGGACACGTTACCCAGAAATACAAAATCCGGCACAAGGACGGTCGGTACATCTGGCTGCGGGAAGAATTGCTTCTGGTCGACGAGCCGACGGCCGGGAGGTGGATCGTCGGCTGCTGGAACGACGTAACCGGACAGCACGAGGCCGAGGAGCGCCTGCGCCTCGACGCCACCGTCGCCAAGAGCACGCGCGAGGGCGTCCTCATCACCGACCTCGGCGCGCGCATCCTGTCGGTGAATCAAGCGTTCTGCGACATCACCGGCTATCGCGCGGACGAGGTGCTAGGCCGGAGGCCCAGCCTGCTGCGCTCCGGCCGTCACGACGTCGCGTTCTACCAGGCCATGTGGGCCAGCCTGCGCGACTGCGGCTATTGGCAAGGAGAGATCTGGAACCGCCGCAAGTCCGGCGCGGTGTATCCGGAATGGCTGACCATCAACGCGGCCCTGGACGACGCCGGTCACCCCACCCATTACGTCGCCGTGTTCGCGGACCTCAGCCAGATGAAGGAGGCGGAGGTACGCGTCCACCACCTGACCCATTACGACCCGTTGACCGACCTTCCGAACCGCCTTCTCACCCGGTCGCGTCTCGAGCACGCCCTGCAGCGCGCCGAACGCAAGCGGGAACAGGTGGCGGTTCTGGTCGTCGACCTGGACCGGTTCAAGACGTTGAACGACGGTCTTGGCCTGAACGCCGGGGACGAGGCGTTGAGTCTGGCGGCGGGACGGCTTCGCACGCGGCTGCGCGAGGGAGACACCCTTGGCCGCCTGGGCGGCGACGAATTCATGGTGGTGCTCGAAGAGATCGCCGGCCCCGACGCCGCGGCGATCGCGGCCAGCGATTTGCTGGCCACGTTGACGCCGCCCATCGTTCTATCCACCGGCGTGGAGGCCTATCTGAGCGCCAGTGTCGGCATCACGATCTTCCCCAAGGACGCCGCCACGGCCGACGAGCTGATGCGGAACGCCGACGCCGCCGTCGCCGAGGCGAAACGGTTCGGCGGCGGGATCTGCCGCTTCTACTCCACCGATTTCACCAAACAGGCCAGCGAACGGCTGACCCTAGAAACCCAGTTGCGCCACGCGCTCGACCGCGAGGAACTGGTGCTGCACTACCAACCGCTGGTATCGGCGGCCACCGGTCGCGTGATCGGCGCCGAGGCGCTGGTGCGATGGCAGCCGCCCGACGGCCCCCTCATTCCCCCGGCGCAGTTCATTCCCGTCGCCGAGGAAACCGGCCTGATCGTACGGCTGGGAGCATGGGTGCTAGAGACGGCCTGCGCACAGGCCGTCGCTTGGCTCCGCGCCGGTATCGAACTGGACACAATGGCCGTCAACCTCTCGGCCCACCAGTTAAGGCAGGATGACCTTGTCGGGTCCGTCCGGCAGGTTCTCCAAACGACCGGACTTCCGGCGTCGCGTCTTGAACTGGAAATCTGCGAGACGGCGATGGTGCACGCCTCGAAGCAGACCCTCGCCGTCCTCCACGAGTTGAGGAGCCTTGGCGTGCGGCTGGCGATCGACGACTTCGGGACGGGGTACTCGTCGCTGAACTACATCGCCCAGTTGCCCGTGGACAAGCTGAAGATCGACGGAAGCTTCGTCAGGGAAATCCCGGAAAATCTGAAGAGCACCGCCATCACCGGCGCCATCATAGCCATGGGTAAGGGCTTAGGGTTGGAGGTGCTGGCCGAAGGCGTCGAGACCGAGGCGCACCGCCGCTTCCTGATCGATCACCACTGCGACACCTACCAGGGCTTCCTCATAAGCCCTCCCGTCGAGCCCGCCGCCTTCGCCGACGTCTTCGCCAATACCTGAACGAGACGGGCTCACACCCCAGCCGTTCTTCCGCGGAGCAACGGGGGCGCCACCATGGCGAACGCGGCAGCGGTGGGCGCCAGCCACGCGTCGGGGGCACCCATCGTCCAAAGGGTGGCGCCGCTGACCGCACACCACAGCACCGGCAACGGCAGAAGCAGCCATCGGCTGCCGCGCGGCGCCACCGCCAGAAGCCCGAGGGTGGCGATCGCCGTGGGATCGGGCGCCAATCCGAAGATCTCGGCTTGCCGCCACGGCCGCCCGGCCAGCAGTCCGGCCGCCGGTTGGGCCAGCACCGCGGCGGCGAACACGACGACCTGGGCGGGCCCCCAGCGTCCGCCGAGCGCGCCCGGCCGGCCGGCCACCGCCACCGCCGCGAACAGCGCCGCCTCGACGATGAACAGCGCCGCGAACCAGGGCGCCACCCAGTTGATGGCGGCGTAGCGGCCAAGCAGGAAGGTCCACGCCACGAACAACCAGCACGCGGCGATCACCGCGCCGACCGCCCGCACGCGATGCCCCCATCCAGACGCCATCAGCAGGGCGACGGCAAGCGCCAGCGCCAGCGCCACCACCTGCGCCGGCCACAGGGCGGCGTTGTGCAGTTCGAACATCCGGTAGTAGGTGCGCTCCGAGAACAGCAAGAGGTCCCCTGGGGCGTAGGTCCACCACGCGCTCATGCCCGTTTTTCGATGTCGGAGGCCATGCGCCGGCGCAACTTCGCATCGGGGAGTGGATCGATGGCGGCGGCCATGTTCTCGCGCGCGTGGTCGACCCGCGTGGTCGCCGGAATGGCGCAGGTGACGGCGGGATGGGCGATGATGAACTTGAGGATCGCTTGTGCCCAGGTGCGGCAGCCGATGTCGGCCGCCCAGCCGGGAAGCGGCTCGCCCTCCAGGGTCCGCGTCAGGGCGCCCTGGCGGAAGGGGCGGTTGACGATGACCCCGATTCCACGCTCGGCCGCCAGCGGCAGGATGCGCCGCTCGACCTCGCGGTCGAGCGGATTGTAGGTGACCTGGATGAAATCGAGGGGCTGGCTTTCCATGATGCGCACGAACTCGCCGTGCCGACGGCCCTCGGAGGTGGTGATGCCGACATGGCGCAACCGGCCCTCGGCCTTCATCCCGAACAGGATGGGCAGGTGCTCCTCCCAGGCCAGTAGGTTGTGGACCTGCAACAGGTCGAAGCGCGGCACGCCCCACTGCCGCCGCGACTCCTCGATCTGCGTGGGCCCGCGCCGGCCCGAACCGGTCCACACCTTGTCGGCGGAAAACACCGCCTCGCGCATGCCCAGCTTGCTTAGGCCGTAGCCGATCACCGACTGCGACGACCCGTACATGGGCGAGGAGTCGATCATGCGGCCGCCAGCGGCAAAGAACGCCTCCATGACCCGCGCGCAGTCGTTCCGGGCCGCAGGATCATCGCCGACGTTGAAGGTGATCCACGAGCCAAGTCCGACCAAGGGCAACGACTCCTCGCTCGAAGGAAGGGCCCGGACGAGCGGCCCCGCGGCGCGGGGCGCGCCGGGAAACAGGCTCGCCGCGCCACCGGCCCCCAGCAGGCGTACGAAATCGCGGCGGCGGAGAAGGAAGGGCTGCGTCATCCCACGGTAACGTGGGGGAGTCGCCGCCGGATTGGAAGGCCGTATCTAAGTCGAAGCCAGGGCGCGGAGCAGGCGAAGCAAAGCCTCGCGCCCGCCCTCGCCGAGCCGCTCGCCGAGGCGGCGTTCGTGCTTCGCCTGAAGCTTGGCCGCCTTGCGCAGGTTCTCGCGACCGTGGTCGGTAAGCACCAGGGCATGCGAGCGCCGGTCGTTGGGCACCGCCTGCCGGACGACGAGGCCGCGGCGCTCCAGTTCGTCCACCATGGCAACGAAATTGGTGCGCTGGATGCCAAGCACGGCGCTGACCTGCGACTGCTTGAGTCCGGGATTGCGGTCGATGACCAGCAGGACGCTGAACTGCGCCGGCGAAACGTCGAGCTTGGCAAGCGACCGGATGAAGTCTTCGAACACCCGGATCTGCGCCCGACGGAGGGCGTAGCCGATGAAGTCGGGCAGCCCGCCCATATCGATCGCGCGCTCGCCGGCGCCCGTCGGCGGCGATGGGGCCTTGTCCGCCTGGCGGCGGCGGGTCCGCGCCACCCCGGAGCCATCTGGTGGAGTCATGATCTGTAGCGCCGTCTCGCCTTGATGATATTGGAAATAACTGTTATCACATATTACATAAAAAGGGAGGAAGGATGTACCGCAATCGCATCTCCGGCGCGCGTCGCGCGACGGACCCGCACGCTCCGCCGACGGCGTGAGGCGGCGGCCAGAGCGATCATCATGGACGCTACCATCTTTTCCTTCCTGTTGCAGGATGCCGCGACCAACGGCGCGATCTACGCCCTGCTGGCGCTGGCCCTGGTACTGGTGTTCGCGGTCACCCGCATCCTGTTCATTCCCCAAGGCGAGTTCGTCGCGTTCGGCGCGTTGACCTACGCCATGCTGGAGATCGGCGTGGTGCCGGGCACCGTGTGGCTGCTGTTGTGCTTCGGCCTCGCCGCCTTCGCGGTCGAAATGTATTCCAGCCGGCGCGCGATGACGGCGCGGAAAGTGGCACTCGAGGCGGCGAGCAAGGTGCTGCTTCCCGCCGCCATCGCTGTTGCCGTCATCCTCATCGCTCCCAGCAAGCCCGGGCCGCTGCTGGCGTCGCTCCTCACCGTGGTGATGGTGGCGCCGATGGGGCCGTATCTCTACCGCTTCGCCTTTCAGCCGATGGCCGAGGCGTCGATCCTGGTGTTGTTCATCGCCGCGGTGGCCATCCACCTGGCGCTGACCGGGCTTTCGCTGGTGTTCTTCGGGCCCGAGGGCCTGCGCGCCTCGCCGCTGTCGGGTGACATGTTCGAGATCGGGCCGCTGCTGGTGACCGGGCAGAGCCTGAGCGTCTACGCGCTGGCCATCGGCCTGATGGGCGGGCTGTACCTCTTCTTCAGCCGCACCCTGTGGGGCAAGGCGCTGGCCGCCACCGCCGTCAACCGCCTGGGCGCGCGGCTTGTCGGCATACCGACCACGCTGTCTGGCAAGGTGGCCTTTACCCTGGCGGCGGCGATGGGCGCGGTGTCGGGGGTGCTGCTGGCGCCGATGACCACCGTGTATTACGACACCGGCTTCATCATCGGCCTCAAGGGGTTCATCGCCGCCATCATCGGCGGGCTGGTCAGCTTCCCCTTGGCGGCGGCGGCAGCGCTGGGGGTCGGGCTGGTCGAGGCCTTCGCCTCGTTCTACGCCAGCCCGTTCAAGGAGATCATCGTCTTCATGCTGATCATCCCGGTGCTGATCTGGCGCTCGCTGGTCACCCACCATGTCGAGGACGAGGAGGAGTGATGGAGCGCAAGCATCTTCTGCTCGTTTTCCTGCTCGTCCTCGCTGCCCTGCCGATGGCGCCGGGCATGCCGGTGTTCGCGATAACGCTGATGAATTACATCGGCCTCGGCGCCCTGGTCGCGATTGGCCTCGTGCTGCTGACCGGCGTCGGTGGCTTGACCTCGTTCGGCCAGGCGGCGTTTACCGGCTTCGGCGCTTACACGACGGCCTACCTCACCACCGTCTACGGCGCCTCGCCCTGGCTGACCCTGCCGGCGGGAATGGCGGTGACGGCGGCAAGCGCGGTCGTGCTCGGGCTCGTCACGCTGCGCCTGTCCGGCCACTACCTGCCGCTGGGCACGATCGCCTGGGGCCTCAGCCTCTACTACCTGTTCGGCCAACTGGAATTCATCGGCGGGCACGACGGCATCGGCGCCATTCCGCCGCTGACCGTGTTCGGCTACCCGCTCATGGACGAGCGCTCGATCTATTACGTGATCTGGCTGTGCGTGATCGTCGCCGCGCTGATGACCATCAATCTGCTCGACTCGCGCATGGGCCGCGCCATTCGCAGCCTGCGCGGCGGCGCCGTGGTCGCCGAATCCTTCGGCATCGACGCCGGGCGGGTCAAGCTGGCGGTGTTCGTCTACGCGGCGCTTCTGGCGGCGGTTTCGGGCTGGCTCTACGCCCATTTGCAGCGCGCCATCAGTCCGGCCCCGTTCGGGATTTACGCCGGCATCGAATACCTGTTCATGGCGGTACTGGGCGGCGCCGGTCACGTCTGGGGCGCGGTGCTGGGGGCCGGTTTCGTGGTGCTGCTGAAGGACGGCCTGCAACGCGTCCTGCCCCAGCTCCTGGGCATGCAGGGCAATTACGAGGCGATCGTCTTCGGCACCCTGATCGTGCTTCTTCTCCAGAGAACCCCGCAGGGCCTCTGGCCCCTGCTCCTCCGACTCGTGCCGGAGCGGCGCGAGCGACCGAGGCCGGCCGCGGCGGCGGCCCTGCCGAGGCGGGCCGCCCCGCCGCCCGACGGCGCGATCCTGTCGGTCGACGGGGTATCCAAGAACTTCGGCGGCCTCATCGCCGTCAACGACGTCACCTTCGCGGTACGCGCCGGTGAGATCGCCGGGCTGATCGGGCCCAACGGCGCCGGCAAGAGCACGCTGTTCAACCTGATGACCGGCGTCAGCCCGCTGTCGGCCGGCCAGGTCCACTTCGCCGGCCGCCCCATCGGCGGCAAGCCCAGCCGCGCCATCGCGGCGCTGGGTGTCGCCCGGACATTCCAGCACGTCAAGCTGCGCCCGGACATGACGGTGCTCGAGAACGTCGCCTTGGGTGCGCATCTGCGTGGCAAGGCCGGCATGCTGCGCGCCCTGGCGCGGCTGGACCGGGCCGACGAGGCGCGGCTGCTGCACGAGGCGGCGCGGCAGATCGAGCGCGTCGGCCTGGGCGAGGTGATGCACCGCCCGGCCGGCAGCCTGGCGCTGGGCCAGCAGCGTATCGTGGAGATCGCCCGCGCCCTCAGCCTCGACCCTGCCCTGCTTTTGCTCGATGAGCCGGCCGCCGGCCTGCGGCACCTCGAGAAGGAAAAACTGGCCGACCTGCTGCGCACGCTGCGCGACGAGGGGATGAGCATTCTGTTGGTCGAGCACGACATGAGCTTTGTCATGGGGCTGACCGACCGCATCGTGGTGCTCGACTTCGGCACCAAGATCGCCGAGGGTAGCCCCGCCGCCGTACGCCGCGACCCGGCCGTGATCGAGGCCTATCTGGGGGGCGTCGCCCATGAGATCGCCGTTAATTGACGTCCGCGACCTCTCGGTGTCGTACGGCAAGGTCGAGGCCGTGCGCGGCATCGGACTGACCGTCGCCGAAGGGGCCATCGTCTCGGTCATCGGCGCCAACGGCGCCGGCAAGACGACCCTGCTCAATGCCCTGATGGGCGTGATGCCAAGCGCCGGCGATATCCGTTTCGACGGCGCCTTGCTGGCCGGCCAGGGCATCGAACAGCGCGTTGCGGCGGGCCTGTCGCTGGTGCCGGAGCGGCGTGAACTGTTCGCCACCATGACGGTCGAGGACAATCTGATCCTGGGCGGTTTCCGCACCCCGGCGGCGGAGCGGACGGCGGCACTGGAGCGGGTGTATCAGCGTTTTCCCCGCCTAAAGGAACGGCGGCGGCAAATCGCGGGCACACTATCGGGCGGCGAACGGCAGATGCTGGCGATGGGGCGCGCCCTGATGGCGCGGCCGCGCCTGCTGATGCTGGACGAGCCCAGCCTGGGCTTGGCGCCACGCATCACCGAGGCCATCTTCGAGATCGTGGTCTCGCTGCGCGAGGCGGGCGTATCGATTCTACTCGTCGAGCAGAACGCGCGCGCCGCGCTCGAGATTTCGGACTACGGCTACGTGATCGAGTTGGGCAGCGTAACCCGCGAGGGGCCGGCGCGCGACCTCGCGGCGGACCCGCGCGTGATCGAGAGCTATCTCGGCCTGGGCGCCCATTGAGAGAGGGTGGAGAAGCCGCCATGAACCTGGACGAACTCGTCGCCATCGACGTGCATACCCATGCCGAAACCTCCTGCCGCCTGCCCACCGACGAAGAGCGGGAAGCGATGGAAGAGGCCAAGCGGAGGTATTTCAAGAATACCGCCGGGCAGCCGACCGTGCCCGAGATCGCCGCCTATTACCGCGAACGCAAGATGGCCTGCGTGATCTTTCCGGTCGACAGCGAATGCGCCACCGGCCTGCATCGCGTGCCCAACGACGAGGTCGCCGAACTGGTCGCGCAAAACCGCGACGTGATGATCCCGTTTGCCAGCATCGACCCGCACAAGGGCAAGATGGGCGTGCGCGAGGCGCGGCGATTGATCGCTGAGTACGGGGTGCGCGGCTTCAAGTTCCACCCCTCGGTGCAGGCCTTCTATCCCAACGACCGCATGGCCTATCCGCTGTACGAGGTGATCGCCGAGCACCGGCTGCCGGCACTGTTCCACACCGGCCAGACCGGGGTCGGCGCCGGCATGCCGGGTGGCGGCGGGGTGCGCCTGAAATACTCGAACCCGTTGCATATCGACGACGTCGCCGCCGATTTCCCCGACATGCCCATCATCCTCGCCCACCCGTCCTTTCCGTGGCAGGAGGAGGCATTGTCGGTGGCCACGCACAAGCCGCAGGTCTACATCGACCTGTCGGGCTGGTCGCCGAAATATTTCCCGACGATCCTGATTCAGTACGCCAATACTCTGCTCAAGCACAAAATGCTGTTCGGATCGGACTTTCCGCTGATCACCCCGGATCGCTGGCTCGACGACTTCGCGAAAATCCCCATCAAGGACGAGGTGCGGCCGCTCATCCTCAAGGAGAACGCGGCGCGCCTGCTAGGCCTGACGAAGCAGGCGTGAGCCCTCGGCACCGCCGTCAGACGTTGACAATCCGGCCAGAAAGTTATCAACTATAACAGTTATTGAAGAACGGAAATGCCAGAGCAATCCCAGCCCCGGACCCCCCTTCCCGCCTCGCTCGCCATCGAGCGCGACGGTGAGTTGCTGATCGTCCGGCTGTGCCGGCCGGCCAAGCGCAACGCGCTGAACGACCCCACCATCCTGGGCCTCGAAGAGGTTTTCACGACGCTCCCTGCGGAGATCAAGGCGGTGGTGCTCGAGGGCGAGGGCGAGCATTTCTCGGCCGGCCTCGACCTGGCCGAACTCGCCGACTACGACGCAGTGGGGGGTATCGCGCATTCCAGCATGTGGCATCGGGTGTTCGAAAAGATCCAGTTCGGCCGAGTGCCGGTGGTGGCGGCGCTCAAGGGCGCGGTCATCGGTGGTGGCCTGGAACTGGCCTGCGCCGCCCATATCCGCGTCGCCGAGCGCTCGACCTACTATGCCCTGCCGGAGGGACAGCGAGGGCTGTTCGTCGGCGGCGGCGGCTCGGTGCGGGTGCCGCGCCTGATCGGCGTGGCCCGCATGATGGACATGATGCTTACCGGTCGCACCTATGATTCCGAGGAGGGCTACGCCATCGGATTGGCTCAATACCTGGTGGCCGATGGCGAAGGGGCGGCGAAGGCGCGCGACCTGGCGCGCAGGATCTCCGGCAACGCGCCGGTGTCCAACCTCGCCGTCATCCACGCCCTCCCGCGCATCGCCGAGGCCGATCCAGCGACCGGATACATGACCGAAGCGCTGATGGCCGCCATCGCCCAGAGCGACAAGGACGCCAAGGGGCGCATGCGCGAGTTCTTGGAGAAGCGCGGGCTCAAGGTGGTGGCCCCCAAAAGCTGAGAAAGATCGAGCTGTCGCGAGAAGACGGCCGACCGGGAGGAGAAATGAACGCGCAACCGGCGCATCCCATGAAGGACTTGCGGATGGGCACGATCACGGTCGACGTGGACCGGCGCCCCGACGGCACCGTCTACGTCGTCCCGCAAGCTCCCCTCGCCGCCTATCCGGAACGGATGACCGATCCCCTCACCAAGTGGGCCGAACTGGCGCCGAGCCGCGTGTTCCTTGCGCAACGCGACGAGCATGGGGCATGGCGAAGCGTCACCTACGGCGAGGCCCAGTCGATGGTGCGCCGGCTGGGCAAGGCCCTGCTCGAGCGAGGTCTGTCGGCCGAACGCCCGTTGTTGATCCTGTCGGGCAACGAGATCGAACACGCCCTGCTGGCGCTGGCCGCACACCACGTCGGCGTGCCCTACGCGCCGGTATCGCCGGCCTACTCGCTGGTGTCGCAGGACTTCGGCCGGCTGCGTTACGTGGTCGAGCTGCTGACGCCGGGCCTGGTCTACGCCTCCGACGGCCGCGCATTCGCCCGGGCGATCGCCGCCGCGATACCGCCTGAGGTGGAGGTCACGACCCGCACAGGCAACCTGTTGGATCGCGCCGCCACACCGCTGTCCGACCTCCTGGCGACGCCCGCCACCACCGAGGTCGACCAGGCTCACGACGCCGTGCGGCCGGAAACGATTGCCAAGTTCCTGCTGACCTCGGGCTCCACCGACATGCCCAAGGCGGTGATCACCACCCACCGCATGCTGTGCAGCAACCAGGTGATGCTGCGCGAGACCCTGGCCTTCCTCAAGGATGAACCGCCGGCGATCGTCGACTGGCTGCCCTGGAACCATACCTTCGGCGGCAATCACAACGTGGGTCTGGTGCTGTTCAACGGCGGCTCGCTCTACATCGACGATGGCAAGCCGACCCCCGAGGGGATCGCCCAGACGGTGCGCAATCTCCGCGACATCGCGCCCACCGTTTATTTCAACGTGCCCAAGGGGTACGAGATGCTGGTGCCGCATCTGCGCGGCGACCGGCGGTTCCGCGAACATTTCTTCAGCCGCCTGCAGGCCAATTTCTTCGCCGGGGCCGGCCTCTCAGCCCATGTCTGGGCTGCCCTTGACGACCTGGCCGTCGAAACGGTCGGGGCCAGGGTGCCGATGCTGACCGGGTTGGGTGCCACCGAGACGGCCCCCTTCTCGCTGTCGGTGACGCCGGAGAACAGCCGCTCGGGCCATGTCGGCCTGCCGGTTCCCGGCAACTCGCTGAAGCTGGTGCCGGTGAACGGCAAGCTGGAGGCGCGGGTGATCGGCCCCAACGTCACGCCCGGCTACTGGCGACGGCCGGACCTGACCGCCAAGGCCTTCGACGAGGAGGGCTACTACCGCTTCGGGGATGCCCTGAGGTTCGTGGACGAGGCCGACATCACCCAGGGCTTCGCCTTTGACGGACGAATTTCCGAAGACTTCAAACTGGCCAGCGGAACCTGGGTCAGCGTTGGCCCCCTGCGCGCCCGGCTGATCGTCGGTTGCGCCCCCTTCGTCAAGGACGTGGTGGTGGCCGGGCTGAACCGCGACGAGGTGGCGGTGCTGGTGTTCCCCGACGTGGACGCCTGCCGCGAGTTCTGCGGCCTGCCGGCCGACGCCCCGCTGGGGCGCATCGTCGGGGACCCGGTGCTGCGCCAAGCGTTCCGCGACAAGCTGATCGCCCTGGCGCGGACCAGTACGGGAACCTCGAACCGGGTGGTGCGCGCCATCCTGCTCGACACGCCGCCGTCCATCGACCTCGGCGAAATCACCGACAAGGGATCGATCAACCAGTCCGCCGTCCTGCGCCATCGGGCGGACGCGGTCGACGAGTTGTACCAGGTGCCCTGTTCGCCGCGTGTGATCGGCATCGAGTGATGGCCCCTGTTTCGATGGTCGAAGGATTCTTCGTCACCCCCGCGAAAGCGGGGGTCCATAACCCCTGACCCTGAATGGATTCCCGCTTTCGCGGGAATGACGATGAAGGAGGAATTCACGAGTATCCGAATATCTGCAAGAAAGGGAGGAAGCACAATGAAAAGAAAGTACGCATCAACGATGGCGGGGGTGGCATCGATCCTCGCCCTGATGTCGGTCGTCGCGCAGCCGGCGGTTGCCGACGTCACCATTGGCGTGACCCTGCCGTCGACCGGCAACGCCGCCGCGCTGGGCATTCCCATGCGCAACACCGCCGCCCTGTGGCCCACCGAGATCGCGGGCGAGAAACTCAACGTCATCCTGCTCGACGACGCAGGCGACCCCTCGGCGGCCACCACCAACGCCCGCCGGCTGGTCAGCGAGAACAAGGCCGACGTCATCATCGGTTCGGCCATAACCCCGGCATCCGTGGCGGTCGGCGGCGTCGCCTTCGAGACCGGAACGCCCCACTTCGCCGGCTCGCCGGTACCGCTGACGCCGGGGCGCGACAAGTGGACTTTCGTGCTGCCGCAAAAGGTCTCGCTGATGGCCGAAGGCATCTTCGACCACATGGCCAAGAACAAGGTGAAGACCGTCGGCTTCATCGGGTTCTCGGATTCCTGGGGTGACCTGTGGATAAAGGAACTGAACACCACCGGCGCCCAAATGGGCATCAAGGTGGTGGCGGACGAGCGCTATGCGCGTGCCGACACGTCGGTGTCCGGACAGGCGTTGAAGCTGGTCGCGGCGCGCCCCGACGCGGTGCTGGTCGGCGCCTCGGGCACCGGCGCGGCCCTGCCGCAGATCGCCCTGCGCGAGCGCGGCTATCAGGGGCTGATCTACCAGACCCATGGCGCGGTCACGAAAGATTTCATCCGCGTCGCCGGCAAGGCGGCGGAAGGCGCCATCCTGGCCTCGGGTCCGGTGATGCTGGCGGAGGGCCAGCCTGACGACGCCCTCACCAAGGCCCCCGGCGTCGCATTCGTCAAGGGTTACGAGGAGAAGTTCGCGCCGGGCCTGCGCACGCAGTTCGGTGCCCATATGTGGGACGCCATGGAGATTCTGAAGCGCGCCATTCCGGTGGCGCTCAAGAAGGCCAAGCCAGGCACGCCCGAGTTCCGCGCCGCCCTGCGCGACGCAATCGAGAGCAACAAGGAGGTGGCCGCCAGTCAGGGCGTGTACAATTACACCCCCACCGACCACTACGGCCTCGACGGGCGCGCCCGCGTGATGCTTGTGGTCAAGAACGGCGATTTCCAACTCGTCAAGTAGCCAACACGGCAAAGGGCCGGCGGTGAAACCGCCGCCGGCCCTTCGTCCCTACCGCCGCCTAAGACTGGCACCGCCGCCGCAGGACGGCTACCAATGGGCCATGAGCGCCCCACGCCGTCCCGACCAACACCACGCATCTCGCCGCGCCACCGGCATCGGTGTCTTGGCCATCGTCATGTGGGCGACCCTCGCCCCGCTTGCCGTGTACAGCCGCGCCGTGCCGCCGTTCCAGTTGGTGGCCGTGGCCTTCACGATTGCCTTCCTGGTGGGCGCCGCCGCCTCGCTCTTGCGGGGCCGCAATCCGCTCGACCAGCTGCGCCAGTCCTGGCGGGTGTGGCTGTTGGGCATCGGGGGGCTGTTCGGCTATCACTTCTTCTATTTCCTCGCGTTTCGGCTCGCGCCGGCCGTCGAGGTGAACCTGATCAATTATCTTTGGCCGCTGCTGATCGTTCTGTTATCGGCCCTTCTACCTGGGGTTCGGCTGCGCTGGTGGCACGCGGCGGGAGCCCTGGTCGGCCTGGCGGGGACGGCGCTGCTGGTGACGCGCGGCGGGCAGGTGGCGATCCGCGCCGACCACCTGCCCGGCTATCTCTCGGCGCTGGCCTGCGCCGTCACCTGGGCCGGCTATTCGGTGCTCAGCCGTCGCTTCGGCCACGTGCCCACCGACGCCGTCGCCGGGTTCTGCCTGGCCACCGCGGCACTGGCCGGCCTGTGCCACATGATCTTCGAAACCACGGTGTGGCCGACCGCGCTCTCGGGCTGGACGGCGCTGGCGCTGATCGGCCTCGGCCCGGTGGGGGCGGCCTTCTTCGTGTGGGATCATGGCGTCAAGCACGGCGACATCCGCCTGCTGGGGGCGCTGTCCTATCTGACGCCGCCGGCGTCGACCCTGCTGCTGGTGGCGATGGGCGCGGCGGAGGGGCATTGGACGGTATGGGCCGCCTGCCTGCTGATCGCCGGGGGCGCCCTTCTCGCCAGCCGCGATTTGTTGCGGCGGCCGCGGACGGCATGACTCAGAAGCCGGCCGCCACGTCCGGCAGCACCGAATGGTCGGCGCCGAACAGCATCAGATGGACCCCGCGCACTCCGGGCATGCGGGACACCGCGTCGATCGTTTCGCGGGCAAGGCGGCAGCCCTCGGCCCGGAGGTCCGCCGCGCCCTCCAGGCGCCGCCGCACCTCGGGCGGGTAGTCGACCCCGGGAACGCGGGGAATCATCTCCATCGCCGACTTGGAAATCACCACCGGCACCCCGGCCAGCAGGAACAGCCTGCGGTGCAGGCCGGCGTCGCAGTAGCGGCGCATGAACGCCTCGAAGGCAGGAAGGTTGAACACCAGTTGGGTCTGCACGAAATCCGCCCCGGCGGCGGCCTTTTGCATCAGCCGCCGGATGGGCATCTCGGGGGGCGTGGAGAACGGATTTATCGCCACCCCGATGAAGGGCCGCGGCGGCGCCTTCACGGCCTCGCCGGTGAAGTGGATCACGCCGGTTTCGCGCAGATGCCGCGCCTCGTAGACCATCAACGACGAGTCCATGTCGAAGACCTGCTTGATGCGCGGGTTTCCGGCATAGGAATCGCCGGTCAGGCACAGCACGTTGTGGATGCCGTTGGCGTCATTGGCGATCAGTTCCGAGACGAACGAGGTCTTGGTCTGGTCGCGGCAGGTCAACTGGCACACCGGCTCGACGCCGAAGCGCAGCAGTTCCGCGCAGGTCCGCGCCGCCGGCAGCGAGGGCTTGCCGTTGAGATAGGCGGTGGCGTTGACGGCGTCGAAGTGGCCCCGAATGTGCTCGATCTCGCGGGCGAGCCGGCCGAGATCGGCATTGCGCGGCGAGCGCACTTCGCAGGTCTTGACGAAGCGACCCGATCTCAATGCGGCCTCGAGGCGCGAGCGGGTGGCCGCCGGCCCCTCGAACTGGTCGGCCGGGAGGTCGAGATAGCGCAGCGGCGTGGTGCCGGGCCGGTCCAGGCCGGTGAACCGGTTGGCGTAGGACGAGGTGAAGAACAGGGCCGAATCGGGCGAGGGATTGAGGACCGGGACTTCGCCGATGGTCCCGCCGGTGCGGCGGTGGATGCGGACCCAGACGCATTCCTTGTCGGGATAGACCTCGCACATGCCCCCGATGGTGCCGCCGCAGGGGCCGTTGCGCAGGCCCTTGGGGCAACTCATCGGGCAGATGAGGCCGGTCCGGGGGAGGATGCACTGGCCGCAGGCCCGGCAGTCGAACGCCGCGCCTTTCAGGAAAGCCTCGCCGCGCGCCACGAGGCGCCGCAGAACCGCCTTCACGCTGCGCATCCGGCACTCCACACCCGCTGCGGGCGCCTGAGCGCGGCCGGATCGTCGAATGGAGATTTTTCCAGAAGGACCGCGTCGAAAGGCGCCCCCTTCTCCAGCCGGGCGTGGCGCATCCCGAAGTGCCGGCGCGGCGCCGCGGTCGCGGCGGCCAAGGTCGCTTCGAGCGGCAGCCCGGCCTCGAGGAAGCGGTCGATCTCGTCGAATATGGCAGCGCCGTGGACGACACCCATGCTGCCGGCATCGGTGCCGATCAGCAGCCGCACGCCCATGTCGGCGGCCATGGCCAGATGCTCGCGGTGGCCGTCGAGGATGCGCCGTAGGTTGTCCACCGTCGCCGGCGACCAGCCGACCGCCTCGGGATGCGCCCACTGGAAGTGGACGGGACAGAAGGTCGGGGTCCAGGCAATCCCCTTTTCCGCCATCCGCGCCAGAATGGGGCGGCTCATGAAAAAGCCGTGCTCTATGGAAGCGACGCCCGCCTCGACGGCCACCGTCAGCCCCTTCGGCCCGCTGCAATGTGCGAAGGTGGCTCGGCCGCAGGCGCGCGCCGTCTCGACCACGAGCCGGGCCTCGGGGCCGGAGAACTGCGGCTCGTCGGTCACCGCGCCGGCCTCGAAGTCGATGATGCCGGAGAGGATGAGCTTGATCTCGTCCGCAGCGGCAGCCAGTTCCGGTACCGATCGGACGATGTCGTTTTCATCGATCACGTCCCTGGCCATGAAGGCGCCGTAGCGCTTGGGGCGCTTCAGCCCGACGCCGGCGGAACGCACCTGCGCCAAAGTGTCAGGACGCTCGCGTGCTTCCCGCCGAATGGCGTGGTTGATCCCGTGCCGGTCGCCGGCGTCGCGTACCAGGGTGACGCCCGCGGCCAGAGCCTGCCGCGCGCTGGCCCGCGCGGTCTCCGTCAGCGCCTCGACCGGCTGCTTGAGGTGCTGCGCGCGAACCCCAGCGTCGGTGGGAGCACCATCCAGGAACAGGTGGACGTGGGTGTCGATCAGCCCGGGAATCAGGAAGTCGCCTCGCGCCACGGGGATGCCCTGGGCTGCCAAAGCCCCGCCGTCATCGCCCGCGGACAGGTCGGCGAGGATGCCGCCCTCCACCAGCAGGGTCGTCGGGCCGCCGGACCGGCGGCGTTCGCCGTCGAACCATCCATTCACGACGACGGCGAAACGGTCGGCGGCGTCCATGGGCGTCAGGCCCGGTAGAGCTTGCGCACCGCGCGGATGGCGTTGGTGCCGGTCTGTTCGAGGAAGTTCCGGTAGTTGGCGAGAACGTAGTTGTCGTCGGGCAAGGGGACGTAGCCGCGCCACGGCGTGCCGAGCACCGTGTCGAAACCGTAAGGTACGGTGAGCGTGAGGAAGGCGCATTCCAGGCCGTGCTTGAGATCGGAACCGTCGGCGGCCTTCGGCGGCAACTGCTGGCCGATGTTGGACAACCCGCCCATGATATGGACTCCCGCGAGGTCGGGATCGGCGCCGATGCGGCGGATGGCGTCGATGGTGGCGCGGTTGAGGCCTTCGGTGTCGGCGACGATGGCGCTGACCGACATGTCGAGGAAGATGTCGTCGGCCGCCATGCCGTATTCGTCCCGCAGACGCAGCACCGCGCGGCGGGCGGTGGACGCCGCCTCGTCGGCCGTCTTGTTGCCCTTGGCAACTCCGTTCTCGACGCGCTCGGACGTCATCACGATGACCTTGAAGGCGAAATCCTTGCGCAGGTCCATCAGGTCCCAGCGATGCTCGGTGACCGAATTGACGATCGGCAGGCGTCCGCGAGCCTTGGCCGCGTCATAGTTCTTCAGGCACAACTCCTGGACTGAAAGGCTGGGGAAATCGAACGACAGCGGTACGTCCACGACCGCCTGGATGGCCCGGATCACTTCGGCCATGAATTCCGGCTCTGTCTGCGCCCGCGCGCCGACGTTGACGTTGAGATAGTCGGCGCCGGCCTCGGCCTGCTTGACGGCCAGCGCCTGGATGCCGGGAATGTCGGACGTATCGAACAGCGCCTTCGTGCTCTTGAATCCCGGATTGATGCGCTCGCCGATGATCTGGATGTCGAAGAAATTGGGCGTGCTCACGGTCGGTTTTCCTTATTGCGGGGTCGCGGGGAACCGGATGTTCTTGAGAAATTCCTTTTGGAATTCGGGAATGGTGTTGAGTTCGACATAGATCGCCCGCCGCGCCAGCTCCTCGGCCCGCGCCATGTCGGCGCGGTCGGTGAGCATGCGGCAGACGCCCAGGCCGGCGGCGTTGCCCACCTGCTCGAAGCGCTCGCGGGGCAGATCGGGGAACATACCGATCGCCACCCCGCTGCCGATGTCGACATAGCTGCCGAAGGCGCCGGCGATGATGAAGCGATCGACGGCGGCGGCGGACAAGCCGGCTTGGCGAAGGAGCAAGTCGGTCGCCGTGCGAATCGCCGCCTTGGCGAGCTGTACGGCGCGGATGTCGTGTTGGGTGAAATGCACCTCGGGCGCCAGCCTGGCGAAGCGCGCACCGGCGGCCTCGCCCACGTCGGGATGCGAGGCGATCAGGCGTCCGCCGTGATCGACGATACCCGCCCCATGCAGGACCGCGACGGCGTCGAGCACCCCCGACCCGCACAGCCCGATGGCCTTCTTGTTCGCGATCGTCTTGACGGCGACCCGACCATCCACCACCGCCACCCGCTCGATCGCCCCGTCGGCGGCGCGCATGCCGCATGAGATGTGGCCGCCCTCCAGCGCCGGCCCCGAGGGACAGGAGGTCGACAGGATGCGGTCTTCGGAAAGGAGCGAGATTTCGGTGTTGGTGCCGATGTCCATGACGAGGGCGGTGACTCCGCTCCACCGGTGCTCGGTGCCGAGCAGCGCGGTGACGTGATCGCCGCCCACGAAACCGCCGATATTGGCCACGAGATGGATGCGGGCGCCGGGGCAGATGTCCAGCCCCACGTCCGACGCCCGCACGTCCATGCCGCCCCGCACCGCGGCGACGAAGGGCGCACGGCCGAGCTGATGGACGGGCAGGCCGGCCAGAAGGTGGTGCATGGCCGTGTTGCCGCAGACCACCGCATCCACCACGTCGTGGACATCGGCGCCCACCGCATGGCAGAGGTCGCGCACGACGGTGTTGAGCCCGGCGACGATGGCGCCGCGCAGGTCCTCGGCGCCGTTCGCCGCCTGGATGGCGTGGTTGATGCGGCTGATCAGGTCGGCGCCCCAGCTCGCCTGGGGATTCTCGATGCCCAGCGCCGCCAGCCGCCGGCCGCTCTCGAGGTCAATGAGGAAAGCCGCGGCGTTGGTCGTGCCCAGATCCACCGCCAGCCCCAGCGTCGCCCCGCCCGGTGGGGAGAAGCCGAACACCAGGTCACCCATGATGCGCGCCCGCGCCGACCACGCGTGCCCGCGCAGGATGCCGGGAAGGCGGCGGGCGGCCGGGAGCTCGACCGCCGAAACGGGCCGCCCAAGGGCCATCCTTACCCGCTCGACGTCGGCCACCGGGTCGTGCAGCGAGGGCGGAGTCACGGTTACGTCCACCGTAGCGACTCTGGGATCGCGACCGAGCGGCCGGGTATCGTCGTGCCCGACTTCGGCCCGCGCGACCGGGGCCAAAGACCGCGGGGCGATCTCGACCACGCAGTCGCCGCGCACCTTGGTCCGGCAGGCGCGCCGCCAGCGGTGGTGGCCGCCCGATCCCTCGCCCTCGGGGTCCTCGACGTGCCCCTGGGCGACGCGGACCATGCAGGAACCGCAGGTGCCCCGCCCGCCGCAGGCGCCGACGATGCGCACGCCGCCGCGCCGCGCCGCCTGGAACAGCGTTTCGCCCTCCGATCCCGCGACCTCGCAGCCGAGATCGGGAAAGTGCAGGCGGTGGGTGCGGTGCGGGTCGAACACGACGCGTGTCAATCGCCGTGAACCGGCGGGCGGGCATGGGCGCAGCGGGCCGCCGAGCGGCAGTCGTCGCAGCGCGACCATTTGGCCTCGGGCAGGTCCACCCCAACCCCGAAGACCGCCGAGGCACTCTTCACGGGGTGCATCATGGCACCCGAATTGACAGTCACGCCCAACGTATCGCCGCCCGCCAGGCGGACGACCAGGGCCTGCGTTTCGAGGGCAAGGCCGGGGTCTCCGGAACGCAGTTCGCCGGCCAGACACAGGCCCTCGTGGCCGACCTCGGCCATCATCCGATGCTGCATGCGCCGCGACAGGGCGAACAGCAGTTCATTGCCGAGATTGTCCAGGGCCATGGCGAGGGAGCGTCGCCCCTGCCCGAACAGCTCGCGCACCCGCGCCTCGAGGGCCGGGCCCAGCGTGCATACCCCGCAAGCCAGCGCGGTCAGGCTGCCCGTCTCCGGCAGCAGCCACGGCGCCTCCAGGGGTTCGCCCTCCACCCAAAGCAGGTTCCCGGTACCGCGGTCGAGGGGCACGATGCGATACGCGAAGGAGCCGCGCCCCAGAGCCTCGGTGGCCGCCAGCGTCAGCGCCTCGGCGCGAAGCCGGCCGGCGACCGGCGACGACGGCCGCCGTGACGCGCCCGCCGCCGTCGCGGACGCGAGGACGTCGATGTCGCCGGCGACCGCCATGTCCGCCTCAGCCGCCGTACTTGCGGGCGGCCGTGAACATGGCGCGGACGTTCTCGACCGGGGTTTCGTCCGGAATGCCGAACGCGGTGTCCAGGATCAGCTTTCCGCCCTTGTTCCACACGTTGTCGACAAGGTGCCGGACCGCGGCGTCAACCTCCTCCGGCTGCCCCGTGGTCATCAGCGAAGGCGACAGGTTGCCCCGCAGCGCCACCACATCGCCCAGAACCTCGAAGGCCCGCACCATGTCGGTGCGCTCGAACCAGTAGATGCACTTCCCGGCGGGAATGTCGGCGATGGTTTCCAGACGCTTGGTGCAGTCGGCCTCCCACAGCGGCATTGGGATCAGGTCGGCCTCGATCAGGTCGAGCATCATCTGGCGGAAACTGGGCCACCAGAACTCCTCGAACTGCTTGGGCGACATGAAGGCGTCGGGCGCCCAGTGGATAGGCAGCATGACGATCGGATTGCCGGAGGCGCGTGCGTTGGCGATGGTCATGCGCGTCAAGTTGATGCGCATCATCTCGATCGCCTCGTGCAGCTTGTCCTTGTTGCGGAACAGGTCCTTCATCATGCCCGTGGCGCCCCGGAAATAGTCCGCGAGCACGTCGTAGGGGGCGCCGGAGTTGCTGCCATTGATCAGCGGGTAGCCGAGCCCGTTGATCCGCTTGTTCCATTCCCCCGCGCGCCTGGCGTAGGCGTCCACTTCGTCGGCGGCGTCGAGCACCCGCCGAAGCGCCTTGCGCAGATCGGGATTGGCGAACGCCCGCATGCCGGTGACCGCCCGGAAGTAGAACATGCCGGGGAGGACCGGGAAGTTTTCGAAACCTTCAAAGACCCCGAAAATCCTGGGCAGGTAGGTATTCAGGTAGAAACCCGTGGGATCGCGCAGCAGCGCCGTGTACTCCTCGGGTTTCATGTATTCGCGATCAAGGTATTGATAGGGCTGGTCGTCTTCGACCCCATGCCCCGGCCATTGCAGTTGCTTGTAGTCAAGCGCCTCGAGGATGCGGCCGAGGGCGGTGGCGCCGAAAAGAGGTGAGACCCCGTCGGGTTCGAATTCGAGGACGGCCCGCTCGGCGATCTCGGCGACCTTGTCATAGTCGTACATCGCCTCCTTGAAGGTGATGCCGCCGTATTTGGCCAGCCAGAAGGTCGCGTACATCACCACCGGCATGCGGTCGGGCTGCCGCAGGGCGACGCAGTCCATGATGCGCCGCCAGCGGGCGTCGTAGAGCGCTTGCGCCTGCGCGGTCTCCCCCGAGTCGCCCATCACGCGGCCTCCAGCCATTTACGGCACAGATTGACCGCCTCGACGGCGTTGACCCCGAAAGCGTCGGCGCCGGTGTAGGCGCGCACCGTCTCGTCGATCTGGCCGCCGCCGATCATCACCTTGAACTGGCCGCGCACGCCCTCCTTCTCGAAGGCGGAGATCGTCTCCTTCATCGAGTCGAAGGCCAGGGTGAGGAACCCGGAGAGCCCGACCACGTCGGGCTGAAAGGAATTGATTTCCTCGATGAAGGTGCGCACCGGCACGTCGACTCCGATGTCCTTGACCTCGAATCCATTGATGTCGAGCATGAAGGTCACGATGTTCTTGCCGATGTCGTGCAGGTCGCCGTGAACGGTGCCGATCAGCACCTTGCCGAGTTTCCGGCGCGCGCCTTCGTCCTTCTGGTCGATCAGCGGCTTGGCCACCGCAGAGACCTGGTCGAGCATCTCGCCGGCCAGCACCAACTCAGGCAGGAAGTACTCGCCCTCCTCGAAGCGCTTGCCGACCATGTCCATCGCCATGCGGCACAGGTCCAGCACCCTCATCGGATTCGCGTGATCCTGGAGCAGCATCTTGTTGGCGAGGGCGAGGGCCTCGTCTTCTTCCATGGATGCCAGCAAATCCACCAGCCGCCGTTCCTCTTCGGTCATGGAAACCGAGGCCGGTCCAGTGCCTTGCGTACTCGTCATCAGTTCCTCCCTTTGGTGGGCGACCGCCCGGTCGCCGACACGATCGAAACGAGATCAGGGAGGCAGGGGCGGACGGACTTGCACAGGCAAGCCGACCAGCCGATGTCGTTTCCGTCCCTCTCTCGCCGCCTGCGAATTCTTGCCATGCCCGCTTCGGCGTTTCTCATTTTTCTACGTCATGTGAGTTGAAACATCAACTCATTTGGATTCCCATGCCACTCCCTATTCGGGGATGTCGATCGGCCGGTCAACGATGGGCATGCGGCGCAGCATACGGTTCAAGATGCCGACCAGCAATTCGAGTTCCTCAGGCGCTATGTCGGCCAGCAGCCGCCGCTCCCGTTCCAAGGCCACGCGGATGATACGATCCTGCAGGCGACACCCCTCGGGCGTAAGTGCGATTTCCAGGAACCGGCTGCGCTGGGTGCTGGACCGGACTTCGACCAGCCCCTTGTCCTTCAGGCTGCGAACGCTCCGGCTGACGGCGGCCTTGTCGAGCCCGATGACCTGGCAGATGCGGCTGGGCGAGATCCACGGTTCGAGCGCAAGCAGCGCCATGCAGCGCCACTCGATGACCCCGACGCCGAAATGCTTGCGGTAGAGGTTGGAGGATCCGTTGGTGATCTTGTTGGCCAGAAACACCAGCAGGGCCGGCACATACCGCTCGAGATCGAGCACGACCTGGGAATTCGCGAGAGGCGCCTGGAGATCGGCCGCCTGAGCTGCTTTGGGTTTGGCCATCGCGAATGAAGTTATCTCGTCCTAAAGCCGAAGTCTCGTCGTCGATTGATAGGCCGGTAGGCGGCAACGCTGCAACCTCGGCGTCTTGACACGCCCGGCCCCGCCGGTTGATGATTCAACTCACCAAGAACCCGTCGAATAAATCCGAGGGAGGGAGTATGAAACACGTTCCGGAGCAACTCAAGAAATTGACCGTCGGGGTGGCGGCGGCCATGGCGCTGGCAGCATTCGCCGGCGCGTCCCAGGCGGCCGAGCCGCCGATCAAGATCGGCACCTTCCTGTCGACGACCGGCCCCGCCTCGTTCCTGGGCGAGCCCGCGCGCAAGACCATGGAGATGGAAGTGGCCCGCATCAACGCCGCGGGCGGCCTTCTGGGGCGCAAGATCGAAATGATCCTGTACGATGACGGCGGCGCCGCCGACAAGGCCGCCTCGCTCGCGAAGCGGCTGATCGAGAACGACAACGTCGATATCCTGATCGGCGCCAGCACCACGGCGACCACGATGGCGACGCTGCCGCTGGCCGAGAAGGCGAACGTCCCGTTCATCTCCAACGCCGGCGCCATCATCATCGTCGACCCGGTGCGCAAGTGGGTGTTCAAAACCCCCCACACCGACCGGATGGCGGCCGAGAAGGTGTTCGCCGACATCAAGGCCCGCGGCTTCAAGAAGGTCGCCCTGCTGTCGGAGGACTCGGCGTTCGGAAAGTCGGGCCGCGAACAGATTCTCGCCGTGGCCCCTTCCTACGGCCTGGAGATCGTCGAAGATCAAGTGTACGGGGCGAAGGACCCGGACATGACCGTGCAGTTGACCAAGATCCGAAGCAACGCCTCGGCGCAGGCCCTGATAATCTGGGGCCTCGGACAAGGACCGGCGGTGGCCAGCAAGAACTACCGCCAGCTCAACATGAAACTGCCGACCTACCATTCCCATGGCGTCGCGTCGAAGGACTTCGTCGCCATGGCGGGCGAGGCCGCCGAAGGCATGCGCATTCCCGCCGCGACCGCGGTAGTGGCCGACCGGCTGTCCGATGCCGACCCGCAGGCGCCCGTGGTCAAGGACTACCAGATGCGCTATGAGGCGAAGTACAAGGAGCCGGTGTCCGCCTTCGGCGCCAATACCTTCGACGCCATGCTGATCTTCGCCGACGCCGTCAAGCGGGCGGGCAGCCTGGACAAGGCGAAGCTGCGCGAGGCCATCGAGAAGACCCACGGCCTCGTGGGCGCCAACGGCGTGTTCAACATGAGCGAGCGTGACCACAATGGCCTGTCGTTCGACTCGCTTCGCCTGCTCGAAGTGCGCAACGGCGACTGGGTGATCGTCAACTAGATGCTGGCACCGCTGGCGGGTGCGGCTCGCATCCGCCAGCGGAATCCGTTGCGCCTGCCCCTCGCGAACCCATAGCGGCCGTCATGGCTGATGGCTGCGCTCGGGGCCTTTACCCGTGCAAATCGCCGGCCTGTTGACCGCTGCCGCCGAAAAGCGGACGGGGTACGCGGGAACCTGCTGCCTGAAGAGCCGTTGGCAGCGGAAAAGGAAGGCTCATGACGGAAAGAAGCAAAGCCCGGCTCATCGGCGCGATGGCGGGCATGGCGGCATTGCTGGTCGCGCTCGCCGCCACAGCCCTGATCATGATCTATTCGGGCGGCTACAACGTCGCCGCCACCGAGGACCATCGCTCCATCACCCGGTGGGCGTTCAATACCGCCTTTCGCAACTCGATCGAGAACCGCGCCGCACAAGTCACGCCGCCGCAACTCACGGCGACCATGATCAATTCGGGCGCCGGCCACTACAAGGCGACCTGCCAGACCTGCCATGGCGGGCCGGGGGCCAAGCGCGCCGAATGGGCAAGCGGAATGCGACCGAGGCCGCCACACCTTGCCGAGGCCGCCACCGAATGGGAGCTGCGGGAGATTTACTGGCTGGCGAAACACGGGGCCAAGATGACCGGGATGCCGGCGTTCGGGCCGACCCACGACGACCAGACGCTGTGGGCGATCGCCGCCTTCGTCAAGGAGCTTCCGGGCATGACGCCAGAGCTTTACCAGCAAGCCGGCAAGCAGTCCGCCGAAGGCGGCAAACCACAAGAAGGGCATTAACCAGGAAATCGGAGTCCAATGTCCTACTGGCGCTTCGCCGCGATGATCGCGACCTCGACCGTCGCAATGTACGGATTGATGTATTTGAACACGTACGCGCTCGAGCATGTGTTCTGGAGCGAGACGCGTGCGTGGATGGCCCTGCTGATGGGGGCGACCATGGCCGTGATCATGCTTGGCTACATGATGGGCATGTACAAGAGGACGTCCCTGAATCTTGCCATCTTCGGGGGGGCCATCGCGGTCTTCGCGTCCTCGCTCTGGCTGGTTCGGAGCCAGGCCACCGTGGACGACGCCGAGTACATGAAGGCCATGATCCCGCATCATTCGATCGCGATCATGACCAGCAAGCGCTCTCAGATCTCGGATCCGAGAGTACGCAAGCTCGCCGACGAAATCGTCGACGCGCAAGAACGCGAGATCGCCGAGATGAAGTATTTGATCAAGGATCTGGAGGCGCGGGATTGATGGCCCGTGGCCATCGACTGGTGTGGACCTTGGCGGCCGGCGTCCTCGCGGCATGCGGCGAGCGAGAAAGGCCGGACGACGACTTGGCGGCCATACACGCCCCCGAAGTCGCCAGGCTCGTTTCCGCGAACGAAGCGTTAGCCGGCGCCAACATTCCCGTACTCGACCCAGCCACCATGAATGACGCCGAAATAAGAAGGGTGCTGGGATCGGGGCCGCATTGCTCATTCCGGTATACGGCCGAAGGCAAGCCGGTGCTGGCCGTGCTATGGAAAGAGAGTGGCGCCGCTGCCGACGGCACGGTCAAGCTGAACGGCGATCTGGTCGCCCTGACCGGAACCGCGGCCGAAGGCAAGCTGACGCTCACTGCGGGCGCGGTGCAAATGATCCTGACGCCCGACGCCCCCCTCGGGTCCCCACCTGCGCGTGGGGACGAGCGGCGGGAGGCTGACCTGGAATTCGCCGTCGGCGATAAACTCCGCGTCGGCTATCGTGGCTATTACGCTTGCCCTGAATAGGTCCGCTGACTTCGGGAAGCCAATTCCCTCGGCATCCTTCGTCGCCAGCCCCGTAGCGGGGGCGACCGTTCACTCAAAGCGCTTCAACCAAGCCAGGATGTCCTGAATCCCGTCCTTCGGCGTCTCCTTGTGGTTGGAGGCGATCGCCACGTAGCGCGACCGGGGATCGGCGGAAGCCTTGTCGAAGATCACCGACTTGGCGCGCTCGAACCAGCGATCCTGGTCGCCGATCAGCAGCAGCAGCGCCGATCCGGCGCGCAGCTTCGGCGCGGTCAGCGACATGGCCCCCAAACCTTGCGGGTCGAAATAGCTGAGATAGACCCGGGCCCGCATGTCGACCTCCTTGGTCCGGCCCTGGTTCATGTCGTCGAACTTGGCGAAGGACTCCGCCCGGCCCTCGGCGATCATCGCCTTGGCCTTGTTCACGCTGGCGCTGAAGAATTCGGCCTGGATATCCGGCGAATGCCCGGGCGCCAACACCATGACCCCGGCAATCCCGTCACGCGTTGCCCCATAGGCCAGCGCGGCGTTGGCGCCGAAACTGTGGCCGCCGATGACGATGCGCGACGCCCCCTTGGCCTTCAGCCGCGCGACCGCCGCGTCAATCTCGGCCAGCGCCTCCAAACCGCTCTTACCCTCGATAGCAATGCGCGGCATGGTTGACGGCAGAGTAATTGGATTTCGCCCGCATCGGAAGAGCGACTGGCAGGATGACGGCGCCGAAAGCGACTTTGCCGGCGCCCCGGAAAGTTTCGCCCAGCTTGTGCGGGTGACCGGGTTCTTACCACTTGCGGCTACCACTTGCAGCGACATGGAGTTGATATTTTGCCGCAAACGCCCGCTTTGGTTGCGATGCCCGAGGGGGTGGGCGTATCCTCATCCGTCGATGCCGCCTGTCCCGGCTCCGTCCCGGGAACAGGCTCCTGTAGCCGGAAGGAGGCGGATATGGCGCTTTGTCCGCAATGCGGGGGGCACGGCAAGTTCTATTTCGGCGACGCCGCACAGCCGACCTGCCCCCGCTGCGCCGGAACCGGCGAGGTTTTCGAGCCCACGCCAGTACCGCCCTTACCCCCGGTGCGGGGCGAAAGCCGTACCGGCGAGTTCCTCTTGGCCCTTGTCGGACTGGCGTGCTTCATCGGCGCCTATCTGGCGTTCGCATTCAGTTCCGATGTGGTCCTCAGCTACTTCGAGATCGTGTATGTTCGAGAGGACAATTTCGGTCATTCCGTCCTCTACGCGACTGTGACGTTCCTGGTTGTGGCCGTCGTCTCGCGGTACTGGGGGCCGGCCCCCGGCCTTGCGATTGGATTGATCCCTCTGTTGCCGGTTGTTCGGGCCCTGTTCGCCGACGATCTCGGCGGATTCTCCCAGGTGGTG
Organism: Rhodospirillales bacterium; assembly: GCA_019455065.1. GTDB lineage: Bacteria > Pseudomonadota > Alphaproteobacteria > Rhodospirillales > Magnetospirillaceae > JACFNC01. The sequence goes on from JACFNC010000011.1 coordinate 90,490, forward strand.
TCCGTGGATGCAGGTTCGTCCCTGGTCGTTTTCGCGACCGGCTCGGCCCTGTTCCTGAACCTCGCCGCCGCCATGCTCGGCTATGACCGTGCTAAGAAAAAGTCGGGGGTTTCCGGGGTGAGGTCGATTGCCCGCCTCAACGGGGGACTCGTCGGCACCGGAGCGCTGGCCATCTTTGCGCTCGCGGTGTTGGCCGCGGTTCAGGTCGCATGGGCGGGATTCGTCGCCGCCAACGCCTACCCGTAGAGAACCCGCTTGCGGAGCTCCATCGGCTGGTGCATCTGAAACGCGAAAGGCGCCCGTTTGGGCGCCTTTTGGATTTGGTTGCGGGGGCTTGCAACCGCCTTAACCTGCTCTTCAGCGCGCCGGGAATTCGCCTCAGCCAGGGCTTATAGAGCGTTATGTCTGCTCTGCTTCACGAGCAGGCGACAGCAGATGCTCACATTTGTCCGCAAAGGCGGCGACGGTCTCCAGCGCGATGTTATCGAAGGGCTTGCCTTCATCCTTTGCCAGCAGCTCGCGTTTTTGCAGGTATCTCCTGATCGAGAATGCCGCGCCCCGGCTCTTCCAACTGACCGAGGAAGGCATTGGCAATACTGGTCATGAAGCCTCCGCGAAGCCATCGAAGGCTTCCCGCACGATGGCTTCCAGTTGAGCGACTTCCACGTCGGTAAGCGCCTCGAACTCGCTTTGCCGCCGCTTCTTCGACAGCGATCCGCCGTTCTGCCGGACGAACATGATAAGGTTCTCGGCGAGCCGGTCGGGCATCTCGACCGTGTCCATGACGCGGCGCAGGGCCTCGTCATGGCGGCGCAGATATTCGATCTCGCGCGGCAGGTCGTGCTCGACCGTATGGCGGACGCAGCCGTACAGAAACTCGGCGGTAGAGGTGTAATCGAAGTATCGATAAAGGTCGGCGGTATCGTTGAGCACCTCCACATTCCTGTCCGGCGTGGGCCGCCACTCGATGAACGGCATTAAGGGACCGGTATCGGCCTGAAGAGTTGTCCGGTAGCTGTCGATCCGGTCCAGCATGACCGAAGAAACCGGGAACACCATGCCCGGGGGCGTGAATTTGCGTTCGGCAAGCACATGGTGGATCAGGCAGCGGTGAAGCCGCCCGTTTCCGTCCTGTAGCGGGTGGACATAGACGAAGCCGAAGGCTGTCGCCGTCGACTGCAATACGGGATCGATCCCTGCTTCGCTCATGCGGTCGTTCGCATCGATCAGCCCGCCAACCAGGTCGGGAAGGTCCTCGGGCCGTGCGCCGATGAACTCCGGGAGCGGATCGTAATTGTGGTCGCGCTCGCCGAGGAACACGCCCTCGCGGCGCAGGCCCGGCTGAATGAATCTGGTATCTTCGATGAGTATCTGGTGGAGCCGGACAATCTCCTCGACCGTGAGTTTGTTGCGTCCGGCCTGCATGATAGCGCGGCCCCATCGCTCCAGCCGGCTCCGGGGCGGGCGCTCGCCCTCGATCTCGAAACTCGCCCGGCTGTCGGCCAGAAGCATGAAACTCGCGGCTCTGGCGACAAGGTGCGCACCGGTGCGGCCAACCGTTTCCCGCGCCGTTTGATCGAGTTCGCGCCCGATGAATTCTTCCAGTGCTTTGGTCCGCCTGATCAGCGGGCAAAAGCGCACTGTGCCGAGCAGGTTGTCCCGAACGCGGTGCCGCTTGGAGAGGCGCGGTTTGCTCGTGAAGTAAGCTGCGGGATCGAGAAGATCGATGGCCGCAACGCTCTGGGCGTCGGGAAGATCGAGGGTCTTCCCGGTCAGCAATTCGTAGAAGTACCATATGCGGCGCGCCGGTACGCCAGTCGGCGCTGCGCGAACCAGCTCTTCGACGGCGTCGTCCGGAACGGCATCAAAGATGCGTTTGAGGATCAGGAGATCGAGCGTCTCGTGCCGAAACGCGAAGGTCAGGTGATCGGCGAAGCTGTCGCCGGGCCAGTAGCGCTTATCGAAGACCTGCCAGTTGCGTTCCTCGCGCTGGCTGCCTTTGATATGCTTTTCGGAAACGCAGCTGGGCTGGCGAACCGGTGCCTCGATGGAGAACTCCTTGACGAGCGCGGTCCAACCGGCGAGGCGCGTTTCGTCGGGGACGGCGCTCTCCTGGAAGTGAGGCGAATGGGCCAGTTCAAGGCGCATCGGTCGAAAAATCCTCGCGTTCGTCGAAAAATACCTCTTCTATGGCGAGGTGGTCGAAAACCATCATGCTGCATCGGTTGGTCGAAATCCATTAATTTCGGTCGCAGAATCCCGCGAAACAGCTAGTCAGGTCGAAAACCGCCACAAACTCTGCCAAAAAGCTCGCATGGCTTGCTTCGCAGCGTCAATCGTCGCCCCTCCGATAGCCAAAGCCCTTGCCGCGTTTGCGGCAGTGGCGCGGCCCATCGTCGTCATCATCATCGTCGTGATCGTCATGATGATCATCATCGGCATCGTCATCATGCTCGGGGACGTAGCCAGCATCATCATCGCCGTCCCCGGCTGATCCTTCGCCGGACCCGGCGGCATCGTTGAATGAGGAGCTGAGTTCGCCAACGGCGAGGGCAGGTCACAGGCCCGATGTCGATCTGCACGGCGATCTCGCCGGAATCCTGAGCCTTGCCGCAAACGAAAAAGGGCCGCTCGATGTGAGCGGCCCTATGCAGGATAAGTTGGTTGCGGGGAAGCGCAACCGCCTTGTCCTGCCGGGCACAAACGGAAAAGGCCGCCCGGATGTCCGGATGGCCAATCTTGTTCAGCAGGTTAAGTTGGTTGCGGGGGCAGGATTTGAACCTGCGACCTTCAGGTTATGAGCCAAGCGAAATGCCATTCTCGGCACACTCTGCCAACACTTCTCAACAATCAAAATACTGAAATAACGCGATTTTTCCGTTGAGCCCTTCAGGCTCTTGTTGAGATTTTTTGGTTTTCAGTGTGCCAAAAATGTGCCAAAAACGGTTTGGCACATCGCCCATTTCCGCGGCTCCCGAGGCTCACATGGCAACCATCCAGAAGCGCGAAGGCAAGAAAGGCCCGTCCTATCGGGTCATGGTCCGGATGAAGGGCTTCCCAATGCAGGTGAAGACCTTCAAGCGCCTGACGGACGCCAAACAGTGGGCGCAGGACACCGAAAGCGGCATCCGCAAGGGGGAGGTCAAGAACGTCGTCCGCACGGCGGCGACCAAGACCCTTCAGGACGTGATCGACCGCTTCCGCAAAGAGGTGTTCATTCATCGGGCGGAGAGCACCAAACGGGCGGAAGGCTCCTTCCTGGCCTATTGGGAGAAGGCGTTGGGGAGCTACGCCCTCGCCTACATCACCGCCGACATGGTCAGCGAGAAGATGGCGGAGCTGGCCGCCGCTGGCGACGGCCGCCGCAAGGCGGACGAGGATGCAGAGGCGGACAAGGAGAAGGCAGCGCCCAAGCCGAAGAGCCGGAAGACCCTGAAGCATTACCGCGACACGCTGGCGGTGTTGTTCAAATACGCGATCCAATGGGGCTGGACGGCCTCAAGCCCGCTGGACGGCGTGAACCGCATCACCAAGATCAGGAACGAACGCACCCGCTACTTGAGCGACGATGAGCGCAAGCGTTTGCTGGACGCCTGCAAGGCCAGTGACAACGAGCACCTCTATCCCGTGGTCGTGTTCGCCCTCTCGACCGGAGCGCGGAAGAGCGAAATCCTCGGTCTGACGCTCGATGATCTGGACCTGACCCGCGACACGGCCATCCTGCGCGACACCAAGAACGGCGACACGCGGGCGGTGCCCGTCGTCCACCGCCTGCGCGACCTGCTGGAAGATCAGGTCGAGACGGTCAACAGGTTCTATGACGAACTGGAGCCCCCGGCCGACACCCGCTGGCTGTTCCCGCGGCGGGACGGTCGGGAGCCGATTGATATCCGAAAGGCATGGGAGAACGCCCGCGACGCGGCCAAGATCAACGACTTCCGCTTCCACGACCTGCGGCACTCAACGGCCAGCTACCTCGCCATGAACGGGGCGAGCCTCGTCGAAATCGCAGAAATCCTTGGCCACCGCACGCTTCAGATGGTCCGACGCTATGCCCACCTGTCCGAAAGCCACGTCAAGGGCGTGGTCAAGGAATTGAACGAAAAGATGTTTTGAGGCATACAGAAGGTTCCTGCTTCTTTTCTGGCCCCTCGAACCATGAGGTTGTCATGGTTGACTATCGGGACCTGGCGACCGTGAAGCAGGTAGCGGCGGAAGCGCCGTTCATCACGGAAGCCACACTGCGCTGGTGGATATTCCATGCGGAAACGAATGGACTGAAACCCGCGCTGCTGAAGATCGGTGGCCGGGTCTATATCGACCGCGCCGAGTTCAACAAGTGGCTGGAGAGCCAGCGCATGGCTCCCAAGCCGTTGAAGCCCGCGGCCTGACAACGGCCCCTTTCCTCGACTGGAGCCCCGCCGCAAGGCGGGGCTTCTTGTTTGCTATGGCTGACCGTCGGATATTCTGATCGGGGAGCAAGAATCTCTTGTACGGCGGGGAGTCGGGTGGATGAGCAAAAAAGCCAACAAAACAGTACTTGAGGCCATTTTGGACTGGTCGGCCAATCGTCCGCTTTGGCAAAGGGATGCGTTGCGTCGAATTGTGACTGGCGGAACCCCAAATGACGCTGCGATCACCGAAATCCTTGCCCTGTGTAAGAAGGAACACGGCGCTGATGGCATCACGCTGGAGGCATCCGCACTCGAAGCCGGGCATCTGCCCGCAACTCCTGTGGGCGGCGAATCTGTAACGATCGCGAGCGTGGGGGATATTGCCGGCGTGAACCAGCTAGCTCCCGGCCAGACGCTTGCCTTTGAGCCAGCGGGGCTAACCATCGTCTATGGCCCGAACGGTTCAGGAAAATCAGGCTACGGGCGGGTTCTGAAACGGGCCTGCCGCGCCCGTAAAGCAGGCGAAATCATGCCCGATGTCTACAATCCGCCGCCAACTGGCAAGGCCACCGGCAATTTCACGATTCTCAAGAACGGCTCGGCCGTACCTCCCCTCACCTGGACCGATGACGGGAAACCGGACGCCGTGCTGTCAGCGGTCAGCGTCTTCGACCGGGACAGCGGCTCGGTCCATGTGCAGGAGAAAAACGAAGTGGCCTTCAGGCCCTTCGGCCTGGACATCCCCGATGACCTCGCCGGCGTCTGCCAGGCGCTCAAACAGAAACTGAGTGCCGAAGAGACCCAGCTCCAGGCCCTTCGCGATCCAGTGTTCGATAAACCGACGTGGAATGCAGTCACGCCCGTGGGCGCGATCATGTCGGCCCTGCGCCATGACACCGACCTTTCGGGGTTGGAAACGCTGGGTAAGATGACCGAGGATGAGCGCGCGCGGCTGGCCCGTCTCGACGAAGACCTTCTCAAGAACCCGGCGGATGCAGCCGCCGAACAGCGGCTCTTCGCCGGCAACGTGCGGCAGTTGATAGCGACCCTGGATAAGATCGCCGCGGCTTATGCCGACGAGCCGCTGGTCAAGCTCAAGGCGCAGGCGGACACGGCAAGGAGCCGACGAGCCGCCGCCGATCTTGCCGCCCGGACCACGTTTGACGGCCTCGCCATTCCAGGTGTCGGCGCTGAAACCTGGCGCGCGCTGTGGGAGGCCGCAAGGCGCTATTCAGAACAGACCGCGTACCCCGGCGCACCGTTCCCTCCTTCGGGCGATGAAGCCTGCGTGCTTTGCCACCAGCCGCTGACCCCAGAAGCCAAGGCTCGGATGGGAAGTTTCGAGGCATTCATTCGGGCGGATACCGAAGCACAGGCGGCGAGCGCGGAGAGGGAGTTTTCTAGTGCCCTGGCCGCATTCAACGCCCGGAAACTGGATGTCCGCGTGATTGCTCAGACAAGGCAGCGCATTGCCCTCCAGCAACCCACTCTAGCCCGGAGCGTCCTGCGTTTCGTGGCGAGCGCGGACTTACGGCGCCTCAAGAGTCTTCGCGCGCTTTCATCCTCCGATCCGCTGGTGCTGCCACCTCTGTCGCAATCACCCAAACCAGAGCTGGAGAAACTGGCGAACGACCTTGAAGCCTATGCCGCGCAGCTCGACCAAGCCGCTGACCTGGAAGGCCGCAACAAGCTGATTTTTGAACGGGACTCCTTGCGGGATCGAGCCACCGTGCCGGACCTTCTGGCAATTGCCAAGAAGGAGGTCAAGCGCCTGGACGACTTGCGGATCGTTCGGTCCTGCATTGGGGACACCGCGACCAACACCATCACCAAGTTGGGCAACGACATCGCCGATAACGTCATCACCCCGAAGATGCGTGACCAGTTCCAAGCGGAAATCGTCCGCCTTGCCGCTGAAAAGGTCCGGGTGGAGATCGTGCGTTCAGGCGGGCAGTACGGTTCCCCAAACTATCAGGTTCGCCTCTTCGCTAATCCCAAAGCCAAGGTTCATATGGTTTTGAGTGAAGGCGAGCAAACATGCGTGGCGCTCGCTGCCTTCCTCACCGAGTTGGCAACGGCATCCCATAAATCCGCTCTTGTGTTTGATGACCCAGTCACCTCTCTCGACCATCGCTGGCGCGCAAAGGTGGCGGAACGGCTGGTCGAGGAAGCCAAAGAACGCCAAATCATTGTGTTTACACATGACATGGTGTTTGTGAACGACCTGCACGACAAGGGTGCACGGGAAAGCGTACCCATGAAGCTCGTCAGCCTGTCGCGTGGACCTGCCGGCACGGGAATGGTCAGCGACGGCCTACCCTGGCAGCACGCCAGCATTCGCGACCGGATTGACAAGCTGGAAAAGGATGCGCGGGAGGCACGCAAGCTGTACGACGCCAACGACGAAGAGAATTATCGTGATGCGGCGGCGAAAATCTACGACCGGCTTCGGGCGACATGGGAGCGTGGGCTCGAAGATGTGGCCTTTTCTGGGGTAATTCATCGGCACAGAGACTATATCGACACCAAGAACCTAAAGCGGGTAACGGCGATTGATGCATCGGACGTCGAAACCTTCCGCAAGAACTTCAAGAAGTGCAGCGACCTTGTGGATGCTCACGATCCCTCAAGGGCGCGGGACGGCACAGTGCCTCATCCTGATGAAGTCGCAGCAGACATCAAAACCCTAGCTGACTGGGCTGACTCGCTCAGGCAGCGACAGAATGCGCTAGCCTGAGCAGAGCCCTCTATAAAATCCCAACCTCGTGATGGGCTACTTCTGCAATCAAGCCGCCTTGCTTACGATATCCATCAGCTTGGCGTAGTCGGTGACAACGTCGTATTTCACACGGTCCTCGGCTACACGCTTGCTGATTTCGTCAAAGAACTTCCGGGCACATTCAATCTTCGTCCGCTCTATCTCTCGGAGCTTCATGGATGACATGGAGCCCTTCGTTTCGGCGACGAAGTAGATGTGCTTGACGCTGCCTTCCTTGAAGGAAATAGCCCAATCCGGGTTGTAATCGCCGACTGGCGTCGGAATCAGGAAGCCTCGCGGCAGCTTGGCGTAGACGACAATCTCGCTGCTGGTGTCCAGCTCCTTGGCAAAGCGCGTCTCCACATCGGAGTCGGTGACCACATAGTCGTAGACGTGGTTTTTCATGCGCATCGCGCGGGAGAAATCCTGCCCAGTCTGGTTCGCCGTGAAGATGTCCACACCGTAGCGCTCGGTGACAGCGTCATAGTCCAGACGCTCGATTATCATTGTCGCCTTCTGCTCGGCGATAATACGGGAGGCTTCAGCGATGAAATGCTCGGGGTTCTTCTTGAACTGGTTGAACACGTTCGGCTCGATTCCGGTCAGGATCGCCGCTGTCGTGCCGCGCGTGAGTTGGGCGTTCTCGGCAATCTTGCCAAGCAGGTCATATTTGACGAGCGAATGGACAGAACCGCCCTGCTCCGTCGTCGTGCTGGTCACCTGAAAGCCATCGCCCGCCTTCAGCTGGTCATCCGTCAGGCCGTCCTGTTGAAGGCCGACCTGCACGGTGTACTGCAACGGCGTCACGCGAAGCTGGCTATCGAGGGCGCTGATACACTTCCGCACCAGCTCATCCGAGTCGAACTCAACCCGGTAGACGGCCTTCTGGTTGATCCTCGCCCATAGCTCCTGGAACTCCTTCTTCTCGAAGTTGGCGTTCAGCGGATTGGTTTTGGGCTTGCGGCCGTCTTCCACCTTCGGAAGTTGGGCCTCACTGAACACGCTGTCGATGAGCTGGAAGATCTGCGCCGCGTGTGGCTTCAGGTCATCAGGTAGGTCGGCCAACGTGCCGGCCTCCTTGGCGTCGTGATAGGCTGTGGCGATCTGGTCGGCGTCATCGGTGTAGTCGTTCTTGACCAGATAGCGGTAGATCTGTTTCGCCATTGCGGGTGTGATCTCGACGGTGCCGGTTTCGGTGACGATGCTCTTGCCTGTAAAATAGGCTTCGGTCGCCTGCCGCGGCCGGGACGAAAGCGTGTCCGAAATCTCTTTCTGCAAGCCGCTGACGAAATCCCGATAGCTCTCGCTCGCCACCACGGTCAGGACGTTGATGTCGTGAACGACGGCTGGATTGTCCATGCGGTCGCCATGCCTATCGACGGATAGTCGAAGCCCCCGCCCCACCTCCTGCCGGCGCGAAATGGTGTTGTCGCTGTGCTTCAGCATGCACATGACGAAGACGTTCGGATTGTCCCAGCCTTCCCGAAGCGCCGAATGAGAGAAGATGAACCGGGTCGGTTCCTCGAACGACAACAGTCGCTCCTTGTCCTTCAGGATCAGGTCGTAGGCGTCCACGTCGTCGGAATCGACCGCGCGCGCACCGACGGCAGGGTCCTTCAGGCGGTTCGTTTTCTTGTCGATGGAAAAGTACCCGTTGTGGGTCTTGTTCACGTCGATGCCGGCGAGATGCTTCCGATAGGCTTCGTTGTCGATCGCAAGCTCGGAGAGGTATTCCGCCTTCAGCAGCTCGTACTCTTCCTCGAAGACTCGCGCATATTCGCCTTTCTCATCGGCCTGGCCGTAGTCCCGGTATTTGACCACCTCGTCGATGAAGAAAAGCGAGAGAACCTTGATGCCCTGGGAAAAGAGCTGCTTCTCCTTGTCCAGGTGCGCCTTGATCGTCTCGCGTATCTGAATGCGCCGGATATCCCGCTCGGACACATCCCCCGTGGCCTCACCGGCCTTGAGCACGATGCCGTTGGTGAACTCCACGATGTCGTGGTTGTAGTCGATCTGCGAGATGGTGAAGCCGTCGCGGTATTGGTCAAGCTCTCCGGACTCCACGAACAGGTCATCGCGGAACTCCAGCCGCCGGAGCTGTCGCTTGATTTCTCCGGACTTCAACTTCACCTCCAGCTCGATCCGCGCCACGGGCGCCTTTTTCGAGATGTCGATGCCTTCGAGGTAGAGGTAGGCGTTCGTCCCGGCCAGGCCGCGCGTATGGATACCGCGCACGGCAATCTTCTTCACCAGCTTCTGATTGTAGGCGTCGAGCGCATCGAGCCGATGGACCTTGTTGTGCTGCGTCTTGTGGGTCGCGGAATAGCGGAGGATCATCAGCGGCTTAAACTTCGGCAGGGCCTCCATCGTGGCCTTGCCTTCCATCTTCTGCGGCTCGTCCAGAATAAGGATGGGCCGGTTGCTGGCGATCACGTCGATGGGCCGGCGGGACTGGAAATCGTCCAGTTCGTCGTAGATCCGGCGGTTGTCGGCACCGCGAGAAGCAAACGCTTGTATGTTGATGACCATGACGTTGATGCCGGCGTCCGACGAGAAGCTTTCCAGCTCATCCAGTCGCTTGGAGTTGTAGATAAAGAAGCGCGCCTTCTTGCCATAGGTCTCGGCGAAATGGTCGGCCGTGATCTGGAGCGATTTGTAGACGCCTTCGCGAATGGCGATGCTAGGCACCATCACGATAAACTTCGACCAGCCATACCGCTTGTTCATCTCGAACATGGTCTTGATGTAGCAGTAGGTCTTGCCGGTGCCCGTCTCCATCTCAATGTCGAGGTTGAACTTGCACCCAACGCTGGACACAAGCGCATCCGACATGGGCAGGTTCTGGCGGCGCTGCACATCCTTGATGTTGGTCAGCACCTGCAAGTCAGGAAGCACGATGTCGGCGTTCTTGAAACCCTCATCGAAGGCGCTGGCCTGCGCTTTAAGGCCAGGGTCGATCCGGTAGGTGATACCGCCAATGTTGGGCTGCCCGGCAAAGCAGTCCACGACGGACTCGACGGCATTGGTCTGGTAGGGCTGGACCTTGAATTTCAGCTTCATGCCCGCGCCCTCAAATCGACTTGACTTCGGTGGTAGGCGAAAGCTGGCGGAAAATCTGCTCAACGTTAATCTTCACGGCATCCGACACGAAGCCGTTGTCGCGGAAAACGACACGCAACGGCTCGCGCTTTGCCAGTTCCTTCACAAGCTCTTCGGTGATGCCGGTATCGAAGCAGGCGACTAGGGCATTGCCATCGACGAAAAACACCATCTTGCCTTGAACAGTCTCGCGGCCGATCGGTAGCGTCAGGTCCACACCCCAATCCACCAGCACTTGGAAGAGCAGGTCCTCGGCCGTGCGGTCCGGTTTGATGTTGTCTACGGTCTCTAGTAGGCTCTTCTGATCAACCTCGTCGGGCCGGTAGTACACGTCCTGCATATTAGACGTGTCGATTTTCAGGACACGGAAGCCGACATCCTTGCTCCAGTTGGGGTGGCAGTCTCCTTCGAGAATTTTCCTTCCAGCGCGCCGGATACGTTCCTTCGATATCTCCGATATGTTGGGCTTTATTCCGGCCTTCACACAAAACTGGTAGGCTTCTTTTGCATCCTTGCTGTCCTGTCCGATTTCCTCTGGATACTGGATGCTGATGAAGCGGCGACGTCCACCCTCACGCTGGGCCAACTCCAAAACAGCCTGTGCAAGCGTGGATGATCCCGCAAAGAGATCAATGCTCAGGTCGTTCGCTCCGACCGCAAATGACAGGAGCCTCTCCATCAATAGAACCGGTTTTGGGTTGGAGAAGACTTTCTTTGCCTCCGGAAACAGCTCTTTCAGATCATACGGCCCTGTCCTTCCATCCAGCTCAAAGACACTGGAAAGCTTGTCCTCGAACTCCTGGGCATAAACCTTCAGTTCAATAATCTTGTTCTCATCATCTCCAAATAGTATGCGCCCCTCTTCCAAGAGACGATCCATCGTCTCCTTTGGAAAGCGATAGCCCATCAATGGTTCCTTGCATGGTTTCTTTGTTACCGGATGCAGAACATCGTAACGATATCCTTCTTTTCCGGGGTTATGAACACTTTGACTCCCTGTATAAACGCCGCCAGCATCAATGTACTTGTATCTATCGAGCGGACCGAGTTGGGATTTATTTTCCCTAAACCACGCAGAATACGCTTCTTGCAAATCATCAGTATTCTCGTGCTGAGCAATCAACTCATCACCTATGCGCTTCAAAGCGTCTTTGATCTCAGAAACGGAGCTTTTCCAAACGCCCTCCAACTCCGCCTTGCTCTTGGCAAAAACGTGGATGCTCTCGTGTTCCACGGCGATATTCGTCGGGTTGTTGTCCGTCGCATTCTTCCAAATCAGAGTGCCGACAAAATTGCTTTCCCCGAAGATCTCGTTGCATACATGAAGAACATTCGCCGTCTCGGCATCATCAATGGAGATCATGATGACCCCATTGGGAGCCAAGAGGTTCTTCGCGACGCGTAGCCGTTGGTAGATCATGGTCAGCCAATCAGAGTGAAACCGTCCGTTAGCCTCGGTGTTTGCTGTCAGGCGGTTTTCGTGTTCGTCAATCTGATTTGTCTTCTCAAGGTATTCATATGTATTTCCGATAAAATCATCTCGATAGACTAGGTTGTTTCCCTTTTTGCGATTGTAAGGCGGGTCGACATATATGAGCTTCACTTCGCCGAGATAAATCTCCTGGAGCAGCTTGAGAGCCTCCAGATTGTCACCTTCGATAAAGAGATTTCGAGTGGCGTCGAAGTTCACGCTTTCCGCAACTGCCGGACGAAGGGTTTTAGCAATAGGCGCATTCGAGGCGAGTAGCGCGGCTCGTTTTCCCGGCCAATCCAGCCGATACCGTTCCTGCGGCCCCTCTACAACATGATCGCTCAACTCTTGCCGCAGCTGATCGAGGTCCACCGACAGACGCACCTTGCCGTTCTCGTCGGCCGCCTCGGTCACGCACCCGGGAAACAGGCTGCGGATTTTCTCGATGTTTTCCTGTGTCATGTCGGGGCTATGCATCTTCAGCTTTTCCATGGGCGTCCTCTCACTCATTCGTCACGGCACCGACGGTTTCGCCCACGGTCAGCCGCTCCAGTTCATGTTTTGCCGCACGTAGCTCGGCATTGATCGCTACGCGCTTGTTGTATTGCTTCTCACGGGTAAGCCGCGCCTTGATCCGCTCGACCTCGCGCGTCTTGGCACGGATCGCCTCCAACCGGTCTACTCGCGTCTGAATGTCCTCGTCCGTCTGGACTGGCGCCGGCATCATGGCGGTCAGCATCCGCTCATAGAGCGCACCAAGATCGAGCGCGACCGGCAACGGCTGGCGCGATGCATCCTCCGGCGCCCAGTCGGTGGCGAAATACTCGCTGATTACCCACTTGGCGCTATCCGCCTCGCTCGGCCGCTTGAACGCGGCGACGGCCTTGCGCTTGCCGCGCCAGGTCAGCTCGAAGATCAGCGGGAACGGAATAGCCTTGTCGATCGTGCGCAGGACGGCGTCATCAAGCTTGCCGGTCTTGAGCGATATGCCGAAGACCTGAACCTCGGCGACGCCCGGCGTGGCGCTGAGGTTCGTCGTTTCCGGCGCCAGCTTGAAGCGCCAGACGATCTGGTCAACCTCCCGGACGAACAGATCCTTGAGCGCCGTGTTGGCACCTGCATGCTCGTAAATCTTGGTCTTCGGCACGACACGGCCGAAGGCGGCGCTCTTGGGATAATCGAAGAAAGCGCTCATGCCTCGCCGCCCTCCACCACCACGAAGGCGATCAGCTCGAAGTCGTTCAGGCCGGCAATGGTATGTACCAGCGCCGTGGTACGGCCCCCGCTGAACAGGCTGTCGATGTCCTTCTCTTCTTTCACCTCAATCATGGATCGGATGGCGCTGCTCAGTAGCTCGGAATAGCAATCCATTTTCCGACCGTCCTGGGTGCGCTCGTTGAAAATGCGGCAGACCTCCGGGAGCGGTTCCGCCCGCCCCTTGCAGCTCGTCCGGATCAGGTCGAGCAGGCGCTTCACCTCGGTATGGTCGGCAATGACCTCGCCGTCGTTGCTGATGTAGACGAGGTAATAGGGATGCAGGCGGTTCTGCTGGTTGATGTTGACGCTCTCATGGATGTTCTTGAGCGCGAAGATCGCGCCGGGCTGAAGCCCAAGCTCCGGCTGCGCCGGGACGACGGCGTGCATCCCGTTCGGCAAGTGGTCCAGCTCGCCATGCTCCTTGACGTAGTTGAGCAGGTCCATCCGGAAGTCATTGAGGCCAAGGTCGGTGATGGAGATGCCGGTCTTCACGTCCTCCAACTCGATCACCTCATCCTGAAGGCGCTTGAGCTGTTCCTTGCGATAGGCAATGTCGCTACTTTTGGCGGTGAGTACGTTGTCGTCGCCGGTGGCGCTCACGTCGGCGATCACCATGCGGTTCTCGACCCGCTCTTTGAGGTTGATGTACTCGTCGAGCGTGATGTCAGGCCAATAGTTCACCAACTGGATTTGGCTGTTCGGCGAGCCAATGCGGTCGATCCGGCCGAAGCGCTGGATGATGCGCACCGGATTCCAATGGATGTCGTAGTTGATCAGGTAGTCGCAGTCCTGAAGGTTCTGGCCTTCGGAAATGCAGTCGGTCCCGATCAGGATATCCAGCTCGCCCGGCTCGTTTGGTAGAACAATCGCCTTTTCCTTGGAGCGCGGCGAAAAGAGCGTCAGCACCCCCTGGAAGTCATAGCTCTTCTTGAGCGTGGTCTTTGGTGCATCAGAGCCCGTGACTTTGCCCGCCTGCAAGCCCAACTGCTGGGCGAACGGCGCCAGATTGGCGTAGAGGTAGTTCGCCGTGTCGGCGAAGGCTGTGAAAATCAAGACCTTTCGGTTTCCGGGATTGAGCGGCTCGCTCACCTTCCGCTGGAGCACCTGCTTGACGTGCTGGAGCTTGGCGTCATCGTCTGGCGTGACCTTCTCCATCGAGGCTACCAACTCCTGAATCAGTGCGAGGTCGGCCTCCAGGTCGTGCTTCCATGACGGCAGGTCCATGTCGGCGAGGCTGATTTGGACCTTCTTACCGACGGTGAAATCCCCCAGCCCTTCCAGATCGTCGTCTTCGGCATCGAGCAGCTCCGGGGCGTCCATGAAGTCGGTGATGCTCTGCGCGCTGCCAGAACGCTCGAAGTCATTGATGGCGTCCAGCGCCCGCGTGATGTTGCCGCCAAGTGAGCGCAAGGTGATGCGGAACGCCTCAACCGAACTCTCCAACCGCTTGAGCAGGTTGGTAGTCATCAGCGCCTGAAGGCTGCGTTCGCGGTCGGCCTGACGGAACTTGCTCCGGCCGCCTTCGACTTGGGTGTCGTAAATCTCCTCGTATTTCCGCAAGCGGCTCGGGAGGATGTAGCTGATCGGGGCATACACCGCGAGTTTGAGGATGGAGAGCTGCGTAAAGATGTCATTCAACCCCATCACATCGGTTCGCTGCGTGATCGGGCAATGGAAGGATAGCGGCTTGCATCGCTCCGGGAACCGGCCGATGTCCTTGGTGTCGTAGAACGTCTCGATGTGTTTGCGCGACCGGGCGATGGTCACAGCATCGAGTAGCTCAAAAAAGTCGAAGTCGAGTGCCTTCAGGATGGAGGCGGCCGTGCGTTCTTCCGGCGGCAGCGTTGACCAGGCGTTGAACGCCTTCTGGGCGCGCCGGAAGATCTCTTCGACGCTGGTCTCGGCCTTCAGATTGCGGCTGAGAGCCTCCGACTGGCCTTCGTAAGCGAGCGCCAATTGGTTGCGCAGGTCGGTGAAACGGTTGTTCACCGGGGTCGCCGACAACATCAGAACCTTGGTCTTCACGCCGGCACGGATGACCTTGTTCATCAGCTTCTGGTAGCGGGTCTCCCGATCCTTGAAGACATCGTTGTTGCGAAAGTTATGGGACTCGTCGATGACGACGAGGTCATAGTTGCCCCAGTTCACCCGGTTAAGCGGGATACCAAAGGATTCGCCCGAGGTACGCGACAGGTCGGTGTGGCACAGCACATCGTAATTGAAGCGGTCCTTGGCGAAGATGTTTGTCGTCAGGTTGGTGTTGTAGTTTCGCCAATTGTCCGCGAGCTTTTTCGGACACAGCACCAACACGGCGCGGTTCCGTAGCTCGTAGTATTTGATGACCGCCAACGCGGTGAAGGTCTTGCCCAAGCCGACGCTGTCGGCGAGGATGCAGCCATTGTAGGTTTCCAGCTTGTTGATGATGCCGGTCGCCGCGTCCCGCTGGTAGTTGAACAGCTTGTTCCAAACCACGCTGTCACGGTAGCCGGTGAGATCGTTCGGCAGAACGTCCTCGTCAACATCCTCCAGGAAATCCTGAAAGATATTGTACAGCATCATGAAATAGATGCGCTCCGGCGAGTTCTCCTGATAGACCGACTCGATATGGTCGCAGATCGCTGCCGTGACATCTTTGACTTTATCCGGGTCCGACCAGATTTGGTCGAACAACTGAAGATACATCTGGGTGTGGCTCGGGTCGTCGAAGCGCGTAACGAAGTTTGAGACGGCATCGCCCTTCTGGTAGCCGAGATCGACGGCCGTGAAGCCGCTGATGGGCATGTAGGCGACCCCACCGTTTTCCTGCCCGACATGCAGGAACTGCTGCATTGGGGCCTTGGTGGTATTCGACCGGAACCTCGCCTTCTTGCGAATCCACTCTGCACATTCGCGCGCGACGGCGCGCTGGGTCAGCTTGTTACGGAGCTGAATCTCGAACTCGGTCCCGTAAAGACCGCTCTCCCGCCGCGCCTTCGGAATGAAGAACTCCCGCCGCTCTTTACGCATACGGTCAGCAACTTCGTTCGGCACGAAGGTGGGCGCGGTGAAGATGAACTGAAGGCTTTCGACTTTCGACAACTCAGACTTCAGCGCCTCGAAGGCGTAGATCGAGAAGCAGGACGCGGCAATCTTCAGCCGCGAACCGCGCTCGACCGTTCCCTTGAGGTCGTCGCCAAGAAGCTGCGATGTGTTGTCAATTATCTTCATTGCGATTGCTCGCCCCGCCCCCAGCAATTTGCCGCTTCCGCGCCTCTATCCATGCGTCGATGTCTCTCCGCCGAAACCGCCATGCACCACCGACCTTAAAGCCGGGAATCGTTCCGTCAGCCGCGAGCCGGTAAGCTGTCTTTTCGGTGAGCTTCAGGTACTCAGCCACCTCCCGGATCGTCATTACGTCGGTGTCCATGCGGGTCCCCGCAGAAATCCCATGTTGCTTTGAGAAAATACGAGAAGAATCGGGAATCGCAAAGCACAACTTACTGTGCTTGCGCGTCCTCCCCAACAGCACCCCGCCCTCCGGGTAGCCGTCGGTAGAGGGTGGCCGGCGATACGCCCAAGCGACGAGCGACGTCGGCGACGCCGATGTCCTGGCTACACAAGAGCGTTTTGGCAATGCGCAGGTCGGCCGTCGACATTTTCGGCGGGCGGCCGCCTTTGCGGCCGCGGGCGCGAGCGGCGTCTAGCCCGGCTCTTGTCCGCTCACGAATGATGGCTCGCTCGAACTCGGCCAAGGCGCCGAAGATGTGGAGCACCAACATGCCGCCGGCGGTCGTGGTGTCGATTGCTTCAGTCAGGGAGCGGAAGCCGATGCCCTTCGACTGGAGAAGCTCCAAGGTGTCGATAAGCTGGCGCATGGACCGGGCCAGACGGTCGAGTTTCCAGACAACAAGCGTGTCGCCAGGCCGCATGAAGTCGAGGGCTTGCTCAAGCCCCGGTCTGTCAGACTTGGCACCCGATGCGGTTTCATCGAAGATGCGTTCGCATCCGGCCGCCTTCAGGGCGTCGGTTTGGAGGGTCGATTTCTGCTCGTCAGTAGAGACGCGGGCATAGCCAATATTCACTGTTCTCAAGATCCATAAATTGAAACGTAATTAGTATAGCAGTTTTGCGACGGGATTTGAGAAAAGGCGAATGGCGAAAACTGGTTCCGCCTTTCGCAAAACAAAAATATGCTCATTAACGGTGGTTTTTGTGATAAATATTGTACTCTATTATATTTTGTAATAGCTATTTTGTAGATTTAAGGATTATTGATTAGTAATGAAAAATATCAGTAGTAGGAGAATATTTCTCACCGGTTCAACAGGATTTCTGGGGTGTCACGTCGATTCAATTCTTAACTCCCGCGGCATCACAGCCAAAACCAGCACTGCGCGGCTTCATGAAATGCGGTCAAAAGATCTTAAAGATATCGATACAGTGATTCATTGTGCGGGACTTATTCCAGATAAGAGCAGAATTGATTCCGACTTCATTCACACGAATGTTGCAGGAACCAGCCGTCTAATCGAATGTTGCAAGTTAGCAGGCGTGAAGCGCTTTATTTTTGTATCGTCTATGGGCGTTAAATTTCCTTCTGCATACGCCAAAAGTAAGTTAGAAGCGGAGGATCTTGTGAAGAAAAGTGGATTGGATTGGCTGATACTTCGGCCAGCACATATATATGGGCCGAATCATGAGCTTGATACGCTTTTTAGATTACTAAGTAAGAGAATTTTCTGCGCAATGCTTGGGGTTGGCCGATACCCACTCCATATCATTTATGTAAAAGATTGTGCTAAGGCGATTGTTGATGCTGCGTTGTCAGACAAAATACACGATACATTCAACATTATCGCTAACAATATAGATGAAATCACATATTACCGCACTGTTCGAGATGCAATGAGTGCAAATTTTATACTAATTCCAATCCCCACTTTCATCGCCCGGTACCGCTACGGCCAAAATAACATCAAAGTCCGAACCGAAGGATTACTGGTACCAGGCATTAAGGATTGGCCCATAAATAACACGCCAATACACGACGCAATAAATGAAGCTTATAGGGCCTTATCTATAACAAAAACGCCAGATTCAGTTTTGAACCGATAGGCTCTTCTGGAAATAATCATGCTATCGACCCTCTACAGTAAGAGTTCAGATGTGTGGTGAGTTTCTACAGCCTATGTGGTGCGATCGTTCGCACAAGGGTAACACGACGACCGCGAGTGCCTCCGATGCTTCCGCAAAACCGCCGCGTCGGGCTTCTTCCGCAAGGTAGCGGATACACCATGCGAGCCGGTCTGCCGTGATCCCTTTGCTTTCTCCCCCGCGATTGAGCGTGGCGGCAGGCCAATCGGTATCGAGCGTCATGCGGCGACCCTTTCAACTGGCAACTCGTCCAGGTTGGCGATGACCGGACCGATGACCCCGGCGCGGTCACGGACACGTACGAGGAATGTGCGCGACACCTCCAGCCACTCGGCCGCGGCCGTATCGGTGCCGGTCTCAATCGTTCCGCCAAGGCGGATCGGTTTCCATCCAGCGCGGCGCATAATCGGTTCCATGCGAATGTTCGACACCGATACATAGGCACGGAGCCCGGTGAACAGGCCGAACTCCAGCATGCCGGCCATGAGCACGGCCGCGATGTTGGCCGGCGCAGTTTCCTGATCGGCACAGAAGCGCGTGCTCTCCCAAACATCCGGCGCACTGGGCGGCGTGCCGTCAACCAAGCCAGGGAACACGTCGGCCAGCAGATACGGCCCGGTGGTCGGCAAAAGCCGGGTGCAGGCGTTCACTTTGCCATCCGGCGCGTAGTGCACGAGGTAACGGGCGTCCGGCAGATCGAACTGGTCGAGCTCAAGACCGTTGACGACGCTCACTTCCCAGCCAAGGCGTTCGCGGAACACCTTCCGCCTCAGCTGGTGCATGGATGCCAGCGCATCCCAGTGCCGGTGCGCGTTCTCTCGTGAAATAATATGCAGCATGTCATTCCTCCCAAATTGCTTTGGAAGTATTGAGACAGAGATTGCGGCCGGTGACATCCTGTGAACCGTCACAGGTTACCGACCAGTAAAGCGAGTTAAAGCTTTATCATACCGTCCATGATCGCCTTGATGACGGCGTGGTAGACATTGGCAACGCCCATCTTGGCGCGGACATTGTCAAGATGGAAATACACTGTGCGGTCGGAGATGCCGAGGATACGGGAGGTATCCCACGCCGACTTTCCTGCCGCAGCCCAGGTCAGGCATTCGCGCTCGCGCGGCGTCAGGCTTACCGTGGTCCGACCGGAGCGCCCCAGCGCCAGAAGCTCGCGCGCGTGGTTGTGGAAGGCGAGCGACATCAGGTGCACGTCCTGCCCTACCGCGGCCATCAGCCGCGCCAGTTCTTCTTCTCCATGGTCGGACACCATGGACGCCATGGCGAGCGAGCCGCGGGCCCCGTGAATGGGGATGCCCAACCCTTCCCCGAGACCAACCTCCGTCGCCTCGGCGAACAGCTTCCTCTGCTCCGGCGACGGGTCGATACCGAAGGACATTGCGCTCCAAGCGAAAGGCTCGACTTGGGTCGGTCCTTTCTGGATGACCGGGTCCACCAAATGGTAGTCGTTCTCGATGTAGTGATTGTACCAGGTGTCGGGAAACGTCGTCAGGATGACGGGTTTCTCATTCGGCAGGGCATCGGCCCGAATTACCTGATACGCCCATTCGCGAAAACCCAGATCCCAAAGCGCCTTTGAGAAGGCAGCCTCCAACGCCGCAACGTCGTCAACGTCGCGGATATCGTCCAGAAACTCTGTGACTGCTACTCGAATGGGAGCACCTTCTGTATTGACATAATCAAATATTTATAGACGCCCGCACAAATAACGTGCCGACGCAAATTACTTATGTCATTATTTATTTCTTTATTTAACGAATAACCAATAAGGAATAAGAACATGACGTTATTCATCGGTGTGGTTTCTCAGAAAGGGGGCGTCGGCAAGAGCACGATCGCGCGGATGCTCGGTCGCGAATACGCGCTTGCTGGCTGGAACGTGAAGATCGCCGACCTCGACATACAACAAGGCACGAGCTTCAGCTGGCAAGCGCGCCGACTTCAGCGTGGCATCGAACCGGCCGTCGCTGTTGAGCGCTTCGGCACCGTCAGCCAGGCGGTGAAGGCGGCCGGACCCTATGACATCATGGTGCTCGACGGGCCGCCACATGCGACTATGGGCACGCACCAGATCGCAGAGACGAGCACGCTGGTCGTGCTGCCGACCGGCCTCGCGCTCGATGACCTCGAACCCACGGTGCTCCTTGCCCACGAGATGGTGAAGAAGGGCGTGCCTGCTGAGCGAATTGTCATCGTATTCTGCCGCGTCGGCGACAGTGACGCGGAGCTGGCGGAGGCCAGAAGCTATGTGCTCCAAGCCGGCTATCAGCACCTGAGGAATGTCCTGCCGGAGAAGACAGGCTTCCGCCGCGCCAGCGACGAAGGCAGGGCGCCGACGGAGACGCGGTTCTCGTCGCTCAACGAGCGCGCGGAGGCCGTGGCCCAGGAATTGGCCGATCTCGTGCAATCGCAGACCAACAGGGAGGCAGCCTGACCATGACGAAGATCCTCCCTCCCAGGCGGACCGGAAAAGGCGTTCCACCGACATCGGCACAAGTCGTCTATAACCTCGACCGTAGAGAGGCGGGCACATTGAAGCCGCTCAACTTCAAGGTGAGCCCAGAGTTCCACCGCGAGTTCAAGGCCTACGCCGCCGTACACGGCCTCTCCATGGTGGACCTGCTACGTGAAGGCTTCGCCTTGGTGAAGGCGTGTCGCGGGTAACGAAAGGACGATTTCGTCATATAAATAAATAACGACGAATAACAACCTGTGAAGGTTCACAGGTTACGTCCGATCGCGCAACTGCCGATATGATTTACGAGGAAGGCGTTGCCGACTCCTGGGAAAAGTCAACGTCACAGGACATGCATGACTGGAGCCGGCAACACTTCCATTATTGTTCACGCTGGAATTATTTACCACACGTCAGTCAGATTAATTTTCAGACAGCCCATAAGGCCTTGGGAAAGTCAACTACCAAGGAAATGCAACATGGGACATTTGCGCCTGTTGTGGCGCCTGCTCAGGTTCGCCACGTTCGAGCTCCCGGTCTGTCTGCTGATCGCGACGCTCATCTGGACCATCATCGACAACTTTACTTTGACGACGGACCGACTGTCGGTCCTGCTTGTGGCTGGTGGCCTCGCCCTTGCCTGCATGTGCTGGCTTGCCTGGCGTCTGGCAGGCCACCGATCCGACGCGCATGGCTCGGCGTCGTTCGCCACCTCCGCCGACATCGCCCGTGCGGGCCTGCGCGCGCAGGGCGTCATCATCGGCAAGAGAGGGGGGCGGCTGCTCCGCTTCAACCGACCGGGGCACCTCCTGACCTTCGCACCGACGCGCTCCGGCAAGGGCGTCGGCGTCGTCATCCCGAACCTGCTCGATCATCCGGGCTCGGTCGTGGTGACGGACATCAAGGGCGAGAACTACCGGATCACCGCCAAGCACCGGGGGACGCTCGGCCCGGTTCATGCCTTCGCGCCGTTCGATCCGGACATCGAAAGCGCCTGCTTCAACCCAGTCGAGTTCATTCGCGCTGGTACGGTCAATGACGTGGACGACGCACGGTTGATCGCCGAGATGATCGTCCCGCCCGAGGGGCACGACACCAACCACTGGGAGCGGGAAGCGCGGGCCCTGGTGACCGGCCTCCTGCTCTACATCGCCAATGACCTGCCGCCCCACCGGCAAAACCTGCGGGAGCTGCGGCTCCTACTCATGCGCTCGCGCGACGGCTTCAACGCGGTGCTCGGTGGCATGGCGGCGAGTGAACACGCCGTCGCTCAGCGAATTGCCGAAGGCTTCGCGCAAAAGGAAGACAAGGAGCGCTCGGCCGTCGTCTCGACGGCGCAAAGCCGGACGGACGTCTTCGACAGCCCCCAGCTCGCCGCGATCACCGGCCGTTCCACCTTCCGGCTCGAAGACCTCAAGAACGGCGTCATGTCGATCTTCCTCATCGTGCCGCCGGAATACGTCTCGGTTTACCAGCCGTTCTTGCGGCTCATCGTCGGCCTCACCACGGCGGCGATGACGCGCAACAAGCGCGTACCGCAACATCCGGTATTGTTCCTCCTCGATGAGCTGCCGACCCTCGGCCCCATGCGCCCGATCGAGGACGGCATCGGCTACCTCGCTGGATACGGCGCGCACCTCTGGCTCTTCGTGCAGGACCTCGATCAGTTGCAGAAGACCTATCGCAAATGGCGCTCAATGATTGCCAACTGCGCCGTGCGTCAAGCCTTCAATGTCCAGGACCCGGACACGGCTCAACTGCTCTCTGCAATGCTGGGCCAACGCACGGTGTCCGTTTTCAGCGGCGGCAAGAGCGGCCGGTTTCCGTGGCTCGGGCTGGCATCGAACTATAGCGCGCACCACAGCGAGATCGGCCGGCCGCTGTTGGCACCTGACGAGATCATGCTGCTGCCGGAGAGCTGCCAGCTCCTATTCGTGCAGGGCTGCCGCCCGATCCTGGCGCAGAAGCTCCGGTATTTCGAGGAGCGCGCTTTCAAGGGCCGCTGGACGCCGTGGCGCATGGACAACACCCACGACGCCGAGCGCGCTGACCTGATGTACGAATTAACGAAATAAGGAAACCATGAAAGCACGTTCGATAAATGCATAAGCGTAGGCGATCTTTGGGTTGCGATCCTGTCTAGGGGCTAGCTTTTGGGTGACGGTAAAGTCCGTCACCCAAAAGATCGCCTGAACCCCAGTCAAGGAATGCCGCCAAGCTGTCTGCGATCGGATGGCTCTCAATCGCCTCAGGTCGATTCAAGGGCGTGTAGAGTTCCGATTGGTTACGGTTCTTGAACAGGTGATTGAGGCTGTTAGCCAGGACGTCAGCGGCAAGAACATACCCGTCGTCATCACGGACGACGTTGATGGCAAGTTGCGTTACAACAGTTTCAACCTGCATGCTGGAAGGCAGGCGGACATCAATTGCGATCCCGCCTTCGACAACCGTGCTGTTTACCGTATCCCATCCCTTGATTTTTTTCAGGTAGGGGTCATTGCTCAAAAGCCGTTTCGCAAACTCTTGAAAGTTTTTGACGATGGGAGTGTCGATCTGATCGGTCCGAACCTCGATGGACACTTTCTTGCGGCCTCGCTCTTCGAGAAAGGCAACGAGATGCCCATAAAGGCCCGCAAATAACTCCTCGTGCATTGATGGAGGCGCGTCTCGGACGCTTCCCAGCTTCACCCGTGGTGTCGGCTGCACAGTCAACGCAGCCTGCTTGGTTTCCTCTCGCATTTTGATCTGTGCGAGATGCCAAGTGTGCAATCCCTCCACGTGGATAGCGTACCAAAAGCAGGGGAGGCTCAGTTTCCGGATGGCCGCATACACATCCTGTCTCAGCGCCCCCTGCTGCTCCGGGGTGAGATCCGCGATGTGCAGCTTCCCGGTCTGCGGCTTGTACTTATCAATGATGGCTTGAAGCTCTGGCCTTGCAGCGGCCTCGCATTCATCCGGCACCAGAATGCCGGCGAACACGCCGACCTCCCCCGGGAACGACTCTGTTTGGTCTGCGTAGCCCTTGGCACCCGACTCGTCGCAAGCAAAGACTATCTTCGTCGTGGTCATGCAGCCTCCTGCCTGCGATTACTGACTTTTTTCTATTTATCATTCATCGAATAGGTTGAGGTCGAGCCCGAAAGGCCGGCCTCGTTCGAGTTTGCGCTCCTGCTCCAGTCGCCGTTCCTTGGCCTGCCGCCATGCCCGGTGCATCTGCTTACGGCGCTCGTCTGACAGATTGGCATGCTGGATGGCCCGTTCTGTCACATGCGAGAGGGCACGCGCCCGCGCCTTGATCTTATCCAGCACGGTGTCGCGCAAAGCCTCCGGCGTTCCGGCAATCTCCCGCAAGAGTTCATAGTCACGCACCGCCTGCGCGACCCGCCGCCGGGCTCGCTCGATCTCGGCGCGGGTATGCTCCAAGCGGTTGATGGCGTCGCGCCACTTGCGCCGCCGCTCGGCCAGATAGCGGAAATACCGCTTTGCCTCCTTGCGGGACGCGGAGCGTGTCTCGCCCATGCGGATACCGCGCACGGCCCCGAGGATGAACGGATTCTCCTCGATCATCCTCTCGGCATCGAGGATGCCATGCTTCTCTTCCAGCGCATCCCAGAGTGTCCGGGCCTTACCCCCGTCGCGATAGACCTTGGCGAGGATGTCGTCGAGGCTGCGACTGCGCTTGGCCAACCAGTTCTGGTCACGCCCTTCCTGCTTCTCGTTGAAGGATTGCTGACGCTCCGCGTAACGGACCTTACCGGCAGCCGACCGATAGGACGCCTCGATCTGGCTCCAGTAGCGCAAGTCCATGTCCGCGTCGTCAAACTGACGGACAGCAACGTCGGCCATATCGGCGCGCGGCTCCTCGGCGATGAAGCCTTCGACGGTGCGCCGCTCGGCGTCGTCCAGGTCGCGGGTATCGACCCGCTCGCCCGGCTGCCGCTCGGCGCGGGCGATCTCAGCCGCACGCCGCGCCATGTAGTCGTCGAAGTCCTCTCCGAACCGTTCCTCCAGCACATGGAAACGCACGCCCTTGCCCATGTCGGAGAGCTTGGCCTCCCGCTCGCCGTCAGTCAGCACCATGCCCTGACCTTTGCGCTCCAAGGTGATGCCTCGGGTCGCCAATCGCTCGCCCAGGTCGTCCCAGCTCTTGGCGCCCCGGAAATCGTCATAGAGCGTATCCCGCAGGTAGGTGACCTCCGCCTCGTCGAAGCGCGAACGGAACCTCCGGTCATCGCGGCGGGCCTGCCAGTAGTCGGCGTCGGTGGGCAGCAGGCCCGGGTCCTCGGGGTCGCGACCGAACTGGCGTTCGTATTCCCGGTTGCGCAGTACGTTCAGCCCGTACTCCTTGGCCAACTCCATCGTGATCCCGGTCAGGCGTCGCCCGTCCTGATGACGGTCGAAGGCGACATGCCGGGTCGGATGGATGCGGTTGACCAGAAAGTGCATGTGGGGATGCTCGGTGTCCTTGTGGGAATAGACCAGCACCTGATGCTCGGTCAGGCCCATGCGCTCGATGACCTTGTCGGCGACCCGGCGCTTGACCTCCTGGGTGACCTTGCCGGCGGCGGCATCCTTCGGGTCGAAGGTGATGATGAAGTGGTAGGCCGGCTGTTTGCAGCGGGCGGATTGCCGGGCGGTGGCGTCCATCACGGCCGCAGCGGCGCGCGGCTCGTCGGTGTGCAGGTTGCGGCGCTCGACGAACTCCACCCGGTCGGGGGACAGCCCCTTGACTAGCCCGGCGAGGTAGAGGGCCGATGCCCGGAAGCTCTCCGGCTGCTGCTTGGGAACCTTAAAGCGCATCCCGCCCGCCGTCCCGATCCGGCTCTTGATCCTGATTGCCGCCGGGGCGCTTCACGGCCTTGTGGACCGGCTCCAGGACGCGACCGAGCACGGACAGGGTCTCCTCGATATCGCCGGCGTCGAGTTCCTTACCCATGTTTGCCCGGCGCGCCATGGCATTGACCATGTGGCCGACGCCGTTGATGGCCTCCAGGTGTTCCTCGATCAGCGGCGCCAGTTCATAGCGGTCGGTCACCCGCTCCACCAGGTCCCCGCCGACATACCTGGCCCACTTGCCGAACGTCTCGTCGCCGGTGGCGTCCTGAAGCTGGGAGAGGTTCGTGGCGATCGACGACAACTCGTAGAGCAGCGCCGTCATCACCCGGTCCTTGAGCGGCCGCGGCTTCGGCCGCCGCCCCGTCAGGGTGGCGCGGGCGTACTCCGCGAGTGTGACGCCAGCCTCGGCGGCAGCCCGCCGCAGGTCGTACATCTCCGTCGGTGAAAGACGGAGGTTCAGAGTCTCGGAGCGCCTGCGCTGGGGATCGAGGGACGGTCTGGCCATGGGTCAAATGGCCCCCGTCCCGGTGGCCTCGCAGAGCAAGATGCCATGAGCTTGAGACCCCGTCAGGTGGTCGAATGCGGGGCCTGTTGGGTGGAAAAAACGGACGCTTGCCGGACCGGCGGAGCCGGGACCGGTGTCGGGGCGGCAGCCTCGACACGGACGTTTTTGTAACACAACATCCATCTGGCCTCCCCCCTGTAACACGAAAACCCTCCCCCTCTTATGGGGTCGTATCACAGGGTGGAGTGGATTCGGACTGACAGGTCAGATACTTATTGCCAATGGAATGCAACGAAATACTACCCGGAATCGCCCGGTACCGCAAGTCTCAACACCTGCCAACGGCCATCAACGACAACCGCCGCCGGAACCGGCTCCGTGCCAGCGGACGGTCGGCAGCACTACTAGACCGGCCAAATGGCGCGGTGGATCAGCACAGGAAAAGCCCCGCCGGGAACGGCGGGGCAAGCGGCGCGGTCGCGGCAGCGGCTCAGGCGGCCTGGCGCCAGTCGTCGTGACGGCTCGGGCGACGGCCTTCCATGAGGGCGATCGCGCAACCCAGCGGCGTCATGCCGATGTCGTAGGCGGCGCAGATGTCCGGGAGCCGCTCCTCGTCGATGTCGTCGCCGGTCTCGATCAGATAGTTATCTTCGACGGCAAGGACGTATTCGTCCCAGGTCAGGTCGAAAAGGCTGTCGGTGGTGTTCAGTCGGTTCATGATCTTTCCTCCTTCCGTTTGTCCCGGCCGCGACCGCGGCCTTCCATGGGCAACGAAAGGCGACGGCACAGGCGACCGGCCGCACCCGCAGGGACGGAACGAAGTGGAGGACGGCGAGGACCGTCTTTCTTGGAGCCGAGCGTCCGCGAGGAATGGCCGGGATCGGGGTCCCCAAGCGACCCGTCGCTTGGGGTGATCGGCCAGGGGAAGAAAGTCGGGCAGCGCCGTTGCGGTGGGCGACGCCGGCGCCACGTTTGCCCAGTTCAGGAAGGCCCGCCGGTCACGGCCGGACGGAAGGATGGAAAGGCTTCGGCTGAACTGGCCGACGCTATCCGATGCTGCCCCGCTGGACTGTCAGCCATCTGGTTGAAGCATGCCTCATAAGAGAGAGTCGGCCGACGATGAGGCGGGTTCAGAAGAACAGCCGCGACCAATAGGAAAGGCATGACGGGGCGGGGCAAATTGCCTGGCGTGGGAGAGCGTGCCTGCGTAATCTCGACTGCCGAAGTAGCGCTTCTATCCGCACGCCGATCCCGTCCGACGTTTCAGCAGGGGCGAAGCCGCCAAGGACTGGCGGCTTCGCAACCGGCTAAAGCCTTACCACCACGAGCTATAGAAGACCGTATTGCCTTCAGCGATCGCCGCGCGGGCGCGGGTGATGAAGGCCAGATCATCCTCAACTTCGCTGCCGTCGGACTCCCCGAAGAAGAAGCCCTCGGTGAACGGCAGCGCGTCGGCCCTGATATCGGCCTCGAGCCGGTTGATGTCGTCGGCGGTCAACGCGACGTTCACGCAGTTGAAGCACTCGGCCTCACCGCCCTTGGCGCGGTAGAGCTGCTCCATCCAGCCGTGCAGGTTGGGGTGCTTGCGCCAATAGGCGAGCTCCGTTGCCGTCTTCGGCGTGAAGTCGACGTCGGCCTCGACGGCCTCGGCAGTGGCGAAGGCGTACATATCCAATCCCATAAGAATATCCTTTCGTTCGTTGATGACTGTCCCGAAGGACCCGAACGAAAGGCCGGACGGCATGAGCCGTAGCGGTCCTGACCAACACGGGCGACGCACCGCGCCGCTGGCGCGGGCAGGTCATGAACGGCAAGGCGCCGTCCGGCACGTCGGGGACCATCCGAGGGACGGCAGCCCGAACGGAAGAGATGATCGAGTGGAGATGCCTGCCGAGCCACGCTGTTGTCAGCGTCGCCCGGACGCCCCCCACCGCCGGAACGACAGGCGCTGAACGTTTCAGCGGAATCGCGTCGGAAGGCAGTGATGCGTGTGGCGACAATGCCGCGATTACCGGTATCGCCCAAACGGCAGCGCCACGGAAAAGCCGCCCGTAGACGGACGGCTCCCGCTGGTTGTGGCCTTCAGCCGAACCGGTGTCCGGTTTCCGTGAATGTGTAGTCGTTGGCGGAGATCGCCTCGTCAACGGCCTCGTCCGATGTCAGGTACTCGTATTCCCGTTCGAGCTGGCGATAGAGCCAACGGGCGAGACCGCGCAGCACCCCGGTCACGGCATCCTCAGCGTCGGCGGTCATGTCTTGCCTGTTCGGACTATCCCGTTCGACCGAAATGCTCATGCTGCATTCGTGACAGTGGCGACCGCAGTGTGTGACATTGGCTCGGAGCTGATAGAAGTTTCGCCGCTGGATGGCCTCAAGCGCGTCGGCGACGCGGTGAAGTTCGGTATCCTTGGGCGCATAGTCGCGGATATGGCGAGAAGCGCCCTTCATGTGGCTGTAATGCCCCTCGAAACACGCCCCGTCGCCCTGGCTCCAAAACCCGGAAAACCAGATGGCGGGTTTCTGCCGAGTGCCGCCGCCAAAGAGGCCAACAGGGTGCGTGTCGAGCCGGATGCCGATGATTGCGCAGATGCGCTCGAAATCGTCATAGACGGACTCGAACCAGTCGTAATCCAAACCGCCCTCGCGATACCAGGCGCGGGCTTTCTCCTTCGCCGCGCCAGAAAGCTCGTCGAGGCGATAGACGGTGGTTTCAATGATCTCAGGCATCGGAGGCACCTCCATCGAGTTCTTCGGTGAGCGGCGCGGGGCAAGGCGTGAAGCCGACATCGGCCGTGACGGCTCCGGCGGTCGTGAAGGCGTACATATCCAATCCCATAAGAAATACCCTTTCGTTCGTTGATGACTGTCCCGAAGGACCCGAACGAAAGGCCGGGCGGCATCAGCCGCAGCGGTCCTGACCAACACGGGCGGCGTACCGCGCCGCTGGTGCGGGCAGGTCATGGACGGCAAGGCGCCGTCCGGCACGGCAGGGACCATCCGAGGGACGGCAGCACCGAACGGGAGGGCATGGGATGGATTGTTCGCGACGCGCCGAAAGCCGTGAGCGAGATAGACGAAAGCCCCTGCCGCCGGAACGACAGGGGCCGGATGACGGGACCTCAATCGAGCGGGATCTCGACCACGTCTTCGCCGGGCCACAGGAACTCGGTGATGAAGTAACCGAGGCGGTTGGCGAGGTGCATACCGCTCAGGATGACGAGGGCGTCATCGTCGCCCGCAACCAGCGTCCAGACGCACGCTGAATTGGCCGCCTGAACGGCCTCCATTTCGGGACCGAACGTCTCGAACATCAAGCCGTCGCAGGGCGTATCGGCGCGATACGGGTTTCGGACGGGACGATAGGTCGCCAGCCAGTCGTCATAACTGTGAGGCGGCAACGGTTCGGCGTCGCCGACGAAGTAGGTCGAGAGGTCATGCTGCTCGCCCTCGGATGGTCCGCGGTCGGGCAGATCGCCGCTTCGGAAGCGGTCGAGGGCAACGCCTTCCGGGTCGTCCGCATCGGCGGGCACGATGAAGCGGTAGACGACAAGTTCCTCGACGGTGATTTCGACGAAACCCGGCGCTTTGGCGGCATGGGTCCGTTTGGCAATATCGTTGGTAAAATCATTCATCTGCAAAATCCTTACTTTGAAATATCGGGAGCGATGCCGCCCGCCGGAGCGGGCGGCTCGCGGTTGGTCAGCGGCTCCAGATGAGGGCGAAGCCCTTGTCCTGCTGCTCGACCAGGTTGGCGTAGATGGGGGCGGCGAAGCTCGGGTCGTCCAGCTTGACCGAGATGTACTCGTTGCCGCCCTTGCTAGTGCGGTGCCAGGCCGCGCCGATCTCGACGGTGCCCGCCTTGATGCGGAAGTCGGGGGCGGTGTCGTTGGACTTCTCGACGCTGGTGATCGCGACCTTGGTGGCCTTGACGCCGAGGGTCTGGATGGTGCCGGCGAAGCCGCTGTCGGTCTTGGTGAAGGTGCCGATGGTTGCCATGATGAAAGTCTCCTCTGTTTGGTTCTGGCGGTCGCGCCCATCGCGACCTTTCCATGGCCCAGAGAGAGACCGTCGAAGCACGGCCCCGCACCCGTCAGGGCTGAACGCAGTGGGAGACGGCAAGCTGGCCGTTTCTTGTTTCGCGAGGAATGCGGCGAGGCCGCAGGGGAAGAAACTGACCGCGCGCCGTTGCGGGACCGGGCGACGGGCTCAGATGTGGCCATGAGAGGAAAGGACGCAGATGGGTCGCTGACCGGCCCAAACAGAGGCCGAGACGCACCGTGGCGACCTCGATGCCCCTTCTCCCGACAAGCGGCGAGTTGGTGCCTTCGTCCGCTCGACTTCACCACCCAGCGCCTCACCTGCAAAAGAGAACCGCCCTGCCCGCGACCAGCGGACAAGGCGGCTTTCGAGATACTGGATGCGCGGCGCCGATACCGGCGCGGCACACGCGGGCAACGGTCAGTCTTTGGACGGCCTGCTGAACAGCGCCCCGAGCACCTTGGACACGAGCCACAGGACGAACGCCCCGATGGGGATGACGAACGGCCCGCCGAGCATGACCCAGCCGAAGGTGTCTGCATCGCCCGTGACATTGGCGGCATAGGCCGCGACGGCGAAGATGATGAGACCGAGGATGATGGGCATGGGAAACCCTCCCGATAGCGAATGGACGAATTGACGAAAGAGCGAAAGAACGCCCGCCCCGAAGGGCGGGCAGCCTCTGCGGTCAGGCGGCGGCTTCGGTGAAGCCGTCCACATCCTCGAAAGCGGACGGGCCAACATCATCCGGCTCGATGTCCCCGACCTCCGCTTCGACGCTCTCCGGCTCCGGCGTGTCGGCCTCCGCCGTCACGGCGGGGAAGCGCATGGCATCGGGTAGCCACGCATTGGCGCGGTTCCGCATCTCCTCGGGGATGGCGGTGTCGCCCTCGGCGCAGCGCTGGAAGTGACGGGCAAGGGCAGCGGCAAGCTGCGTCTTGCTGTAGTCCTTCAAGCGGCCAAGTCGAGCAATCGCCCCGCTCTCCTTGGCGATGGCTTCCAACTGGTCTTTCCGGCGACGGGTCAGGAACGCCTCGTCCGGCACCCAGCTATCGCGCATGGCGACATCGAGGTCGGCGGCCACGCGGTTGAACAGGCTGTCGCCAGCGTCCAGCACATCCATGTTCCCCTGCCCGAAGGTCAGGGCCGTCAGGAACAGGTGAAGCTGGTCAAGCTCGGCATCCGAAAAAGCCTGCACCACGTCATAGAGGGCGGTCGGGTTCTTGGTATCGGTGAGAAGCTGCTCCCATGCCCCACGCACGGGACGGGCGTAGGCATGACGCTTCACGTCCGCCAGCCCCAGCGCGGTCACCACGTCCTGCGCCTCCCGCTCGATGGCGAGATAGGCGGTCGGCTGAACATCGGCTTGCGCGAAATGGGCCAGCGCCGGATGGGCATCTAGCCTGACCCGCCCCGACCAGTCGTAGGCATTCAGCAGGTTGATGACGGCC
Source organism: Rhodospirillales bacterium (assembly GCA_019455065.1). GTDB lineage: Bacteria > Pseudomonadota > Alphaproteobacteria > Rhodospirillales > Magnetospirillaceae > JACFNC01. The sequence continues at coordinate 121,902 of JACFNC010000011.1, forward strand.
ACTTCCTTCGCCTTGCGGGGATTAGCCATGAGGGCTTCCATCACGGCAAGGCTCTTGTGGGCGTTCATCATACGAATGACGGGGCCGGAATATTCGGGCTGCGGCTTCGGTGCGCTCGGCGCTTCCGCCGTTTCTTCGGCCACGCTCGGACGCACGTCCTTCTTGACCAGCCCTTCCCGTACCTCGACACGACCGGACGGCTTGAAGTGGATGACCACGCCCCCCTGCTCGCCTTCCTCGGCACCGGCTTCGCGGTACTGCCACCACGACACATAGTTTTCGGTTAGCACCTCCACGAACGCGGTCCCCGCCTCGCGGTGATGCTCGGCCAGCGCCTCGACCGCTTCCGACTGCAAGCGGTAGAACTGCTCGGCATCATCGAAGAACGTGTTGTCGTCGTCCGCGAACAGGTCGGCGGTGACGGTGCCCGCGTACTGCGCCATCGGGAAGATGGCGAGCGACACGGCGGGTTTCTCGCCCGTCAGCATCTCCCGCAGGTCGTCGGCATCGTAGTGGTAGCCTTGCTCCAGCCGCTCGATGACGGCGCGCTGCTGGTCGTGAGTGCCTAGCGTCATGGCTTCCGCGACCGACAGGGAGAACGCCCCTTCCCGCACCAAGGCTTTTGCCTCGTCGGAGAGAGAGGCCAGCGCCACGCGGCGCTTGACGGTCAGCACCGATACGCCCGCTTTCGCGGCCACGTCCTCAAGGCTGGCACCCTCGCTCAAGAGGGTGGCGAACGCCTCGGCTTCGTCCATCGGGGCAAGCTGCTCCCGCTGGATGTTCTCGACGGTGGCGAGGCGCAGCGCGTCCGCTTCCGAAAGCCCGCCGCGCACCTCGACGGGCACGGGATGGGTCTTTTCGATGTCGCCCCGCTCGGCCAGCAGGGACAGGGCGCGATAGCGCCGCTCGCCCGACACGATGCGGAACTTGCGGCCTGCTTTTCGCACCACGAGGTTCTGCAACAGGCCGTCAGCTTTGATGGATGCGGCCAGCCCTTCGAGGGCGGCGGCATCCATGCTGCGGCGGGGATTGCCGCCTTCGGCGACGGTGAGTTTGTTCAGGGGGATAGTCTGGATGGTCATGGCTCATTTCCTTTCAGGTGAATGAGCGCCCGCGCCGAAGCACGGGCGCGGGTTGGTCAGACGCAGATGCGCCCATGTTGGCGGGCCTCGTCGGCATAGGCCGCGAGGCTCTTGGTGGCGGTGAAGTGGCGGTCGCGCTCGATGGTCAGGCCACCGGGGCCGCGCACGGCGGCAAGCTCGGACAGGCGCACACTGCCCAGTTCGGGGCAGCCCATACCGAGGTCACACAGACCGAAGGCGATGTCCGGCTCCTCGGGGTCAAGCTCGGTCAGTAGCCACGTTGCCGCCCCCCACGGGCAGAACAGCTTCACCACGGGCCAGAAGTCGCGGGTGTTGCCGTCCTCGTTAATGCGGTCTGTATTCTCCCGCCCGTTCTTCAACAGGCGGGCGCGTTGGTCATCCGTCAGCAGCGCGGCAGCGCCCTGACAGTTGGCGGTCGTTTCGTTCATTCGCTCAAATCCTCCGTTCAGTCGTTTCAGACGGCACAGGGCACACACGCCCCGCGCCTGAACCTCTGCCCAGCGGCGAGCGACGCCTTGAACGACGAGTGACCAAAGGGACCGAAGAGAAACGGGCGGCGTCGCGCCGACATCCGGCGGGCGCCAAGGGAGCCGCCCCGAAGGGGTGAAATCCGGCCAACACGGGAGCGAACGCGAACGGAGCGGGCAGGCCGGACGGCGACCTTGGCAAAGCCCGCTGGGGTCGGCACAAGCTGGCACCAGAGGTTTACGCGCGAAGCGCGATCACCAAATCAACCTCGGCCCAACGGGCCGTCCGCTTGCCGCCGTGCAGGGCAGCGAAGCGCGGGTCCCGGTGCGGTGGCTACCGGGGCGCTGCGGGGTGTCCCCGCTCGAAGGGGTGACGGAGAACGCCAGAGGCGGTTGCAGGCAGGGGAAGGCTTTCCCCTACCCAGCTTCCGAATCTCAGGCCAGCCGCAGACATAAATGTCAGATAATTTTTCTTATATCTTGACTTTGTCAGATTATGAGACTACGTTTTGAACGCAGGAGGTTGCCATGACCGATGGACCGTTCAGAAACGCAGCGCTGAGTAGCCGCTGGAAACAGTACGGCAAGGACTTGGTCAGCGACGCGGCGAGCGCAGAGGAGCGCACGACCCAAGCCTGCCACAGCATGATCGGCGACGTGGATGTATCGGCAATCAGCAGCACTTTGGGTGCCATCAAGGCTCATGCCGAACACCCGCAGATGGATCTGGATGTCATCTCGTCCATGGAGACGCTCTTCGAGAGTTGCCCGAAGTCGCCGCTCACGGACACGCTCCAGAAGCACCTCATTGCCAACCTCCGCGACCAGATGCCCCTCGATACTGCTCTTGATGAGGCGCTCCCGAGCACGGTCTCGGATTGGATCGGCATGACGAAGAACCGCCTGGACGAAGAATGCATCCGCGCCCGCGACATTGGCGACATGAACGTGGACGATTACCGCAAGGGGATCGTGCGAAACGCCGAGACCTTCGCGGGCGTCAGCTTGAATGCCCTCTGTGAGGCTCTAACCACCGGCGACAAGCGCGCGTTCAAACAGGCTCACCAGAAAAAGACCGGCGTAGATGAGGGGCCTGACGAGTGAGTGCGCATCCGAAGAAATTGGTGTCAGCCGACAAACACCTGCATGTGGTCGAGAAGGGCCAGAAACCTGCCCGCCCCCGCACGGCGGGCGTCGTGACCGCTGAAATCGGCCGGCAAATTACCTTCAACGCGGCCGTTCTCGATACTTTCGATGTAAAGGGATGCCAGCCACTGCACTACGACTTGCTGGTGCTCTGCGCCGCCATGGAATTTGCGGATCGCCGATGGAAGCGCCCGCAAGGCTGGAGCCGGAACCTTCATGTGACGATACCGGTGATTGACCTCGCGACGTGGCAAAAGCCCGTCGTTCAGGCAAACCTGCGGAGCGTGCTGCGCCATCTGACCTGTGACGAGTGGAGCTTCACGTTCGTTCAGGCCACGAACCGGTCGCCGATCGGTGAGCGGCAGGGGGTGCTGGATTTCCCGACGACCAAGACGTTTGCCATCGCCTATAGCGATGGTCTGGACTCCCGCGCCGTCTCTGCCCTGAGCGGCACGAAGGACGAGGCGCTCTGCATTCGTGTCGCCAACTTCCGCCATCGCCGTAAGCAGGGCGACAGCTACTTCACGCAGATACCCTTCAAGGTGAAAGGGTATCGCGGCAACGAAAGCAGCTTCCGCGCGCGCGGGTTCCAGTTTGCGGCGGTGACTGCGATTGCGGCGCACCTCGCTGATTTGACGCGGGTCGTCGTGCCGGAGAGTGGCCAAGGCGCACTTGGCCCGGTGTTGCTCCCCCTGCACAACATCTACGCCGACTACCGTAACCATCCGACGTTCTTCCGGAAAATGGAGCGGTTTATCCAGTCGGTGCTGGATCACCGGGTTCGGTACGAACAACCGCGCCTTTGGTTCACGAAGGGTCAGACGCTGCACGCTTTCCTGGATCTTTCGGGAAAGACCAAGACTGACCTGACCAGCGCTCGCTCCTGCTGGCAGAACCGCCGCGTTGTGAATACCGGCGGCGGCAAAAAGCAGTGTGGCCTTTGCGCGGCCTGCCTGCTGCGGCGACTGAGCATGCATGCGGCCGGCATCAGCGAGAGGCCCGGCACCTATGTGATCTCGGACCTGAGCGCGTCGGACGTGAATGAGGCCTTATCGGTCCTGCCGCAGAAAGCCGACCGGGACATCATGATCGAGTACGGCAGCGTAGGTGCGCGGCACTTGCAGCAACTCGCCGACATGGCGGACCTGCCGGACGGAGAACTCCGTGTGCATGTCTCGGAGATCGCAGCGGCCACGGGAACAGACTACGAGGAGACTCTGGAGAAAGTGAGAACCTTGCTCGTGACCCATGCGCAAGAATGGCGGGCGTTCTTGTCTGCTCAAGGAGAACAAAGCTTTTTGAAGAGCTGGATGGAAGGAGGACGCCATGGCCGATCTGAATGAACTGAGCGCACAGGAGATAGGCCGGCGTCTGCGACTGGCTCGGGAGAACGCGGGCATCCGGCAGGATGACGCCGCCCAGGTCATTGGCATGTCCCGGCCAACCCTCGTCTCCATCGAAAAGGGCGCACGCCGGGTCCGTATTCAGGAACTACAAACGCTCGCGCACCACTACGGCATTTCGGTCAATGCTCTCCTTCGGCGGGAGGCCGTGCATACGGACCTCGTGCCCCGCTTCCGCAAACTTCGGGAGACGGAAGACAAATACACCGCGGAGGCCATTCAGCTTTTCAACAACCTGATCAAAGCGGATGTTGAGCTGGAGAACGTGCTGGGCATCGAACGGCGGCGCCACTACCCGCCCGAGCATGGCATCAACGAAGGCGATGTCATTGCCCTTGCCGAGCAACATGCCCAGGACCTGCGCGACTGGTTGGGTCTCGGCCCCGGACCGATCGCCGATATTTTCTCGGTCATCGAGCTTGGTCTCGGCATCCGGCTGTACCAGTGGCGCCTGTCGTCAAAGTCAAAGGTCGCGGGCTTGTTCACGTATGAAGAGGCCGTCGGTGCCTGCATCTTCCTGAATGCGAATCATCCCCTGCCACGGCGCATTCAGTCTGCCGCCCATGAACTCGGCCATTTCTATGGCACCCGCCAATCGCCCGAGGTGCTGGAAGAGGATGAGAAATTCCTGTCTCGCGAGGAACGCTACGCCAACGCTTTCGGTAGGGCATTCCTGACCCCCGCTGCGAGCTTCTCGGAGAGCTTCCGGCAGTTGAAAGAAATTACCGGCAAGACGACGCGGCGACTGATCATCCTGCTCGCCCATCAATACAATATCTCGCGCCAGGCTTGTGGCTTGCGGCTGGAGGAGCTGGGCCTCGCCAAGAAGGGAACCTGGGCGTGGTTTGAGAAGAATGGCGGGATTACCGACAAGGACGTGCGGGAGGTTCTCGGTGAGATGACCGATCGCCGCGACCCCGCCAAGGGAGATGCTGACCGTCTCATCTCCCATCGTATGAGCCTGATGGCCCATGCGGCCTGGAAACGCGAGCTCATGTCGGAAGGCCAACTGGCGGAATTGCTGAACGTTGGTCGCGTTGAGCTGCGCGCCATCATCGACCAGATCGAGCTTGAGGAAAGCGAGACGGATGACCTTCTCAAGCTCCCTGACTGATGACCGGAGGCCGCTTGTTCTCGACACGAGCGTTCTGATCAACCTCCACGCCTGCACCTACGGAGAGCGGATTCTCAGGGCCGTTCCCAACGACATTCTCGTGCCTCGCATCGTGGCGAGCGAGCTTGAACATGAAACCAGCCGCAGAAATGGCGAGCACAGTTTCCTGCACGGCCTGGTCGAAAGCGGCGAGGTCGCGCTCGCCGACCTGACGGAGGAAGAATACGCCCCGTTTTCCATGCTTACCTCCGGCTCCCCGTCTCTGGATGACGGCGAGGCCGCGACCATCGCTATCGCTGCAACCCGCCGCCTGAACTGTCTCATTGACGAGAAGAAGGGCCGCGCACGCGCGACGCTGTCGATGGACCAGAAGGAACCCGCATGGTCTCTGGACCTCCTACGCCATCCGCAGGTCGTAACAGCCCTTGGGCAGGAACGAGCTATCGAGGTGCTCTTCCTAGCCCTTCGTGACGGGCGCATGCGCATTCACGAAGATCACTGCGATCACGTCGTCAACCTCATTGGGCCGAGCCGGGCGCTCGAATGCCGCAGCCTGCCCGGATACAAGCTCCGACGGCTGGGATGGCAAGCAGGAACTCTCTCCAAATAACAATGCAGTCGCTGCCCCGAACGGTAGGCGAGCCAGCCAGGGCCGAAGGGGCGACAAAAAAGCGCCAACGGCGGTCGCAGAACTTGGAAGGCTCTCTCCGGCAGAACAAAGCCCCGCCGAAGCGGGGCTTTGCCTTGACCGATATTCTTTCGATCAGTCCGTAATCGCCGCGATATTCACGACATTGGCGTTGCTTGTCACGTCGACAAGCTGGTTAGTCGGTGCGATATCATCGTCGCAACCCGCGCCAGCTGCCTGACACAGCTTGGTCGGAGTCGATTCATCAACCGACGTTTTCACGTTTGCACCGAACGCCACGCGGAATGTCCCGGCGATCGCGGTGTTATCACCAAGGGTGGTGATGCTCAGGTAGGGTGCCTTGAAGGTCAGCACGCTGCCATCGTAGGAAAAATCAGACGGCAATGTCGCATCCTTCAAGCCCACATAAGCGGTCTCGGTGTCTTCCAGCAACGTGTTGTCGTTCTGGTCGTCCGCACCGAACGCGGCAGTCAGAACAACCGTGCGGCTGACGGAAGCGGATGTCGCATTCTGAGCGCCGCTCAACTGAACAACGATGGACAGGCTTCCGTCCGCGGCCGCATTGGCGGTAGCGGTGGCAGCACCTGCGCCATCGACCGCGAGCGTACCGGTCAATCCGCTCAGCAACTCAATACCCTTGTTGTCCCAATCCGTACCGGTGCTGCTCACCTCATTGGTGATAGAAACGGCAATCGAGACGCCGCGAGCCGGCATGCTGAAAGCAGTCATGTCGCCCACGAAGCCATCCGACAAGTCAGTGGCGATAGCGGCGCCCGCCGGGAATACGGACGCGGAAACGTCATTGTCCACCGTGGTCGATACGCCGGAGACGTATGTCATGGAGATGGTCTTGGCGACATTGTTGACAACCAGATCACCAACGACGCCATCCGTCGCACCGTAGTCCACTGTGAAGGTAAGGTCGGAAACGGTACCGCCGGCAACGGCTGTCACCTCGTCCCGATCCCACAGCTGGTTGGCGTCAGCGTCAATCCAGGCTACAGGGAAGAAAGTGCCTTCAGGCACGTCGAGGAAGGTGACTTCCTTGACGCCGATTTCAGCGTTGTCCGTCTTGGAAACGAAGGCCACGGCACGAGAAACGACTGGGCGTTTGTCGAGTGCGGACCGGAACAAGCCGACGCGGTAGGTGAAGTTACCCGCATTCGCTTTGTCGGTGTTAATGAAACCAGTTTCGTTCACGCCGATAACGACGTTCGGAATATCGGCACGGTCGATGTTTTGCGACATGGACGGAATGAACGTCGGCGTCGCGATCAGATCGCCCGTCGATTCGTCAACGCCGTTGCCGTCCGAAGGCAAGAAGAAGTTCAGGCTCGGAAGCGTCACCACGCCGTCCGTAACGGTCATGGGCTGGACGGGTGCGGCGGAGCCGATGCCGATCAGGTCGGCAATGTCTGCCGTACCGCCGACGCCGTCACCATCGTCACCGAGAATCAGAACGGAACGGCCGAGCTCGTTGCCGAGAACGCCGAGACTCTCAAGATTGGTGTTCAGTGTCTTCGAGACGTTGCCGGCATCGTCACCGATTGTGATGTTGCCGAAGGTAACCAGCATGGTCTTGTAGAGGCCGGCAGGCGGGTTCTTGATTGTCAACGCTGTGCCAACCTTCTGCGTTGCGTTGAACAGGTCGATCGAACGGGTCGCGGCCTCGCCGATACCGGCGGAAGGCTGATACACGACAAAGCGGTCGGCGGAACCGCCGTCCTTCATCAGTTCGATCTTTTCGACCACCACATTGAATTGTGTGGCGTGCGCGGACACGGCCCCCAACATCGCAGCCGCACCGAAGACGGCAGCGTAAAGGCTCTTTGTAAACTTAGTCATCTTTAATGAACTCCCAAAAATACTTCAGCCGTCGTTACCGATGGAAAAACTCGAAGTTGAGCTACTGTTGTTGTTGTCGTCACAGGCGGAAAGCCCAACGGCAGCAGTGCAAAGCGCCATTCCGACTACAAATTGATATATTAATCGTGTCATTATTGGTTATCCTTTCAATTGTATTGCAATACAAATGAAACAATATTGCACAATAATTTAACCGTCTCAAAGTGTTCATTTTATGAACTAAATAAATGGCAAGAAGTATTTTTAGAAACGTACTGATCATCAAAAGGGCGGAGATCATCAAAGATCGCTCCGTCTTTGAAGCAATTGAAGAGGAGCGGGTCAAAATAGGGGCGACAGTGGCCGACCTTTGCTCAGAGGCAGGCATGTCAAGGCAGAATTATTACCGGTGGCGGAAAGGCACCGGTGGTATCATGGAGGAAACGAGGGATTCACTTACTAATGCACTGAAGCGTCTGCGGCGGGACGCGCACTAGGGTAAGGCAGTAAGAGAAATCTGGCCTCTCAGCACTGCTCGCGAGAGAGTCGGCGCCGCGTCGATGAGGGCTTAGCGTTGCATCGTGGGCGCATTGGCGTACGATTGAGTGGCATCTAAGTATTTGTATTTGATAGATAATTCAAGTTGTGACAAAATGCGCAATTCTGTCACAGCGGTCAACCGAGAATTGCTTAGCGAATCTGCCGTCTTCACTGCCAAAGGCGGCTGGCGATCTTTCGCTCTTCGGCGCCGACCGCATCGCCATAGATGGCCGTCGTCGCCAGGCTCGCATGGCCAAGCCATTTCTGGACCAGATGAAGCGGCACGCCCTTTTCCAATGCCGCGATCGCAAATCCGTGGCGCAGCCCCTTGGGCGTTGCGTGCGGGCCGACGATGCCGGCGACTTCCATCACTTCCTTGACCCGCCGGTAGCCGGTCATTCGGCACCATGGCCAGAGCCGTGCCGACGACGTGCCCGCAGCGAGGGCGGCAGCAATACCATGTGCATCATCGAGAGCGGTCAACATCGCTTCCGACACCGGAACCGCGCGGTGAACACCGCTGCGGCGCTTTTTTAGGCTCTCGAAAACGATCATCCGCGCATCGAGGTCCACCTGATCGACCATGAGAGCCAAAGCTTCGGAGACCCGGCAGCCCGTCTCGCACAGGACGCGGCAGAACGTGTGCACCTCGGGTACTTGCTTCCTTGCTGCGCGAAGGAAGGCGCGCCGCTCGTCACCCGTGAGATATTTCCGGTGACCGGCCTGATCATACAGGCTCCATCCTTCCATTCGATGTCTCGCGCGTTTGAAAGCCGCCCCTCCTTAACTGTCTGATTCCACGACTGGAATCGTAACAGTCGAAGCCACGGCTAGTGACACTTTTGCGCATTCTGTCACTCGGATTGCCGGAGGGTCTGTGGCACGGGGGCAACGTCCGGAATGGGCGCGGCCGAGTGGCAGAGGTCCAAAGGCGCCGTTCCCTTCTCTTCCGACCAGGAGGTCATGATGTCTCTCAGCAGTTCAGTATCCCGTCGGGTTCTCGTCCTCGGCACCCTCGTTCTCGGTCTCGCGGCCTGCCAGACGACCGGCGCCACCAGTGCAAACAGCGCAGGCGCCGATCCGCTGGCGGCCTACAAAGCCGCCGTCCCCGCGCTCGAACAGGCGGGCGGCGGCAAGGCGTGCGTCGATTGCTTCCTCACCAATTATGGACCGAGCCCCTTCCCCAAGGCGTTCGCCGTATCGCCGGACGGCGCCTATGGCGCGCGGTACAAGGTCGGTGCGTCGATGGCAAAAATGCGTGAAGACGCACTCGCGAGCTGCCGGAAGAAGCCCGCCTTCAATCCCGCCCATGACTGCTTCATCTTCTTCGAGAACGATGAGCAGGTGTGGAAGCCATGAGGGGGACATTCGGCCAGTTGGTCTGGAACGTCGTCGCGCTCCTGATCGCCGTCTGGGGTGGGTTCTTCAGCCTCGGCCTGTGGTCTGCGGGGATAGGCCTCAGCGGTATGTGGAAGGAAGGCGCGTTCCTCGGCCTGACCCTGTTTGCCGTGTCCATCGGCCTCGGGGCCATGGTCCACCTGCTGGCGCGGTTGGCAGCCGGACAACATAAAGAGTGAGAAAAAGAGGCGGCCGTCAGGCCGCCTCCTCCGCTCCGGCGGATTGCAGGCCACCGAGGTAATCGGTGGCCTTTGCCGCTTGTGAGGCGGCGGTGAAGATGGCCTTCTTGTCGGCCTTCAACACCTTCAGCCAGTTGTCGATGTAGGCGGCGTGGTCGGGACGCGGTGTGAGCGTCACGCCGATGTCGGCGCAAAGGAAGGCCGCGCCCAGCTCGGCCACCAACTCCTCCATCGCATAGGCATCGTCGCCGAAGCGCTTGCCGAACTGCCGGTCGCAGCGGCGGTCGTGGCCCGTCCAGTGGGTCAGCTCGTGCAGGAGCGTGGCGTAATAGCTCTCGGTCGCGGAACTCGTCTCGCTGCCGAGGAAGCGCTCGCGCTCGGGCATCTGGATGATGTCGTCGGACGGACGGTAGAAGGCGCGGCTGCCCCCGTGGCGCACCATGGCGCCGGTGCCGGCGATGAAGCGCTCGGCCCTCTCGAGGACCTGCACGGGGTCCTTGGGCTCGGGCAGCGAGGGTGCCGCGTAGCCGTCCACCTGGTCGGCGTTGAAGACCCAGCTCGCACGGGCCATGAGGCGCTTGCCCTGCTCGGTTTCGCCGTCGTCCGTGGTCTCTTCCACGTCGAACTCCTTGTAGAATACCACCAGGCTCGCCTTCTCGCCCTTGCGGACTTGCGCCCCGTTGTTCTGCCACTGGCGATAGGTGCCCCACGTGCCGGTGCTGAAGCCGCGTCCTTGAGCGGCGGCCCAGAGGCTGACGACGTTGATGCCGCGATAGGCGTTGTTGGTGTCGATGTTGACGGGGCGGTTGAGGCCCTCGCCGCTGCGGTGCCAGGGCATCTGCCAGTCGCCCGCTCCCGCCTCGATGGCGGCGATGATGGTGTTGGTGACCTCGGTGTAAACGTCGATGCGTTGCGCGGTCATTGTTCCTCTCCTTGTCTTGCGGGGCCGCGCCCATCGCGGCCGTCCGATGGCGACCGGAAAGGCAGGGGCAAGACGGGCGGCGCATCCGAAGGACCGCAGAGGATCGGAGGACGGCGAGTAGGCTGTTTCTTGGAGCGGAGCGTCCGCGAGGAAGGTCGAAGACCGGGGAAGAAACCGACGGACCGCCGTTGCGCCGCACAGCGTCCCTGCCAGGTCAGCCACCCCATGAGGACGGCCCGTGGGCAGCGGTCCCGAACAAGGATCTGAGGAACACCGCGCCGACGCCGGCGGCCGTCACCCAGAAAACAGAACAGCCCCGTGAAGATGGCGGCGAGGCAGTCTGATGTGAGTGGACCGCTTGTCAGCGGACAATGGCTTATGCGCCCCGAAACAAGCCGGCACCCGACAAAACCGGAGAACTTGGGTCATTGGCCGCAAGGTGCTGAACAGGGTGGGTAATTCGGCCGATCGGGAGTAAAAGATTCGGACAGGCAAACAAGGGAGACAGGCGCGATAGCGAGGTAGCGGATGGTGTTCAGCAAGCTGTTCGGAGGCGGGAAGAAGCCGCCGGAAGGGAAACCTCAGGTCAGGCGTTGGCTGGAATCGCTCGACCCGATGTGGCGCGCCGCCGTGACGGCGATCGCCGCCGACAAGACCGTGGACGAGGTCTTCAAGCAGGACATCTACAGGTGCCTTCAAGCCGGGCAGCTTGACGCAGCCCGTGAGGCCGTCCGCAAATACTTTCAGTTCATGAGCCCGGAGACACGGGAGCGGGTCAAGTACGCCGGTCAGCATGAGGCATGGGCCGACAGTGACGCGCTGCGCGACGCCGGCATCATCACGCCGACGAGCGAAAACGACCCGGTGGATTCGATCATCATCGGCGAGCTGCCCTTGGAGGATGACCTCCGGCCCGCGAATCTGCTCTTCCACGGCGAAGGACACCTGCTGACCGTGGCCCCCACAGGTGCGGGCAAGGGACAACGCTTCGTCATTCCGACGCTGCTAGACTTTGAGGGGCCTGTCGTGGTGCTCGACCCCAAGGGCGAGAACTACGCGGCGACCGCATGGCGCCGGAACCTCTACGGCCAAGTCTACAAGTGGGCACCAGGCGAGGACGACTCTGACTGCTATAACCCGCTTGATGCGGTCCGCGGCTGGGACGACGCGCGGCTGTTGGCGGAACTGCTCATCGTCCAGCAGAGCCGGGAGCCGTTCTGGGATGAGGCCGCCAAGGACCTGCTCACCGGCCTGATCTTCTTCGTCCTCCGTACCCGCCCGCCGGAACGGCGCAACATGCGCGAGGTCTGCCGCTGCCTGACGCGCAGCAAGGCGGACTTCAAGACGATGATCGAAACCCTGCAAAGCTCGTCAGAGGAGCGCCTTCAAGAGTTGGGCAATATCCTCGAAAGCCGGTCGGAGAACCTTCATTCGTCGATCGCGACGACATTGCTCACCCAACTCGCACCCTGGCGGGCAGACGAGATCGTGGCCACTACATCGAGCTCCACGCCGGGCTGGTCGGTGGAGACCATCCTCGTGAAGGACAACATGGGCGTCACCTTCGCGGCCCAGCAGGGCCGGCCGCCAGGTTGGCACTCCCCCGCGCCCGGCCGTCATGAGCGCGGCATGGCATCATCAGTCTATCTGATCGTGCCGCCAGAACAGATTGGCGCCTACCGTTCGGTGCTACGGGTGATGCTGGGCCAGCACCTCAGCGAGGCCATCAAGTGGCGGGCTGATATTGAGCGTAACAACAAGCTGGACGACGAACTGCCGGAGAGTTTCCCCGATTGGCCGATGATGTTCTACCTCGATGAGCTGCCGCAGCTTGGCTACATGCGGATCATCGAAGAAGCTGTCGCCATTACGCGGAGCTACCGGGTGCGGCTATGGCTCTTCACCCAGGACATGGCCCAGCTGAAGGAAGTTTACCCGAAGTGGGAGAGCCTGCTCGCTAACTGCCGCTGCCAGATCTTCTTCCGCCCGAACGACATGAACACGGCGACCGAGATCGCCAACCGGCTCGGCATGCGGAAGGACATCTGGGGCGGCGAGGATTGGGTGGCGTCGCCGCAGAAACTCATGGGACGGGAGTTTCGTGAGGATGCTGTCATCTTCTTCGATGGCCTGATGATCCGCTCGCGGATGGTGCGGCCAGCCTTCGACAATCCCACCCTTCAGGCATGGATTGCCGAACAGAAGCGGGATTTCGGGGAGGAGGTCTTGCGCGCACCGCGCGCGGAAGCACCGATGCCTGCTCGCGACGACGAACTGGATGCACCGCCATCCGGCGGCTCGGAATCAGCGGCGCCTACCAAGAGTGAAGGCTCTCAAAGAGAAGACGCCGACTTGGCAGACAATCCGGAATACCAGCGTCGCCTCGCCGCCCTCCAGGCAGAGATGCGGAACGGCAAAACCGAAACATCATCCCCTTCCCCTGAGAAGACGGTGAGACCGCCTGAGCGGCCCGCAGGATCATCCGACAAAGCGAAGCCTCCTCCTATGCCTCCGTCGTTCGACGAATGAACTGAGGAGGCTCTCAGCGCGCCACACACCCTTTCAAAACCAAAAGCCGAAGGATCAGCACATCAAGGGGGTTCAGAAATGATGCAAAACGTCATCACAATTGCCGTCATTGTCGTCGTCGGCATCGTCGTCCTCAACCTCGTGTTCTGGAACAAGAACAAGAAAGCGTTCAACGACGCCAAGCAGCAGAAGGTCGCAGAACGTCAGGCGCAGCGGGAACAGGCGGAAGAGTATCGGCAGCAGGACAAGTGATGCGTCTCGACAGCCTGCATTGAAGCCTGACGGACTATCCACAGAAGTGGGCCGGCAACTACAGGATTTAATTATACAGGTGCATATAGGTATATAGTGGGAGCGTTTATGCGTAACCGCGGGAGCGTTTATGCGTAGCGAAAATCGGAACCGCAGGATTCCCGCGCTATTCAGCGCGGGAGCGTTTATGCGTGGATAAGTCTCCGAGTTCACAGGCTTTTGCACAGCGCGGCGGCCCTCAGGGACGCCAACGACGGAATCCCCGACCCGAGAGCGATCGGCACGCGGGAGCGTTTATGCGCAAAACAGACAACAGAAGGTCCCCGGGAGTTCATGGGTATCAGACGCGGCCGACATGCGGCCGACTAGGCAACAATATCAAGCTGTCTGGTGCCGTATCGAGGCGGGCCGCCGGATAGACCACGGCCACCTTACCCAGTGCACGCAGGAAGGCCTTCTTGAAGTCGCGGCGGCCTTGGTCGCTGGTTGGGTAATCCGCACCGAACTGGAGCTGCAAGGCAGCCCAGGGAATAGCGGTCCGGCCCTTCACGTAAGACAGGCGATAGGTGAGCCAGAGATAGACATCGAGCGCCATCGGGGAGCGCTTCAGCGCCTTGAGGGCGCGTAGGTCGATCGGGACCGGATTCTCGGTGATCTCCGTAAAGAATCTTTCGGAAAGGACGACTGTGCTTTCCCACAACGCCGCCTGGTCAGGTTGGTGCGGCGTCCACCAGAGCGTGGCTTTGTCGGCGATATTGACGTTTTCCAGGCCGAACGAGCTACCGCTCGTATAGGTGCATGAGATGGAGCAGGCGAACAGGCGTGTCATCTGATCGCGAAGTCGGGGGATGGTGCCCCAACGGCCGCCGGTCGGCGCGAGGTCGAGCTCAGCCATGAATTTGCTGAGCGTCCGCCCGAGAACAATTTCGCGGCTCTTGGTGCGGACAGCTTCGGTAGTTAGAAAACCAGTGACAAGCCTTGGGATGCTACCGTAAGGCAGACCGATCTTCGAGGGGGCCAGCATGGTCATGGTGAAGGCACCGTTGGTCCGTGTAAACTCGTTCCCCGGCATCCTGCGGTGAGGCATTGTCGCCTGGACCATTGCACGCGCCATGAAGCCGAGCGCACCGGCTTCCCGCGCCTCCTCCATCTCTATGGCCAAGGCGGACGTGAACAGCTTGCTCAGCTGCCTCGGGACAGATGAGTTATCGTTCGCGGGCCGATTCGGCGCCAGCGCGACAGCAGGCGCGTTGCCATCTATGGGCTCTATGTCGGCGATGTCGATCAGGCTCGTTCTGGGCACGCGGCTTAGCATCTCCTTAGTTCGTCTTTTGTTCTTTTTAAGCTACCATATGCGATGGCCACTATGGGAAGGAATCTGAACGGCCCTCATGCCGGCTGCTGTTGAGGATCGTTGGCACAGCTTGGCGCCGAGTGTGCCAAATATGTGCCAAAACGCGAGAAAGCCCCGTCCGTGAGGATCGGGGCTCTCTGTAATATCGTGTCTTTTCAGACAGATGTTTGGTTGCGGGGGCAGGATTTGAACCTGCGACCTTCAGGTTATGAGCCTGACGA
>JACFNC010000026.1 GCA_019455065.1 Rhodospirillales bacterium
CCACCTTCGTCAGTCATTTTTCCCTTGCGCCGCAGGGGCCGTCCACACATGACGGTGGCGGCGTGACCGAGCATCCTCCGCCTGCTTTGTGCGCCTCCCAGCCCCGTCATAGATCGTGCCCCGAATACGAGCAGTTGAACGACTTGTTGCACAGCGGGAAGTCGGCGACGATGTTGCCCTCGATGGCGGCCTCCAGCAGCGGCCACTGGAACCACGAGGGATCGCGGGGGTGGCAGCGTACCACGCGCCCGACCTCGGACAGCCGCACCCACATCAGAATCTCGCCGCGGAAGCCCTCGACCAGCGCCATTCCCTCGCCGCCGCGCGTCGGGATCGGCCGGTGCAGCGGACCGCCCGGCATTTCATCCAGTATCCGGCGGATCAGATCCAGGCTGGTCCGCACCTCGTCGATGCGCACCAGCACCCGGTGATGGACGTCGCCCTCGGCGTAGACCGGAACCGCGACGTCGAGATCGTCATAGGGCGGATAGCCCGGCTGGCGGCGGGCGTCGAGCCCGCGCGAGGCGGCCCGCCCGACGAAGCCGCCGGCGCCGAATCGGTGGACCAGGGTGGCGGCGGTGACACCGGCGCCCACCGTGCGGTCCAGCAGCGAGGGGGATTCGTCGTAGAGGTTGACCAGCTCCTCGAAGCGCGGTCGGAGGTCCTTAACCAGCCCGCCGAGCAGCGCCATGGTCTCGCGGGTGACGTCGCAGACCACCCCGCCGGGAACGACGAGGTCCATCAGCAGGCGATGGCCGAAGCAGCGCGCGTTGGCCTGCAGGATCGCCTCGCGCATCGCGCCGCATTCGGCGAGCATGAGGCCGAAGGCGGCGTCGTTGCAGATCGCGCCGATGTCGAACAGGTGGTTGGCGACGCGCTCGAGTTCGGCCAGCAGCGCCCGCATCCAGTGGGCGCGTGGCGGCGCCTCGGCGCCGCTCGCCGCCTCGACGGCACGGGCGAAGGCGATGGCGTAGGCCACCGTCGAGTCGCCCGAGACACGCCCGGCCAGGCGCGCCGCCTCGGCCACCGTCCTGCCCGCCATCAGGCCCTCGATTCCCTTGTGCTGGTAGCCCAGCCGCTCCTCCAGGCGCACCACCGTCTCGCCGGCCGCATGGAAGCGGAAGTGGCCCGGCTCGATGATGCCGGCATGCACGGGGCCGACGGGAATCTGGTGCAGGCCGTTCCCCTCGACCGGCAGGAACTTGTAGCGGTGGGGCCCGGCCGGCGGGTCGTGCCGCGTCGCGGCCAGCGGCGCCCGGCGCGGCCAGCGGCCGTGATCGAGCCAGGGACGCGGATCCTCGATGCCCTCGGGCACCAGGCCGTAGAGGTCGCGGATGGCGCGCTCGAGCCGGATGGCCGCCGGGCGGGCCGGCGACAGCGAGGGATAGTGGTCCTTGCAGGCCAGCGAGGCGACGGCGATGTCGCCGGTGGTCTCGTCGCGCAACGCGCAATGCACCTCGGCCGCCTCGGCCCATACGCCGAGCAGTTCCCAGTCCGACACGCCGAGCTGGCGGACCAGATGCCGCCACCCGGCCTCGTCGAGGAGAAAGCGCGGCCACGGCCGATGCAGGGCGACGCGGCGCGCGTCGGGCAGATAGTCGAGCAGGCTGGGATTGCCGATCATCGCACTACCCCAGCAGCCTGGCCACGGCCTGGAACCAGCTCACCAGCGGCTCCGGCAGATAGAGGCCGGCGATGGCCACCAGCAGCAGGTGCGAATACATCGGCACCAGCACCATGGCGCTGCCGGTCCGCGTCGGCCGCGGGTGTCCCATGTCCTTGCCCGGCTCGCCGAACGCCATCCCCTGCAATCGGAGCAGCAGCGCCCCGAAGGTGAGCAGCAGCCCGAGAATCAGCGGCAGGGTGAGCAGGGGCTGGCGGGCGAAGGTCGAGGTGACGACCAGGAACTCGCTCATGAAGATGCCGAGCGGCGGCAACCCGGCGATGGCCAGCACGCACAGCAGGAAGCCCCAGCCGAGCAGCGGGTCGGACGCGGTCAGCCCGCGGATGTCGGCGATGCGCTTGGTGCCCGCGTTCTGGCTGATGATGCCGACCGCGAAGAAGATCGCCGACTTGGCCAGGCTGTGCATGGTCATGTGCATCAGCCCGGCGAAGTTGGCCAGCGCCCCGCCCATGCCGAAGGCGAAGGTGACGATGCCCATATGCTCGATCGACGAATACGCGAACAGGCGCTTGATGTCGCCGCGCCGGTACAGCATGAAGCTGGCCAGCAGCACCGACGAGGTGCCCATGGCGATCATCAGCGGCCCCGGCAGCACGGTGTAGCCGTTCGACGCCAGGATCATCTTGAAGCGCAGCAGGGCGTAGAGGGCGACGTTGAGCAGCAGGCCGGAGAGCACCGCCGAGATCGGCGTCGGACCTTCGGCGTGGGCGTCGGGCAGCCAAGCGTGCAGCGGCGCCAAGCCCACCTTGGTGCCGTAGCCGACGAGCAGGAAGACGAAGGCCAGGCTCAAGAGATCGGGCTGGAACTCGGCCGCCCGCGGCATCAACTCGGTCCACGCCATGGCGGCGATGCCGGCGCCCATCACCGGCTGGGCGGCGATGTAGACCAGGATGGTGCCGAACAGCGCCAGCCCGATGCCGACGCTGCACAGGATGAAGTATTTCCAGGCCGCCTCGATGGCCTCGCGCGTGCGGTACAGGCTGACCATCAGCACCGTGGTCAGCGTCGCCGCCTCGACCGCCACCCATAGCACCCCGATGTTGTTGGCGGTCAGCGCCAGCAGCATGGTGAACACGAAGGCCTGGTACATGGCGTGGTAGAAACGCAGATGGCTGTCCGACAGCCGCGCCGCCTGCGTCTCGCGGGCGATGTAGGTGGCGCTGAAGACGCTGGTGGTGAACGAGACGAAGGCGGTCAGCACCACCAGATAGACGTTGAAGTCGTCGATGAACAGCATCGGCGTCGGCGGTGGACGGTCGTGGAACAGGCCCAACGACACCGCCAGCGTCACCCCCGAAACCATCACGTTGATCCAGGTGGCAATGCGCCAGCTTGGCACCACGGCGAGCAGCGCCGCCCCCGCCAGCGGCACCCCCAGCACCCACCACAGCGGGTTCCAGACCTCGAGAGCGGCGCTCACTGGCGCTCTCCGCGGTAGAACTCAAGATAGTGCAGATCGAGGCTGTCGAAGCGCTCGCGGATGCGGAAGAAGAAGATTCCGAACAGGATCATCGCCACCAGCACCGAAAAGGCGATGCTGATCTCGACCACCAGCGGCATGCCCTTGGCGCCGACGGCGGCGAGGATCAGGCCGTTTTCCAGCGCCATGAAGCCGACCACCTGGGTCACCGCGTTGCGCCGGGTGATCATCATGAGCAGGCCCAGCAGCACCACCGACATGGCGAGCGCCAGACTCTCGCGGGTCAGCGCGGTGGCGTTCTCGGTCACCGGCAGCACCAGCAGGATGGACAGCGCCACCAGCACGACGCCGATCATCATCGACGGCCCCACCCCCAGGGCGGTCTCGACGGCGCGATGGATGCCCAGCCGCTGGACCAGCCAGTTGAGCGCCATCGGCACGGCGATGGCCTTGAAGAACAGGGCGATGGCGGCGGTGGCGTAGAGGTGCGGCGCCTCCTGGATGTAGGCCTGCCAGGCGGCGGCCGCGGCGAGCGCGGTGGCCTGGAACGCGAAGGTGCGCAGCACCGAGCGCAGGCGCCGCTGATACAGCAAGCCGAAGCCCATCATCAGCACCAGGGCATCGATCATGTGGGCGATGTCGAAATGAAGCGCCTGCATCACACCGCCTCGGACACGTACAGGAAGATCGTCGCCAGCACCGCCAGCAGCAGGGCGCCGCCCAGGAAGTCGGCGACGCGGAACACCCGCATCTTGGCGATCATGCTCTCGAACCAGGCCAACGCCACCGCCATCGCCGCCACCTTGCCGCAATAGGCCACAAAACCGAGCGCCAGCCCGCCCAGGCCGGCGCCCGGCTGTGCCACGCCCCAGGGCGCGAAGATGCAGGCGATCAGCGACATGTAGAGCAGGAGGCGCAGCATCCCGGCCGCCTCCATCAGCGCCAGGTGGCGGCCGGAATACTCCAACACCATGGCCTCGTGGACCATCGTCAGTTCGAGGTGGGTGGCCGGGTTGTCGACCGGAATGCGGCCGGTCTCGGCGATCGCCACCATGACCACGGCGGCCAGCGCCAGCGCCAGCGACACCTCGAGCCCGACACCGCCGCCGACCACGAAACCGCCGATGATCGCCGGCGCGGTGCTGCCGGCAAGCAGCGACAGGGTGAAGGTCATCATCAGCATCGCCGGCTCGGCTAGCGAGGCGATCATCATCTCGCGGCTGGCGCCGATGCCGCCGAAGCTGGTGCCCACGTCCATGCCGGCCAACGCCGTGAAGAAGCGTGCCAGCCCCAGCAGGGCCACGAGGGCGATGAGGTCGGCGGCCGGGGTCAGCAGCATCTCGGTCGAGAAGCTGGGCACCATGGCGGCGGCCAGCCACACCGCGGCGAAGGTGACGTAGGGCGCGAAGCGGAACAGCCACGACGCCGAATCGGCGACGATCGCCTCCTTCTGCAGAAGCCGGTAGAGATCCCGATAGGGCTGCAGGAGCGAGGGCCCGCGCCGGCCCTGCAGACGGCTCTTCACGAAGCGGACCAGCCCGGTCACCAGCGGCGCCAGCGCGATGCAGAGCAGGGTCTGGACAACCTGAAGGACGAACGAAGTCATTGCCGCGCCGCCACCATGAGCAGCAGGGCGACCAGGGTGCCGAACATCATCAGCAGATAACGCCGCACCGTGAGGAACTGCAGCCGGTTGACGAGGTCGGCGAGGCGGCCGACGACGCGGGCGAGCGGCGCGTAGAGACCGTCCCACACCGGGTCGCGCATGTGCAGCGTGAAGCGGGCCGGCTCGATGTCGCCCGGAGGCGGCATGACCACCTGCTCGCGCGCCGCGAAGACGGTGGTCCCGAACACGCGGCGGAGCGGCTGGGCGAAGGAGTCGGCCGAATACTGCGCGTTGGGGATGTCCTCACGGTGGCCGCAGTCCCAGGCCGGGGCGCGCCGCAGCGCGCGCGTGCCGAAGCGGCGGACGGCGAAAGCGGTGAGCGCGATCAAGGCCAGTCCGGACAGCGTCACCACGGTCGCGCTGTACGAGCCGCGGATCGACGACACCGGGCTGAGCCACGGCCAGCCGAGGCCGACGGCGGTCGGCAGCCGCACCCCGGTCAGCGGCTCGGCGACGGCGGCGATCGCACCCGTGACCGTGACCGGCACGACGCCGAGGCCGATGCACAGCACCGCCAACGCCACCATCGCCGCCAGCATCGCCCCCTCGACCTCGGCCGCGCCGGAGGCCACCTGCGAACGCGGCCGGCCCAGGAAGGCGATGCCGAAGGCGCGCACGAAGCAGGCCGCCGCCAGCGCCGCCGCCAGCGCCAGCATGGCGCCCACCACCGGCACCCCGAACTTCATCGTCCAGTGCGCCAGCGCCGGGCCGCGGAACAGCGACTGGAAAATCAGCCATTCGGAGACGAAACCGTTGAGCGGCGGCAGGGCCGAGATCGCCGCCGCCCCCACCAGGAAGGCCGTGCCGGTGGTGGGCATGCGGTGCAGCAGGCCGCCGAGGCGGTCGAGGCGGCGCTCGCCGGTGGCGGTCAGTACCGCGCCGGCGCCCAGGAACAGCAGGCTCTTGAACAGCGAGTGGTTGAGGGCGTGATAGAGCGCCGCCACCAGCGCCAGGGCGGCCAGGGCCGCCTCGCCCTCGTCCTTGAAGGCGATGGCGAGGCCGAGACCGATGACCACGATCCCGACGTTCTCGACCGTGCTGTAGGCGAGCAGGCGCTTGAGATCGTATTGCATGAGGGCGTAGAGCACGCCGAGCACGGCGGTGACGCCGCCGACGACCATCATCACCGCGCCCCACCACCAGGCCACCTCGCCGTGCAGGTCGAACAGCACGCGCACCAGGCCGTAGATCGCGACCTTGGTCATCACCCCGCTCATCAGCGCCGAGACGTGGCTGGGCGCCGCCGGATGGGCCAGCGGCAGCCAGGCATGCAGCGGCACCACGCCGGCCTTCGAGCCGGCGCCCATCAGCGCCAGCAACACCACCAGGGTGGCGGCGACCGGACCCAGCTCGGACGCGCGCATGGCGTCGAAGGCGTAGCCCCCGCCGGCACCGGCCAGCAGGCCGAAGGCGGGCAGCAGACAGAAGGTGCCGAACACCGCCATCACCAGATAGACGAAAGCGGCGTGCCGGCTCTCCGCCGACCGATGCTCGGACAGCACGAGAAGCCACGACGACAGCGACATGAACTCCCACGCCACCAGGAAGATGAAGGCGTCGTCGGCCACCAGCACGGCGTTCATGCCGCCCAGGAACAACGGAAACAACGGCGTCACCCGCCGCGGTTCGGGAAGGTGGGCGCCATAGGCGACGCCGTACAGGCTGGCCGCCGCCGCCGAGAGGTTGACGATGATGAGGAAGAAGGCGGCCAGCGCGTCGAGGCGGAAATGCGCCTGCAGCCAGGGCAGACCGAACGGCAGGACGAGGGTCTGGGGCGCGGCGGGGCCGCCGAAGAAAAACAGCCCCGACAGCGCCAGCGCGGCGGCGGCCAGGAAGCAGCCGGCGTAGACCACCCGGTGGACCGCCGCCATGGCGCCGCCGACGATGGCGAGGACGGCAAGCGGCAGGAAGGCCCCGAGGGCGACGATGACCGTCATCCCCGTCCGGCTCCGCAGGCAACCGGCAAGGCCGCAACGCCACTCAACAAAAGATCCCTCCACCCCGGTTTATGGGGCCGATCGGCGCCCGCCGCGCCGCAGAGATTGTCTAAAAGGGATTACCGCGATGGTAATGGCCAACGAGAAGGCGCCGGATGATATCACGCATTTCGTTCGGCGCAAGGCGGTTTGGACCTGAACGGAATATCGGAATCGCGCCGGCGTGCGGCCGGAAGGCGCGACACGGATTATATCATAAAAACCACATATTTCGGTTGTCCGATGGGGACCAAGTTGGCTATGAGTGTCCATTGGGGCATTTTCCCCGGTGGGGCGCGCAAGGAGGATGACGTGCACCAGTCGCGGCGTGGCTTTGGCGAGGGAGGGCGCGGGGCGCTGCGCCGCTGGATTGCACTACTGCTGGCGGCGACGCTGGCCGGCTTGAGCGGCGCCGCGCAGGCGCAGGAGATCCGGTTCTTCCGCATCGGCACCGGTGCCACCGGCGAGACGCATTTCCCCCTCGGCGGGCTGATCGCCAACGCCATCAGCAATCCCCCCGGATCGCGCGAATGCGCCAAGGGCGGCAGTTGCGGGGTACCCGGCCTGATCGCCGTGGCGGTATCGACTCACGGCGCGGTGGCCAACATCCAGGCCCTCGGGGAGGGCCGCCTGGACGCCGCCCTGGCCCAGGCCGACATCGCCTACTGGGCCTTCCACGGCACCGGCATCTACAAGGGCAAGGGAGCCGTCGAGAACCTGCGCGCCATCGCCATGCTCTATCCCGACAGCATCCACCTGGTGGCGCGGCGTGACGCCGGGATCAGCGGCATCAAGGACCTCAAGGGCAAGCGGGTGTCGCTGGGCGAGAAGGGGTCCGGAACGCTGGTCGAAGCCTCGATCATCCTCGAGGCCCATGGTGTGAAGGCGGCGCAGCTCAAGCCCTTCCACCTGCGCTCGGGGGCGGCCGCGGACGCCCTGGCCGCCGGCGAGATCGACGCCTTCTTCGTCACCGACGCCGGGCCGGTACCGGCGGTCGCCGACCTCGCCCGCAAGCTGGAAATCGACCTCGTGCCGATCGAGGGACCACAGGCCGAGAAACTGCGGGCGACCTATCCGTTCTTCCTGCCGGGCAGCATCGCGGCCGGCACCTACCGCGGTCAGGAGACGGCGGTGGCCACCCTGAACGTCGGCGTCGTGCTGCTGGTCAGGGCCGAGGTCGACGCCGAGCTGGTGTACGGCATCACCCGCGCGTTGTGGCACCCCTCGACCCAGAAGCTGCTCACCCAGGGCCATCCGCGCGGCAACCTGATCCGCCTGGAGGCCGCCACCGAGCGCATGGGCATCCAGCTACACGCCGGCGCCGCCAGCTACTATTTCGACGCCGGCCTCGTCAACTGACGGCCGGCGGGCCGCCGCCGTCCATTCCGCCATCGCCGGCAACTCCCGCACCGCCGCCATATAGGCCGCCGACACCGTGTCGACGGCGACCGAATAGGTATCGAACCGCGTGACCACTGGGGCGTACATGGCGTCGGCGACCGAGAACCGGCCGAACAGGAAGGGTCCCCCGGCACCGAAGCGGTGGCGGCAGTCGTTCCAGACCTCCAGCACGCGTGCCACGTCGGCCGCGGCGTCGGCGGACAGAGGCGGGGTGGGCACCGACAGGTCCAGATCCATCGGCAAGGCGCGGCGCAATCCGGCGAAGCCAGCCGCCATCTCGGCACTGACGGCGCGGGCGACGGCGCGGGCGTCGCGCGCCTCGGGCCACAGTCGCGCGGCCGGCGCCAGTTCGGCGACGTATTCGCAGATGGCCAGCGATTCCCACACCCGCAGGCCGCCGTCGACGAGCAGCGGCACCTTGCCCGAGGGCGAGTGGCGCAATATCTGCGCCTTGGTGTCGGGGCGGCGGAGCGCGATCTCGACCTCGTCGAAGGCCAGCCCGGCCTGGCGCAGGGCCAGCCACGGCCGCAGCGACCACGAGGAATAACGTTTGGTGCCAATGACGAGCGTCAGCCGATCCATGGCCTTTCCCAATCTGCCGGAGCGCGCGCCATTGTCGGCGGCGGGAGGGCCGGGGGCAAGGGGAATGCCCGGCATGCGAGGCTTTGCACGAAGGGCCCCTTGGCCCATTCTCTCGTGCGGCGCAAGAGAAGGAGTGGACGCGTGGTCGAACATCTGAGCGAATCGGGCGAGGGCGCGGTGGCGGTGGTGCCGCTGACGAAGGCCGGTTTGGAGACCTGGCTGTCCGGCCAGCCGGCCGCCCTGCGGCAATGGGCGGCGCAGACCGGATTCAAGGGCGAGGCCGGCACGGTGTGCGCGGTGCCAGGGACCGACGGAACACTCGCCTTGGTGCTGTTCGGCCTGGGCGAGGACGACGATCCCTGGGCCTATGCGGCGCTGCCCGAGAAACTGGCGCCGGGGCGCTATCGCATCGACGCGGCGCTCGACGCCGACCGCGCCGGATGGGCGGCGCTGGGTTGGGAGCTGGCCACCTACGAGTTCCGCCGCTACCGCGGCGAGAAGGGACGCGCCTGGCCGACGCTCGCCTGGCCCGAGGCGGCCGACCGCGCCGACGTCGAACGCCTCGCAGCGGCGACGTCGCTGGTACGCGACCTGATCAATACCCCGTCCTCGGACATGGGCCCGGAAGAGCTGGCGGCGGCGGCAGAGGGGGTGGCGAGGCCGCACGGCGCCGCCTGCCGGGTGATCGTCGGCGACGCCCTGCTGGCCGAAAACTATCCCGCCATCCACGCCGTCGGCCGCGCCAGCGCCCGGGCGCCCCGCCTGATCGACATGCGCTGGGGCGCGGAGGACGCGCCGAGGGTGACGCTGGTCGGCAAGGGCGTGTGTTTCGACAGCGGCGGCCTCGACCTGAAGCCCAGTTCGGCGATGAAGCTGATGAAGAAGGACATGGGCGGGGCGGCGCACGTGCTGGGCCTGGCGCAGATGGTGATGGCGGCCGGGCTGCCGATGCGCCTGCGCGTGCTGATTCCGGCCGTCGAGAATAGCGTCGGCGGCGACGCCTTCCGGCCGCTCGACGTGCTGCGCACGCGGGCCGGCAAGACGGTGGAGATCGGCAACACCGACGCCGAGGGCCGGCTGGTGCTGTGCGACGCGCTGGCCGACGCCGACGCCGAGAACCCCGCCCTGCTGATCGACTGCGCCACCCTGACCGGGGCGGCGCGGTCGGCGCTGGGCACCGAAATTCCGGCCCTGTTCAGCAACGACGACGCGCTTGCCGACGACCTGCTGCGCCACGGCCGCGAGCGCGCCGATCCCTTGTGGCGGCTGCCCCTGTGGAAGCCCTACGGCAAGATGCTGCAAAGCAAGGTCGCCGACCTCAACAACTGCCCGGACGGCCCCTATGCCGGGGCCATCACCGCCGCGCTGTTCCTGCAGGCCTTCGTCGGCGCGGCGACGCCCTGGGCCCATCTCGACATGATGGCCTGGAACGTCGCCGCCCGCCCCGGCCGGCCCGAGGGAGGCGAGGCCATGGGCCTGCGGGCCTTGTTCGCCCTTTTGGAGGAAAGGTTCGCGAGAACGGGTTAAGTTCGGCATTGCCGCCGGGGCCGCCGTCAGGTAATTTCGTCGGCGGAACGAAATGGAAGCGGCCCGTCGGATGGAAATGAAACCCGTGCAAGCCCTCGATCTGTGGCGCGGCGCCATCGTCGAGAGCGTGCGTCGCGACGCCCCCGATCTGTCGGCGCGGCAGATGGCGGTCTTGCTGACCATCTATCTGAGTCCGCCGCCGCATACCGTGCGCGGCCTCGCCGCCACCCTGAACGTTTCGAAGCCGGCCATAACGCGCGCCTTGGACCGGTTGTCGGAATACGGCCTGTTGAAGCGCAAGGTCGACGACGCCGACCGCCGCAGCGTGCTGGTCCAGCGCACCGTCAAGGGGTCGGTCTTCCTACGGGAGTTCGGCGACATCATCGTCGGCGCCGCGGACGGCAACGCGGCCTGACTGCCCGAAAACGATCGGTTCGCCCCTGTTGCGGGACCCGCCAGTTGCGCTAGAGTGCGGGTCCATGCGCACCCTCTATCACCTCTGGCTTTCCGCCCCCGCGCGCGCGGTCCGGATCGCGCTGGTCGAAAAGCGCGTCGAGGCCGAGTTGGTCCTGGAGAAGCCTTGGGAACGCCGTCCGGACTTCCTGGCGCTCAATCCGGCGTGCGAGGTGCCGGTGCTGGTCGAGCCCGACGGCACCGCGCTGGCCGACGCCATCGCCATCTGCGAGTACCTCGACGAAACGCATCCCGAGCCGCCGCTGCTCGGCCACGACCCCCTGGTGCGCGCCGAGGCGCGGCGGCTGGTCGGCTGGTTTGCCAACGCCTTCAACCGCGAAGTCACCGAAACCCTGGTCGGGGAAAAGGTGATGAAGCGGCATATGGGAGGCGGCGGCCCCGACTCGCGCCTGCTGCGCATCGGCTACAGCAGCGTGCACGCCCATCTCGAATACATCGGCTGGCTGACCGAGCGGCGGCGCTGGCTGGCCGGCGAGGCCTTCTCGCTGGCCGACATCATGGCGGCGGCGCATCTGTCGACCATCGACTATCTCGGCGACGTGCCATGGGACGACCACCCGCCCGCCAAGGACTGGTACGCGCGGGTCAAGTCGCGGCCCAGCTTCCGCCCGCTGCTCGCCGACCACGTGCCCGGCCTGCCGCCGCCCCGGCACTACGCCGACCTCGACTTCTGAATCGGTCAGGGGCCCCGTCCCGCCAGCAGCTCGTCGACAAAGCGCGGCACCACCCGGGAGGCGGGCCCGTAGCGGGCCTCATGGAAGCGGTCGGCGCCGTCCGAGGGCTCGAGATTGAGCTCCACCGCCTTCGCCACGCCGCGGCCGCGCACATGGGCGACGAAGCCGGCGGCGGGATAGACCGCGCCCGAGGTGCCGATCGAGACGAACAGGCCGCAGCCGTCGAGGGCGCGGTAGATGCGGTCCATCTCCAGCGGCATCTCGCCGAACCACACGACATGCGGCCGCAACGCGCCGGCGTGGTCGCAGGCCGGGCAGGCGGCATCGACGCCGAGATCGCCGCGCCACTCCATCACGGCTGCGCAACGACCGCAGAAAGCCTTGAGCAGCTCGCCGTGCATGTGCACCACCCGGCGGCTTCCGGCGCGTTCGTGCAGGTCGTCGATGTTCTGGGTGACCACCAAAACCTCGGCCGGCCACTCCGCCTCGAGCCGCGCCAGGGCGCGGTGCGCCGGATTGGGCGCCACCGTCGGAGCCTGGAGGCCACGGCGGCGTTCGTTGTAGAAGGCGTGCACGCGGCGGGGATCGCGGCGGAACGCCTCGGGCGTGGCGACGTCCTCGATGCGCACCGTGGCCCAGATGCCGTCGGCGTCGCGGAAGGTGTGCAGGCCGGACTCGCGCGAGATGCCGGCACCGGTGAGGACGACGATGGGCGAGACGGTCACGGCGCTTCCGATGGCGTGGCGATCATGCTAACCAGCGCCCAAGTCTGCCTGGGAGGATCGCTTGGTCAAGGTGCTTTTCGTGTGCACGGGAAACATCTGCCGTTCCCCGACCGCCGAGGGCGTGTTCCGCGCCCTCGTGCGCCGCGCCGGGCTGGACGGGCATGTGGCGGCGGATTCCGCGGCCACCCACGGCTACCATGTCGGCGAACCGCCGGACGCGCGCACCGTCGCCACCGCCCGCCGGCGCGGAATCGAGATCGGTCATCTGCGCGCCCGCCAGGTGCGGCGGGAGGATTTCGAGGCGTTCGATCTGATCCTGGCCATGGACCGCGGCCACCACCGCGCCCTGTCGCGCCTCTGTCCGCCCGGCGCCGAGGATCGTCTCGCCCTGTTCATGGACTTCGCCCCCCATCTCGGCATCCGCGACGTTCCGGATCCCTATTACGGCGGACCGGACGGCTTCGAGGACGTGCTCGACATGGTGACCGCGGCCTGCGAGGGGCTGCTCGCCCATCTTCGCGAGCGCCATCCGGCGACATGACCGGCGACGCCGCCCGTGCCGGCATCGAGGGGGCCACCAGCCGGCGAATCGTGCGGCAGGCCGCCTTGACCGGCGGCTGCGTCGGCGACGTGCGCAAGGTGACGCTGGACGACGGCCGGATCCTGGTGGCCAAGATCGGGCCCGGCCTGGAGCCGGAGGGCTTCATGCTGCGCCACCTCGCCGCCCACAGTCCGCTGCCGGTGCCGGCGGTGGTTCACTGCGCGGACGATCTGCTGCTGATGGACCACGTCGAGGCCGGCGACCCGCTCGACGCCGCCGCCGAGGCCCACGCCGCCCAATTGCTGGCGGCGCTGCACGCGGTGGGCGGCGAGCGCTTCGGCTTCCCACGCGACACCGTGATCGGCGGCCTGCCGCAGCCCAACCCGTCGACCGCGCGCTGGCGCGACTTCTTCCGCGACCACCGCCTGCTCCACATGGCCGGCGTGGCGCACGCGGCGGGGCGCCTGCCGGCGGCCACCTTCCACCGCATCGAGGCGCTGGCCGGGCGGCTCGATCGCTGGATCGACGAACCCGACCGCCCGTCGCTGATCCACGGCGACGCCTGGACGGGGAACATCCTGTGCCGCCGCGGCCGCGTCGCCGCCTTCGTCGATCCGGCCATCTATTACGCGGACCCCGAAATCGAGCTGGCCTTCGGCACCCTGTTCGGCACCTTCGGCCCCGCCTTCTTCCGCCGCTACGGCGAGTTGCGGCCGCTGCGGCCGGGCTTCTTCGAGGTTCGCCGCGACCTCTACAACCTGTATCCGCTGCTGGTGCACGTGCGCCTGTTCGGCGGCGGCTACGTCGGCCAGGTCGAGGCCATCCTCAGCCGCCTGTCCTAGCGTCCCGGTCGGCCGCCGCCAGTTCGAGGGGATAGTCCGCCTCCACCGCGTAGGCGGCGCCGGAGCGGCCCAGGTGGCTGGAAAACAGCACGAAGCGGTCGCACGGGATGGGGCCGCTGCGGAACAGCCCGTTGCGGGCCAGGAAATCCTTCAGACGGCCCACCGGCGCGTCGTTGAGCCGGGCGATGGTGACATGCGGCGAGAATTTCCGGGTCTCGGGCGCCAGGCCGATGCGCACCAGGGCCGATTCCACCTTGTCACGCAGATGCACCAGTGCCGGATTGCGCTCGACGCCGGCCCACAGCGTGTGTGCGCGGCGGCCGTTGCCGAAGGTGTCGAACCCGGCGAGTTCGAACGCGAAGGCGGGCGCCGCGACCGCGGCCAGGGCCTCGTCGACGTCGTGGCCGACGTCTTCGTCGACTTCGCCGATGAAGCGCAGGGTGAGGTGGATGTTCTCGGGCGCGATCCAGCGCACGTTGGGAATGCCGCCGGCGAAGGCCGCCAGACGCGCGCGCACGATCTCGGGCAGTTCGATTCCCACGAACAGACGGATCATGTCGCCCTCCTCACAGAAACAGGGTGAGCACCCCGGTATAGGCGTACAGCCGGTCGCCGGCGATCTCGCCGTTGGCATAAAATCCGACCAGGGGAAAGCGGCCCAGCGCCTGGTGGATCAGCGCCACCTCGCGGCCCTCGGCCCCGAACATGCGCGGTCCGCGCGCCACGCAGGAGACGTAGACGCCGCCGCGAATGGCCGGAGCCGACGCCGCGGGGGGCGCCGCCCGCCGCCGCAGGTCGTCGAGCATGCGCCGGAAATCGCGTTGCGCGGCGTTGGCGTCGCGGCGCACGAACATCAGACTGTCGCCGGTGGCCACCGGGGCCGCGATCGCCAGCCAGCCGCGCTGCGGGTCGATGCCGGCGAGATTGCGCACCAGATAGTCGCCGACGTCCGAGCCCGCCACCGGCAGGGCCGCGTGTATGTAGCCGGCGGCGCGGCGCAGATCGCGGGCGATGATCTCGCCGGCCTCGGCGCGCAGCACCTCGAGGGCCGGCCGCCCGTCCAGTTCCCTGACGACGCCCTCGGCCGCCGCGGTGACACGATGGGCGGCGCCGATGGGCGAACAGCCCTGGCTGAGGCCGGTAACCAAACTCACCTCCGAGCCCAGCAAGACGCCTGACAGCGCCGCCCCGGTCACCCGGCCGGCGACCTGGTCGGCTTCGGTCTGCGCCGCCGTCAGGCCGCCGATCAGGAAGGCGTCGGTGGCCGCCGCGAGGCCGGCCACGTGCTCGGCCACCTCGGGACGACGGGGGTCGCCATGGACCAGGCCGGCCACCCGCGACTGCCCGGCCAGCCATGCGCCATGGGTGCGCCGCAGGAGCGCCAGATCGCCGTCGCTCTCGAACAGCCGGAACGAGTCCCCGGGCAGCGCCCCGACCATGACCGCGAGGGCGCCGCCATCGTGGCTCTCATGGCCGTCGGCCATGACGCCGAGGCCGACGCCGCCGACCCAGGCGGTCACCGGCGTGGTCTCGCGCAGAAAGGTGACGATGCTGGCGAAATCGTCCGCGAACTGCGGCGTGACGTAGACGAAGCCGAGCGCTTCGCCGCCCGGCAGTTCGCCCAGCGCGTCGCGGCAGGCCTTGGCGGCGTGGCCCCAATGCGCGGCCTGCGCATGCGCCGCCTTGAATGGTCCGCTCATCGGCGATCCTCCCTGCCTCGGCGCGCGCGGCCGGGACTATTGCGACGACCGCACCCCGTCGGCGGCATCCAGCATTCTTGTAACATAAGGCAGAATGCGCTCGACGATAACCTCGATGCCGCGCGCCGTCGGGTGGATGCCGTCCTTCTGGTTGAGGCCGGGGTTGGCCGCCACGCCGTCGAGGAAGAAGGGATAGAGGGCCACCCCGGGGCGCCCGGCCAACTCGGCGTAGACGGCCTCGAACTCGGCGGCGTATTCGGCGCCGAGATTGGGCGGCGCCTTCATGCCGGCCAGCAGGATGCGGACGCCGTCGCGCCGCAGGCGCTCGATGATCGCCGTCAGGTTGGCGCCCGTATGGGCGGGATCGAGGCCGCGCAGGCCGTCATTGGCGCCGAGTTCGACGATGGCGAGGTCGGGGCTGGACTCCGACAGCACCCAATCCAACCGCGCCAGTCCGCCGGCCGAGGTGTCGCCGGAGACGCCGGCATTGATGACCGCCACGTCGTAGCCCGCATCGCGCAACGCTTTTTCCAACTGCGCCGGAAAGGCCTCCTGCGCCGCCAGGTTGTAGCCGGCGGTCAGGCTGTCGCCGAGGGCGAGGATGCGCACGGGTTCGGCCAACGCGGTCGCCCCCCAAGCGGCGTTGACAAGCAGTGCCATCAGACCATATGCGGGAATTGTGCGCGCCCCGCGGCCGGCCCATCGACGCGGCGGGCGCCACCCCCGCAACCCCCGGCAAGAAGACCCCATGCCCCAATCTCCCGTCGAACCGCTGATCGTGCTGGAAAGCGTCCACCTCAAATTGGCGAGCATGGCCGGGGAGGTCAACGTTCTGCGCGGCATCGACCTTTCCGTGGCCGCCGGAGAGACGGTGGGGATCGTCGGGCCGTCGGGCTCGGGCAAGTCGACCATGCTGATGGTGATCGCCGGCCTGGAACGGGCGACGGCGGGCCGGGTGCGCGTCGCCGGCGCCGACCTTTCCGATCTCGACGAGGACCGGCTGGCCACCTTTCGCCGCGACAATGTGGGGATCGTGTTCCAGGCCTTTCATCTGATGCAGACCATGACGGCGCTGGAGAACGTGGCGGTGCCGCTGGAACTTGCCGGCGACCGCGGCGCCTTCGCCCGGGCCCGCGAACTGCTGGCGGCGGTGGGATTGGAGCAACGCCTCGAGCACTATCCCGGCCAGCTTTCGGGGGGCGAACAGCAGCGCGTCGCCCTGGCCCGCGCCTTCGCGACCCGCCCCCGCCTCTTGCTGGCCGACGAGCCGACGGGCAATCTCGACGGCGAGACCGGCCGCCACGTCATCGACCTGCTGTTCGACCTCCATTCCCGGCACGGAACGACCCTGCTGCTGATCACCCACGACCCGCTGCTGGCGGCGCGTTGCGACCGCGTGGTGCGGCTGAAGGACGGGCGGGTCGCCGGCGAGGGCAAGGCGATGCCGGTGGTCGACGGGTCGGTCGTGCCCATCCGACGGACATGAGCCGGGGACCGGGGCCGCTGGCCTGGCGGCTGGCGCGCCGCGAGCTGCGGGCCGGCGTCGCCGGGTTCCGCATTTTTTTGGCCTGTCTGGCGGTTGGCGTCGCCGCCATCGCCGGTGCCAATTCCCTGAACGCCGCGCTCGAGGCGGGGCTGGCGGCCGACGCAAGGGCGTTGCTCGGCGGCGATGTCGCCCTGCGCCTCACCCATCTGCCGGCCGGCGAGGCCGAGTTGGACCATCTGCGCACCCGCGCCACGGTGTCGGAGGCGGTCGAGATGCGCGCCATGGCGCGGCCGGCGGCCGGCGGGACGCGCAGCCTGGTCGAGCTCAAGGGCGTCGACGACGCCTATCCGCTGTACGGGTCGTTGGAGTTGGAGCCGGCGGTGGCCGAGCCGCTGGCGCGCCGTCAGGGGCGGTGGGGCGCCGCCGCCGACGCCAACCTGCTCACTCGGCTGGGCATCGCGCTGGGCGACGTGGTTCGGGTGGGAGAGACCGAGTTCGAGATCCGCGCCACCATCGCCCGCGAACCGGACCGCGTCGCCACCATCCTGACCCTGGGTCCACGGCTGCTGATCCACCGCAACGCCCTGCCCGAGACCGGGCTCGTCCAACCCGGCAGCCTGCTGCGCTACGTCTATCTGCTGAGGCTGCCTCAGGGAGACGGCGCCGAGCCTTTCATCGCCGACCTGAAGAGGCGCTTTCCGGAGACCGGCTGGCAGATCCGCGGCGCCGCCGATGCGGCCCCGGGGGTGCGCCGCTTCCTCGACAACATGACGCTGTTCCTGACCTTAGTCGGCCTGACGGCGTTGCTGATCGGCGGCATCGGCGTCGCCAACGCGGTCAAGAGCCACGTCGACGGCCGCATCCCGGCCATCGCCACTCTCAAATGCCTGGGCGCGTCGTCGGCCCTGATCTTCCGCACCTATCTCGCGCAGGTCGCATTGCTGGCCGCCGTCGGCATCGCCATCGGCGTCGCGGTCGGCGCCGCCATCCCCGTGGTCGCCGTGACCCTGGCGGGCGACTCCCTGCCGGTCGCGGCCCGGGTCGGCATCT
This sequence comes from Rhodospirillales bacterium, assembly GCA_019455065.1. Classification (GTDB taxonomy): domain Bacteria; phylum Pseudomonadota; class Alphaproteobacteria; order Rhodospirillales; family Magnetospirillaceae; genus JACFNC01. The sequence goes on from JACFNC010000026.1 coordinate 17,749, forward strand.
ACCCGTGGCCCCTGTTCCTGGCCGCCGCCTTCGGGACGCTGGTGGCGCTGGCGTTCAGCCTGTGGCCGCTGGCGCGGGCGATGCGCATTCCCGCCGCCGCCCTGTTCCGCGGCGCGGTCGCGCGCAGCGCGGCGTGGCCGGGCCTAAGGCCGGTGGCCGGGATCATGGCGGCGGGCCTCGCCTTGTCCGCGCTCACCGTCGCCACCGCCCAGCATCGCGGACTGGCGGCGTGGTTCGTCGTCGGCGCCGCGGTCAGCCTGGCCCTGTTCCGCGGGCTGGCGGCGGCGATGACGCGGGCGGCGCGGCGCGCCTCGCAGCGGCACGCCGGCCGCTCGGCCGGCCCGGCCTGGCGACTGGGACTGGCCGCCCTGCACCGCCCGGGCGCCGCGACCACCACCGTGGTGCTGTCGCTGGGCCTCGGCCTCACCGTGCTGGTGGCGATCGCCCTGGTCGAAGGCAACCTGCGGCGCCAGCTCGACGAACGCATGCCCGCCGAGGCACCCGCCTTCTTCTTTCTCGACATCCAGCAGGCCCAGGCCGAGGAGTTCGACCGCCTGGTCTCCTCGGTGCCGGGCGCCGGAGAGATCAAGCGCGCCTCCATGGTGCGGGGCCGCGTCGTGCGCATCGACGGCGTTCCGGTGGAACGGGCGAGCATCGCTCCGGAGTCGGAATGGGTGGTGCGCGGCGACCGCGGTTTCACCACCAGCGCCAATCCCCCCGAGGGCTCGCGGATCGTCGCCGGCGCGTGGTGGGCAGCCGACCACGCCGGGCCGCCCCTGGTGTCGATGGACGCCAACATCGCGCGCGGCTTCGGCGTCGGGCTCGGCGACACGGTCACCTTGAACGTGCTGGGCCGCGACATCACGGCGACGGTCGCCAACCTGCGCGAGATCGACTGGTCGACGCTGGCCATGAACTTCGCCTTCGTGCTGTCGCCGGACGCCCTGGCGGGGGCGCCGCACACCCATATCGCCACCGTGGCCGCCACACCGCAGGCCGAGACGGCGATCGAGCGCGCGGTCACCGACCGCCTGCCCAACGTCACCTCGATCCGGATTCGGCAGGCGCTGGACTCGGTGCGCGAGGTCATGGCCGGGATCGGAACCGCGGTGCGGGGGGCGGCCACGGTGGCGCTCGTCGCGGGCGCCCTGGTGCTGGCCGGGGCCATCGCCGCCGGACATCGCCGGCGGGTCTACGGCGCGGTGGTGATGAAGGTCCTGGGGGCCACGCGGCGCCACCTGCTGGCCGCCTTCCTGGTCGAGTACGGCCTGCTCGGCGCGGCCACCGGGCTGATCGCCGCGGCGGTGGGCAGCGTCGTCGGCTGGGCGGTGCTGGTCTTCCTGATGCGCGCCGAATGGCACTTCCTGCCCGGCGTGGTGGCGCTCACGGTGGGGCTCTGCATCCCGATCGTGCTGATTTTCGGCTTCGCCGGCACCTGGCGCGCGCTCGGCGCCAAGGTGGCGCCGCTGCTGAGAAACGACTAGGGGGCGCCAGGGTACCGCCTCCGAATGCCACCTTCTATTGATTCGCTACGCCTTCGTGCCATATTAGGGCCCAGCAAAACCCATTCAAACAGCCGAGGAATTCCATGGCCCTCGACACCAACCGCAAGTACATGACCCGCTCCCAGTCGGAGGCCGCGCTGATCGACGTCGGTCTGCGCGAGCATATGCTACGGGTCTACAACTACATGGCCTCGGGCCTGGCGCTGACCGGCATCGTCGCGCTCCTGGTCGCCTCGTCGGAGGCCGCCATCCAGCTGATCTTCGGCACCGGCCTGTTCTGGATCGTGGCGTTGGCGCCGCTCGGCCTGGTGTTCTTCCTGAGCTTCCGCATCCAGCACATGAGCGCCAGAACCGCGCAGGCGGTGTTCTGGATCTACGCCGGGCTGATGGGACTGTCGCTGGCCTCGATCTTCCTGCAATTCACCGGCGCCAGCGTGGCGCGGGTGTTCTTCATCACCGCCGGCACCTTCGCGGCGATGAGCCTGTACGGCTACACCACGAAGCGGGACCTGTCGGCCGTCGGCTCGTTCCTGTTCATGGGGCTCATCGGGCTGATCATCGCCAGCGTGGTGAACATCTTCCTGGCAAGCAGCATGCTGCACTTCGTGATCTCGGTCGCCGGCGTCATCATCTTCACCGGCCTGACCGCGTGGGACACGCAGAAGATCAAGGAGATGTACGTCGCGGGTGACGACGAGGAAGTGGGCGGCAAGAAGGCCATCATGGGCGCCCTGACCCTCTACCTCGACTTCATCAACCTGTTCATCATGCTCATGCACCTGCTGGGCGAGCGCCGCTAGGCGGTTCGCGCATCATTCATTTCGCGGGGGCCATTCGGCCCCCGCTTCGTTTTCCCGAGGTCATCATGGGCTACCTCGTGCTGAAGGCGGTCATCTCGGGCGTGATCGTCGCCGCGGTTTCCGAGATCGCCAAGCGGAGCCCGGCCCTCGGCGCCCTCGTGGTCTCGCTGCCCCTGGTCTCGATCCTGGCCATGATATGGCTTTGGCGGGACACCGCCGACCCCGAGCGGATCGCCGGCCACGCTCAGGCGACGTTCTGGTTCGTCTTGCCCTCGCTCCCGATTTCCTGGTCTTGCCGATCCTGCTGCGCATGGGAGCGGGCTTCTGGGTCGCCCTGGCCGCGTCATGCGGGCTCACGGTCGGGCTGTACCTTCTGATGGTGGCGCTTCTGCCCCGGCTGAGCATCCACCTCTAGCCCTACCGCCGCAGCATCTCCATCGCCGCGTTGAGCTGGCTCATCCGCTGGTGGCTGCCCTGCGGGCCGTCGGGATGGTGAATCATCGCCAGCATCCGGAATTTGGCGCGCAGCGCGCGCTGGTCGGGCACGGCGCGCGGCGGGAAGCCGAGCACGTGCAAGGCGTCCTCGCGGCTGCGCACCCCATCCGGCAGCGGATCGAAGGACAGCACCGAAACGATCGTTCGCAGCCGTTCGAGTTCCTCGTTGGGTTGGGGCGCGGCGGGGGCGGCGGACGCTTCCACGGTGCGCACCTCGAGACGGCCCTCGTCGAGCGCCAGGACGAGCGCCAAGGCGCGGCGGATCTGCTTGATTTCGCATCCGGGCGGAAGCCGCACCTGCAGGCGCGGCTTGCGCCGCCACGGCCGGCCCTCGGCCGGGCCGCTCTTGACCACTACCACCTCGCGGTCGCCCGCCGCCGGCTCGCCCGGGTCGGGATGGGCGGCGATCGCCTCCGGCGGCACGAGCAGCATGATCGACCGCGCCAGATCGCCGACGTTGACCCGCCGTCGGCGGGCCAGCGCCTCGACGGCGTCTCTGAAGACGCCCGGGCACGGAACGGTATAGGAGTGCTTCGTGCTCCCACCCGTCGTCACCGCCGCCCTCCGCCGCCATTCCGCCGCCCGCCGAAACGATTGGACCCCACGAAACGCCTCCGCCAACTACGATCGCAACCAGTTGGGCCCATAAATAGCGCGATTCGACGTTTCCGGCTACCAAGGATTGGGTAGGCGTGCTCAGTGACGCGCCCTGCGCACGAATTTCCAACTACGATTGAAGCGCGCGGGCCTCGGCGACGGGAAGTTGGCGATTTTCGCCCAGCATCCTGGTCAGTTCGGCGGCGGCAACCGGGCGGCTGAACAGGTAGCCCTGCATCTGGTCGCAGCCAAGGTCGCGCAGGAATTCCAGATGGGCCATCAGCTCCACCCCCTCGGCCACCACCTTGAGCCGCAGCGCGTGGGCCATAGCGATGATGGCGTTGACGATGGCCGCATCGTTGAAATCCGTCGTGATGTCCATCACGAAGGAGCGGTCGATCTTCAGCTTGTGAATGGGGAAGCGCTTCAGGACACTGAGCGACGAATAACCGGTGCCGAAATCGTCGATCGCGCACGCGATGCCCATTTCCTTCAGCGCCGCGACGATGGCGATGGCGTTGTTGGGATCGCTCATCGCCGAGCTCTCGGTCAGTTCGAGTTCGAGATAGCGGGGATCCAGCCCGCTTTGCGCGAGCACGGATTCCAGCATCTGCATGAGGCGTCGGGGATGCTGGAATTGCCGGCCCGAAACGTTCACGGCGACGGGAATGGGGGCATAACCGGCGTCCTGCCATTCGCGGTTCTGGCGGCAGGCGTCGAGCAGCACCTGCTGGCACACCTCGTCGATCAGCCCGTGCTCCTCGGCGACCGGGATGAACTCGGCCGGCGACACCGAGACGCCGTCGGGGCTGATCCACCGCGCCAGGGCCTCGGTACCGACGATGCGGCCGGTGCGCAGGTCGACCTGCGGCTGGTAGTAGGCCACGAATTCACCCTGGTCGAGGGCGCGGCGCATCCGGTTGCGCAACGACAGCGTCTTCAAGGCGTGGGCGTTCATCTCCTCGCTGAACACCTGGATCGAGCCCGGCCCCTGCGCCTTGGCGCGCAACAGCGCCGCGTCGGCATGCTTGACCAGGGTGCTGGCGTCGTCGCCATCGCGCGGAAACACGCTGACGCCGATGCTGGCGGTTAGGTCGAATTCCTCGCCCCCCACCTCGACGGGCCGCCGCGTGGAGGCCACGACGCGCTCGACCACCTCGGAGACGTCGCGCTCGTTCTTCAGCTTGGTGGCGAGAATGAGGAAGCGGTCGCCGCCCGCCCGGGCGATGGTGTCGCCGGGACCGAGGCAGGAGCGCAGCCGGTTGGCCGCCGCAGCCAGCACCTCGTCGCCGACCGCGTGGCCGAGGGTGGAGTTGATCATGCCGAACCGGTCGATCCCGATGCACAGGACGGCCACCCACAATCCAGATCGTTTGGACAGGCGCTTCGCGTTGTTGAAGAAATCGAGGAACAAGGTGCGGTTGGCGATGCCCGTGACGGGATCGTAATAGGCCAGGAACAGCAAGCGTTCCTCGGCCTCCTTGCGGTCGGTCACATCGAGGGTGACGCCGTCCCAGGCGACGTCGCCGTTCTCCAGGATCCGCGGGCGCGAGCGGCCGCGCAACCAACGCACTTGGCCGTCGAGGCGCTGGACGCGCATCTCGTCGTCGAAGGGCTCGAGGTTCTCGGCCGACCGCTGAAGGGCAATGATGAACGACTCCCGGTCGTCGGGTTCCAGCGCCTGCAGGAACAGGTTGGGATCGGCCATGATGTCGCCCGGCTCGCGGCCCAGCACGTCGCGGGTGCCCTCGCTGAGATAGGGATAGGCAAGGGTCCCGTCCGGCCGCAGCACGCGCTGAAAGACGATGCCGGGCAGATTGGCGGCGATGCTGCGCAGCCTTTGCTCGGTCTCACGCAACGCCGCCTCGGTCTGCTTGCGCTGGGTGATGTCGCGGCCGATGAAGATGAACAGCCGCCGGCCCTCCATGCGGACCTCGCTGGTCGAGAACTCCAGCGGAAAGGTCGAGCCGTCCTTGCGCAGGCCCGAGAGTTCGCGCGGGTCCTCGCTGACCAGGGGGCCGTCGCCGGTCTCCAGATGCTGGGCCAGGGCCGCCACATGCTCGCGCCGGTAGGGTTCGGGCAGCAGCAGCGCCACCGGCCGTCCGACGATGTCGTCGCCAGCATAGCCCCACAGGCGCTCGGCGGCGGCGTTGAAGGTCTCGACGTCGCCGGCCTCGTCCATGGTGATGATCGAGTCGGCGGCGTGGTCGAGGATCATCTCGAGACGCTGCTCGGCCCGCTTGCGTTCGCTGACGTCGATCAGCACGCCGTCCCAACGGATCGTGCCGTCGTCGATGACCTCGGGCCGGGACGACCCGCTCAGCCAGCGCACCTCGCCGCTCTTGGTGATCGCCCGGAACTCCTCGGGGCAGGTCATCAAGCTGAGGGCCGAAACCCGCAGATCGACGAGGTGACGCTCGCGGTCCGCCCAATGGATGACGTCGAGGCAGCCGTCGGCGTTCACGCGCATTTCCGAGGGCTGGTAACCCAGCACGTCGCGCACCCCCTCGGAAAAGAACGGATACTGGATGCTGCCGTCGGCACGGAGCACGCGCTGGAACACGATGCCGGGCACGTTGGCCGAGATGCTGGCCAGACGCTCCTCCACCGCCATCAGGGCGTCCTCGACCACCTTGCACACCGCGCTCTCGCGCAACAGCACGACCCACGCGCCCACCCCGTCGAGGTCAACCGGCGCGGCCCTGGCCTCGAGCTCGATCACGGCACCGTTCTCGCCGTTGCAGAGCAACACGGTGGAGGTCGGCCGGCGGTCGGCGCCGTTGCCGCCCAGCAGCCAGTCCAGGCCGGGCCCCTCGCCCGAGGCCCGCAGCACGTCCACCGGCTGGCCGATCATCGTGTCGGGGTCGCGACCGAACAGGGATCCGGCGAAGGCGTTACAGCCGATCACCGTGCCGCTGCCGTCGACGATCACCAGGGCGTCGGGAACGGATTCGAGGATGGCCCGCCAGGACGTTCCCGGGCGGCGCGCCATGGTGAGACCACGCGACCGTCGAACCAGCTTCGCGCGGTTAGGTACTGTACCCATAAAACGATTCCCTTCGGGGCGCGGCTGTGATTCAAACT
>JACFNC010000036.1 GCA_019455065.1 Rhodospirillales bacterium
TGTCAATCGGCGTGGGATCGGGACCCCGTATCGGCGTCCAAAAGGGACCCCCTTGAGCGGCGGGCTTTGGCGGTAGCGCTCGCGCCGTCGGAGCTGGTCGGGGTTGCGGAGACGGCGCGAGCGCGGGCGGCTTGATCGTCATCGCGGCTTTTGAAGCGCCAACTGTCGTTGCCGGTTTCGACGATGTCGCAGTGGTGCGTCAGGCGATCGAGCAGCGCGGTGGTCATCTTGGCGTCGCCAAAGACGGCGGGCCATTCCCCGAATGCCAGGTTGGTGGTGACGATGATCGAGGTGTGCTCGTAAAGCCGGCTGACGAGGTGGAAGAGGAGCTGGCCGCCGGCCTGGGCGAAGGGCAGATAGCCGAGCTCGTCGAGGACGACGAAGTCCAAGCGGGTCAGGTGATCGGCAAGCCGGCCCTGGCGGCCGTTGCGGGTCTCGGCTTCGAGCTTATTGACCAGATCGACGACGTTATAAAAGCGGCCACGGGCGCCGCCGCGGATGCAGCTCCGGGCGATGGCGATGGCCAGATGGGACTTGCCGGTCCCGGTGCCGCCGACCAGGACCACGTTGCGTTGCTGGGTGATGAAGCCGCCGCCGGCGAGATCCTTCACCAGCGTCTCGTTGATGGGCGTGTCGGCGAACTCGAAGTCGTCGAGGTCCTTGGCGAGCGGCAGCTTGGCGATCGTGAGCTGGTACTTGATCGACCGGGCCTGCTTCTCATTGATCTCGGCCTTGAGCAGATCGCCGACGATGCGCTGGGGTTCGTGCTGGCGCTTGACGGCGGTGGCCATGATCTCGTCGAAAGCGGCTTTCATGCCGTAGAGCTTGAGCGAGTCCATGAGGTCGAAGAGCTGCGGGCGTTCCATCACTGGGTTCTCCTGAGGTTGTCGTAACGGGCACAATCAGCAATCGGGGCGTGGCGCAGTGTCAGCGTGGCCGGCGTGAGGATCGTGACCGGCGGGCCGGGATCGCGCTGGCGGGCCAGGATGTTGAGGACGACGTCGGCGGAGTGGACGCCGTGGGCGAGCGCTTCGGCGCAGGCGGCCTCGACCGACGGCAGCCCGTCGGTGAGCACGGCGGCGAGGATGTCGACCATCTGGCGGTTGCCATCGTGGGCGCCGGCGAGCTTGCGCCGCACCCGCTCCATCGCGGCCGGCAGCACCCAGTCTTTGAAGGGGGCGCCGTTGCGCAGGGCGCCGGGCTTGCGGGTGAGCACTGGGACGTAATGCCAGGGGTCGTAGATCGTCTGCCCGCGGCCGAATGAGCGCGGGTGCTCGCCGACGATACGGCCGTCCTGGCGGATGACGATGCGGTCGGCATAGGCATGAATCTCGACCGGCCGCCCGACCGCGCTGGCGGCCACCGAGTACTTGTTGTTGTCGAAGCGCACCAGGCAGGTCTTGGAGACCGAGGCCGGCACCGCGTGGAATCCGTCGAAGCGACCGGCATAGGGCACGAGCTTGGGCCGTTCCGCCTCGAACACCTCCCAGATCGTCTGCTCGGTCAGCTCCGGATGGCGGTGCGCCTTGGCGTAGGCGATGCATTTGTCGGTGAGCCAGTCGTTCAGTTCGTCAAAGTTCTTGAAGCGCAGGCGCGGTGTGAAGAACCGCTCGCGGACGAGCCCGACCTGGTTCTCGACTTGTCCCTTCTCCCAGCCCGATGCCGGCGTGCAGGCCACCGGATCGATCAGATAATGGCTGCACATCTGCAGGAAGCGGCGATTGTACAGGCGATCCTTGCCGATGAAGATCGCGTCCACCGCCGTCTTCATGTTGTCGTAGATGCCGCGGGCACAGGTCCCCTTGAACAGGGCGAAGGCCCGGTCATGGGCATCGAACACCATCTCCTGTGTCTCGCGCGGATAGGCCCGCACGAACAGCATCCGGCTGTGGCAGAGCCGGACATGGGCGGCCTTCACGGTGACCGTCACGCCGCTCAGCAGGACGATCTCGTGGCTCCAGTCGAACTGGTAGGCCTCTCCGGGCGCAAAGCTCAGCGGCACGTAGGCCGCCGCGGTCGCTTGGCCGCGGTCCTTGGCCCATTTGCGGGCGTAGCGGCGCACAGCATCGTAGCCGCCTTCGTAGCCGCGGCCATGAAGCTCCTCGAAGATGCGGATTAACGTCAGGCGTTCGCGCGGCGGCTTGCCTTCATTCGCCGTCAGCAATTGATCGAGTTCGTCACTCCATCGTCCGATCTTCGGGAGCGGCTGGACTTCTCGTTCGTAGCGGAACTCGGTCGCGCCCGAGCGGATCACCTTCCTTACGACTTTGCGGGAGACTCTCAGATCCCGGCAGATCGCCTTGATCGACTTCCCTTGCCTAAAGAACGCGCGGCGAATCTTTGCAATCGTTTCCACGACCAGCATTCCAACCTCGGCTTCCACGAATCAGGGAAGCCGATGTTGACCTTCTGTTCGGGGGTCCCGATTGGACGCCGATCACCCCCTAAAGGGGGTCCTTTTTGCATGCCGATTCACA
>JACFNC010000027.1 GCA_019455065.1 Rhodospirillales bacterium
CTGCAATGGGCGTGAATTAAACCGGACAGCCGTGGGCTCGACCCGGCCATCCACGAAACGCCGTGACGAACTCCGAACCGGTGCTATCATTGGAGGACGAGCGACGGAGAACATCGCGCATGCCGGGCGGATGGGTCTACATCATGACCAACAGGCCGAACGGCACGCTCTACGTCGGCGTCACCAGCGACCTCGCGCGCCGCGCCTGGGAGCATCGCGAGGGCGTGGCCGACGGCTTCACCAAACGGCATGGCCTGAAGCGGCTGGTCTACACCGAACGCCACGACGACATCCGCCTTGCCCTCCAGCGCGAGCGCAACATCAAGCACTGGCCGCGCGCCTGGAAGGTGCGGCTCATCCTCGACGCCAACCCGGGCTGGGCCGACCTCTACGACCAGCTCGCGAGCGTGGATGCGCGGGTCAAGCCCGCGCATGACGAGGAAAGAGAGGGAGGGGGAGAGGGGGGAGAGGGAGAAAGAAGCCGTCATGGCCGGGCTCGCCCAGGCTCGACCCGGCCATCCACGCCGCGGCGGCGTATCGCATGACGAAAGAAAACGGCCATCCTGTGACCGGCGCGGCGCCGGCGTCACCAGCTCCGCACGCGCCCCACGTCGAGATGGGTGAAGTCCGAGGCCGGGTAGTGGCCGACGCCGCCGGCGGCCAGCGCGATGGCGGCGCGGCCGACCTGGGCGACGGTGCGGCCGGGCACGCGCACGTCGATGGCCTTGCCCGCCATGTGCAGGCTGCGCGTCGACACGCCGCCGCCGCGGCTGGCCAGCATGGCGTTGCTCTTGGGCGAGCGGTAGCCGGAGATGACCTGCCAGGCCCCGGCGAAGCCCAGGGTCGCCTGCAAGGCGGCGAGGATGTCCAGCACCCCGCGGTCGATGGGATGGATCTCGCCGCTGCGGTGGTCGCGCAGCAGCCGGTCGAACGCCGCCAGCGCCGCAGGGTCGTACTCGCCGCCCGCCCAATAGGCCCGCGCCAGCGCCTCGCCGGTATGGGTGTTGTACAGCACCAGCCGCCGCTCGCCGCCTCCCGCCAGCGCCGCCAGCGGCCCCGCCGCCACCGCCACGCCCGCCATCCCCGCCAGAAACCCCCGCCTGCCGATCATCCGCCGTCCTCCTCTCGCCCCGTCAACGCCCGACCGCGCCCCGGGGTCCAGCATGCCGGGAGAGTGTCGCCATCCGGTTAGCGGGGCCCGTTCTTGCGAGGAGTGCCATTCATATCTCCGGTCATTGCGAGGAGGCGCAGCCGACGAAGCAATCCACACCCCGTTGGCGTCCTGGATTGCTTCCCGCCGCGCCGCGGCGGTCGCAATGACGGGAAAGAAAAACCTCGCCGCTTGCGCCGCCGGCCCCGGGCCGGTCACCATGGCCGCCGCATGCCATCGCGCCGGAGCCCGTCCATGATCGCCAACCTCTTCGCCGCCCCGCCCGCCGACAGCGCCGAGGAAATCATCGAGGTGCTGCTGCGGCGCCCCGGGGTGCGCATCGAGCGCATCGTCTCCACCGGGCAGGCCTCGCCGCCCGGCTTCTGGTACGATCAGGACGACGACGAATGGGTGCTGCTGTTGCGGGGTTCCGCCAACCTCAGCGTCGAAGGCGAGGCGGGGGTGCTCGTCCTGGGGCCGGGCGACCACATATACCTGGCGGCGCATCGGCGCCACCGGGTGGAGTGGACCGACGGCGCCGGCCCGACGGTGTGGCTGGCCGTCCATCTGGCGGCCGGACGAGGAGGCGAGGGATGAGCCTGGAGGGCAAGGCGGCGTTGGTCACCGGCGGCGGCCAGGGCATCGGCTTCGCCACCGCCCGCCACCTGCTGGAGCGGGGCATGGCCGTCGCGGTGCTCGAGGCCGACGCGTGGGCCGCCGCGGTGGCCGAGGCGGCGCTGGGCGGCCTCGGGCCGGTCGCGATGGTGGTCGGCGACGTCGCCTCCGAGGCCGACGTCGACCGCGCCGTGGGCGAGGCCGAGCGCCGCTTCGGCCGCCTCGACGCCCTCATCAACAACGCCGGCTTCGGCATCTGGAAGCCGCTGGCCGAGCTCAGCCTCGCCGAATGGAACCGGGTGCTCGCCGTCAACCTCACCGGCGCCTTCCTGAGCGCGCGCCGCGCCGCGCCCGTGCTGGCGCGCGACGGCGGCGGCGCCATCGTCAACATCGCCTCGACCCGCGCCCTGATGTCCGAGCCCGACGGCGAGGCCTACGGCGCCTCGAAGGGCGGGCTCGTCGCGCTGACCCACGCGCTGGCGGTCAGTCTCGGTCCGGTGGTGCGCGTCAACTGCATCAGCCCGGGCTGGATCGACGTCTCGGGCCTGAAGGTCGGGGGCGCGGCGCCCGACGCCCTCAGCGCCGCCGACCATGCCCAGCACCCGGCCGGCCGCGTCGGGCGCCCCGAGGACGTGGCCGCCGCCGTCGCCTGGCTGATCGGCCCCGAGGCCGGCTTCGTCACCGGCGCCAACGTCGTCATCGACGGCGGCATGACGCGGAAGATGATCTATGTCTGAGGCCGCATGAGCCCCCGCCGCCTCGCCGCCGACCGCCCGGGCAGCCGCGACATGTCGCAGCTCAGGCGGCTGTGGCGGTTCCTCAGGCCCTACAAGCTCGCCATCGCCGGCGCGCTCGCCGCCCTGTTGGTGGCGGCGGGGGCGGTGCTGGGGCTGGGGCAGGGCCTGCGCTATCTGGTGGACCACGGCTTCGCGGCCGGCGACGCCGGGCTGCTCGACCGCGCCCTGCTGGCGCTGTTCGCCGTCATCGCGGTGATGGCCGTCGCCATCTACGGCCGCTTCCTGCTGGTGTCGTGGATCGGCGAGCGGGTGGTGGCCGACATCCGCGCCGCCGTCTACGACCGCGTGCTGCGCCTCAGCCCCGGCTTCTACGAGGTGACCAAGGTCGGCGAGGTGCTGTCGCGCCTGACCGCCGACACCGCGGTGTTGCAGACCGTGGTCGGCAGCTCGGTGAGCATGGCGCTGCGCAACACCCTGATGTTCGCCGGCGGCACCGTCATGCTGGCGGTCACCAGCCCGCGCCTCGCCGGCCTCGCCATGCTGGTGGTGCCGCTGGTGCTCACCCCCATCACCATCTTCGGCCGGCGCGTGCGCCGCCTCAGCCGCGCCAGCCAGGACCGCGTCGCCGACGTCGGCTCCTACGCCGAGGAGAGCCTGAACAACATCCGCACCGTGCAGGCCTTCGTCCACGAACCGGTCGACCGCCGCCGCTTCCAGGCCCATGTCGACGACGCCCTGGCGACGGCGGTGCGCCGGGTGCGGGCCCGCGCCCTCATGATGGTCACGGTGATGGTGCTGACCTTCGGCGCCATCGGCGTCATCCTGTGGGTGGGCGGCCACGACGTCGTCGCCGGCCGCCTCACCCCCGGCGAGCTGTCGGCCTTCGTGTTCTACGCCGTGCTGGTGGCCAGCGCCGTCGGCGCGCTGTCCGAGGTGGCGGGCGATCTGCAGCGGGCGGCGGGGGCCACCGAGCGCTTGTTCGAGCTGCTGGCGACCGAGCCCGAGATCCTGCCGCCGGCCCGCCCGGTGCCGCCGCCCGCCGTGGTGCGCGGCGACTTCGCCTTCGAGGACGTCACCTTCCACTATCCCTCGCGCCCCGACCGCGCCGCCCTCGACGGCTTCCGTCTCGCGGTGGACGCGGGCGAGACGGTGGCCCTGGTGGGGCCGTCGGGGGCCGGCAAGACCACCGTGTTCCAGCTTCTGCTGCGCTTCTACGATCCGCAGCGGGGCAGCATACGGCTGCAGGGGATCGACCTGCGCGACCTCGATCCGGCGGACCTGCGCCGCCACATCGGGCTGGTGCCGCAGGAGCCGGTGGTGTTCGCCGCCAGCGCCTGGGAGAACATCCGCTACGGCCGCCCCGAGGCCACCGACGCCGAGGTGCGCGCCGCCGCCGAGGCGGCCTTCGCCACCGAGTTCCTCGATGAGCTTCCCGACGGCTTCGACACTTTCCTGGGCGAGAAGGGGGTGCGGCTGTCGGGCGGGCAGCGCCAGCGCATGGCGATCGCCCGCGCCATCCTGCGCGACCCCGCCATCCTGCTCCTCGACGAGGCGACCAGCGCGCTCGACGCCGAGAGCGAGCGGGCCGTGCAGGCGGCCCTGCACGGGCTGATGAAGGGCCGCACCACGCTGATCATCGCCCACCGGCTGGCCACCGTGCTGCGCGCCGACCGCATCGTCGTCCTCGAATCGGGGCGGGTGGTCGAGTCCGGGCGCCACGCCGAGTTGATCGCCCGCGGCGGCCTCTACGCCCGCTTGGCCGAGCTGCAGTTCCGTTCCGACGCCGGCGGCCTGCTCGGCGCGGTCTCCGGCTGATGCGGTCGGTGGGCCAGCGACTTCTGGCGATGCTGCCGGCGACCTGGCCGGAGCGTCGCCAGCTCGAGGTGCTGCTGGCGGTGATGATCGTCGCCGCCGGCGCCTGGGCCTTCATCGAACTCGCCGACGAGGTGATCGAGGGCGAACTGCACGCCATCGACGAGATGATCCTCCTGGCCCTGCGCGACCCCGCCAACCCCGCCGATCCCCTGGGGCCGCGCTGGGTGCAGGAGCTTGGGCGCGACGTCACCGCCCTCGGCAGCGTCGGGGTGCTTTTCTTGTTCACCCTGGCCGCCGTCGGCTTTCTCGGGGTGATGGGGCGGTGGCGCACCGCCCTTCTGGTGGCTCTCGGGGTCGGCGGCGGGCAGGCGCTGAGTTCGCTGCTCAAGCTCGGCTTCGACCGCCCGCGCCCCGACCTGGTGCCGGCCGAGGTGTATGTCTATACCGCCAGCTTCCCCAGCGGCCACGCCATGATGTCGGCGGTGGCCTATCTCACCCTCGGCACGCTGCTGGCGCGGGCGGCGCCCTCGGCGCGGGGCAAGGCCTACATCCTCCTCTGCGGTCTCGTCTTGACGGTGCTGGTCGGCCTCAGCCGGCTCTATCTCGGCGTGCACTGGCCGTCCGACGTGCTGGCCGGCTGGCTGGTGGGGGCGGCGTGGGCCTCGCTGTGGTGGCTGCTCGCCGTCGCCTGGGACAAAGAGTCGCGGTAGGCGGGGGCAAAGGGGCTGTTCTTTTGTTTGGATCAAATGTAGATTTCACGACGGTGGAAATGACATGGGGAGTCTCCGCCAAGGAAGGGGCGTAGAGTCGCGCCGCCGCTCGCGCGGGCGGGCGCCGTCGGGGGCGATGGTTCATTGACGTACACATCTCTGACCGGGATTTTGACGCGCAAGTACATCCTGGTGCTGGCCCTGTTGTTCGCGGTGTCTTTGGCCGCCTTCCTCATCTTCCAGGAATTGTTGCGCAATCAGGTCTCCGCCGAGGTGGTCAATTTCAGCGGCCGCGAGCGCATGCTGACCCACCGCATCGCCCTCTACTCCACCTTGCTGGTCGGCAGCGAGGACCATGATCCGGCAGAGACCCGCGCCAAGCTGCTCGCCTCCATCGACGAGCTGCGCAGTGCCCATGACTACCTCGTGGGGCAGCGCGACAGGATCTTCGGCTTCCGGATCGGGCGCCCGTCCGACCGCGACGCGCTCGAAGTCGAGCTTGCCCGCCTCGACGCCTCGATCGATCGGGTGATATCCGACGCCATCGTGGTCGCCACCACGCCGATGGGCGGCACGGCGCTCGCCAGGAACTCGACGACCCGGCTGGTCGAGGCGGCGACGGTGGACCTGATCGCCGATCTCGAGCGCGTGGTCGCCATCTATCAGGGCATCAGCGAAACGCGCATGCGCTGGCTGCACACCTTCGCCGTGGCCGGCGAGGTGGCCATCGCCAGCCTTCTGTTTTTCCTCGGGCTCGCCGTGTTCCGGCCGCTGGTCAAGGACGTCGACCGGCACATGAAGCAGCTCGCCCATGTCGAGGCCTACTACCGCTCGATCCTCAACAACGTCGGCGACGGCGTGGTCACCTTCGACAAGGCGATGGCCGTGCGCCACGTCAACGCCGCCTTCGAGGGGATCGCGGGTGCCCCGGCCGAGGGTCTGCTCGGCCGCCCCGTGACGGCGTTCCTGCCGGAGTTGGGCGACATCCCCGACCTCTTCGGCGTGCGTTCGCGCCGGACCGAGCTGGTCCGCCGCCACGCCGACGGCAGCCAGAACCACTACGACGTCTCGGTGTACATCTTCGAGTTCGAGGGCGACCTGCAATGCATCGTGTCGCTGCGTGACCACACCGAGCGCAAGGCGCTCGAGGACCGGCTGCGCACCTTCTTCTACGGCATCGAGCACAGCCCGCTGTCGATCGTCATCACCGACACCGACGGCGTCATCGAGTACGCCAACCCACGGTGCAGCGAGATTTCCGGCTACGAGGCGGGCGAGATCATCGGCCAGACGCCACGCCTTTTCCGCTCCGGCCAGACCCAGCTCGCCGTCTACGAGGAACTCTGGGGAGAACTGCTGGCCGGGCGCCAGTGGTTCGGCGAATTGTTGAACCGGCGCAAGAACGGCGAGCTTTATTGGGAGTTCGAGGCCCTTTCGCCGCTCAAGAACGAACATGGCGAGACGACGCATTTCATCGCCATCAAGGAGGACATCACCGAGAAGAGAAAACAGGCGGCGGCCCTGCTCGACGCCATCAAGGAAGCCAACCTCGCCAACCGGACCAAGAGCGAGTTCCTGGCGAACATGAGCCACGAGCTGCGCACGCCGCTGAACGCCATCATCGGCTTCGCCGAGGTGATGCAGCTCGAGCTGTTCGGCGCCCACGGCAACCCGAAGTACCACGAGTATTCCGGCGCCGTCCTCGATAGCGCCCGCCACCTGCTCGGCATCATCAACGACATTCTCGACTACTCGAAGCTCGAAGCCGGGCGCGTGAGACTTTACGAGGAGGAGGTGCGGCTGGCCGACATCCTGGAGGCGGTCTTCCTCATCGTGCGCGAACGCGCCGAGGCCAACGGCGTGGCGCTCGGCCAGGAGGGGGCGGGGCTGGACATCGCGCGCGTGCGGCTGTTCATCGACCCGCTGCGCTTCAAGCAAATTCTGCTCAACATCGTCTCGAACGCGGTCAAGTTCACCGGCACGGGCGGCACGGTGACGGTCAGGGCCGGCCGCGCCGATAACGGCGACATTACGGTGGCGGTGGTCGACACCGGCATCGGCATGCGCGAGGAGGACATTCCCCGCGCCCTCGAGCGCTTCGGTCAGGTGGAAAGCATGATGACCCGCAGGTACGAGGGCACCGGCCTCGGCCTGCCCATCTCCAAATCCCTCATCGAACTGCATGGCGGCACGCTCACCCTGAGCAGCAGCTTAGGTCAAGGCACCACCGCTACCGTCACCCTGCCCTTCGGCCGCGTCCGCGCGGTGTGATTTCCCACACCCCCGTCATGGCCGGGCTCGACCAGGCTCAACCCGGCCATCCACGGCGTGGGCCCCCGGGTCGAGCCCGGGGGTGACGTTGATTGGAGACATGCGTCATCGCGAGGAGCGCAGCGACGAAGCGATCCAGGTCATGGACTCGATGTGTGGGCCAAGGCCAGGGCCAAGGCCGCGCATAACGCTCGCGCGCGGCATTCCCCGGCAGTGCGTCCCCCGGCCACCGTCATTCCCGCGCAAGCGGGAATCCATACACACGTCGGTGCCTTATGGACCCCCGCGTTCACGGGGGTGACGAACCGGCATCCGCACGCCGGCCTCAGCGGGCGGCGGGGCCGTGCACGTTGCTGATGCCGTAGCCGGGATAGACGTCGCGGCTGTAGGCGTCGGTCCATTCGGCCAGCCTCTGGCGCCGCTTCTCCTCGACGGCGGCCTCGAACGCCTTGTCGTCGGTGGCGGCGGGGCGGGCGTCGTGGGGCGTGACCAGATACATGGCCATCGCGGCGTAGGGGCTCTGCTCGGCGGGGGCGCCGGTGGCCAGGGCGGTGCCGGGAACCGCGAGAACGGCGGCGGTCAGGGCCAGGACGAGGCGTTTCATGGGCTGCTCTCCCTTGCGGTGGGGCCGGAAGAGGGGCTAGCGCGCGCAACTTCCGGCGATCCCCCCAAGGATGGCGGAGGCGGCGCCCGATGTCGATATGGAATTGGTATGACTACAAAGTAGGAACCGAAGCCACGCCTTCGCGCCCTTGGTAGAAGCCGTTGGACAGGCCGGGGTCGCCGACCATCGCGGCCAGCACCGGCGCCACCTCGGCCGCCGAGCGGCGGCCGTCGGCGAGGTCGCGGTAGAGCCGCGCCACCGCCAACATGTCGAAGCTGTGCGGCGACAGCCGGAAGCGCGTGATGCCCATGCCCTCGAGGTCGGCCAGTTCGCCGATCAGCGCGTTGTAGGTGTAGGACAGGGTCTGGGTGCCGTTGACCGCCAGGAACGACTCGCCGTCCAGGGTGTCGACGCGCATGCCGTCGGCGTCCTGGCCGCAGATGAACTGGCAGCCGTCCTTGTGCAGGCCGTGCGCGCGGGCATGGTAGCAGCGGGCCGAGATGGCCAGCGGCAGCCGTCCGAACACCTGGATCTCCAACTCCACGCCGTGCTCTTTCGCCGCCTTGGCGAGGGCGGCGATGGCCTGGCGGTTGAGCTCGCCCGGCAGGGTGATGCGCACCGCGCCGCGGCCCGCCATCCACGCCAGCGTCGCCTCGTTGTAGACGTTGACCATCGGGCCGACGGCGTGCGGGCGGCCGGCCAGCAGGCCGAGGCAGCCCATGTCGTTGGCCTCCAGCATCAGGCCCTCGCTGGCGGCCAGCTCGCGCACCGACTGGCGCTCGCGCTCGGTGGTCACCAGGGTCGGCGAGGCCAGCACCACCTCGCGCCCGGCGGCGCTCAGCCGCTCGATCACCGCCGGCAGGTGCTCGGCCAGGAACGGCGCCCGCTTCGAGCACACGATCTCGCCGACGTAATAGGTGTCGATCGGCGCCTCGTCGGCCATGCGGAAATAGAAGTCCCGCCACACCTCGCCCGGCCAGTTGAACAGCACCGGCCCCAGGGTGATCTTCGCGCTCATCGCCAGGTCTTCTTGTAGGCGCCGGCGGTGTCCCGCTGGCCTTCGGTGATCTCGGACAGGGCGGCGGCGGGAACCGGCTTGCCGGCCTCGAAGGCGTCCACGGCTTGGCGGCAGGCGCGCACCACGGCGCTGATATAGGCGCGTCCGCGCTGCCGGCCCTCGATCTTCAGGGCGTGCACCCCGGCCGCCTTCAGTTCGGGCAGAAGGCTGATGGCGTTCAGGCTGGTCGGCTCCTCGAACAGGTACGAGGCGCGGTCGTTGGCGACGAAGCGGCCCTTGCACAGGGTCGGATAGCCGGCCGGCTCGCCGTCCTCGAAGACGTTGATGGTGAACTCGCCCAGCCGCGACACCAGATCGTCGCCGCGCTGCTCGTAGCGCACGTGGCTGGCCGGCGAGCACACCCCCTGGCCGTTCGGCGAATGCCCGGTGGCGTAGGACGACAGCGAGCAGCGGCCCTCGGCCATCGGGCACATGCCGCCGAACACGAAGACTTCGGTCTCGACGTCGATCTCGGCGTTGAGTCGCGCGATGTCGGGAATCGTCAGCACGCGCGGCAGCACCACGCGGCGGATGCCGAACGCCTCCTTGTACAGGGCGATGGCCTCGGGGTTCGAGGCCGAGGCCTGCACCGACAGATGCAGCCTGAGGTCGGGGTGGCGGCGCGCGGCGTAGTCCAGCATCCCCAGATCCGCCAGGATCACCGCGTCGGCGCCCAGCGTCGCGGCGTCGTCGATGGCGCGGTGCCAGGCCTCGGGGCTGCCGGCGCGGGCATAGGTGTTGATCGCCACGAACACGTTGCGGCCGTGCGCGTGGGCATAGGCCAGGCCCTCGCGCAGCTCATCGCGCGAGAAGTTCAGGCCGGGAAAGTTGCGGGCGTTGGTCTCGTCGCGGAACCCGACATAGACCGAGTCGGCGCCGGCGTCGACGGCGGCGCGCAGGGCGGCCAGGGTTCCGGCGGGGCAGATCAGTTCCATCTCAGTGGCTCTTCTTCTCCAGGCGGGCCAGCCGGCGCTCGACGCCTTCGAGCCGCCGGGTCGCCGGCGACAGCAACAGGCCGTGCAGTTCGGCGAGGTCGTCATGCAGCCGGGTGGCCGCCTGGCGGGCCGGCGCCAGCAGCCGGGCGAAGGGCCCCAGCGCGGCGGCGAGGTCGGCGGCGAGGTCGATGTCCTCGCCGTCCACGGCGTTGCGCAGGGCCACCACCACCGCCGTGTCGCCCTCGATGACCAGATCGCGCGAGAAGAACAGGGCGTCGCCGTCGGTGCGCCCCTCCAAGAGGTCGAGCAGCACCGGGAATTCGCCGCGAATCACGGCGCCCGCCGCCTCGCCGTCGCGGCGGCACAGCCGCAGGCGCACGCCCGCCGGCCCCAGCCGCAGCCGGAAGGCGAGCGGCAGGTCCACCGGATCGATCAGCACCTCGGCGTCGTCCAGTTCCTCCAGGCGCGCGAAAGCATGCGGGTGGTTCCGGCGCAGGGTCGCGACGATCAGGTCCAGCGCCGGCTGCAGCAGGGCAGGGGGCAACGGCCGTGCCGCCGTCAGGGCCAGCCGCGCGAACATGGTCTCGAAAATGCGTCCCTGCCGCTCCGCGTCGTCCACGGCGTCTCCCTCTCTCGTCGCCCATTGTCCGTCACCCGCGCCGGCGGCGACTTGATGTCGGTTAATTCGACAGTGACGGGCGTGAAGTTCGACCTCTCTAACGGCATGGGGGGAAATATTCAAGGGTCATAAGGTCGCAGGTTTTACTGGGCTGTGACAGGTTCCGCTCTCGTCGCACCGCGCCCCGGCAGCCTGTCTCCATCCGCAATAGCCCTGTCATTGCGAGGAGCGCCGCGACGAAGCAATCCAGGGCACCCGAAGAAACCTGGATTGCTTCGCCTTCGGCTCGCAATGACGAAGTTTTCCGCCACGGACCTTCCCGCGCCCCGCCGTCATTCCCGCGCTGGCGGGCACCCATTGAACCTCGTCATTGCGAGGCGCGCCGCGACGACGCAATCCAGCCGTACCGGAAAAGAAGCAATCCGGCCGCACCCACAAAAAAATGGGCGGGATGTCGACCATCCCGCCCAGTTGACACGCAGGCTCACGGAATATTCGGATCGGCCCCTCCCCGGCGAGGGGAGGGGTCTTTCCGCATCAGAACTTCATGCGCACCGCGGTGGTGAACACATGAGCGTTGTAGTCGTCCCAGCTCTCGTCCATCGCGATGGTGCGCAGGATCGAGGTGGCGCCGAGGGTGTCGTAGGCCCAATCGGTCGTGTCGTACTTCTGGAACAGGTAGCCCAGACGCAGCACGATGTCGGGGGCGATGCTGTAGTCGCCGGTCAGGCCGACGGTGTGCAGCTTCGTCTCGTTCTCGGGCAGCCCGCCTTCCGCCGGGGTGGCCGGACCGGTGGTCAGGTCCATCTTCGACGTGTAGCGCGAGTAGGTGTACTGCATGCCGAGCTTGAAGACGTCCTTGACGATGTCCCAGTTCGCCGCGATGCCGGCGGTATGGCCGACGTCCTTGATGTCATACTCGAACCACGCGTCCGGGTTGACGATCAGGGCCGCGCTGTGGTGCCCATTCTGCTCGATCTTGCTCTGATCGTAGCTGTAGAAGGCGCTCAGCGTGAACGCGTTGGTCGGCGAGTAGGAGATATCGGCCGTTGCGGTCCACGACGGGGCGCCGGTCAGGCCCTTCTCGGTCTCGGTGTAGTCGTCCTTGCGGTAGTTGCCGCTGAGGCCGATGGACACCGCCTGGGTCGGCATGAAGCTGAGCGAACCCTTGACCTTGTCGCGGGTCAGGTCGGCCTCGAAGTATTTCCGCATGCCCGGGTGAGGCCCGAAAGTGGCAACGCCGGCCTGGGCGGCGACGTAGTCGGCGTGGTGGCCTTCCTCCAGCGGATGCATGCCGTCGTAGGTGCTGCCCGTCCGCTTCGACCGCTCGTAGCCGACGCTGCCGAACAGGTTGTTCGCCAGACGGGTGCGCACGCCCAGCTTGCCGGTGTGGGTCTGGTTCTCCTCGCGCTCGGAATGCGTGCGCTCGAAGTCCTCGTACTCGTAGCCGACGTTCAGGCGGGTGCTCGGCGTCAGCCGGTAGCCGGCGTCGAGCTTGGCCTTGTACTGGGTGAAGCTGTACGGGTGGTTGTAGCGTGCCTGGGCGGTCGCGTTGCCGCCCTGGGTCGCGGCATCCACCAGCGCGTAGTTGTACAGGTCCTGCGGTGTCTGGTTGTCGCGGTCGAAGTAGCGGAAGCTTCCGCGTAGGTCGAGCTGCGTCATCGGCCGCGTCACGAAGCCGACCTCGGCCAGGGTGTTTCGCACCTCGCCGTCCAGGCTGTCGCGCGGCAGCGGGACCGTGGCGACGAAGGCCGGGTTGGTGCTGTACGGCAGGAACTCGTCGTCCTGAAAGTGGAACCCGTAGGCGAAATTGGCGTGCAGACGCGTCGTGTCGGACAGGTTGTAGCCCGCCGCCAGCCGCATCAGGTGCGCCGAGTTGTCCGGCGGCAATTGCACGGTGGCCACGCCGCCGTTGTTGCCGCTGGCCGCCGCCGTCAGGGTGAAGGGGTTCTCGGCGGTCAGGTGCGGATCGACGTTGTCGAACAGCGACACCTCGTAGCCGAACTGCACCTGCAGCTTGCGGGTGTTGTAGTTCAGCGCCACGTCCGCCGTTTCGGTGACGTAGTCGACCGGCTCGGGAACCACCGCCGACCAGCGGGTGCCGCCCTGGCTGCCGAAGACCAGGCCGAAGGTCTTGTTGCCTTCCTTGATCTCGCGGCGGACCTTGCCGGACAGCGACCACTCGGGGCTGATCTGCCAGGTGGCGCCGCCGCCGTAGCGCTGGCGCTCCTGGCCGATGGTCACGTCGTGCAGCGCCGCGGTGACCTGGGCGGCCATGGCCTGGGCCGTGGCCCCCGGCACCCAGCCGGTCGGCAGCGACAGGTAGTTGGTGCCGTTGAACGGGGTCTGGGTGTCGGTGAACTTGAGGGCGGGGATGCCCTCATAGCTCAGGAAGGCGCCGAACTTGCCCTGGCGTCCGCCTTCGACGCGCACCGCGCGGGCATCGGTGCCCACGTTGGAGGCGTCGAGGCGGAAGTTCAGGTTGTCGGTGCGCTGGATCACCGAGGCGTTGCCGACAAAGAACAGGCCCTTGTCGTCAAGGCCGCTGAAGCGTCCGAAGTGCGGCGAGGATTCGGTCAGGTAGCCGAACCCGCCCTCGACGAAGCTCAGATAGGTCGGCGCCTCCTTCTTGACCTCGGCCGCGCCGACGTCGAAGTCGTCCGCCGCCAGGGCGCCGAACGGCACCAGACAGGTGGTGGACAGTGCCAGGATGGCGAGTTTGGATTTGTATCTCATGACAATTCCCCCTTCCCTTACCGCATGTTACGCACGCCGGAGGGATGATTCGAACCGTGCACCTGCTGGTGGCAGTTCAGGCAGGCCTTCCCGACCAACTGCGGCTGGAAGCCGGCCAAGTCCGTATCGCCGCGGGCGCCGAACGGATGGTGGCCGATCTGGTGGCACTGCTGGCACAGGAACGGAGCCCGGTTTTTCAGCAGGGCCGGCTGGACCGAGCCGTGCGGCGTGTGGCAGATGGTGCAGTCCTCACGCACGGGACCATGCTCCCACAGGAACGGGCCGCGCTTTTCGGCATGGCACTGATAGCAGGTGTCGTTGACGGTGATGCCGCTCAGCAGTTTGTCGGTCGGCGAGCCGTGCGGGTTGTGGCACTCGGCGCATCCGACCTTGCCCTCGATGACGGGGTGGTGGGACGGCTTGTGCAGTTCGGCCCGCTGCTGCTTGTGGCAGTTGAAGCAGACTTCCGGCTGGCTGGTCTTCGACAGGACGGGGTCCCGCGGGGTGTGCAGGTCGTGGCAGCTCACGCAGGCGACGCCGGCGAACTGGTGCTGGCTGCCCTTCCAGCTGATGCGCGCCGAGTTCTCGTGGCAGCCCTCGCAGACCTTGTTCTGTTCCTCGACCGGGGTCGAGGCCTTCGGGCCGAAGGTGACGGTCGGCGGAGCGCGCTTCTCGCCTTCCGCGCCCTTGCGGGTGTGCTGCGGGCTGGCGCCGTGGCAGCTTTCGCACTGATGGTTCGCGAACGGGGTGCGGGCGTCGCCCTTCACCGCGTGTTTGGTGTGCAGGATGTTGGTCGCCGGCGCCTTGTCATGGCACTTCAGGCAGGTCTGCTCGCCATTGGCGGCATATTCGGCCTTGGCGTCCGCCGCGGCGACTTGCGTCGCGGCTTCTTTGTCGGCGGCCTCAGCCGCCGTGGGTACGGCCGTCGCCCACAACAGGCTCAGGCCGATCGCAATAAATGCTCTTCGAAACAGCCTCATCTCTCTCCCCCCAATCCCATTGGGACTCATTTCTTGACCGCGACGAAGTCGGCTTCGCCTTGGTCAACCGCGAAAGTGTGTTCGAACGAAACGTGATGGAAACGATGCCACGTGTACTGATCGTGGATCGCGAAGCCGACGTTGTAGACGCCGCCGGGTACGATGTCCTTGTAGGACGGATCGCCGGCCTTCATCTTGCGGCTCAGCACCACCACCCACTTGCCGCCGTCCAGCTTGCCTTCGGCCGTGACGATGGGCTTCTCGTGGTCGGTGCGCTTCTCGAGGATGTGGCCGTCCACGGCCACCGCCGCCGCGCCCGGATTCAGGCGCGCCTGCCAGTACTCCAGGAACACGCCCCCGGCCTTCATCTGGTCGAGGTCGCCCTGGCCCTTCATGTTGTCGCCGCCGCCCTGGCGCGTGATCTTGACGCGCGAGGCCGACAGGTACTTCTTGCGCTCCTTGCCGCCGGCGCTCTCCATGTCGGTGGCGTCGTCGTGGCAAACGCCCCAGCAGCCGGCGCGGCCGGCTTCCTTCACCTTGCCGTCGTCGAACATCATGGTGACGCGGGCGGCGAAGTCGGCCGCCATCTTCTGGGCGGGCTCGCCGGCGTCCGGCCACTCGAAGCGGGCGTAGAACTTGTCGCCGTCATGGGCCATCTTGACGTTGGCCACCACCGAGCCGCGCTTGCCGGCGACCGGGGTGGGTTCGCGCTTCTTGCCCGAGGCGATCAGCGCGCCCATGTCCTTGGCTTCGCCGGCGTGGCACTGCTTGCAGTTCTTGCCTTCGCGGAACTTGGGCGCGCCGCTGTGGTCGGCGGGGGTCAGCACCCATTCCCACGACGCCTGGCCGGGGTAGAACAGGGTGACGTCCTTGCCCTGCACCGAAGACCAATCGACGGCGTGGGCCGGCGCGGCGATGGCCGCGATGCCCAGGGGCAACGCGGCCAGAAATGCGAACTTCGAAACCCGCTTCATGACTCCTCCCAATCAAACCCAATCACTGTCCGCGGTTACGACAGGTCGAAACTCGCGGGCTCTTCCTGCTTTTGCAGTTCCTTGTGGACCGGCTTGTGCACGATGCCCTTGTGGCAGTCGATGCAGGTCTCGCCGCTCTCCTGCGCGCTGGTGTGCTGGCCCGTCGAGCGCTGCTTCTGCTTGGCCGGGTCCATGGCCTGGAAGCTGTGGCACGAGCGGCACTCGCGCGAGTTGGTGTCCTTCATCGCCGCCCACACGCGCTTGGCCAGGTCGAGGCGCTTGCCGTCGAACTTCTCCGGCGTGTCGACCGTCCCGAGAATGTGATGGTAGACGTCGTTGGCGGCGAACAGCTTGCGGCTCAGCTTGGCCAGCAGATCGTCCTTCGGCACGTGGCAGTCCGAGCAGGTCGCCCGCACGCCGCTGCGGTTCTGGAAGTGCGCGCTCTTCGTGTATTCCTGGTAAACCGAGAAATCCATTTCATGGCACGAGATGCAGAAGCTCATGCGGTTGGTGTGCTCGATGAACTTGGCCGCGCCGATGGTGGCCAGCACGCCGACGAAGAACACGCCGACGCCGGCGGCCAGCAACTTTCGCGTAACGCCCTTGAACATGACTCGGATCGCCTTCCTTCCCGGTTCCCGTTGCGCCCGGCGAAGT
Source organism: Rhodospirillales bacterium (assembly GCA_019455065.1). Classification (GTDB taxonomy): domain Bacteria; phylum Pseudomonadota; class Alphaproteobacteria; order Rhodospirillales; family Magnetospirillaceae; genus JACFNC01. Next base: position 15,861 of record JACFNC010000027.1, read on the forward strand.
GCATCACCGCTGGCGTCTCTACTATTCTTATGGGTATATGCCCTACGACTAGGGGGGATATACCAAAGAGATAGTCCTACCCTACTGAAGAAATATCCGGGGGCTGTCAACGAGAAAAATGACAGACTTGTAATGATGAGAAAGTGCTTTCATTAGCGCGCGCTAAACAACGACTTGGAAACAATACAAACAATTTTCTCCTTGAGGTCCTTGCGGCGGCAAAGCGGGCCCTTTCTCCCACACCGGGGTGTTGGGAACGGGTAGGGGGAAGGCGGTTTATTCTGGAATTAGTGTGCGAGTGAGTCGCAACATTACTTGCGCGGCGCCCCGAAACCGGGGCCGAGGGAGCCGAAAAAAATTTCGCTTGCAAGACCGCGAAGACGCACCTGGAAGCGCCTCTGCCCCTCCCGAGCCCTCCACGCCGTCCGCGGCCGTCCACCCCCGTCATCGCGAAGGACGCGCGGCGACGAAGCGATCCAGTCCGAACCGATGGAGAATAAGGGCGACCTACGCGGCGGCCAGGCGGTTCAGGCGGCGCAGCAGGTAGTCGAGATCTTCCGCCTCGAAGGTCACGCCCAGGTCGCCGTACTGGGTGAGCACGCGTTCCATCATGCGCCGCGAATAGCGCTCGCGGTCATGGGCCTCGCCGTCGAACTGCAATTCCCGCGACACCTCCAGGGCGGCGCGCACCGCCGGGAAGAAGGTCGCGGGCAGGCCGGCCTTGTCGAAGATGGCGCGCAGGCCGAGCGGGCCGGCGTCGTGGATCAGCGACTGGGCGTTGACCAGCGGCGCGCCGGCAAGGCGCGCCATGCTTGCCTCGAAAAAGGCGAAGTCGCCCATGCACAGGGCGCGCAGCACCAGCGACGGGGTGAGGCGGCGGTTGCGGTGGAGTTCCGCCACCAGCCGCTCGAGGTCGCCGGCGCCGGCCTCTCCCGCCAATCCGACCACGGCCCGCTCGCGCGCCTGGAGCACCAGGTCGGCGGCCATCTCGGCCGACAGCGGGTGGCGGGTGAGCAGGTGCTGGCGCAGGTTCTCCGACACCCGGTTCATCAGCCGTTCGGCGACGGAGATGGGCAGGGTGGGGCGAAAGGTCAGCTTGTCCTGGATGTCGGCGCTGGCGCCGAAGCGGTCGACCACGGTCTGCAGGGCCGCCTCGGGAATCTCGGCGCTCTCGTTGGCGACCAGCACGCCCACCGCCTGTTCGTCGCCGCTCTCGATCAGCGCTTCCGACACCGCCGGCGAGACGCGGCGGCGGCCGGCGATGGCCACCTGCTTGGCCGGGGCCTGGCTGCGCACGATCTCGATCAGGTCCTCGTCGGTCAGGACGTCCGAATAGTGCAGCATCGGCACCGCCACCGAGTCCACGTCCGAGGCCAGCGCCAGGGCCACGTCGCGCGGCACCGCCGGGCTTTCCTTGAGCTGGCGCGACAGGGCCTCGCGCACCCGCACCTCGGCGTCGCGCACCATCAGGCGGAAGATGTCCTCGGCCAGGCGGCGCTCGGCGTCGGTCATGCTGTCGGCGCCGAACTCGGCGGCGATGCGCTCCGCGGTCTCGGCGCGGCGGTCCGGCGACGGGTCCGCGAGCAGCCGTTCCACGTCCGCCTTGGACAGTCCTTGACCCGTCATCTCGCCACCATCCTTGCCGTCGCGCCCCTGTTCATTCCGGCGGCGCGTGCTTGTTGAGTATACGTTGCAGGGTGCGCCGGTGCATCTTCAGCCGCCGCGCCGTCTCCGAGACGTTGTGGGCGCACTCGTCGTAGACGCGCTGGATGTGCTCCCAGCGCACGCGCTCGGCGGTCATCGGGGTTTCGGACACCGGCTGCGGCACCTCATCCCATTGCAGCAGGGCGGCCATCAGGCGGTCGGCGTCGACCGGCTTGGCCAGATAGTCCACCGCGCCCGCCTTCACCGCCGCCACCGCCGAGGCGATGTTGCCGTAGCCGGTGAGCATGACGATGCGGGTATCGGGCGAAATTCTTTGCAGGGTCGAAACCAGTTGCAGGCCGTTGCCGTCGCCCAGGCGCAAATCGACCACGGCATAGGCCGGGGGCTCCGCGGTGGCGGCGGCGATGCCCTCGGCGATGCTCTGCGCGGTGCGCACCACGAAGCCGCGCCGCTCCATCGCCCTGGCCAGCCGGTTGCGGAACGGCTCGTCGTCGTCGACGACCAGAAGCGACCGGTCCTCCGGAAGACTGCCGTTTCCTTCCTCGCCCATTCTTCTTGTCGATGTCTATCGTTCGTCGGCCGAATATAACTGTTCGTCCTGCCGGCTCAAACAATTTGCTCGCTGTTGTGGCGCGCCTGTTCCAGGGCTTGGCGCGGCCAGGTGATGCTCACCGCGGCGCCGCCGGTCGGCTGGTTGGCGAACGACACCGACGCCCCGGTGCGGGCCAGCAGGCTGATCGCGATGAACACCCCCAGGCCCATGTGCATGCCGTCGCCGGCCCGCGTCGACAGATAGGGTTCGCCGAGATAGCCCAGGATGTGGGGCGGAAAGCCGGGGCCGTCGTCGAGCACCCGCACCGTCACCAGGTCGGCGTTCCAGCGCGCCTCGACCGTCACCGTCTGGTCGGCGAACTGGAGGGCGTTCTGGATGAAGTTGCCGAGGCCGTGCAGGATTTCCGGCCGCCGCGCCACCCAGGGAGGGGGCGAGTCGTCGCCGGGGCGCATCGGGCGGCTGTCGAAGATCAGCTCTTTGGACGTCTTCTGGCGATGGCCCTCGGCGGCGATCTCGGCCAGGGTGCCGAGCGGCACGCGGTCGATGGCCTCGTCCTTGGCCGCCTCGCCCTGCTGGCCGAGCTGGGTCAGGATGGCGCGGCAGCGTTCGCTCTGGCTGATCAGCAGGGCGACGTCGTCGGCCAGCGGGCTGTCCGCCGGCAAGTCCTCGGCGATCTCCTTGGCGACCAGGCAGATGGTACCCAGCGGCGTGCTCATCTCGTGGGCCACCGCCGCCGCCAGGGCGCCGACCGCCGTCATGCGCTGTTCGTGGGCCAGGGCGATCTGCATGGCCGACAGGGCGGCGGCGCGCTTGCGCGCCTCCTGGGCCATCCGCCAGGTGTAGAGGGCGGCGAACACGGTGCCGAGGACCAGCGCCGACCAGGTGCCGAAGACATACAGCGGCGGCAGCAGGATCTCGTTGCTTGGCCAGGGCAGGGGGCGGTGCCACGCCGCCACCACCGACATGCACAGCACCGCCAGGCACACCACCAGGATGGTGCGCCGCAGCGACAGCGTCGCTGCCGCCACCGTCACGGGGGCGATGAAGAAAAAGGCGAAGGGGTTGTGCAGCCCGCCCGTCAGATACATCAGCCCGGCGAGTTGCAGCAGGTCGAAGCCGAGATGCCAGCTCGCCGTGGCGCCGCTGACGTTCTTGGTCGCCGGCTGGCCGAGGGTGAGGACGATGTTGAGAATCACCGAGGCGCCGACCACCAGCAGCGGCAGCAGCAGCCAGCCCTCCATCTCGAAGGCGATCTGCACCACCACCAGGGTGATGAGCTGCCCGATGATGGCGAACCAGCGGATCAGCACCAGGGTGCTCAGCCGGACGAACTGGTTGTCGGGCGCGGTGGCGCGGTAGGTCTGGTTCATGATCCTTTTTCCGGCGGCGGGCGGGCGCTGTCAATCGCATGCTGACGCCGCCCCGTCCGCACGGGCTGATCCGCATATCCGCAAATAAAACGCAGTCGCAATATTGGCCCGAAAGAGGCCCGCCCGATCCGTGACTTTCGCTTTTCTCCACGGTCTCCGCTGTTATATTGGTCGCAACGCGGAGAGAGGGGCAGGGTATGACGCCGTTTCAGGAAATCGCCGCCGCCGCCGAGAAGATGTCGGCGCAGGACTTGCTGCGGTTCGCCATCAAGGACAAGTTCCCCGGCCGCTCGGTGGTCACCGCCTCGTTGCGGGCGCGCAGCGTCGCCGCCGTGGCGATGGTCGCCGAAATCGACCCCTCGACCCCCATCGTGTTCTGCCAGCCCAGCGCCCTGTTCCCGGAAAGCCTCGACTACCGTTCGCGTCTGGTGCGCCGCCTGGGGCTCAGCGACGTCAGCGTCAGCACCGGCCGCGAGCCGGAGGTGCGCCCCAGCGACCGCGACCACTTCGAATGCATGTGGGTCGACGATCCGGTCGGCGGCGGGCGCGTGCACGAGATCGTGCACCTCAACGAGACCCTGGGCGAGTTCGACTGCTGGATCAGCGCCGTCTATCACGTGCCGAAGTCGCCGCGCGCCCGCCACAAGGTCGACGTCGACGGGCGGCTGATCCGCATCGACCCGCTCATCGACTGGTCGGAGGAGCGGGTGCGCATGTATCTGCGCCAGCGCGGCATCCCCCTCCATCCCCGCGCCGTCACCGCCCGCCCCGCCGCCCCGGTGACCGAGGGCGAGGCCAGCGTCGTCTACTGCTACTGATTCCCGGGCCAAACCCGGGCAGGACGGAAAAACCTAGACCGTCATGGCCGGACCCTGGGTCCGGCCATCCACATCCCACGCCCTCAGCGGTCGCCGGCCAGGGTGCCGCGGGCGCGGGCGATGGCGTCTTGCAAAACATGCTCCTTCAACGCCAGCGTCGGCTCGTTGAACAGCACCGTCTTCATCCAGTCGAACCCGAGCTGGAGCAGGGCCTCGTCGTCGGTCTTGAGGAATTCCACCGCCTCGGCGTCGATCTCGTAGAGTTCCAGGAACCGCGTTTCGAACACGAAGCGCCGGAAGGCGTCGACGTCGGTGGTCGCCATGAAGAACATCTTCTTGGTCTGCGGCGTCGGCGCCTTGCCGCCGGGGCCGCCCAGGGTGTTCCACGACGCCATCTTCATCAGGATGTCGACCCAGCCGCGATTGACCCGCTCATAGGGCTCGACGCCCTGTTCGAAGCGGTATTCGGCGACCGTCTGGCCCTTGGCCTCGCGGTGGCCCTGGCAGTGCGGCTCCTTGACGAGGAAGTGGAAATCCTCCTTGGCGTCGGCGTCCTTCATCTTCATCGACACCAGGCCCAGCGGATAGTAGCGGCAGGTGGCCGGGCGGTCGTCGTAGACGGTGCAGCCGCTGTCGGCCATGAACGGGCAGGGGCCCTTGCCGTCGGCGCCGCCCATCTTGAGCTTGGCCACCGGCAGCTCGGTCTTGTCGAAGATCGCCGGCACCGTGTGGCGCTCCAGGAACTCCGCCGGGCGCAGGCCGAGATGCCGCGACAGCCGCAGGATGTCGTAGGGGGTCAGCGTGATGTCGGCGCCGTGGCAGCAGACGTTCCAGCAGGACACGCCGGGATGGCAGCGGAAGTGGAAGCTGTCCTCCGCCTGCAGGCGCACCGGGGTGACGGGATGGTCGGATCGGCCGCGCACGGCGTCGAACACCTCGAGTTCGAGGTTGCGGTCGAGGTCGGGGCGCTGCGCCTCGAGGTCGAGTTCCGCCAGTTCCTGCTCTTCGGTGTTCATTGCCGGTCCCTGTCTGGTTGCGGGCGCCAGCCTATTACATAGGTCTTGTCTAATACAAGCGCGCCGAAAAGGGGGCGCGTCCGCCTTTGCGTTGCGCTATCATTCGGCCGGCTCCCCGGGCAGAAGGGAAGGAGGCGCCATGGCGGACGAATACGATACCACGCCCGTCTTCGGTATCGCGCGGGTTGCGGACCGGCCGCGCGAACAGCCGCGCCGCCGCCCCTCTGCCCCCATTCCCGTCGGCCGTCATCCGGCCGACGCGGCCTCGATCATGGGCATCCCCGAGGGCCACCTCACCCAGCCCGTGCAGGAGGCGATCGCCGTGCTCATGGCCGAAATCGACGCCGTGCGCAGCGAGGCCGAGCAGCATCGCCACCGCGAGGACTGGCTCGAGGGCCAGGTGTATCACCATCCGCTGTTGCCGGTGCTCAACCGCCGCGGCCTGATGCGCGAAATCGCGCGCGTCGCGGCCCACCTCGAGAGCGCGGGCGTGGGCGCCGGTCTGGTCGTGCTGCAACTCGGCGGCATCGAGGCGCTGCGGGCACGCCACGGCCTTGCCGCCGCCGACGCGGCGCTGCGCCACGTCGCCGCCATCCTCGGCGCCGCGGTGCGGCAGTCCGACGTGGTCGCCAATCTCGACGGGAGCGACTTCGCGGTGCTGCTCACGGTCGCCGACGAGTCCGCCGTCGAGGCCAAGGCCGGCGAGCTGGCCGATGCCGTCCGCGCCCAGCCCTTTCGTTGGAGGGCCGCCGACGTCGCCCTGACGGTCGCCGTCGGCGTCCACCCCCTGACCCCCGGCGAGGACGCCGAGGCCGCCCTCGCCGCCGCCGACAAGTCCCGCCGCCCCTCCGATTGAAAACAGAATCCTGGCGGCGTCCCCATCCCCTCCCCGTCATTGCCGGGCCCGACCCGGCAATCCACGCGACGGATTGATTCCCCCGTCATCGCCAGCCGCGCAGCGACGAAGCGATCCGGTCTCGGACCGCCGGTTCGGCCTATCGGGAAAAGGCCTCAGGCGATGATGTCGGGGACGATCTGGCTTTCCAGATGGGCGATCTGATCCTTCAGCGCCAGCTTGCGCTTCTTCAGGCGCTGGAGCTTGATCTGGTCGAAGGCGCCGTCGGCACCGATATGGGCGATTACGTCGTCGAGGTCACGGTGCTCGGAGCGCAGCTCGGCCAGCTTTCGCCGCAATTCCTGGGTGGTGTCGTCGATCATGACCCGTCGGATGGCTGTTCGATTGAGACTAGCAGAAGAGGAACCGAAACGGTATGGCTGTTGATCGGCGCGAGCGGGAAGGGACGGCTTCGATGGCGGCGAAATTGCGACTCGGCATCCTCACCAGCGGCGGCGACTGCGCCGGCCTCAACGCGGCCATCCGCGCCGTCGTGTGCCGCGCCATCCGCACCTACGGCTGGCAGGTCATCGGCATCCGCGACGGCTCGCTGGGGCTGCTCAACCGCCCCCTCGACTACGAGGAATTCGACCTTCGGCTATTCTCGGGCAGCATCCTGCGCATGGGCGGCACGCTGCTCGGCACCACCAATCGCGGCGATCCCTTCTCCTATCCCATGCCCGATGGCGGCAAGGCCGACAAGTCGCAGGATTTCATCGAGGGCTACCGCCAGCTCGGGCTCGACGCCCTGGTCGTCATCGGCGGCGACGGCAGCATGCGCATCATGCACCGGCTGTGCCGGCAGGGCGGCATTCCCATGGTCGGCATTCCCAAGACCATCGACAACGACGTCGCCGGAACCGACGCCGCCATCGGCTTTTCCACCGCCGTCAACGTCGCGGTCGACGCCCTCGACCGCCTCCAGCCCACGGCGGCCAGCCACCATCGCATCATGATTCTCGAGGTGATGGGCCGCGACGCCGGCCACATCGCGCTGCACGCGGGCATCGCCGGCGGCGCCGACGTCATCCTCCTGCCGGAGATCTCCTACACGCTGTCCGGGGTGGTCGACAAGCTGGGCGAGGTCATGGCGGGCGGGCGCAACCACGCCCTGGTCGTGGTCGCCGAGGGGGTGCGTAACGCGGCCGGCGAGAAGCAGAGCGGCATCGGCCACTGGCTGGGCGGCCAGGTCGGCCCCCGCTTCAAGGCCGAGACGCGGGTCACCGTGCTCGGCCACGTCCAGCGCGGCGGCGTGCCGTCGCCGCGCGACCGCATCGTCGCCTCGGCCTTCGGGGTGCGCGCCGTCGACATGGTCGCCGAGGGGCGCTTCGACCGCATGGTGGCGTGGCGCGGCGGCGAGCTGGCCGAGGTGCCGCTCGACGACGTGGTCGGCATCAACCGCGGCATCGACCCCGCCGGCGCGCTGGTGGCGACGGCGCGCAGCCTCGGCATCTACCTTGGCGAGACCGGCTGACCGACGACATCGTCATTGCGAGGAACGCCGTGACGAAGCAATCCAGGCCTGCCGCCGGACTGGATTGCTTCGCCTTCTCGCAATGATGGGGTGGACGGCCCCTGCTCCCAGGCATCGCGATGTGCCAGAGT
>JACFNC010000012.1 GCA_019455065.1 Rhodospirillales bacterium
GAAGTGTCACCCATGTCTCCGGAACGTTGTGTCACCTATGTCGCAGAACGGACATCCGCCACCCCACGCCTCCGGGCACGACGGGGCTACTGCCGGAAAGAGATTAGGAACAGGAGTGTCTCCCGCAGCTCCGGCAGGAGAAGGGAGATCGGATTTTTCTCCATTTGAGAAGTGGTGACATGTAGGTCCCAAATTTTGGGGGAGGTCTCCCTATGCCTCGACATAACCAGTAAGTTCCCTAAATCGGTTTCGCTCCTCTGGGGAAGCTCGGCGAAAGGAGATGACCCGCACCGTCTCATCCGGTCTCATTGTTGTGACCATGAAAACCACCTTTTCATTGTCATCCACGCTGATATGCATGTGGCGAACCTCGCCGTTCTCAATGAAGGCATCACTTACGGCATGCGGTCGAGGTTTGCTCCCGAATGGAAATATGATGCGCTGAAGAAGATAGACGGCACTTTCGAGTGCGTAGCCGTGCTTCGTACGGTTGGCATCGTCCTTTTCCGCGTCGTAGTCGATCCGCGTGCGACCAAATACCAGCCGGAATTTATAGTCTTGGATTGCTAGTTTCTCGCAGATATCCATTGCCCACCGGCTTCCTGCTTTGGGTATCATTCACAGAATGGTAGCGCGGTTGGCTCTAACTATCAGTCTCCATCTTGCCATCGACGACGGCGAGGTAGAGCGATCAATAGGGTTCGCATTATGGCCGGACCACAATCGATCATGAACGCGATGGCGGGCGGCGTCTCCTCTTGCTTTCCGCAGCCCCGCATCAGCCCATTCCTGGACTCAATTCGCCCACTTCCCAGTGACGCATCTCCAGGTACATCGCATTAGTGACGCGCCCGCCGGTCACCGTGCCCCTGGTCTCGACGCGGGCGCCAGAAAGCGGGGCACGATCCAGAGATAGCCGACCATCCCGAACAGCTCGACCAGCGACTGGAACACGATGACGACGGTGGCGGTCTGCCACGCGGGCGCGAGCGCGAGCGCCAGCGGCAGGACGACGAAGGAGTTGCGCGTTCCCAGGCTGAAGATGAGGGCGCGGGCCGATCGCACGGGAAGGCGCAGGAGCCGTCCGAGCAGCAGGCCGATCAGCGCGGCCACCACCAGGAAGGCGACGAAAACCCCGAGCACCTGGCCGAGCACCGGCAGCGCGCCGACCACCGCCTGAACCTGCGAGGCCGCGACGAGGAAGACCACGAGACCGAGCAACGGGACCGGCAGCCATCCGATCCGCCCGACCATCCTGGCTCCCCGCCGCGATCGTTCGGCCCAGCGCTCGGTAAGCCATGCGCCGAGCAGCGGCAGAGCGATCAGGGTGACGACGACCAGCGCGATGCGATCGGCCGCCAGCAGTTCGAGGAACGCGTCGCCCATGAAGAGCCAGAGATAGACGGGCAGCATCCCAAGCTGCGCCAGCAGGTTCACCGGTGTGGCGGCGATGGCCCGGCGGGCGTCGCCACCCCCGAGATGCGTGAAGGTGATGTACCAGTCGGTGCACGGCACGAGCAGAACCAGCGCCACCCCGAGCCGGATGGCCGGATCGTCGGGCAGGAAGGCGAGCAGGCCCCAAACCGCCAGCGGGACGAGGACGAAGTTTCCCACCAGGACGGCGCCCAGGAAGCGCCGGTCGCGAAAGGCGTCGGGCAGGTGCGTCAGCGGCACCTGGGTGAACGTCGCGTAAAGCAGCAGCCCGAGCAGCGGCCACAGCACCGCCTCGAAGGGCCCGGCAACGCCAGGCGCGCCGCCGCCGAGCGCGAGCCCCGCGAGGATGGCGACGAGATACACCCACACCTGGTGGCGCTCCAGCCGTTGCCGCGTCATCGGATCGCCGTGCGGAGCAAACCCGCTAGACCGCTTCCGCCAGGAACACGTCGCGACCGGACTGGCGTTCGACGGCCGCCTGGCCGAAGCCGGCCTGCGCCAAGGCGCGTACCCACGCCGTTCGGGAGAAGGCGCCCAGGGTCATCCCGTCGTGCTCGATGCGCACCTCGCCGTCGGGGTGGCGCAGCACGTAGACGAGGTCGGCGCGATAGGCGGTGCCGGCGATCCCGGGCCGCACCCATTCGAGATAGCGCATTCCGCGATCGGCTCCGTCCGTTCCTCCCACCGTCGTTCCCGGCACGAAGCACTCGGCCGTGAAGTCGGGGCAGAACACGCCAAGGCCGCCCGCGCGAAGGTGGGCCCGCGCCGTGCGCAGGGTGGCGAGGAGATCGTGTTCCTCGACCATGTGGCTGATGGCGTCGAACACCAGGACGGCATCGAAGGTCTCACCCAGGCGAAGGCTCCGCATGTCGCCGCACAGATGGCGGCATTGGGGATTCAGTCTTCGGCTGAGGTCGAGCATCCGCGGCGAAAGATCGACCAGCGTCATGTCGAAACGCCGCTTGAGGTGCGAAGCGAGATGCCCGCCGCCCGAGCCCAGCTCCAGAATGCTCATGCGGCCGCCCGCCGCCCCCTCGGGGCGGAGCAGGCGCGCGATGCGCTCGGCGTCGTCCGCGTACTCCTCGGGCGGCGACATCAGCGGCCACCATTCCGCGAGATCGTCGTAGAGTTTCATGCGCGCGCCTTCGCAAAGTCGGGCATCAATCCGGGCGACGTCCGCCCCGGTCCGCGGCGCGGGCGGCCACCTCCTGCACGATGGCCCGCACCACCGTCTCGGGCTCGGCGCAGCCGCAACCCTGGCCGACGCAGGGGCACAGCAGCGACCGCACGGCGCGCCCCGCCGCCGTGGCGACGGCGAGGCCGGGCCGCCCGCGCACCAGCTCCCGCGCGCGTTCGGCGGCTCGCGTCAGCAGTTCCTCGGACAACGTCGCGGCGTAGGCATCGGTGTACATGGCTCGCTCCCTGGTCTGAGGGCGGACGTTGAGGGTCCGTGAGATGCGAATTATTCTCAATTCATCGTTTGTCGTCGTTGTTTTGGCGCAAACCGCTCAGGGCAGCGCGCGTTCCAGAATGTCGTAGCGCGAGCGCGGGGTGAACCCCTGGCGATGGTAGAAGGCGCGCGCCCGGTCGTTGCCGCGCGCGAGCTGGAGCGACAGGTTGCGGCAGCCCGCCGCGGCGAGCGCGGGGAGGGCCGTCCGCAGCATGTCGGCGCCGATGCCCTCGCCGCGCCGGCCGGGCGCGACGAACAGCTCGTCGATCTCGGCGGTCATGCCCGCATGTTCGAGACTGAACACGAAGACGGCGAGCAGATACCCCACGGCGGCCCCGTCCGCGAGGGCGATCCAGCCGCGGCCGAGTCGCGGCTCGCCGAGCAGGCGGGCCAGCGCCGGCGCGACGCGCCCCGGGTCGCAGCCGGGAATGCCTTCGAACCGCCAATAGGCGGCGACCAGGGGAAGGAGGGCGGGAACGTCGGCGGGGTCGGCCGCGCGGATCGCGGTCATGGCGTCATTCCGGTCGTCGTTGCCGGGTACCGATGAGATGTGGCCGGGCCGGTCCGTTTCCAGTGGCGGATCCTTCGCACTCTCCGCGCGACAAGCCCGCCGATCCCCGATATCAAGGAACCATGCCGTTCGACCTCGCCCTCGTCCTGGCGCTGCTCGCCGCCGCCGTCGCCATGTTCGCGCTCAACCGGCCGCGCATGGACGCCGTGGCCCTGATCATGATGACCGCGCTGCCGCTCACCGGCGTGATCGGCATGAACGAGGCGCTGGCCGGGTTGAGCGACCCCAACGTGGTGCTGATCGCCGCCCTGTTCGTCATCGGCGAGGGGCTGGTGCGCACCGGGGTGGCGCAGCGGCTGGGGGACTGGCTGGCCGGACGGGCCGGCCGCGACGAGACGCGCCTGATGGCGCTGCTGATGCTGATCGTCGCCGGCGTCGGCTCGGTGATGAGTTCCACCGGGGTGGTGGCCATCTTCATCCCGGTGGTGCTGCGCATCGCCCACGCCACCGGCATCGCGCCGGGGCGGCTGATGATGCCGCTCAGCGTGGCGGCGCTGATCAGCGGCATGATGACCCTGGTCGCCACCGCCCCCAACCTCGTGGTCAATGCCGAGCTGGCGCGACGGGGCCACGACGGTTTCCACTTCTTCTCCATCACCCCGTTCGGCCTGCCGCTGCTGGCGCTGGGCATCGCCTACATGATGTTTGCCCGCCGCTGGCTGGCCTCGCGCCCCGCCCATCCGGCCGCCCGCAAGCGCCCGCGCCTGGCCGACTGGATCGCCGAATACGGCCTCGCCCAGCGCGAGTACCGGCTGCGGGTGGCGCCCGACTCGCCCCTGGTCGGCAGGCTGCTCGAGGACCTCGACCTGCGCGGCAGCGCGGGCGTCAACATCGTCGCCATCGAGCGCGAGGGCCGCTTCGGCGAGCGCTTCGTCCGGCCGGCGGCGCGCACCCAGCTGCGCGCCGGCGACATCCTGTATCTCGACCTGTTCGCCCCCGCCATCGACATCGCGGACCTCGGCCGCCGCCTCGGGCTCCAGCGGCTGCCGCTTTCGGGCGCCTACTTCTCCGACCGCTCGCAGGAGATCGGGATGGTCCAGGTGATGCTGCCGGCGACCTCGAAGCTGATCGGCAAGACCGTGGTCGGGGCGCGCTTCCGCACCGAGTACGACCTGAACGTGATCGGGCTGCGCCGCCGTGGCCGCCCGCTCGAGGCCAGCGTGCTCGACCAGCGGCTGAGGCTCGGCGACACCCTCCTGCTGATCGGCCCGTGGAAGGCGATTCGCCGCCTGCAATCCGACAGCCGCGACATGATCGTCCTCGACCTGCCGGCCGAGCTCGACGAGGTGGTGCCTGCGCCGGGGCGCGCGCCGCATGCGCTGCTGGCGCTGGCGGTGGTCGTCGCCCTGATGGTCACCGGCCTCGTGCCCAACGTGCAGGCGGCGCTGATCGGCTGTCTGCTGCTCGGCCTGATGGGCTGCGTCGACCTCGACGCCGCCTACCGGTCGATCCACTGGAAGACGCTGGTGCTGATCGTCGGCATGCTGCCCTTCTCGCTGGCCCTGCAGAAGACCGGCGGCATCGACCTCGCGGCCGGCGCCCTGCTCGGCGTCGTCGGCGAGGCCGGCCCGAGGGTGGTGCTCGCCGGCCTGTTCGCGATCACCGCCGTCTGCGGGCTGTTCATCTCGAACACGGCGACGGCGGTGCTGATGGCGCCCGTCGCCCTGGCGGTGGCCGAGGAGATGGGGGCGTCGCCCTATCCGTTCGCCATGATCGTCGCCCTGGCCGCCTCGTCGGCCTTCATGACGCCGGTGTCCTCGCCGGTGAACACCCTGGTCATCGGGCCGGGCAACTATTCCTTCGCCGATTTCGTGCGGGTGGGGGTGCCGTTCACCCTGGTCGCGCTGGCGGTCAGCGTGACCCTGGTGCCCTGGCTCCTGCCGCCCTGAGGGGGCCGTTCCGCCGCCTTCCCCTCACGGTATCCGCAGCGCCCGGTCGAGCGAGAACCGGCCGCCGCCCTGCGCGAGCAGCACCAGCAGGATCGCCGCCCAGGACAGGTGGGTGGGCCAGGCCGAGGGATAGACGAAGACCTGGATCACCAGCGTCATCGCCAGCAGCGCCAGGGCCGAAACGCGCGTCAGCAGGCCGACGACCAGCAGGATCGGGAACAGGTGCTCGGCATAGGTGGCGAGGTGGGCCGCGAGCGTGGGCGAAAGCAGCGGCACCCGGTATTCCTCGGCGAACAGATAGAAGGTGGTGTCCTTGACGGTCAGCACGCCTTCGACCTTGGTGCGGCCCGACAGCCAGAAGATCGCCGCCACGGCGAGCCGCGCCACCAGGGTGACCAGGGATGCCGGCAAGGCGCGCTCGGCCAATTCCGCAAGCAGGTGCAGCGGCCGCACCGGGACAAGAGCGGTATTCGAGGTTCTCATGATCGCGTCTCCGTCGCCTCGACCAGACCGGCGAAGGCGCCGAGGGCGGCGAGGCGGTAAAGGATGGCGCCGGGATCGGCGGCGGGGGCCGCCTCGAGGCAGGCCGCGGCGGCGGCCAGCAGCGATCGCCCGGCCAAGCAGGCCTCGAGCAGCGCGAAGTCCGCCGCATCCAGTCTGGCGGCCTCGACGGCGGGCCCCGGCCGGACCAGCGCCAGCCCCTCCGGCCGCGGATGCAGCGTCAACCCGCCGCCCGCGAAATCCGGGCGGTTGCCCAGCCACAGGGTGGGTACGGCCGAGTCGAACCAGAAGGCGCGCAGCGCCGCATGCGGGCGGGCCGCCAGGCGGGCCAGGTCCCCGGCCGGCAGCAAGGCGAGGGTTTCGGGCGCCAGCACCTCGTCGTCGGCCGCGACATGGGCCTCGGTCCAGGCGCGATCGAGACGGGCCAAGGGGACGAGGGCGGGCAAATCGGCGGCGGCCGGAAGGCCGGCCAGGAACTCGGGGAAGCCGGCTCCATAGGCCACCAACGCCGGCGTGCCGGGCGGATGCGCCGTGGCGAAGGCCGCCGCCGCGGCGCGCAGCCACCGCGAGCCCGTGAACGCGCCCACCGCGGGAAAATTGGCCTCGATGGCGTCGACCCAGCCCTTCCACACGGTGTTGCGGTAGACCGCGAAACCCGGCAGGCCGGCCAAGGCGGCGATCTCGGGATGGCCCGGCGGCTCGCCGCGCAGGGCGCGGACGAAGGCGTCCTGCCAGCCGACCCCGGCGCTCATGCCGCGCGTCTCGCCGCCGGCGCGGCCAGGATGCGATGCGCGCGCTCGCGTTCCGCGATCAGGTCGCCGAACGCTGGTATGTCCTCGTCGCGCTCGATGAGCGTGGGGCGCGGGCCGATGCGGCCGACCAGGCCGGCGTAGAGGGCCCACACCGCGGGCGCCACCGGCGTCGAGTGGCTGTCGATCAAGAGGGCGCCGCCGAATTCGGGATCGGGCATGTGACCGGCCAGATGGATCTCGGCGACGTGCTCGACGGGAAAGGACGCCAGACAAGCGGCCGGATCGAACCCGAGATTGTTCGCCGCGACGAAGACGTTGGCGACGTCGAGCAGCAGCCGGCACCCGGACCGGCGGGCCAGGCCGTCGAGAAACGCCGCTTCGTCCATCTCGTGGCCCGCCAGCGGCAGATAATGGGCCGGGTTCTCGACCGCGATCGCCCGGCCGAGGGCGTCCTGCACCCGCTGGACATTGTCGGTCACCCGCCGAAGGGCGGCCTGCGTGCGCGCAACCGGCAGCAGATCGGGGTAATAGACGCCCCGCCAAGTCGACCAGGCCAGATGCTCCGACACGAGAACGGGCTCGAAGCGGTCGATCAGGACCTTGAGCCGGGCGAGATGGTCGGGGGCGGGCGGCGCCTCGGCCGCCAGCGACAGGGCCACGCCGTGCAACGACAGCGGATGGGCGGACCGGACGCGGTCCAGCCAGGCCAGGCGCGGGCCGCCCGCGACCATGTAGTTCTCGGGATGCACCTCGAACCACAGCCCGGCCGCCGAGGCTGCGAGCGCGTGCGGGAAATGGATCGGCTTGAGACCCAATCCGGCGGTCAGGCTGTGGGTCATGGCGCCCTCAGCGGTCGGCGATCGGGATGAGCGAGCCGGCGCGGCCCTCGGGCGTCGTCATCGTCGTGCAGGTGCCGGCCGGCACCAGCTTCCAGGCGTTGCCCTGGTAGTCTCGGGTCGAGGTTCCGGCGCAGCTCGTGCCCGGGCCGGCGGCGCAGTCGTTCTTGCCGGCCAGGGCGATGCCGTAGCACTTCTCCTTGCCGACCATGGCCTCCGGCTTCACCGGCGCCGCGCCGGCGGCGCCCGCCAACAGGGTGGCCAGGGCGGCGGCGGACAACGTCGTGATCACGACCTTCTGGGTATTCATGGCAAAGATCTCCTCCGATGGATGCGCAAGGCCGGACTGTCGCCCGCCTCCGAACGTCATTCGCGCCCGGGACGGGAGACGGTTACGCCCCGACAAAAAGAATCTTTGCGTCGCGGAAAAAATTTTGGCCGGCTGTAACCGTGGCAGGAGGTGACGCGAAATGATTGGCGGACGCCCGGACATGGTTGACGACGAGCACCGCCTGAAGATGCTGATGGTGGCTGGCCTAGGTGGTGACGAGGCCGCCTATCGGGCCGTTCTCGGCGCATTGGCCCGACATCTGCGGGGGTTTTTCCGGCGACGGCTGGCGAGCCGTCCGGCCGACTGCGAGGACCTGGTGCAGGAGACGCTGCTGGCGGTGCATACGCGGCGCCACACCTTCGACCGGTCGCAGCCGCTCACGCCGTGGGTGTTCGCCATCGCCCGCTACAAGCTGGTCGACTGGCTGCGGCGGCACGCCCGCCAGGATGCCCTGCACGATCCGGTCGACGAATGGCGGAACGATCTGGCGGTCGAGGGCGGCCAGGAGGCGGACACGGCGCGGCACGACGTGTCGGAATTGCTCGGCACGCTTCCGGCCAAGCAGCGAGAGCCGATCCGCCTGGTCAAGCTGGAGGGGCTCAGCGTCGTCGAGGCGGCCGAACGGACGGGTCTTTCCGTCTCGGCCGTCAAGGTGGGCATCCACCGCGGCCTCAAGAAGCTGGCCGCACAGTTCAGACCGTGAGAAGGATGGAGACGATGCGTACCGACGATCTCGTCGCCCTGCTGGCCCGCGGAGCCGGGACCGAGCCGATGGCCGTGCCCGCGCGGGTGTGGGCCATGGCGGTCGCCGGCGGCGCGGTGGCGGCGGTGGCGCTGATGGCGCTCATGCTCGGCGTGCAGGCCGACCTGGCCGGCAAGGTGTCGACGCTCGCCTGGTGGGGCAAGGCCGGGTTCACCCTGGCGGTCGCGTTGCCCGCCCTTGCCTTGATCACCCGGATGGCGCGCCCGGGCTCGCATGTCGGGCGCCTGCCGGTCGCCTTGGCGGCGCCGGTGGCGGCGCTTTGGCTGGCGGCCGCGATACAGCTTGCCGGGGCGCCTCCCGGGGAGCGTCTGGCGCTGGTGCTGGGGAAGACCTGGGCGAGTTGCCCGGTGTGGGTGACCGTCTTGTCGCTGCCGCTGCTGATCGCCGCCCTGGCCGCGCTGCGGGCGCTGGCGCCGACGCGGCTGGCGCTGAGCGGCGCCGGCGCCGGACTGTTCGCGGGCGCCGTGGGGGCGCTGGTCTACACCCTGCATTGTCCCGAGTTGGACCCCGCCTTCGTGGCGGTGTGGTACGTCCTCGGCATCGCCATCCCCACCGGCCTGGGTGCGGCGGTCGGGCCCTGGATTCTGCGCTGGTAGGTCCGCGCGGCCCTTCACAGAATGAACGGAAGCCGGCCCAGGGCCATCCCGGAACCGGCTTCTCCTTCACAAGGCTAGGTCGCCGAAGCCCCGCCTACTGGTTCTCCATGCCGATGCCCTTGAACACGTCGGCCATGCTCGTGTAGCGCTCGTTCGGGAGCTGTTCCAGGACGCTTACGGTGTCCTGATTGGCGCCCTTGCGGCGGGCGTATTCGACCAACTTCTGCTTGTCGCAGGGGAAATCGATTCCCTCGAGCTGCCTGGCGACCTCGCGCGTCGGCGATTCCGGAGTAAGGGCCATTTCATCCTCCTGGCTAGGTTCACGTCGACTTCGCCAACAGCGGGGTAACCCGATTGTTCTCCGGCAGCGTCCTTCGCGGATCTTTCACGCGTCACAACTCGACGATGGTTTCGAACCCGCCGTGGATCCGGCGCCCGCAGCTCTCCGACTATTCCCGAACGCGCGCGACGATGAACAGGCGGCGGAAGGGGAACAGGGTGGTCCCGTCGGGCCGGCGCGGATAGGCGGCGCGCAGCCGGGCCGCGTAATCGGCGAGGAAGGCGTCGCGCGCCGCGCCGTCGAGCGCCTCGGCCAGGGGCGCCAGGGCGGTGCTGCGCGTCCAGCGCAGCACCGGGTCGTCGCCGGTGAGCAGCTGGAGGTATTCGGACTCCCAGATGTCGAGGGCCGCCGCGTGCGGGGCGAGCACGTCGTGATAGAACGCCGGATCGCCCACCGGCGACGGGCGCAGCAAGGGGCCGAGACGGTCCCACCAGGGGCGGGCGGCGGCGGCCATGCAGGTATGCGACGGCGCCGCGTGGTTGCGCGGCATCTGTACCGCGAGGGTGCCGCCGGGGGCGAGCGCCGCGACCAGCCGCCGGAACAGCCCGGCGTGGTCGTCCAGCCAGTGCAGGGCGGCGTTGGAGAACAGCAGGTCCGCCGGCGCGGGCGGCGCCCACGCGGCGAGGTCCGCCAGTAACCATCGCACCGCGTCGCCGTCGCCCGCGCCTTGCGCCGCGGCCAGCATTTCGGGCGAGGAGTCGACCCCGGTGATCGCGGCGGCCGGCCATCGGCGGGCGAGCAGGCGGGTCACGTTGCCGGTGCCGCAACCGAGGTCAAAGATGCGCGCCGGGGCGCGGGCGTCGATTCGCGCCAGCAGGTCGAGGGCGGGGCGAAGCCGATGATCGGCAAACTTCAGATAGTCGGAGGGGTCCCACGCCACCTTGTCACCTCGCAAAGCGGATTGGCCTGATCAGCGCCCTGCGTCTTCGAAGTCATCGGGAAATCCGGGGCGCGGACCCCGCATGATAACGAAATACCGCCCGCGTCCAACCAGTCGCAAGATTTGGCCGGCGGTGGCGTCGATGCGGGCCAGCAGGCGCGGCGGCAGCGTCAGCCGGCCGTCGTCGTCGATCGTGGCCGGCACCGCGTCCGCCGCGGTCGAGGCCGGCATGCCGAGAAGCATGGGCGTGCCGTCGCCGTCGCTCACGGCCTCGATCACGAAACGCGCCTGCCGGAGTTGTGCCGCCAGCGGCTGAGGCAGGGCGATGCGCCCGCCATCGTCGACGATCAAGGCGGTGGTCTCGATGATGATCTCCACGCGCCCCTCACAAATCGATGAGATTGTTGCGAATGGCGATGGCGACCGCCGCCGTCTTGTTCGCGGCGCCCAGCTTCTTGGACGCCTCGGACAGGTGATAGTGCACCGTCCGCTCGGGGATCGAGATGAGGATGGAGATTTCCCAGGCGGTCTTGCCAAGCGACGTCCAGCGCAGGCATTCGAGTTCGCGGGCGTTGAGATGATGTCGCGGAACGCCGCTCACCTGGCGGAAGGCGAGGTCGTGCAGATGGATGGCGATCCCGTAGACGCAGCACATTTGCGCCTCGAAGCGCTGGCGGAACGCCGTCAACGGATCGGTGGCCCAGAACGAGAAGATCGAGAACTGGCCGCCCCGGCCGCGCACCGGCACCGCCACGCCCGAACGCACTCCGAAGCCGCGCCGGCCGGCCATGGCGTCGCTGACCACACCGTTGCTGGCCCGCACCCCGACGTCGTCCCAAAATACCGGGAGATTGGACTTCACCGCCTCGACGATGAGGGGATCGCTGCGGAAATAGCGTTTTTCAAAGTAGGTTTTTCGCCAAAGTTCAGGGAAGTTCGATGCCGTGCAGTCGAAAATAATGCGCTCCCGTAGCTGCGGGCGCGAAAAAGCATAGTAAGCGGATCCGATCCGATTGCTTATTTCATGCAAAATGTTCGATATGTCTCCGACACTTGCTTTGCGCAATTCTTCAATCGAATGGCCGCATTCCATCTCCCCCGCCCGCAATTCTTGGTTGTTTTTTATATATGTTGACGATTAGACCGGGCGCTTCCCTGAATGGCAACTGTAACTTTACAACAAGTTCTGCTCGACCGAAACGCAGCACTTCACTTACTGCTTAACACATCGACCTAGGTGCGAATCTAGTCATCGGGCCGGGGCGGGAACGCCTTTGGACCGCTCCATTCAGTATTTTTACTTGCCGGGGCCGTCGTATCGTCAACGCGGTGCGAAAGCCCGCTCGGGGGCCATGCCGGCGTTGACTTCGCCGGGGGTTGCCCGTATACAGCGAGGCTTGTTTTTCGAGCCGCAATCCGGAGAGCTCTCGTGAAGCGTACCTATCAGCCCAGCAAACTCGTTCGCGCCCGCCGCCACGGGTTCCGCGCCCGCATGGCCACCGTCGGCGGCCGCCGCGTCGTGTCCGACCGGCGCGCCAAGGGGCGCAAGCGCCTGTCCGCCTGAGGAATGCGGGCGGCGGTGCAGCGCCTCAAGCGCCGATCGGAGTTCCTCCGGGTCGCCGCCGCCAAGCGCAAATGGGCCGCCCCCGGCCTCGTGCTGCAGGTGGCCCCGCGTCCGGCGGCCGGCACGGCCGCCCCGCCCCCGAACGAAGGCCCGGTACTCGGGCTGGGGTTCACGGTCAGTCGCAAGGTCGGCAACGCGGTGCAGCGCAATCGCGCCCGGCGGCGCCTGCGGGCCGCCGCCCAGGCCCTGCTTCCCGAGCATGCGGCGCCCGGAAGCGACTACGTTGTCATCGGGCGGCGCGAAACTCTGGACCGCCCCTACGCTCTTCTCTTGCAGGATTTGCAGTTGGCGTTAAAACGTCTGGGCGTCTATCGAGACGACAACGCCGTCGGCCACGTGCCGGAACGAAGGTAGGCATCAGATGACCCTGGCCGGAGCCGCCCTGCGCGGACTGATCCGCGGCTATCAGCTCCTTATCTCTCCGGTGCTGCCGATGAGCTGCCGCTACACGCCCACCTGCTCCGCCTACGCGATGGAGGCGATCGCCCGCCACGGCGCGCTGCGGGGCGGCTGGCTGGCGATCCGCCGCATCGGGCGGTGCCACCCTTGGGGAGGCTGGGGTTACGATCCCGTGCCCGCTCCGCACGACGGCGAGCGGTGTCGCCATTTCCACCCGCGATGACGGGCGACGGCCGGCCGACCCGGAAACGAAGGTCATGACAGAACAGCGCAACCTCATCCTCGCCATCGTCCTTTCGGTAGCCATCATGCTGGGCTTCCAGCTGCTGTTCGAGGGGCCGCCACCGCCGCCCGCCCCGCAGCAGACGCAGGAGCAGCCGGCCACGGCGCCCACCGCCGGGATTGGCGCGCCGACGCCCGCGGTGCCGGCCGGTGCCGCCCCGACCACGCCCGACCGCAAGGCGGCGCTGGCCGAAGGCGGACGCGTCCGCATCGACACGCCGCGTCTGCACGGCTCGATTTCGCTGGCCGGCGGGCGCATCGACGACCTGACCCTGGTGGACTATCACGAGCGCCCCGATCCCAAGAGCCCGGAGATCGAGCTGCTGTCGCCGCCGCGCGCGCCCCATCCCTATTACGTCGAGTTCGGCTGGGTGCCGGCCGCCCCGGGGATCGCCGTACCCGACGAGCAGACGCTTTGGACCGCGAGCGGCGGGGCGCTGACGCCGTCCTCGCCCGTCACCCTGACCTGGGACAACGGACAGGGGCTGCGCTTCGTGCGCACGATCGGCATCGACGAGAACTACATGTTCACGGTGACGCAGCGGGTCGAGAACGCCGGCGCCGAGCCGGTGACCCTGCATCCCTACAGCCTGATCCTGCGCACGGGAACTCCGGAAACCGCCGGCTTCTACATCCTGCATGAGGGGCCGCTGGGGGTGTTCGACAACACCTTGAAGGAAATCGACTACGACGACCTGCAGGAGGCGGGCACCATCAACGCCACCTCCACCGGCGGCTGGATCGGCATCACCGACAAGTACTGGCTGACCGCCCTGATCCCCGACCAGCAGGAGAGCGTCGCCGGTCGCTTCAGCCACCGCCGCGCCGGCGAGGTGAGCAAATATCAGGCCGACTTCATGGGGGCGGCGCGAACCGTGGCGCCGGGCGGCAGCGTCGAGGCGAAGAATTTCGTTTTCGCCGGAGCCAAGGAGGTCCGCCTCCTCGACGGCTATTCGGAGACCTACGGCATCCAGCGCTTCGATCTCGCCATCGACTTCGGCTGGTTCTACTTCCTGACCAAGCCGTTCTTCTATCTGCTGCAGATCCTGAACGCGGCGCTGGGCAATTTCGGCCTCGCCATCATGGCCCTGACCGTCATCATCAAGCTCGTCTTCTTCCCGCTGGCCAACAAGTCCTACGTGGCCATGAGCAAGATGAAGAAGCTGCAGCCCGAGATGAAGAAGCTGCAGGAACGCTTCGGCGACGACAAGGTTCGCATGAACCAGGAATTGATGGCCCTCTACAAGCGCGAGAAGGCCAATCCGGTGGCCGGCTGCCTGCCGATCGTGATCCAGATTCCGGTGTTCTTCGCCCTCTACAAGGTGCTGTTCGTCACCATCGAGATGCGGCACGCGCCGTTCTACGGCTGGATCAAGGATTTGTCGGCGCCCGATCCGACGACGGTGTTCAACCTGTTCGGCGTCATCCCCTGGGATCCGCCGTCCTTCCTGATGATCGGGGTTTGGCCGCTGATCATGGGCCTGACAATGTGGATTCAGCAGAAGCTGAACCCCGCGCCGGCCGACCCGGTGCAGGCCAGGATGTTCATGTTCCTGCCCATCGTGTTCACCTTCCTGCTCGCCGCCTTCCCGGCCGGCCTCGTCATCTACTGGGCGTGGAGCAACGCCCTGTCGATCCTGCAGCAGTGGGTGATCATGAAGCGCATGGGGGTGAAGGCCTGAGCCCCGCCGCCGAAGCCGAGGACCAGGCGGCCGCCCGCCTCGAGGCCGGCCGCCGCCTCTTCGCCCAGGAATGCCGGTTCGTCGCCGGCATCGCCTCGCTGGCGGGCCTGCCGCCCGCAGGCCTGCCCGAGGTCGCCTTCGCCGGCCGCTCCAACGTCGGGAAATCGAGCCTCGTCAACGCCCTTACCGGACGCAACACCCTGGCCCGCACGTCGAACACCCCGGGCCGTACCCAGCAACTCAACTTCTTCGATCTCGGCGGCCGGCTGATGCTGGTCGACCTGCCCGGCTATGGGTTCGCCAAGGCGCCCAAGGACGAGGTGCGGCGCTGGGGCGACCTGGTGCGCGGCTATCTGCGCGGCCGGCCCATCCTGCGCCGGACCTGCCTGCTGGTCGACGCCCGCCATGGCCTGAAGGAGACCGACCGCGAGATGATGCGGATGCTCGACGCGGCCGCGGTCGGCTATCAGGTCGTGCTGACCAAATGCGACAAGGTCAAACCCGGACCCCTCGGCAGCCTGACCGCCGCCACCGCCGCCGAACTGGCGCGGCATACCGCAGCCCATCCCGACATCGCCGTCACCAGCGCGCAGGACGGCACCGGCATCGCCGACCTGCGCGCCGCGCTTGCCGACCTAGCCCTACCCGCCGCCCAGGAGTGCCCGTCATGACTTCGACGAACGACCGCCCCGACGACCGCGAACAGTGGTTGCAAAAGGCGAAGACCTTGTCGGAGGCGCTGCCCTACATGCGCCAATTCGCCGACGAGACCTTCGTGGTCAAGTACGGCGGTCACGCCATGGGCGAGGAACATCTGGCGAAGCTGTTCGCGCGGGACATCGTGCTGCTCCGCCAAGTCGGCATCAACCCCATCGTCGTGCATGGCGGCGGGCCGCAGATCGGCCAGATGCTCGAGCGCCTGAAGATCAAGAGCTCGTTCATCGACGGCCTCCGCGTGACCGACCAGGAGACGGTGGAAATCGTCGAGATGGTGTTGTCGGGTTCGATCAACAAGCAGATCGTCTCGGCGATCAACGAGGCCGGCGGCTTCGCCGTGGGTCTGTCGGGCAAGGACGGCCAGCTCATCCGCGCGCGGCGCCTCCGCCGCACCCAGCGCGACCCCGATTCCAACATCGAGAAGATCCTGGACCTCGGCTTTGTGGGCGAGCCGTCCGAGATCACCCCCCACATCCTGGACTTTTTCCGGGAATCGGACGTCATTCCGGTCGTCGCGCCGATCGGCGTGGGCGCCAGCCACGAGACCCTCAACATCAACGCCGACACCGCCGCCGGCGCCATCGCCGCCGCGGTGGGCGCGGCCAGGCTGCTGATGCTCACCGACGTCAAGGGCGTGCTCGACAAGGACGGCAAGCTGATCAACGAGATGAGCGCCCGCCAGGCCCGCGAGTTGATCAAGGACGGCACCATCAAGGGCGGAATGATCCCCAAGGTCGAGACCTGCCTGGCCGCCGTGGACGCCGGGGTCGAGGCGGCCGTGATTCTCGACGGCCGGGTCCCGCACGCGCTCTTGCTGGAAATTTTCACGGCCCACGGCGTGGGCACGCTGATTCGTCGCGACGCCTGAGGGGCGCCGGCTCAGCCGCGCCCGCTCATCGCCGAGAAGAAGCCGATCTGCCACTCCATCTCGTCCTGCGTGAGCGGGTAGGTCTTGGCCTTGACCACCTCGTTGGGCGGCACACGGGCCAGTCTCGACTGGAGTTGAGCGGCCAGGCCGACCGACAGCCCGGCCTTCCATGCCGCCGCCAGCATGCCCTTGGCGCTGCGGGTGGCGATGATTTTGTTCAAGGTGTCGACCCCGATGCCGGACAGCACGCTGATCGCGGCGATCGCGAAGGCGAGATCATTGGCAAGCAGGGCGTCGATGATGCGCGCCTCGTCGAGGCCGCCTTCCTTGTGCAGATTGGCCACCGTTGCGAGAGCTTGCCGCAGCTCGTCGTCGCCATCGCCCTTGAGACGCCTGTGCACCGCGGCCTTGACGGCGTCGGCCGTTTCCGGATCCAAATCCTTGCGGTCACGAAGCACCTTGACCAGATTGTCGGCGACGAAACAGGCGAGACGCGCCGCCGCCCGCGCCGACAGCTTCGGTCGTCGCACCAGCGGGGCGTGCCAGGATTCGATCTCTGGGGCGCGATCGACCAGCCGGTCGATGGTTTCCTCGCGGATCTGGGCGCTGGCGTTGCCGAGCAGCGCCGCGATTGCCTCCTTGTCGTCGGTGCCCGCGATCGCATCGGCCACCGCCTCGGCGACTCGCGAGCGGCGGGATATGGCCGTGAGCGCCCCGCAGACGGGATTGCTGGCAATGATCTCGAGCAGATCCTCGTCGTTGAGGACGGGCGAAAACTCGAGCACCGGAGCGGCGACCACCAATTCGGCATCGCGCGCGAGACCACGGATCACGTCGGGGGCGACGCCGGCCATGTCCTTCAGCGTTTCCGCCACGACCTGGCGCACCCGCGTCAGCTGGTCGCGTGCCAGGAGCTGCAGGGTTTCATAGGCCATGCGGCGCAGGCGATCCTGCTCGTCGGGGGACAGACCCGGTGCCAGCTTGGCGATCTTCTGGGCCAGCCCGCTGCGCACCTCGGCGTCGGCGTCGCGCGCCAACAAGAGGTCGGCCTGGGCCGGCGCGGCGTGATTCTCGGCCACCGCCCGCCGCGCCTCGGGCACCGGGTCCTCGGCGAGATAGTAGATGATCTCCGGCTGCAGGTCGGAACGCCCGGCGAGCTGGCGGCGCACCTTGGGGTCGCTGTGGCGGGCCAGCTGCTTGGCCTCGTCATAGCTCAGCGATTGCCCGCTGCGGACGCGCCCCAACAGGCGCTTGATCAGATTGGCCATCATCTGTCCCGATCGGATGCGGGTTCGGCCAGCCGCCAGGCGCCCTTGCCATCGCGCTTGGCGGCATACATCGCGTGGTCGGCGCGGACCGACAATTCCTCAACCGTTTCCTCGGATTGGGAATCGTGGACCGCGATTCCGATCGACATGTGCAAGGGAAAGCGGGAATCGGCGGAGAACGAGGCGAGCGCCGCCGCCTCGGCGGTCAGCTTGCGGCCGCGCGCCACCGCCGTCGCCTCGTCGGCGCCCTCGAGCCAGATGGCGAACTCGTCGCCGCCGAGCCGGGCGACGAGGTCGATCGGCCGGGAATGCCGCAGCAGCAGGTCGCGCACCGCCAGCAGCGCCTCGTCGCCGCGCTGGTGGCCGAAGGCGTCGTTGACCAGCTTGAAATTGTCGAGATCGACGTAGATGAGGGCCGCCGGGCTGCGTTCGCGGCGAAGGCGCGCCAAGCGCCGCTGCATTTCCTCGAAAAAGGCGCGGCGGTTGAAAAGACCGGTGAGGGCGTCGGTGCGCGACAGCAGAAGGATGCGCTCGTGGTTGGCCACCTGCTCGTTGGCAACCGCGATCTGGGCGGCGACCTCGTCGAGGAGCAGCCGTTCGTCGTCGCTCCAGGGTTCGCGCTCGCCGGCGCGCCAGACCATGACGGCGCCATTGGCCTTCTGATGATACCGGCAGACCGCCGCCAGCACCCGCAGGCCGCCGTCGTCCTTGTCGCTCTCGTGGAAATCCGCGCCCGCGAGCGCGGCCAGCACCGGCCGAGGATCCCCCCCCTCGCCGAATTGCGCTGCGGGAACCATCGTCCCCTCGTCGCTGCTCCGATACATGCGGCAGCAGGCGGCGCCGAGCGCCCGCGCGGTGGCCTCGGCGGCGGCGGTCAGCATGCCCTCGGGCTCGAGGACGTCGCGCACCGTGCGGACGATGTGGTTGACCAGCCGCTCCCGGTTTCCGGCCCGCGCCAGCGCCGCCTCGCGCTCACGGTCGAGGCTGACGTCGCGACATACGCCGCGCGCCCCCAGCCACTCCCGGCTCGTCGCGTCATACAGGGGCGTGGCCGCCGTCAACAGACAGGCCTGGCGTCCGTCGGCACGCCGCATCCAGATCTCGATGCCCTCGACCGCCTGCCGCGTGCGAAACGGCGGCGTCGTGCCCAAGGTGGACGACTCGTCGAGAAGGTCCTGCGGATCCCGGCCGACGAGCTCGCTTGCGGCGTAGCCCAGAAGGCCCTTGGGCGAGACGAACGTGAAGCGCCCGTCGGGCCCCACCTCCCAGGCGAAATCGCTGGAGACCTCGACCAGTTCCTTGTAGCGCTGCCGCGATTCGATGAGCGCGGCGCGCAGGTTGACCTCGAGGGTCCGGTCCTTGCCCAGCACCAGGACCCGGTAATCGGCAAGCGGAAGCAGGGTCAATTCCGTCTCGACCTTGCGGCCGTCATGGCCGACATCGAGCGTCTCCACCCTCGGGCGCCCTTCCACGGCCACACTCCTGATCAGCGCCGCGATCCCGGACGCCGGATCGCGTGCGACCGCGTCGACCAACTGGGCGGCCTGCGCGTTGGCGCACAGGATCTCGCCATCGCCGGTGGCCAGGAATGCGGCGCCGGGAAACGCGCCCACGACCTCGCCGCCGAGAACCAGCCGTCCGCCGCCATCCGAAGCCACGACGGCCGCGCCGCCCTTGTTCGTACCCGCAGCCAGCGACATCCCCCCCCATCCGCACAAACCCTTGTCCGCCGCCGACCCCAGTACCCGGCAGCGCACTTGCCACAATGCTTTTGCACGCGTAGTTAAGCAGTATGGTAAAAATAGTTCAAAACGTCACCAGCATTTCGACTCCCTCCGTTGATCACCTGACCACCTGGGTCTTCGACCTGGACAACACGCTTTACCCGGCGTCCTGCAGCCTGTTTCCGCAAATCGATCTGCGCATGCGGCAGTTCATCGCCGAGCGCCTGGGCCTGTCGCTCGACGAGGCGTTCCGGCTGCAGAAGCGCTACTACCGGGAATTCGGCACCACGCTACGCGGCCTGATGCTGGTTCACGGCATCGAGCCGGCGGTGTTTCTGGACTACGTGCACGAGATCGACTGCAGCGTGCTCGACCCCGACCCCCGGCTGGAGGCGGCGTTGACGCGGCTGGAGGGGCGCAAGCTCATCTTCACCAACGGTTCGGAACGTCACGCCGTGAACGTCCTTCAGCGGCTTGGACTGGATCGGCATTTCGAGGCCATCTTCGACATCCGCGCCGCCGAATACCTGCCGAAACCCGAACCCGCCACCTATGAACGGATGGTCGCCCGCCACGCCTTCGATGCCCGGAGCGCGGCCATGTTCGAGGACATTCACCGCAACCTCGTTCCCGCCGCCGCCATCGGCATGACCACGGTATGGGTGCGCGACGAGGTGCATTGCTTCGGGCCCAACGACGGCTATCACGACACCAGCCATGTCCATCATGTGACCGAGGACCTCGCCGCCTGGCTGGAAGAGGCGGTTGGCGGCGGTCCGCCGGCGGCCGGGGACGATTGACAGGCGCGCTGGCCCGCGTATGTTCAGGCGTCATTTCACGATCGGGGAATGGGATGCAGACGGAACAACTGCGGGCGATCATCGAGGCCGCCTGGGAGGCGCGCGACGGCGTGACGCCGCAAACCAAGGGCGAGGTGCGGGACGCCGTCGACGCCGCGCTTGACGGCCTCGACGGGGGCACGTTCCGCGTCGCCGAGAAGACCGACGGCAAATGGATCGTGCATCAGTGGCTGAAGAAGGCGGTGCTGCTGTCGTTCCGCCTCAACGACATGGTGGTGATGCCCGGCGGAGCCCGGCATCCGACGCGCGGCGAATCGACCTGGTTCGACAAGGTGCCATCGAAGTTCGCCGGCTGGGACGAGGCTCGGTTCCGCGCCGCCGGATTTCGCGCCGTCCCCGACTGCGTGGTCCGGCATTCGGCCTACATCGCGCCCGGCGTCGTGCTGATGCCGTCCTTCGTCAATCTGGGCGCCCGCGTCGACAGCGGAAGCATGATCGACACCTGGGCCACCGTCGGGTCCTGCGCCCAGATCGGCAGGAACGTGCACCTGTCGGGCGGCGCCGGCATCGGCGGGGTGCTCGAGCCCTTGCAGGCGGGCCCGGTCATCATCGAGGACGACTGCTTCATCGGCGCCCGCGCCGAGGTCGCCGAGGGCGTCATCGTCGAGCAGGGTTCGGTGCTGTCGATGGGCGTCTACATCGGCGCCTCGACGAAGATCGTCGACCGCGCCACCGGCGAGGTCTTCATGGGCCGCGTGCCGGCCTATTCGGTGGTCGTGTCCGGCACCATGCCCGGCAAGCCGCTGCCCGACGGCAGCCCCGGACCGGGCCTGTACTGCGCGGTCATCGTCAAGCGCGTCGACGAGCGCACGCGCTCGAAGGTGTCCATCAACGAGCTGCTGCGCGATTGAACGATCTGCGTGACCCCCTGCCCCTGGCGCGGGCCCTGGTGCGCTGTCCGAGCGTGACGCCGGTGGACGCCGGCGCCATCGGCACCCTCGAAGAGGCCCTTAGGGGGCTAGGGTTTCGCTGCGACCGCCTGATCTTCGCCTCGCCCGGCATGCCCGAGGTGGTCAACCTGTTCGCCCGCCTGGGCGACGCGGCGCCGCATTTCTGCTTCGCCGGCCACACCGACGTCGTGCCCCCCGGCCAGGGATGGAGCCGCGATCCCTTCGCGGGCGAGGTGGCCGAGGGCGAGCTGTACGGGCGCGGCGCCACCGACATGAAGGGGGCCATCGCCTGCTTCGTCGCCGCCGTGGCGCGCGTGCTCCAATCCGGTCCGGTCGCGGGATCGATCAGCCTGCTGATCACCGGCGACGAGGAGGGACCGGCCGTCGACGGCACGGCCAGGGTGCTGTCCTGGCTCGCCGAGCGGGGCGAACTTCCCGATGCCTGCCTGGTCGGCGAGCCGACCAATCCGGCGCGGCTGGGCGACGCCGTCAAGATCGGCCGCCGCG
The DNA here is from genome assembly GCA_019455065.1 of Rhodospirillales bacterium. Taxonomy (GTDB): domain Bacteria; phylum Pseudomonadota; class Alphaproteobacteria; order Rhodospirillales; family Magnetospirillaceae; genus JACFNC01. The sequence goes on from JACFNC010000012.1 coordinate 21,165, forward strand.
GCAGCCTGAACGGCCGGCTGACGGTGTCCGGCACCCAGGGCCACACCGCCTATCCCCATCTCGCCGACAACCCCATCCCGCGCCTGCTGCGCATGCTGCAATCGCTCCTCGAGAAGCCCCTGGACCAGGGGTCGGAGCACTTCCAGCCCTCGACGGTCGAGATCACCACCATCGACGTCGGCAATCCGGCGACCAACGTGATCCCAGCCGAGGTGCGGGCCGGCTTCAACATCCGCTTCAACGACCGCCACACGGGGGCCGGCCTTGAGGCGTGGTTGCGCGAACGGTTCGACGCCGTCGGCGGACCCTACGCGCTGGCCGTCGAGGTGTCCGGCGAGGCCTTCCTGACGCCGCCCGGCCCCTTCACCCGCACCCTGTCCGACGCCATCGCCGCCGTCACCGGCCACCCCCCCGCGTTCGACACCTCGGGCGGCACGTCGGACGCCCGTTTCATCAAGGACTACTGCCCGGTCGCCGAGTTCGGGCTGGTCGGCAAGACCATGCACAAGGCCGACGAACGGGTGGCCGTCGCCGACCTCCGCGCCCTTGCCGAGATCTACGAAGCGACCCTGCGCGCCTTTTTCGCGCGCGCATGCTGAGCCTTCGCGAACTGATCGTCGCCATGTACGGCGCCTGGCGCATCTTGCGGCTGGACGCCGCCGCCGTGGGCTGGTTCGAGAACACGCCGCGGGCCTTCTGGCGCTCGTTCTATGCCGCTGTGCTCGTCGCCCCGTTCTACCTCGCCATGACGGCGTTGGACATCGCCATCGGCGAGCCGGCCGCGCCGTTGCGGCAGGGTCTGATAAACGCCATCGCCTATGTGATGGGCTGGGTGGCCTACCCCCTGCTCATGGTCTATCTGACCGCGTTCCTCGACCGCGCCGACACCTACTTCCGCTATTTTGCCGCCTACAACTGGTTCCATGTGATCCAGGCCGCGATCCTGCTGCCGGTGTCCCTGATGGGCGCCGTCGCACCCCTCCCCCAAAACGCTTCCATGCTCATCGGGATTATCGTACTTTCAACTATTCTTATGTATGATTGGTTCATCGCTCGCACGGCGCTGCGGGTGGATGCGGGTACCGCGGCCTCGCTCGTGGTTCTTGACCTGCTGCTGAGCCTGCTGATCAGCGGGGTCGCCGACAGCTTGGCGTGACATTCTTCCTGGCTTCGCCGAGAGCGAGCGCCGCCCCTCGGTGATGGCCGAACAACGAAATTGAGGGTCACGGGAGGAAACGAAAAAATGAGCCTGAAAACCCCGATCATCGCCGCGGCGGTAGTGGTCTTGACCATGCCTGCCATCGCCGCCGACAAGAAGATTCCGGCACCGCTGGCCCTCGAGGGGCCCGCCTACGCCAACCCTTGGAAGCGCTACGGCGACTGGCCGAAGACCGACTGGAAGGACTTCAACACGCTGGTGGTGACCCGGTCCCCGGCTCCGCCCAAGCCCGGCGCCATGCGCAAGATCGACGGGCCGATCCAGGGCGACCCAGAGAAGGGCATGAAGCTGGCCTTCGACCGCAAACGCGGCGGCAGCTGCGTGGCCTGCCACGTGTTCGGCCCCAAGACGCCGGAGATGCCCGGCGAGGTTGGGCCGGATCTGTCGGAGATCGGAAACGCCGGACGCAGCGACGAATACCTCTTCAACCAGATCTTCGACGCCCGGGTCGTCAACCCGGATACGGTGATGCCGCCGTGGGGCGCGCACGGCGTCTATACCGACGAAGAGATCAAGGACATGGTCGCCTTCCTGAAGACCCTGAAGACGCCCGCCACCTTCAAGAACGCCCTCGACAATCCTGCCAGCCGCCCGGCGCCGGTCGAGGACCGCGACAACTTCGATCCCTTCGTCAACACCGCCATGAACGCGGTCGACGAGGCGCAAGCCCTTTGGATCAAGGCGGGACCGACGGGCAAGGCGTGCGCCTCGTGCCACACCGATCCGCGCAAGTATGCGTCCTGGGCGGCCACGATGCCGAAGTGGGAGCCACGGATGAAAAAGGTATTGGGTATCGAGGAGTTCGTCGCCCGTCACTCCCTCGCCACCACCGGCATCGCCATGCCCATGCAAAGCCCGGAGAACAGCGCCTTCGCCATTTACCTGCGTTATCTTGCCAACGGCCAGCCGATGGCCGTGGACACCAAGAGCAAGCAGGCGAAGGCCGCCATCGAAAAGGGCAAGCGGCTCATGCTGCGCAAGATCGGCCAGCTCAATTTCGCCTGCGTGGATTGCCACAGCCCGGACAAGGGCGGCAACAAGTGGATACGCGGCCAGTGGCTGGGTGAACCGCGCGGCCAGCTAGACCACTTCCCGACCTGGCGCACCAGCAAGAACGAGATCTGGGACATCCGCAAGCGCTTCCAGTGGTGCGGCGCCGCCATCCGCGCCAACGAACTGCCGCCGGATGCGCCGGAGTACGGATATCTCGAGATTGCCTTGGCGGCGATGAACAACGGGCTGAAGCTGAGCGTGCCGGGTATCCGCCACTAGGTTCAGGCTCAGTAGATCACCTCGGTCAGGTACAGGCCGCAGGCCGGGGCCGTGGGGCCTCCGGCCCTGCGGTCCCTGGCCGCCAGCGCCGCCGCCACGTCGTCGGGCGTCCATTTGCCCTCGCCCGCCAGCCTGAGGGTGCCGACCATGTTGCGCACCTGGTGGTGGAGGAACGATCGCGCCCGCGCCACCACCTGGATCTCTTCGCCGCGCCGCGTCACGTCGAGCAGATCGAGCGTCTTCACCGGCGAACCGGCCTGGCATTCGGCCGCCCGGAAGGTGGAGAAGTCGTGGCGCCCGACGAGCTGCCGCGCGGCCGCCGCCATCGCCCCGTCGTCGAGCGGCTGCGGCACCCACCAGGCGCGCTGCCGGTCGAGGGCGAGCGGCGCCCGGCGGTTGACGATGCGGTACAGATAGGCGCGTCCGCACGCCGAGAAGCGGGCATGGAAGTCGTCGGCCGCCGCCTCGGCCGCGAGCACGGCGACGGGCGCCGGCTTGATATGGAAATTGAGGGCGTCGCGCACGGTATCGGCGGGAAAAGCCTTTGCGAGATCGAGATGGACCACTTGGCCAAGGGCATGCACCCCGGCGTCGGTGCGCCCCGCCGCCGTCACCGTCACCGTCTCGCCGGCCAGCCGGGCCGCCGCCTCCTCGATGGTCTGCTGGACGGAGGGGCCGTTGTCCTGGCGCTGCCAGCCGACGAAGCCGGATCCGTCGTATTCGACGGTCAGGCGATAGCGCGGCATCAGCCGAGCACGCTGCCGGCCGGCAGCGTGTAGCCGCGCAGGAAAGCTTCCGCGTCCATGGCCGCCTTGCCGGCCCGCTGGACTTTCGTCAGGCGCAAGGCGCCGCGGCCGCAGGCGACGGTTAGCCGGCCGTCCTGCACCCGCCCCGGCGGGCCCGCCGCATCGGCTGTTTCGGCCGCCAGCACCTTGAACCGCTCGCCGCCAAGCTCGAACCAGGCGCCCGGCGAGGGCGCCAGGGCGCGCACCAGGCGCTCGAGCTCGTCGGCCGGGCGCCGCCAGTCCAGGCGTCCCTCGTCCCGGCCCAGCTTGGCCGCATAGGTGGCGTTTTCGGAAGGTTGGGGCCGCGCCACCAGCGAGCCGTCCTCCAGGCCCGCCAGCGCCGTCACGATCAGCCGCGCCCCCAGATCGGCCAGCCGGTCGTGCAACGCTCCCCCGGTGGTTTCGGGTCCGATGGGCACCGCCTCCTCCAGCAGCACGGGACCGGTGTCGAGCCCCTCGTCCATCAGCATGATGCTTACCCCCGTCGCCGCATCGCCGGCCATGATGGCGCGCTGGATGGGGGCTGCGCCACGCCAGCGCGGCAGCAGCGAGGCATGCACGTTCACGCAGCCCAGGCGGGGCGCGTCGAGAACAGCCTTGGGCAGGATCAGGCCGTAGGCGGCGACAACGGCGGCATCGGGGCGGAGTTCAACGAGAGCCCGGAGTTCGCCGTCGCTGCGCAGGGTGCGGGGGGTGCGCACCGGAATTCCGCGCTCCGCCGCCCAGAGATGCACGGGGGAAGGCCGCTCCCGATGGCCGCGCCCCGCCGGCCGGGGCGGCTGGCTGTAGACGCACGCCACCTCATGCCCCGCCGCCGCGAGCGCGGCGACGATGGGCACGGCGAAATCCGGAGTGCCCATGAAGACCAGTCGCACCGTTCCCCCCTTGCTCTTCCCTGGCTGGCCGGCCACCCTCAGGCGCCGACCACCTTTTTCGCCTTGACCAGCTTCCGCAGGATCATGTTGCGGCGCAGGCTCGACAAGCGGTCGATGAAGAGGACGCCATCGAGATGGTCCATTTCATGTTGGATGACCGTGGCCAGCATGCCGTCGGCGTCCATCTCGCGTATCTCGTTCTCGTGGTCGAGGTAGCGCACGCGCACCGCCTTGGGCCGCACGACCTCGGCATAGTGTTCGGGCACCGACAGGCATCCCTCCTCGAACGTCGCGTCCTCGTCCGACACCCAGAGGATTTCCGGATTCGCGATCATCAACGGCTGGCGCGGGTCGCCCTCGCGGCTGATGTCCACGGTGATCACCGACTTCAGCACCCCAACCTGCGGCGCCGCGAGGCCGATACCGGGCGCGGCGTACATCGTCTCCAGCATGTCCTCCATGAGCCGCTTGATCTCGTCGTCGACCTTTTCGACGCGGTGCGCCTTCATTTTCAGACGGGGATCGGGTGCGGTAAGGATGGGGAGGCGGGCCATGGCTGCTCGAATGGGCGTCGCGGGGTCTCGCCGTGAGATATGTCCAAAGGGGAGAGGCGTCAAGAAGATAGGCCGAAGGCCGAGGCCGCGTCCGACGTAGCGACCACGCCCAGGGCCCGCGTTCTATCGCCGGATGTGTATCGCGAGGATACCCAGTGTGGGGTATGATCGCCGGGTCGCGAGCCCGGTAGCGGAAGGGAAACCCATGGAATTGTTGTCGGTCTTCGCCATCGTCGTCGTCGTGCTCGGCATCGTGCTGGTGCTCCTTGGCGTCAAGGTCGTGCCCCAGGGCATGGAGTACACGGTCGAGCGGTTCGGCCGCTATACGACGACGCTGACCCCCGGTCTCCACATCATCACGCCGTTTATCGACAGGGTCGGCGCCAAGCTGAACATGATGGAGGAGGTGCTCGACGTTCCCTCGCAGGAGGTGATCACGCGCGACAACGCTATGGTCACCGTCGACGGCGTGGTCTTCTACCAGATACTGGACGCCGCCCGGGCCGCATACGAGGTGCGCCAGCTCGAACTCGCGATCCTCAATCTGACCATGACCAATATCCGCACCGTGATGGGCAGCATGGACCTGGACGAGCTGCTGTCGCAACGCGACAAGATCAACGCCCAGCTTCTGGGCGTCGTCGACGAGGCGACCAATGCCTGGGGTGTCAAGGTCACGCGTATCGAGATCAAGGACATCGCGCCGCCGCGCGATCTGGTCGATGCCATGGCCCGCCAGATGAAGGCCGAGCGCGACAAGCGCGCCGCCATTCTCGACGCCGAGGGCCAGCGCGCCGCGGCCATCCTCAAGGCCGAGGGCGAGAAGCAGGCGCAGATCCTGGCCGCCGAGGGCCGCCGCGAGGCCGCCTATCGCGACGCCGAGGCGCGCGAACGCGAGGCGGAGGCCGAGGCGAAGGCGACGACCATGGTGTCCGACGCCATCTCCAAGGGCGACGTGCAGGCCGTCAACTACTTCGTCGCGCTGAAATACACCGAGGCCTTGCAGGCCGTGGCGTCGGCCCCCAACCAGAAACTGGTTCTGATGCCGCTCGAGGCCGCCAACGTGATCGGGGCCATCGGCGGCGTCGCGGAACTGGCGAAGAAGGCTCTCGAGGGCGGAAAGGCGTGATGGACGAGCTGTTCGGCCCGCTCAATTACTGGCATTGGTGGATCCTGGCCGTCGTGCTGGTCATCGCCGAGGTGCTCGCCCCCGGCATCTTCTTCCTGTGGCTGGCCATCGCCGCCGGCGTCACCGGCCTTGCCGTCCTCGCCCTCCCGGACCTCGGCTGGCAGTACCAGCTCCTGATCTTCGCCTTCCTGGCCGTGATCAGCGCGGTCATGGGCCGCCGGCTGTACAAGAAGCGTCCACCAACCAGCGACCATCCCACGCTCAATCGCCGTGCCCAGCAGTATGTCGGAAAGGTTTTCGTGCTCGATGCACCGATCGTCAACGGCAGCGGGCGCCTGCGGGTGGCGGACGCGACCTGGAAGATGGTCGGCCCCGACGCGCCCGCCGGCAGCCGTGTGCGGGTGGTCGCCGCCGACGGCGTCAGCCTGCGCGTCGAGCCGGCGACCGACCACGCCGACGAGCCTTAGCCGCCCTCTGCGACCGGCAACGACACCTCCACCGTGCGACCGCTGGGACCGGGAAAATTGTTGAACAACGCCGTGACCAGGTAGGGCATCACCGCAGGCAGCGAACGCCCCGCCCCCTCGCTGACGGCCCGCCCCTCGAAAACCTTGTCGACCTTCTGATCCCGGTAGGCCAACCCGCGCAGCATTTCGATCTCCACCCACCGAGTGTACTTGGTCACGCTGTAGGTGTCGTAGCCCACGATCGGTTCGTGATAGAACGGCATGGTGCCCGCGAATCCGAAGCGGTGCGGCCAGTAGCCGTAGCCATAGCCAAAGCCGACCGATCCGTAGACGGGCGACGAGCGCACCTCCACCGGACCCGTCGCCACCCCGTAATCGACGAACACGACGTAATCCGCGGTTCCCGCGTCCGGCGGCATCGGCCGGAAACCCTGCGCGGCCAGCCGGCCGGCCACGAGGTCGGCATAGGTCTGGAACTCAAGACTTCCCACCTGGTTCGCCCGGGGGAGGATCGTGAACGTCTGCCCCGCCGCCTGCCCGGTGGCCGGCAGGGAGTGGAAGCGCGTGACGTCCGAGGTGACCATGCGCGGTCCGCATGCGGACACCAGCGCCGCCAGCAGAAGCGCACAGAGGAAACGAAACATGGCATGCACCGGTTCAATTGCCCTGTCGATGACATGGCGATGCCCGAGCGCCGACGCCAGCCATCCCCGTCCCGCGCCCCTTCAGACCACCCAGATGTCGCCCTCCTGCAGCCTCGCCACCCCGGTCAACGACGCCACCGCGGCCGACAGGCCCGGCCCGCTGCCGTTGAGGTCGATCGTCAGGATTCCGGTGGCCGGGTCGAAGATGAAGTGGTCGTCGCCGTCTTCGGGCGCCGGTCCGTTGACGATGCTGGCCGCGGCGACCGGACCGGCGGGCAGGACGTCGCGCAGCACCTCGCCCCGGTCGAACTCGAGCCGGTCGGTGCCGGAGACGAAATCCACGATCACGTCGCCGAAATCGGCCGAATCGTTCCAGAAGAAGGCGTCGGCGCCGCGCCCGCCGGTCATCGTGTCCCGCCCGAACTCGCCGGCGATGCGGTTGTCGTTGCGGTCCCCGATGAGCACGTCGTCGAAGAACGTGCCGTCGACATTCTCGATGTCGCGCAACTGGTCGGTTCCGCCGCGACCGTCGAAGGCGAAATGCCGGGCGAGGTCCACTCTCACCGGGCCCTCGGCGAGGTCTACGTAACTCACGGTGTCGACGCCTTGACCGCCCAGCAGCACGTCGTTTCCGCGGTCGCCGATGAACTGGTCGGCGCCGCCGCCGCCGAACTGAAGGTCGTTGCCGTCGCCGCCGAACATGCGGTCGTCGCCGTCGCCTCCCCAAAGCAGGTCGCTCCCCCCGGCGCCCTGAAGCACGTCGGCGCCGGCGAAACCACGCATGAAGTCCGCGCCCTCGGTGCCGACGAGGGTATCATCCCCGTCCGTGCCGTTGATGACCGCCATCGCACCCTCCCTTCGGTGACCGGTGCGCAACACGCCTTGACAGCGGAACACCGGACGACGCGCGCGGTTCCCGGCCCCGCCTCCGGACCGGATCGCGGCCTCACGGCGAGGTTCAGACCGGGCGACGGGCGTGCAGGGCGGCGGCGATGGTGCCGTCGTCGAGGTAGTCGAGTTCGCCGCCCACGGGGACGCCGTGGCCAAGGCCCGACACGCTCACACCGCAATCCGCAAGGCGGTCGGCAATGTAGTGTGCGGTGGTCTGGCCGTCGACCGTGGCCCCCGTGGCGAGGATGACCTCGGTGACCCCGGGATCGGCGGCGCGGCGGATCAGGTTGGGAAGGTTCAAATCGTCGGGGCCGATGCCGTCGACGGCCGACAGCACGCCGCCCAGCACGTGATAGCGGCCGCGGTAGGCTGACGACCGCTCCAAGGCCCACAGACTGGCCACATCCTCGACCACACAGATGATCGAGGGGTCACGCCCTGGGTCGGCGCAGATCGCGCACGGATCGATGGTGTCATAGTTGCCGCAGACCGAGCATGCGCGCACCCGCGCCGCCGCGTCGGTCATGGCCTGGGCGAGCGGTACCAGCAAGGCCTCGCGCCGTCGCAGCAGAAAAAGCGCGGCGCGCCGCGCCGAGCGCGGCCCCAGCCCGGGAAGCCTGGCGAGAAGCTGGATCAGGCGGTCGATTTCCGGTCCGGTCATGGCCCGGCGGCCCCCTCTCGGCGGCCCGTTCTCAGAACGGCAGCTTGAATCCCGGCGGAAGGCCGAGGCCGCCCGTCAGCTTCGCCATTTCCTCCTGCATCGTGGCCTCGACCTTGCCCTTGGCGTCGTTGTACGCGGCCACGATCAGGTCCTCGAGCACCTCGACGTCTTCGGGGTCGACGAGCGAGCGGTCGATCTTCACCTTGCGCATCTCGCCGCGGCCGTTGAGGGTGACCGCGACCATGCCGCCAGCCGCAGCGCCGCCGATCTCCATGTCACCCAGCTTGGCCTGCATGTCGGCCATCTTGGCCTGCATCTGCTGGGCCTGCTTCATCATCTGCCCGAGGTTCTTCATAAATCCTCTTCTCCCGTCATCGCTTCACTCTCGACCGTCTCCGGCTCGTCGCGCGCGACGTCGCGCACCGCCTCGATGGTGGCGTCCGGAAACGCGGCCAGCACCGCCTGCACCAGGGGATGGCCGGCGGCGTCGTTCCGGCGGCGCTCCTCCTCCGCCGTCTCCTGCTCACGCAGGGTCGGCGCTCCGGCCTCGTTGGAGATGGAAACCACCCACCGGCGCCCCGTCCATTCGCCCATCAGACGCCCGACCCGGTTGGCGAGATCCGCCGGAGCACGCGGCGTGGGGCGGAATTCCAGCCGCTCCGGCTCGAACCGGACGAGATGGACGTCGCCGGTAAGGTGACCCGCCAGGATCAGCTCGCGCTTCTCGATGAACAGCGCAACCAGTTCTTGATAGCTGCGCGGGCCAGCATCCGCCACGGGCGCGACGGCGACCGTCGGTTCCACCGCCAAGCTGGCGGTCGGGCCCCCGCCGGGTCCGTTGGGAGCCTGGCGGGCAACATATCCGCCGGGCGCGGGTCCGCCGCCCGGCATGGGCCCCGGGGTCGAGGGTGGCGGGGAAGGTGCCGCGGGCTGGGCGCGGAGCGCGCGGATGGCCTCGGCCGGCGTCGGAAGGTCGGCGGCATAGGCGATCCTGATCAGCGCCATCTCCGCCGCCTGCAAGGGCGAAGGCGCCATCCGCGCGTCGCCGAGCGCCTTTAGCAGCATCTGCCATGCGCGGGTCAGCACCGCCATCGACAGCTGGCCGCTCATCTCGCGGCCCCGCACCCGCTCGGCTTCGGCCACCATGGGGTCGTCGGCCTGCTCGGGGACGATCTTGAGGCGGGTCAGCCAGTGGGTCAGCTCCAGCATGTCCTGTAGGACGACAACCGGGTCGGCGCCGACCGAATACTGGTCGGCGAGTTGTGACAGCGCGCCGGCGACGTCGCCCCGCATGGTCGCGTCGAACAGGTCGAACACGCGAATGCGGTCGGCGAGGCCGAGCATATCGCGCACCTGCGTCTCGGAAACCTCGCCGCCACCATGCGCGATGGCCTGATCGAGCAGCGACAGTCCGTCGCGCACCGAGCCGTCGGCGGCACGGGCGATGAGGGCCAGGGCGCCGGGCTCGACGCTGGCCTTCTCCTGCTCGGCGATGGCGGCGAAGTGGCGGATCAGCACCTCGGCGTCGACGCGCCGCAGGTCGAAGCGCTGGCAACGCGACAGCACGGTGACGGGAATCTTTCGGATTTCGGTCGTGGCGAACACGAACTTCACATGCTCGGGCGGCTCCTCCAGGGTCTTCAACAGGGCGTTGAAGGCATTGGTCGAGAGCATGTGCACTTCGTCGATGATGTACACCTTGAACCGCGCCGAGGTGGGGCGGTAGCGCACCCCCTCGATCAGTTCGCGGATGTCGCCGACGCCGGTACGGCTGGCGGCATCCATCTCGAGCACGTCGACATGGCGGTCGTCCGCGATGGCGCGACAGTGCTCGCAGACGCCGCAGGGGGAGACCGTGGGACCGCCGGTGCCGTCGGGGCCCACGCAGTTGAGGGCGCGGGCGATGATGCGGGCGGTCGTCGTCTTGCCCACACCGCGCACCCCGGTCAGCACGAAGGCGTGCGCCAGCCGCCCCGACTGGATGGCGTTGGTCAGCGTGCGGACAAGGGCGTCCTGCCCGATCAGCCCGCCGAAGTCGCTGGGACGGTATTTTCGCGCGAGAACGCGGTAGGGTTGGGCTGTGGCGGCGTCGGTCATTGCGCCCGGCTATCGTCGGCGCAGGGCCGGGTTGACGGGTGGGGGATTGGACGCCGACCCGGGCCGGAATTCGTTACGGCTGCTTCCTTCCGGACCTGACCGGGTTGGCGACGGGCCCGTCCGACGCCAATCCCCCGAGGCGAGTATATCAGGTGCGCGGCGAAAAAAGGCAAGAGCGAAAGGGTCCGACCCCTGCCGCCGGCTTCGAACTCCACCCGCCCGGGGAGCGCGCGCACGCTTTTGACGTAGTAACCGCCGCCGCCCAAGCAGCGTTGGACTGTCCCCCACGAACGGGGTAGACTCGACGGTGGACACGGCGAGGACCCAATACAACCTGCGGAAAGGCACGCCCATTAGTCAAAGACTGCTGCGCTCCTACGAGATAACCGGCCTCGTCCTTCTCATAGCCGTCGGCATCGCCCTGTCGATGGGTGCCTTTTATCAGTTCCGCGACCGGGGGCGTGTCGAGGCGGATGCCGAATTCCGCCGCGAGGCCGCCCAGAACGTCGCCGGCCTGCTGGAACAGGTGGACCGCCATCTGTTGCTGATGCGTACCCTGCGCGGCCTCATGACCACCCGGTCGGACATCGGGCGCGACGAGTTCCGGCAGTTCGCGACCGAGATCCTGCCGTCGTTCCCAGCCGTGCGCGCCATCACCTGGCTGCCGCGCGTACGCCAGCGAGAGCGGCTGGAGCTCGAGTCCAGGGCCCGCCACGAGGGGCTGCCGAATTACGCCATTCATGTTCCCGTCCACCTGACGGCACTGCCCCCAGGCGACCTGTCCTATCCCGTGTGGTTCGTCGAGCCTTCGGCCGGCAACGAGGCCATCTATGGCGTCGACGCGTTTTCCATCCCCGATCGCCGCCGCGCCATCGAGAAGGCGCGGGATACCGGCGAGCCGGTGGTGACGGACCCGCTCGTCCTGGTCCAAAGCCCCGACGGCGAGACGAGCGCCGTCCTCTACGTCGCGGCATATGCCGGCGGTGGCGTGCCGCCGACCATCGAGGCCCGCCGGCGCGAGATCAGGGGCGTGATTGCGGTGTCGGTGCGCATCGACCGCCTGCTTTCGACGGTGTTCGGCAATGCGCGGTCCATGGTTTCAGTCTACGACGAGACGGTGCCCGATGCGCCGCAACTCCTTCAGCACTATCCGTACGGCGTGGCCGAGCAGTTGTCGGCGATCGAAGCGTCGGCCCACGTAAAGGAGGTGGTTCAGGTGGCCGGCCGGCGATGGGCGGTCTACTTTCGCGAGCCGCCGGGGCGGGGTCTCACCGGCGGGGACCTCGCGGCCTGGATGGCGTTGGCCGTCGGTGCGCTTCTGACCACCACGCTCACCACCTATGCGGTCGGCACCCTGTTCCGCGCCAGACGCAGCGAGAGTCTGGCCGCCGCCATCGCCGAGGGAAACGCCAACCTGCGGCGCGAGGTGGAGGAGCGGCGGGAGGTCGAGCGTGCCCTGCGCAAGAGCGAGGATCGGCTGCGCCTCGCCATCAAATCGGCCAAGCTGTCGCTGTTCAGCCAGGATCTGGACCTGCGCTATACCTGGATATTCAAGTCAAGCCTCGGACTCACGCCTTCCGAAACCATCGGCCGCACGGATGGCGAGGTGATGTCGCCGGAGGACGCCGCCCGGATGACCGCGCTCAAGCGGCGGGTGATCGAGACCGGTATCGGCACCACCGCCCAGGTCCCGATGAATTTCCGCGGCCGGTCATGCTATCTCGACGTCACCATCGAGCCGCTGTTCGACGCCTCGGGCACGCTCACGGGGATCATCGGTTCGGCCATCGACGTCACCGCCGAGCGCCATGTCCAGGACACCCTTGCCCAGGCGCGGGCCCTCGCCGAACGCGCCAACGAGGCGAAGAGCCGCTTTCTGGCGGCGGCCAGCCACGATCTGCGGCAGCCGCTACAGGCCACCCGGCTGTTCCTCGAGGTGCTGACGTTCAAGCTCACCGATTCGGACCATCTCATGATCGCCAACAAGGCGCTGGCGGCGCTCGAGGCGAGCGACGGGCTGCTCAACGCCCTGCTCGACATCTCGACCCTGGAGGCGGGCATCGTCAAACCCGAGATCATCGACTTCCCCTTGCAGCGCATGGTCAACCGGCTGGTTGACGAAACCATTCCCCAGGCCGCCGCCAAGGACCTGCGCTTCAACGCCGTCTCGTCACCCGCCATGGTGCGCAGCGACCCCGTCCTGCTCGAGCGCATGATCCGTAACCTGATCAGCAACGCCCTGCGCTACACCACCGAGGGCGGAATCCTGCTGGGCTGCCGGGACCGCCGGGACGAGGTGGTGATCGAGGTCTGGGACACCGGCGCCGGCATTCCGGAGGACAAGCTGGAGGCGGTGTTCGAAGACTTCTTCCAGCTCGACAACCCGGCGCGCGACCGCTCCCGTGGGCTTGGCCTGGGCCTCTCCGTGGTCGACCGCATGGCCCGCCTGCTCGGGCACCGCGTTTCGGTGCGCTCGCGCGTAGGCAAGGGATCGGTCTTTCGCGTCGCCGTGCAAAAGACAAGCCTCCCGGTGCACGACCTGCAGACCGCCGTCGATGTGGGTTGAACGGCTTCCCTAGGGAAACCGCTTCACTCGTCGATGGTTACACGCTCGCGGCGGCGGAAGGGATGGGCTGGATAAACGCCCAGGATGCGGACTTCATGCGAGAAGAAGGCCAGTTCCTCGAGCGCCAGTCGCAAATCGCGATCCTCGGGATGGCCTTCGACGTCGGCGTAGAATTGGGCCGCCACGAACTCGCCGCCCACCAGATAGCTTTCCAGCTTGGTCATGTTGACGCCGTTGGTGGCGAAACCGCCCAGGGCCTTGTACAGGGCGGCCGGCACGTTGCGGACGCGGAAGACGAAGGTGGTGATCAGGGGGCCGCTGCGCGGACCGGGCGACAGGGCTTCGCGCGCCATCACCACGAAGCGGGTGGTGTTGTGGGCGGCATCCTCGATATTGGCGCGCAGCGACTGGAGGCCATAGGTCTCGCCGGCCAGTTCGGAGGCGATCGCGGCCACCGTGCGGTCGCCCTTCTCGGCGACCTCGGCGGCGGCCCCGGCGGTGTCGGCCCGTACCACCGGTTTCAGCCCGAGTTCGCGGATCAGCTTGCGGCATTGCGACAGGGCGTGAACGTGGCTTTCGACCACCCGGATTTCGGCCAGGCTGACACCCGGGAGCGCCAGGAGATGATGGTTCACGCGCTGGAAGTGCTCGGCGACGATGTGCAGGCCCGAATCCGGCATCAGGTGGTGGATGTCGGCGACGCGCCCGGCCACCGAGTTGTCGATGGGAATCATGGCCAACGCCGCCTCGCCGTCGCGCACCGCGGCGAAGGCGTCCTCGAACGAGGCGCAGGGAAGCGGCGTCATCTCCGGATACGCGGTCCGGCAAGCCATGTGCGAATAGGCGCCCGGGAAACCCTGGAAGGCGATCATTCGGGCGGCGGGGGTGGCTTCGGTCATCGGCCGGTGGACTGAGGGGCCGCCAGCATGGCGCGGGCGCGTTCGAGGTCGGCCGGAGTATCGACGCCGAACGGGACGGTGTCAACGACGGCAGCGTCGATGCGCATGCCGTTCTCGAGGGCGCGCAACTGCTCCAGCCGCTCGCGTTGTTCGAGCACGCCCTGGGGCAAGGCCACGAAGCGCTTGAGCGCCTCGCGCCGGTAGCCGTAGAGGCCGATATGGTGATACAGGGGGCCCTCGCCGCCCGGCACCGGATTGCGGCTGAAATAAAGGGCCCGGCCGCCGGCCTGGCCGGTCGCCACCGAGACCACGGCCTTGACCACGTTGGGGTTGTCCCGCTCGCTCGGGTCGACGATCGGGGTGACCAGGGTGGCGATGTCGACGGCGGGATCGGAGAGCGGCGCGAGAACCGCCCGCACGATCGCCGGATCGAGGCAGGGCAAGTCGCCCTGGACGTTGATCACCGCGTCGAAGCAGGCCTCCGGGTCGCAGGTCTCGACCGCCTCGAAGACACGGTCGGAGCCGGACGGATGGTCGGCCCGCGTCAGTACCGCGTTGCCGCCCGCCTTGGTCACGGCCGCGGCGATCGCCTCCTCGGCGCAGGCCACCACCACCGGCCCGACGGCGGCCGCCACCGCCCGCCGCCACACATGCACGATCATCGGCTCGCCGTGAATGTCGGCCAGCGGTTTGCCCGGGAGGCGGCTGGCCTGCAGGCGAGCGGGGATGACGACGATGGGATTGAGCATGGCGGCCACGGGAACACATCCGATCGGAGGGGGTGTTGCTGCGCTGCAGCTTATCGCGGCGGCCATCCGGGTGGAACCTGCTTTGTTCCGACGCTTTCGGCGGATATCGTACCCCCTATTCCGGGTGCCTACGCCGCACCCCACCTAAGAAGCCAATACCGAGACTGAAACGGGGCAGGAGGATCATGGGCGTGCAAATCCAAAAAATGCTGGGGGCGCTGCTGTTTGCGCTGATCCTGACGGTGGGCGTCGGCCTGCTGGGCGACATCGTCTTCCCCACGCACGAACCCCAACCGGAGGACGAAACAGCCGCGGTGGCCGGGAAGGAGGCGCCCGCGCAAGCGCCGGAGCAGACTGGGCAACCCGCCCCGGCGCAGGCCTCGCTGGAGCAACTCCTGGCCTCGGCCGACGTCTCGGCGGGCAAGGCGGTGGCCAAGAAGTGCACCGCCTGCCACACCTTCGACGAGGGTGGCGCCAACCGCGTCGGCCCCAACCTGCACGGCGTGGTCGGCGCCGACATCGCCGCCAAGGCGGGTTTCTCCTATTCCAAGGGGCTGGCGGGGAAGGAAGGGGCATGGACCATCGAGAACCTCGATGCCTTCCTGACCAAACCGGCGCAATGGGCGCCCGGCACCAAGATGACCTTCGCCGGGGTGAGCGAAGCCAAGGACCGCGCAGACCTCATCGCATACCTCCACAGCATCTCGCCGGATGCCCCGCCGCTGCCGGAAGCCTCGGCCAAGGCGGCGCCGGAAGCGCAGCCGGCTGAAGAGCCGGCCGAAGAGGCCCCCGCCGAACAGGCGCCGGCCGATGAGCCGCCCAAGCAGCCCGCCGAACAGGCGTCGGGCGAGTCCGAGCGGGCGGCGGTCGCCGCGCCAAGTGCCCCGGAGGCCGGTGGAAACGGCGGCCTCGTTGCGATGATCGCCCAGGCCACCCCCGACCAGGGCAAGAAGGCGATCAGAAAATGCACCGCCTGCCACACCTTCGACGAGGGCGGGGGCAACCGCGTCGGCCCCAACCTGCACGGGGTTGTCGGGGCGGACATCGCGTCCAAGGAATACCGCTACTCCGACGCTCTGGCCGGCAAGGACGGCGCCTGGACGCACGAGAATCTCGACGCCTTCCTGACCAATCCGGCGGGGTGGGCGCCGGGCACCAAGATGACCTTCGCCGGCATCAAGCAGGCCGAGGAGCGGGCCGCCGTCATCGCCTATCTGCGATCCATCAGCCCTGGCGCGCCACCCCTCTGATGCTGGTGAGGCTCTGGGCGAGAGGATTTCCCTGTATTAAGGTGCGCCGATGACCGAGCCCCCATGCCCGCAAGAGTTCGTTGACCTCGCCCACCGCCTGGCCGATACCGCCGGCGCGGTGGCGCGCCGCTATTTCCGCACCGTGGTGGCGATCGACGACAAGGCCGACGCCAGCCCGGTGACGATCGCCGACCGCGAGGCCGAGGCGGCCATGCGGCGCCTGATCGAGCGCGAACATCCCGACCACGGCATCCTGGGCGAGGAACATGGCACGGTGCGCGCCGACGCCGAGCACGTCTGGGTGCTCGATCCCATCGACGGCACCAAGGCCTTCATCACCGGCAAGCCGTCGTTCGGCATCCTGATCGCGCTCCTGCGGGCGGGCCGGCCGATCCTTGGCATCATCGACCAGCCGATCATCGGCGAGCGCTGGCTGGGCGCGGCGGGGCGCGAAACCACCCTGAACGGTATCCCGGCGCGGGTGCGCGCCTGCCCCTCGCTCGACCGCGCCGCACTTTACGCCACGGCGCCCGACATGTTCCGCGACGACGACGCGGCGGCCTTCGCGCGGCTGCAGGGCGCCGTCAAGCTCACCCGCTTCGGCGCCGACTGCTATGCCTACGGCCTGCTCGCATCGGGGTTCGTGGATTTGGTCGCCGAGGCGATGCTGCAACCCTACGACTACTGCGCCCTGATCCCGGTGATCGAGGGCGCGGGGGGCCTGGTGACGGACTGGCGGGGAGAGCCGCTCGGCCGCGCCGCCGACGCTCGCCTGCTGGCGGCCGGCGACGCCCGCGCCCACCGGCAGGCCTTGGACGTGCTGGCGGGCAGGGAGCACTAAGGGAGTAGACGGGGTCGCGGGGTTGATTGCCGGCGCGTCTGCCGACACACTGCTCGCAAAAGTCGCCCGAGGTGCCTACTTCTTTCGCCGACACCCTCGCTAAGGGAAAGCGCATGCCGAAAATCGCGACCTTCGTCGCCGCCCTGGTTCTCGCGGCGGGCACGGCCGTCGCCGCCGAGCCGGCCGTGTCGCCCACCCACGCCATCGCCATGCATGGCGAGCCGAAATACGGTCCGGATTTCAAGCATTTCGCCTACGTCAACCCGGACGCGCCGAAAGGCGGCGAGGTGCGCCTGCACGCAATCGGCACCTTCGACAGCCTCAATCCCTTCATCGTCAAGGGGCAGCCGCCGGCTGGAGCGGCGCTGCCGTTCGAAACCCTCCTGACGAGTTCGGCCGACGAGGCCTTTACCGAGTATGGTCTGGTCGCGGAGTCGGTCGAGATGCCGGAGGACCGCTCGTGGGTCGCCTTCACCCTGCGCCCCGAGGCCCGTTTCCACGACGGCAGCCCGATCACCGTCGACGACGTCGTCTGGTCGCTGGAGACGCTGAAGGCCAAGGGCCAGCCCTTCTACCGCCTTTACTATGGCAGCGTGCGCAAGGCCGAGCAGGTGGGCGAACGCAAAGTGCGGTTCACCTTCGACGGCGACGGCGAGAATCGCGAGCTGCCGCTGATTGTCGGCCAGATGCCGATCCTGCCCAAGAAGTACTGGGAGAACCGCGCCTTCGACCAGACCACCCTGGAGCCGCCGATGGGCAGCGGCCCCTACCGCGTGGCCGCCTTCGAGCCGGGCCGCCACATCGTCTACGAGCGGGTGAGGGACTATTGGGGCCGGGACTTGCCGGTCAATCGCGGCCTCTACAACTTCGACCGCGTGCGCTACGACTACTACCGCGACACCACGGTGGCGCTGGAGGCGTTCAAGGCCGGGCAATACGACTTCCGGCTCGAGAACGAATCGAAGAAGTGGGCCACCGGCTACGAATTCCCCGCCGTCCGGCAGGGACAGGTGCGCAAGGAGCGCATCGACAACGACCGCCCCACCGGCATGCAGGCCTACGCCTTCAACACCCGCAGGCCGCTGTTCCAGGATCCCCTGGTCCGTCAGGCGCTGGCCTACGCCTTCGACTTCGAATGGACCAACCAGAGCCTGTTCCACGGCCAGTACACCCGCACCAGCTCGTTCTTCTCCAACTCCGAGCTGGCCTCGGAAGGGCTGCCCTCGCCGGCCGAACTGAGGCTTCTCGAGCCGCTCAGGGACAGGGTGCCGCCCGAGGTCTTCACCAAGCAGTACGAGCCGCCGTCGAGCGACGGCTCGGGCAACATCCGCGGCAATCTGCGCACGGCGATGGACCTTCTGCGCCGGGCCGGCTGGACGGTCAAGGACGGCCGGCTGGTCGACGCGCAGGGCCGGCCATTCGCCTTCGAGATTCTGCTCAACCAGCCGACCTGGGAACGGATCACCCTACCCTTCACCAAGAACCTGGCGCGCCTGGGGATCACGGCCAGCGTGCGCACGGTGGACAGCGCCCAGTACAAGAACCGCGTCGATTCCTTCGACTTCGACATGGTCGTCGACGTGTGGGGCCAGTCGCTGTCGCCCGGCAACGAGCAGCGCAGCTTCTGGGGGTCGGCGGCCGCAGACCAGCCGGGCGGCCGCAACACGGTGGGCATCAAGAATCCCGCCGTGGACGCGCTGATCGAGGCGGTCATCGCGGCGCCCGACCGCGACGACCTGATCGCCCGCACGCGCGCCCTCGACCGCGTGCTGCTGTGGAACCACTACGTCATTCCCCAGTGGCACATCGGCTACGACCGCGTCGCCTACTGGAACAAGTTCGGCCGGCCCGACGTGGTGCCGATGCAGGGCTTCCAGTTCTTCGCCTGGTGGATCGAGCCGCAAAGCCAGGCGGTCAAGCCGGCACAGCGGCAGACCGGGCTGGTGCCGGCGGCGATGGCGCAGGAGTATCCGCAACAGCCGACCACGCCCGGCGGCGGCGCCCCGACGCCGGCGCCGATCACCCCGATGACGCCGCCGCCCGAGGCGCACAAGGCGGATCCCTACGAGACGGCGCCGGCGGGCGAGGTGGTGCCGACGCCCGCCGCCGAGAGCCCGGGGGTCAGCTGGTGGACGTGGATCGGGGCCGCCTTGGCGGTGGTCGTTCTCCTCGCAGTGCGGTATATGAGGCAGCGCCGTTGATGAAGACGACACCGCCGGCCCCGGGCTGGCCGGACACCTGACGCGCCGCCGATGCTCGCATATATCGTCCGCCGCCTGCTGCTCATCCCCGTGACCCTGTTCGGGATCATGGTGGTCAACTTCGCCTTCGCCCAACTCGCCCCCGGCGGGCCGGTCGAGCAGATGCTGGCCCGGGTGCAGGGCACCGCGGTCGAGGCGACGTCGCGCATCTCGGGCGCGGGCGGCCAGGAGGTGGGGGCACGGGCCGCCGCCGCCGGCGACTCGACGACCAGCCGCTATCGCGGCGCGCAAGGGCTAGACCCCGCCTTCGTCGCCGAGATCGAGCGCCAGTTCGGCTTCGACAAGCCGGCGCACGAGCGGTTCTTCCAGATGATGCGGAACTACCTCACCTTCGACTTCGGCGAGAGCTTCTACCGCAACGAGAGCGTGGTCGCGCTGGTACTTGAAAAGCTGCCGGTGTCGATTTCGCTCGGGCTGTGGAGCACGCTGATCATCTATCTGGTGTCGATACCGCTGGGCATCACCAAGGCGGTGCGCGACGGCTCGGGCTTCGACGTCGCGACGAGCTGGGCGGTGATCATCGGCTACGCCGTGCCCGGCTTCCTGTTCGCCATCTTCCTGGTGGTGCTGTTCGCCGGCGGCAGCTTCGTCTCGTGGTTTCCCTTGCGCGGCCTGACCTCGGTGGGTTGGGAGCAGATGAGCTGGCCGGCGCGCATCGTCGACTATTTCTGGCATCTGGCGCTGCCGGTCACGGCGCTGGTCATCGGCGGCTTCGCCGGCCTGACCATGCTGACCAAGAACTCGTTCCTCGAGGAGATCAACAAGCAGTACGTGGTTACCGCGCGTGCCAAGGGGCTAAACCAGCGGCAGGTGCTGTACGGCCATGTCTTCCGCAACGCCATGCTGCTGATCGTCGCCGGCTTCCCCAGCGCCCTGGTCGGCATCCTGTTCACCGGCTCGGTGCTGATCGAGGTCATCTTCTCGCTCGACGGAATAGGACTGCTGGGCTTCGAGGCGGTGGTCAACCGCGACTACCCGGTGATGTTCGGCACCCTCTACGCTTTCGCCCTCATCGGCCTGGTGCTCAACCTCGTCAGCGACCTCACCTACCACATCGTCGATCCGCGCATCGACTTCGAGGCGCGGGAGGCGTGAGGATGGCGTTCATGCACCCCATGCCGCCCCCGGCCCTCTCCCGCCTGCGGGAGAGGGAGGGGACCCGCGCGCCGCGCGGGGAGGGTGAGGGAATGCGGCCCACCTTCATCATGCGCACCCATCGGCGCTGCGCGCCGCCCTCACCCCGGCCCTCTCCCGCAAGCGGGAGAGGGGGCGAAGACCAACGCCCATGAGGGCCACCGAGCGCGTCATGGGGCTTCGGGTGACGCCGCTGACGGCCCGGCGGCTGCGCAGTTTCCGCGCCAACAAGCGCGGCTTCTGGTCGCTGTGGGTCTTCCTCGTGCTGTTCGTCCTCAGCCTGTTCGCGGAGCTGCTGGCCAATGACCGGCCGCTGGTGGTGAGCTACCAGGGCGGCCTTTATTTTCCGGTGGCGGTGGACTACCCGGAGACCACGTTCGGCGGCGACTTCGCCACCTTCACCGACTACCGCGACCCCTACATCGCCGAGCTCATCGAGGCCGAGGGGTGGATGCTGTGGCCGCCCATCCGCTACGACCACCGCACCATCAACTACGACCTGCCGGTGCCGGCGCCGGCGCCGCCGTCATCCGACAACCTTCTCGGCACCGACGACCAGGGCCGCGACGTGGCGGCGCGGCTCATCTACGGCTTCCGCGTGTCGGTCCTGTTCGGGCTGGCGCTGACCCTCGTCAGCTCGGTCATCGGCATCGCCGCCGGCGCCGTGCAGGGCTATTTCGGCGGCTGGACGGACCTGATCTTCCAGCGCTTCCTCGAGATCTGGGGCGGCCTGCCGCAGCTCTTCATCCTGATCATCGTGACCAGCGTCATCATGCCGGGTTTCTGGACGCTGCTCGCCATTCTCGTGCTGTTCAGCTGGACCAGCCTGGTCGGGGTGGTGCGCGCCGAGTTCCTGCGGGCGCGCAATTTCGACTACGTGCGCGCGGCGCGGGCGCTGGGCATGGGCGACGGCAAGATCATGTTCAAGCACGTGCTGCCCAACGCCATGGTCGCCACCCTGACCTTCACGCCCTTCATCCTCAACAGCTCGATCGTGGCCCTCACCGCCCTCGACTTTCTCGGCCTCGGCCTGCCGCCCGGCTCGGCCTCGCTCGGCGATCTCCTGCGTCAGGGCAAGGAGAACCTGCAGGCGCCGTGGCTGGGCATCACCGGCTTCCTGGTGGTGGCGGTGATGCTGAGCCTTCTGGTATTCGTGGGCGAGGCGGTGCGCGACGCCTTCGACCCAAGGAAGACACGGGCATGACCGAGCTGCTCCAGGTCCGCGACCTGTCCGTCACCTTCGGCCGCGGCGAGCGGGCGGTCGAGGCGGTCAGGCGCGTGTCGTTCGAACTGCGCCGGGGCGAGACGCTGGCGCTGGTCGGCGAGTCGGGCTCGGGCAAGTCGGTGACGGCGCTGTCGATCATGCAGCTTCTGCCCTATCCCCTGGCTTGGCATGCGCCGGGCAGCAGCATCCGCCTCGGCGGCGCCGAACTGGTGGGGGCGCCGGAGCGCCTGTTGCGCGACGTGCGCGGCGACCGCGTCGCCATGGTGTTTCAGGAGCCGATGACCAGTCTCAACCCCCTGCATCCCATCGGCCGGCAGGTCGGCGAGGTGCTGGAGATCCACAAGGGGATGACCGGGCGCGCCGTCACCGAGCGGGTGATCGAGCTGTTCCGCCTCGTCGGCCTGCCCGAGGCCGAGCGCCGCCTAGACGCCCTGCCGCACGAGCTGTCGGGCGGGCAGCGCCAGCGGGTGATGATCGCCATGGCCCTGGCCAACGAGCCCGACATCCTGATCGCCGACGAGCCGACGACCGCGCTCGACGTTACCATCCAGGCGCAGATTCTGAAGTTGCTGAAGGATTTGCAGTCGCGCTTCGGGATGGCCCTGCTGCTCATCACCCACGACCTCGGCATCGTGCGCAAGATGGCCGATTCGGTGTGCGTGATGAACGCCGGCGAAATCGTCGAGCAGGGCACCACCGAGACCATCTTCCGACAGCCCCGCCACCCCTACACGCGCCGCCTGCTCGCCGCCGAGCCCAAGGGCAGGCCCAACCCGCCGGCCGACGACGCGCCGGTGGTGATGGAGGCCGGCGACCTCAAGGTGTGGTTTCCCATTCGCCGCGGCGTCATTCGCCGCACCGTCGGCCACATCAAGGCGGTGGACGGGATAGACCTGTCGATTCGCGAAGGCCACACCGTCGGGGTCGTCGGCGAATCGGGCTCGGGCAAGACCACGCTGGGGCTGGCGCTCTTGCGCCTGATTCACAGCGACGGGCGCATCGTCTTTTTGGGCCAGGACATCCAGGGCTGGAAGGCGAAGCGCCTGCGTCCGCTGCGGCGCGAGATGCAGATGGTGTTCCAGGACCCCTACGGCTCGCTCAGCCCGCGCCTGTCGGTGGGCCAGATCGTCGAGGAGGGGCTGCTGGTGCACGGGCTGGGCGGCAGCCGCGACGAGCGGCGGGCGGTGATCAGCCGGACGTTGACCGAGGTCGGCCTCGACCCCGAGACCCAGGACCGCTATCCCCACGAGTTCTCGGGCGGCCAGCGCCAGCGCATCTCCATCGCCCGCGCGCTGGCCCTGAAACCCCGGCTGATCGTGCTCGACGAGCCGACCAGCGCGCTCGACGTCTCGGTGCAGGCGCAGATCGTCGACCTGCTGCGCGACCTGCAGGGCAAGCACCGCCTCGCCTACCTGTTCATCAGCCACGATTTGCGCGTGGTGCGCGCCCTGGCCGACGAGTTGATCGTGATGAAGGACGGCAAGGTGATGGAGTCCGGCCCCGCCCAACGCGTTTTCGACGCCCCGCGCACGCCCTACACCCGCGCACTGATGGCCGCGGCCTTCAACCTCGAAGTGGCCCCCGGCGCCGGCGACGCCGAAGTGGCGGCTGGGGCGTGAGAGCCGCGACGCTGACGTTCCCACATCCTCGCCCCCGGGCATGGACCCGGGGGCTTCCAGGATAACATCACCCCACGGTCAGCGGGATTGCTGGCCGGGCTGGCTGTCGGCGCCCGGAGGCGACTGGATCTCCGGCTGCTGGCCGGCGGGCTGGTCGCTGGTCGCGCCGGGCTGCTGGCCGGCCGGCTGGTCGAGGGCGCGCGTGGCGCCGGGCTGCTGGCCGGCCTCGTAGGGCGGGGCCTCGGCGAGTTCCTGCTCGGTCATTGACAGGATAAAGTCCTCGCCCGACGGGGTGAGTTCGATGATGCTGACCGCCACCGGCGTGTCGCGCATGGTGCCCATGTCGATCACGGCCTGCTGGGGCTTGCCGTCGACTACGACCACGTCGGTGATCTCGCCGACCGCTTCGTCCTTGCCTTCCAGCTTGATCTTCTTGCCGAGCAGGTCGGTGGCCTGAAGCTGGCTGACGTCCTGGCCGCTCGCGGCGCTCTGCTCCTGACCGGCGGCGGCGCCGGGCTGGGCCTGCGCCGGCGAGTCGCTGGTCGCGCCGGACGGTTGTTCGGCCGCGCCCGACGGGGCTTGCTGCATGGTGTCTTGGCTCTGCCCCGTCGCCGACTGGGCCAGGGCCTGGGTCGCGAGCAGGGCGAGGGCCGAAACGGTTGCTACCAGCAGACTGCGCATGATGCTCCTCCGGATGCCTGGTGAAAGGGATCATCCGGTGAACGTCTCGCAGGCGGGTTGGTTCCTGCGCGGCGGGCGTCTGGCCGCGGGCGGGCGGAGTACGCCGAAAGCGCTCGGGAGGCGCCGCTCAGCGCGGCGCCATCACCATGACCATCTGCCGGCCTTCCATCTTCGGGAACTGCTCGACCTTGGCCAGCTCATCGAGTTCCTCGCGAACCCGATCGAGTACCCGCATGCCGATGTCCTGGTGGGCCATCTCGCGGCCCCGGAAGCGCAGGGTGACCTTCACCTTGTCGCCCTCCTCCAGGAACTTCTTCATGCTGCGCATCTTGACCATGTAGTCGTTCTCGTCGATGTTCGGCCGCAGCTTGATTTCCTTGACTTCGATGACTTTCTGTTTCTTGCGCGCCTCAGCCTTCTTTTTCTGAGACTCGTATTTGAACTTTCCGAAGTCGAGAATCTTGCAAACCGGCGGGTCGGCGTTGGGGGAAACCTCGACGAGGTCGAGTCCCGCCTCGCGTGCCATCTCCAGGCCTTCCCTCAGGGATACGACACCGACCATCTCGCCATTCTCGTCCACCAGGCGGACGTTTCTGGCGTCGATCTCGTTGTTGACGCGCGGCCCCTCGCGATTGGGCGGCGCGGACGCTGGCAACTTGGCTATGTACTGCCTCCTTCATATACGAATCATCACGCGCAGGAACCCCCCGGCTCCTGCCCGGACGACCAGACAAATGTCAAGCCGGCGAAGCGGCTTCGCCGGCAAGTGTAGCGACTGCCTCTTCCAGCGCAAGGATTTCTTGGGTATTCCCACCCAAGCGCCTGAGGGCGACGGTGCGCTCCTCGGCCTCGCGCCGGCCCACCACCAACATCACGGGCACCTTCGCGACGCTGTGCTCGCGGACCTTGTAGTTGATCTTCTCGTTGCGCAGGTCGGCCTCGCAATCGAGACCGGCCGCCTTGAGGGCGGCCAGCACCTCCAGGGCGTAGGCGTCGGCGTCGGAAGTGATGGTCGCCACCACCGCCTGCAACGGCGCCAGCCATAGCGGGAAGCGCCCGGCGTAATGCTCGATGAGGATGCCGGTGAAGCGCTCGAGCGAGCCGAACAGGGCCCGGTGCAGCATCACCGGCCGGTGGCGTTGCCCATCCTCGGCCACGTAGGTGACGTCGAAGCGCTCGGTCAGGTTCATGTCCACCTGCAGCGTGCCGCACTGCCAGTCGCGGCCGATGGCGTCGCGCAGCACGAACTCGAGCTTCGGACCGTAGAAGGCGCCCTCGCCGGGGTTGTAGCCGTACTCGTAGCCCATGTGCTCGAGGGCGCTCTTCAAGGCCCCCTCCAGCCGGTCCCACACCTCGTCGGAGCCGATGCGCTTCGCAGGGCGGTCCGAGAACTTGATGCGCACGTCCTCGAAGCCGAAATCCCGGTAGATGTCCATGATCAGGCCGACGACCTTCTGGCACTCCTCCTGCATCTGGTCGAGCGTGCAGAAGATGTGGGCGTCGTCCTGGGTGAAGGCGCGCACCCGCATCAGGCCGTGCAGGGCGCCCGACGGTTCGTAGCGGTGCACCTTGCCGAACTCGGCCATGCGCAACGGCAGGTCGCGATAGCTCTTGATGCCGTGCTTGAACACCTGGATGCCGCCCGGGCAGTTCATCGGCTTGATGGCGTAGACCCGCTCGTCCTCGGTCTGGGTGAAGTACATGTGCTCGCGGAAGGTGTCCCAGTGCCCGGAGGTCACCCAGAGCTGGCGGTCCATCACCTCGGGCGTGCTGATCTCGACATAGCCGGCCTCATGCTGGCGCCGCCGCATGTAGGCGATCAGGCGCTGGAACAGCGTCCACCCCTTGGGGTGCCAGAACACCGCGCCCGGCGCCTCCTCCTGGAAGTGGAACAGGTCCATCTCCTTGCCGAGCCGGCGGTGGTCGCGCTTCTCGGCCTCCTCCAGCTGCTGCAGATAGGCTTTGAGCTGCTTCTCGTCGGTCCAGGCGGTGCCGTAGATGCGCTGCAGCATCTCGTTGCGCGAATCGCCCCGCCAGTAGGCACCGGCCAGCTTCATCAGCTTGAAGGCCTTGCCCAGCCTCCCCGTCGACGGCAGGTGCGGGCCGCGGCACAGGTCGATGAACCCGCCCTGGCGGTACAGCGTGATGTTCTGGCCGGCGGGAATGCTCTCGATGATCTCGGCTTTGTACTTCTCGCCCTGGGCGAGGAAGAAGGCGATGGCCTCGTCGCGGTCCCAGGTCTCGCAGACGATCTCCTCGTCGCGGTCGACGATCTCGCGCATGCGCGCCTCGATGCGCTCGAGGTCCTCCGGCTGGAAGGGCGTGGGCCGCGCGAAGTCGTAGTAGAAGCCGTTCTCGATGGCGGGGCCGATGGTGACCTGCGTCTCCGGGTACAGCTCCTTCACCGCCTCGGCCATCACGTGGGCGGCGTCGTGACGCAGCAGCTCCAGGGCCTCGGCGTCGCGCGGGGTGAGGATGCTGACCTGGGCGTCCCGGTCGATCACGGTCGCCAGGTCGCGGAGCGTACCGTCGATGCGGACGGCCAGGGCCGACCGGGCGAGACCGGGTCCGATGTCGGCGGCCAACTCGCGGCCCGACACCGGCTTGTCATAGGAACGTACGCTGCCGTCCGGCAGGGTGATGGCAAACATCGCGTCTTTCGCTCATCCAGGACAGAAGGGCGGACTGTAAAAGGATTCGCGGTCAAGTCAAGGCAAGCCCGCCGGCCGTTTCGGCCAGCGCCGCCGCCACCTCGCCCACGCCCAGCTCAGCCAGCCGCTCACGCCGCAGCACGGCGACCCGGCCGCGCGGAGCACACAAGATGGGGTCCGATTCCGCCGAGAACAACACCAGCGACGGGCACCCCGCCGCCGCCGCCACATGCATGGGGCCGGTGTCGTTGCCGAGCGCCGCCACCGCGCCGCGCGCCAGCACCACGAGGTCGGCGATCGCGGTGGCGCCCGCCAGCGAGCGGGCGGTTGGGCAGGCGGCAAGGATGGCGGCGTGGGCGGGCGCCTCGCCCTTGGTGCCCAGCAGCACCGGCATGACGCCGTCATCGGCCAGCTTGCGGCCGATGACGGCGAAGTTCTCGGGCGGCCAGCGCTTGGCCGGGCGGTGCGGGGCGCCGCCCGGAACCATCAGGGCGTAGCGGGCGGGCAGGCCGAAACGCCCCACGTCGGCCGTGACCCAGGACAGATCGGGCGGCTCCACCATATCGATGCCGGCCATGCGGAGCTGCTCGGCCTGACGGTCGAGGGTGTGCATGAGGTCGCGCCCGGGGTTGGCGTGCGGGTGCGAGCATCCCGGCGCGATCCCGGACCACTCCACTCCGCCGCCCAGCAGGCGGAAGTACCAGCCGCTGCGGTCCGAGGTCTGCAGGTCGTAGACGCGGTCGAAACCCGCGTCGCGCAGCCGCCGGCGCAGTCGCCACCAGCGCGCGACCTGCCACGGCCGCGGCCGGTCGTCGATCCAGACGGCGTCGAACCACGGGCTGGCGGACGCGAAGTCGGCGAAGGGCCGGGTGGTGAGCAGGGTGATGCGGTCGCCCTTGTGGTGGCGGCGGATGGCCGCGAAGGGGCCGGCGGCCTGGACGAAGTCGCCGAGCGCGCCGAGCTTGACGACCAGGACGTGCCGCCCGCTCACACGGCCTCCACTTCCGCCGTTCCGGGCGGCGGGCTCGCCAGGACGTCGGCGTAAACCTGGAGCGTGCGCGCGCACATCGCCTCGGTCGAGAAGTTGCGGCGCACGAACTCCATCGCCGCGCCCGACATGCGCTCGCGCTGATAGCCGTTCACGGCCAGGGCCGAGCCGAGGGCGGCGGCGAGCGACACCGCGTCGCCGGGGCGGGTCAGCCACCCGGTGACGCCCGGCAACACCGTCTCGCGCGCCCCGCCGTGGTCGCTGGCGATCACCGGACGGCCCATCGCCTGGGCCTCGACGGCGACACGCCCGAAGGCTTCGGGGTCGGTCGAGGCCGAGACCACCACGTCGGCCAGCTTGTAGGCGGCGGGCATGTCGGCGCAGTCGCCGACGATGCGCACCACCTCCTCGAGATCCCTGCGGCGCACCAGTTCCTCGAGCTCGTCGCGATAGGCCGTGCGCCCCTGGTCCGAGCCCACGATCAGGCAGCACAGGTCGCGCCGCCCCAGCAGGGCCATGGCCTCGATGAGCACGGCCTGGCCCTTCCAGCGGGTCAGCCGGCCGGGCAGCATGATCAGCGGGCGGCCGTCGGGGATGCGCCACTTCCGGGCCAGCTCGACCAGCCGGTCGGGGCCGACCCGCGCCGGGTCGAAGCGCGCCAGGTCGACCCCGCGATGGATGATGCGGATGCGCTCGGGCGGGGTGCCGTATTCCCTTTGAATGTGCAGGGCGATGAAGTCGGAAATGGCGATCACCCGTTCACCGCGCGCCATGACCGCGTTGTAGCGCCGCTTCAAACCCATTCCGCCGAGATTGTAGGTGCCGTGGAAGGTGGTGACGAAATGGCGGCCGGCGCGACGCGCGGCGATCATGGCGCTCCAGGCCGGGGCGCGGCTGCGGGCGTGCACGAGATCGACCCCGCGCTCGCGCAGCAGGGCCTCGAGGCGGCGGACATTGGCATACATGACCAAGGGGTTCTTGCTGTGCAGCGGCAGGCCGATATGCTCGACGCCCAGGCGGTCGAGTTCCCGCACCATGGGGCCGCCGGCCGAGGCCACGAGCGGCGTCCACCCGGCCTCGACCAGGGCGGCGGCGACCTCGACCGTGCCGCGCTCGACCCCACCCGTCACCAGGCGCGGCAAGACCTGGAGGATCACGGGTTGACGCGGCACGCCGGGAAGATCATCGATGAAGGGTTCGACCGCGGACGTCATGAGGTGGAATCGGCTATGAACACGAACAACGGCGACCCCGTTTCCTCCGTCGAGCAATCGGCCGGGATATTAGCACGCGACGATGGCGCCACAATCGCCTACCACGCCCTTGCCGGAAAGTCGCCGGGGGTCGTGTTCCTTCACGGATTCAAGTCCGACATGACCGGCACCAAGGCACTGGTCCTCGAAGACTTCTGCCGGCGGCGCGGCAACGCCTTCGTGCGCTTTGACGGGTTCGGGCACGGCGGTTCGTCGGGGCGCTTCGAGGACGGCACCATCGGCCGCTGGACAGACGACGCGGTCGCCGTCCTCGACCGGGTGACCGAGGGGCCGCAGGTTCTGGTGGGCTCCAGCATGGGCGGCTGGCTGATGCTGCTCGCGGCGCTGCGCCGGCGCGAGCGGGTGGCCGGGCTGGTCGGGCTGGCGGCGGCACCGGATTTCACCGAGGAACTGGTGTGGCAGCGCTTCAGCGACGAACAGCGCCACCGCATGCTCACCGAAGGCGTGGTCAAGCTGCCGGACTGCTACGGCGGCGACGACTATCCGATGACGCGATTGCTGATCGAGGAGGGGCGCCGCCACCTGTTGCTCGGCGACAACCTCAACCTGACCTGCCCGGTGCGCCTTATCCACGGCATGCGCGACGAGGACGTGCCGTGGGAGACCAGCTTGCGGCTGCAACGCCAGCTGGCGTCCGACGACGTCGAGGTGACCCTGGTGAAGGACGGCGGCCACCGCCTCTCCGAGCCGCGCGACCTCGATCGCCTGTGCCGAGTGCTCGACGCGCTTCTTGCCCAGCTCGAAGGCTGAGGGGCGTTCGACCGTCATCATTGGCGGCGAGTGACCCATTCGCACTGGCGGTTCATGCGTCGGGGCGGGTGCCGGTTCCAACCCGCCGGCCCATATCGCATCCATGTTGCGCTTCACCTCCCGGCCCACCACCCCCCTGGGGCGCGAGATCGTTGGCGCCCTCGTGTTCAAGGCGGTGGCCATTCTCGTCCTTTGGATGGCCTTCTTCTCCCCATCCGATCGCCCGTCGGTCGACCAACGGGTCATGGAGCGGGTTATCCTTGACCGCCGTTGAGCCCTCGGTCGGGCGCGCGGTAGCATGGCCTTCCCGTTCCGGTGGGGAGGGCGCCGATGGCCGATCTCGACCCGGTGACGCTGTCGCGCATCCAGTTCGCGCTGACGGCCATGTATCACTTCCTGTTCGTCCCGCTGACCCTGGGGCTGTCCTTCCTGCTGGCCATCATGGAAAGCATCTGGGTGATGACCGGCCGCGCCATCTGGCGCGACATGACCAAGTTCTGGGGCAAGCTGTTCGGCATCAACTTCGCGATGGGGGTGGCCACCGGCATCACCATGGAGTTCCAGTTCGGCACCAACTGGGCCTACTTCTCGCATTTCGTCGGCGACATCTTCGGCGCGCCCCTGGCTCTTGAGGGCCTGACCGCGTTCTTCCTCGAGTCGACGTTCGTCGGGCTGTTCTTCTTCGGTTGGGACCGGCTGTCCAGGCTCGGCCACCTGACGGTGACCTGGCTGGTCGCCTTCGGCTCCAACCTGTCGGCGGTGTGGATTCTGATCGCCAACGCCTGGATGCAGAATCCGGTGGGCAGCGCCTTCAATCCCGATTCGATGCGCATGGAGCTGACCTCGCTGGCCGAGGCCATTTTCAATCCGGTCGCGCAGGCCAAGTTCGTGCATACGGTGAGCGCCGGCTACGTCACCGGCGCCGTGTTCGTGCTGGCGATCAGCTCGTGGTACCTGTTGCGCGGCCGCGACCTCGCCTTCGCCAAGCGCTCCTTCGCGGTGGCCTCGGCCTTCGGGATGGCGTCGGCGCTTTCGGTGGTCGTGCTGGGCGACGAAAGCGGCTATCTGGCGACCGAGCACCAGAAGATGAAGATCGCCGCCATGGAGGGTATGTGGGAAACCGAACCCGCCCCGGCCGGCTTTTCCATCGTCGGCTGGCCGGACGAGGAGGCGCAGGAGACCCGGTTCGCGGTGAAGGTGCCGTTCATGCTCGGCCTCATCGCCACCCGCTCGATCGACGAGGAGTTGCCGGGCATCAAGGAACTGGTGGCGCACGCCGAGACACGGATCCGCAGCGGCCTCGTCGCCTATGACGCGGTCCAGCGGTTGCGGCAGGACCCCGGCGACGCCGCGGCGCGCGAGGCGTTCACCCGGCACCGCGACGACTTCGGCTACGCGCTCCTGCTGCGCAAGGTGGTGGCCGACCCGCTGCGGGCCGACGATGCGGCCATCGCCGAGGCGGCGTGGCTGACCGTGCCGGGGGTTTGGCCGCTGTTCTGGTCGTTCCGCGTCATGGTGGCGCTCGGCTTCTACTTCATTTTGCTGTTCGGCGTCGCCCTCTACTTCAGCACCGTGCGCCGCTTCGACCGCCGCTGGTTCCAACGCCTCGCGCTCTACAGCCTGCCGCTGCCGTGGGTGGCCGCCGAACTCGGCTGGTTCGTCGCCGAATACGGCCGTCAGCCGTGGACCATCGAGGGCGTTCTGCCGACCTTCCTCAGCGGCTCCAATATCGCCGCCGGCTACGTGTGGTTCAGCCTGGCCGGGTTCGCGGTGTTCTACACGGCGCTGCTGGTGATCGACGTGTTCCTCATGGTCAAGTATGCCCGCAAGGGTCCCGGCCGGCTCGCCGAGCCGCCGGCGGGGGAGGAACGCCGGGCCGGTGCGCAGGCCCTGGTCACCCCGGAATAGGAGGCGGCCGATGCTCGACTACGAGACCCTGCGCGTGTTGTGGTGGCTGCTGCTCGGGCTGGTGCTGATCGGCTTCGCGGTGATGGACGGTTTTGATCTGGGCGTGGCCATCCTTCTGCCCTGGGTGGCGCGCGACGATACCGAGCGGCGCATCGTCATCAACAGCATCGGTCCCGTCTGGGACGGCAACCAAGTGTGGCTGATCCTCGGCGGCGGTGCCGCCTTCGCCGCCTGGCCGCCGCTTTACGCCACCGCCTTCTCGGGGTTCTACGTGGCGCTGTTCCTGGTGCTGGCGGCGCTCATCCTGCGGCCGGTCGGATTCGATTTCCGCAACAAGGTCGACGACGTGCGCTGGCGCCGAGTGTGGGATACCGCCCTGTTCACCGCCGGGTTCGTGCCGACGCTGGTGTTCGGGGTCGCTTTCGGCAACCTGCTGCAGGGCGTGCCGTTTCATTTCGACGACGAACTGCGGGTCACCTATACGGGGGACTTCCTGCTCCACCTCCTCAATCCGTTCGCCCTGCTGACCGGTCTGCTCAGCCTGGCCATGCTCATCATGCACGGGGCCGTCTACCTGATCATCAAGACCGAGGGGGCCATCGAGGCGCGGGCGCGTCGCGCGCTTGCCTTCGGGGCGCCGCTGACCGCGGTGCTGTTCTCGGTGTGCGGCCTGTGGATCGCCTTTGGCATTGACGGCTATGTCGTGGTCGAGGGCGCGGCTCGAGACGCCGCCTCCAACCCCCTGGCCAAGGCTGTGGTGCGCGAGCCTGGCGCCTGGCTGGCCAACTACCGCGGCCAGCCATGGATGCTGATCGCGCCGGCGCTCGGCTATGTCGGCGCCGCAGGGGCCTATCTGCTGGTGCGTGCCGGCCGGCCCGGGCTCGCCTTCGTGGGCAGCGCGGCCAGCGTGTTCGGTATCGTCTCCACCGCCGGGCTCAGCATGTTCCCCTTCCTGATGCCGTCGAGCACCGACCCCCGCAGCAGCCTGACGGTGTGGGATTCCTCGTCCAGCCAGCTCACCCTGTTCATCATGCTGATCGCCTCGGTGGTCGTGTTGCCGATCGTCGCCTCATACACGGTGTTCGTGTATCGCGTGCTGCGCGGCAAGATCACCAGCCACGACATCGCCGAACGCGGCCCCAGCCTCTATTGAGGAAGCGCATGTGGTACTTTGCCTGGATCCTCGGCGTCACCCTGGCCTGCACGGCGGCCATCCTCAACGGCATTTGGCTGGAGATGCACCTCGCGGACGAGGCGAGCCGTTCGGCCGAGCCCGAGCAAGGGTCTTGAGTTCCGAGCCGCCGATGCCTTGATTCGAATCAGGCGCGACGCTGAGGGGGCTCGATGACCGCTCTCGATAGGATCGTTTCCGATCTCGGCACCCGCAATCGCTGGGGATACGAGCCCGACGCGAGCGAGGCCGAGCGGCTTGGGCTCGAGGTTCGGGAACGGGTTCGCCTGCGGCCGGCGGCCGAGGACGTGGTGCCGACGGCATTGCTGGTCGTGGATGGGCAGAACGACTTTTGCTATCCCGAGGGCGCCTTGTTCGTCGCGGGGCGTACGGGTGACGGCGCCCGTGGCGACCTGGGGCGGCTGGCCGCCTGGGGCTATCGCAACCTCGACCGCCTGACCACCATCGCCGCGACGATGGACGAGCATTTTCTTTACCAGATCTTCCACCCGGCGTTCTGGCTGACCCCGGAGGGGCGGCACCCGGCCCCCTACACCATGGTGTCGCCGGCCGACGTCCGAGAGCGGCGCCTCGTCCCCAACCCGGCCGTCCACACCCTTGTGCCGCCGCAGCGGCGGGACCGGCGTCCGGCCGCCGAATGGGTCGAGGCCCAGGCCGCCGACTATCTGGCGAGACTGGCCGAGGACGCGCGCTACGAGCTGACCATCTGGCCCTACCACTGCTTGAAAGGCGGCAGCGGTCAGAATCTGGCGGGAATCCTGCGGCAGTTGATGATGATTCACGCCTTTGCCCGCAACGCCGCCCCCGTTCTCATCGCCAAGGGCGACAATCCGTGGACGGAAAGCTATTCGGCCGTCGGGCCCGAAGTTTCGCGGGCCTTCGACGGAACCCCGCTGCTCGACATCTCGGCGGCACGGCCGCACGCGACCGTCGCCCACATCCTGCGCACGCACCGCCGCGTGGTGATCGCCGGACAGGC
This sequence comes from Rhodospirillales bacterium, assembly GCA_019455065.1. Lineage (GTDB taxonomy): Bacteria > Pseudomonadota > Alphaproteobacteria > Rhodospirillales > Magnetospirillaceae > JACFNC01. The sequence continues at coordinate 54,726 of JACFNC010000012.1, forward strand.
GCTGAGCCATTGCGTGCTGTGGACGCTGTCCGACGTGGTCCGCCTCGTCGACGCGGGCGAGATCGCGCCGCCGGCCATCTACGTGCTCGTCGATGCCTGCTCGGCGGTGGTGGTGCGTGACGCCGGGGGAGCGGTACTGGTCGATTACACCGAGTCCGCCTCGGCCGCCCTCCAGGGCCTTGCGTCGCGGCCGTATCTACACCTCGTCAAAACGGTGGACGACGTCGCCTCGTGGCCGGCGTGGGGAGAGGGCGCGCCCTGAAAAAGATTTCCTCGGGCGCCCTTGAAGAGTTCGCATTTCGTTCTTATCTCACGGTTCCATCCCGAACACATCGTCGATCGCGGTTGAGGACGGCCACGCCCCGTAGGGCGAGGCCGTGATCGGTGTGTGTGTGCGTGTCCTCCAATGGGCAGAGAAGGAGAGGAAATGAAGGAAGGAAACGTTTTGATGTCGCCCGTCGACAATCTCGAGCGGTATCTGCGCGAGATTCGCGGGTTCCCCATGCTCAGCGCCGAGAACGAGCAGGAGCTGGCGCGCCGCTGGCGCGACCGTCAGGATCCCGAAGCGCTGCGCCAGTTGGTCGGCAGCCATCTTCGGCTGGCGTTCAAGATCGCACGCGGCTACCGGGGTTACGGCCTGCCGCTGGGCGACCTGATCGCCGAGGGCAATCTCGGGCTGATGCAGGCGGCGACCCGGTTCGATCCCGATCGCGGATTCCGGTTCGCGACCTACGCCGTGTGGTGGGTGCGAGCGACCATCCAGGAATACATCCTGCACAACTGGTCGCTGGTGAAGATCGGCACGACCGCTGCGCAGAAGAAGCTGTTCTTCAACCTGCGCGCCCTCAAGGGGCGGCTCGAGGAACTCGAGGAAGGCGACTTGTCGCCGGCAACGGTTCGTGGCATCGCCACCGAACTCGAGGTTCCGGAGGCCGAGGTGGTCGAGATGAACCGTCGTCTCGGCGGCGACCGCTCGCTGAACGCCATGCTGGCGGGCGAGTCCGACACCGAATGGCAGGACCTGCTGGCGGACGACCGCCCGCAGCAGGACGAGGTGCTGGTCAGGGCCGACGAGTTGGCATGGCGCCGCGGCCTGCTCGAGCAGGGGCTGGCGAAGCTCAATCCGCGGGAACGCCATATCTTGAGCGAGCGCCAGCTTAGCGAAAATCCGCGCACCCTCGACGACCTCAGCCGCGAGTACGCCATCTCGCGCGAACGGGTGCGGCAGATCGAGGCGCGGGCGCTCGAGAAGCTGCAGAAAAGCGTGCTTCAGGCCGCCAACGACGCGGAAGCGGCGGCGGCCTGAAGGCCTCTGGGTGCCGGGATACGACCGGCGAACTTTTCAGTAATTGACGGCTTCCGGCAGCGCCTCTGACATCGCCCCGTCCAGCATTCCGATGTCTCGCAAATGCGTCTCCCAGTGTTCGACGTATTCGAACAAGGCCACCTGAACGCATTCGCTCAATGAACAGCCGGTAAGCGCCGCCAAATTCTCGACGCGCTCCTTCAGATCTTGCGGAAGGCTGATCACGAGATCGGTCATCGCCAATCCTTTCCGAAGTTTTAACGCCCAGCGGCTACCCTCCAGGAGAATCTACAAGAAAACTTTACCCCCGGCTACTTGTGATCCAATATCCATGACAAAAAAACGCCTTGGGCACCGTGACGAATAAGACGAATCAATCAAAAAACGATCGGCGCGGCGGATCTGGATTGCAGGTTGATCCCGGCGATCGTCCGGGCCGAACCCGCGCCGCTTCCGGCAGGCGGCGGAATCGCACCACGGGCGCGCGCAGTGCGGCCGGCGGTTCCCATTGGCGCCGGCGTGTAATCGTCTTTACCGTTTCCGCGATGATTTGGCTGTGCGTCGCCGTTGCCGGACTGGTCGCCTATTACGCCTACGACCTTCCCGACGTCGACGCGATGAGCGCCACCACGCGGCGCCCCAGTGTGACCTTTCTCGCGGCCGATGGCAGCGCCTTCGCCGCGTTCGGCGACGTCTACGGCGAGCCGGTGCACGTCGGCGACCTTCCGATCCACGTGACTCAGGCCGTGATCGCCACCGAGGATCGCCGGTTCTACGGCCATTTCGGGCTCGACCCGGTCGGGCTCGCGCGCGCCGCCGTGGCCAACCTGCGGGCCGGCCGCGTCGTCCAGGGTGGCAGCACCATCACGCAGCAGTTGGCCAAGAACCTGTTCCTCACGCCTGAGCGCAACCTGAAGCGCAAGGTGCAGGAGCTGCTCATGGCCCTGTGGCTCGAATACCGCTTCACCAAAGAGCAGATTCTCAACCTCTACCTCAACCGCGTCTATCTCGGGGCGGGGACCCACGGCCTCGATGCGGCGTCGCGGCGCTATTTCGACCGGTCGGCGCGCGAGCTCACCCTGTACCAGTCCGCCCTGATGGCCGGTTTGCTGAAGGCGCCCAGCCGCTACAATCCGCTGGTCAATCCCGAGCTGTCGCGCCAGCGCACCCTCCAGGTGCTCGACAACATGGTGGCGGCCGGCTTCATCGACGACGCCGAGGCCGCCCGGGCGGCCAAGGCCGGTCCGGGCCGGCTGCGCAGCATTCCGATGAGCGGGCGCTATTTCGCCGACTGGCTGACCGAGCAGCTTGGCGCCCTCGGGGCGGGCGGGGACCGCGATCTGGTCGTGGAAACGACGCTCGACGTCGGCCTGCAACGGCGCGTGGAGGCGGAGGTGGAGGCCCTGCTCGCGAAGGGCGCGAAGGCCAGGGTGGGACAGGCCGCGGTCGTGGTGCTGAGCCCGGACGGGGCCGTGCGGGCCATGGTCGGTGGCCGCGACTACAACGAGTCCCAGTTCAACCGTGCGACCCAGGCGCTGCGGCAGCCCGGGTCGGCTTTCAAGCCCTTCGTCTATCTGGCCGCGCTCGAGGCCGGGATCGCTCCGGGGGACGTGTTCGAGGACGCGCCGCTGAAGCTCGGCAAATGGCGGCCGGGAAACTTTACCGACACCTATGCCGGTCCCGTCACCCTGAGCGAGGCCCTCGTCCAGTCCATCAACACCGTGGCCGTCAGGGTGTCCGAGCAGGTCGGCCGGCAGCGCGTGAGCGCCGCGGCGCGCCGCCTCGGCGTAGGCTCGAAACTGCCGGACGACGCCTCGATCGCGCTGGGCACCGGCGAAGTCACGCTGGTCGAACTCGCCGGGGCCTACGCCGTGCTCGCCAACGGCGGCGGGGCAGCCTGGCCGTACGGCGTGGTCGAGGTGCGCGAGGTCAACGGCCGCGTGCTGTATCGTCGCGACTACGGCCAGGCGGGCCGCCTGGTCGATCCGGCGGTGGTCGGCGACCTCAACGCCATGCTTGCCGAGGTGGTGGCCCGGGGAACCGGGCGCGCCGCCGCGCTCGACCGTCCGGCCGCCGGCAAGACGGGCACCACCCAGGACCACCGCGACGCCTGGTTCGTCGGCTACACGGCCGATGTCGTGGCCGGCGTGTGGCTGGGCAACGACGACGGAACCCCCATGAAGGGCGTGACCGGCAGCGGCCTTCCGGCGCAGTTGTGGAAGCGCATCATGACCGCCGCGCACGCCGGCGTTACGCCGCATCCGTTGCCCGGGGTGGACGCGGCGCGTCCCGCGGTCACCGCCTCGAAGCGCCCCGGTCCCGGCCTGGGCGAGCAGTTGCAGGCGCCCCTCGAGGCGATCGGCAACGTATGGAACAATCTGGTCCGCCGCCTCACCGGGCGGTAACGCACTAGACCTTCGCCCGCCGCACCAGCAGCAGATAGGCGAGCAGGCCCATGATCCCGGTGGCGGCGATCACCGCGGCCATCGGCAGCGTGGTGCCGTCATGCAGCCGTCCGACCAGGAAGCCTGCTATCGCCCCCGTGGTCATCTGCATAAAACCGAGCAGCGACGAGGCGCTGCCCGCAATGCGCGGGAACGGCGCCAGGGCGGCGGCGGTGCTGTTGGGCAGCACCAGCCCCACCGACAGGAAATACACGCTCATCGGCACCACCACCGCCGCCACGTTCACGATGCCGTTCCAGGCCAGCCCCGCCAGCACCAGGCCGGAGAGGGCGCCCAGCATCGAGCCGATGCCGATCATGCGTGTGACGCCGACGCGGCCGCCCAGGCGGCCGGCCAGGAAGGTGCCGGTCATATAGCCCACCACCACCGCGGCGAAGGCGAATCCGAAATGCCGCGGCGCCAGTCCGAGGACGTCGATGAGGACGAACGAGGCCAGGGAGAGGAACGAGAACAATCCGGCAAAGTTGAAGGCGAGCGTCGCGACATACCCGAGGAATTGCCGTTGGCCCAGCAGGTGGAGATAGCTGCCCAGGATGCGCCGCATCTTGAGCGCGTCGCGGTCGGGGTGGCGGTTGGTTTCGGCGAGCATGAACCAGCTCGCCGCCAGCAGCACGGCGCCGAACGTCGCCATCAGCATGAAATTGGCGCGCCAGCCGAACAATTCGTGCAGCCAGCCGCCGGCGATGGGCCCGACGGCGGGCGCCAGGGCCATCGCCGAGGCGATGTAGCTCAGCACCTTGGCGGCGGTCTCCCGCGGATAGACGTCACGCACCACGGCCCGCCCGAGCACCGGCCCCGCGCAGGCGCCCAGGGCCTGCAGGAACCGTCCCGCGATCAGGGTTTCGATGCTGGTCGCGAACAGGCAGAACAGGCTGGCGAAGAAATAGGTGATCAGCCCGCCGAGCAGGACCGGCCGCCGCCCGTACCGGTCCGACAGCGGTCCGTAGACGAGTTGCGCCACCGCGAAGCCGCCGACGAACACGCTGAGCGTCAGCTGCGCCATCGAGACGCTGGTGCCGAAGGCGCGCGTCATGTCGGGTAGCGACGGCAGATAGAGATCGGTCGAGACGGCGCCGAACGCGGTCAGGCCGGTCAGCAGGATCGCCACCGCCAGGGAATCGGGACGCGGCATCCGCGTCAGGCGCCGCGGAAGTGGTCGGCGAGAGTCCACATGCCGATGGCCACGAAGCCGGCCCCGGCGATCAGCTTGAGCGGAACCGCCTGCAGGTACTTGGCGCCGAAGGCGCCCAGCCCGACGGCGAGCGCCGTCGACAGGGTGAGCGCCCCGGCGGCGGCCAGGAACACGGTCAAGGGGTGATGGTCCTTGTCGGTGGCGAACAACAGGGTGGCGAGCTGGGTCTTGTCGCCGAGTTCGGCCAGAAACACGGCCAGGAAAATGGAGGCGAGCTTGATCATCAAAGGCTCCGGAGCATCAGCCGTAGCGGTGGAGGGCGGGGCCGTGGCGGCGCAGCCAGTCGCGGGGCGCCGCCACGTCGGCGACCAGACTCGCGACCAGCCGCCAGAACACGGGCCCGTGGTTCATCTCGGCGAGATGCGCCACCTCGTGGGCGACCACGTAGTCGAAGACGGGTTCGGGAGCCAGCACCAGGCGCCAGGAAAAGGCCAGATCTCCCGCCGCCGTGCAGCTCGCCCAGCGCGAGGTGGTGTCGCGCACCGCGATCCGGCGCGGGACGCGCTCGAGTCGGCGGGCGGCGGCGTGGGCGCGCGTCGATGCCTCGCGCAGCGCCCGGGCGCGCAGGAAGTCGGCGACGCGGCGGGCCAGGTGTTCGCTGCCGCCCGAGACATGAATCTCATCACCCTCGAGCCAGACGCCGCGGCGGGCCTCGGGGCGATGGCGCAGGCGGTGGCCGACGCCGAGTACCGGCACCACGGCGCCATCGGCGAAAGGCACGCGGGGCGGCAGGGCGGCGAGGCGGCGGCGCAGCCAGTCGTGGCGCGAGCGCGCGAAGCGCAGTCCCTCGGCCACCGCGATGCCGGCCGGCAGCACCAGCACCACGCCGTCGCCGTCCGCCGCCAGGCGCAGGGACAGCCGTCCGGCGCGCGCGCTGCGGCGGATGCGCACCGGCAGGGCGTGGCCATCGAGGTCGAGCGTGGGGGCGGTCGGCGCGGTCATCCTCCCCGCCGTATACTGCGTGGTCGGGCGGCCGGCAAGCCGGCCCGTGCGCATGGCACCTCAGCGCGGCCAGACGACGATGTGATCCTCGGGGAAGCCGGCCCGGCGTTCGGGGACGGCGCGGCCGCGCACCGAGATGCCGGCCTCGTGCACGGTGTCGGGGCTGCCCGAGACCAGCGGGTGCCACCAGGGCAAATCGCGGCCCTCGGCGACCAGGCGGTAGGCGCAGGTCGACGGCAGCCAGGACAGCGTGGCCGCCAGTTCGGCGTTGAACTGGACGCAGTCGGGCACGAAGCGAAGGCGGTCGGCATAGCGCTGACAGCGGCCGCTGCCGAGATCGAGCAGCCGGCAGGCGATGTTGGTGTAGTGGACCTCGCCGGTGTCGGCGTCCTCAAGCTTGTGGAGGCAGCACCGGCCGCACCCGTCGCACAGCGACTCCCACTCCTCCCGGCTCATCTCGGCCAGGCTCTTGCGCCGCCAGAACGGGGCGGTCGTGGGTGCGGATGAAGTCGCGGACATTCGGCAGGATCTCCTCGCGCCAGCGCCGGCCGTTGAAGATGCCGTAATGGCCGACCTTCGGCTGCAGGTGGTGACGGTGCATCGAGGGTGCCAGACCCGTGCACAGCTCGTGCGCGGCCTTGGTCTGGCCCGGCCCGGAGATGTCGTCGCGTTCGCCCTCGACCGTCATCAGCGCGGTGTTGCGGATCAGGCCGGGGTCGATCTGGCGCCCGTGCGAGGTCATCAGGCCGCGCGGCAGCAGATGGTCCTGGAACACCGTCTTGACCGTCTGCAGGTAGTATTCCGCCGGCAGGTCCATTACCGACATGTACTCGTCGTAGAACTCGCGGTGCTGCTCGGCGCTGTCGCCGTCGCCCTGAACGAGATGGCTGAACATCTTGATGTGGGCGTCGACATGGCGCTCCAGGTTCATGCCGATGAAGCCGCCGAGCTGGAGGAATCCCGGATAGACCCGCCGGCCGCCGCCGGCATAGAGCATCGGCACCGTGTGGACGACGTGGCGCTCGAACCAGTACAGGCTGTGCCGCTTGGCGACGTCGTTGACCGCCGTCGGGTTCACCCGGGTGTCGATGGGTCCGCCCATCAGGGTCATCGAGCTGGGCTGGCACGGATCGTCGTCGGCGGCCATCAGCGACACCGCCGCCAGCACCGGGACCGAGGGCTGGCACACCGCGATGACGTGGGTGTTGGGCCCCAGGAAGCGCAGGAAGTCGCGCATGTACTGGATGTAGTCGTCGAGGTCGAAGGGGCCGCGCGACAGCGGCACCTCGCTGGCGTCGATCCAGTCGGTGATGTAGACCTCGTGGTCGGGGAGCAGCCCCTCGACGGTGCCGCGCAGCAGGGTGGCGTAGTGGCCGGACACCGGTGCCACCAGCAGCACCACCGGGTCCTCGCGCCGGCACTCGCGCTCGAAATGCACCAGATTGCAGAAGTTGCGTTTGAGCACGGGGATTGGACGGACCGCCACCTCCTCGCCGTCGATCAGCGTGTGGGGCAGATTCCATTCCGGCTTGGCGTAGCGGCGCGTGGTGCGCTCCAGCATCTCGCAGCCGGCGGCCACCGTGCGGCCGAAGCGGGTGTAGGACAGCGGGACCCAGGGATGGCTGTAGACGTGCTGGATGGTTTCGGCCATCAGCCGGAACGGCGCCAGCGCGGCGTGCTGCAGCTCATGAAGGTGATAGAGCATCCCCGTCCTCTCCGCCAAAAAAGGTAATACCAAAGCGGTATAACTTTGTTACCGGAAAGGCGTGTTGCAACGCAACAAAACATTTTCCCGAAGTGTGAAATTTCGCGGTTGCGAAGGCGGGCGGATTGTGGTCGCGGGCCGCAGGGCGGGGATTCCGGCCGCGCTCAGTCCCGGAAGCGGCGCAGTTCGCGGCGCAGTGCCGCGACCTCGTCGCGCAGCGCGGCGAGGTCGTCGTGGCCGGGCAGTTCGCCTTCCCGGTCCTGCGCCTCTTGGCCGATGAAAAAGGTGGCGAAGCTGGCCGTTATGTAGCCGAACACCGCCAGCCCATAGAGGGTCAGAAGCAGCGCCAGCAATCGGCCCTCGGCCGTGACCGGCCAGAAACCCGATCCCATCGACGAGACGAGCATCGCCGTCCACCACAATGCGTCGCCGAAATTGCGCAGGCCTCCTGGCACTTGGCTGGAGGCCTCGAAGGTCAGCATGCCGGCGGCGCCCAGCGTGGTGATCAGCACGGTCAGCAGCAGAACGTACCCCAATCCGCGGCGGGCGAGGCTGCTCTTCAGCGCGTTCATGCCGCGGTTCGCGGTGCCGACGATGCGCACCAGTCGAAGGCCGCGCGCCGCGCGCGCCACCTGCAACACCCGCAATGCGCGCACCATGCGCAGCGCCGGCAGCGCCAGGGCGAGGGTGGTTATGAGGTTGTCGCGAAGGAAGAACGCCTTGCGTGGCGCCACCGTGAACCGCACCAGGTAGTCGGCGATGAAGACGCCCCAGATGGCGGTGCCGAAAACCTCGAAGAGTCGGTTGCCTCCCCAGATCAATTCCGACAGAACCAGGACCAGCCACAGGAAGCTGAGGACGATCATGGGCGTTTCCAGCCACGCTTCGAGCTGGCGCAGCGTGCTCCAGCGTTCCCTCTCGTCGGGCTCCCGGCCACCCGCGTTGCCGACCATCAGACCCTCCGTCGAACGTGTTCGCTCGAATGTTGAACTCGGAGGGCGGCGGATTGTTTGCGTGGCATGTTCTTCGACGGCTGGTCGGATCTCCTGCGTATCCTGGTCGTGGGTTCGCTCGCCTATGCGGGGCTCGTCGGCTTCCTCAGGGTGTCGGGCAAACGCACCCTCGCGAAGATGAACGCCTTCGACCTGGTCGTGACGGTGGCACTGGGCTCGACCCTTGCCACGGTGCTGCTGAACAACGACGTTTCGCTGGCCGAGGGCCTGTTCGCCTTCGCCCTTCTGTGCGCCCTTCAATACGTGGTCGCGTTTCTGGCCGTGCGTTCCGCGGCCTTTCGCAAAGCCATCAAGTCCGAGCCGGCGCTGCTGTTTCGGAATGGCGAATACCTGCGCGTGGCGATGACTCGCGAGCGCGTCTCCGAAGACGAAATCCGCGCCGCGATTCGGGCCGCCGGCCAGCCGGATCCGTCCCGCGTCGCCGAGGTCGTGCTGGAAACCGACGGCTCGTTCAGTGTCGTCGGTGGGGCGGAGACTCAGTCGGCCGTCGAGGGAGGGCCGAGTTGAAACCCGGCCCCCGGGTACCCGACATGCAAGGGGCCGCAATGCCCACAGCAGGAGGGCCCATGGCGCAGCGCGGAAGCCTGGAGGAGTATCGGCGCAAGCGCGATTTCTCGAAGACGCCGGAGCCGGCAGGGGGCGTCGCCTCGCGCCCCGGCGAACTGTCCTTCGTGGTCCAGAAACACGCGGCGCGGCGGCTGCACTATGACTTCCGCCTCGAGCTGGACGGCGTGCTGAAGAGCTGGGCGGTGACCAAGGGGCCCAGCTACGACCCCGGCGAGAAGCGGCTGGCGGTGCAGACCGAAGACCACCCGATCGACTATGGCGGCTTCGAGGGCGTCATTCCCAAAAGCGAGTACGGCGGCGGCACGGTGCTGCTGTGGGACCGCGGGCGATGGTTTCCCGAGGGCGATCCCGAGGAGGGGCTGCGCAAGGGGAAGCTCAAGTTCCGCCTGGAGGGCGAGAAGCTGCACGGCGGATGGGCCCTGGTGCGCATGCGCGGCGGCGAGGGCCGCAACTGGCTTCTGGTCAAGGAGCGCGACGAGGCGGCCCGCGAGGGCGTGGACATCCTCGACGAGGCGCCGCAAAGCGTGGCCAGCGGCCGCGACCTCGACGCCATCGCCGACGCCCCCGAGCGCGTCTGGCACAGCGACGGCCGCCGCTTCGACCCGTCGGGTCTGCCCGGCGCGGTGGCGGGCGACTTGCCCGACAGGATCGAGCCGCAGCTCGCCACGCTGGTCAAGGAGGCTCCCGAGGGCGACGAATGGCTGCACGAAATCAAGTTCGACGGCTACCGGGCCATGGCGCGGCTGGAGGGCGGGCGGGCGCGCCTGTTCACCCGCCACGGGCTCGACTGGACCGACAAGTTCGGGGCCCTCGCCGGCGCGCTGGCGCATATCGTCGCCGACCGGGCCCTGGTCGACGGCGAGGTGGTCGTGCTCGACGCCCACGGGGCCAGCCATTTCCAGGCCCTTCAGGAGGCGCTGTCCGAGGGGCGCACCCAGGCCCTGGTCTACTTCGCCTTCGACCTGTTGCACCTCGACGGCTGGGACCTGCGCGAGGTGCCGCTCGAGCGCCGCAAGGAAGCGCTGGCGGCGATCCTGCCCGCCGACCAGCCGGCGGTGCGCTACAGCGACCATTTCGAGGGGCGTGGGCCCGAGGTGCGGCGCAAGGCGTGCAGCTTCGCCCTGGAGGGGGTGGTATCGAAACGCCGCGACCGTCCCTACCGCGCCGGGCGCGGCGCCGACTGGACCAAGGCCAAATGCCTCAACCGTCAGGAATTCGTGATCGTCGGCTTCACCCCGCCGCAGGGCGCGCGGCGCGGCATCGGCGCCCTGCTGCTCGGCTATCACCGCAACGGCAAGCTGCTCTACGCCGGCAAGGTCGGCACCGGGTTCAGCGAGCGCACCCTCGAGGAGTTGCGCGGCCGCTTGGAGCCGCTCGGCGTCGAACGGCCGGCGGTCGACAACCCGCCGCGCGAGGCGCGGGTGACCTGGGTGGAGCCTACTCTGGTGGCCGAGGTCGAGTTCGCCAACTGGACCCGGGAGGGGGCTCTTCGCCACCCGTCGTTCCAGGGGCTGCGTTTCGACAAGGAGCCGGCGGAGATCGTCCGCGAGGCCTCGTTTCCCGGTGCCGCCACCGCCGACCGGCAGGCGAAGCTCGAGGCGGCGCACCTCACCCACCCCGACCGGGTGTTGTGGCCGCGGCAGGGGGTGACCAAGCGGGGGCTCGCGGCCTACTACATCGAAGTCGCCGAGTGGATGCTGCCGCACGTCGTCGAGCGCGCCATCACCCTGGTGCGCTGCCCGCAGGGCAGGCACGAGGAGTGCTTCTACCAGCGCCACGCCACGGCCGGCATGCCGGACAGCATCGGGCGCGTCGCGGTGGCGGGCGAGAAGCAGCCCTATCTGTTCGTGCGCGATCTCGACGGCCTGCTGGCCCTGGTCCAGGTCGGCGTGCTGGAGATCCACACCTGGGGCAGCAGGGTCGACAAGCCCGAGGCGCCCGACCGGCTGGTGTTCGACCTCGATCCCGCCCCCGACGTCGCCTGGCCGCGGGTCGTCGAGGCGGCGCGCGAGGTGCGGGCGCGGCTCGAGGACCTCGGTTTGCGCAGCTTCGTCAAGACGACCGGCGGCAAGGGGCTTCACGTCGTGGTACCGATCGACCGCGGTCCTGGCTGGGACGAGATCAAGGCGTTCACCAAGGCGGTCAGCGAGGCGCTGGAGGCGGATTCGCCGCGCCGCTACACGGCCAACATGTCCAAGGCCAAGCGCAACGGCCGCATCTATGTCGACTTCCTGCGCAACCAGTGGACGGCGACCTTCATCGCCCCCTTCTCGACACGGGCCAAGCCCGGCGCGCCGGTGGCGGTTCCCCTCTCGTGGGAGGAACTGGATGCCGGGCTGCACTCCGACCATTTCAACGTTGAGACGATCCTGCGCCGCCTCGCCGGCCTGGGCGATGACCCCTGGGCCGAAATGGCGGAGGTCCGCCAGACCATCACGGCGGCGGCGCGGCGGAACCTTGGACTTGGCTAGGAGTTGCCATGCCTCCGGCACGACCCTACTGGAAGGGCCACATGCGGCTGTCGCTGGTGTCGTTCGGCGTCCGCCTGTACCCGGCCATCAGCACGGCCAGCAAGATCACCTTTCACCAGATCGCCCGCGATGCCGGCGCCCGCATCCGCGAGCAGAAGGTGGTGCCCGGGGTGGGCGAGGTGGACAAGGAGGACATCGTCCGCGGCTACGAGTACGAGAAGGGCCGCTACGTGATCGTCACCGATGACGACCTCGAGACGATCAAGCTGGAGACGAAGAAGACCATCGAGTTGATCCAGTTTTTCGCCGCCGACCAGATGGACCCGCTCTACGTCGACAAGCCCTACTTCGCCCTGCCCGACGGGCCGGTGGCCGAGGAGGCGTTCGCCGTGGTGCGCGAAGCCATGGTGCGGGCCGACAAGGTGGGGCTGGGGCGGGTGGTGCTGTCGGGGCGTGAGCGGCTGGTGGCGGTGATGCCGCGCGACAAGGGCTTCGCCATGGCCACGCTGCACGCCTTTGACGTGATGCGCAAGCCGGCGCAGATGTTCGACGAGGTGCGCATTCCCAAGATTGACGAGGATGAGGTGACCGTCGCCACCGAACTCATCAACCGCAAGACCGCCGCCTTCGACCCCAGCAAATTCGTCGACCGCTACCAGGAGGCCTTGCGCGAGCTTATCAAGGAGAAGATCGCCGGCCAGGAACCGGAGGTGATCGCCGAGGAGCCCGCCCCCGCCAAGGTCATCAACCTGATGGACGCGCTGAAGCGCAGCCTGCGGCAGGAGGAACCGGCCGCCGCCGAGGCGGCTCCGTCGGGCAAGGGAGGGAAGCGCAAGAAGGCGGGAAAGTAGGGAGGCCGTCGTTGCTTGGTGCGCCGCGGCAAGCCGATGGGCGGCCTCCGTCCTCCCAGCCGTCATGCGCGGACTTGATCCGCGCATCCACGATTGATGCGTGTGCCGTGGATGGCCGGGCCGGCGCCCGGCCATGACGAGGCAATTGCGTTCGACCGCGAAGCCCGCGTCAGGTCTGCGTCGCCTTGTCCCGGCCGGTGGGAACCGGCTGCGCCGGCTGGTCCTTGCGGGGCGGCCGGTCGTCGGGGCGGATGCGGCGGATGATGATGTCGCCGTTCTCGTTGATCTCGGGAGCGGCGTATTGCGGAATGGCCTTCAGCATGGTCTCCAGCGCCCGCATCAGCTTTTCGCCGGCCTCGCCCAGCAGTTCGCCGGGCGACGGCTCCTTCCGGTCGGCGGCGGCCGCCGGGGTGGACAGGATCACGCAGGCTAGGGCGGCAAAGACGAAGCGGCGCAAGGAATCCTCCCGGCCAGGTGCGCAGGACGCGTGCCAAGGGCCGACTCTGGCACCCCGTTGCCGGCAATTCAACGCCATTGGCTATCCGGCCGCGGCCAGGCCCTGTTCCTGAACGGCGCGGCGGCCGGCCTCGAAGGCGCGGGCGTTGATGTCGGCGAGCTCGGGGCGCTTGGTCGAAAACCGCCGCAGGATCATTCGCAGCAGCAGGTCGGCGCCGAACGGCAGGTGTTCCGCGGCGGCGCCCAGCATCGCCGAATTGGCGAGGCGCGGGTCGCCGAGGGTGCGGGCGATGCCGGCCGCGTCCAGGGCGAGGAGGCGCACGCCGCGGGCCCGCATCTCTCCCACCGGGTCGTCCGGATACTTGAACAGGCCGGTGGACACCACGGGCGGAATGACCTCCTGGGTGTTGACGATGGCGATGCCGCCGGGGCGCAGGAAGGGCGAGCAGCGCAGCGCCTCGGCCGCCTCGAAGGCGATCATGACGTCGGCGCTGCCGGGCGCGATCGCCGGCGCCATCACCTTCTCGCCGAAGCGCAGATGCGAGGTCACCATGCCGCCGCGCTGGGCCATTCCGGCCACCTCGGTCTTCTTGACGTCGTAGCCGAGCTCGATGGCCGCCTCGGCCAGCACCTCGGTCGCCGTCAGCACGCCCTGGCCGCCGATGCCGACGACCAGGACGTCGGTGGTCTTGAACGCCGTCCCGCTCATCGCCGGTCCCCCTTGCTGACGGTCGCCGCGGGCACGATGGCGCCGGGGCCGCAGGTGTTGACGCACAGGTTGCAGCCGGTGCAGAAGGCGGTGTCGATCGTCACGAAGTTGAGCACCTTTTCCTTGCCGTTCGGCGCCACGCTGGTTTCGCGGCGCGACACCAGGATGGCCGGGCAGCCCACCCGCAGGCAGCTCGAACAGCCGTTGCACTGGTCGTCCTCGACCGCGAACGGCGTCATCTTCTGGAAGCGGTCGATCAGCACGCAGGGCTGGTTGGTGATGATCACCGACGGCTCGGGCACCGCCATCTCCTGACGCAGCGTGCGCGACAGCACCGGCAGCTCGTAGGGATTGACGACGTGGATGCGTTCCTTCTTCACCCCCAGCGCCTCGACCAGCTGGGCGAAGTCGATCTTCGGCGCCTCCTGGCCGCGGATGTCGCGGCCGGTACCCGGGTGGTCCTGACCGCCGGTCATGCCGACGGCGCGGTTGTCGAGCAGCAGGACGGTGATATTGCCGCGGTTGTAGGTGATGTCGAGCAGGCCCTGCATGCCCATGTGCAGGAACGTCGAATCGCCGATCACCGCGACCACGCCCTTGTCCTTGTCGGCCGCGCCCTTGCCCTTCTCGATGCCGAGCGCGATGCCCATCGAGGCGCCCATGCACACGGTGGTGTCGAGGGCGTTCCAGGGATGGCCGGCGCCCAGGGTGTAGCAGCCGATGTCGCCGGAGATGAGCACGTTCTTGCGCATCCGGGCGAGCACGTAATAGGGCGCCAGATGCGGGCAGCCCACGCACATCGTCGGCGGGCGCGGGAACACGGCGGGCGGCGCCGCTTCGTCGGCGGGCGCGGTCTCCTCGCCGAGCAGCCGGCGCACGGCCGGGCGCACGATGTCGAACGCCAGCTCGCCGCTGCGCGGCAGCGCGTCCTTGCCGTGGCAGGCGATGCCGGCGGCGCGGATCTCGTTCTCGGCGATGGGCTCGATCTCCTCGACCACCACCAGGGTGTCCACCGCCCAGGCCAGCTTGCGGATGCGCCCGATGGGCAGGGGGTGCGACATGCCGAGCTTGAGCAGGGGCGCGTCGGGGAAGGCCTCGCGCACGGCCAGGGCGGCCGGCCCCGAGGCGACGAAGCCGACCTTGCGGTCCTCGCCCGGCAGTTCGACGGTGAGGTCGCACTCCTCCGTGTAGGCGGCGAGCGCCTGGTCGCGCTCGAACATCTTGGGCAGACGGCGGCGCGCCGTGGCCGGCGTCAGCACCCAGCGGTTGGGGTCGAGATGGAAGCCGGTCGCGGCGTGCGGTTGGCGCTCGCCGACGGTGCACAGCGCCTTGACGTGGCAGACCCGGGTGGTCAGCCGCACCAGGACCGGCACCTCGAACCGCTCCGAGATCTCGAAGGCGCGCTTGGTCATGTCGTACGCTTCCTGCGAGTCGGCGGGCTCCAGGATGGGAACATGGGCGAAGCGGCCCCAGAAGCGGGAGTCCTGTTCGTTCTGCGACGACGACAGGCCGACATCGTCGGCCACCGCGATGACCAGGCCGCCGCGCGCGCCGGCCAGGGTCTGCGACATCAGCGCGTCGGCGGCGACGTTGAGCCCGACATGCTTCATGGCGCAGAAGCCGCGCGCGCCGGCCAGCGAGGCGCCGATGGCGACCTCCAGCGAAACCTTCTCGTTCACCGCCCAATGGGTGTCGACGTCGGGAAAGAAGGCCAGGGTTTCGAGGATTTCGGTGGCGGGGGTTCCGGGATAGGCCGCCGCAACCGCGGTTCCGGCTTCCCAGACGGCACGGGCTATCGCTTCGTTGCCGGACAGCAGCAGACGGCTGGCGGCAGGCGCAGTGCGGATCGCGTTCACGAACCCCCCTTATATCCTCGACACTCGGCTCCGCAAGCTACGCGTTCCGTCGGCATGGCAACATTGACGGCGGTCAAACCCTCGCGGCGGGCCAAACCGCTTGCCTATACGTTCGGGCAGGGTGAATTGTCAACGGCGGGGTCGGGTCAATCGAACAGCTTGTCGATCTCCGACTGACTGATGCCGCGGTTCTCGAGTTGCGGACCGTTGAGCAGCTTCGCCTCCTCGTCGACGTCGAGCTCTTCCTTGGGTTGCAGCCCGACGAAGGTTTCCGCGCCCCAAATATTGATCATCGCGTTGATGCGGTCCTCGACGTATTTCAGGGTGTTGACCACCTTGGTGATGCGCTGGCCGGTAATGTCCTGGAAGTTGCAGGACTCGAAGATGGCGACGACGTGTTCCCGGACCTCTTCGGCCTGCTGCTTGGCATGGGGGTCCTTGACCTGGGCGCCGATGGCGGCGACCAACTCGTCGATCTTTTCCGAGGCATCGAGGATGTTCTGGGTGGCCCGCTCGGTCGAGGTGACGATTGCGTCGAGTTCGAAGGTGACCGCCACGAGCCGATCCTCGTCCGAATCGTTCGGCCGCAGGGCCGATATTTCCAACTTGGTCTGCTGGATGCACAACGCCAGGGCCCGCAGCTCGGTGCGCAGGATGTCGATCTCGGCCTTCTGGACCTCGCTCTCGTCGGGGGCGATCGCGGCGGGGGGTGGCGCATCCGGGAACAGGCGGTTTTCCAGCGCGGCAAGTCGGCCCCCGAGCGCCCGGATTTCGGCCAACAGTTCGGCGTTGTCCGCTCCCGCTCCGCCACCTGCGGGCATCTGCCCCTGTTCGCGTAGCCGTTTCAGCTCGGCGCTGTAGAGTCTCTTCACCGTCTTGTCTTGCATCGACCCGGGCCCCCCTCGGCACCGCATTGTTGTTCGGCGGTCGGGCCGAACGCAAGTGGCTAGCGGGCTGTTTCTTGCCCGGCACGTCCGGATACCCAATTCAAGAGGGTGCCCGCCGGCGGCGGCGCTGGTACTATCCGCGAGGACGTTTCAGGGGATACGGGATGGGGCGCGCCCTGCGCATCGCCACCTTCAATCTGGAGAATCTCGACGATCGGCCGCAGGGCGGCATCGATTTCGCCGACCGCGTCGCCATCCTGCGCCCGCAGTTGCTGCGCCTGCGCGCCGACGTGCTGTGCCTGCAGGAGGTCAACGGGCGCGCCGACACGAATCACGGGCCGCGCCGCCTGTCGGCCCTCGACAGTCTGATCGCCGGAACCGGCTACGAGGACTTTCACCGCGTCGTCAGCCTCAACCGCAAGGGCGAGCGGCCTTCGGACCGGCACAATCTGGTCATCCTGTCGCGCCTGCCGGTGCTGTCGCACCGTCAGGTCTGGCACGACCTCGTCGAACCGCCGAGCTACCGGCCCGTCACCGCTTCGCCGCGCCCCGATGCGATGGCGGTGGAATGGGACCGCCCGCTGCTGCACGCCGTGCTCGACCTTGGCGAGAGCCGGCGGTTGCACGTCGTCAACGTCCATCTGCGCGCGCCGCGCGCCGCCTTCCTGGCGGGACAAAAGGCCGGGCACGGGGTGTGGGCCAGCGTGGGCGGCTGGGCGGAGGGCTTCTTCCTGGCCACCGTGAAGCGGGCCGGACAGGCGTTGGAGGCGCGCCTCGTCGTCGACCGCATCTTCGACGAGGACCCCGGCGCGATGGTCATGGTGTGCGGCGACTTCAATGCCGACGACCGCGAAACCCCGGTCCGCACCATTCGCGGCGACGAGGAGGACACGGCGAACGGCCATCTCGCCGCCCGCGTGCTGGTTCCGCTCGACCGCACCATTCCCGAGCCCCAACGCTATTCGGTCATCCACCACGGACGGCGGCTGATGCTCGATCACCTGCTCGCGTCGCGGCCGCTGCTCGGCTGGTACCGCGGCAGCGAGGTGCACAACGAGGCACTGGGCGACGAGCTTGTCTCGCCGGTCCTGGTGCGGGGATCGCCCGAAACATATCACGCGCCGGTGGTGGCCGAGTTCGAGTCGCCGTAGCCGCGCGAACGAGGGAGGAGCGCCATGACGCCGCCGCCCGACCGATTTACCGGCAGTCTCGTCGGCCAATGCCTGGGCGACGCCCTGGGCTTTCTCGTCGAAGGCGAGCCGCCCGAAATCTGCGCGGGCTACGTCCGCGACGTGGTGCTTCCCTGCCGGCTGCCGGGGCGAACGCGGAATGCGTTCCGCTTCGGGCAGTACTCGGACGATTCGCAGATGGCGCGGGAGCTGATGCAGAGCTTCCTCGCCAGCGGCGGATTCGATCCGGCCGATTACGCGCGCCGCATCGCCGACCTGTTCGCCGAGAACCGCGTCGTCGGGTGTGGACGATCGACCGCCGAGGCGGCGGCGCGCCTTGCCGCCGGCGTGCCCTGGGATCGGGCGGGCACGCCGCCACCCAGCGCGGGCAACGGCAGCGCCATGCGGGCCGGCCCCGTGGGCCTGTTCTTCGCCGGGGCCCCCGACCTCGTGCGGGTGGCCGACGCGCAGGGGCGGATCACCCATGCCGACCGCCGCTGCTCGGCCGGCGCCGTCGCGATCGCCGGCGCGGTGGCCCTGGCGGCCCGCTGCAAGCGAATCGAACGCGAATCCTTCCTCGACACGCTGGACCAGTGGGTGATGGGGGTCGACGCGACGATGGCGTCCGCCCTGCGCCAGCTTGCCGACTGCCTGGAATTGCCGGAGGCCGAGGCCGCCGACCGTATCGCGCGCGCCGGCCTGCCTCCCGGCGTCGACGGTCACTGGCATGGCGGCATCTCGGGTTTCGTGGTCGGCAGCGTGCTGTGGGCGCTGTATGCGTTCCTGCGGAATACCGAGGATTATGTCGGGGCCATCGCGACCGCGATCTGGCCCGGGGGTGACGTCGACACCACGGCGGCGATGGCCGGCGCCATCGCCGGCGCCCATCTCGGGCTGGCCGCCATTCCAGCCGATCTCGCCGGCCATCTCAACGACCGCGGCACCTGGGCGTACCGTGAACTGGTCGAACTGGCTGAGGCCTGCCATGCCCTTGCCGAGCGATCGCCGGGCCGGTGATCCTTACGGCAGGTCGGCGAGCACGATCTCCGCCGGGCCGCCCACGGCCTTGATGCGCACTTCCTTTTCCTCGGCGATGGCGGCACCGGAGCGCTCGGTCACCGTCACGCCGTTGACCATCACCGCACCGCGCGACGGCACCAGATAGGCGCGCCGTCCGGCCGACGGGTGGACGACCTCGTGACCCTCGGCCAGCGTTGCGCCCAGGATCGCCGCGTCCTGATGGATGGGCAGGGCGTCGCCATGTCCCTCGCGGCCCGAGGCGAGCGGCACCAGCTTCGCGGCGCGCTCTCCGGCGGGGAAGCGGCGGGTGCCCCAATGCGGCGGCACGCCCTTCTGCGCCGTCTCGATCCAGATCTGGAACAGGAGCGTGTCCTCGTCCTCCTGGTTGAACTCGGCGTGCCGGATGCCGCTTCCGGCGGACATCACCTGCACGTCGCCGGCGGCGGTGCGCCCCTTGTTGCCCAGGCTGTCCTCGTGGCTAATGGCGCCCTTGCGGACATAGGTGATGATCTCCATGTCGCGGTGCCCGTGCAGGGGAAAGCCGCTGCGGGCGCGGATGGTGTCGTCATTCCACACCCGCAGCAGCCCCCAGCCCATGCGCCGGGGGTCGTGGTATTCCGAAAAGCTGAAGTGATAGCGGGCGTGCAGCCAGTCGTTCCGGAACGTTCCAAGGCCGTCGAAGGGTCGGAGTTCGATCATGTCATCCTCGCAACTTGTCGGCGATCGCCGTGAGATGGCGGGCCTGGAAGCGCATCAGCTCGAGTTCGTTGGCGCTGGGCCGGCGCGAGCCGTCGCCTCCGGCGATGGTGCTGGCGCCATAGGGGCTGCCGCCCGAGATCTCGTCCATGGTCATCTGGCCCTTGGCGCTGTAGGGCAGGCCGACGACGACCATGCCGAGATGCAACAGGGTGGTGTGAAACGAGGTGATGGTCGTTTCCTGCCCGCCATGCTGGGTGTTGCTGCTCGTGAACACGCCGCCCGGCTTGCCGATCAGGGCGCCGCTCAGCCACAGCTTGCCGGTCTGGTCGAGGAAGTTGCGCATCTGCCCCGTCATGTTGCCGAAACGGGTCGGCGAGCCGAACAGGATGCCGTCGTAGTCGGCCAGTTCGTCGGGGCTTGCAACGGGGGCCGGCTGGTCCAGCTTGACGCCGGCCTTCTCGGCCACGTCGCGCGGCATGGTCTCGGGAACGCGCTTGAGAACCGCCTCGCCACCCGCTTCGCGGACGCCTTCGGCCGCCTCCTGGGCCATCCGCTCGATGTGGCCGTAACTGCTGTGATAGAGGACGAGAATGCGAGCCATAAATCACCTTTCTGCGTGAGGTCGAACGTTCCACTGATATGATTGAGGCATCCATCTAGACAATTACCTATGTAGGAATAGGATTGTCTCGATATAGGAAACGGTAAGCGCATGGACGCATTGGCCGGCATGGCGGTGTACGCCAAGGTCGTCGAGGCTCACGGATTCTCCGCGGCGGCCCGCGAACTGGGAATGTCCAAATCGGCGGTCAGCAAGCAGGTGGCGGCATTGGAGGCCCGGCTTGGCGCCCGCCTTCTCAATCGCACCACCCGCCGGCTCAGCCTCACCGACGCCGGCGCGGTGTTTCACGATCGCTGCCTGCGGCTGCTCGCCGATGCCGAGGAGGCGGCGGCCGCGGTCGGCAGCCTTCAGGCCGAGCCGCGCGGCCTGCTGCGGGTGAACGCGCCGATGAGCTTCGGCATCCTGCACCTTGCCCCGGCGGTGCCGGAGTTCGCCGCCCGCCATCCCGACATCACGGTCGATCTGACCCTCAACGACCGCGTCGTCGACCTGGTCGAAGAGGGTTACGACGTGGCGGTACGCATCGCGCGCCTGCCTGATTCGACGCTGGTGGCGCGCCGCCTCGCGCCCAGCCGGCGGCTGCTCTGCGCGTCGCCGGACTATCTTGCCCGGCACGGCGTTCCGCAGCGACCGGCCGATCTCAAGGGGCACAACTGCCTGCTCTACACCAGCGCCACCACGCGGCCCGAGGACTGGCGCTTCACGGGGCCGGACGGCGAGGTCTCGGTGCGGGTGTCGGGCACTTTGCGCGCCAACAACGGCGACGTCCTGCGCGCCGCCGCCGTTGCCGGCCTCGGCCTCGCCCTTCTGCCCAGCTTCCTTGCCGGGCCCGACCTCTGCGCCGGCCGGCTGCGGGCGGTGATGCCCGACTATGGCGATGACGGCGGGGCGGTGTATGCCGTCTACCCCGGCGGCCGCTACCTCTCGGCCAAGGTGCGGGCGTTCGTCGATTTCCTGGCGGCGCGGTTCGGACCGCGGCCGTACTGGGAGCCGGAAGCGCCTTCCGAATGATGGTCGTTCAGCGCGGCGCCCCGGTCCTACCGCCCCTCGCGCCACCACGCCATCACCAGGCCGCCGACGCCCAGCAGGAGCAGCAGGGGGGCGGGCAGCAGCGGCAGGTCGCGCACGGCGGTCACCAAGTACTCGCGATTGGCGTTCAGACCCCACCAGCCGCGGCCGACGGCGGCGCGGTCGGAGCCCACCTGGCGGAAGTCTGGAGCGCCCTCGGAGGCCAGCCAGCGCAGGCCGCCGCCGCTGGCCTCGACCACCGGCTTCAGGCGATCCGGCGTGGCCGGCAGCTCGGCCATCTCGATCGGATTGAGGCTGCCGGCGGCGGCGACGGCGGTGCGGCTGCCGTCGGTCACCCGATAGAGACCGCTCTGGTCGATGGTCAGGGCGGCGACGGCGCGGCCGTCGTCCTGTTCGCTCAGGCGGACGCGACGCTCGCGCCCGTCGGGCAGGGTGACGGTGGCTTCGGGCGGCCCCGGTTCGAGACTGCGCCGCTCGATGTGGAGTTGCTGGCCGCGCACCTCGGCGCGCAGCACGTCCTCCTCGAGCGCCGGCTCCTTCATCAGCCAGTGGGCCAGCCGCCGCAGCAGCTCGCCCTGCGGTCCGCCGCCCTCGAAGCCGCGCGACCACAGCCAGATGGTGTCGCTGAGGATCTGCGCCACCCGCCCCTCGCCGACATGATCGAGGATCAGCAGCGGCATGTCCGCGGCGCCGGTCATCACCGTGACGCCGCTGCGCTGTTCGGTGACCACCTGGCGCAGCCAGCGGCCCCAGACCGGCGGATCGCTTTCGGCTCCGGGCAGGCCGGCGGTGACCGGATGGCGTTTGCCGAGGTCGGTGATCCGGGGCACGAATCCTTCGGCCAGCGGGTCCCCCCCCGGGGTCGCGGGCAGGACGTTCTCGATCGGCGTTACGCTCAGATTGAAGGGGTCGTTGAACTCCGGTCCCACCGCCATCAGCAGGGCGCCGCCGCGGCGCACGTAGTTGACGATGTTGTCGTAGTAGTCCAGCGGCATCATCACGCGGCGCCGATAGCGGTCGAAGATGATCAGGTCGAAATCGTCGAGTTTTTCCTCGAACAGCTCGCGGATCGGAAACGAGATCAGGGCCAGCTCGCGCAGCGGCGTGGCGTCGTCCTTTTCCGGCGGCCGCAGGATGGTGAAGTGGACGAGGTCGACCGATGGGTCGGCCTTCAGCAGATTGCGCCACGTCCGCTCGCCGGGGTGCGGCTCGCCCGACACCAGCAGCACGCGCAGCCGGTCACGCACCCCATTGACCGTCAGCGCGGCGCGGTTGTTGGCGAGGCTGAGCTCGTTCGCGCCCGCCGCCGCCTCGAGCTCCAGCACCGAGACGCCGCCATGGGTGATGGGCACCGAGACGTAACGGCTGGCGTTCAGCGGCAGGTCGAACCCCGCCGGTTGGCCGCCGTCGCGGCGCATGGTCACCCGCGCGCTGCCGGCGGCGCCCGGGTCCTCGACCCGCAGGCGCAGCCGCACGCTGTCGCCGACGATGCCGAAGCTGGGCGCCTGTTCGACGATCAACCGCCGGTCGCGCTCGCCCGGCTGGCCGGTCAACAGCACGTGAACCGGGGCGCCGACGTCTGCGGGGGCGCCCTCGGGCACGTCGTGAACCTGGCCGTCGGTGATCAGCACTGCGCCGGCCAGGCGGCGGCGCGGCACGTCGCCAAGGGCGCGCCGCAGGGCGCCGTACAGCTCCGTGCCCTCGTCCTGGCCAAGCCCCGGGCGAAGGCGCTCGACCCGCACCTCGAGATTGGGCAGCCGCGCCAGTCGTTCCTGCACGGCACGCAGGGCCGCCTCGGTCTGGGCGCGGCGCTCCCCCACCGTCTGGCTGAGGCTGTCGTCCACCAGCACCACCGCCACATCGTCGAGCGGCGTGCGCTCCTCGCCGGCCAGACGGGGGTTGAGCAGCGCCAGCACAAGGACCAGCAGGGGCAGCAGGCGCCACCACGCGCCGCGCGCGCGGCGGGCGATGGCCACCGCGGCCAGCCCGAAGGCGAGCGCAGCCGGCACCGCGATGGCCGGCCACGGCACCAGGGGCGCCAGTACCAGATCCGGGATCGCCCAGGTCATCGGCCGAGGCGCTCCAGAATGGCCGGCAGATGCACCTGGTCGGCCTTGTAGTTGCCGGTCAGCGCGTACATCACCAGGTTGACGCCGAAGCGGAAGGCCATCTCGCGCTGCGCCTCGCCGCCCGGCACCACGGCGAACATGGGGCGCCCCTGGGGATCGATGGCCCACGCCGCCGCCCATTGATGGGGCCCGATCACCACCGACGAGACGCCGTCATTGGCCTGGCTCTCGATGCGCTCGACCCATACCGTGCCGCCGGCGTAGCGTCCCGGCAGGTCGCGCAGCAGGTAGAACGCGCGGGTGAGCACATGGTCGCTGGTGACCGGGCCCAGTTCGGGAATGACCAGCCCTTCCGTCAGCTGTTTCAGGCGTTCGGCGCCGACTCCGCCGCCTTGATAGGGGTCCGCCCGTTCGCCGCGACCGCCGGTGTCGAACAGGATCATTCCGCCGTTGCGCAGAAAATCGTTCAGCTTGGCCTGGGCCGCAGGTGAGGGAACGGGCTGGCTGGCCGTCACCGGCCAGTAAAGCAGGGGAAAGAACATCAAGGGGTCGCGCTCGACGTCGACGCCCACCGGCTCGCCCAGCACGGCCGTGCTGCGCTGACCGATCACCCTGCTCAGGCCGTCGAGCCCGGCCCGGCTCATCTCGTCGACCGCGGCGTCGCCGGTACGGACATAGGCGAGCCGCGTTTCCAGCGCCGCCGCCAGGGCGAAGGCGTCGTCGGTTTGCGCCCGCGCCGCCGGTGGGGCGAGGACGATCAGCAGCCCCGCGGCCGCCGCCGTCGCGGCGCCCCGCCACAGCAGCCCGCGCAGCCTGAGGCCGATCGCCATGTCCATGGCGAGGAGCATCAGCGCGGCGGCGAATAGCCAGGGGCGGAGATCGATTTCCTGGCGAACGTCGCTGAGCACCGCGCGCTCGGCCCCGGACGGCACCGCCAGCGGCCGCAGTTCGCCCACCGACGGCGACAGGTTGAGCGCCCGCCGCGTCGCGTCGTTGCCGTAGAATCCGGGCGGATGGCGCGGTCCCGGAACAATCTCTGCAAACGCGCCCGCGGCGATGGGTCCGGCTCCGGCCAAGGGCGAGGTCAGCCGTCCGAAGCCGTCCATCACCTCGATCGGGGGCAGCGAGCCGCCGCCGGCGTCGCCGGCCACGCCCCGGCTCAAGGCGACCAGGCGGCGCAGCATGTCGACGAACAGGCCGGACATGGCGACGTTGCTCCATTGCGGGCTGGCCGTCGTGTGCATCAGCACCAGCCAGCCCTTGCCGCGCCTCTCGGCCGTCACCAGCGGCGTTCCGTCGGCGAGCCGCGCCCAGGTCTTGGCGTCGAGTTCGATTTCCGGTTCGGCCAGCACCTGGGCCGTGACCCGCACCTCGGCGGGCGGCGTCAGGCCCGCGAACGGGCTGGAGCCCGGGAAGGGGGCCAGCGGCATGGGTTCGGTCCACGACATCGCACCCCCCAGCATGCGCCCGCCGCCGCGCAACCGCACGGGCAGCAGGTCGTCGGGGCTGCGCGCCAGATGCGGGCCGGCGAAGCGCACCAGCAGGCCGCCTTCGTCGATCCACTCGCGAAGCCGGTCGACGTCGCTTGCCGGAAGGTGGCTGGCGTCGGCCAGCAGGGCGACCGCCAGGGGGCGCCCCAGAAGCTCGGCGACCGAGCCCTCGCGCAGTTCGGCATAGGGCTCCAGCGCCTTGGCGAAATAGTGGAGGTCGCTTAGCAGTGGGGTTGCGCGCGTCTCCGGATCCCCCCCGATCAGGCCGACCGGGCGCCTGCGCCAGCGCTCGTCGACCAGCACCGACGCGGCAGCCGTCTCCTCGCCTTCGACGTCGATGCGGGCGACGCGGTTGCGCAGTTCGGTGGGCAGGTCGAACTTGGCCGTGGCCCGGCTGCTTCCGTCCGCCAGCGTGACCTGGGTGCGGGCAAGGCCGCGGCCGCTTCCGTCGCTGGCCTTCAGCCAAAGTGTTTCGGTGCCCGTGGTGCCGGCCCGGCGCACCATGGGCGCCAGCGCGCTGTCGCCGGCGGCTGGCGGGAGCAGCAGGCGGGGCAGGGCGCCCGGCGGCTCGGTGAAGACGCGCAGGCGGCCATAGGTCTGCAATCGGGCGGCGAACTCGCGCGCCGCCGGGTCGTCCAGGCCGTCGCTGAGCCACACCACGCTGGCCGCCGGCGGCCGTGCCAGGGTCGCCAGCGCGGCGGCGGCGGACTGCCGGTCGGTCCCCCAGGCCTTGGGCGCCAGGGCCTGCACCGCGGCGCGGGCGTCCCTGGCCGACAGCGGCCCGATGGGCGTGATCGGCCCGCCGTCCACCGGCGCCGCCGTGGTCAGCACGGCGACCGGCCGCTCGGCCCGCTCGGCCTCGTCGAGCAGGGCGTCGAGCACGGTTTGGCGCGCCGCCCAGTTGCGCGCCGCCGCCCACCCGTCGTCCAGGGCAATCAGCAGCAAGCCGCCGGCCGCTTTGGTGCGCGAGGCGTTGATCAGGGGATGGGCGACCGCCAGGATCACCAGCAGCGCCAGCAGCATGCGCAGCAAGACCAGCCACAGCGGCGTCCGGGCCGGCGTCTGTTCGCGCGAACTCAGCCCGAACAGAAGGCGGATGGCGGGAAATCTCACGACGCGCGGCGACGGCGGCGTCACCCTCAGCAGCCACCAGAGAAGCGGCAAAATCGCCGCCGCGAGCAGTGCCCAGGGGGCGACGAGGGACAGGGGGCCGAAGCTCAGCATGGTCAGCGACCGGAGATCATGGCGTGCAGGGCGAGAAGGGCGGTCTGGGGCGAACCGTCGGTGTGATGGAGGCCGAACGACCAGCCGATGCGGGTGGTTATGGCCGCGATGGCCTCGCGGTGCCGCCGCAATCGCGCCATGTACTCGTCGCGCAGGTCCTCGGCGCGCGTGACCAGATGGTCGGGCTCGCCCTCGAGACCGAAGAAGCGGATGCGGCCGGCGAACGGCGGGGCCTCCTCGACCGGGTCGAGGACCTGCAGCAGATGCCCCTGCACGCCGCGGCCCGCAAGGTCGCGCAGCCGGGCGTCGATGTCCTCGAGCGGGGCCAGGAAATCGCCGACCAGGACGACCTGCGCATGGCGGGGAAAGCGCGTCCGCGAGGGCAGACTCTCCGCGGCCGGCGGACGGGCGGCCAGCGTGGCCGCAAGGCGCGCGAGGATGGCGCGGCCCATCGCCGGCGGCTCGGTGTCGTCGAGCAGCGCCACCTTCTCGCCGCCGCGCACGAGCAGCGCGGCGAGGGCCAGCACGAGCAGCATGCCGCGCTCCTGTTTGGTGGGCAGCGAGCGCTCCGAGCGATAGTCCATCGACGGCGAGCGGTCGAGCCATAGCCATATCGACTGCGCCGCCGCCCATTCATGCTCGCGCACGAACACCGGGTCCGACTTTGCCGACTGGCGCCAGTCGATGCTTTGCACCGGATCGCCGGGCAGATAGCGGCGGAATTGCCAGAACGATTCCCCCGGCCCCACCCGCCGCCGGCCGTGGATGCCCGCAGAAACGGTGGCGGCAATCCGCTCGGCGGCAACCAGCAGCGGCGGCAGCGTCGCCGCCAGCTCCTCGGCGGCATGCCGGATGACGGTCACCTCCTCGGCCATTGCGTCACGCGATCGTTCGACACAGCGCCTCTATGACGTCGCGCATGCTCACCCCTTCGGCGCGCGCGGCGAAACTCAGCGCCATGCGGTGGCGCAAAACGGGCTGGGCCAGGGCGAGCACGTCGTCCACCGAGGGCGCCAGCCGGCCGTCGAGCACCGCCCGCGCCCGCGTCGCCAGCATCAGCGCCTGGCTTGCCCGCGGTCCGGGCCCCCAGGCGACATGCCGGCGCACCAGGTCGATGTCGCTGGCCTCGGGACGGCCGTTGCGCACCACCGTCAGGATCGCCGAGACCACGCTCTCGCCAACCGGGATGCGCCGCACCATCTGCTGCGCGGCCAGCAGATCTTCGGGACCCATCACGCGCGCCGGCTGCTCCTCGTGGGCGCCGGTGGTGGCCAGCAGCATCTGGCGTTCCGCCTCGATGTCGGGATAGCCGACGTCGACCTGCATCAGGAACCGGTCGAGCTGCGCCTCGGGCAGCGGATAGGTGCCTTCCTGTTCCAGAGGGTTCTGGGTGGCGAGCACGTGAAACGGCGAGGGCAGGTCGTGGTAGTGTCCGGCGACGCTGACGCGGCGCTCCTGCATGGCCTGGAGCAGCGCCGACTGCGTGCGCGGGCTGGCGCGGTTGATTTCGTCGGCCATCAACAACTGGCAGAATACCGGCCCGCGGATGAACCGAAAGGCGCGCGCGCCGGTCTCGCTCTCCTCCAGAACCTCGGACCCCAGGATGTCGGCCGGCATGAGGTCGGGCGTGAACTGGACCCGCTTGTCGTCAAGGCCGAGAACGGTGCCCAGGGTCTGGACGAGACGGGTCTTGGCCAGCCCGGGCACGCCGATCAACAGAACGTGACCACCCGCCAGCAGCGTGATAAGAGTTTCGTCTATGACCTCTTGCTGCCCGAAGATGATGCGTCCGATTCGTTCGCGGGCCTCGGCCAACCGCATGTTGAAACGTTCGAGTTCCTCCACCACCTTTGAGGCAGGAACATCGCCACCGGCCGGGTGGCGAGTGGCTGAAATGGGCGAAGGGGGGGTCACGATGGCCTCTCCACGGCGGTTATTGAATGGCTGACGAATGAGGGAGTCATCCGGTACCAACGCTGCCGACCGTCCCGTCGGGGGCGGTGTCGATTGCGGCGACCTCAACATCCGAATCGATCGCAACGGAACATGGCATTATCAAGGGTCGCCGATCACCCGCAAAGAAATGGTATGCCTGTTCGCGGGAATCCTGTCGAAGAGGGCCGACGGTTCGTTCTGGCTGACCACGCCGCACGAAGCCGGGCGAATCGAGGTCGAAGACGTTCCCTTTCTGGCGGTCGAAATGTTCGCCTCCGGTTGCGGACGGGTCCAGGTGGTCAGCTTCCGGACCAATATCGACGAACTGGTGACAGTCGACGAAGACCATCCGTTGCGAATCGCTTATGATCCTGGAACCGACGAGCCCGTGCCCTATGTTCTTGTGCGCGACGGTCTGGAAGCCCGATTGACGCGCGCAGTGTATTATGAACTGGTGGCCCGGGGCGTCGAGGAAAAGGTGGATGGCGAGCCACTGTACGGCATATGGAGCAACGGCACATTCTTTCCCCTCGGCAGGCTGACCGATCCGTCCTGACCCGCGACGTCGTGGCCCGGCGCCTGGCGCGCGCGCCGGGCGGAAGCCGGCGGTCGGATGCCGCCACCGCCCGGAGGCTGGGTGCCGACGCCGCCGTGGTCGCCGCGGAGTATCCGCCGGAGACCCAGCTCGTGCCGGCGGCGGTGCTGGTGCCGCTGGTGGAACGGGACGAGGGGTGGACGGTGCTGCTGACGCAGCGGACGGCGCATCTCTCGCACCATGCCGGCCAGATCAGCTTTCCGGGCGGGCGCATCGAGGACGGCGACGAGGACGCGCTGGCCGCGGCGCTACGCGAGACCGAGGAGGAGATCGGCCTGTCGCGGAACGCCGTCGACCTGCTGGGGTGGCTTGACGACTACGTCACCGGAACCGGCTTCCGGGTGACCCCGGTGGTCGGCCTGATCCGGCCGCCCTTCACCCTGGTGCCCGATCCCTTCGAAGTGGCCGACGCCTTCGAGGTGCCGCTGTCCTTTATTCTCGACCCAGGCAATCATCAGCAGTGCAGCCGCGTCTTCGGCGGCCGCGAGCGCCGCTATTACGCCATGCCCTATGAGGAACGGTTCATCTGGGGCGCGACCGCGGGGATGCTGATCAATCTCTACGAGGTGTTGTCCGATTGACGCGCATCCTCCTGACCTATTTGCTTCCGATCGTCCTGCCGACCCTGCTCTACGTCCTGTGGCTGCGGTTCGTCCAGCGGCGCGCGGCGGCGGCGGGCCAGCCCGCCCGCGCCTGGGCCGAGGTGCCGTGGGCCTGGCTGTTCGCCGCCGGTCTCGCGCTGGCGGGCATCATCTCCGCGGGCACCCTGGTCATGGGCGAGAGCGATGAGACGGGCGACTATCGTCCCCCCTATGTCGACGAGCGCGGCAGGGTGGTTCCCGGGCGGTTCGAATGACGCTGCAGCCGGTCGGCCAGCTTACGCCCCAGCCGTGGATGCGGGCGGAGGAAACGCGCGCCGTCGTCGCCGCCCTGACGGCCGAGGGCGCCGAGGTCCGCTTCGTCGGCGGCTGCGTCCGCGACGCGGTGCTGAAGAGGTCGATCAAGGATGTGGACATCGCCACCCACGATCCGCCCGAGCGGGTCATGGCGCTGTTGCGCAAGGCGGGCATCCAGGCCATTCCGACGGGCATCGAGCATGGCACCGTCACGGCGGTGGTCGGGCCCTGCCACTTCGAGATCACCACCCTGCGCTGCGACGTTGAAACCTTCGGCCGCAAGGCGCGCGTCCAGTTCACCGACAGCTGGGCGGCCGACGCGGCGCGCCGCGACTTCACCATCAACGCCTTGTTCGCCGATCCCGAGGGGCGTATCTACGATCCCTTCGACGGGCTGGCCGATCTCGGGGCGGGGCGGATCCGCTTCGTTGGCGACCCGGTGCAGCGCATCCGCGAGGACGTTTTGCGGCTGCTGCGTTTTTTCCGCTTCTTCGCCTATTACGGCACGCCGCCGCCCGACGTGGACGCGCTGGCCGCCTGCCGGGCGATGGCGCCGTACCTGCCGCGCCTGTCGGGCGAGCGCGTTTCGGGCGAGATCATTCGCCTGTTGATGGCGCCGGATCCCGCGTCGGTGCTCCTGCTCATGCAGGGCGAGCGCGTGCTTCCCCACGTGCTCCCCGAGGCCGCGGAGTTTGGCCGGCTGCGGCTGTTGTCTTGGCTCGAGGGGCGCGGGCTGCGTCTCGACTCGGTGAAGCCCGATCCGATTCGGCGCCTCGCCGCCCTGCTGCGCACCGATGCCGAGGGGGCTGCCGCGGTGGCTTCGCGCCTGCGGCTGTCGAACGCGCAGACCGACCGTCTGGTCGCGCTGTGCGCACCCGCCGTGCTTCCCGATGCCGCCATGGATGATCGGGCCGTGCGCCGGGCGCTACGCCGTCTCGGCGCCGACCGCTTCCGCGACCTCGTCCTGATCGCCTGGGCCGGCCGCAAGGCCGTGGAGGCGCGGCCCCACCCTGGCGAGACCGAGGCCTGGCAACGCCTGCTCGAGATGGCCGACGCTTGGCGTCCGGTCGAACTGCCGGTGCGGGGGCGCGACGTCCTCGACCTCGGCGTGCCGCGGGGCCCCGAGGTGGGGCGGGTGCTGGGCGAGGTCGAGCGCTGGTGGGAGGATGGCGACTACCGGGCGAGCCGCGCCGAGACGCTGGAAAAGCTGAATAGTATCGTGAGGGACGGCCGCGGGGAACGGCCGGCCTGACCGGGTCACAACAGACGCAACTGTTCGCCGGCTCGGGGCGGCGGCCGGAAGCGATCGACGTTCAGGGGCGGCGGGTCCCGATCGAGGCCGAGGCGCCTTGCCGCCACCCGAAAGCGCTGCGCCAGCAGGTCGGCGTGCGCGCCGGTTCCGGTCTGGCGCTTGCGCCAGCTTGGATCGTAGAGGCGACCCTCCCGCATCTGCCGGATCAGGCTGGACACGTGGCCGGCCTTTCCCGGGAAATGGACGCGCAGCCATTCGTCGAACAGGTCGGAGACCTCGAGCGGCAGGCGGATCAGGATGTACCCGGCATGGCGGGCGCCGGCCTCGCGGGCGGCGGTCAGGATGGCCTCCATCTCGCCATCGGTGATCACGGGTATCAGCGGCGCCACCATTACCGCCGTCGGGATTCCGGCCTCCGCCAGGGCACGGATGGTGTCCAGGCGCCTCTGCGGCGTCGCCGCGCGCGGCTCCATGCGCCGGGCCAGCCCCCGGTCCAGTGTGGTGATGGATACCGCGACCCGCACCAGATCACGTTCCGCCATCGGGGCCAGCAGGTCGAGATCGCGAAGCACCAAAGCCGATTTGGTGGTGATGGTCAGCGGGTGGCCGAAGGCGGACAGCACCTCGAGGATGGCGCGGGTAATGCGCAGTCGGCGCTCCACCGGCTGGTAGGGATCGGTGTTGGTGCCCATCGCGATCGGCAGGCAGCGATAGTTGGGGCGGCGCAACTCGCGCTCCAGCAGCGAGGCGGCCTCGGGCTTGCACAGCAGACGGCTTTCGAAGTCGAGGCCCGGCGACAGTCCCAGCCAGGCGTGGGTGGGGCGGGCGAAGCAGTAGACGCAGCCATGCTCGCAGCCGCGGTACGGATTGATGGAACGGTCGAAGCCGACGTCCGGTGAATCGTTGCGGGTGATGACGCTTCGCGTCGCGTCGGCGGTAACCATGGTGCGCAGCGGCGGGGCCGGTTCGTCATCGGCGGCCCAGCCGTCGTCCTCGGCGACACTGTCCAACTCGTAACGCCCTGGGCGGTTGCTTAGGGCGCCGCGCGTGCGCTGCTGAGGAATGTCCTGGGCCATGCCTCCGGATATCGGATTGACCCGGAACATTTCAAGAACAAATCACCAAATCAGGCTGGAACCTTCTCCTCGGGGGATGAAAGATCCGCGAAACGCTCGATGATCTGGAGCATCCCGAGTGCGATCTCGCGTTCGCCCATGATCACCGCGTCGGCCCCTCGGCCCTTGAGATAGTCAACCTCGGCGTCGGAGTGGGCGCGGGCGACGATCGCCAGGGAGGGATTGGCGGCGCGCGCCTGCTGAATCACCTGCCCGGCCTCGAAGGCGTTCGGAATGGCGATGACGAGGTGGCGCGCCGCCGCCAGATTGGCGGCCTCGATGACATCGGTGCGGGCCGCGTTGCCGATGATCGTTTCGATGCCCTGCTCGCGCAACTTGGCAACCACCAGATCGGCATCCTCGATGACCAGGAATGGGCGTTCGGAAACGCGCAGGGCTTCGCCGACCAGTCCGCCCACCCTGCCGAAACCGACCAAAACGACATGGTCCTGCAGGGCGGTCGCAACGGGTTTGTCGGCAATAGGCTCGCTGGCGGGCGACGGCGCGGCCGGCGCTTCGGGGCTTCCGGCGGGCTGGCCACGAGTCAGCAACTGCTGCAAGCGGCCGCAGGATGCGAACGCCAGGGGGTTGATCAGAATCGACAGGATCGCACCCGCGAGGACGAGGTCGCGGCCCTGTTCAGGCAGCAGGTTCAAGGTGACCCCAAGCCCGGCAAGGATGAAGGAGAATTCCCCGATCTGCGCCAGGCTGGCCGATATCGTAAGGGCGGTCGATATCGGATGGCGGAAGGCGCGCACGATCAGGAAGGCGGCCGCCGACTTGCCGATCACGATGATGAACACGGTCGCGATCACCGGCAAAGGATCACGAATGACGATGGCCGGATCGAACAGCATGCCGACCGAAACGAAGAACAGGACCGCGAAGGCGTCCCGCAGCGGCAGCGAATCCTCGGCGGCACGGTGGCTCAGCTCGGATTCGCTCAAGATCATGCCCGCAAAGAACGCTCCCAGTGCCAGCGACACCCCGAACAGCTTGGCCGATCCGAACGCCACCCCCAGCGCGATTGCCAGCACCGCAAGCCGGAACAGCTCGCGCGAACCCGAGTGGGCCACCACATGCAGGGCCCATGGAATGACGCGGCGTCCGACGATGACCATGGTCGCGAAAAACGCGGCCACCTTGGCTGCGGTCACGATGAGGACACCCCAGACGCCCATGCCGAGCCATGTGGCGATCGGGTCGTCGCCGACGCCGCCCGCGTTGCCGCCCATGAGGCCGGCGAGCGGCGGAAGGAGGACCAGGGTCAGGACCATGGCCAGATCCTCGACGATCAGCCAGCCGACGGCGATGCGCCCGCGCTCGGTGTCGATGAGTCGCCGCTCCTGGATGGCCCGCAGCAGCACCACCGTGCTCGCCACCGACAGCGCCAGACCGAACACCACGCCGGCGCCCGCCGACCACCCCAGCCACAGGGCAAGCCCCATCCCCATCGCGGTGGCAACGGCGATCTGGACGACGGCGCCGGGCACCGCGATGGAACGCACCGACAACAAGTCTTTGAGCGAGAAGTGCAAACCCACTCCGAACATCAGCAGGATCACGCCGAGTTCGGCCAGTTCGGGGGCGAGAACCTGATCGGCCACGAAGCCGGGGGTATGTGGGCCGACGACGACGCCGGCGACGAGATAGCCGACCAACGGCGGTATCCGCAGCTTGTTGGCCACGGCGCCGAAGATGAAGGCGAGGCCCAGGCCGGCTACGATCGTGGCGATGAGCGGGGTCTCATGCGGCATGTCGCAGCTTCTACCTCAACGAGAATACGGAACGGACGGCAACGTAACGCCCGATTGCGTCTGGAACATGGCGGGAAAGGCCCTCAGGAGGCCTCGGCGGATGCTGAAGGCTCGCGCACGACCAGGGCGTCACAGGCCATCCGGCCCAGAATCTCGTTGGCAGTGTTGCCGATCAGGAGGTCGAGCGCCGCGCTCCGGCCTTTGGCACCGAGCACCACAAGGTCGACCCCGAACTCCTGCACGTATTCGCGAAGCAGTTCCGCCGGCATTCCGCTTTCGACGACCGGAGTGATCGCGCTTCGCGCCTCGGGCGTCATGTCAACGCCGGCCAGGAACTCCAGGCTGTCCTTGAGCGCGACCTGCCGGTACTGGCGGCGATAATTCACGTCATCGGACACCAACCCCGAGAAGGGGGCCTCGTAGGCATGGAACAGGACCAGTCGGCTGCCGGGAAACCACTTCGCGGTGTTTTCCAAGGCGTGGCGCGATGCGTCCGAGAAGTCGGTGGCGCAGACCACGTTGCGGTAGTCGTGGCGGGGCCTGCCCTTCACGATGAGGACCGGCACCGTGGAACGGCGCAACAGGCGATTCACCGTGGTTCCAAGACTGAACCGCCCCAATGCCTCGTCACGCGCGATCCCGGTGACGATAAGGTCCGCGCCGTGCGCCTTGGCGACGCGTGCGATGGTTTCCGCAGGCTCGCCCTCTTCTACGAGGACGGTGGCGGACGATTCCGCATCGTCCATGTCGGCGCGGAGTTGACGTTCGGCAAGCCGAACGGGATCGGTCGATTGTCGCCAGGACGGCAGAAGCGTGGCAAAGGCGGGGTTGTCAGCGGGCTCGACCACGGTCAGGGCGACCAGCCGGGCGCCCCACTGCGCCGCGAGCCGCACGGCCCGGTCCAGCGCGCGGTCGCAGCGCGCGCTCAGGTCGGTCGCAAGCAGGATCGTCCGGGGGGTATAGGCGGGTTGCGGCTCGTCCGTCATCAACTGTCCTCCCTCTCACCCGACCTCACGAAAAACCTTCCACCGCCGCAATACGTACTTTTCGCCCTCCAGAATCAACATCAGCGCCACACCGACCAGCACCATGAGAATGCCGTCCGGAAGGGCCACCGGGCGGGTCTGGAAGAAATTATGCATGAAGGGTGTATAGGTGAAGATCAACTGCGCTGCCACCACCAATGCGATGGCCAACAGCACGGCCGGCGTTCCCAGCGCCCCACGCCAGGTCACCGAGGCGACGTGAAGGTATCGGACGTTGAACAAATAGAAGATCTCAAGCACGACAATGGTATTGACGACCATGGTTCGCGCGGTGTCGACGTCCAGGCCACGGGCCAGCGCATAAAAGAAGATCGCGAGCGATCCGGCCACGAAGAGCGCGGACACGAAAAATACCCGCCATACCAGAAACGGCGAAAGCAGCGGGGCACCGGCCGCTCGCGGAGGGCGGCGCATCACTCCCGGCTCAGACGGTTCGAAGGCCAGGACAAGTCCCAGCGTGACGGTCAATATGAGGTTGATCCACAGGATCTGCGTCGCCGTCATGGGCAAGGTGAACCCGAACAGGATCGCCGCAATGACGGTCAGCACCTCGCCGCCGTTGGTCGGTATGGTCCATGCGATCACCTTGCGGATATTGTCGTACACGGTCCGTCCTTCGTGGACGGCTGCGACGATCGACGCGAAGTTGTCGTCCAGAAGGACGATTTCGGATGCCTCCCGGGCCGCCTCGGTGCCCTTACGACCCATGGCGATGCCCACGTCGGCCTGTTTCAGCGCAGGGGCGTCATTGACCCCGTCGCCGGTCATGGCGACGATCGCCCCCTCGGACTGAAGGGCGCGCACGATGCGAAGCTTGTGCTCGGGGCTGGTGCGGGCAAAGACATCGACCCGCATGGCGAGCGCGGGAAGGTCGTTTTCGGAGATCCCATCGAGATCCGCGCCGGTCATCACCGTGGGCGCCGGGCTGAGGCCGAGCTGGCGGGCGATGGCGGTCGCGGTGGAACCGTGATCGCCGGTAATCATCTTCACCGTGATTCCCGCCGAGCGGCATTCCGCGATGGCGGCCACGGCTTCGTCCCGCGGCGGGTCGATGATTCCGACGATGCCCAGGAAGGTGAGCCGGCCGTCGATTTCCGCATGGCTCAGGCGGGACAGCGGCGTCGTCACCCGCATCACGGCAAAGCCCAGTACCCGCTCTCCCTGTGAGGCCGCCGCGTCGATCCGCGCGCTCCAATAGTCCAGATCGAGCAACTCGCCATTTTCCCGGCCGATTTGGTCAGCACACATGGCGAGCACCCGCTCGGGAGCCCCCTTTACGAAGATGCATTCCTCTTCAGGGCCACGGTGCAGCGTCGCCATGAAGCGGTGCTGTGCGTCGAAGGGTATCTCGTCCAGTCTGGGCCATTCCTGCCGCACATGCTCGGGCGCCAGACCAGCCTTCATGGCGAGCACGATCAGCGCGCCCTCCATCGGGTCGCCTTCGACCGTCCACGTCTCGCCGGCGCCGTGCAGATGGGATTCGTTGCACAAGAGGGCGGCACGGAAGAGGGGCGCCGCGGCGGCCACCGAAGCGACGTCCTCATCCCAACCGGACACCGTCATCGCCCCTTCGGGCAGGTAGCCCGCGCCGCCGACTTGAATGACGTGGCCCGCGGTGACGACGCGCCGCACCGTCATTTCGTTACGGGTCAGCGTGCCGGTCTTGTCCGAACAGATCACGGAGGTGGCCCCCAGCGTCTCGACGGCCGGCAGCCGGCGAATGACGGCGTGACGCTTGGCCATACGCTGGACACCGATGGCCAGGGTAATCGTGATCACCGCCGGCAGGCCCTCCGGCACCACGCCGACGGCCAACGCCACCACGGCGATCAACGCTTCCGGCCAGGCAAAACCGCGGGCGAGCACCGCGAAGGCGAACAGCAGGGCGGCCACCGTTATCGCCGTCCAGGTGAACCGACGGCCAAAGTTGTTGATCTGCCGCAGCAGCGGCGTGGTGAGCTGCTGCACTTCGCCCATCAGCGTGCTGATGCGGCCGATCTCGGTCGTCGTGCCGGTGGCGACGACGACCCCGATTCCCTGGCCGGCGGCAATCATGGTGCCGGAGAACGCCATCGATAGGCGGTCGCCCAACGCCGCCTCGGGCGCGACCGGCCCCTCGGCTTTTTCCACCGCCACCGATTCGCCTGTCAGGACGGCCTCCTCGACCAACAAGCCGCGCGCCCTGATCAGGCGCAGGTCGGCGGGAACGCGGTCGCCCGGTTCCAGCAGCACGATGTCGCCGGGCACCAGTTGCTCGGCGGCGATGCCCTGGCGGCGGCCGCCACGCCGTACGCTGGCGCGCAGCGAGATCATCGTGCGAATCGCGTTCAGCGCCTCTTCGGCTTTTCCTTCCTGGATGTAGCCGACGATGGCGTTGATCGTGACCACGGCGACGATCACCACGGCATCCACCCGATGGCCGAGAACGCCGGCCGCCACCGCGGCCGCGAGAAGGAAATAGATCAGGGCGTTGTTGAACTGCGCGAGGAACCGCAACAGTGGGCTGACGCCGGCGCTCTGGGGCAGCCGATTGGGGCCGTGCTCGGAGAACCGACGGGCGGCCTCGTCCTCGTCGAGGCCGTGCGGCGTGCTTCCCTGGGCCGCGAGCACCTCGGCGGCTGGCATGGCGTGCCAGGCGGAAATCGGCGGCGCCTCCAGCTGCATTCGCGGCGGGGCACGGCCATCGGTCATGGCATCACCATCGCTTTTCATGGTGTGTGTGGCCTCAGGTGATGCAGGTGAAACTGGCCGGCGAAGCTCGCCGTGTCCTGTCCCTACCTTCTATCACGTCCAGCACTCGGGCTCACCCGAAACGGTCGATCCGCCGAGCGGAGACCAAACCAACTTACCGAAGGCCGGCGGATTGACGCTCGTCGAGGGCGTCGTAAAGGGGCCAATCGCCCGCCACCAGGGTGTCCAGCGACGGCGAGGGCTGGCCGACACGGCTGCGGTAGATCCAGAAATTGGTCATCACCCGCTCGATGAAAATGCGGGTTTCGCGCGACGGGATGCTTTCGATGAACAACAGCGGGTCGTCCTGGTGGGCGATCGACTTCTGCCAGCGGACCAGATTGCCGGGCCCCCCGTTATAAGCGGCGGCCAGCAGGAACAGGTTGCCCTTGACCGCGTCATGGTCGAGCAGGTGCCGGATGTAGCGTTGGCCCAGGGCGAGATTGAACTGCGGGTCGAGCAGCCGCTCGCGGGGCACCGGCTTTTCGGCGACGAACCGCGCGGTGCCGGGCATGAGCTGCATCAGCCCCGCCGCGCCCGCCGGGCTTCGGGCCTGCGGGTTGAAGGCCGATTCCTGGCGGGCGATCGCGAACACCAGTGCCTGGTCGACCGCCCAGCCCCCCTGCGGGGTCCAGGACGGCAGTGGATAGGCGGCGCTGTCATGGTAGCGGCCGTCGCGGTCGGCCACCACGCCGCCCAGCCGCAGCGCCAGCTCGGGCATGTCGCCGGCATGGGCCAGCGCCAACATCGCATGCGCCACGGTCGGCGTGGCCGTCGCGTACAACCTGCGCAGTTCCTCTTCGGCGCTTCGCCGGTCGCCGATCTGCAGCAGGGCGAAGGCGCGCTTGCCGCCGGGAACGCGCATCAGGTTGTCGACGTCCAAGTCGGTCAGCGGCAGCGGTTCCCAGGCGAAGCGCACGTGGTAGCCGAGCGCGCGGCGGGCCAGAAGGCCGTAGAAGGTGCGGGGGTACGAAGCGGCGATGTCCAGCCAGTGGTTGACCACCTCCGGCCGCCGGGCAGCCAGATTGGCCCGTGCCGCCCAGTAGGCGCCGGCCGCGATCATCCAGCCCGAGCCGTCCGCAGCATTGGCGACGGCCTCGAAATGCCGGCGTCCGCGCTCGATGTCGCCCATCCGCCAGCTCGCCAGTCCCGCCGTCCAATGCGCGGCGGGCAGGCTCTCGCCCGACCGTCGCACCGCCTGCGACGCCCAGTTCAGCGCCTGGGCGTCCTCGCCCGCGGCGAAATGCCCGGCGGCCAGCATCGCCTTGAAACCGTCGACGCCGCTGTCGGTGAACAGCCGGCCGATCTCCGGACCGGCCAGGATGCGCGCCGCCTCGGAATGGGCGCCCTTGCTCAACAGGGCGCGGAACCGGTCGAACGTCGCGCGGGCCCTCTGCTTCTGAGCCGCGCTCAGCCGCTCCGCCGGCTCGATTCGCGAAATTTCCCAGTTGGCATCGCTGTCGGTGGTGTCGATTCCGGTGCCCGCCAGATAGCCCTTGACCGGCTGCTTCACCCCCGGGCCGCCGGTCGGGCGCCGGGAATTGGCCAGCTTGTGCAGACGGGGGGCGTCGGGATGGTCGTCATAGGCGTCGAGCCAGGCCTTCAACTCGGCGAAGGGAGTGCGGTATGCGGGGTGCAGATAGCGCCGGGCAAGCACATGGCCGCGCAGAACGTCGTCGGAAACCGATGCGAGTTCGCGGTCGGCGGCGCTCCACTGTCCGCGCGCTTGCAGGGCGAGCGCCCGTTGGTAGCGTCCCGCGTCGACTTCGCTCAACACGCGCGGCAGCCCGACCTTGCGGCCGATGCGCCCGTTCAGGCCTCCGAAGGCGGCGGCGACGATCGGCTCGTGGTCGGGAATGATGATCGGGGGTTCGGAAGCGCCGGTCGCACCGCCGGCGGTCAGGATCAGGGCGGCAAGGCCGGCCACCAGCGTGGCCCGGGCGCACCTTCGCCGCGCCGGCTTATCGGCGTTTTCGATAGGCATGAAGGGTTTATAGATTCCGGTTCGACGGACCGGCAATACCCGAAAGGGTTAATGACAAAAAATTTAGGATTGCGCCAGCAGGCGCTTGCGCAACGTCAGCAGGTCCCGCCACGCCTCGCGCTTCGCCGACGGCGTGCGCAACAGATAGGCCGGGTGATAGGTGGCCAGGGCGGCCACCGGCCTGGGCAGGCCGGGCGAGGAATAGGCATGCCAGCGCCCCCGGATGCGGGTGATCGATTCGGTGCTGGCCAGCATGGCTGACGCCGCGGCGCCGCCGAGCAGGACGAGGAATTCGGGGTCGACGAGTTCGACGTGGCGCTCGACGAACGGCAGGCAGATGGCCACCTCGGCCGGTGTCGGCTTTCGGTTGCCGGGCGGGCGCCAGTTGACGACGTTGGTGATGTAGACGCTGCCGCGGTCGAGGCCGATGGACGCCAGCATGCGGTCGAGAAGCTGGCCGCTGGCCCCGACGAAGGGCAGACCGTGCTTGTCCTCCTCGGCCCCGGGCGCCTCGCCGATGAGCATCACCTTGGCCGCGGGATTGCCGTCGGCAAAGACCGTGGTGTTCGCCGACTGTTTCAGGGCGCAGCCCTCGAAGGCGGTCAAAGCGGCCCGCAATTCGTCCAACGTGCGGCATTCGGTGGCGAGGCGTGCCGAGGTGGCGGCCGCCTGGTCGGTGTCCGGCGGGGCCGCGGGCGCCGCCTTGGGCGGCGGAGCCGGCGGGCGGGGGGCTGGCGAAAGGGGCGCGGGCGTCGCTGGTGGGCGGGTCGCGGACAGCGCAAAGCGGTCCAGCGGCGCCTCGTCCACCGCCTCGTCCACCCCCGCCTCGATGTACCAGCGCAACAGCGCTTCCGCGGAAATCGGTTCCATCCGGCAAACTTACCTGCTGGAATGGGTCGATACAAACGCAATGCCTATGCTATAGAGACGCCCGCGCGCGAAAGAGACTTCGGGGGATTGAGCGGTGGAACGCGAGATCATGGAATTCGATGTCGTCATCGTCGGGGCGGGTCCGTCCGGCTTGGCGACCGCCATCCGGCTTCGGCAACTGAGCCAGCAGACCGGGCGCGAGCTGTCGGTCTGCATCCTGGAAAAGGGCTCCGAGGTCGGCGCCCACATTCTTTCCGGCGCGGTCATCGAAACACGATCGCTCGATGAACTGATTCCCGACTGGCGCGAGCGCGGGGCGCCGCTCAACACGCCGGCCGGCGACGACCGCTTTTTGCTGCTCACCGCGAACCGTTCGGTCCGTCTGCCGACCCCGCCGCAGATGAACAACCACGGCAACTACATCATCAGCCTGGGCAATCTGTGCCGCTGGCTGGCGACGCAGGCCGAGGAACTGGGCGTCGAGATCTTCGCCGGCTTCGCCGCCGCCGAGGTGCTGTACCACGAGGACGGCAGCGTCAAGGGCGTGGCCACCGGCGACATGGGGGTCGGCCGCGACGGCGAGCCGACCGCCAACTATCAGCCCGGTGTCGAACTGCATGCCCGCCAGACGATCTTCGCCGAGGGCTGCCGCGGGTCATTGACCAAGACGCTGTTCGAGCGTTTCGCGCTGCGCCGGGACTGCGATCCGCAGACCTACGGCATCGGCATCAAGGAGTTGTGGGAAATCGACCCCGCGAAGCACCAGCCCGGCCTCATCATCCACACCGTCGGCTGGCCGCTGTCGAGCGACACGTACGGCGGCTCATTCCTCTACCATCTCGAGCA
Organism: Rhodospirillales bacterium; assembly: GCA_019455065.1. GTDB lineage: Bacteria > Pseudomonadota > Alphaproteobacteria > Rhodospirillales > Magnetospirillaceae > JACFNC01. Next base: position 95,494 of record JACFNC010000012.1, read on the forward strand.
CAATCAGGTCGCGGTCGGCTTCGTCATCGGGCTCGACTACGCCAACCCGCATCTCAGCCCCTTCGACGAGTTCCAGCGCTACAAGAACCACCCGGCGATCCGCCCCTTCTTCGAGGGCGGCCGGCGCATCGCCTATGGCGCGCGCGCCCTCAGCGAGGGCGGCTTGCAGTCGATCCCGCATCTGACCTTTCCGGGCGGCCTGCTGGTCGGCGACACCGCGGGCTTCCTCAACGTGCCGAAGATCAAGGGCACCCACACCGCCATGAAGTCGGGCCTCGTGGCGGCCGAAGCCGTGTTCGATGCGCTGGCGCTGGATGGCGTGGTCGAGGTCAAGGCCTATCCGGAGAAGCTGCGCGCGTCGTGGCTGTGGGACGAATTGTCCAAGGTGCGCAACATCCGGCCGTCGTTCCGCTGGGGGCTGTGGGGCGGAATCGCCTATTCGGCCCTCGACACCTACCTGTTCCGGGGCAAGGCGCCGTGGACGCTGCACCACCACCCCGACCACACGCAGCTGAAGAAGGCGAGCGAGGCGCCTCGCATCGAGTACCCCAAGCCCGATGGGGTGGTGAGTTTCGACAAGCTGTCGAGTGTGTTCATCTCGAACACCAACCATGAAGAGGACCAGCCGGTCCATCTGCGGCTCAAGGATCCGACCGTGCCGGTGCGGGTCAACCTGGCCAACTACGACGCCCCCGAGCAGCGCTATTGCCCGGCCGGGGTGTACGAGATCGTGCAGGAAGAGGCGGGGCCGCGGCTGCAGATCAACGCGCAGAATTGCGTCCATTGCAAGACCTGCGATATCAAGGACCCCACCCAGAACATCAACTGGGTGGTGCCCGAGGGCGGCGGCGGGCCGAATTACCCGAACATGTGACGGACCGGCCGGCCGGGGGAGTTTAATGTGTCAGGCGGAGGATCGCTGAGGTCCTCCTGGGTGGAGAGCCGGTGGCGTTGGAAGCGCGAAGGGTGGGAACGAAGGACGCGGGGCGGACCGCCGCCGGTGGGCCGCCGCTGACGCGTGTGCTGCTGACCGCGGCGCTGGTCGCCCTGACGGCCGGGTGCGGCTCCGAGAACGGCGGCAACGCGGCGGTACCGGCGCCCCCGCCGAATATCGTGCAGCCGGTATCGGAGCGCTCGGCGGCCGGGGCCTATCTGGCCGGGCGCCATGCCGCCGACATCGGCGACACGGCGGCCGCCGCCGATTACTTCGCCGGCGCCCTGGCCGGCGACCCCGAGAACGTCGAGCTGTTGCAGGGGGCGTTCGCCCTGATGGCGGCCGAGGGGCGGATGGCCGAGGCGTCGGACTTGGCGCGCCGCCTGCTGCAATACGATGCGAACGCGGTCCTCGCCGCCGTGGTGGTCGCGATCCAGGACGCCAAGGCCGGCGATTTCGCGGCGGCGAGCCGGCGCCTGGAGGCGCTGCCGGAACGCGGGCTGGGAAGCTTCCTGGGGCCGCTGCTCACCGCCTGGGCGAAGGCGGGGCAGGGCGATATCGACGGTGCCATGGCGACGGTGGCGCCGCTGGCGGGCAACGCCCATTTCGCCGCCCTGCACGATTTCCATGCCGCCCTGATCAACGATCTCGCCGACCGCCGCGACGCGGCCGAGCACTTCTATCGCAAGACCGGCGCCGGCAGCGGCGCGGCACTACGCTACGTGCAGGCGGCGGCGGCGTTCTTCGAACGCACAGGCCGGCCCGACGAGGCGCGCCGCCTGTTCGCGAACTACGACGAGGACCATCCCGACGGCTCGTTGCTCGACGGCGCCGCTGTCGCGGGCGGCGCCAAGGCGGTGCCCTCGGCTGCCGCCGGCATGGCCGAGGCGCTGTTCGGCGCCGCCACGTCGGTGCGCCAGAGCAACGCCCTCGATGCCGCCCTCATCTTCGCGCGCCTGGCGCTGGAGCTGCGCCCCGACATGCCGCTGGCCCGCATCCTGGTCGCCGACATCCTCCAGTCGCGCGGGCGGCTGGCCGAGGCCAACCGAACCTACTCCGCCATTGCCGAGGGCAGCGTGGGCTATTGGGCGGCGCAGCTTCGCATCGCCGCCAATCTCGACGAGCTGGGCGACGAGGAGGGCGCGGCGCGCCTGCTGGAGAAGCTGGCCGCGGAACGGCCGCAGCAGATCGACGCCCTCGTCGCCCTGGGCGAAATTCTGCGCACCGGAAAACGCTATGCCGAGGCCGTGGCCGCCTATGACCGCGCCATCGCGCGGCTGGCCACCGTGGAAAAGCGCCACTGGGTCCTGTTCTACAGCCGGGGCATCAGCCTGGAGCGGTCGGGGCAGTGGGCGCGCGCCGAGAGCGACCTCAGGAAGGCGCTGGAGCTCGAGCCGGACCAGCCCCACGTGCTCAACTATCTCGGCTATAGCTGGGTGGAGCAGGGGGCGCATCTCGACGAGGCGAAGCGGATGATCGAACGGGCGGTCGAGCTGCGCCCGAACGACGGTTACATCGTGGACAGCCTGGGCTGGGTGCTCTATCGCCGGGGCGACTTCGCCGAGGCGGTGCGGGTGCTCGAGCGTGCGGTGGAACTGCGGCCCGAGGATCCCACCGTCAACGACCACCTGGGCGACGCGCTGTGGCGGGTGGGGCGGTACGACGAGGCGCGCTTCCAGTGGCAGAGGGCCTTGAGCCTGGACCCCGAGCCGGAATTGGTGGGCGGCATCCGCGGCAAGATCGTCTCCGGGCTCGAGGAGAAGACGGCCGCCGGGCCGGCGAAATGACGGCGGGAGTCACCGTCGAGGCTCCGGCCAAGATCAATCTCTATCTCCATGTCACCGGGCGCCGCGCCGACGGCTATCACCTGCTCGACAGCCTGGTGGCTTTCGCTGGCGTGGGCGACACCCTGGTCTGCTCGCCGGCCGACGCTCTCGAACTCGTGGTCGAGGGACCGATGGCAGGCGCGCTGGCGGGCCTGGCCGAGGAGAACATCGTTCTGCGTGCGGCGCGCCTGCTGGCGGCGTGCCATGGCGTGGCGCCGCGGGCTCGTATCACCCTGGTCAAGCGGCTGCCCGTCGCCGCCGGCATCGGCGGCGGTTCGGCCGACGCGGCGGCGGCGCTGCGCGGGCTGTGCCGCCTGTGGGGGCTGGCGCCGTCCGCAGACGATCTCGCCGCGCTTGGCCTCGAGCTGGGCGCCGACGTGCCGGTCTGCCTGGCCGGCCGGCCGGCGCTGATGGCCGGCATCGGCGAGGCGCTGGCGCCAGCGCCGGCGCTGCCGCCTACCTGGCTGGTTCTCGCCAATCCCGGCGTCGCGGTTTCCACCCCGGCGGTGTTCGCCGCCCTGGCCGGGCGCTTCTCCGCGGCCAGGCCGCTGAACGAGGCGGCGCCCGACGCCGCCGCGCTGGCCGAGATGTCGGCCGCGCGGGACAACGATCTGACCGCCCCGGCGGTGGCGCTGGCGCCGGAGATCGGCAAGGCGCTGCGCGACCTGGGCGCCGTCCCCGACTGCCTGCTGGCCCGCATGTCGGGCAGCGGGGCCACCTGTTTCGGCCTGTTCGCCGACGCCGCCGCCGCCCATGCCGCCGCCGCCGCGCTGTCCGCGCGCCGCCCCGGCTGGTGGATCGCCGCGGCGCCGCTGCTCGCCGGATGAGCGGCGAGGTCCCCGTTGCGGGCCGCGACGTTTCGGCTTATCGTGCGCATCCCTTCCGGTGGGGCGTAGCCAAGCGGTAAGGCAGCGGTTTTTGGTACCGCCATTCCCAGGTTCGAATCCTGGCGCCCCAGCCAATCTCCGGTGTGTCCGCTCACGCGGGCTTGTCGGTTCTGGCTTTAGTTGAGATTTCACGCCTTGTAGCGGAGACGGCGCTCGGTTTACGCGGGACGACTGCGGCTTCTGTGGCGCCGAAAATCTCAATCACCTCAGCGCGGTAGTTGGATAGAGCTTGTCAAATGGCTCTGAGACCGTGCTGATTGCGGGTGAGCGCCCAGTTTCGGATTCGTCTTAGCCACAGCTTGAACTTTCGGGGCACCGCGCTGCTCCCGGTAGACAGGCTCCGTATGTGCTCCTACCTACCGAACCTAACAGCACGATAATGGCCCGGTTGGCGCAACGATCGAGGTATCGCGGTGCGCATCGACCGCCACTGGCCAGCCGACCGGGCCTATTGCCCGACGAGTCTTTTTCGTCTTGGTTCGCCTGCACTGCGGTGGCCAACGGGCTACGTCCGGGGGAGCTCTATCGCATCGTCCAGGCCGGCGAAGATCGGAACCCCAGGGACCTGGACCGCTATGCCGACGATCACCTGATCCATCGGCTGGCGGACTGCACCGGTATTGACGTCGATCGTCTTTGGCGCGCCACCTTTCGCCGATGGGAAGGCCTTCTGTTCGATCACGATTACGGCGACCGTAAGCTGGCGTGGCTGCCTCCTGCCGGCAGGGTGAACGGGAAGCGCTGCTTCGGCCAGCAGGCCTGTCCGATGTGCTTGTGGGGCGGCCACGAACCTTACTTGCGCCAGATCTGACGCCTATCGTTCGTCACCACCTGCCCGGTGCACGGCTGTCTGCTGCTCGACCGCTGCCGTCATTGCAACGAACCCTTCAGCGTCCTGCGCCAGGACAGCAAGGGCGAGATTGCGTGCCGGTCCTGTGGTGCTAACATCGCCCGCTTCGCCAGCGACGAAGCGCCCGTCGATGCCCGCGAAGTCCAACGCGAGCTGCTGGGTTTTGCCTCGCAGGGCTGGTGGCCGATGGGAGAATACAGCGGTCTTTTCGTTCGCCGCCTTTGATGTGCTTGCCGTGCTGTGCCGCTTGTTGGCCAGTGGCCGTCATGCTCTCGGCCTGCGCGCGTGGGTCGCCGATCGGGAGGCCCAGCTGGCCTTCCCTCCGCAGAGCGTCCCGCGAGCCCGCGAAGGCGGCCTGCTTAACCCCAAGGCAAGGAACAGCCTGGTGCCGATGGCCTGTTGGCTAATGACTGATTGGTCCCATCGGTTCGTGGCGGCAGCAAAAGCCGTCGGGCTGACCAGCCGTGACCTGCTCAAGAAAGCAGATCAGCGCTATCCCTTCGCACGTCGAGCGCGGCCAACGGCTGTCCAGCGGGTTCGTCGCCAGCATCGTCGCGCTCGCGGCCGGGCTTGGGTTGCGGCTGGTGTTGACGACCGCCAAAGGGGATTTCGGGACCGGTTTCGTCTTCGGCCTGATCGTGCTCGGCGTCATGTGGACGGGTGTCCTGCTCCAGCGTCGGGTCAGCCCCAAATCGCTTCGGGATGACCTAAGGAACATGCGGAAATGGCATCGCAACGCCCATGCCGCCCTCAGCCGGACGGAGTATCGGGACCTGGCCCTCAAACCCGTCCGCGACGCCGTCCGCCTCTACAAGGAGACGGCGAGACGCACCCTTTCGGGGCTCTACGCCCGCGTCGACGATCTTCCTCCTGCTCCTCTTCTTCCTGCCGTCCATGAAGAACCCGTGATGCCTTGGCGGTGCTGCCGGGAATTGACCAATGGTCTCACCATCGGCTCGCGCGTCGCTCTGACAACTGCTGAGGCAACCTGCAATTGGCCGACCAACGCGTTTGCCAAGTGGCGGATGTTCTATCTACACTCGTGCCCCAAATCCTGCATGGGTGCCAATTCGCTATCGGCAGATCATGCAGGCCCACCCCAGCCCGGGCGGCACGAGCATGCATCTTTCGTCGATCCGAATCAGGAACTACCGCAAGCTCAAGAACGTCCGGGTGGACTTCGACAGTCTGATCTCGATCTTCGTTGGCGCAAACAACAGCGGGAAGACATCGGCCACACAGGCGATCCAGATGTTTGTCGGTGGGGCAAAGGAGAAGTTCTCCATCCACGATTTCAGCGCGGACTGCTGGCGGGCGTTCGACCATGTCGGAAGCCAGTTCCCGGTTCCCGACCCACTTCCCGAACTCCCGACGATCAGCCTCGATATCTGGTTCACGGTCACTGAATCCGACCTCCACCGCGTCATCGACCTTCTGCCGAGCCTGACGTGGGAAGGAACCTTGCTGGGGGTCAGGATCGAGTTCGGCCCGAAATCCACTGCCGACCTGCTGAGCCGCTACCACGAGGATAGCCGAAAGGCACAAGAGGCCGCCGGGGGTGGATACCGCCCTTGGCCAAAGAATCTCACGGACTACCTTTCGCGCAGACTTCACGCCGAATACGAGCTCCGCCACTACGTGCTCGACTGCGCCCGGTTCGACGAAGACCTCGAAGAGATGCCGGACTACACCCCGCGCCTACTGACTTTGGAGCAAGGCAAGGGCGTGAAGGTGCTGAAGTCCCTGATCCGAGTCGACTGCCTTCACGCACAGCGGCATCAGTCCGACGATGCTTCGGGAGGCCGGTCGGAGGATTTGTCAAAGTGCTTGAGCCGCTTCTACGCGAAGCACCTGGAGAAAATGGCTGACGACCATGCCGCGCTGGGTGCGCTCGCCGAATCCGAGGCAAAGTTCAACGAGCACTTGGAAGCAGTCTTCGAGAACACACTCGGAAGGCTGCGGCAGCTTGGATATCCGTCCAAACCATGCCTCCAGATCAAGGCGGACCTCAAGCCCGAAACCCTGCTAAAGCAGGAGGCGCGTGTGTATTACGTACTGGGGGATGCCGAGGAGGGCGAGCCACCCACCTTGCCCGATAGGTACAACGGACTCGGCTACAAGAACCTCGTCTACATGGTGGTCGAGCTGCTCAGCCTCCATAACCAATGGCTCGACGAAGAAGAGGACGTTCCCCCGCTTCATCTTGTGTTTGTGGAGGAACCCGAAGCCCACCTGCACGCCCAACTCCAGCAAGTGTTCATCCGCGAAGTGCTCAACCTGCTGAAGGTCGAGGATTCCGACAACGCCTCCCGCACCAGCCAACTCGTGGTGACGACGCACTCCCCGCACATCCTTTACGAACGCGGTTTCCGGCCCATCCGCTACTTCCGGCGGAAGGGCCACGTCTCGGAAGTGCTGAACCTGTCCGCGTTCTACGACGCCGAGAAGAAGGAGCGCGACTTCCTCGAGCGGTACATGAAGCTAACGCACTGCGACCTGTTCTTCGCCGATGCGGCAATCCTCGTCGAGGGCAATGTCGAGAGACTTCTCCTGCCGCTCATGATCGGCAAGGTCCAGCAGGATCTCCGCTCGGTCTGCCTGAGCATCCTTGAGGTCGGCGGCGCGTTCGCCCACCGGTTCAAGACCCTCATCGAATTCCTCGGCATCACCGCGCTCGTGATAACGGACATCGACAGCGTGGTCGCCTCCCCCCCGCCGGCCGATAGCGATGAGGACGAGGATGCGGTGGAAGAGGAAATTGACGAGGCGGGTGGAGAGGCTGCGCCGGCAAGGCGCCTCAAGGCCTGCATGGTCGGGACGGCGGGGGCGGAGACATCCAACCAGACGCTGATCAAATGGCTGCCTGGGAAGCGGAAGGTGGCCGACCTTCTTGAATGCGCCCCTGCCGAACGGACGCAGGAGCCCATCGGGGAGAGCCTTGCTTCCGTCATGGTCGTCTACCAGACGCGTAGGCAGGCACGATGGGGAACAGAGGAGGCCGATTTGGCCGGACGGACGCTGGAAGAGGCATTCGCGCTGGAGAACCTCGACTGGTGTCAGGCCCTTGCGCGGAAGCACCTTGGCCTGCATGTCGCGGGCGCGGGCGCCGCGCCGCCGCTCGAAACCATGGCAGCCAAGCTCCACAAGCGCGTGAAGGGCTCGGGCTTCGACAAGACGAATTTCGCCCTCGGGGTACTCGCCGAAGGCCCCGAAGGCTGGTCGGTCCCCCATTATATCGCCGAAGGATTGGCTTGGCTGGCAGGACGGTTAAACCCGCCCCCTCCCGCTGCTCCCACCGAGGTTCCGGCCGCAGGGGATGAGGGATGACGAGCCGCGTGGGAAAGCCCGACACGCCGGCCGACGTCGAACTTCGCGAATGCCTGGACGCCGGCCGCACCTTTGTCATGGTCGCCGGAGCCGGCTCGGGGAAGACGACTTCCCTCGTGAAGGCTCTGGACCACATCGGAAAATCTCGCGGAGCCAAGCTCAGGCGTTCGGGGCAGAAGATCGCCTGCATCACCTACACCGACATCGCTAAGGACGAAATCTGGCGCGACGTCGGCAACGACCCTCTCTTCCATGTCTCGACGATCCATAGCTTTCTCTGGAGCCTCGTGGCGCCGTTCCAGAACGACGTGAGAGAATGGACCCTCCGCCGCATCGAGGCGCGGATCGTCGAACTGGAAGAGACGGCGGCTAGCTTCGGACCGCGGACGCAGGCGCGGACGCGCGAGAAGAACCGCGAGGATATCCTCCGCTACCAAGCTTACTTGGACCCGGTCGCTCGGGTCAGGCGGTTCACCTACGGAACCGGAAGCGACTACCCGGAGGGTATCCTGGGCCATGACGACATCCTGCGGATGGGCGCGGCCTTGATCGGGGAACGCTCACTTCTCCGTTCGTTGTTTGCCCGCAAATACCCGGTCGTGTTCGTCGACGAAAGCCAGGACACGAATCCTGAAGTGGTGGACGCGCTGATTGCCGTCCACCGGCAGGAGGGGGAACGGTTCTGCCTTGGCTTCTTTGGTGACCCGATGCAGAAAATCTATACCTCCGGCTACGGCGCGATTCCATGCGAGCCGGGGTGGACGCAGATCACCAAGCCCGAGAACTTCCGCTGTCCGACAAGCGTGCTCGAAGTCTTAAACCGCATCAGGGCGGACGGCGACGGACTGGTGCAGATCCCCGGTAGGGAGGCTGTCACCGGAACGGCGCGGATTTTCGTTCTTCCCGCTGACGGGTTTAGGAGCGCCCGCCTCCGTTCGGTGCGACGTTGGTTGTCGGAAGCCAATGGCGACCCTCTGTGGCTGGACGACGGTTCCGATGGCGACGTACGGGTGCTCGTCATCGTCCATCGAATGGCCGCTCTCCGGCTCGGCTTCGGAAACCTGTACGCAGCAATGAACGATCGTGCGCCCTCGTCTCTGAAGGACGGCTTCCTCGACGGCACATCCTGGGCGGTCCGTCCTTTCCTCGACTATCTCCTGCCCTTGGCCGACGCCGTGGATACGGACGACGGGTTCGGCGTCGTTTCGCTCCTGAAGACTAATTGCCCCAGAATGGCAAGAGAGGCGGTCGCAGGCACCACCCCCGCCGCCCTGCTGACGGAGCTCCGAACGCAGGTGCGGATCCTGGCGGACATGCTCTCCGAAACCGGTGACGCATCTGTGGGGGATGTCGTCAGGTTCGTCCACGAGACAAGGTTGAGGAACCTTGATGAGAGGTTCCTTCCCTATCTGGCTGGGTCAGGCAACGGGGCCAACGCGGAAGGAAACGACGAAGTGGCCGCCATGGCCGCCTACTTCAACTGTCCCGCGAAGCAACTCCGGGGCTACCGGACCTATATCGAGGACGAATCCCCGTTCGCCACCCATCAGGGCATCAAGGGCGCCGAGTTCGAGCGCGTGCTTGTGGTGCTCGACGATGGCGAAGGCCGTCACAACCAGTTCTCCTATGAAAAGCTCTTCGGCATCGTCCCGCCATCAAGAACCGACGAGCAGAACGCCGCCGAGGGCAAGGAGACTGTCTTCGACCGCACCAGACGCCTGTTCTATGTTTGCTGCTCGCGCGCTGTCAGAGATCTCGCGATAGTCCTGTTCTCGGCGGATGTCGCACTTGCCGAATGGAAGGTCAGGGAGCGCGGTTTCTTCCCAGAGGACTGCGTCCACGTCCTCGAAGGCGACCCGAACGAATAAGCCAACCGCCACCCCTCCCGTTATCCTTTTCGGAAAACATAAACAGACGAAAATCCCCGAAGCCCAGGGATTCCCAGGGCCCCCGGCGGGCCTTCAGCGCGCGCTACCGTGAGCATGATGGTGGCCTCGCAGACAGGAACGGCCCCGGTATTCCGCAGCATCCGAGTTAGCAGGCACGAAAAAAGAGCCAAGGTTGGCGTGGTGGAGCAGCAGCACCGCCGGAACTTGTTCGTCACCGTGGTGAAAAAAAGGCCGAAAGCTGCGCGTGGTGCCGCTGCCCATTCGCCTCATGCGATCGCTATTGGTGGAGTACCAGCGTCATAGTTCCGCCTTTTTGCGGTAAACGGTGCGCAATTCGCTAAGTTTCTGTTTGGCTTGCATTTTTAAAAATTGATCAGTTTTAATATTGCTAAGCGATGCAATATCCTTTTCCACCTTTTTTATGCATGCCTTCAGATGGTCTAAACCCATTTCCGCCATGTGAACAACCTCCCCATTGCCTTTTTTCCAAAGCTTTTGCGGCTCATTCGTTGGATACCCGATGTAGTAAAAGTCGTGTTTGACTCGAAACTTGACATGCGCGATCTCATCTTTATCCATTTGTTTCTCGCCTTGCCGAAGAATTAAATTATTCATACCCGGCTCCCCTTTGTGCCCGTCGGCGGTCAGGCAGTCCACTTTCGGCCTGCCATCGCACTCGCCTGAACCGGTGGCCGGAGCCCGCCAAAGACGACTCAGATTCCGTCGCTCTTATTCCCGGGACATAATCGTAGCGCGCCTTATGAAAACGATCAGCGCTATATTCTGTCTCAGTGATAATCCCGATATTCGGATCGGTCCCCGCTAAACGCTGAAGCCAGTCTCATTTATTAGCAGTTCCGAGAACCTTCTATAGCCCGTCCTGTCGCACTTAAGTCAGGTACTGACAGGGCTTGATCGCCAGAAAGGGATAGCCGTAGACCTCGAAGCGGCGGGCGTTCCGCTCGCCGCTGGCGCCCTGGAAGGTGTCGACGGGCGCGCCGATGGCGACGCCGGTGAAGCCGATCTCCTCCAGCATCCTCTGCCAGCCTGCGCACGGCAGGCCGCCGGCGATTCAAGCCGTCCAGAGATCCATGTTGCGCATCGCCGCCTCCGGCACCGGCTTGGAGTTGGCGATGTCGGCGAACTGGAAGCGGCCGCCGGGCCGGAGCACGCGGAAGACCTCGGCGAACGCCGCCCTCTTGTCCGGGCACAGGTTCATCACGCCGTTGCTGATCACCACGTCGGCCCAGCCGTCCTCGACCGGCAGGGTCTCGGCCAGGCCTTCGCGGAATTCGACATGGGCGAGGTCCATGGCCTGCGCCGCCGCCCGCGACCGGGCGAGCATCTCGGCGGTCATGTCGATGCCGACCACGCAGCCCGCGGAGCCGACCTGCCCGGCCGCATAGAACGAATCGAAACCGCCCCCCGATCCCACGTCGACGACGCGCTCGCCGTCCTCCAGGCGCCGCAGGGCGAAGGGATTGGCCACCCCGGCGAAGGATTCCACGGCCGCGTCGGGCATGGCGCCGACGACGTCCGGATCATAGCCGAGATGGCGGGCCAGGAAGCGGCCGGTGTGGAAGTGGTAAGTCCCGTCGGGGCGCAGCGCCACCTCCCGGTACTTCTTCCTCACCTCTTCGCGCAGGGCCTGGGCGTCAACTGGTGAATCGTCGCTCATCGACGTCTCCTCCGTCAGGGGCGACCGCCGCCGACCATGCTGACAAAGGCTTGCGGCAATTGCCAAGGCCATATGGTGGGGTACGCCTTTGCGCGCCTTTGCCCCGTCACCATCATCGCATGGAGATGTCGGACATGACCCATTCGCCCCGCACGCCCATGGCCCGCCTTCCGGCCATCGACCGGCTTCTGCGTCTGCCGCAGACGGCGGCGCTCATCGAGGGTCACGGGCGGGCGATGGTGGTGGCGGGGCTGCGCGCCGCCGTCGCGGGGTTGCGCGCCGAGGTCGCCGGCGGGGCCGAACCCGCGCTGGCGGACGAGGCGGTGCTCGGGCGCGCCCGAAAGTGGCTGGAGCACGCGTCCCGCCCCTCGCTCGGGCCGGTGTTCAACCTGACCGGCACCGTCCTGCACACCAATCTCGGCCGCGCCCCCCTGCCGGCCGAGGCGGTGGCCGCCATCGCCGCCGCGGCGGGCGCGGCCAATCTCGAATTCTCCCTGGACAGCGGTCGCCGCGGCGAGCGCGACGAGCACGTCGAGGCGGCGCTGCGGCGGCTGACCGGTGCCGAGGCGGCCACGGCGGTCAACAACAACGCCGCCGCCGTGCTGCTGGTGCTCAACTCGCTGGCCTTGCGCAGGGAGGTGCTGGTGTCGCGCGGCGAGCTGATCGAGATCGGCGGCTCGTTCCGGCTGCCCGACATCATGGCGCGCGCCGGCTGCCGGCTGCGCGAGGTGGGCACGACCAACCGCACCCATCTCGCCGATTTCGAGCAGGCGCTCGGCCCGCGCACCGCCCTCGTCTTGAAGGCGCATAGCAGCAACTACCGGATCGAGGGCTTCACCGCCGCCGTGGACGACCGCGACTTGGCCCGCCTTGCCCGCGCCCATGGCATCCCCTTTGTCGTCGACCTGGGCAGCGGCAGCCTGATCGACCTCGCGGCCTTCGGCCTGCCCGCGGAACCCACCCCGTCCGGCACCCTGGCGGCCGGGGCCGATCTCGTGACGTTCAGCGGTGACAAGTTGCTGGGGGGGCCGCAGGCGGGAATCGTCGTCGGCCGCCGCGACCTGGTGGAGCGCCTCAACCGCAATCCGCTGAAGCGCGCCCTGCGGCTCGACAAGACGGCACTTGCCGCGCTGGCCGCGGTGCTGCGGCTCTACGACGATCCCGACAGCCTGCCGCGGCGCCTTCCCGCGCTGCGGCTCCTGACCCGCCCGCGCGACGAGATCGTGGCCCTCGCCGAGCGCCTGCGCCCCGCGGTGGCGGCGGGCGTGGACGGCGCGGCTTCGGTCGACGTGGTGGCCTGCGACAGCCAGATCGGCAGCGGCGCGCTGCCGGTCGAGATGCTGCCCAGCGCCGGTCTGCGCCTTCGCCCGGCCGTCAGGGGCGGGGCCGGGGCGGGGGCGCTGGCCGCGGCGTTCCGGGCGCTGCCCATCCCGGTGATCGGGCGCGTCCGGCACGGTGCCCTTCTTTTCGACCTGCGTTGCCTCGAGGAGCCCGAACGCTTCCTTGCCCAGCTTCCGCGACTGGGCTTGCGGCGAAGCTGACAGCCTTTGCCGCGGTCGTCACACCGCCACGACGAGCCGTTCTTCTACCATTTCATCACCTTCCCGATTTTCTTCTGGTTCGCGGGACTGGCGAGAAGACTTTTTCCCCTGGCATCAATGGGCTTGCCCTGCATCTGCGAGACCAGCACCCATTCGTTGACCGGCATGAAGCGCGGCGCCAAGAAGCGATAGGTGCGCCGGATCAGGTCGGGAACCTTGGGCGAGGCCTCCGCCTTGACGGCGGACCAGTCCCGCACCAGCTCCTCCCAAGCCATCAGCCGCATGTGCAGGTCGTCGCGCACCGCGCGGATGTAGTTGATGTGGGCGTCGATGTTCTTGAGCGCATTCAGGATTTCGCCGGTCTGGGCGTCGCACTCGTCGAACTTGTCCCTGTAGTGGTCGACTGCCAGGCGCGCCAGGCGCGCGACGGGATCGGCGACCTCGAGCACGCTCTTCTCGTGAGCATAGACCTTTCTCAACGCCTGTAACTTCCGGTCGATCGACAGGATGTGCTGGAACAGGTCGCGCAACGCCTCGATATAGGCCAGTTCGTCGCTGAGCACCTCGATGTGGCCGACCACTTCCTCCTTGCGCTCGCGGCCAATGCCCAGCCGCTCCGCCACCTCCTCGAAGGCTTGACTGACGCGCCTGCGCGTCTGGGGATCGTCGGCGACCTGGGCCAGTTCCTCGGGGCTGGTGATCAGGTGCTCCTCGCCATAGAGCCAGCTGACCATCTGCATCGTCAGCCGCTGGTGGGCGATCCGCTTGTGGCGTTCGGCGATTTTCCACGACGCCTTGCGGCTGAACAGCTCACTCGGCAGCGCCTCGCCCAAGTGCAGGGCCTTGACGAAGTCGAGGCCGCGGACGACCAGGTCGAGCATCCGCCCGTCGGGCGAGTCGTCGGCGATGGCGAACTCGCGGCGGATACCCCGCAACGGGAGCGCGGCCTCGGTCTGGCCGAGCGAAACCACGGCGACCGGCTCGCCGGACTCGGCGCTGAGACGGAACAGCAGGTTCTCGAACTTGGCGAATGCCGGATGGGCGAAGGCGATGATACGCGACTGTTCGTCCGGGCTCACAGGCCCACCATCGCGTCCGCCGGCACTCCGCGCGGCGCGAAACCGGTCTGCCCCTTCAGCTCGCGCTCGTGGTGGAGCGACCACGCCACGTTCGGATAGGCGAGATGGTCCCAGGGGATCTCCTCCCAGCGGAAGAGCCCCACTTCCTCGCTTTCCGGCCCCGGCTCGCAATCGGGCGACAGCATGCGCGCCCGGTAGATCATATGCACCTGGCTGATGCGCGGGATGTCGTAGATGGCGAGCAGCCCGTCGACCTCGACCTTGGCCCTCGCCTCCTCCCACACCTCGCGCACCGCCCCTTGCTGCGTGGTTTCGTGCAACTCCATGTATCCGGCCGGCATCGTCCAATAGCTTCGCCGCGGCTCGATAGCCCGGCGGCACAGGAGGTAGCGCTCCTCCCAGGTGCAAATCGCCCCGACGATGACCTTGGGGTTTTCGTAAAGGATGAAGCCGCATTCGGCGCAGACCAATCGGGCGCGGTCGTCGCCGGCCGGAATCTTGCGGATGCGGGGACCGAAGGGATCGCCAGTCATGGACGCTAATTTGGGCCAAGCGCTCCACGGATGGCAAGCCGGAAACCGGCGGATCAAAGGGTGGCCGGCCCACCCGCCCTTTAATTGCGACATGCGCGATTGCAGATAGTCGAGAAGGCGGTGGAGTGCTGAAAGGAGAACGACGATGCGGAAGAGCTTGATCCTGGCGGCGGCCCTGTTCGGCTTGGCCGCGGCACCGGCCTGGGCCAATTCCTGTCCGCGCCATATGGCGGACATCGACGCGGCGCTGGCGAAATCCCCCGCGGTGTCGGCGCAAACCTTGGAAGAGGTCAAGAGACTGCGGGCCGAGGGCGAACGCCTGCACGTTGCCGGCAAACACGCCGAATCCGTCGAAGCCCTGACCCGCGCGAAGGCCCTTCTCGGCGGGTGACCAGTTGAGGCGTCGCCCCGCGCCGTACGAGCGGCGCGGGGCAACCTAGCTCAGACGGCGAGCGCCGCCACCCCGGGCAATTCCTTGCCTTCGAGCCATTCGAGGAAGGCGCCGCCTGCGGTGGAGACATAGCTGAACCTGTCTTCAACGCCGGCGTGGGCCAAGGCCGCGACCGTGTCGCCGCCGCCGGCGACGGTCAGCAGCTTGCCTTCGCCCGTCAGCTTGGCCGCCGCCTGGGCGACGGCGTTGGTGGCGGCGTCGAAGGGCGCGATCTCGAAGGCCCCGAGGGGACCGTTCCACACCAGGGTGCGGCAGCCGCTCAGGCGGCCGATGATGTCGGCCACGCTGGCCGGTCCGGCATCGAGGATCATGGCGTCGGCCGGAACCCGGTCGACCGGCACCACCTCGCTGGCCGCGCCCTCCTTGAACTCGCGGGCGATCACGGCGTCGCTCGGCAGCACGATGGCGCAGCCGCCGGTGCGGGCCTTGTCCATGATCTCGCGTGCGGTGTCGGCCATGTCCTTCTCGCACAGGCTCTTGCCGACGTCCTTGCCGAGCGCGTTCAGAAAGGTGTTGGCCATGCCGCCGCCGATGATCAGGAGGTCGACCCGGCCGACCATGTTGCCGAGCAGATCCAGCTTGGTCGACACCTTGGCGCCGCCCACCACGGCGGCGAGCGGCCGCTCCGGCTTTTCCAGCGCCCGTCCCAGCGCCTCGAGCTCCGCCTGCATCAGCCGCCCGGCCGCCGAGGGCAGCAGATGCGCCAGACCCTCGGTCGAAGCGTGCGCGCGGTGCGCGGTCGAGAAGGCGTCGTTGACGTAGAGGTCGCCCAGCACCGCGAGCTGCCGCGCGAAACCGGGGTCGTTCTTCTCTTCCTCAGGGTGGAAGCGAACGTTTTCGAGCAGCGCCACCTGACCTTCGCCGAGCCCGTTGACGATCATTTCCGCCGCCGGGCCGACGCAGTCGTCGGCCCAGGCGACCGGCTGGCCGATCGCCTGGGACAACGGCTCTATCAGCAGCCTCTGCGAAAACTTCTCGTCACGCCCTTTGGGGCGCCCGAAATGGGTGAGGATCACCACCCGCGCCCCCCGGCCGGCCAACTCCTTGATCGTCGCCGCCGACCGGTCGATGCGGGTGGTGTCGGTGACCTTGCCGTCCTTCGCCGGGACGTTGAGGTCGGCCCGCACGAGCACCCGCTTGCCGGCCACCTCGAGCTGGTCGATCGTGCGAAAGCCCGCCATCGGCGACTAGCCCAGCTTGGCCATGGCGACCGCGGTGTCGCCCATGCGGTTGGAGAAGCCCCACTCGTTGTCGTACCAGGACAGAATGCGCACGAAGTTGCCGCCGAGAACCTTGGTCTGGGTCAGATCGAAGGTCGACGAGGCCGGGTTGTGGTTGAAGTCGATGGACACGAGTTCGCGGTCGTTGACCGCCAGCACGCCCTTCAGCGCGCCGTTCGCGGCCGCCTTCATGGCGGCATTGATGTCGTCCGCGGTGACGTTGCGCGAGGCGACGAACTTGAGGTCGATCATCGAGACGTTGGGGGTGGGCACGCGCACCGCGGTGCCGTCCAGCTTGCCCTCCATCTCGGGAATGACGAGGCCGATCGCCTTGGCGGCGCCGGTCGAGGTGGGGATCATGCTGACCGCCGCGGCGCGGGCGCGGCGCAGGTCCTTGTGCAGGGTGTCGACGGTGTTCTGGTCGCCGGTGTAGGCGTGCACGGTTGTCATGAAGCCCTTTTCCACGCCGCACAGGTCCTTGACGACGTGCAGGACGGGGGCCAGGCAGTTGGTCGTGCAGGAACCGTTCGAGACGACCTTGTGCTCGGGCCGCAGCTTGTCGTGGTTGACGCCGTAGACGACGGTGAGGTCGGCGCCGTCGGCGGGGGCGGAAACCAGCACGCGCTTGGCGCCGGCCTCCAGATGCAGGGCCGCCTTGTCGCGCTTGGTGAAGATGCCGGTGCATTCGGCGCAGACATCGACGCCCAGCTCGCCCCACGGCAGCTTGGTCGGATCGCGCTCGGCGGTCACCTTGATGGGGGCCATGCCGGCGATGATCATCTTGTCGCCATCGACCGACACGTCGGCCGGAAGCACGCCGTGGACCGAGTCGTATTTGAGCAGATGCGCGTTGACCTCGGGCGCGCCGAGATCGTTGATGCCCACGACCTGGATATCGGTACGCTTCGACTCGATGATGGCGCGCAACACGAGGCGGCCGATGCGACCAAAACCATTGATGGCGACGCGAACTGTCATGCTCTCCTCCACGCGATCGATGCTTTGGGCAGTCCTGAGCGAGGGGCGGGGGCAGAGATAGCCGACTGGCCGAGGGGCTCAGACCTGCGAGTCGGGAACTTTTGGCACAGTCGCGCATACGAATCCAGCGCAACTCTCACAAAATTAGAAAAATATTGTATTCCTACCCGTAAGGACGGCCGCCCGGTCACCCGAAACGACGGCGGCATAATGTCGGAAAGGACAGGTTCTTGAAAAGAAATGGAATTTATTTGGTTCTGATTGTGAATGTTGCCGGCCCGGCGGCCTATCTACTAGGCTTACCTGCGGGGTTACCAAGGGGGCAGGGCTAATGCAACGCACGCCGATCAAACCCAGCAAATCAAAAATCCGGCTCGACGACCTCGATATGAGAGCGAGCATCCGCGAACGCAAGGACTATGAGGACCGGCTGTCCGATCTCCAGACCGCGATGCTGCGCGTGCAGCAGGCCTACTACCATTCGCGCCGCCGCGCGATCCTCGTGTTCGAGGGGTGGGACGCCTCGGGCAAGGGCGGCACCATCCGGCGCCTGACCGAGCGGCTCGATCCGCGCGGCTGCAAGGTGTGGCCGATCGCCGCCCCGCGCAGCGACGAACAAGGTCGCCACTATTTGTACCGGTTTTGGCAAAGACTGCCGGAGCCGGGCACCCTGGCCATCTTCGACCGTTCCTGGTACGGGCGCGTCCTCGTCGAGCGCGTCGAGGGCTATGCCCGCAAGGAGGAGTGGCGCCGCGCCTACGACGAGATCAACGAGTTCGAGAGGATGCTGGCCGACGACGGGGTGCGCATCATAAAGCTCTTCCTGCACATCACGCCCGAGGAACAGCTCAAGCGGTTCGCCGAGCGCCTGCGCAACCCCTACAAGCGATGGAAGATCACCGAGGAGGACATTCGCAACCGGGAGCGCTGGCCGGACTACGCCGAGGCCATCGAGGAGATGTTCGCCCGGACCTCGACCGTGGCGGCGCCCTGGCACGCGGTTCCGGCGAACCAGAAGTGGTACGTGCGGATTCGTGCCATGGAGATCGTCGTGCGCGCCCTGTCGCGGGGCGTCGACCTGCTCCCGCCTCCGGTGGACCCGGCCGTCCTGGAGGCGGCGATGGCGCGGCTCGATCTTAAGATGCCGCCCGACGGCGAGGTGCCGGGCAAGAAAAAGAAGAAGAACGGGGCGCCCCCCGCCTCGTAGCGGCCGAGCCTCCGGTTGCGCCGCCTTCGGTGCCGCCGCATATGCCGTCTGAGGCGAGGCCGGAGGATCGATGCCGGAGCGGAGGCTGCTTATCCTGGGTGCGGGCTTCGGAGGCGTGTTCGCGGCCAAGCGGCTGCGGCGGCGGCTTCCGGGGGACGTCGCTATCGAGATCGTCGACGACAACAACTATTTCGTGTTCCAGCCGCTGCTGCCCGAGGTGGCCGGCGGCTCGGTCAACGTGGCGGACGCTGTGGTACCGCTGCGATCGTTGCTGCCCGGGGTGACCATCCGCGAGGCGACGATCCTTGGCATCGACCTCGTGGAGCGGCGGGTGGAGGTGCAGCAGGGCATGCGGGGAACGCTGCACGTCCTTGCCTGCGACCATCTGGTCATCGCGCTTGGCCAGACGGTCGATCTCCGGCGTTATCCCGGGCTCGGCGAACATGCGCTGCGCATGAAGGATCTGGCCGACGCCTTCCGGCTGCGCAACCATGTGATCGACTGCCTGGAACAAGCAGACATCGCGGCCGACCCCGAGTTGAAACGGCGCCTGCTGACGTTCGTCGTGGTCGGCGGCGGGCTGTCGGGGGTCGAGACCGTGGGCGAAATCCACGACATGATCGCCCGGGCGCTAACGTTCTATCCCCGCATCAACCGCCGTTCGGTGCGCATGCTGCTGGTCGAGTACCAGCCCCGGATCCTGCCCGAGGTCGCCGACGGCCTGGCCGAATATGCCGCCCGCAGGCTCAGCCGGCGCGGCATCGAGGTGATCACCGGCGTCGGGGTGAAAAGCGCCTCGCGCGACGCCATCGAGTTGACCGACGGCCGGGTCGTGGACGCGATGACGGTGGTGGCCACGGTCGGCAACGGGCCGTCACCGCTGGTCGAATCCTTGCCGGTGGACCGGCGGCGCGGGCGCATCGTCGCGGACCGTCACCTCCGCGTTCCAGGATACGAGGGCGTGTGGACGCTGGGCGACGCGGCCTGGGTGCCGGCCGGTCGCGACGACGAGGCCGCCACCCCGCCGACCGCGCAGGCGGCGGTCCAGCAGGCCGAAGTGCTTGCGGCCAACATCCAGGCTGCCACCGGCGGCGGGGCGCTCGCGGCCTTTGAATACCGCAGGAAGGGACAGCTTGCCTCGCTGGGTGGGCGCCGCGGGGTGGCCGACGTGTATGGCTTCGAACTCTCCGGCTTTTTCGCCTGGGTGATGTGGCGGCTCTTCTATCTCGTCATGCTGCCCGGATTCGCCACCAAGGTTCGGGTGGCGGTCGATTGGATGCTGGACGCGCTGTTCCCACGCAATCTGGTGCAGATACAGCAGCCCTCGCCCCAGGCCGTGCGAAAGCAGCGCTTCCGGGCCGGCGACGTCGTGTACGAGCGCGGCGAGGTCGCCGGCCCACTCTACCTCGTCGTCGAGGGCCGCCTTCGGCGCACCTCGCCGGGCGAGGAAGAAGCCGTGCTGGAGACCGGCAGCCTGTTCGGCGACGGCGCCCTGCGCGGCGAGAGGCTGCGCCGCGCCACGGTGACCGCGCTCGAGAACTCGTACTGCCTCGCCCTGGAGCGCGCCGACCTTGAACTGCTGGCCGGCCACCTCGAGCGTTTGGGGTTGTGTCTGGCCGGCAGCGGGCTCGGCGAGCCGGCGTCCGAAGCGCAACGCGGCCGTCCCGGGTAGGCGCGACCCCATACTTCGGTAGTAGACGGCAGGGGCCGGACTTACCCCACCTGATATGTTTTTTCTGCCGGGGACTCGGGCCATACTGCATCGCGTGAGAAACAAGGATCGGTTGTCGCATCACGCGGCAGCCGGTAGCCGCCGACCCCACGGCGGCTACTCTGAGGTGGCCTGACCCCCCCCAATCCCCCTTGGGCAACCTCGGAACCCGGGCCGCTACAGGTACCCCCCTGTAGCGGCCTTCTCATTTTCAACCGGCGGCTTCGGCCGAGCACACGTCGCCGGTGACCTCGGCGAAACCCCGGCTGCCGGGCGCGACGGTGAAGCGGTATTCGTTGGCGCCGCTGACGATGGCATGCTGTAGCGGCAGGTTGCCGGACAGTTCGACCTGTTTGCCGCCGATCATCGTGAAGATCACCTTCACCGGCTTGGCCGGGTCGAACCATTGCTCAGGCGCTCCGGAGGCGGACTGGGCCGGCACGCCTTCGGCCGTCACGGTAATGAGATTGTGGAAGCGGACCCAGGCATTGTCGCCATGGGTCAGATATTCGGTGTTGACGAGAAACCGCTTGGTCGTGGCCTCGCCGCATTTCAGCGGCTGGGCGGCCACCTCGATGTATGTTGCCAGGCGGTCGGCGCCGATTCCCGCGGCCAGCTTGTCGGCGACCAGGGCGACGACCTGCTCGGCCTTGGCGTCCGGCGCAATCCGGCGGTAACGACCTTCGAAGGCGTCGGCCTTGCGCCGCGCCTCGGCCAGCGCGCTCTCCAGGGCCGCGGTCTGCTGGTCATGGCTGCTGTTGGCGGCGCTCAAGTCGTCGACCTCGGCGGTCAGGGCCGCGATCTCACCGCGCGACACCTTCAACCCCGCGAGGTAGGAATAGTAGCCGGTGGCTGCGAAGGCGGCGGCCATCACGGCGAGCTTTCCGACGCGAAGCCAGTATTTCCTGCGCCGTTCCAGACTACGCTTGCTCTTCCGACCGGAAAAACCCAACGGTTCACCTCCCTGTTTCGTGTCGTCGATAAAGCCTGCTTTTGTGGCAAGACCAAGGCGAGGTCGGCTAGGTCGTGGACTCATAAGCCCTGAGCCACAGGCGGGTCGACGCCAGCATGA
>JACFNC010000037.1 GCA_019455065.1 Rhodospirillales bacterium
GTCTCGCGTGGCGATGGCCAGCACATAGCCGATCACCACGTTGGTGGCGGATTCGGTCAGAGACATCAGGCGGCTTTGCTGCATCGCAATCCCCCCGGCAGGCATTCCAGAAACGCCGTCACGAACTCCGCCGCGAGCGGCGGCACGATCGCATTGCCGTAGCCCCTGAGCAGCCCCATGCGGCCGGGTATCCCATCAGCCAGCGGGAATGTTCCGGGCTCAACCGGTCGCCAGAGGCCGTCCCGGCAGATGAGCCAGTCAGGATTTCGCCAGAGGCCGTCCGTCGCGCCGGTCCCGGCGGGATCGACGAGGGGTCGGTCCTGGCCAGCAGCGCCACCGTCCTGCGGCTGGCATCGGTATTCCCGGCCGCGTTGTAGCGCTCCGTGGCCGACGATCCGGCCATCGGCGTCGGCCAACCCGCCAGCCAGACCTGTCGACCCAGCAGCGCGTTGATCGGGACGTTCACGCATTCCGAGCCGTCCTTGTGATCGCGCGCCGAGGCCGTGGCCCAGCCCGCCAGTGGCGGAACCCATGGCAACGGCGCCGAAGAACAGCCGCTGGCGGATATGCGGGGCACCGATGCCCGCAGCCGGCAGATCGGCCGCCGCGACGGCGTAAGATGCCGCTTCCAGCGCATCCGCCAGAGCGTCGAACCACGCCCAGCCAGCCGCACCTTCAGCCTCCGCTCCAGCCGTTCGGCCAGACGCTCCGAGCACCGCCGCGCTGGCGACCTGCTCGCCGAAGACAAGGCCCGGACGGCAGGCGGCAACGAGGCGCAGGAAGGCGGGGGCGAGATGGCGCTCATCGTTCTGTCCCTTGCGCTGCCCGGCCTGGCTGAAGGGCTGGCAGGGCGGCGAACCGGTCCAGACGAACCGGTCCTCGGCCACGCCGGCAAGGCGCAGCGCATGGGGCCAGCCGCCGATGCCGGCGAAGAAATGGCATTGGGTAAAGCCGCGCAGATCGGACGGCTCCACGTCGAGGATGGACCGTTCATCCACCATGCCGTCCGGCAGCTGGCCGGCGGCGATAAGCTCCCGTAGCCAGGCACAGGCCGCGGGGTCGGAATCGTTGTAATAGACGGCCATCAGGCGGCAGCGTCGGTGTCGGTGTCGGCCCCCAGCCGTTCGGCCTTCACGGCTGCGAAGGTCCGGCCATCGCCATCGAGGATCGCCTCGCGGCCGGTCTCCGCCTGCCAGCGTTCCACGGCGACATCGACATAGGCCGGGCTGATCTCCATCGCGAAGACGCGGCGGCCATTGGCCTCGCCTGCCATGATCTGCGAGCCGGAGCCCGAGAAGGGCTCGTAGCACAGACCGCCCCGCGCCACATGCTGGCGCATCGGAATGCCGAAGGCGTCCAGCGGCTTCGGCGTCGGATGGTCGGGGCGCTCGTCCTTGGCGAAGCTGGGCATTTCCCAGGTCGAGGGCAGCGTCTGCTCGGACACCTTCGGCGGGCGGTTGGGGCGGCGCCAGCCCATGAAGCAGGGCTCGTGCTTCCAGAGGTAATGCGAGCGGGTCAGCACGCCCCGGTCCTTCACCCAGATGATCTGCTGATGGACAAAGGCGCCGGCCTTTTCCCAGCAGGCTTCCAGCATCGCCTGGCGGCGTGAGGCGTGCCAGCAATACCAGGCGGCATCCTCGGTGATGGCTTCGGCCACTGCCGCTGCGATGAAGCCGTCGTAGAGCTCAGCTCCCTGCGAGCTGTCATCCCAGGTCGTGCCGTAGGACGCCGACCAGTCTTTATTCCGGGTCGGGTGGTTGGAGCCGTCGTAGTCAACCAGATAGGGCGGGTCGGTCGCGAACAGGATTGCCCGTTCACCGTTCATCAGGCGGCGGACGTCCTCGTGGCTGGTCGCGTCGCCGCACAGAAGCCGGTGGTCGCCAAGGATCCACAGATCGCCCATCCGCGACGCCGGGTTGCGCGGCGGCTCGGGAATGGTCACCGGCGGAACGCTGGCACCACCACCTTCCTCGCCATCGCCGTCCGGCACGAAGGCCAGCAGCTTGTCGAGTTCGCCGTCGGAGAAGCCCACCAGCGACAGGTCGAAATCTT
>JACFNC010000038.1 GCA_019455065.1 Rhodospirillales bacterium
CCCATGCCGACCCGATTGCCGAGGCGGTGCGCTGGAGCATCTGCGAGGGCGAGCTGATCCAGGCCATGGGGCGCGGCCGCGGCGTCAACCGCACCGCCGACACGGCGCTGGAAATCGACCTCATGACCGACGTCGTCCTGCCGGTGACGGTGGACGCGCTGGTGCCCTGGTCCGACCTCAAGCCGACACGGCGCGACCTGATGGCGCTCTCGGGCATCGTGCTGGACAACGCCGCCGACATGGCCGCCTGCTTTCCCGACCTCTGGCCCACGGCGGCCGCGGCCCGGCAGGATCGGTCGAGGAGTGTGACAAACTGCTATTATAGGGATCTCTATAATAGCCAAATGTCACACTCCTCTGCGGAGGTGACCTGGCGCCCGGCCGGCCCCGGCCATCGCGCGCGGACCGCCCGCGTCGATCTCGCCCGCATTCCCGATCCGGAAGCCTGGCTCACCAATCGTCTCGGGCCGCTCGCCAGTTTC
Organism: Rhodospirillales bacterium; assembly: GCA_019455065.1. GTDB lineage: Bacteria > Pseudomonadota > Alphaproteobacteria > Rhodospirillales > Magnetospirillaceae > JACFNC01. Next base: position 483 of record JACFNC010000038.1, read on the forward strand.
GAGCTGAAGCCCTGCGACTCCGCCGCGCCCGTCGCAATCGACCCATCAGACCTGGACCGTCTCGACGCCCTCGCATCCCGGCTGACCGCCAGCATGCAGGCCGTGCTCGCCACGCGGCGCGGCGCGCTCGACGCGCTCGCGGCCCGGCTGGAGGCGGTGGCAATCCGCTCCGCTTCAACTCTCATGACCACAGAGGAGATACAGGCATGATGTTCGACAGGATGCGCGTCTACGACGCCGGGCGTTTCACCGACACGGACCTGCCCGGCTGGTATCACGAGGCCGACCGCCTCAGCCAGACGGAACGCCTGGACTGGCACCACGCGCTCGAACGTGTGCTCGGCTGCGAATACACGCTGCTGACCGAGGAGGGCATGATCTCCGCCGGACTGGAAATCCGGGTCTGGCCGAGCGAGACACAGGGTATTCTCGTTGTCATCGAAACGCCCCTCGCTCTGGTGGAGCAGGTCGTGGTGGCGAATCCTGCCGACTGGCTGGCATTTCTCGCCACGTACCTCGCGCCCCTGATGGCAACCTCGGCGCAGAGCTCCATCCTGCACATGCAGGACAGGATCGCCAACACCCTGATCGCCTGGGCCCGCCACGGCAAAGGCAGCCATGTCGATCGCGAGACCGGGCTCAGCCGGATCGACCTCGACAACGACCGGAACCGTCGCCGGGCCGAACAGGCCCGTCTGGCCATGGCGCGGAGCAGCAAGGGAGGCGGCGCATGAGGACCATGCGCTTTCATCCCAACGGTTACGGCGGCGAGCGCCGCGATCCCGAGCGGGTCAAGCGGGACGGTTGGCGGCACGGGAGGTGCGCCATGGCTGATCGCATCTGGACCGCCGACTGCGTCGCCGACCATTTCGAGGAGGCGTTCCGCACCCTGCGCAAGCTGCCGCCGGTGAAGGTGCAGGGCTATTTCAACACCTGGCCCGACATCGTTCGGACGAGCCGCGAGATCGCGGCGATGGAACCGCAGCCCATGCGGGTCTGGCCCTCGGCCGCGGCGATCACCCGGCTGGAGCAGACCTTCGACTGGGTGCTGTGGATCGAGGAAGCAGAGCGCAAGCTCGTCTGGTCCCGCGCTGCGCGGGTGCCATGGAAGCAGATCAGCGGCGAGCTCGGCTGCGACCGCACCACCGCCTGGCGGCGCTGGCAGCTGGCGCTCACCAAGATCGCGGCGCGGCTGAATGCATGAGCGACTCCAATGTGTTGCAACACTTTTTCCTTCGACACCTGCAACATGATCGTGCTATTCCGAAGGCAAGATGGGGAGAGTGCGCCGAAGGGCTCGCTCTCCCCTTTGCGTTGCGGTGGATGCCCGGTGGTTTCCGGGGTCCAGCAGGAATCCGATCCGGGGTCCAGCGGGCTCGACAGGCGGCGACAGTTCGCAGCCGGGCGAGCGATCGGCGGATGGCCGGAACGAAAACCGCTAAGCCTTTGATATCTTGGTTCCTTCCTGGCGATAGTCCTATGCTGGTGGGCGAAGCGCGGGACATCGCCAGCGACAGGGCCGATTTTTTGGGAAGCCACCCC